>CALAMI010000008.1 GCA_937925685.1 Candidatus Binatia bacterium | reverse complement strand
CGCTGGAGATGAAGGCGCTGGTGGTACAGACGCCCAAGGACAAGGCCAAACGGCGGGTGGTCATCCGCACCACTGCCTTCGACGGATCCCTGCCACGACCGAAGCGCAAGACCAGCATGCTACGGCTTACCTGCTACCCGTAACGTGGCCCGGATTGGTGCTTGGGGGCATGGTGCGTTACCTGCTCCCAAGCGCATTTCACGCCGGGGCCAAGGGCCTAAACTTGCCCCCACGGGTCGTGAAGGGGCGGACGAAAGGGCTTGCGTCGTCGCGGCAAGCAAGGCAGGCAGTGAGCTATGCCGTACCAAGATATCCTGTACGAAAAACATCAAGGGGTTGCTTGGATCACCATCAATCGCCCAGAACGGCGCAACGCTTTTCGCGCGCAAACGGTCAACGAAATGATCCACGCGTTTCGCGACGCTTGGGCGGACGACGACGTTGGCGTGGTAGTGCTCACGGGAGCTGGGGATAAAGCGTTTTGCTCAGGAGGCGACCAGAAGGAGCGAGGGCCAGGAGGCTACGCAGGTGGGCCGGGCATTGGCCTGAACGTCGCCGAGCTCCATCGTGTGATTCGCAATATTCCCAAGCCAGTGATCGCCATGGTCAACGGCTATGCAATTGGGGGCGGTCATGTTCTGCACGTGGTTTGCGACCTGACGATCGCGGCAGACACAGCCATTTTCGGCCAAGTAGGTCCACGGGTCGGCAGCGTCGATCCCGGTTTTGGCACGGCGTACCTGGCTCGAATCGTTGGTGAGAAGAAGGCTCGTGAAATTTGGTTTCTGTGCCGCCAATACACAGCGCAACAAGCGCTCGAAATGGGGCTTGTCAACAAAGTAGTACCGGCGAGTGAGTTACGAGCAGAAGTGGAGCGCTGGTGCCAAGAAATCCTCAGCATGAGCCCAACGGCAATCAAACTAGCCAAGCAATCCTTCAACGTGGATACCGAGCACATGAATGGGATCACCGAGCTGGGTTTCTCTGCCCTGGAGTTGTACTATCAAACGCCCGAGTCACAGGAAGGGGTTAAAGCCTTTCTCGAGAAACGCAAACCCGACTTTCGTGGCGCACGACGCCGCTCTTAATGGAGGGCTGAGCACAGTTTCGTAACTGTTCGTCCACTGCCATGAACCGAAGCCGCTCGATCAGCCGGAAGTGTCACTCCCCCAGCTCCGAGCAGCGTACAACCTTGCCACCCCAAAGCACGGATCTGTGGACCGCTCAGGCCACGAAAGCTGACGGAGCCGAAACGAACTCTCCCTCTCAGGGAGCAGGTGCCTCGTCCCTGGGGGCGACCATCGAGGATGCCCTCGAGCTCGCGCTACATGCTCACCGTGGCAGGACCGACAAGGCTGGCGCCCCTTACATCCTGCACGTTTTGCGTGTGATGCTGGCGATGGACGACGATGCAGCCCGCATGGCTGCCGCCTTGCACGATGTGGTCGAAGACTCGGAATACACGCTCGCGGATTTACGCGCCCGAGGATTTCCTCGTAAAGTGGTTGCCGCTGTGCATGCGCTGACGCGTCGCCCCGGTGAGTCCTATGAAGCGTTCATCTTACGCGCGGCCGCCAACCCGATCGCCAGACGGGTCAAACTGGCAGATCTCGAGGACAACATGGATGTCTGCCGGCTGGGCACGTTGAAGCAAGCCGATCTAGAGCGTTTACAACGCTACCGCCGCGCTTAGGAGATTCTTCGCGGCGCTCGTCTGCGCGGGCAGACGCAAAAGCGGCGCTAGTCCCTTAGCTTCCTTGCGCGGTACTCGGAGTGGCAAATTCGCCAGTCAGGACCAGGTCATTGCGGTGAATGGCTTCGTCGGTACCCTTATAACCCAGCACGGCCTCGATTTGGCTGCTGTGCAACCCGCGAATTTGCTCGAGCTCACTGGCAGTGTAGTTGACCAGACCGCGGGCAAATTCCTCTCCGCCTTCGGTGACACAGCGGACACAATCGCCGGCATCGAACTTGCCCTCCACCGAGCGGATGCCCGACGGGAGCAAACTGCGTCCCCGGAACACCACCGCTTCGAAGGCTCCACGATCGACAGTGATCGTTCCGGCTGGACGGAGATTATACGCGATCCAATGCTTGCGGCGCTGGAGCCGATCGGTACTCGGTAACACCAACGTGCCAACACGTTCATTCGCGTCAAACACCCGCAGCAGCACCCCTGGCTGCAAGCCACTGGCAATGATCGTGGGAATGCCTGCGTGTGCCGCCTTGCGTGCCGCGGCCAGTTTCGATGCCATGCCACCGGTCCCCAAACGACCCTGCCCATCCACCACGATCCCGCTAGGGCGGCGAGCTTGCGCAATGAGTTCTACCAGCCGCGCCGACGGATCCCGCAAAGGGTTTGTCGTGAACACCCCCTCCACGTCGCTCAGCAGCACCAGAAGATCCGCCTCCACCAATCCGGCAATGAGAGCGGACAAGTTATCGTTATCTCCAAAATTGCGCAGCTCGTCGGTGACTACCGTGTCGTTTTCGTTTGCCACTGGCAAAATGCGCGCAGCCAGCAGCTCTTCCAACGTATGTCGTGCATTCAGGTAACGCCGTCGCGAGGCTAGATCATCGTGAGTGAGAAGGATCTGCGCAACTTGAACTCCATGCTCGGACGCGTACTTCTTATAAAGCGCCATCAAGTCGATCTGCCCAACAGCCGCAGCGGCCTGCCGTTCAGGGATCGATTTTGGGCGGTGGCGCTT
The DNA here is from genome assembly GCA_937925685.1 of Candidatus Binatia bacterium. Lineage (GTDB taxonomy): Bacteria > Desulfobacterota > Binatia > HRBIN30 > HRBIN30 > HRBIN30. The sequence continues at coordinate 213,052 of CALAMI010000008.1, read as the reverse complement.
ACCTAGACGAGCCATCCCTGCAGCCACAGCACCGGAAGTGACCACCACGAGGGCGATACCTCTGCGGTGCAGGGCACACAGCTCCGAAACCAGACTAGCAAGCCGCCCTTCGTCAATCCCGCTCTCCGAGGAGAGAATGCTGCTGCCGATCTTAACCACTGCCCGGCGAATTTGCCGTAAGCGCTGCTGCTTCGCCTCGAGTTGGTCCGTCATGCGATAACCCGGTCGCCGGGCATGACCTCCCGGGAGCGCCCTCTCCTCTCTAGGTCACTCAATTCACGCCACCTTTGGGCCACCAGTTTCATCAAGCTCCCGACTCCTGCTCCTGTGGCAGCTGAAATGGCGTGCAGCTCGATTCCCCGTTCGGCAAGTTTCCTTTTCGCTTCCTCATAGCAAGCTCGAGCACCGGTAAGGTCGATTTTGTTTCCGGCTACGATTTGCGGCTTTTCCGCCAAACGCGGGTCGAACGCTGCCAGCTCGCGGTTAATTTTGTCGAAGTCCTCCACTGGATCGCGTCCGCTACAGCCGCCGATGTCGAGCAGGTGCAGCAGCAACTTCGTGCGCGCCACGTGTCGCAAAAACCGATCGCCAAGGCCACACCCCTCATGCGCGCCTTCAATCAATCCTGGCAAGTCTGCCAGCACGAAGCTCAGGTCGTCGTCCACACGAGCTACGCCAAGGGAGGGGACGAGAGTGGTAAACGGGTAATCCGCCACGCGCGGACGCGCCGCCGAGACGCGCCGCAGCAAGCTCGACTTGCCTACGTTCGGAAACCCGACAATGCCAACATCCGCCAACAATTGCAACTCGAGTCTCAGGCGTCGCTCTTCTCCTGGGGTGCCGGGCTGGGCGTAGCGCGGAGCTCGGTTCGTCGGTGTCGCAAAGTGCATATTGCCTTTGCCTCCCCGCCCCCCATGTGCCACCACCACTCGCTCGCCGTGTGCCCGCAGGTCAGCAATCAAGGCTCCGGTGTCCGCATCGAACACCAGGGTGCCGCAGGGTACCCGAGCCACCACATCATCGCCCCTCTTGCCATACTGTTGTTTGCCCCGGCCATGTTCGCCTCGTTTCGCCCGCAATTCGGGCTGAAAGCGAAAATCGAGCAGCGTGCTCATACCAGCGTCGGCCACGAGCACGACATCACCCCCATCGCCGCCGTCCCCGCCATCCGGGCCCCCCTTCGGGCGGTACTTCTCACGGCAGAAACTGATGCAGCCACGTCCCCCATCGCCGCCACGCACGTAAACTTCGACTTCATCGACAAACTTCATGACGGCACAAGGTTAGCGTTCCGGGCGCCTTCCCGAAACGCGGCGTCTAGAGCACGCCTAAAGTAACTGGCGATGAATTCCAACTACGCCGGCAGGACGTGCACTTGGCGTCGGTCGCGCCCCATGCGCTCGTAATGGACAATGCCGTCAACTTTGGCAAACAGAGTATAGTCTCGCCCCATGCCCACGTTTTCGCCGGGATAAATCTTCGTGCCCAACTGTCGCACAAGGATGTTTCCCGCTTTTACCCGTTGCCCGGCAAAAATCTTCACTCCCCGGCGTTGCCCTTGGCTATCCCGGCCGTTTCGCGTACTCCCTTGCCCCTTTTTGTGCGCCATGGTCTCAGCCTCCTACTTGAATCGCGGTCACCCGAATTTCCGTGAAAGGCTGTCGGTGCCCATAACGGCGACGATAGTTTTTGCGGCGTTTCTTCTTGAACACCAGGATTTTTTTCGCCTTACCTTGGCGGACCACCCGGGCGACAACTTTCGCTCCTGGAACGGTCGGTTGCCCTACCTTGAGCCCGCTAGCATCGCTAGCCATTAAAACTTCCGAAAATTCAACTTCACTGCCGGGCTCAACATCCAACTTCTCGACGCGCAACACTTCCCCGGGAACGACCCGATATTGCTTTCCGCCAGTCCGAATCACCGCGTATTCCATGGGTAGGACTCCCGACAAGAGTAAGGCTAACCGACTAGAGAAGGCATCTGAGCTTGTCAATGCACGGGAGGCGATAGGCAGTAACAAACCGAAGCGGCGCAGGAGGGCGCCTATTGAGCATCGCCCTTCTTCCGACGACCCTCATCGTCCAACCGCCTCCAACCCCTAGGCGGGCACAACGAGGCACATTCTGACCCACAGAACTCCATCGCCTTCCGCTAGGCGATTTCCAAAACCAGTCCACGGCCTCGTGGAGAAAATTTCCAAGAAGTGAACCCACGAAAGAAATTTCTTTGCTAGAAAACGGGGCATGCCGACGATCGCGGTCGATGCCATGGGAGGAGACCACGCACCCGAGGAGGTCGTCAAGGGCGCGGCTGCTATCAGCCTTGAGACCCAGATCGAGGTGGTCCTGGTCGGGGATGAAAAGCAAATCCAGTCGAATCTCGACCGGGTACAATATCGGCCGGAGCGGATCGAGGTTTACCATGCGGAGCAGGCCATTGGCATGGCAGAAGAACCCCACGATGCTGTCCGAAACAAGCCACGCGCCTCAGTGATCACGACAGTAGAACTGGTTGCTCGCGGACAGGCGGATGCCGCGGTAACCGCAGGCAACACGGGTGCTGCCGTGCTTGCTTGCGCACGCCATTTCCGTTTCCTCCCTGGCATCCGCCGTGCGGCACTTGCCTCGGTTTATCCCCGCCAGACGGAATACCCAGGGCAAGACCAACTTGCTTTGCTCCTTGACGTTGGGGCAACCATTCGGTGCGAGGCAACGGAACTCGTGCAGTTCGCCATCATGGGTAGCGCCTACGCGCGGAGGATTTCCAAAGTACCGAGCCCTCGCGTTGGCCTGCTCAACATGGGCAGTGAAGACAATAAAGGAGGCGAAATTCTCGTCGAGGCATACCGCCGACTCAGCCATGTTCCCGGCGTCAACTTCGTGGGCAACATCGAAGGTCACGAACTCATCAGAGGCAAGGCCGACGTCATCGTAACCGAGGGTTTCACTGGGAACGTGGTGCTGAAGCTCCTCGAAGGCATTGCAGATAGCTTGAGCGAATTAGCGGGCAGCGCCGCACGAGAGAGCTGGCGGTATCGCCTGGGGTTGCGCGTACTGGAAAGTGGGCTCGACCGCCTTCGCAGTCTTACGGACTACACGGCTTACGGAGGTGCCCCGATTTTAGGCTTCGAACACCTGCTCATTAAGGCTCACGGCCGGTCGGAAGCGCGCGCCATCGGCAACGCAATCAAAGTCGCCGCTAAAGCTGTGCGTGATGGCGTCGTGCCAGAGATCCGACAGACGCTCAAAGGTCTTTAACGCACTGGTCTGATGGCGACGCTGCACCCGACACCAGTTGTCTTCCGCTGGGATCTCGACAAAACCTACTTACGCAGTGAGTTCGACTCTTTTCGCGACTTGGTGAAGATTCCCTTTGAAAAACCCGAAGACAAAGTGACGGTTCCGGGCGTCGTCACCCTCATTCGTCAGTTACGCCGTGTCGCCCGGCAGCAAGGGCGGGAGGTGCGCGTGTTCTTCATCTCAGCAAGCCCGCCGCAAATTGCCAAGGCAATCAAGGAAAAGCTTGCCCTCGACGGGACGGAGTACGACGGCATCACCTTTAAGAACCAGCTGCAACACATCATGCGCGGCCGCTTCCGCAACTTGCGTGAGCAAGTGGGCTACAAGCTTACGGTCCTTTTACGTCAGCGCAATGAATTCCCTGACAACGCCCGCGAAGTCTTATTCGGCGATGACTGGGAATCCGACCCGATTATCTATTCGTTATATGCCGACCTTCTCGCCGGTCGTCTTGCCGCAGGTGATTTGCCGAACATTCTCCAGCGCATCGGGGTCGATCCTGAGCTGATCGACGAAGCGCAGGTGCTTGCGCGCAAGTTGCGTCCGGTCGCCGCAGTGGAAAGAATCTATATCCATCTCGAGCGTCTCTCGCCGCCGAAGGTATTCGAACCCTTCGGCCCTCGGCTGGTTCCTGCCTTCGATTACTTTCAAAGTGCAGCTTGCCTCTACCAAGATCAGCACCTTGACGTGGATGGCGTGGTGGATGTTGCTCACAGCGTCATGCTCGAGGGGCAATTGAGTGCTCGCAATCTAGCAAACTCCCTCGCCGACATTTGTCGGCGCGGCTACCTGCATCAACGGGTGCGAGAGGTTTTGGAATGGGAGCTCATGCAACGGGGGGTGTTGCCGGGCTCGCGGCAGCGACGTTTCTTGCAACGGCTTCAGGCGTGGGTCCGGAGGCACAGTCGCCGAACTGCCTTCTCCCCTCGCCCCATGCCACCGCATCAAGGCGAGATCGATTATCTACAGCTGGTACAACATTGGCAGCAAAGGGTCACAACGGACACTAGCGTTCCAACGTAACAAGGAGGTGCCCCATGGCATCGAGCACGCTTTACGTGGTGCTAGTCACGGCAAGCAACGAAGACGAAGCAAGGCAACTTGCCGATCACTGTGTACGCGAGCGCCTGGCGGCGTGCGTGAACATCATCGGCCCGATTCGTTCCGTTTACATTTGGCAAGGTAGCATTCGCCAGGATGCGGAGTATCTTCTCATCATCAAGTCGGCCGCAGAGAACTTCTCGAACCTAGAACGCGCCATACGGGAACGACACTCGTATGCAGTACCGGAAGTGATCGCACTGCAAGTAACGGCCGGCTCAGAGGCTTACCTAAACTGGGCCCTAGGGCTGGAGCCAGAGCCGCCTGCCCCGAGAAATGACCCTTCCGCTTTATGATTGGGCAGGGCCGGAACCCTACCGCCCCATGGCAGGATTCCGTCCCCGGCCCACCACCACCCAGAGCTCGAGTGGTGGCCCCCCTTCACGTGCCCCCGAGACTGCCAGGCTTTCGCAACACCATTGGCGGCTCCCTCCCCTCGATACGTAAGCCTCCGGTATCCGCCAGTGTGCTCACCTTTCGTTGTATGGGGTGCTTGCGAGCAATTTCGAGCTGTTTGATACGGATGCGGAGGTTATTGGCACTGTCTGCGTTCGCCAGCGCCTGCTCTTCAGTGATCCGGCCCTGAGCGTAAAGTTCATACAGCGCCTGATCGAAGGTTTGCCCCCCCTCTTGCGTACTGTTTTCCATCGCCTCCTTCAGCTTGTCGACCTCCCCCCGCTTGATCAGCTCTTTCACGTATGGCGTATCGATGAGAATTTCCAGCGCAGCTACGCGCTTGCCATCCACGCCGGGAACCAGTCGCTGCGAAATGATGCCGCGTAGGTTCAACGAAAGCTGCAGATAAATCTCCGGGTGGCGCGAAGCAGGGAAGAAGTTCATCACCCGTTCAATGGCTTGGTTCGCATTGTTGGAGTGCAGCGTAGCCAGGCACAAATGCCCGGTTTCGGAGAACGTAATCGCTGCTTCCATGGTCTCCACGTCGCGCACCTCGCCAATCAAAATCACGTCAGGAGCCTGCCGCAACGTGTTCCGTAACGCCTCATTGAAGGAAACTGTATCGAACCCCACCTCCCGTTGACTGACGATGCACTTTTTATGAGGGTGGATGAATTCGATCGGATCCTCGATCGTGAGGATGTGGCCGGTAGAATTTTCGTTTCGGTAGTCGATCATGGCCGCCAAGGTGGTCGACTTCCCGGAACCCGTCGCTCCAGTCACGAGCACCAGCCCCCGACGGCTTAGCGCAATGTCCTTCAGTATGGGCGGGAGACCTAACTCGTCTAAGGTCGGAATCCGCGTCTTGATTTGCCGAATGACTACGCCAACGACGCCTCGCTGTCGATAAACGTTAATGCGAAAACGACCCAGACGTTCCGAGGCAATCGCTAGGTTCATTTCCAATCTTTCATCGAACTGAGCGCGCTGGCGCTCGCTCATCACCGCATGAGCCAGAAGTTCTACTTCCCGGGGTGTTAAAGGCGTCGCCCCGTACGGTTGGTTGACCCCCTCGACGCGGAACACCGGCGGGCTATCGGCGGTGAGGTACAAGTCGGAGGCGTTCCGAGCAACCATCTCCGAAAGAAGTTCGCGGATATCTGGCATCGCCTCCCGCCTCCTTCACCGCCCCAGGAACGGCCTCACTGCCTTCGGGGGTGCACCTGCACCTGCACGACCGTCACCGCGCCCCGCGGTTTCAGTGCCGAACAAGTTCGGCGTCAAGGTTCGCGACTGGGCCTCTTCTTTTGTCACCAAGCCTCGAGCAACCAGGTCGAGCAAAGCCATGTCAAGCGTTTGCATGCCCCAAGCTTGACCAGTTTGCAGCGCCGATGGCAGTTGGTGAATCTTGTTCTCACGGATCAAGTTCCGCACCGCTGGGGTGCCAATGAGAATCTCCAACGCTGCAATCCGCCCCCCCGCTTTTTTCTTCACCAAGGTTTGCGTGATGATCGCTTGAATCGACTCAGCAAACATAGCGCGGATCTGCCCTTGCTGAGCAGCCGGGAAAACGTCGATAATCCGATCGACAGTTTTTGGCGCACTCGAGGTGTGCACCGTTGCAAAAACCAGATGGCCGGTTTCTGCTGCAGTCAGCGCCAGGGAGATCGTTTCCAGGTCACGCATTTCGCCAACGAGAATGACGTCCGGGTCCTCACGCAATGCCCCCCGCAGCGCCGCGTTGAAGGACATGGTGTGGGGACCAACTTCCCGCTGGTTCACCAAGCATTTCTTCGACCGGTGCACGAACTCGATGGGATCCTCGATGGTCAGGATGTGCCCCTCGTACGTTTCGTTGATGAAATCAATCATGGCAGCCAAGGTTGTCGACTTTCCCGACCCGGTAGGACCCGTTACCAGCACCAAACCCTTTTCCTTTTTGCAAATGTCCTTGATTACCGACGGTAATCCCAGCTCATCGATGGTCATGACTTTCGTTGGGATAGTGCGAAAGACAGCCGCCTCTCCCTTTCGGGTACGGAACACATTGACCCGAAAGCGTGCCACTTCTCCAAGCTCAAAGGAAAAGTCTACATCGTTGGTCTCCTGAAACTGCTTGCGGACAGCATCTGTCATGATGTCGAACACCATCCGGTGAACCTGGTCGGGCGTCAGCGGCGGGTGTTCAATTCGCTTCATGTCACCATGGATGCGCACCATCGGCGGCTCACCCGAGGACAAGTGCACGTCCGATGCACCCTCACGGTGCGCGAAGCTCAACAGTTGCGTGATGTCCATCGCCATCGCTCTCACCTCAAGGAAGACAGCCCACGCCGCAATGCAAGCTGCGGGCCAGGGCTCAAACTTAGCCCCCGCGACTCGAGCGTAACCGCAAGGGACAGTCTTTGTTATCTGCGCACCACCCCAGCAAGCTCGGGCGTCATCTATGCGACGCCCGCGTGCCGTGGCTTGTCGCAGGTTCTGCCGCACAACGGCACTGGGTCGCAATTTGTCACTGCCCCGACAATTTGATTACGCTGCCATGCAACGACGCCAGCATCACGCTCATCAGGATGTTGCTAAAGCCATGGTAGAAGGCAGGTACGAAGAGGTTGTTCGTCCGCGCCCAAAGCCAACCGTAAAGGAGTCCCGGAAAGAAGACGACCAACCGGGTGAGCCCGCCGTTGAAGACGTGGCATACAGCGAACAGCGCATTCGCCCCTAGCAGGCCTGGGCCCCAGCGGGCCCCCAGAAGTGACCAGCGGCGTGCCCAAACCCGATCGAACTCTGTTTGCATATAAGCGCGAAAGAAAAATTCCTCCGCCAAACCGACGCCTAACAAGTGTTCCAATGCGAGGTCGAGGAAATTCTCTGGAAAACGTAAAGTAAATCTTTGGCCTAGATACCACACTGCGAAGAGGTAGTGCCCGACAACGTAAGGAGCAAACACCCAGACTAACAAACCCAAATGGAACATTGGGCCAGGAATACCGCGCAGGGTGATCCCATAGGGGTCGAGGCTGCGTTTGGTAACGAACGCATAAACCAAAGGCACGAAGATCCAGACTGCTGTTAGGTGCGACCACAGAGCGAGTGGCAAAGCGATCCCGAGTAAGATCAAAACCTCGAGAGCAGGCTTCCACGGCTTCGGGGGACAGCTCACGGTTCATCCTCCACGCGCACAATGATGGGCACAACCCCCAAACGTTCCACTTCTCGAGCGTGGGCTCGCGCCTCATCGTGCCGGTCGAAGCGGCCGAGGCGAACCCTGTAGTAGGTTTGGCCATTCAACCGCCAGGCCTGAACGCGGGTACTTCTAAATCTCCGGCTCATGGCCCGTTGGAGTCGCTCCGCAGCACGTTGATCGACAAATGAGCCCAGTTGGATCGTGTATTTCGCGGCGCGCAGTGCTGGTTCGGTAAATCCGACAACTTCTAGTCGAACCTGCGCTGTTCCCGCTCGAGTCAGCCCCAGCACCCGGGCGGCCGCATAAGACAAATCGATGACGCGGCCCTTAACGAAGGGGCCTCGATCGTTAATGCGCACTTCGACCTGCCGACCATTCGCTAGATTGGTCACCAGCACACGTGTACCCAAAGGTAGCGTCGGATGCGCAGCGGTCAGGTCGTACTGATCGAACACCTCGCCGCTCGCAGTGGGGTTGCCGTGGAACCCCGGGCCATACCAAGAGGCGATACCCTCTTGTCTGGCGCCTATCCTAGGGTCGATTGCCGGGCGAGCACGAAACCAGCCACAGCCGCTTGTGGCCACTGCCAACCCAACCACCACCACCCACCACCGATCGAGCCAGCGCACGCTTTGCCTCGTGGTCTCAACCGCGTCCAGCGACAGTCAGCTTTCCGATCAAAATCGTCGGAGAAGCCACGCGGCGCCGGAGTTCGAGATCGCTACCGACTGCTTCAATCCGAGCGAACATGTCCAGAAGATTGCCGGCAACCGTCACCTCTTCTACCGGGAACGTCAACTGTCCGTTCTCGATCCACAGGCCACCAGCGCCGCGGGAATAGTCTCCTGTCGTCAAATTCACCCCAAACCCGATCAGGTTCGTAACGTAAAGTCCCCGTTTGAGCGACTTCACGATTTCCTCCGCGGGCACCTGCCCCGGAAGGAGAAAAAAGTTCGTCGGCGCTGCAAACGGTGGCGAACCAACGGCACGGCTTGCACTCCCCGTGCTCTTCTCAAACCCTAGTCGCCGAGCGGAGTAGGAGTCCATCAGGTAAGAACGAAGATACCCACCCTCCACAATGCCAAGGCGACGCGTTGGCACACCCTCGGCATCGAAAGGTTTCGAACCTAGGGCTGCAGGAATGCGCGCGTCGTCGACAATGTTCACGAAGTTCGGTGCGATCTGGCGGCCCAATCGCCCTACGAGGAACGAGGTTCCCCGGAAAATCGACTGGCCTATGACCGCCTGCGCCAAATGGCCCAATAAGCTAGCTGCCGTTTCCGAATCGAAGACAACCGGAACTTCGCAACTCTTGACGCTCCGCGCTTCTAGGCGGCGTAACGTTCGCTCCGCGGCTTTGCGGCCGATGTCCTCCGGAGAAGCCAAGCGTTCCAACTGGCGAACCACGGAGTACCAGAAATCGCGTTGCATTCCATTAGAGCCCTTGGCCACAGGCACCACGGACACGCTGATGACGGTAGCCGAATACCCGGCAGCAAACCCCATGGTTGACGCATACCAAGTTTCTGTCGACTCCGTGGAGCATTCCGCACCTTCCGAGTTGACGATGCGGACATCAAATTCCAGCGCGCTGCGCTCCGCTCGCTCCGCAAGCTGCCGAGCTTCATCCGGCCCAAGTTCGCTCACCCTCGAATCGAACAGTTGCAGATCTGGGCCCTCCAACGTTTGCTCCTCCAGATCGGCCAGCCCGGCGTAGTTGTCCTCAGCGACCACCTTGGCGAGTGCACAGGCAGCTGAAGCAAAGTCCCGCAGTGCCTCAGGAGCGAAGCTCGAAGTCGAGCAAACCGCGCTACGCTTGCCGACAAACACCCTCAGGCCGAGCTGCTTCTCTTCAGCCTGAGCAACCTTCTCGATCGCCCCGGATCTTACGCCGACAGTCAGAGTTCTCGTGCGAACGACCACCACGTCAGCTGCGGTCGCACCGTTGGCCTTCGCCGCACGTAGCACCAATTCTGCAGCCTCTGGGAGGAGCATGTATCCTAGCCCACGGGTTGTGTTCCGCCGACCGTCAGCCCATCAATCCGAACCGTAGGGAGGCCGACACCCACAGGAACTGACTGGCCATCCTTTCCGCACGTCCCAATTCCTTCGTCCAGTCCCAGATCGTGTCCGACCCTGGTGATTCGTTTGAGCACTTCCGGTCCGTGGCCAATCAGGGTCGCTCCCTTGACCGGTCGAGTCACCTTGCCTCTTTCGATCAAGTAAGCCTCGCTTGCCGAAAAGACGAACTTTCCGCTGGTGATGTCCACCTGACCTCCCCCAAAATGAACTGCGTACAAGCCGTAATCCACCGAACGGATAATCTCCTCCGGGTCACTCTCCCCCGGTAACAAGAAGGTATTCGTCATCCGCGGCAGAGGGGGATGAGCGAACGATTCCCTCCGGCCGTTACCCGTAGGAGACATCCCCATCAAGCGGGCGTTCAAACGATCTTGCAAATAAGCAACGAGAACGCCTTTTTCGATCAGGACCGTCCGCCCCGTGGGCGTCCCCTCGTCATCGGCGTTGAGCGAACCCCGCCGGTTTGCAATGGTGCCATCGTCCACGACGGTACACAGCGGCGATGCAACTACCTCTCCCAATCGGCCCGCAAACGCCGAAACTCCCTTGCGGTTGAAGTCCCCTTCCAAGCCGTGGCCGACCGCTTCATGGAGCAAAATTCCCGGCCATCCTGGCCCCAGCACCACTACCATTTCGCCAGCCGGAGCCTCCACCGCATCCAGATTACGCACCGCCTGCTGGGCTGCCTTACGGGTAAAATACAAGTAGCGCTGGTTCTCGCAGAGGTAGTCGAAAGCCACGCGGCCTCCTCCGCCAAAAGTGCCCTGCTGCCGGTTGCCCTTCTCCTCTGCAATGCAGGTTACCTGCATGCGCACCAGCGGCTGAACATCCGCGACAACCCGCCCTTCGGCCGTCACGATGAGAACCAGCTTCTGTTCCACCACGATGCTAGCCAGCACGTTACGGATCCGTGCATCGAAAGCACGGGCATATTCGTCGACGTGCTGCAACACTCGAACTTTCTCCTCGACAGGAACAAGAATCGGCGCAGCATGTAGACTGTACAAATTATGTCTTGGGCGCTCTACGACCACCGCGACGGAGCGGCTATCTCCGCCTTGCCAGGCAATGGCTTGCGCCGTGCGCGTTGCCAGCCGCAAGCCCTCTAGGGTCAGGTCGTCAGTGTGTGCGTAGCCCGTTCGATCCCCGACCACTACACGCGCGCCAACCCCCTGCCGCGTTTGTCGGGTGGCCGATTTGACCAAACCGTCTTCCAGGCTCACCGATTCAACGGTTCGATGCTCGAAGTACAAATCGGCATCATCGCAACGACGACACAAAGCACTACCCACGCTCTCCTCCAACCAACGGGGCTGGAGTCCAAGTTGGTCGAAAAAGAAGTTCTGTGCTTCGCTTGCCGCGCAAGAGGGCAAAGTGCGGTCGTCCATGGGTTCACAATCTACTCGTAGAGATTCGTGCTCGCAAACTTGGAGGGATCGGACGGAGAGGAGCAACGGCCTCTCTGCCGCGGCTAGATCTGTCCCGGGCGATGCTGCGGTCCGAGAGGATTGTGGCGGCCTATCCTGTCAGTAGCACTGGACTCGCTGCTACGACGCAGTTCGTGCAGCTCCGAGTTTTCGTGACCCGCAGGGCAGCACTTGGAGCCCGATTCTCTCGAAGAACACCTCTCAGCAAAAACTGTCCCTGGCCCTAGAGTAGGGTGCGCCGGCAGAAAACCTCGCCTCAAAAGTACACGGTTAGTCCACCCCTCACCCAAAACGGATTCCCCGGTGTGAAATGGATGTCCGGCGGCGGATCCTCGTGGGTCCCCTGCAGCCCTGGGCGAATAGAACACGGCGTGCCAGGGTGCTGCGCCGGGTCTTGAAGCTCTCCCAGCAAGCACGACGTGTCCGAAAACTGCGCCTCGCGCCAATCGCGATCCAATAAATTCAACAGGGCAATTGAGGTCTCGACATTTCTCCAGCGGTAACGGGCAAGCAGGTCCAAAAGGGTGTAACCGCGTGCGGTAAGGGAGCGGTCTTCTATGGCAGGGCGATCCCCCAAATAGCGCACTCGCAACGCAGCCTCCAAATGTTCCAATGGGCTAGCAGTGATCCCTCCGTTCATCAGAAGCGTCGGCGCCAACGGAACCGCCTCTCCGGTACCACGAAAGCGAGGGTCAGCGTATGCCAAATCGTAGTCGAGGAACAGCCACGGAAACGCTTGATAGCGGAACTCGAAATCGATGCCCCAGCGCCGCGTCTTTCCCGCTGGCTCGAAGGTTCCCCCGGCTCCAATTTCTTGATTGCCGGCATCGCCCGAAAAAACGAGCTCGCTGTCCAGGTCTAATAGCCACAGCGCCGTAGCTAGGTCGAGGCGCTCAAACTGACGCGTCCGCAGCCCTATTTCGTACCCTAGCGATCGTGTCAGCGGACTTTGCAAAGGCCCGGCCAAGGTGGGGTAATTTTTCGCCAAAATCGCGTTGCGGGCATCGTTCGAATGGAAACCCACACCAAAGTTCAAATAAATGTCGGTGGTCTCCCAGGGGGATACAATCAGGTTCGCTTTCGGACTGACGATCGAGTCAACCACGTGACCGTCGACACGTACGGCACAAAAATTCGGATCGCTTTGCCCTATGCAGGATTCGAGAATCGGGTCGAGCAAACCGACCCCGGTAGGAAGGCGGTCGTCCCCGGCGAACCAGAACACGTCTCCACGAAGCCCCGCTTCGAGGCGCAGCCAGTCGGTAAAAAGCACCTGCTGATCCACGAAGCCCCCCAAGGAGCGTTCGTCCACTGAAAGAGCGTTCACTGGGAAAAAACGAATCCGCCGAACCTGACGATCCAGGCGAAGGCGGATGTGGTCGTGCCTCGTTTCCACGGCCACACGAGTTCTTAGAGGAAACGCGAACGGAGCGGCTGCAAACCAATATCGCAGGTACTGCAAGCGCCCGCCGTAAAGGACGCGGCGATCGTTCTGCTCGATCCCGTCCCCGGGTAGGTACTGCTGCCGGAGATCCACGGGTTCTCCCGCTACGTCGATGATGCTCCCAGAGCGCTCCACAAAACGCAGCCCCGTATCCTTATAGAACGTAAAGTTGGAAAAGAGCGCCAGCTTGTACCGTTGCGCCCAGAGCTGCGCGGTCCACTCGTCGTCGTCCCCCGGCTGGGTACGGTAGCGGAGGGTGACAAATTGCCGATCCGTGCTTCCACCTTCTGTCGGATCGATCGCATCGAAGCGGCTGAACGGCCGTGTCGCCGCCTGCGGATCGAGTTCTTTCGGGGCCAGCACCAAACGACCAGCTTGAACCGCCCGTAAAGGAATCTGACCCGAGGCATCCCAATCGCCCGCATACGCCCCTGCGGACACCGAGATCATTTGTTTCTCGTCGACGGCACGATGAATCTTCGCAAACAGATTGTAGCGCGAATAATTCTGCGGGTGCTCGAAAGGACCATCAGAAAAATACGCCTGGGCGGCAATCAAGCTGCGCCACGCACCGACACGTGGCGATGCCCCAATCACATAACGGTGCGTTGCCAACGAACCGCCTTCCGCCAGGGCGAAGGGCTCTGAAAACTCGTCCTTCGTGACGATTTGCAGAGCCCCGGCATTAGCGAAATCGCCAAACTCCGGGAAATATGGCCCCTTGTGAAGTTGCAGCCGTTGAATCGTTTCCGGGATCACGAAATTCACGTCCGCATACCCCTGGCCGTGAGCGTGGGAGACGAGATTGACGGGCATCTCGTCGACGAAGACAGCAAAATCCGTCCCATGATCTCCGTCGAAGCCCCGAACGAGCCACTGAGGCGCCTTACCTCCACCTTGATGTTGGGCCACAACCAGCCCGGGCACGTTATTCAGGATCTCCTGCAAAGTGCCTCTGGGCCGCAAGAGGAAATCGCGCGCCCGAATCTCTGCCGAGGATGCCGAGCTCAACGGCCGGCTCGCCCGCACGACGACAGCGCCAAGATCGGTCCGAGAAGTCTCTCGGCGCTGTACCGTGCCCTTCCGCTGCTGATCGGAACCCTCCGTTTGCTGCTCGCCCGTGACCTGTTTGTCCCAAATCTCCGCATCGCTCCCTTCGCTTCGAACACCCGTAAAGCCCACGAGCGCCACCACGGCGCCCACGCAAACGCCCGCACGTAAGCCTCCCACAGATCCACCTCCAAGTTAAACGGCGATCAGCGCACACGGGGCCACCGGTTGGCGGACCAAGCCGAGCGCTGGTGGCCGCTGGCACCGAACCGTTAACGACCGACGATGTCCTTCTCGCTCCCCGACAGCAATCAGCGCGGGGGTGGGGCACGCGAGCGCCACCTCGTCAGGGCTTGGTGCGGGGAATCTCCCGGAGGTACACCCCCAGCCAAGCGTACCACTTCTGCCGCCAACTCTAGCGGCGCAAGTTCAAGGAGGGTCGGCTGAAAGGGCGAGAAGCTGTGTACATGCGTGTTCGACAAGGCCTGTGGCCCCCAGAGCCCGACTCCCAGGCGACGGCTCGCAGCCTCCTGCGACCACCAATCGACTGGAGTGTCGTTGGCAGCAAAAGGCAGCTCTTGCTCGTGCGCGACTGAGTTTCCCGAACTCCACCACGGCGCTCGTAACGAAACGTGAACGTGAGCGATCTGGTCGCCCGGGTGACGGTGCGCCACAATCCCAAGCGGCGCCTCGGCAAGCGCCACCATGAAAATCCCAGTGACGGCAATCGTCGCCCATATTCGGATAGAGACCCGGGATTGCGGGAATCGTTTGCGTTTCCTCGACACTTTTACCGCCGACTTCCGATAGCTTTACTGTGCTGTCATGTGCCGCGAATGTGCCCAGTTTGCAACCAGGCTATGGCATGCCCAAGCCGCCTAGCCAACGGAACAGCAGCGCTTGTCGAAGGTTCCTGAGCGGTGGTACACGCAAAGCCATGATCAAAACCATCTTGGTAGGACTGGATGGGTCCGAGCACGCGCGCACAGCGTCACGCTACGCCATTTGGCTAGCGCAACAGCTCGAAGCTACAGTGATTGGCTTGCACGTGGTGGATATCGTCTCCATCGAAGGATCTTTTTTCCACGATATCTCTGGCTCCCTCGGGTTTGAGCCGTATTTGGACTTCTCCTCCAAAATGCGCGAAGTGCTCCACGAGCGAGGCAAAGCGATTCTGGACGAATTCCGTACCCGCGCAGCCGAAGCCGGTGTAAGACATGATACGATCCTGACCATGGGCATTGTGCCCAACGAAATTGCCGAAGCGGCGAAAACCACGGATTTGGTCGCCATTGGGCATCGCGGGGTGAACGAGAAGTTCGTGACAGGCTTGCTCGGAAGCACGGCAGAGAACGTGACCCGGCGGTCACCCAAACCTGTGTTAGTTTGCACGCTGCAGTTCAAAGAGATTCAAAACCCGCTCCTCGCTTACGACGGCAGTCAACGCGCCGCTGCGGCCATGCACTCTGCCGCGGAATTTTGCACGGTCCTTCGCCTGCCCCTTACCGTGCTCACCGTGCACCGCGACGAAACCGCGGGGAATAAAATCCTCCAAGAGGCCAATACCTATTTGAGGGCGTATCCAATCGAGGTCAAACTCGAACTCCAGCAGACCGGGAACGCTCCCGAACGAATTGCCAACTATTTGCGCGAGCACCGCCACGACTTACTCTTCATCGGTGCGTACGGACACAGCCGCATCATCGAGCTGGTGCTCGGCAGCACGACGGAGTACGTGCTACGCAATGCAAGCTGCCCGGTGTTTTTGCACCGCTAGGAGTTGCATTCCCTCAGCTTCGGAGGAGGAGGTTGATGACACGGCACCAATTCACGATTGACGATGTGCGCGCACTGGGGAAACGGCTATCCAACTGGGGCCGGTGGGGCGACGATGACCAACTGGGGACCCTCAACTTTATCACCCCCGAGAAGATCGTCCGTGCCGCTGGCTTAGTTCGCCGTGGCCGCGTGTTTTCTTTGGCCATTCCCTTCGACTCCCAGGGCCCCCAAACCGGTTTTGCCGGCAGAGTGAATCCCTTGCACTTCATGCTCCAGGATGGTGGGGACATCGCCTCGGGTGCCCAAGACTTCATTCCGGGCCTCCGGTACTGCGATGACGCGATCACCATGCCATTACAGTGCGCCACCCAATGGGACGCCCTTTCGCACATCTTTTTCGATGGCAAAATGTACAACAACCGCGGACCAGAATGGGTCACGAGCAGCGGCGCGCGGGCAAATTCGATCGACAAACTCAAACAGAGTGTCGTGAGCCGCGGAGTTCTGCTCGATATCCCCCGCTTGCTGGGTAAAGCCTGGCTCGAGCCAGGCGAGGCCATTGGGCCCGAAGAACTCGATGCTGCTGCGGCACAGGAAGGTGTTCGGATTGAGCGAGGCGACATTGTGCTCGTACGCACGGGTCAGCTAGCGCAAGTCCGATCGGAGGGGAGCTGGGGCCAATATGCCGGGGGGCCCGCTCCGGGACTCAGTCTCCGTTGTGCCGAATGGTTCGCGAAGCACGAAATTGCCGGCTACGCGACCGACACCTGGGGTACAGAAGTTATTCCCAACGAAACCCCAGACTGTTTCCAACCGTTACATTGCGTGGCCATCGTGCACATGGGCATGTTAGTTGGGGAGATCTTCGATCTCGAGGCACTTGCCGAGGATTGCGGACAAGATCGAATCTACGAATTTCTTTTTGTCGCCCCCCCCTTGCCCATTACCGGTGCAGTCGGTTCCCCAGTCAATCCTCAGGCAATCAAGTAAGGGCACGCTCGAACCACTCAGCGGCCAAACGCAGGCAAGACTTCTTCGGTAAAAAGTTGCAAACCTTCACGGTCGAACGGCGCGCGCAATGCCACGATCACCCAATCCGCCCCAGCACGTTCATAGGCACCGATGCGATCCACCACTTGCGGAACCGCGCCAACCAGCATCCCAGGCTCGAGCACTGCCAAAGCAGCGCCAAATTGCTGGCGCAAGCCTTCGCGTTTTTTTGCAAGTTCCGCCTCGTTGCGCGCAATGGCCAAGCCGACGTTGACCGTACGCGTGATAGAAGCCGGATCGCGCCCGATTTTCTCGCACCACTGCGTCAGGACAGCATTCTTTTGACCAAACAGCTCCGGGCTAAGAAAGGGAACGTTCCAACCGTCAGCGTATTGCGCGGCAATCCGCAGGAGTCGCCGCTCTCCCATTCCACCTATCCACAGTCGGAGGCGACCCTGCAAGGGTTTCGGTTCGCACCGCGCATCTTGTAGGCGATAGTACCGCCCTTCGAAATTCGAAACCGGCTGTGTCAGTAAAGAGCGGATGATCTGGATTCCCTCTTCCAATTGATCCAGCCGGTCACGGATGGGCAAGAAGGGAATTCCGTAAGCATCGAACTCGATTTGGCTCCACCCCGCGCCCAGCCCAGCCTCTACGCGACCGCCGCTGACGTGGTCGATGGTGGCAAGAGCATTGGCCAAAACCGCGGGATGTCGATACCCCATGCAAAAAACCAAGCAACCAACGCGTACACGTCGCGTTTCTTTGGCCAACGCCGTCAGAATTGAAACAGCCTCGAAACAACTGCCCTCGGCATCTTCTGGCGTTAGCATCGCCGGGTAAAAGTGGTCCCACACAGAAATCCAGTGGAAACCTGCATTGTCGGCATCGTGCCACAGATCCACGAGCTCGTTGTACGAACAGTTTTGCGGCCCGGTGTGTAGACCGAACAACATGCCCTCTCCTCCAGACTATGCACGCATCACAAGAACACCAGCAGAAGTGCGGCCGCAACCGCACCCCACGCGATGCGTCGCCAGAACAGCGGCTGAATCAGCGGATGATCCGAAGCAATGCTGCGGATCGACTCCGCTGCAACGACACCTCGTATCACCTGCTCGATGATCTCCAAGCAATCGCGCGCCATGAGCTCACGAAATGCCCGGCCCAGTTCGACGGAAGCCACTGCTGGCGTACCCTTGTAGGTCACCGGCGGGCCCCCATACGCATAGCGGGCATTCAAAAGCCACCCGATCGCCCCCGACAGCCCATCGATTAGCTCACGAACTCTCTTCGCCGGCTTACCTTTGCGCTCGCGCAGGGCGGCCCACCGCTCGCCAAGGCGTACCAAAGGTCCCCACTTGGGCGGCTCATCACGTTGCAAACTCTTCCACGTGGGTTCCACTGTAGCCGCATCCGCAGCTAGCTGAAAAGCAGTCTCCCAACCTCCGGCATGTTCCCCCGCAAGCAAACCCTCTCGCTCTTCTGCCAAAAGCGAACGGCCGAGAATCGCTTCCAATTCAGTGAACCTCTGTCCAGTGATGATGCGGTGCAAGGCAACAATCGACGGGGAAAACATCGATACCCCATAGCGGCGACTCATCCGCCGGCAGACATGCTCGATGGTCGCCGCGTGCCGCGGACCACCGTGACCATTGGTCAAAACGATATAACGATACCCCGCTTCCACCAGCGACCGTGCGTGATCCCAGAGCAGGCGGTAAAAGGTGTACGGTCCAACCCGCACCGATCCCGGAAGCGGCAGCTCGTCCGTACCCACGGGCAAGTGAGGCTGAATTACCACTGTCCAATCCGGGTGCGCTTCGGCAAAGCGCCGGCCCGTTTCCTCGGCCATCCAGCGCGCCATGAACAGATCCATGCCCACGGGTAAATGAGGCCCATGGACTTCCAAGGCGCTCACGGACTGCATGCACAGAGTGCGACTGAAGTCCATCGACTGCAACTTCGTGTACGTCAGTTCCTCGCCGCGAACGATTGCCATAGTTTTGCCACTCCGCACTCCAAGACACTCAATGGACCCGCCGAGCGTATTCGACAGCCGTAGTCATGCCAAGCTGTTTCCCAACAATAAATCAGCTCTTCCCCCAAAAAGCAAAAGACTTGAATTTCTGCTTGCACGTCTTTCCCACCTCCCGTAGGCTGCGCGAGTCAGGAGGTTGGCTTCATGAGGTATCAACGGTTCATAAT
Source organism: Candidatus Binatia bacterium (assembly GCA_937925685.1). Classification (GTDB taxonomy): domain Bacteria; phylum Desulfobacterota; class Binatia; order HRBIN30; family HRBIN30; genus HRBIN30. Next base: position 194,088 of record CALAMI010000008.1, on the reverse strand, counting down.
TGCGACCGCGTGCCTAACGCTCATCTCAGTTGCCCTGGAAACCGCTGCCGACGTTCGACGCGAGACACCGGCACGGCGGCCATACATCACAGAAATTGGCGAGCCTTCTCCCATTTCTCGGGCCACCCTCGAGCGGGAAGCTGCCCGCATGGAGGAGCTACGTCTTTTCCTCGACCAGTACGGCTACCCCGATTACGCCGAGGTGCAAGAAATTCGCCCGGAGTGGCCGTGGGACTCGTACGAGGTGCGACTCTACTACCTGCGGCGCAATATGGAGGTGGACTTTGGCCGGGCTCTTACGCTGCCAGAGTCGTACCCGAACCTCGGGCTGGTCAAGTTTTCTGGTGGCATCCCCGCGAGTAAACGGCTGGAAATCGAACTGGCGCTAAACCCGCCCGAAACCGTAGCCGCCCCTAGCGTGTCAACCGAACGGCGGGCGGAGACAACAACCCAGCCACAAAGACCATCCTTAGAGGACCTCGTCGCCCGGGTGGAAGCCGCTGCCGATCGCGCTGCCGCGGCCGCCGAAGACGCAGTGAGGCAAAGCGAAGCAGCAGAGCGCGCGGCAAACCGCACCGTGGAAATTGTCGATCGATTGCTTGAGCAATCCCCGCATCACCCCACTAGGTGACAAACTCACAACACTAGCCCTCCACCCGTTTCAATTCTGATACACGGTAAGGTCATTTTTGGAAACCGCCCGGCTTGGGTGGGCTAATCCATCAGTCCTTGCCTCGCTGGCAAACCCTTTGCAGGCAAGCTGCTCGGTATGGAGGGCGCCATGAATCAACTCCAAGTGGCCAAAGCGCTACGCAAAACCAAGGCAAAACTCAGTACACTGGAGCCGGAGAGGGCGCGGACAATTCCGCTCGAAGGCGCCAGCGAAGGATCGCATGGGAGTTCTATCGATCGGGCAAAAGAATTCTGGGACGAAGCCTAGACAGAACTGCGTTTTGCTTGCAGCCGAGCCAGGAAGCCATTATAAGAGGTGTCGAGCGCTGCGCGCGGCTCCATGGTCCAACTAAAAAGAGCGAATGCCAAGCCAAGTTCAGGCTCGCCTTTCGAGCCGGTCGAGCCTACACCGCAGGAGTGGGCGGAGCTAACGTGGCTTGCGGAGGAAGAGCCGCCCAGCATCGCGCGGCGGGCTCAAGTGGTGTTGCTGTGGACTCGGGGGGAAACTGTCCACGAGATTGCCCGCCGCTTCCAGGTCCATCGTTCCACCGTGCGCCGCTGGATTCAAAGGTTTGCTGGGAAACGTATTCCCGGACTCACGCGTGACTGCGGGGCTCGCCCGCGGTGCGCCCGAGTGGAGAGTAACGTTCGCGATGCCATTATCAGAATTGCCGTCAGTTCGCCGAAAACCGTTGGGGAGCCATTTGACAGCTGGTCGCTGCGCAGGCTGCAAAGGCACGTGCTGGGGCGTGGCCTGGTCAAGCACCTCAGCGTGGAGGGCTTACGGCAACTTTTGCGCGGCGTTCCCCTGCCTTGCGAGCTGTGGCAGCGGAAGAGAACGCAACCTTTGGTGCTTTCCTCCGAGCAACGTGCCATTTTGGAACAAATTATCGCCAGTGCAAAGCCAGAGGTCGGGCGAAGGGCTCACATCGTTTTGGCACGAGCAAACGGCCTTCAAGAAGCTGAGATCGCAGCGGCGGTGGCTGTCGCTCCCTCGTCAGTGCGCTACTGGTTACGGCGCTTTCGCGTTCACGGCGTTTTAGGAATCCAGGCACCACGAAAACCCCCGCGACCCACGAGGTTCACTCCCGAGATTCGACGCAAGATCCTGGCTGTGGCCAGCAGCCCGCCCGCGGACTGGGGAGTGCCTCGGGATCATTGGTCGCTTCGCAGCCTACGTGCGGCGCTTGTGCAGCGGGCTGTGGTGAAAAACATCAGCATTCAACACCTTAGGCGCATCCTTTGCGCAGCCGGTTTACAGCTCGCCGTCCAAGCATTTGCGCACGAGCGCCCTCGTCAAGCCACCGCTTGAACATCTGCTGGGATGCTGCTCCACTTGAGCCCTAGCAATGGACGCGGCGTACCCCGAGTTAGAGTCTCGATTGGCCGCGGCTGGCTACCTAGCTTCAGCGAGCCTAGCCACGGTTTTGCGCCTTGCTCTTGTGCTCGGGCGGCCCTTGCTCGTGGAAGGGCCGGCTGGCGCAGGTAAAACGGAAATCGCGCGGGCTTTAAGTCTAGCCCTGGGGCGGCCCTTCCTTCGGTTGCAATGTTACGAAGGGCTCGACGAGTCGAAGGCCTTGTACGAATGGAACTACCACAAGCAGCTGCTGCGCTTGCAAGCTGATCAGGGACGAAATGCTAGCTGGCAGGAAACCCAGCATGAAATTTTCTCCCCGGAGTACCTTCTGGACCGGCCTTTGCTCAAGGCGCTCCGTAGCTCGCAGCCAACGGTGTTGTTGATCGATGAAATCGACAAAGCCGAAGAAGAATTCGAAGCGTTCTTGCTCGAATTTCTGGCAGAGTTTCAAGTATCGATTCCTGAACTGGGGACCATTCGCGCGCAACACCGTCCGACTGTGATTCTTACGTCAAATCGCAGCCGAGAACTTTCCGACGCATTGCGCCGTCGCTGCCTCTATTTCTTCCTCGACTTTCCATCACGGGAACGAGAGGAGTCCATTGTGCGGCTCAAAGTCCCACACCTCGAGGCCAAGCTGGGGGCGCACATTGTTCGCTTCGTCCAAGCTGCCCGGCGGTTGCCATTCCGCAAACAACCAAGCGTTGCCGAAACCATTGCCTGGGCCGAAGCGCTCATGGCGCTCGGGGTAACGGAACTCGGCGATCCGCGGGCGAAGGAGACAGTCACCGCCTTGGCCAAACACGAGGAAGACCTTTCTCTGGTGCGACAGCGATGGGCTTCCCTCCTCAGCGCAAGTGGTCGCTGAATCCCCGTGGAGCCCTTCCATGATCCAACGCCTGTTTAGTTTCGTGCGCGCCCTACGCTCGCACGGAATCGACCTGAGCCCTGCGGAAGTGCTGGATGCCTTCAACGCCATCCCAGTTATGGGGGTAGAGCGTTTTGTGCTGCGAGAAACACTGGCAGCTTGCATGGTGAAGACCGCCGACGATCGATCAACGTTCGACGCCCTTTTTGACCAGTTCTTCCCCCTCGCTCCGCAGCAACGCCGACTGCGCCAAAAGCGGCACCGCAAGGGCGGTCCTTCTACGGGCGACGGCGGTCAGCCAAAGCGGATTTCACCCGAACCCGAGAGTCACACCTCGCCGCTCCAACACCCCGCTCGGAGCGGTTGGCAACGCCACGTCCGCGAACTCCTCCGCAGATACGACGCCCATGGGGAATCGCAAACGCTTTACCCAGCGTCTCTGAACCGCACGACCGGTCAAAGCGTACCTGAGTTCGGGCCGTGTGGGAACCACAAACCGTTCTTCCAGCGCCCGTGGACGGAGTTCGATCCTGCAGATGTGGAACGTTTGCGTCCGGCCATGCAAAAGCTAGCTACAACGTTCCACGGACGCTTGGCGCGACGGCGAAAGCGGGCAAGGCGCGGAGCGTTGCACTTCAGGGCCACGTTCCGAAAAGCCGTGAGCACCGGCGGGCTTTTCGTCGAACCCGTGTTCCACCGCCAACGGCCCCGCCGGCCGCGCCTCGTGGCCCTGTGCGACCTGTCGCATTCGGTGGCGACTGCGAGTCAATTCTTCCTCCAACTCCTTGCAGCCGCAAAGCCCTTCTTCCACCGCACCCAGTTCTTTGCCTTTGTCGACCGCCCGGTAGAACTCGAAGTAGAGCGAGACCACGTTCAACCCTTGGCCCCGTTGGATGTCTACGCGCGCTCGGACTTCGGGAACGTGTTGGCCACTCTGCCACCGGAGCTACTGCGGAGCATCGATCGCGACACGGTGCTCTTGATCCTCGGCGATGGGCGGAACAATTACCGCCCGCCACGCGCCGAAATCCTCACCCAACTTCGCCATCGAAGTCGGGCTGTACTCTGGGTGCAGCCTGAAGACCCCACACGATGGGGCACGGCCGACAGTGCGTTCCTGCACTACGCACCGTTGTGCACGCTGGTGGTGATCGCTCGGAGTCCGGAGGAGTTGGTCGTCCGTTTGTCCCGCTCCTTGATACGCTACGTCTGAGTGCGGCTGTGCAAAGCCCGCGCGCGAGCCTTAGAGCGAGCAACGGTCGGGTGAAACCGGCAAAGGACATCCCAGCAGCAAGGCGCGAACCGCAAGCACGATTTCGTCGACAGTAATCCGACCATCGCCACACAAGTCTCCTGCTGCGCACACTTCCACAGAAAATGCTTCGAGTAAAATGTTCACCATGCGCACGATCTCATATACCGCAACCTGACCATCGCCATCACAGTCGCCCGGACAAGTGCCCAGTTGCACAGTCGGAGTGGGTAAAGGAGGCGACTCAGTAACCGTGGCACTCGCAGTTGGCGAGGACTGTGGCGTCGCTGTCGGCGTAACCGTTGGCTCTGCCGTCAGGGACGGACTTGGAATCTCGATGGTCTCCGTCGGCGGCGGCGTCGCGGAAGGCTCCTGCGTCGGGGGTATCTGCGCGGTGGCCGTCGCCGTGGGTGACTCCTCAAAGGCCGAGGTCGGTGAGTAAGTTACTGTCGGGGTAATACTTGGGCTCGGACTGCTGGTGGCAGTGGGGGTGTCCGTTGCCGTTGGCTCTAAGGTTCGCGTGAGCGTTGGCGATGGGGACACGCTCGGAGTTTCAGAGGCTGTAGCCGTGGTCGTTGCGGTTTCGGTCGGAGTTTGTGTCCCACTGGTTGTATACGTGGCCGTTGGCAGGGGGGTAAACGTCCAAGACGCGGTGGCGGTAGGGACATTGGTGTAAGTTGGTGAAACCGTTGGCGTCACGGTGTCTGTGGGCGTGCGGGATTCGGTCCGCGTCGCCGTAGGTTGACGGGTCGCTGTCTGCGTGGGCGTGGCTGCTAACGGGGTGCCTGTGGGCGTCGGGCTAAGCGTTTTGGTGGGAGAGAAAGTAACGGCAACCGACATCGTTGCCGACGCGGTTGGCGACGCACTCGGCGAAGGAGTGGCAGACGCTGTTACGGTGCGCGACGCTGATGGCATCGCTGTAACGGACGGAGTCGGTGTCGGAGTTGGCGTTCGGCTGGCTGTGGCGGAAAAGGAAGCAGTTCGTGTCGGTGAGCTCGCTCGTGTAGGGGTGAGGCTGGCGGTGTTCGAGGGGGTCGCCGTCGCCGTGCCCGTGCTCGAGGCAGTGAGCGTAGGCGAATTTGTCGGGCTTCGCGACGGTGTTGCAGTCCGCGTTGCGCTCGGAGAATTGGTGGCCGTTGGTGTTCCGGTCCCCGTCGGGGTCGGTGTGGCAGGCAAGGTAGCCGTGACAGTGCGAGTCGGACTTCTCGTCACAGATGGGGTAAAGGATGGGCTCGCGGTGGCCGACCAAGTCGCTGTTCTCGTAAGCGACGCGGTGGCCGAGTTTGACGGCGTTGCGCTCGGAGTGCGAGTTGGCGTCACCGTGAAAGTCGAAGTTAGCGTCCAGCTCGGCGTCGCGGTTGGTGTCGTGGTTGGGGTTCCGGTCACCGACCAAGTAGGACTCGATGTCAACGTTGGCGACAAAGTGCGTGTAGCTGTCTGACTTACCGTAGGAGTCGCACTCCAGGTCGCAGTCGCCGACGGACTCGGCGTCGACGTGCGGGACGCGGTCGGCGTGTTCGTGCTGGTTGCGGTGGTTGTAAGCGTCAGCGTAGCGCTGACCGTAGGGGTTAGGGTCGCAGTTCGAGTAGGGGTTCGGGTCATCGTCATCGATGCTGTGTGCGTCGCTGACGGGGTTGGCGTCGGCGAACGGGTTGCCGTATCCGTCGCTGTCCTCGTGTGCGTCGGCGAAGCCGTTGCTGTGGGGGTGCGCGTAAAGCTTCGCGTCGGGGAGAAGGTGGGCGACCAAGAAGGCGTTGGGCTTGCAGTCATCGTGGGCGTTGAGGTGCGCGTCACTGTGGCCGAAAACGTTGGAGTGGGGCTTCGAGTTGCCGAGGGAGTGTTTGTCGAGCTGGGTGAACTGGTCGGAGTTCGGCTGAAGGTCGCAGTAAGGGTGACCGTCGCAGTCAGCGTCGGAGTGTTTGTCGCTGTCGGTGTCGGCGTGGGCGTGGGGCCTATCTGGAACGTGGTGCCAGAAGTGTTGCACGCAAAGGAACCCCCGCTTTCGCGCTCTAGGAGACAGGCCGGCACACTGCTAGGCCCGCACATGACATTGGCAAACGCGGCCGAGGTGACTCCGTTGGCAACACCGCGGAACCTAACCTCTGCCAGAGTCGTATTGGCCGTCGGCAAAGGGCTGGCACAAGCAATCGCAATACAGATTTTCCCAGGATCTTGGCGATTTGCCTGAGCAACGCATCCGGGCGTACTGAAGGTTAAATCAGTGTCTACAGCGAGCAAAGACGAATCGTAACTCACGCCCAGATTGTAACCCACAATCTCGCTTGGGTCGTCAATGCGCAACTCCAGGGTAACCGTTGAGGACACAGGCAGTGCGACGCTAGGTGGCTGCAACGACACGTTACGGGTTTGCGCGTGAGCCTTAGGAGCCCCGCCCAAGGCCATGCTCATCAACACGGCAAGCCATACCGAGCCAGGCCCTTGAACCGAGGCAAAGACTTTTTGCAGACCTTGAGGCCCTCTCATGCCAACCCGCCATCCTTAAGAAACGCTCGTGGACGGCAACCTTTGTTTCTCACCGAAGTGACCTTCGCAAGTCATTTTCGAAGGGCCGATGCAATTTCCACCCCTTCACGGCGGACGCGCTAAATTTTTCGGACTCCGTCGAGGCCTGAGTTATCGTCGCTTCCAAGCAGAAAGCTCAGCAGACGCTCTCTTCCCTACGGCAGCGCGAGAAACTTTTTTCGCACCCAGACTGCGATGGAGACGCGGGGTTTCGCGCGGGTAGCCGCAGATGGGTTCAGGCCACTTCTCGCGAGGGCACTACCGCAGCACACGGGGGCGAGAGAACCTGCCTGGGCGCACGGCAAGCCAAGCCAAAGCCAGCACGAGGCAAACGATCATCAATATCCCCGAAGGGGCAAGCGGCGATGGCACCACTGGAATAGGCGGCGGTGTGCGCGTGGGCGTGCGGGTCCGCGTGGGTGTGGGGGTGTGAGTCAGAGTCGGTGTCGACGTCATCGTGTGTGTCGGTGTGAACGTGGGTGTGGGAGTGGGCGTATCTGTCGGGGTGGATGTTGGAGTCCGTGTCGGGGTGTCGGTGGGCGTGTTCGTGGGAGTTGGTGTCGGGGTGTGCGTCGGAGTGTTCGTCGGCGTGTTCGTCGGCGTATGAGTCGGCGTATGAGTGGGGGTGTCGGTGGGGGTGTGCGTAGGCGTCTCCGTGGGCGTATGAGTTGGCGTATTCGTCGGGGTGTGCGTGGGTGTCTCAGTCGGTGTGTTCGTCGGAGTATTCGTCGGTGTCTCCGTGGGGGTGTGCGTCGGGGTCCTGGTCGGAGTCGCAGTTGGCGTCTCCGTTGGTGTGGGCGTCGGAGTCGATGTGGGCGTTTCCGTTGGAGTTTCCGTGGGGGTGCTCGTTGGCGTCGGCGTCTCGGTGGGTGTATTCGTGGGGGTGAACGTAGGCGGTGGGGGCGGCGGAGCACTTTGGCTCTGGCCGTCCGCACTCACGACCGTTCCGGCACTGCACTGGGGATCGTTCGAGCCGTCGGTGTCGACACCAAAGCCGGCTGCACCGATCGTGAAACCTGTGTTCAACAACCCGCTATCGTAAACGAAGACGATGGCCCGCCCAGCCGGCAAGCTAAAGCCGTCTGTCGGCGCAGGCGCACAAACGTTTGTATCGGTGGTGGGGGCAGCGTCACAAGTCCCGTCGTTGTCCTGGTCCAACCCGAAAGCATACGTGGTCACCGTAGCGCTCGTACATCCCGCAGCGACGTTGGAGCGCACGCATGCTTTCGGCACGCTACTATCAGCTGTGGAAATTGGCACCAACGACACCACGTTTTCGGGACCGGTACAGTCCGCCGGATTGCGGCATATCTGAAGCCCAGTGGGGCCGGAGCCAAAAGTCAACCTCCCGGCTCCTCCGGACGAGAACGAGACCGTTAGGGAGGATGGATTTAGAACCGTCGTTCTTAACACTTGTCCTGCAGGGAAGAGGGCTTGACCTGCACCTGGGTCCGCACCAACGACTGCCCGTGCGGCAGCTGCCTGCCCCCCGACCACGCCAGAGCACGAGACGAGGCCCTGCACTCCACCGGCCACCGTAGTTACCCGGACCTCTTCGGCACCTGCATTTAACGGACCGGGAGGGACGATGATGACTTGATAAACCGTACCGTCAGCTGCTCGTTGCGATGAAGCTTGATTCAACTGCGCCTCGGCGAACTTGCCCCACGCGAAGAGCGCCACAGCCACAGCGGCTGGGGCTGCAACGCCGCGAGAACGCCAAATGCAGCAACCTCGGTCGATCCTCACAGCTTCGCAGCCCCGAATATTTCGCTCACATCACGACTTTAGGCTCGACGAACGGCACGCCGCATCATCCACAACAGCGCCGCTGCCAACCCGCCAATCATGCCCAAACCAGCCGGCGATATCGGCGAAGGAATCAGAGGAATAGGCGGGGGCGTGGGTGACGGAGTCACGGTCGGCGTTAATGTCGGGGTGAAGGTCCGTGTCGGAGTCAGTGTCGGTGTGTTTGTCGGCGTGGGCGTCAGCGTCGGCGTGTTTGTCGGCGTTTGCGTCGGTGTCAGCGTGGGCGTATTTGTCGGCGTTTGCGTCGGTGTCAGCGTAGGCGTCAGGGTTGGCGTCAAAGTCGGCGTGAGTGTGGGGGTTAACGTTGGTGTCGAGGTCGGCGTCAGAGTCGGGGTGTCCGTTGGCGTCGGCGTTTGGGTTGGAGTGTTCGTTGGCGTCGGCGGTGGCGGTGGCGGCGCACTAGGGTTCTGCCCGTCCGCCGTGATGACACTGTTCGCCGGGCACTGCGGGTTATTGACCCCATCGGTGTCGATACCGAACCCAGCAGCTCCTACACTGAATCCCTGGTTGGCCAGGTTACCATTGTAGATGAACACCACCACGCCGCCTGGTGGGACGGTAAAACCATCCTCTGGGGGTGCCCCGCACACCGTCCGATTTGTCGTTGGCTTGCTGTTGCACTCCTTGGTTGTGCTGTCACGGGGCAACCCAAAACCAAAAGTGGTAAGTTGACCCGAAGAACAAAGAGCAGGGACTCCGGTTGCCACGCATGCAGCTGGGATGGCAGTGCCCGTGACGCCTCCGCTCACGACCACATTTCCATCCAGGTCGAATATCCGAGCGTCCGGGTCGCCCCCGCTGCAGTCAGCAGCATTCGCGCAAATATCAATCCCACCAATCGTGAGCCGACCCCCACCGCCGGGGCTAAACAATACGGAAGAGACGTTACTTGGCGTTAGCACGTTCGTGCGGCGAACGTCCGTAAAAGAGTGCAACGAGCCAATGTTCGGGTCGACCCCCGCCAGTGCTGACGTGTTTTGGCCTGAAGTACCACCAGGAGAGGTGCAGGATTGCACTCCAGAAGTCGATCCCGCGATGGTCGTGATTCGCATCTCATCAGCTCCCGCGGTGAGCGGCCCATTGGGCACAACCAGTACCTCATACACCGTTCCATTTGACGCTCGCTGGGTGAAAGCGAGGCTGAACTGAGCTTGCGATGTTCCCACCGCAATCAACAAGCCGGCAACGAAGGCTCCCAGGCTCCAAATTCCTGTCTCCACCGCGCCAACCATCCACTTCATTTTTCCCCGAACCATCCGCACGCTCCTTGTCTTTGCTAACGAACCGAGGCACCTAAGGCCCAAAGCACACACCCCACACCCGCTGTAGGGCGACCCATGCCTATCACCTCTGACCAACGCGTGTCAATCGCAAACTGGCATTCCTAGGGAAGCCCCAAGCTCGATGCCCGTGGAAACAAGTCCTGCAGCACCTTGAGTTGGGACCCTACAACCGGGACGGATGTGGTTCACGGAAGAGGCGCCCGTGACCAAGCAAACTCAAAGCTCTTCGATGCAGCGGCCGCTGGAGAATCGTCGGCCGGAAATGCCAGCTTTACGTCACATTCCAAACTCGTCTCCAGGGCGCACGTTACAGTGGCCCGCGGGACGGAACCAACGCGGCGAGATATCGGTTTTAAGTGGTAGGGGTTAAGTAAACTCTGATGTTCAGCAGCTCGACTGAATCAACAGGGTTGCATCCCCATCCGGCACGAAACCCGTATCCCGGCGCTTTACGTTTTCTGCACCTACGGGAGAACGCGCGCCCTCTAGCATTCTCTATTGCGTTCCTCCTTGTGGAGGTTTCTCCCAGGTCGAGTTGGCCCGTCCACCAGAAACAACCGATCCGTTATCTAGTGCGCCCCTCATATTTACGATTCGCTCTTGCCTCCTTGCGCTTTCCGTAGCGTACACTTCCTTGCTCACCCGCAAGCCTGCCGAAGTCGGGTTCTGCTCCGCACGCAACCGCGCCACGTTACCTCAAAACCATACTCACTCGAGAAACTGCACAGCCACAGCCCCAAGGCAAATAGGAACCGGGAAACTCCTTAAAGGCAGGGACCGAGTGCAAACTGCTGTTTCGCCGCTGCAAGCCCAGCAACAGTATGGGCAGTCAGTTGCCCCCTCCCGCCCACCTCCTATTCCCTACGGGCTCAAGCTCCCAAGCTACCCTCTTCGCCACCGCAATGCACCAAAAGACGTGCCTTCCAGTGGAATCTGAGGTGAACCACCGGCGAATTTTCTCTGTTGATTTGCTTGCGGATTTGCGAGATGTATTGCCAACCCGCATTCTCCGTAAGGCAATTTCCCGATCCAATAGATGGTGGCGGAGGCGGTTGTGGGATGTGCACAGGATCGATGCCCTCGCTCTCAGAGCCCAACATAGTCGCAGGGAATCGGCGGCCGGAGTTCATGATCTTAGCCATCGTGGCATTTTTTTGTCGGCGAATGTGCCAAGTCGCAACCAGAAGAGCAGTCTCTCCACTGCGGCGGCAGGCACCACTGCCTGGCATGGATTTGGCGCAGGCCTTGGCTCACTGCGAGTTTGGCAAAAGAGCCGCGCAAATTTCGGGACTTGCGGGAAACACGCTGGGTAAGCTGAATGATCGAAGGGTCTAATCCGGGAACCCCCTGGGAAACGATGCGGCGCTGCGGCTTCTCGGCCAACCGGCTCTTGCCGTCCCTCGTCGCTTCACTTTTCCTAGTCACAACCATGCTGGCCTCGCTCGGTTGGGCCCTCGAACTTCCGCCCGAGGGCGTGATTGATACCGTCTTGGGCGGCGGTGTTGGCGACGGTGGTGTGGCCATCAATGGCATCGTCGATCCACGAGGCATGGCGGTATGCGGCCGCAATCTTTTCATCGCGGATGGATTGAACCATCGGGTTCGCAAGGTCGACCTTGATTTGCTCACCATCGAAACCGTGGCCGGTACGGGAGCGCGGGGATTCTCCGGGGACGGAGGACTGGCGGTGAACGCCCAGCTCAATTTCCCCACCGATGTCGCTTGTGGGTCTGGGGGGGCGGTCTATGTTGCCGACACCCTAAATCATCGGGTGCGTAAGATCGCGCGCGATGGAGTCATCGTTACGGCCGTGGGCGACGGGCGGGCGTTTAGTAGCGGCGACGGCAGCTCAGCGACCAGCGCAAGCATCAATGCCCCGCGAGGCGTTGCGTTCGACTCGGCTGGGAACCTGTACGTTGCCGAGACAGATGGAAATCGGATTCGAAAAATTAGTGCCAGCGGGATCATCACTACCTTTGCAGGGACGGGCGCTTGGGGTTTCGCCGGAGACGGTGGACCGGCAACTCAAGCAAAGCTAGCGAATCCGTGGCACATCGCGTTCGACAGCGTGGGGAATTTGTTCATCGCCGACTCCGGAAACTCACGCATTCGGCGAGTAGACTCTCAAGGTATCATCACCACCATTGCCGGAGACGGTGTGCAGGGGTTCACAGGAGACAACGGCCCTGCTTCTAGCGCGCGAATTTTCAATCCAGGGCGGCTGGCATTCGATCTCATGGGAAATTTGTTCTTCACGGACGTCGGCAATAACCGTGTACGCCGCATCGAATCGATTGGCGGAGTCATTACGCTGCAGTCGATCGTCAAGACTGTGGCCGGTACCGGTGTGCGCTCACCGTCTCCCGATGGCCAACCGGCTACCCAGACGAGCTTCGCCATGCTGACGGGCCTGGCCGCTGACTGGGACACGGGCTCGGTTTACGTCGGCCAGTATATGACCACTCCTCCACATCCAGAAAATCGCACCCGGGCCGTCACTCCGTCCGGCGTGGTTGTGCCTCTTGCTGGCGGTGGCGTTGGCGATGGAGGTGTCGCTAAAAATGCCCTGCTCGATCCGATGGGGCTTTTCCTCCGGCCGCTAGCGACTGGTGGCGGCTTCGAGCTTTACGTCGCCGACAGCGCCCATCATCGCGTGCGCATGGTGAGTTCGCTCTCCGGTACAATCACGACTGTTGCCGGTAACGGAACGCCTTGTGGCTCGGGCTCATCGTGTGGTGATGGCGGACTAGCCATTGCCGCGCAACTCACGAATCCCTTCGACGTGGACAGCGACAGCTTCGGCAACCTTTACATCGTTGAGTTGGGCGGCCACCGCGTCCGCAAACTTGACGCTGCCAGCGGCATCATTTCTACAATCGCAGGTACAGGCGGGTTTGGATATAACGGCGATAACATTCCAGCGACTCAAGCCACACTGGCCAACCCCTACGCGGTTGCTGTTTCAGCGGATGGAAGCATCGCTTACATTGCCGATTTTCAAAACAACCGCATCCGCAAGGTGGAAGGCGGAATCATCACCACCGTCGCCGGCAACGGGAGTTGGGGCAACCCACCCGATGGCGCCGTTGCCGCTCAGTCGCCACTTGGCGCTCCCACGGACGTTGCCCTTGGCCCCGACGGCAACGTGTATTTCGTGGATCGAGGAAACAACGTTGTGCGACGCATTCGTGGCGGGCTCCTCGAACGAGTCGCAGGCACTGGTTGGGCTGGCTTTGGTGGTGACGGCGGGCCTGCAACCCAAGCCCTGCTTTCTGGGCCGACCCGCATCACTTTCGACCGATTTGGCAACTTGTTGATTGCCGACGCCGGCAATTATCGCATTCGCCGCGTGGATATGGTCACCGGAGTTATCACCACCGTGGCTGGCAGCGGTAGTCTCGGAGATTCCGGCGATGGCGGCTCGGCACTGGAGGCAGGGCTCAGTCGCGTCACCGGTCTTACCATCGACAAAGACGGGCACCTCTTCCTCTCCGTGCCTGACTCCGCGAGAATCCGCGTTGCCAGTCTAGCTTTCACCCCACCGACTGCTACCAGCTCGCCTACGCCCACTAGCACACTTCGTCCGCCGGCGACATTCACGGCAACTGTGGCCGCAACCCCGACGACAACTGCCTCGGCGACACCAACAGCTTCGCCCACACCAACGAAGACGGCAAGCTCCACGCCCACGAATTCCCTGAGCCCTACCTGGACACCGACGTCAACCTTCACAGCCACGCCCAGCTTTACGCCGACCCGAACAGCGACACCAACTTGGACACCGACCTGGACCCCTTCTAGTACTCCGACGGAAACATTCACCCCAACGAATACCTTCACCTCGACGAGTACCCGAACCCCCACGTTTACGGCGACGCGGACAGCTACGCCCACTCACACCGCAACCCAGACCCGTTCACGTACCCCGACGCAAACCTTTACCCCAACGGCCACACCAACGCCAACGAACACCTTCACGCCAACATTCACCCGCAGTTCCACCCCCACGCGCAGCAACACCCCCACCTTCACGTCGACCTCGACCCCATCCCACACTCCGTCACAGACCGCTACCCGTACCCCAACCAACACGCCCTCTCCCACGCTGACACCAACTCCGTCCCGCACACCGACTCACACGTTTACCCCTACCTCTTCCCCCACGCGCACAGCCACTCCCAGCGCCACCGCAACAACGACACCCACTCTAACACGAACGTACACCCCGTCGCGCACACCGACGGCAACGAACACGACCACACGCACTCCCACCGTCACTGCGACACCGTCACCAACCCTCACGGCGACTCTGACCCGAACCCCTTCTGCCACCCCAACAAACACGAGTACGGTAACCTCGACGCCGACGCGAACTCCGACGGCTTCGGCGTCGCCAAGCAATTCGGCAACACCGAGCCGCACACCGACGCCAACGTCGACCAGCACACCCACGCACACTGGAACGCCGACACGTTCCGCAACGGTCACCCCGAACCCCTCGCCGACGGCTACCCCCACAGTCGGAGCGATTCGCTTGAGTGGTGCCGTCGCGTACTTTGTGCCAGGTCAGCCACTTCCCGATGTTCCGGTGCAGGCTGAGAGCAATGGCGTCATTCGAAGCGCGACTACTGGGCCCAACGGGATCTATCAAATCGAACAAGTTCCGGTAGGTCAGGTAAACGTGGTTCCGCTTCCTGAGGAAGCACAGGGGCTCGTTCCCCGAGGCACCAACAACCAGTCGACTGTCACGGCGAGCGATGCCGTCGTCGTGTTGCGGGCCGCTACCGGCTTAGAGGAACTCTCAACGCTGCAGCGAGCGGTTTGCGACGCCGACGGCAGCGGGTCGATCACCGCCAAAGACGCAGCGATGATTCTAAGTTATGTCGTTGGGGCTCTCGGCCCTCAGTCATGCGTCGGCACCTGGGCTGTGCAACCTCACGGCCCCTTACCTCCGATGGCCACCCCTACTCCAGCTCGCAGGGAAAGTTGCAGCTCTGTGCTACAAGTGTCGCTAGCCGCTGCCACGAGCGACGTGAGCGGCATTGATTTCGTGACGGGGATGGTGGGCGACTGTAACGGGAGCTTCGCACCTGCTGCTTCGGGAATGGTGGCCCGCTCCCAGCGCGTCAGTGTGGCTTCGTCCCAACGAGCGCTTGTCCGTGTGGGGAAAGCCATACGCCACCGGCGGACATGGCGCGTTCCCATCACCATCGCTTCGCAAACACCGTGGAACGCCGCAACCATTCGCGTGTGGTTCGACGGCGCTCGGCTTGACCCGCCGCGGGTCGTGCTTCCTGACCAGGGCTACAAATCGCTCACCGCCTACCACGTCGAATCCGGTTCCGTGGCTCTTGCCCTGGCGCGCATCGAAGCTCGCAGCGGACAAGAGGCTGTCGCCTGGCTCGTGTTCGATGGCCCCGTTAGACTCCGTGCCGGTGCGATTCGAATTCAGAGTGCGCTCCTCGAGTAACACGAGCTGCCTCGGGGGAGAGGCTACCAAAATTTATCGCTTGTAAGCGGGCACGCACCCAGGCATCAAATTAACCGAGGCAACACAGTCGGACGAAGGATCGCATATGAATCGCAAATTTCACGTGTGGTTCCTTTCTTTGACCTTCCTCTCGACTGTCCCCCTCCGATCGACGAGCGAGGCTACGACTTTCGTGCCGATGAGCGATGAAGTGCTAGTGGAAAGCTCGGAAGCGATCGTTCTCGGCCGCGTCTCCGCCATCGGCTCCTTTATCGACGAGATCGACCAAAGCATTGTCACTCGCATCACCATCGAGGTTTACGAGGTTCTCAAGGGACCCATCGTCGAGCCCAGTGTGGTGTTGCAACTGCCTGGTGGCCAAGTGGCCGACCGCATCGAGTGGATTTTCGGCGCACCCCAGTTTTTCCTGCAGGAAGAAGTCCTCCTGTTCCTCGTGCGAAACGGGGGCGGTGTGTGGCAAACAAACTCCCTGGGCTGGGGTAAATTCGGCATTCGCCGCCGTGGCAATGGCACCTCGGTCGTGGTGCGGGAGCTCGGCCAGGGCACAGCGCTGCTCAATCCCGATGGAGCCTTTGTCTCGCCAGCCCCTCGCGAAGAAGATTTGCAGGCATTCGTCGAGCGCGTTCGGCACCTGGTTGGTTTTCCCTCGGTCCATTCTTCACCTCTACCTAGACCCACTCCCACAATCCCGGCCGGACCGGACGACGGGCTCTACGAGTACCACGCAGCGTTCACGTTGCTCGGTAGCCCGCCGGCCCGCTGGCATGAGGCAGACACAGGTACGCCCGTGTCGTATGTGAGCACTACCGACGCAGGCCTTGGTGTTGCTGCGTCCATACAAGCGGTGAGCGATGCATTGGCTGCGTGGAGCAGCGTGCCGGGGGCAGGACTGGTGCTCGATTATGGGGGGCTCATCGCTCCCACGCCCACACCGGCTCCAGGTTTCCCGACTCCGACACCCCTAGGATATGGAGGCTGCGCCTACAATCGAATCATTTTTGACGACCCACGAGGAGAAATCTCCGATCCGAGTAACTGTTCGGGAACCCTAGGCATCGGGGGGTATTGTTCGAGCACCATCAGCCAAAAGACCGTCAACGGAACGACTTTCATTGCCATCACTACAGGCAAGATCGTGCTCAACAATGGGTGGTCGAGCCAGTGCCCTAGTTTCTGGACGCCCTGTCTAGTTGCCGAGGTACTGACTCACGAAGTGGGCCACAGTATCGGGCTCGGACATTCGTCGGAAAACCCGACAGAACCGAACTTCACGCTGAAGGACGCCACCATGTACTATCGAGCCCACAACGATGGACGTTGTGCTCAAGTACGCGCGGATGACATCGCTGCAATGCAGTTCGTCTACCCATACACAGGCCCATCGTTTACGCCGACAGAAACCCGCACCGCAACGGAGACTCCAACCGTTACGGCCACAGCCACTTGGACCCCAAGCCGATCGCCCACAGCGACACCAAGCTCATCGCCAACCCGCAGCTTCTCGCCAACGCCCACACCCACGCGTACCCCTAGCACGACCTTTACGATCACTCCCAGCCGCACCTTTACCCCGTCCCCGACGGCCACACCTACGCGCACTGCAACGGCAACCGCAACCCCGTCGCGAACGGCAACCGCCAGCCGGACACCTTCATTTACCCCTACGCCCAGTGCGACTGCCACCTTCACGTGGACGGCGACGATCTCCGCAACTGCCACGGAAACACCCACGCCGACCGCAACAGGAACGCCGTCGCAAACGCCAACGAGCACGTCCACTTTGCCGCCGACCCAAACCCCGACAATAACACTGAGTCCGACTCACACGTCGTCGCCAACCCAGACGGCTACCCCGTCGTCGACGGCTACGCCCTCGTCAACTGCAACCGCGACTCACACTCTCCCACCCACGTTCACGATGACTCTCACGCCTACCCGGACGCCAACAGCTACATGGACGTTAACGCCTTCCCGTTCACCGACCCTGACACCCACTTTTACGCACACGCTGACCGCAACCCCAACAGCTACTCACACACCTTTACCGAGCCTCACACCAACGGCGACCCCAACCCCTTCCTCCTCACCCACAAGCACATGGACCCCAACAGCCACGGACACGCGAACGACGACGCCTACTCGAACGCCCACTCCAACCGTACCCTTCACCTCCACACGTACCGCTACGCCCTCTCTCACAGCCACTCCTTCGGCCACCGTCACCGCAACTCCATCGCAAACGGCTAGCCGCACAGCCACTGCATCCAGCACCCCTACCCGCACGCCTTCTCCAAGTGCCTCTGCGAGTCCCACACGCACGCCTTCCATCACTCCCTCCCCCACATTCACGCCGGTACCTACCACCTCGGTCTCCGGCACTGTTCGGTATCATGGCAACGGGCGGCCGATGGCTGGGGTTCGGGTGCGTCTCACCAACCCACCGATCGAGACAATTACAGACGGCAACGGAACGTTTGCTTTTACCTCCGTGCCGACGGGCCCCTTGCAACTCGAGCCATCGTCTAGCCTCGCGCTTGCTATTTCACCGGTCAGCGCAAGCGATGCGGTGGCCATTTTGCAGTACCTCGTGGGTATGCGCTCCCTCGATGCCGCCGCGCTTCTCGCCGCGGATGTGAACGCCTCTGGCCAGGTAACGGCTGCAGACGCTGCGCTCGTTCTTCAGTACGTTGTCGGTGCCATCGGGGCTTTCCCGGCAGCCAGCCACTGTGGATCGCCGTGGATCTTTTTACCCCTACCTGATCCGCTACCGAACCAGCAACTCATTTCACCCCAACCCTCCGCCGTTCCATGTATCGCTGGAGCTATTGCTTACACTCCTTTACTAGAGGCAGCGGGCGGCCAGAACTTCATCGGTATATTCTTGGGCGACGTGAACGGGTCGTGGCAAGCTTCGTCGACGCTCGCTATCGATGCGCCGGTTAGACTCCACCGGGGGTCGCCGCGCCTGACACGGCGTGGCCGCACGATGGTTCACCGCTTCCCTTACAACATCCTTTCTCCCGTCCCGTTCACCGCCCTCGAGGTTTCGATTCGTTATGAACCAGCAGCGCTCCAAGCGGTACGGGCACGGTTAACTGGGGATGCTCGAGCTGGAACGCTGTTAGCCCAACGCGCGAGCGGCGGGCACTTGCGGATTGCCGCGGCCAGGTCGCAGCCGTTTTCAGGTCCTGTTACCCTATGGATCGAAATAGAGAGTACCGCCCGGGCACTTGCGCCTCACCTTTTCCGGTTGGAGTCGATTCAAGCGGAATAACGTTTCGACGTCGCCCTTCCACGGCGTGCCCGCCCCCCAGCCAGAGCTTCCCTGCCGTGCACTGTGCCTGCAATCGCTAACAACTCACGGAAGTGAATACCCGCCCAAATCATGAACGGAATGATTTGCGTGTCCAAGTACATGGCCAAGTTCGTAAACAAGGCGAGCCGGTATCTTGTAGCAGCATTGTACGAATAAGGATCCAACTGCGTGGCATACCCGAACTCAATGGCCAAGGTAACATCGAGGACCTGCCAGAGGAGCACCAGGACAAGAGCGATGAGCATGCGTTTGCCCTTGGCTCGCCATGTTGGGGCCGCGGTGGCAACCATCAAGGCAAGAAGCAAAATTGTGTTCGCTTGAATCCACTCCGCGGCAATACTCGGAGGGGCTGTCGGCACCGGGTAGCCCCGAGGCCAAAAGAACACAGTAGTTCCTTGGGACCAAACGTGCGTCGGCCGATCCACGACGCTCACCGTAAGCTCAGCCAACGCTGCCAACATGGACGTGTACGCCGGGCCAATAGCGAGCCAGGCAGCAAAGAACGCGACAAACGCCACCAATAGGCGGCCAAGGAACTTCAGCGGCTCAACGGCTAGAGACATTCACGAACCGTTGCGCCCAATAAAGCCACGTGGCCACCGCGGCGACGATGATCAACGCCTGAGCCAAGTACACATGTGTGTAGTGAAAGTAGGGGTTGGCAAACAGACCAACCAAAAACAACCCCACCACCCGCAACACGTTCAACGCATGAATCACCACGGCCCCCAGTGCCAACCCGACGCAGCGAGCGCTCCACGATGCCGGGTATGCGATCACAGCAGCGCTGTAAATTGCTGTCGGGACCACACCGGAGCACGCTTCGGTCACGTCGACTGCGAAACCACCAGCGCTGATCCGGGTTCCATCCACGGACACGGCAAAACCCAGAAGGGGACCAAGAAGTTGCAGAAAAAACGAACTCCCCCATGTAGCGAAGCGGGCCATCCAGACAGCGAAATTCACCCGCTCCGCCACGGGTGCGTAGTCGCTCGCCAAGAACACGAGGAGAATAATCAGCAAGAACGTTCCCACCACTCGAACGACCAACCACAGCTCTTTCAGCCAACGCATTCCAGTCGACGTCTTCATGGCTCCTCTACAGCGTATTCCCGAGTGTCGCCAGCCTGAGCGAAGGTGTCAACCACTTGCGTAGCTCGCGCTCCACTGGGGTTCCTGATCTGGCGTACATTGACATCCCCTAGCCAGCATACGTATGAACCCCGCGCATGCTTACGTGGGCTCGAACAGTTGCCCGACTGGTCATTGGGGTGGCCGAGCTGGGTGGATGGACGGTGGCAGTGCTCTTCACCATCGTCGCGTTTCTCTGTTGGCACACTGTGCACACTGCCGACCTTGCTGTCATGCGACAAGCCTTGGGGCGGCTGCATTCCGTGTTTATCGGGCAGCAGATCGAAGCTCTAACTCTCGACGCCCGGGTGAAAGCGAAACAGAGGGAACTCGTTGCCGCGGCAACGCTGCGGGTGCGCATTCTTCAGCGCGATCGGGCGGCAATCTATCTTCTTCTCGACCCCGGTTTTCGTATCGTGCGAGTTCAACGCCTCGGCCCCAAAGGAGCGCCGACCCCCTTACCTTGGGTGCAGCTCGGCCCTGTGGTGCAAATTCCCATGGCTCTGCGAACGGACTCCATCCAGGAAGTTCGAGTCGATTATGAAGGTAGCCCACGCTTGCAGCCAGAGGACTGCCGCATCGATGCGGCCGAGGTTTTGCTCAGTCCGCACTGTCTCTGGTATCCGCTGGATGCGCAAAATTTCTTTTCTTTGGTAGCACGCGTTCAACTACCGAGTACGTGGGAGCTGGTCGCAAGCGGACCAGCTACAGAGGTATCGTGGCGAGGAGGACATCGCGAACACCGCTGGGAGAGCGATCAGCCGATTGCCGGCTTTGGGCTCGTAGCAGGTGCCTACCGGTACCACGAGCGCTGGGCGGGTACGCAACGGCTGCGTGCCTACGTGCCGGTGGGAGAAAATCTCGACCCCGAGGCGCTCCTCGACACCATGGAAAACGGCTACCAAGCACTTGCCAACCGCTTGGGCCCCTGTCGCCTCCCGCTCACGAGTTTGTTCGTGCACCCCACATTGAGCCGCGGCTTTCATGACGGGGCGGGGGTGGTCGGCATTCCGCGCCGAGCTTTAGCAAGCGAGGATGCTGGCTTTGCACTCGTCACCCACGAACTCGCGCATTGCTGGTGGGGAGGAACGGTGACCGGGGGCTGGTTACGCACCCGCAACGCCGCCCAATGGATCATCGAGGGTTTCGCTGAGTTAAGTAGTCTTCTCGCTACCGAGGCGGTGTACGGTGCAGACGCAGTAGTGAAGCGCTTGCTCGGGGAATTTTACGATCCACGAAATCAAAAGGCGCTTGCCGATATGACAGTCCTCGACAACGCACTACCCCAAGCGCACGGTCGCGAAACCATTTACCGAAAGGGCGCCTACGTCTTGTGGATGCTGCGCCATATCGTTGGTAACGATGTTTTTCTTACTGCCTTGCGGGAGATTCTGCAGAAACACGCGACGCGGGAAATTGGCGCCTCTGAGGTCCAGGAAGTTTTCGAGCGGGTGAGTGGCCAATCTCTCGGCGATTTCTTCGAATCCTTCGTCAGCGGCCGGCAAACGCTGGACCTCGCCGTAGACGCGGTCTCTCCCGGAACCTTGATCCTCAGCAACGTGGGAAGCGCGAAAGCACAGTGGCCAGTGACGGTGGTCATCCGCGAGCCCGGCTCTGCCGAGCCTCGCCGCCTGGAGCTTGTTCCTCCCAGTGAAATTCGGCTGAACAACGCCGATGCGGAAGTTCTCGTCGATCCCTACTTGCAGTGGGCAGACTTGAACCGTGAGAACAACCGTTACCCTAGACGCGAGGAACCACTGTTCGTCAGGCCAAGCGAGCGTGGTACTTTGGTAGTCACGGGCGAGCCATTCCCGTGGTCTAGAGCGCGAGCCCGTTTGCGTGTGTCGCCAGAGGACGTAAAGGAGTGGCAGTTCGAAAGCGGACTTCTCCAAGCCCCGTCTTTGGATCGTGACCACGGCTGGTTCGTCGTAAATGTGGCTACCGCCACACCGGGGCAGGGACTCGTCGTAGTTCTAGAAGCCGATGGCAGCCGTCGGGCGATCGGAGCCGGAACAGCAGCAGTTCCTTCCGACGGCGGGGCAATTCTGGCCGCTATCGGGGACAAAGTGGTGCGCTACGGCCCCGCCGGACGCTCACACACTGTGTTGCAGGTGCCGGGGGCCAGTATCGAAACGCTGGTACCATTGCCGAATGCGGGGCACCTTGCGCTCGTGGCCAACCGTGGGGGAGAGGGTTCGTTGTTGCTCTGGAGAGGGGCGGCAAGTCCGATGGAAACTCTGTTGGCTTGGGAAAAGTATCTGCACTTCGTGGCCTGGAAGGGTGCGGATGAATCCTTACTCGTGGGGATCGCAACTGGTCCCGTATGGGATATTTGGGAGATTTCGCCCGCAGGCACGCCAGCGCGTGCTTTGGTGCAAGGCGCGGTGATGCTCAGTGACATGACGCTCAGCCCCGACGCAAGTCAGCTCGCCCTAGTGGCGGCGCCGAAACGCCAGTACCCCCGTACAAGGCGCCAAGTTTACGTGTTGGACCTAACCGAGCAAGAGGTGAAGGCCTGGGCCGACCCAGAACTCGATTTCTTCCAAGTTGCTTGGGTCGACAACGGCTCGCTTTTAGCCGTGGCACGTCAGATCTCCGACGATGCTCCACTGTTCTATCCATGGCGGCGTCGCGTGGCGCGAATCCAGATCGATCAAAACGAGCTGGAAGTGTTGCAACTCGGTGCAGACTTGTAGCCGGCAGGCGAGCTCGCTGGCACACAGAACAGGACGTTCGCAAACGATCCTCGCCAGCGGTGCGCCAGTCCATGCCGAAACGACCTCGGGGAAATGGAGCAGAACGGAAAAGGCGTAGACGCCTGAGCTCAACGCCGCCCCGACGCGGCTTTCAGCTCGGTGTCACTCCGCGCCGTGCCAGCGCAGTGGCGAGTCCTCATCCACCCTCGCGCGAGTGCACGAGGTGACGAGGCGATGGGGGAAGGTTCAGTACTTCGGTACGGAACACCTCGACCATGTAATCGACCACGTTCCGCATCGATACGACCCCTGCTGGGCGGCCCTCCTTGTCCACGAGCGGCACGTGGCGAAACCCTCCAACAGTCATCAGGTTCAAAGCGAAGCTCACCCGGTCGTCGGGGGAGAGAACCTCTGGATCCGGGGTCATGAACGTTTGCACTTGCTCGCTATCGAGATCGAAAGGTTTTCCGACAACCTTCGTCAGCACATCCCGTTCGGTAAAAATCCCGCACAAACGCCCTTGATCCTCCACTAGCACGCAGCCCACCCCCGATTCGTTCATGCGCTCGATCGCCACCCGAAGGGAAGTTCCTTGGGCAACACACACTGGGGGCTTCAGTGTAGAGAGTTCTTTAATGGGCAACCCAAGAACCTGTGCTCCTAGCCGTGCCGCTTCGGCCTCACGTTCAGCCTGGATTTCCTCCTCTTCGGAGAAGATCTCGTCCAGCATGGCTTGTCTCCTTGCTCCAACAAGCTCGTTCCTACCACGGTTTCAACCCGCAAGAAACGTGCAGCCGTTCGAAAACCGCCCGCCAGGGGTATGGGCCAACGAACATGACCACATGCCTGCTTTTCCGCTAAACGAAACACGCCGTAGACGAACAGCCTTGCCAAGTTGTGCGTGACGCCGAACAGCTCTTAGCTTCCCTTAACTTGAGGATTCACGCTCAGCCCCAGCCGGTTCACGCTTTCATCTTTTGCACGACAAAGGCAGGGAATGTGACTCGGTTTTGGTCGAGGGATAGCTTCGCTAATCGGGAGTCGTATGTACCAAGTATCCGTGGCTCGACGCGTCGACTGGACGTTCGATGCTGCCCGCATTCGCACGGCGGGTAAGTTTTTCTTTCGCGGGCAGGAAAAGCTTTATCTGCGGGGAGTAACCTACGGTCCATTTGCTCCTCGCGATGGGGCACCTTTTCCTGGCCGAGAAGCGGTGTTGCGTGATCTTGCACTGATGGGTGAGTTAGGTGCCAACTGCCTGCGCACCTTCACGCCTCCGCCGAGTTGGTTCCTGGACCTTGCCGCGGAACATGGCCTAATGCTGTTGGTTGGCATCCCTTGGACGCAACACGTGTGCTTCCTCGACGATCCCCGCATCGTCAAGGGCATCCGTTCAGAAGTCACGGCGGCGGTGCGCGGTCTTGGGCAGCATCCAGCCATCGCAGGCATTTTGATTGGCAACGAAATTCCGCCGGACGTGGTGCGTTGGCATGGCCCGCGACGCATTCGTCGCTTCTTGATGGAGCTGTACGCCATAGCCAAGAATGCCATGCCCGAAGCTTTGGTGAGCTATGCCAACTTTCCCTCCACAGAATACCTCGAGCTCGATTTTCTGGATTTCGTTGGGTTCAACTTGTATTTGCATCGCGAAACGGACTTTCGCCGCTATGTATCCCGCCTCCAGAACCTAGCTTGTGACAAGCCTCTGGTTTTGACCGAATTCGGTATCGACTCGTTACGCGAAGGGGCAACGCAGCAGGCTGAAATTCTGAGTTGGCAGATCCGCGCGGCATTCGAATCTGGCGTGGCCGGAACGTTCGTGTTTTCCTGGACCGACGAGTGGTTTACGGGAGGGTTCCCCGTAGACGACTGGGCTTTCGGGCTCGTGGACCGCAATCGGTGTCGAAAGGCAGCGTTTTCGGCGGTTCAGCGTCTGTACCGATCTCCCCTCCCCCCACCACTGGCGCAACCTCCGAAGATGTCCGTAGTGATTTGCGCCTACAATGCAGAACGTACGATCGATGCCTGTTTGGCTTCGCTGCGCCAACTGCGCTACCCAAACTATGAAGTCATTGTGGTCAACGATGGTTCTACGGACAAGACGGAAGCCATCGCCCGACGCTATCCAGAGTTTCGACTGATTTCGCAGCCCAACAAGGGCTTGAGTGTGGCACGCAATGTCGGCTGGAGGGCAGCAAGCGGAGAAGTCGTCGCTTACACGGACGCGGATTGTGTGGTCGACCCTGACTGGCTGACATACCTCGCTTACAAATTCGTTTCCTCCGACTTTGCTGGCGTGGGTGGCCCGAACCTGCCACCACCTGAAGACTCGGCCACTGCTGCCTACGTCGCTGCTGCCCCTGGGGGGCCTACTCATGTTCTTCTCGATGACGAAGTGGCCGAGCACATTCCCGGCTGCAACATGGCGTTCCGAAAAGACGCTTTGGAACGCATTGGCGGCTTCGACCCCGTGCACCGAGCAGCCGGAGACGATGTCGACGTCTGTTGGCGGCTACAGGATGCGGGGTATCGCATTGGCTTCAGTCCAGCAGCACAGGTGTGGCACTTCAGGCGCAACACGGTTCGGGCATACCTGAAGCAACAAATGGGTTACGGCCAAGCCGAGGCTCAGCTCTACTTCAAACATCCTTTTCGCTTTAACATGCTTGGGCAATCCCAGTGGATTGGGCGGATTTATGGGGACATCGGGCTACCCCTGCTATCCGCGCGACCGATTATTTACTACGGGGTCTTTGGGCGAGGACTGTTCCAGACCTTGTACGAGGCCCCCTCTTCGCTCCTTGCCTATCTTCCGTTCACGTTAGAATGGAATTTGCTCGGTGTCACTTTATTCTCAGGCGCCCTGCTCGCCGGCCGCTGGCGTCTGCTGGCAGCGCTGCCTTTACTAGTCACCACCGTACTCGCTGTGGCGCGGGCATGGAAGGCGGAGATCGATCCCCGTTTTGATCATTGGCGTGGGCGGCTACTCGTTGCAGCCCTAATTTACTTAGGGCCGCTGGTGCGAAGTCTCCAACGTTACTTCTATCGGTTACAAGGGCAAAACGGGGTCGTGCGAATTCGCTTCAGTGGTGCTCGTCAGCATCTGGAAATTCGCTGGCTTCGGCGCGAGTTTTTGTTGGGCTTCTGGAGCGATCACGGCATTGAAAAAGAGCATTTCCTGCACACCCTCATCGAGTTCCTCGGGCCAAGAAAATACCTCGTGGCCGTCGATCAAGGATGGAGCGATCATGACGTTACCGTACATCGTGGCTTGTGGTCGCAGGTGGAGCTTACCGTGGCAGCGGAAAACCACGGGGGTAGCAGGCGTCTGTTGCGCACTCGCAGCCGTGTGCGTGCTTCTTGGTTTGCTGGGTTGGTAGCGACAGCGCTCCTGGCAGTTGCGATTTTGGCCTCCCTTGGAGGTTTGGGCGAAATTAGCGAAATGGCCTTGCTCCTACTCGCCATCACCCTCGGCACGACTGCAATCGAGAGCGTACTGCTCGGCCAAACCCTCTGGCACGCCCAAGAGATCGTTGCCGAACAACTCCGGCTTTTGAGTCATGGAGACCGAGCCCGTGGCTAATCTCACCGCAGCGCGGCCGCGAGTGCTGCCGTTCGTTCTCCAAGCACTTTGGCCATATCGTGGACGGTTCGTGCTCGGATTAGCTCAGGTGGCGCTGATGAGTGCGCTCGAGTTAGCCAAGCCGTGGCCACTCAAGATCGCTCTGGACTATGTGCTGCCGAACCAACCACCCTCGTGGTTACCCGCCAGCTTGGCCCAGGCGTCCAGTCTGCTGATCGTGGCCACACTAAGTTTAATTGGTATTTACGCCCTGCTGGGCATCGTCCAGGTTTGGAACAATTACACCACAATCGCGATCGGCCAAAATATGGTGGCCGACTTGCGCAGCCGCTTGTACCAGCATCTGCAGCGGCTGTCCCTTTCCTTTCATACGCGCGCGTCGGTGGGAGACCTGATCTACCGTGTGACGAGCGACACTTATGCCATCCAAACCTTGGCCATGAATGGAGTTTTCCCTGTTGTCGCCTCGGCGACTCTCCTCGCTGGCATGTTCGTCGTGCTTTTTCAGATGGACCGGTTCCTCACGGCTTTAGCCGCAGCAGTGTGCCCAGCGCTTATTGGTGTTCTCTTCGTTATGGAAAAAAAACTGACTGGCACAGCGCGCGAGGCACGGGAGCAGGAAAGCGGCGTTTACGATCACGTGGAGCGGTCGATGTCAGCAGTGAAGGTTGTGCAAGCGTTCACTAAAGAGCCCGAAGAACACGCAGCATTTACGCAACGCAGCACCGCAAGTCTACGAGCGCACTTGCGCTTATATCTCTGGCAAACCGCTTTTGGCGCATCGACCGGCTTGTTGCTGGCTAGCGGAAGTGCAGCAGTGTTGTGGTTCGGTGCGCAGCGGGTTTGGATGGGTCGGCTGAGCGCTGGGGACTTGGTGGTATTTCTGAATTACCTTGCATCCTTGTACGGGCCGCTGCAAGCCATTTTTTCCACCTATGGATCCGTGCAAGGTGCACGGGCGGGGTTGGGGCGGGTGTTAGAACTGCTCGCCACTGTCCCTGAAATCAAGGACGGCTTCCGGGTTTTCTCGCGAAAACCCGCAGGGCGAGTTCGGTTCGAACGCGTAAGCTTTTCCTACGAGCGGGGCAAACCGACTTTGGTGGACATCAACTTCGAGGCCGCACCCGGGGAGCTCGTCGCCATCGTCGGTCCAACGGGGGCGGGCAAGAGTACGTTGGTGAGTTTGATCGCGCGGTTTTACGATCCCGAGGCTGGGCGGATTACCATCGATGGTGTTGACATTCGGGAACTTACGCTGCGCTCCTTGCGGGAAACCGTCACGATGGTGTTACAGCCTCCAATTGTGTTTCCACTCTCCGTTTGGGAAAACATCGCTTATGGTCGGCCCGGGGCCTCGCAAGCCGAGATCGAGCGCGCCGCTCAACTAGCTCAAGCGCACTCGTTCATCGAACGGCTGCCGCAAGGGTACGATACGGTCTTAGGAAGCCACGGCGCAACCTTATCAGAGGGAGAGCGCCAGCGCCTGACCATCGCTCGTGCACTGCTTCGCGACGCACCCATCCTCATTCTCGACGAGCCGACTTCCTCGGTCGACCTGGCCACGGAAACCGCCATTCTCGAGGCGCTACTCGCTGTGACTCGCAACAAGACCACTTTTGTCATTGCCCACCGGCTAGCCACGGTGCAACGGGCAAGCCAGATTCTCGTTTTGGAGGGTGGCCGCATCGTCGAACGCGGTACGTTCGCCCAACTTTTAGCCCGAAAAGGGTTTTTCTATCGCCTTTACCGTCACGGACTGATGGAACCTTACGTGGAAACGGCGGTATGAAGGTTGTTGTCACGGGTCTAGTCGCCACCTATCCGCTCGGTGGGGTTGCGTGGGACTACCTTGCATACGTGCGTGGGTTCGAAGCGTTGGGGTGTGACGTGCTTTATCTCGAAGACACGGGGCAATGGTTTTACGATCCCCGTGCGGCCACCTTCACCCCCGATGGGTCCCGGAATATCCGCTACCTCGCCACGGCGCTGCGGCAACGGAGCAAGCGTTGTGCAAAACAGTGGGCCGTGCGCGGGGTGGACGGATCCCTGCATGGCTGGAGCGAAGAAAAGGTTACGGCATTTTGTGGCCGTGCAGATTTGTTTCTCAACGTTTCTGGCGCCTGCTGGCTACGGGAATCCTACCGCGGGGCGCGCTGCACCGCGTATTTAGACTCCGACCCGGGCTACACTCACGCAAAGCTATGGGCCGCGGAGAACGGGGGCGCAACCCCAGACGAGCTCTTCTCCGTCGAGCTCATCCGCTCCCATACACACTTCTTTTCCTTCGCGGAGAACCTTGGCGCCAGCGATTGCTCGCTGCCGTCATGCGGCTTCGAGTGGAAGCGAACACGGCAACCCATTTGCCTAGAACAGTGGCCCGTTGTCTATGCGCCGGCGGCACGATGGTACACTACGGTGATGTCCTGGAAAATCGATGTGAACCCACCGCGGATCGGTACGAGTGCTTATGGAGACAAGAACGTAGAGTTTCAAAAGTTCGTCGACTTGCCTCGCCGTGCGCCGGTGCGACTTGGCGTAGCCCTATCCGGCCAAGCCCCCCGAGAAGAGCTGGAAGCGCATGGATGGCGGATTCGCGACGGATACCGCTGTTCCCGCACCATGGGAGTTTATCAACGCTTCATCCAATGTTCTCGAGCGGAATGGAGCGTAGCCAAGAATGCTTACGTGGCAACCCGAAGCGGCTGGTTCGCCACACGCAGCGCCAGTTATTTGGCCAGCGGCAAGCCGGTTGTGTTACAGGATACGGGCTTTTCTCGCTTCCTCCCTGTCGGGGAGGGCCTTTTCGCGTTCCAGACCGCCGACGAGGCTCTGGCAGCCTTCGACTCCATCGAATCGGCATACCGCAAACACTGCGAGGCAGCTCGCGCCGTTGCCGAGCAATTTTTTTCCGCCGAGCGGGTGCTCCGTCAACTCCTTCAAGACTGTGGTCTCACTTGAACAAGGGTGATGGTTACGAGAACACCAACCAAAATCAACCGTGGGCGCATCCTCGTTGCTGGTGCGATTGCGGCTCATCCGATTGGCGGGGGTGGCAACACGTGGGCCTTTCTTCAGTACGTCCTTGGTCTTAAACGCCTTGGCTTCGAGGTCTGCTATGTCGAAGAAATCCCGGCCGAGCGCTGCTTCGATGCGCAGTGGAACCCCACACCGCTGACCTGCTCTCACAACGCGATGTACTTCCTTGAAGTGATGCGCGCATTCGGTTTGCTGGGTCATGCATCTCTCTGGCTGGATACCGATCCCACTGTTCGGGTTGGCCTGCCTGTGGCCACCGTAGAGGCGTTTGCCAGAGAGGCCGATGCGATCCTCAATTTATCCGGCCGCATGCATCGGCAGGAAGTGCTACAGGCACCACGCAAACGCATCTACGTGGATCTCGATCCTGGCTTTACCCAGATTTGGCACGAGCAGTACGGGGTGGACATGAATCTGCGGAACCACGACGTGTACTTTACCGTTGGTCTCTGCCTAGCCTCGGCAGAATGCCTTGTGCCCTCCTGCGGCATTTCCTGGAATCCCACGGTTCCCCCGGTAGTCCTGGATGCATGGCACAATGACGAGGCACCTGGGCCCCATTACACCACTGTCGCCGACTGGCGAGGTTACAGTCCGGTGCAGTGGCAAGGCACTTGGTATGGGCAAAAAAGTGAGGAATTCCTGCGCATTCTCCACCTGCCCCGTCACACTCCAGCGGTGCTGGAGCTATGCCTTGCCATTCACCCAAACGAACCCGACCTGAACAAACTCCGCGAAGCAGGCTGGCGTATTATCGACCCCCAGGACCGGGCAAAAGACCCAATGGCCTACCGACACTACATCCAAAGATCTCGCGGTGAGTTCACAGTCGTGAAAAACGGTTACCGAGTCGGCCGGACCGGGTGGTTTAGCGACCGCACCGCGTGTTACCTTGCTTCTGGGCGGCCTGCGATCGTGCAAGATACTGGCTTTAGCAATGTGCTACCGACTGGCTCCGGCCTGGTGTGCTTTAATACTTTAGAGGAGGCAAGCGAAGCCTTGCGAGCGGTTGAGTCGGATTACGCTTGGCACGCACGCGCGGCTCGCGAACTGGCGCGGGAGCACTTCGATTCGGACAGCGTTTTGCAACGAATCCTCCAGCTTGCCGGAATGTGACCCTAGCGAAAAGTCTCTCAACCTTATGTCCGCGCGAGATGTCGTGATAATCGCTGGTTATTTTGGGCGCTGCCCTCTTGGCGGGTACGGCTGGCAGGTCCTGCACTACTTGCTCGGTTTCGAGGAACTCGGGTTCGAGGCCTACTTTTACGAGGACACGGAACTCGTCAGCGACTGCTTCGATCCGGTCACCCGCTGCGTTCCCGCACCATGCGATCGCGGCGTGGAGACACTTGCCCGTTTTTTTCGCATCCACGGTTTCGGGAAGCGTTGGCACTTTTGGGACGTTATCAGTGGTCGCCACTTCGGGCTGGCTCAAAGCGACTTTCAGGAGGTGCTAGAAAGGGCACGTCTGGTCGTTACACTCGCAGCGGTAACACGAGTTCCAAGGACGCCACGGGCGGTGCGCGTCTTCATCGACCTCGATCCAGGGTATACTCAGTTTCGCTGTCAGCAGGGAGATGCCGCTTTGCAAACGCTGCTTTTAGAGCACAAGCAGCATTTCACCATCGGAGAGCTCATTGGGTCCAGAGAATGTCTGGTTCCTACTAGCGGGTTCAACTGGAAACCGACGCGGCAGCCCATTGTCACCCGGCTTTGGGCGGCCCCCTTGCCGCCTCCTGACGCACCGTTCACTACCGTTGGACGCTGGCACGAAGCTCGCCGCGACGTAGTGACAGCAGGCGACCGTTACGGATGGAGCAAACGACAACAGTGGCACTGCTTCCTTCAATTACCCCGCCGTGTGCCGTACCGGTTTGCACTCGCTATGGACGTTGCCAAGTACCCCGAAGACGTGGATTTATTGCGTAGCCACGGCTGGGACGTGGTCGATCCCTTTACCGTCTCCGCTGATCCTTTTCGATATCGCGACTTTATCTGGTCTTCGGCTGGAGAATTCACCACCGCGAAGGATCTCAACATTCGCCTGCGCACGGGATGGTTCTCAGACCGCAGTGCCTGCTACCTGGCCGCTGGGAGGCCAGTGGTTACCCAGTCCACAGGATTCGAATGTATTCTGCCGACGGGAGAAGGGCTGTTCGCTGTTTCTTCCCTAGATGAGGCAGCAGAAGCGCTCCAGGCCATTCATCGAGATTTCCTCCGCCACCGAACCGCAGCACAAGAAGTGGCGCGGACTTGGTTCGAGGCCAACCGAGTCTTGAGGGAACTTCTACGTGTTCTTTAGGGCGCCAGCGACGCTGCCAAAAATTGTAACCGTCGTTAGTTCTCTGACGCCGCCGAGCAACTCCCTGAGCCTGCTTTCAGGGTTGACACGTGCTCTACAACGTTGAACGATGAGGCCCGAAATTCGCTAACGCGAAACATGCGGAGACAAGAGAGGGAGGGTAATGGGTGACGAGAACACGGTTCTAGGTACTCTTCATGCGAGACACTTGCTTCGCCGCACTGGTTTCGGTGTCCGTCAAAGCGAAGTGAACGCTTTTTCCTCTATGACGCGAGGTGCAGCGGCTGACCGTTTGACCGCCTTCAAGCCCGCAAAATTTCGCCCCTCTGGGAAGGACATCTCGCGGCGGCGCGTATCGTGGCTGAAATACATGGTCCGCACCCGTGCACCGCTGCAGGAGAAGCTGGTGCTGTTTTGGCACGATCACTTTGCCACGGGGTACGACAAAGTACAGGATCATCATTGGATGGCCGACCAAAACCGGCTGTTAAGGTTGTATTGCAAAGGGAACTTCAAGAACTTCGTGAAGGCCATCAACGTCGACCCGGCAATGATGGAATACCTCGACACCTTCCGGAACTTCAAAGAGCAACCAAACGAGAACTACGCACGGGAACTTATGGAACTGTTTACCCTTGGCGTTACCGACCTCGCTGGGCAGCCGAATTATGACCAGCAAGACATAGTGCAAATCTCGCGAGCGTTCTCTGGCTGGGGGTGGGATTGGAGCCGGAATCGGGTGCGCTTCAACGACTGGGCCCACGACTACATGACCGAGTACGGTTCGGAGCGAGGGCCGAAGGTGATTTTCCGCAACCACGGTGGCTTTGGACCTGCGGGGCGCGATTTCACCTTGCCCGGAGGAGAAGGTCCACAAGAGATCTCTCAGGTTGTCGACATCATTTTCGAGCACCGCGACACCGACGGAAAAAACACGGTCGCACGCTTCATCACCAAGAAGCTGCTCGAGTACTTTGGCCATCCCCTGCCTTCCTACCCAGACAACGCCACCATCATCGATCGTATCGTGCAGCGCGCGGCCTTCGACACCACCTGGGATTTGCGGCGCCTTGTACGAGAGATTCTCGTCGACGACTTCTTTTACGAAACCGCAAGTGCCGTCCCTTTTTCCTCCAGCACGCCCAAATCTGTGGTGTGGCCTGTGGATTTTGTCGTGAGCACCCTACGACTCCTCCGCGTAACCCCGCGCGGGGACAAGTGGGGCAACTGGTACATTGAAGGCGGCCAGTATGGGAACGTACCGGGTTATTTGGCCGACATGGGCCAAATCTTGTTCGAGCCGCCCAGCGTGTTTGGTTGGGATTGGGAGGAAGGATGGGTCAACAGTGCCACGCTGCTGGCGCGTTACGCGTTCGCACGCGACGTTGCCATGGCCCGAGGTACAAAAGTGTATCACCTGCGGCCTCAGTTGCTGATGAATCTCGATCTCACCGATCCTGGAGACATCGTCGACGCAGTTACCGGAGTGCTCGGGATTCGGGACTATATTTCGACCGACGAGCGACAAGCGCTGATCAACTACTTGGGTGGTCCTCTGGACCTTCATGACTTTGCCGTGCGGGAGCGCAAGTTGCACGGTTTGTTTGCGTTGGTGTTGCAAATGCCTCAGTTCCATCTTCACTGACAGCATCGAGGAGCCAATACATGTCATTGTCTCGCCGTGATTTTCTCGTTCGAACCGGACTCCTGGCCGGGGGACTGATGACCCACGGCTTGTGGAGCCGCCCGTTGGTGCGCAAAGCATTTGCTGACATCGGGGATCGTTTCCTCGTGTCCATCTTCCTGGACGGTGGTAACGACGGGCTCAATACAGTCGTCCCGCTCGCAAATGGGAGCTTCGCCAACTTCCGCGCGAGCTACGAGTTACTCCGCCGCACTGGCCCTGGCGGACTCAGGCTGGCACCGAGCATCCTTAGCCCTTACGCCATCGCCAACGATCCACCGACGAACACTCCCCTGGCATTGCATCCTGGCCTCGAGGGGCTTCATCGACTGTACCAACTCGGGAAGGTGGCAATTATCCAAGGGTGTGGTTACCCCGAGTACAATCTATCGCACGCCGTGTCTCGGTCGATTTGGGAGACAGGGTCACGGGCGGCCATGGGGCCGGGTTGGCTTGGCCGCTACCTGGCATCCCGGTATGGAGCGACGGACATTCCGGGCCTCTCTGTCGGCTACTGGATGGCGGGGGAGTTTCGGCAGC
The DNA here is from genome assembly GCA_937925685.1 of Candidatus Binatia bacterium. GTDB lineage: Bacteria > Desulfobacterota > Binatia > HRBIN30 > HRBIN30 > HRBIN30. Next base: position 160,545 of record CALAMI010000008.1, on the reverse strand, counting down.
AAGTCACTAGCGTTCTGACTGCCAGTCGCCTCTCGGAACTCGAGTTCCCCCTTGACGACTGGTACCCCGACGACGACTCGGCGAAACTCTCGGCGTTTCAAGCTGTATATGCGTCGGCACAAGCATCTTCCCAGCCCTTGCTACGGTTCGTAGGGAACAGTGGTCAAGCGACACTGACAGCGACGCAGGCGTACCCAACCTTGGACGGCTTATACCAAACTGATCGTGGTTCTTGGCTCCAACAGTACAACGATTTGGACAGTGGCACAGCACGTCGCCTGCGCGAAGTCGCAAAAGCGATCTACGGCGTCCACCAGGGTGTGCCCAACGTCGCAGCACGACACTTTGCGTTGTCCAATGGCGGTTACGACACTCACGCCAACCAAGGGACAGTCGGTGCCGACCAGACTCACTACGAGTTGCACCGGGAAGTGGGGGATGCCGTCGAGCTCTTTTACCACGACCTCGCAGACATGGGCATTGCGGACAAGGTACTCGTGATGATCTGGAGCGAGTTTTCCCGGCGCCCGCAGCAAAATGACAATGGCACGGACCATGGCTCGCAAGGACCCATGTTTCTGATCGGGGGGAAAATCAACGGCGGCGTGTACGGAAACCATCCCAACATTTCTGATAGCCGAGTGCTCAATCCGGGTGCGACATGGGACGATGGGAACACCAAGTACTCCCAAAACAACGCCGACCCCCATCGCTCTACCGATTTTCGTGATGTTTACGGTGCCGTGCTAAAGCATTGGCTTGCAATTCCCGAGAGCGAGATCTTGTCTAGCCTTCTACAACCGGACAGCGGAGATCCCAACGAGTACTGGACCTCCCCACAGTTTGACTTCGTTCAACCCGTGAACGGTCAGCCCCTCTTCCTGCCGTGACACCGACCGCCTTTGTTCACAAACGAAGCGTGTGGTTCATGATCGTGCTAGCGGTCGCTCTGCCAGCACGCGCTCAGGTAGGAGGTGGAGGTCCCACCGCGACCGACTGTTGGGTGGCTTTCCAGTCGAACCCAGCGCCGAATACCCCTGCATCGAGTCCGAAATTCGTTCGTTGCCGGGACCAGGACGCCACCTGCGGCGATGCCGACAACACGCTGGGCCAGTGTGGCTTCCAAGTTCAAATTGGGCTGAACTCTACGACTTTCCCCGGCTGTAGCCCGTCGAATTTCCCTGCTGGTAGTTTCGCCATCCCCTACACCGGCCCGAGCTTCGACGATCATCCGAAACATGTGCCGGACTTCGAACCGCTTCAGCTTTTTGCCGATGGCGAACTTCCGTTGACGAGTGCGGATGTCGACCGTTGGTCCGGATGGCAAACCGTGCGCGTCGTTTTACCCGTCACACAAACCGGTGCCGGTCCCAAGTTCCGTCCTTTTACACTCAGGCTTCAGACTACAATTTGCACGGTGCCGCTCCTCAGCGGGGGGAGATGTCCGGTAGGCGTCTCCCATGACACAGATGCCTTCAGGCTTGTGTGCCTGCCACCTATCGATCCGATGACGAACCAGGCGATCAGCCCCTGCAGCAACGTCGCCAGTACGTTCGAACAAATCCAACAACATATCTTCGACCGCAAATGTTCGAACCTGGCTGGTTGTCATGGTTCCATCGAGCCTTCACACGACCTTTGCTTGAAGCCTTCCTGCGGGGGAAGCCGATCTGCCCATAGCGATTTAGTGAACGTCACGCCTCATAACTTTGCGGCTGCAACGGACGGGCTCCTGCGCGTTAAACCGGGCGACCCGGATGGCAGCCTGTTGTACCTCAAGGTTTTAGGCGGCTCCCGCTTGAACAGCCCTATGTTTGGTCCCGGTGCCTACGGGTTGCGCATGCCCTTTCACAACCCGTCTGCCGACCGCGCCCGGCCACGCTTGACCGGAGGCGAGATCCGGCTGCTGAAAGACTGGATCCTGGCCGGAGCCCCGGCCACAGGGTTCATCGCCAGCTCTTACTCGTGCCAGTAACTTCGCGGTAGGAGGCTTCGCGATGCCCAACATCACGCCAGATCAATGGAACTACGAAACCGCCGCTCACCTACTTTTGCGTTCCGGCTTTGGCCACAACGGAGCTGTACGCAAGAGCACTGGTGAGGCCACGCTGGTGCGAAGCCTTGCCAACAAAACACCCGAACAAGCCGTTGACTGGGTGCTCCGATTGCGGGTGCCAAGAACCGTGCAAGGCCCGGGTAACCTAACGGTTCGCGACTGGGCTTCGTTCGACGCGTTACGCGCTTGGTGGCTCAAACAAATGATCGAGCCAAAGAACCCAGCGTTGGAGAAGATCGTTCTCTTTCTGCACACGCATTTTGCCACCGCGCAATCGCGCGTGAGCAAATCGCTTTACATGGCCAAGCAAAACGCACTCTTCCGGAGTTACGCTCTCGGAGATTTTCGCGAACTGGTCAAAGCGATCAACATTGACCCGGCGATGTTGTGGTGGCTCGACGGGCAGTCGAACACACGCCGTGCTCCCAACGAGAACTACGCCCGCGAACTCATGGAGTTGTTTACGATTGGGGTGTTCGACTTTGCCGGCAACAAAAACTACTCCCAGAACGACGTCACTCAGGCAGCCCGAATGCTGACCGGTTGGCGCATTCGGGAGCTGGAGAACGACGTCGAAGCCTACTTCGACATGAATCGGCACCACACGGGCGAAAAAATTCTTTTCGCACCCGACCCGAACGAAACTCCTTCGCAGAACCCTGGCAATGCCTACACAGAACCGGCATCGAACGACCCCACTCTAGCGGTGGATGAGCATCGACGCCTGATCGACGCCATTTTCAACCATCGTGACACCGAAGGGCGGCCAACGGCGGCGCGTTTCCTCGTTCGCAAACTGTGGAAGTTTTACGCCTACGATCCCGTGGTCGATACCGGGACTACGCGCGAGGACCTGCCCGTGATCGACGACCTCGCCGACGTCTTTGTTGCAAGCGGCTACCGGATTCCGGTTGTGCTGCGGGCAATGTTTTTGCGCGCCGAGTTTTACGCTCACCGCACCCGGACGGTGAAGGGCCCCGTCGAGTACGTCGTGGGGTCGTTACGCATGTTGCGGGCGCGCCGCACAGAATCCAAACGGTATACCTTTTACGATACGCTGGAGGAACTGGGCAACGAGGGCTTTCAACGAAAAGGCGGCCTCGGGCAGATGGGCCAAACGTTATTGGACCCTCCGGACGTATTTAGCTGGAAGGGCAATCAATACTGGATCACGTCCCACGCACTTCTCCAACGAGCTATCTTTGCTGCCCGATTGTGTACGCGTCGATGGCCACCGAAAAATCAGAAAGATCCGGTGAAAGCGGAGCGGCTATTGCCTGCACGCCCAATGCCTCGCCAAGAGGTGGTGGACCGTCTGTTGCGCTTACTCGGACCGATACAAGTGGACGAAGCGACAGGCTCCCAATTGGTCGCGCTGCTTGGCGCTGAAGACCCCTTCAATCCACGTGATGACCGCAACATTTTCTCACGCCTGAATCCCCTGGTGCAAATGATTCTAACGCTGCCGCAATACCACGTGCACTGAACGGAGAAGGAGGTGGGATCGCCCATGCGCTTCACACGGAGAGAGTTTCTGAAAGCCACTGTAGGAGCCTCTGCGGTATTTTCTCTTCCCGGTATCTGGCTAAAAGCACGGGAAGCCAGTGCGCTCGAGGCGTGCGAACAGGGTCCCAACTTGATTCTTGTCGAACTCGATGGTGGAAACGATGGCATTAACACGGTTGTACCGCTGACAGACGGCACGGGGCAGAACCGGACGCGTTACGACGTTGCCCGTCAGTGGCTCAACATCCCTGTCTCTGAGCTGGGCCAAACCCAGATCGATAACGATCCCCTTCATGGAGGGGAACTGGCGTTGCACCCGCATATGACGGGGCTCAAAAGCCTGTACGACAGCGGAAACCTGGCCGTGATCCTCGGAGCCCACTACGCCAACGGGAACCTGTCTCACGATGTATCCAAGGCGATCTGGTACAAAGCCGATCCGCTTCTCTCCGGGATTAGCGAAGGTTGGATGGGACGCACGCTTGACAGTTTGTGCAGTGGGCAAAACCTGCCCGTACCTGCGGTCGACATTGCGCGCTCGCTGAACCCGCTGTTTTTCGGACAAACGTCCACTCTGGCATTTACCAGTGTGAGCGACCTGATGATTCCCAGCAATCCCCTGTTCAATCCGGACCAGCGGCAACCCTTGGAGCAAGCGTTTCGCGCGATCTACCAGTCGCTGTCGGCTAGCGGTGCGGGGTTCGTCAGGCAGTGGGCCCAGGTGGGACACGCCGTGGCATCGAGGATGAACACTTACCGCTCTGTTTCCTCTTCCTCGGCTGAAAATCTAAACGCCCTTATCAATGGTGCTGCCGATCACCCGATCGCCTCACCGACACCGCAACGTTACGGGCTCGCCTATGCCTTACGACTCGTCTATGCCCTGCTCCTTGGAGCGCAACCTGGAAACCAGCCTTTAGGCTGCCGGATTTTTCGCGTCGGTATTGGTGGATTTGACACCCATTCCGATCAAGGAAGACACGTTCCCCTCAGCGAGAAGTCCATTCACCAGAAAGTCGCCGATAATTTCCGCGACGAGCTCCATGGAAAACTCTTACATCAGGTGGATAAGGCCGTTACGGCATTCTGGCGGGATCTCGAAGCAGCAAATCTCCATCACAATACGTTAATTATGACGTTCACGGAGTTCGGACGCCGAATCGCCGAAAACGGCAATAACAACGCCGACACGGGCACAGATCACGGAACCGCGAGCCCTGTCTTTGTGATTGGGCCCAGAAAAGTGGAGTCGTCCACGAATTCGTTCGTCTCCGGCGGAGTGTATGGTGCTTATCCGGAGCTTCACCTTCCAGACCGAAACGGGAACATGGTTCACACCTTGGATTTTCGCCACGTTTATGGGGAGGTCATGGTGCGCTGGCTTGGTTTATCGACAACCACGGCAAACCAAATCCTGGGTGCAGGAGGGTTTGCTTACGAGCCACAGGGGTTCCTGGCCTGAGAGGACGCTTGCCCGTGGGCTGTCGTCGCTTGTGGGCACTGATCCGTGTGCCGCGCACACGCAAGTTTTCTGGGGTCGATCCACTGCATGGCACATAAATCGGCCACACACGCGAAGAGTTCTTCCGTGAGCGAACGCGCCACTGCCCCGCTAACCCAGTACTCGCGATCGAACCAGGTGCTGGCGCAGAGGTAACGCCACGGGTCGTCAAGCCCGATCAAGCCAAGATACTGGAACTCATATGCGTAACGCACCAGCCGTTGGAAAATTGCTGTTGGCCGCATAGACTGTTGCAGGCAGGTCACATTGTTGCGCACATACGTTTCCAGTTCGAGGCGGGATAAGAACTCACGGGCCACCACATTGGCGCGGTAGTCCTCCATCCGAGCGTGCACGATGGAGGCCAGGGCACGGGCAACTGATCCTTCTTTAGCCAAGCGATCCAGTTCGTTCCCCAAGGATGCGCGGAGACTCGGCGGCGCATCGCGTACCACCCGCGTGCACAGCTCCTCGAGACGCTCGCAAGTGCGTCTCCACTCGTCCGTTCTCTCCGCCGTCACGCCTACCCAGCCAGCGGTAGCAGCCAAGTGACCCCACTCGTGCATCGTCCGGGCGCCCAGCATCAAGCGCTCGTACGGTGGAGCTGGAAGGCGCAAGCGATCCATCCCTGGCTCCTGCAAGCGGTAAGCAATGATCGGACGCTCACGCCATAAAAAGCACAGTCCGCCAGGCTCGATATTGGGCCACTGTTGGGGCAACGGAGCGCACACGGCACGGAGAAAGCGCCGTGAATGGGCATCGATTACTTCCAAGTCTGCTCGAATACTTTCCGCGACTTCTGGCGACAGATCCGGCAGCGAGCGCTTGAGTTTTGTCGTTTCCCGAGGTCGTGCTGGCTCCCAAACGACATCAAGTCCTTGCCCCACGATGAGGACCTCGGGTTTGCGCTCGCTCAACCACCGGCAAAGAAGATTGGCGGACCTTCGGGTGCGCTTCGCATACAACCCGTAATGCCGCTCGACGACCCGCTCAGCGCTCTGCTGCCAGGTGGTCTTCAACTTTTCCCACTCCCGCAAGTCCTGTCGCGGTGCCAGCAATCCGCTGCGCCCCAGAGTCACGAGCCCCGAGGGAAAAGTGAGCGCTGGCGGCCGAAGTCGGACATGGTACAAACTGCGGATCCAAGGCAACGCCTCCGCGAGCGCGCGAAAGGCAGCAGCGTCCGGGCGAGTTGACAGGAAACAACCCTGATGAAAGTCGGCAATTTCCTCTTCGGTGCGAAGCAGCCAATAAGGTAACGTTTCCTCGTAGGCGGCCAAAACCTCCCGGCGCCAACTCATTCGCTCGGCATGGAAGAATAGATAGGTAGCTAGTTCGAGCGAGGAGGTGTCCGGGTCGACGTCGACCTCGTAAAGAAGCCAAGAGCTGTTGTAAATTGGTTGAAAATACGGCCTAACTTCAGCTCCTTTTCGGATGAAACAAATGTGCTGCGCTCTCGGTGGGAACCAGTGCGCAGGGTCGGCCTCGTGTAGGGCGATGCTGCGCTCCCAGAATGCCGCAAATGCCCTTCCCAGGCAGTTCAGAACACTTTCCCGAATCAACCCAGCAGCAGTCACTTGGGCTGCAAACTCTGGGGACACTCCACATGGTCCCAGCACTTCGAGTGGAACAACGAACATTGCCTCGTGGGCAAAGCACCACTGCCAACGCCTTACTCGTGCGCTTTCCCCTTGGTTGCAAACCGTCATACGCCTAACTTCGTGGGAGGTGGTGCTTTTCGCCTACGAAACGCGGAGCCTGCTCTACAAATGCCGCAAGAGGCGACCAACATCAACCGCGCACATTGCCGCGGCGCGATTCTGTACGAGGATCGATCGAGGCGAGAGCGTACCCGCGTCAAGTAGCGTTCAGGTCTCTCTTCGTCGCCGAGAACTGCAGCGCAGGCGCCACCACCCATGCCAGCGCCTGCGCTGCTGGATGCACTCTGTAATCGCGAAGCCTCAGCAACAACCTTGGTGAAGTTCTCCTACCTAACCGAAGGCTAGATTTGTACTCCGGCTTGACCACGCTTGCTTTCGCAGAAGTGGATTCAGCAGTGTGCCGTTTCACCGGTGAGCCTCGGACCTCTGCTTGATGCCGGTGGGCCTCTTTACTGAACAAGGTTGAACTGGGACCACACACTCCAGCCGCCACAACCACTGGTATTGCACGCACGCACCTGCCAGAAACAGCTTCGGTTCGGCGGCAGCGCCCGGGTGCGATACTGCGACTCGGTCAGGTTTCGCCGCCAGCCCACCCTTCGGCCATCGATCGCGCGCGCCCGCACCACCACCTCGTAGTGCATGGCGCAGCTTACATCTGTCCAATCAAGCCACACCCGCCGCACATTCAACGTCGTACCATCCGGCGGATCCACGACCACCGGTGCCATCGGCACGCCCACGCACACCGTGGGTGTTGCGCTCGGTGCGACCGTGCTTGTCGCCGTAGCTATCGCTGTGTCCCCCGGCGTGGCCGTCGAAGTTGGCGTCGGGGTTCCCACCACCGGCGTGCTCGCTGATGTCACCGTCGGCGTAGGCGCTGCCGGCGCACTGCCAAATTCGTACGCACCCATATCAGCAACTGGAGGCGTTCCCAGCCCAGTATCAGCGGTGTTGGGATCGTCAACAAAACGAGAGTTGCCATCCATGTCGGTCGTGATCCCCGCAAAACCGGAGTTGTCCGCTGCGTCAATCACGGGCGAACCTCCGGCAAGACGCAGATCATCGTCAAGTGTCCCAACAAGGCCGTCCACCCCCAAGGGACCGACGAACAAGGGGTCAGCATCCATACACCCTGGACACTGCGGTGGTTCCTCGCCGGGAATCCCAGCCGCCAGCCCGTCGATATCGTCGTACCACAGATTGACCGGACCATGAACCTGTTCCTGGAATTGCGCCAACTCGTTGTTGCTCGAGCGGTTACCCCAAAGAATGCTGTTCTCCACCAGGGGGGGCGTTGCCGCCCCTCCGAAACCGCTGAAATAGATGCCACCCGCGTCTTCAGTGGCGGTGTTGGCCGCAATCGTGACTCCTTCAAGGTTGATCTGTGAAGGCTGCGAAGCCAGAATGGCAATGGCTCCCCCATAACCGGTGGTCCACAGGGTGGGGCCGCTCAGTGCGTGGTTACCGCTGAACACCGAGTTCACGATCGTGGCCGCGCTATACACGGCCAACGCACCACCGTTGTTGGCTTGATTGCCCCCAAAATAAGAGCCTCGAACGACTAACTTGCCCAGACTCTGGGTCGCTCCACCAGTCGCTCCAGGGTAGCTGCCCCCCATGGTAAGCAAGCCGACATTATTGACGAATGCCGAGTTGGTTACCGTCAACATTTCACCCTCGTGTTTGATCGCCCCGCCTCCGATAGTCGCGCCACTGCCCTCAGCTCGGTTTTCGGCAAACAAACAGCTCGAAACGGCCGCCGTGCTGTTCGGGCCGCCGTAAATGCCCGCTCCATAATGGTGACCGGCGCGATTGCTGCGAAATTCGCACTGAGCGGCAGACAAAGCGCTGTTCACTGCGGTCATGCCGCTACCAAAAAAGCGAGGTTATCTGCAATGATGGAGTTAGCCAGGGAGCGATTGCCGTCCTCAACAAAAATGCCAGCCCCGTAAGTCGGTCCAAAGCCACCTGCTGCCTGGCCACCACGGATGACAAAACCGTCGAGCGTTGTTCCTGGAGCCGTGTCCAGAGCCTTCACAACTTGGTAGCTGTTGTCGAATCTATTCACCCAACCGGCTTCATCATCACCGTTGAGGTCGCCGCTGAGGATTGTCGGGTGAAGGGTCGGATCACGCCCCTCCCGTACGTCTTCGTTGCCGGCAAACCCACCGTAAACCGCCACGCCGCTCGGCAGGGTAAAGGCTGGCGCACGGCCACCAGTACGTGGCGACGGGGTATAGGTGCCCTCGGCAACCCAAATTTCCCCTGAAGTCGTGTTTGCCAACGCCCCCTGCAAGTCGACGTACGCATCGGTCCAGCTACTTCCGTTATTTTGCCCGCCTGCGGTGCGCTTCACATAAGTCACGCCTTGTGCCCGGACCGGTCGCAACTCGAGCGTCGGAACAACGGACACTACCGACAGTACGCAGACAGCAAATACCCGCGGTAGCAATTCGTTCCTCGGAAAACGCTTGTTGTCAGACACGTTTTTCCTCCCTTCCTTTTTTGCGCCCCGCTTTCGCAAGCGACGGTTGGCTGGGCACTGCCCTTTCGTTACGAGGTCACAGGGCCTTGTGATTTTCCAACCATTTCTCGTGGGTGATGGCTTTGAGGAAGCAAAATCTGCAACATTTATTCCTTTTGCCCTCGCCGGTCCGCAGATAACGGCCCGTTTATTGCTGGACGCCGGAAAAAGGGGCGTGCCGCTTTCATGCATGGTGTCGACCACGAAGCGAGGCGCTCCCCTCCTGCAGTAAGAAATCGACTCGTTCGTGACCAAAGCGACCGCTTGGGGTCTTTTGATTAGACTTAAGCAAACCAGTGCACACTCGCCTTAGGTTCCGCGACCGTTGCCCAGCAAAACGTGGCGGCCAAGAGCGCACCGACCTTTGTCCGCAACCAGCAGTGTTCGAGGGCTTCGAGTGCCCCCGGAAAAGGGCGGCTCGTTACACGAGGTCGGCAACTGGTCGCCCTTCGGCACGTGCTACCTACTCGAGCAGAGCGGTCCAGGCTGCGGTAGACTCGTTGGCCTGTTGGCTCAGCTGTTTGAAGCCCATCCGTTTTGTGCGCTCCGTCCCGCACAAAGCCGCTCGTTGCGCGAACGCAGAAACAGCATTGTTTCCGTGTAACTCATTGGCTTGTCCGCGGCATCAACGTCCGCCATCAGCGTTCTGGCAATCCAAGTCAAATTGCCGACGGTCGCAAGAACCAGGGACACACCTCGTCTTGGAGCTAGCTAGCGATGTGGCAGGAGCTCGGCTTCGGGTGAAGAGGTGCTCACGGGTGCGACGCCTCGAATACGGGCGGCAACTCATCTCCCCGGTCGGCTTCAGCGGCGAGTGGTCGGAGACCCGTTGGCCGCAATGCGCTTGGCCAGAACGTCTTAACTCCAACTTCCTTCTTCGGTAAGACGCACCACAGCCAGTTCCCTTTTCGATGCCCGACCGTGCCGGAGCCTGGCAACCACCGAAGCTAGACGATTCTGCGGGCGAGCTCAGGGTGCTCCCTTGGGAAGCTGGCGCGGGCAAAGTACTAGGCTCAAAAGCAGTAAGATCGGTAGGGGGATCACGGTGTCCAATGTGCAGGTAATCCCTGGGCGGCTTTCACTCGCCCCTCACATTGTCCGGGGCACGGTGCTAGCTCGCTCTCTCGCCCCTTCGTTTGTAAAGCACCGCAGTCACGGATGGGCCAAATGGCAGCTGACCGATGCTCCCCATCACCCCCCTTGATCATCGTAACGCTCAACGCAGGTTTTTCCGGCCATTCTCCGCCCACTGCCAAAAGGGTATCTCACGGTGCGGCTAACGCCTGCTGTAGGCAGGCCCACCCCGACGAATAGGATGGCCAACTCCCGCGGGGCAAAGTCCTCCGTTCCTGACGGTAGCCGCGGGGAATCAACACACGCACCCCACAGAGAGTTACAGCTCCACACCACGATGACTGATACCAATCCTGGCCTGGCGCTCGCGTTAGGTTTCGCCTCGCGCACTCGAGTTACCCTCGGCATTCGCCGACTCGGCCAAGCTCTCGGACACTGCGCCTACAGCTTCCCCCAGTTCGCGCTCGGCCTCGGCGAGGGTGGATATCGCGGTAGCCCCCTTTGGTCCACTGTCGACAACTTCTCTCCGCTGACGCGGGGGGAACTCCACAGGGTTCCAGGCGGAGAGTTCCACCCAAACCTTTTCGCGCAGCTCGCAAGCCAGTTCGATCCATGGGCGCAACTGGTCAAGGGACCAGTCGCCCGCCGGGTACAACAGCTTTGCGAAGGCCGCTACCAAGCGCCGCACGCTGCGGAGATCGCGTTCCGTGCACCGGGGCGGTAACTCGTGTGCAATCGCAAGGTGGATGTCCTTTTTCCTAAGAAAGCGCAAGATTTCAGCCAAGTAATCGACTGCCAGCCCCACGCCGTGGTTGACGAGTTGCGGATTAATCTTGGGAAGCTCGTGACCCGGGATGAGGGCGTTCAACCGGTCTAAAAATCCTGTCTCGCCGGCCAATCCACGCGGTAACAGCTTTGTCTGAGGCACCGAGGGGTCGTCCGTGTTCCCCAGAAACACCAGCGAGGTTTGCACCGTAAACGCCCGCCCGCCACGGGTGAATCTGCCGGACTCCATCACGTCGTTGAGCGTTCCGATGAGCTCCCGGTCCACCCATCGTCCATGACCGATTTCGTCGAATACGACCACGGAATAAGCCGACAACAAGCCGGGCCGCCGGGATACCTGATGGTAAAAGAGGGTGGCGGGACTCACGGTACTACTAGAGAGCAGGAACACGTCAGGCGAGCAATTTCTCAGCAAAAACGATTTTCCAGTCTGCCGCGGTCCGAGTTCCATGAGTTGAAGGCGAGGCTCGACCAAAGGTGCCAGGCGGGTCAACAGAAGCTGTTTCTCTCTATCCAGAAGGCGTGCGGGGTCGAATCCGACGGCTCCAAGCAGGATATCGACCCACTCGTTCAATGAAAATTGAGCACGCCCACGCAAGAACTCCTGGAAATCGGCCCCGACCTGAAACGGGATAAATTGTCTTAACGTTGCTTCCCGGCTGCGCTTTTCGTACCGGAGTTCGAGGGTTCCCCAAAGACCATAGAGTACCGCCGGGTATCGGTCGCAAATCTCGCTCGGAACCGTTACTCGTACGTCACCTAAAGTGGCTAACTGCGCCGTGTAGAGGCCGGTGGTGAGATCCGGCTTCACTCGGAGTTCGTCGATCAGCACCAAGCGGTCACGGCGTAGGAGCTGATCTTTCGCCCACTCCCGTTGCTCTAAAGTTGGGTAATGTCGCTGGACGAATTCCCGTAAACGACTCAGACGATTCTCGGCACCTTCCGGGGCAAATTTTGCCACCAAGTATTCCGCCACGAACCGCGGTAGACGATCGAAAGGGGGATTCAAGGCGGTACCCTTACAGATCACTTTACCGGGAAATGCTTCCTCAAGCTGCATTAGCTCCAAATACCTCTTCGAGAAGGTGGTTTGGCCGGTCGTCATTTTTGGAGAAATTGCGGCCTGCCGAGTAGGGTTTCGCGCCATCACCGTGACCCGCTCGTGCGACCCTCGGGCTGGCTGCTTCCGTAAGCAACGCCTCAGGATAGATTGGCAGCACACAGCGGAACATCACCAGGCCGCCCGAACGCCAATACCGATCCACGAGTACCTTCTCCGAAAACCGTGGTAATGGCCCCGGGGTATACAAAAGGGTGTACATTTCCTGTTCGGGGCGATGGGCAACCATGACGCGGGGCGCCGCCACCTGGAATGCCGCCGCCCAAGCGTCGTCATCCAACATTTCTTCCAGGGTCGGCTCAGGTAGCTCGGCAATGGCCTCCTCCGACTTACGAACAAGTCTTCTCACCAGGGTGTCGGTGTGGCCATCCCACAGTTCCTCGAGGAGGCGCTCCCTCACCAGCTCTTGCGCTAGTCGCTCGACGGTCGGTTGGACGAGGGGGCGCGGGAGATTCAAGGTTAAAATCAGTGGCGGCTGAGCCGGAAGAATTGGTTTCACTTCGAGGTGCTTTGCAGCGGACAGAACGCTCCGGCAACGCTCCAAGGCAGCCAATAAAGCGTCCCGGTAGGCACGCCGCACTCGAAACTCCGCCCAGCGTTCGAACCAAAAGCGGCTACGCTCCCACTTCTTCGCCTCGAGCTTGCTGGCTTTGTCGACAAGCGTCCACGCCTTGTCACAGTGGCGTTTTCGCCAAGCGCGATCTTCTTCAATTTTGTCGGAAGGTGTTTCCCAACCAAACCACGGAGCGACCAGTCTTCTTGAAAAGTCCAGGATCCAACGCAACACACGGCGCGCGTTACTCATCGTTGCGCCGTCTTCGCGCTTCTTAGTCTCGAATCTCTCTTTCCATTGTTTCTCGTTCAATTCGAACTGATTCTGGGTCTCCCTAAGCTCCTCGCTAATTTGTCGAGCCTCCTGGTCGTGCCGTAAGAACGCTTCCAGGTCGCAAGCATCCAGTGCCTCATCAGCCTCCTCGATCAGAGCCCGTAAATCGGGGCTCACTGCCGCACGCAAAAGATGTCTCCTACCCTGACTTAATCCCATGAGCCGGTCGAATGGTTCCAAAGCCGCATCGAGCTCAGCGTTTGCCCGAGAGAGCGCTCTTTCCAAGCGCCGTCGATACTCCTCTACCTGTGGCAAGCCACACCGCAGGGCCACGCGGACTCCTTCCTCCACGATCCCTCGTTCGAAAGGCTCGACCTTGAGCGAAATTTTCTCCGTACAGGACGACAGCGACTGCTTTTCATAGTTCCTCCATGGACCGGCCACGATCGTTTCCCACTTAGGATGATCGAAGCAATCGCTCCGTTGAGGCACCGGATGCTGTTCCGCAGAGGCAATGTCATCTGGCTCGATTTTCGGACAGGGCGGGACCTCTAAATCCTCGCCGAAAACGTTATCCTGACGCTCAGGGAACTGACCAAAGCGGGCCCCCCCAGCGGAACCCTGCTGGCCACGTGATGTTACGCCAACGGCGTCTTCTTCCCTACCTGCCAAACTCGAGGTCGGCTGCAAACACGAGGTTACAGACCGGACTACGGTCCTTTTCACTTCCTCCCAAACATCGTGTGCCAAGTTTTGTGGAAGAGGCTTACCAATGGCGAAAACCGAGCAGCCCAGACCCGCCCAGTCTATGCTGTCGCGCCCATCGGGATGGAGCGGAAACGAGCGCAGCAAACATGCTTCAATAAAGTATTGCACTAGGGGCAAGAGATCTTTTGCGTCGTGGATATACAGGTCGGCCCGGCTGCGCACCGACAGAGGCCAAACGCGCATCGTGAACGAGGCGTTCTTAGTGGGGCGCAGCAACTCTATGTGTGCACTCGCAAGCTCTTGTTCATGGGGCGAAGCGTCGAATAAGTCGGGGAGTAACAAGAGCATGTGAAGACGGAGTTCGCGTCCTTGGGTCAGCCCACTTTGCATCCCCTTTTCCAAAGAGGATAGAAGCCGCGGCAGCTCTGGGTCATGGAGTTCTGCCAACCACACCCCATTGATCGCAGGGTCGATCCAATGCCCTAGGCGCTGCAGGCGGGCAACCGTCAATACATCATGGATTTCGCGGATCGCTTGCCCCCACTTGTCGAACTCCGCAGGCACAGCAAAAGCAACGACTTCAGCGGCATCGCCAAGAGTAGCGTGCCAGTCTTCAACCAGCGACGAGACAAGCTCGGTAGCTGTCCCACCACTAGCGACGATGATTGTCGGGTGCAGCTCCATCTGGTTGTCCCGTCAGCTCAAGAATGGGGAACTGGTCCTCTACACCGGGGCCGGAATACGTTTCGAGCTCCGCGATCCAGGCGGTGAGGGCATCAATCTCGCGATTTACGACCTCGAGATCCTCAGGACCAAGTTTTTGTGCACCGTTGCCGTTCTTAGCGCTCTCGCTGAGCTTTTTACAATGTTTAAGAGCCTCCTCGCAGCACTGTTTCAACTTCTCGACCCCGTCGCGACTTCGGATGCAAACTTTCTCCTCCATTTCCGCCACGGCTGACTCAAGTTCCTTGAACGCAAAGAAATCTTTTCGAAGGCGCTGGAACGCCTCATGCAACGTCCTTCCCAAGGCGTGCCAACGTTCCTTGCCAGTATCCTCTTCTCCTCGCCATTCGTACATCGGCGTGCCTTCGCTCTTCCGAATCAGCCCAAAAAGGCGCGCCTTCGTCCACACCCTGCCCAGCGTTTCTGGTAGCGGCACGGGAAAAATCTCCGGTGGGTCTTCCTCGAAGCGGCGTTCCACGTGGAAGCTGCGATCCTTGGAAAAATCGTCGTACTTTTCCCGATAGATCTCGATTCCCTGCAACGTAAATGCCGGTATCGAAGCTTCGATCTTGTACAAATAAATTCTGTTCGGATCGCCAGTAGGCACGCAGGCGAGTTTTCGGTCTGCCTCGACGCTGGCAGCAAAAACGTGCCGAAATCCGTCGATTCGCAGCAACGGGTGATTGGGATCGTCGTTCTCCAAACCGAGGATATGCACTTGCTCGCGCCGCGCCACCTTCGGGTTGGCAAGCCAAGCCTCCTGATAATCCCACGCTGGGGCAGAAAGTTTATCCAGCTCTTGCAAGGCCGACTCCACTGCCTCCCGGATCGGGTCGTTGCGGTCCTTTTCCTGCACCTGCAGCAGCCAGTCTTTCAAAGAGGTAGTGGTGCCAATAAAGACTT
This sequence comes from Candidatus Binatia bacterium, assembly GCA_937925685.1. Taxonomy (GTDB): domain Bacteria; phylum Desulfobacterota; class Binatia; order HRBIN30; family HRBIN30; genus HRBIN30. The sequence continues at coordinate 145,157 of CALAMI010000008.1, read as the reverse complement.
CGTTGAGTACGCTGGGAGGGTTTTGCAGCAGGTTTTGCAATCCCTTGCTTACTAAGGCATCTCGAGCTGGTCGGTCATGGCCGTCACGACTCTCGCTCGGCGCTTCCAAGTACGGAGGCGGCAACGTGACTGTAAACGGCGAGGAATCCTCACCTATTTGAGTAGTTCGCTTATTGACTCGAGCCTGAAAGTCTTTGAGGAATTCGTTTACGCTTTTTTCCAGACGTTCAAACTGCTCGAGCTTTTCCTTGAGTGCTTTTTCCAAATCCTCAGCCGCCGCGAGACGGGCTCTCTCGATTCCCACATTGATCGCCCAATCCTGGCCCCTTCTGAGCTGGCTCCGATCGACCCTCGGCTCTTTGTTTCCCTCACCCAGCCACCGTCCGAGGCCTCGCTGGTTCTTTAGATTGCGTTCAAGCGCAGAATGCATTTCGTCTCGTGTTTGTTCGGCGCTTTTTGTCTCCATTTTGCATTGTTTGATCCAGTCTTGGGCTACCTCGTGCAACTGCTGCACGCCCCTTTTTAACGAAGGTAAGCCGTAGTACGTACGCCAATTCTTGTCGAGTTCATCGCCTAGCTCTTTTTCAAAAGACTTGACTTCCTTCGAAAGCAATTGGAGGGCTTCTGAACGAACTGCTTCCTCGAGTTCGGCAAACGACTGCTTTGCCTTCTGCCACGCCTCAGGATCGTCGGCGCGCGACTCGGAGGGCTTCGGGAGAGAAAAGTTAGCTAGGACCTTTTCCTTCACTTTTTCGCGCACATCCGCCTCTTTGATGGTGTTGATCTGGCGCTCCAACTGCGTGGTCCCCCAGCTTTGGCCGTCATCATGGAGCAGATCGTTCAGAACCTTTTCAGCAACCTGATAGCCTTCCCTCGCGCCGACTTCGCGCGGGCGGAAGCGCAGCTCGGCTACCCCAAAGCTGGCATAGTGTGCCCGCTTCCCATAAAAAGCCCCCTGCTGTTCGGTGAGTTGCATGATAATATTGTCAAACACATCCGCCTGTTGCTTGCCCAAGGGGCCACTGACCAGAAAGGCGCCGAGCCCCAGAAGTTCAGCCATGTCCTCGATCTGGTTAAAGCTCTTTCCGGCGCGATTGCGGTTGTTGACGAGGAAGACCATGTCGAATGGTTTTTTACGGACCTCGATCCTACGTCCTCCAAAGGAGTAGGAGTGCGTTCCGTCGAGGCTCATGTAGTGGTCTAGCTCGCACAGAGCAGCGTACGCATTGGCCTCGACGTTCTGAGTTCCCGGTCGGTTCACGTAAATGTCGGGCAGCAAAAAGTAGCCGAAGAGTTGGTCTTCATCTTTCAGAATGTCACGCAAAATCATGGCCACATCGAGGAAAATTCCGGCACCTGTTCCCCCGGCCAGTGAACCCACGATGCACACAGTCAAATGAGGGGAATAAGGCTGGTACACAAAGCGCTGTTGCTGGGTCGGTCGTTCCACTCTGTAGTCGCGCGCCTGCGACAAAAGAGCACGCAGGCCCTCGTAAACGCTGTGAGCATTGGCAAATAATGCGAGGCGCCCAAGCGCACGAATTTGGCCAGCTCCGGAAATAATGTTGGATTTGAGGTCAGCCTTTGGAGGAAACCAGTCCCGAATTTCGTCGTGCGTTTTCGGCAATAAGCTTGCGCCTCGGGCTTCGATCAAAAGCACCTCGTTTGGTTCGAAGCGCAACTCTACTGGCCTCCCCTCGGGATATTCGGCGCGTATGCAATCAATCGCTGCGCCGGTGGTATCGATCAATAGGAACTTCACCAACGGGGGGATTTCACCAAATACACCCACGTAATTCTTCTTTGCCCTCAATAGAGCTTCCTTGCCCGTACCTCCCAAACCAATCAAGATCGTTCTCTTGAGCCTCCGTGTTTCCTTCGGTCCCATAAAAAACCCCCTTTTACGCCTTTTGTCCTCGCCGCCAGATCACGAACATTCCCTTTTCTGTTCCATCGACAACAACCGTGACTTCTTCGCCAAATTTAATCGGCTCGTTGTCCTCCAGGGGATCTCCCTCACATTCCAGCCTGCGCCCGGGCTGGTCGCCGATCCCTTTAACCATTAGCACCGCCCCCTTGCGCTGGATTCGAACTCCTTCGAGTTCCTTGAGCCCCGTAACCTTACCGAGATCCACCGGCCGCCTGCCGCGCAATTTACCGCGCAGCTCCCGGCATTCGGGTGGGGGACCTGTGCCGGCGAGATATCCCCACGAGCGCATTTGCCAGGCCTTTGCCAGCATGGCCAGGAGCAAGGGCAGTAAGAGCCACCACCACCTACGCCACTTTTCCCACCACGTCAGCGGGCGGGACACCAGCGGGAGGGCAATGGCCGCGGGGCCGCCGGTTTCCGGCGGGTACGACAACATGAGCTGAGGCTCCACCGCGGCTGCCGATTTCATCCCCACGTTCTGCAGTTCCACGGCAAGCGTCTCACCCGCAGCGACTTCCACAACCCCGGGGCTTCCGTTAATGAGAACCCGCAACCCTTCTTCCGCCCCAGGATGCGTTACCTTCACCTTGCCCTTTGCCCACGAGTCTCCCTGCAAGAGATAGTGCACCGTCGCCGTTGCACCTGGTTGCAACGTTAGTGCGTCGATCTTGTCGATAGCGTCGATCCTGAATGTGCCTCGCGGATGGAAGCGAAATCTCACTGGCAGGCTAATTGGCTTCATCACCACATCTTCATCCCCCGACTCGATGCAGACATAGCCTTGGTACCCGTCTCGATGCGGCAATGTCACCGGATTGAGAAGCTCAAAGGTCAGCGTTTGCCTCCCGGCTTCCGTAAGCAGCGCCGGGCTTACGGTCAACGCGCTCCCATGGGCAGCCAGTTCCGGCGCGAGGGCACGCACTTTGAACCGCAGGGCTTGATCGCTTCCCCCTTCGGCACGGAGTTGAAGCTCGCGGACAGCACTGGGTTTTGCGTACAAGTTGCCAAGGTCTAAGGACTTCGGTTCCGCATCCACCAAGGGGAGGCGCGGAACTTTATTCGGAGGCAAAGAGAGCACTTTCCACCCTTCTTCGTGCTCGAGTGCTTTTTCTAACTCCGGGGAAACTTCCAGTCCGAGCAAGATGTAGTACAGCCAGTCGTACTGGCCACGTCGGAGGCGATATTCTTGAGTCACCTCCTCAAGCGTCGGTGGTGGGGGACAGTTGTTGTTCCCATCTGTGAATAGGTAAACCAAGACCCCCGTGCTTACGTCGCCAGGCCAGTTTCGCAAAACCTGCTTCAACGACCGGTAAATGCAGGTACGTTTCCCCGTGGCCTCTATGCGCCGCAAATACTCTGATGCTTCGCCCTTCTGCTGTGGGATCTCGAAAGTGCGAGGTGCTTTTGGACCGTCATCGAACGGCTGCACGGTCACCCGCGAGCCAGCCGAAACCTGGTCGAGAAACTTTACGATCTCTTCCTTTACGCGCGGAAGCAAGACGCGGCCTCGCCCGTCGCCCATGCCCATCATCGACTTCGAGGTGTCAACCATCAAGACGTAGTGATAGAGCCGGGGGGGCTCTGGTAAGCGAACTTCCTCACGAGGAGCTGCACAAGGATCGCCTCCCGCTGGTTGCGCTACGCTGGAGACACGCGCAGCGAGGCAAAGGATCAAAAGCAACAAGCCAGCCAACATTCGTCGAATCAAACCTCGTCGACGGTTCATTGGTGAAAATACTTCCCGGAGGCGGTGAACCCGAACCAACTTCCAGGCCACCACCAGTCCATTACGGAGCTGCGATTGGCCGTTTGAGGAGAGGAACAGCAGTGCGCAATCGCCGAATTTCCTGAACGCGAGAAGGGCTTTTTTCGCCCCACTCGCTCGCACGCTGCCCTTGTTACTCCAACAAGATGTGGAACTGCCCGCGGCATCTCTTCCACCCGAGTCGAACTTGTCAATCTTATCGACCAAATTCGGGCTTCTCTTCGTCACCCCGCCCAAATAGGAGAACTGCTTGACCTTTGTCACATTCCAACAAAGTTGGCAAGCGATTCGGAAGGCTCAAACCATGATGGCAATATTGGCGGAATCCCTACACCCGCAAATCCCGGAATCGACCATCGCTTCTCACGTACAAGCCGCACCGACACTGCCCTGCGCATGCCAATGCGCGGCCCCCCGACCAGTGAGCATCTAGCCAAGTCAGTTCTCGGGCCAGGAACCACCCTTACCCGTGAGCGGCAGCCCCAGACGCCCCCCTTATATTAGCCCGGGTAAGCCTGTTAGCCGCGGTTCACTCGGGGACGGCAAAGGAGACGTTCTGCAAATAATACAGACCCAGAAGGACGAACATTTCGTCCTCGGTTGTCACACCGCCAGTGAGGGGACACGCATCGCACTGGCCATCCAACGACCCTGGCGTCGAGTCGCAAGACCGGTCTCGCTCTTCAAAGCTGTCGCCTCGGCACGCTGCTCCCACCTTGCCGGTAGCGCAGTGTGTCGGGACGTCACATGGCCCACCAGCGACCCCGGGAGACGATGGCATGGGCGATGTCGATTTTCGTTTCACGCTCATCGGGTCGGTAAACCCGTTGTCGTACAGTGCGCAGTAAGTGATCGTTCTCTTCTCCGGTGCCACAGCGTCGTACCGTCGAGGAGGATCGAGGTCGAGCACGAGCATGTCACTGTAAACCGTGCTCAAGTACACGAGAGAAGCGTGCGGATCGCGCGCCGTCACCGGAGGACCACCGCCCAGAGCGGCGTTGACTCCGCGGATGAGTTCGTCCACTGTCACCTGATCATCCATGGACCAGTCGGCGTCGATGCAGCTTTCTACAGCAGCGCTCCCCAACACCACGTTGACCGCACGAATCAGTTCGTCGATGGTTACCGACCCATCCTCGTTACAATCGCAGGCACGCTCCCGCTCCCATGCCTGGCACGGAGCTCCTTGGCACACGTCGGGACTGTCGAAGTCATAACCTAAAGGAGAGCAGGCCTCACCGGCAGCAGGTCCCCCCCGACAAGCAAATTTCCCCTCGAAGGTGCGCCATCGCTTCATGCGCTTATGGCCGTGCCCGCTCAACTGGAATAGTCGTGCGAAGCGCGGGAACTCGTAATGGCTACAGACTTCTTTCGTGGTAAATGGCGGCACCGGGGTCATCTTATAGATGTCCCGGTTCCCAGCGATCGGCCACACCATCATCTTCGCCTCCTCCGGAGGAGCAAACTCCCAATTCAGCCACGCTTCATGCAAGGCGGGGGCGTCACCAAGGTTGAAGCTGTGCGCGTTCCACACGATCAAACCTCGCAACGGCAACTCTTGGTACACTCCAGGAGGGAAGCGCATTTCATTGGCCACTTGCTGGCTTCCGGAAAAGGGAATCAGGCTCAAGCCTTGGCTTAAATCGGGCGGACCGAACCCGATGCAACCCACCGCATCCACGGGCTCCGAAGCGCAAAGACCAGAGCCGCAGAATTCCAAATCTGTGGGGCGGCACGATTCGCCATCTCGCTCGCCCCCGCGACACCGGAACGGCCCCCACGCCGGGTCCTCCGGAGAAGTCCGCCCGAGGTAAAGATTTGCAATCAGGTGATGGCTCACCGGGCTTTGCCGGACCTCGTTGGAACGGAAGCGGAAGGTCAAGCCACCGCGTCCACGGAACTGCGATGGCACCAACGAGCGCACGTCAAAGTAACTGACGAAACAGACCTCTTTCTCGCTTCGCGGGGGCACGACCCATGGAGGCATTCGCAGTTGAAAGCCTTTGCCCGGCTCCGGTGGTGCTAACGGTTGAATCGGTACAGGCTCCGGTGGGGGCAAACACGCATCCACCAAATTCGCCGTGCCAGGAACCACACCTTGTCGTGGAGCACCTTGTTGAATCCAAAGGCGAATGAGCTCAACTTCGTTCCAGCTCAGTGCGGGAAGCGGCTCGGGAGGCATCGGCCGCAGGGGCGCACGATATTGTTGCGGGAAGGTTTTCGCCGCCAAGTTCAAAAACAAGAGGCTACGGGTTCCAAGGCCAGGGAGCACTCGTTTCATCGAAGGGACGGTAGAGGCAGCCACATCCACGAGGTTGTCGTACGCGTGATCCCCCCGCAAATCCAATCCCCCTTGTCGAGCCGCGCCGTGGCAAAGGTCGTTCACACAGCCGTGCCGCTCGAAGAGATCCTGCACCAACGCCCACGTACTTTCGAAACTACTCCCTGGGTTGCAGTCCGTCGCGGCTAGGGAAGAGGAAAGGCACACGCCAGTCCCGAGCAGCGTAGCAACCACAGCCGCACGACGGAGCATGGTTAACCTGCGCATCGCGGAGCCAACGCTACAATAGTTCAGTTGACAAAGTCAATCACGAGCCGTTGGAGTTTTCGGCCTTTCGTCAGCCTCTAGAGCCTCGGCAAGTAATTGCACGTAACTAACGTAGTTCAATGGGCCCCTTCGGGAGTGTGGGCCCATCGAGCAAAGCCAAGGTTTCGGGGAGCTTCGACCAGCAAACACTGCTTCGCCCAAGCGTTGTCTACCCCCACCTGGCCTTCCTACGCTTACGCTCTTTGCCCCACGTCGGCGCGCTGCGCTCAGCGTTCGCATCAACCCTTCGGAGCCGGGTCCTCACCGTACTCCCTCATGGCGTAGCCTTGTGGGTGAGGCGGCCGTGGTTCCAGACCTAGAGCAGCGAGCACCGCGGGTTGCTGGTAGTAGACGATGTACGCCTGGATCAACAAGGGGAGCACGAAACTTTGGTGAGCAAGGAGCTGCTCGCGAGCCTCCAGGCGAAGAACCTCGAAGGGTTCGTTCCACCGCGCCCTGCTAGATTCGGCGAGTTCGCGTAAGCCGCAACGCACCAGTTCGAGCAGCCCGGGCACTTTGCTACAGTTGCGAGCGACTTGCCTAGCGCATCCCAACGAGCCCGCACCGGGAAACCGGCCGTCGTCGCTGGCCGGGATGAGCGCATCGAGCACAGCAGTGAGAAGGTCCAGCTCTTCTGCTGCCAGATCGAGATTCAGCTGCTCGGCATGCATCGATCACGACCCTCAATCGAAGAGATTCGCCAAGCGCCGTTTCATCTGATCGGCAATGTATAGCGCCAAGGCTTGGATGGTGTTGGTCGGATTCACGGCTGCCGAGGTAACAAAGATGCTTCCATCCACAATGAAAAGGTTTTTCACGTCATGGCAGCGGCCCCACTCGTTGACTACGGACGTCCGTGGGTCGCGGCCCATGCGGGCTGTGCCCATGAGGTGCCAGCCTGCAAAAGGCAACGGGGCTTGCGCAAAGGTTTGGCGAGCACCGGCCGCCTCTAGGACCTCACGGGCCCGGTCCACCGCGTGGGCCAACATGCGTTGGCTGTTCTCGCTCAGGCGGTAGTGAATGCGCGGCGCGGGGATTCCGTGTTGGTCGCGCAACTCCGGGTCAAGGTCCACGTAGTTGGTGTCCTCAGGCAGGTCCTCGCAAATGGCCACCATTCCAGCGATATGGTCGAACACCTCGGCCATCGCCCGGTGATGGTTCCGACCCCATGGCACGAGCCCTTGCTGCATTCCCCATAAAGCTGTCGACACCGGACCAAAGCCACGCAGGATCTCGAATGAATATCCGCGCGCGAACCCACGGCTCTGGTCCGTACGGTAAAACTCCTGGCTCATGATGCAGCAGCCTGTCGGGCCCTTGTATCCCTCGAGAGGCTCGTCGAACACCCCGGTCACCATGGCATAGGGATGGAACATTAAATTTTTCCCCACGAGCCCGCTGCGGTTCGCCAAGCCTTCCGGGAAAAGCTTGCTGCGCGACGTCAGGAGAAGCCGCGGCGTGCCAATGCCGTTGCACGCCAACACCACGACGTGCGCTCGTTGATGGTGCTCTTTGCCTTCACCGTCGTAATACACAACGCCGCTGGCCATGCCCTGCTCATCGACAGTGACCTCCCGCACACGACAACGGGTGCGAAGCCGCACTCCTCGCCGAAGCGCTTCCGGCCAATACGTCACGTCCACACTTCCCTTCGCGCCGCGGGGGCAACCGACGAGACACGTGCCGGCGTTAACGCACGCTGCGCGGCCACGATAATCCTGGGTAATAATGGCGCTATCCGACGGCCACCAATGCCAGCCCAGGCGCTCGAAGCCAGCTGCGAGTTTCGCACCGAGTTTGCCCAGGGGTACCGGAGGAAGCGGAAATCGCTTCGGGGGATAGGCTGGGTCGCCTGCCAAGCCCGACACCCCCATCACCTCGGCATTGAGATCATAAAACGGCGCCAGAGTTTCGTAGTCGATCGGCCAATCGTCGCCGACGCCGTCGACGCTGCGCACGCGAAAATCCTCCGGGCGAAATCGGGGGAAGTGAGCGGCGTACAAAATAGTGCTTCCGCCCACTGCGTTAAACATGGACACTTGAATCGCTGACTGCGAATCGTTTACCGGATAGTCTTCGGGCCGCCGACGAACATTTGGGCTAAAGTGAAAGTCCGTTAAGTGACGTGCTTCCCAATCCAGGTAATTTCCTGGAAGCTCTTGCGGGCGCACCCAATCCCCTTGTTCCAGACAAAGAATTTGCATTCTGGTATCCGCAAGACTCCAGGCTAGGGCGGCCGCTGAAGCCCCAGCTCCTACGATCAGCACATCAACCGCTTCGTCGCGTCCCATGGCCAGCAGTGAAAACACCAGGTGATCGGTACGTCGAGAGTACCCCTTTAGCTTGCAAGGGAACGGACTGCAGCCACGGCGCGGCGCCAGCCCTGGTAAAGAAGCTCGCGCTGCTCTCCGCGCATTCGGGGGCGAAACACGCGATCGCGCACACGCAGCCGCTCCAGCTGCGCGGGCTTCCACAGGCCAACACCAAGGCCAGCCAGAAACGCTGCTCCTAAAGCAGTAGTCTCCACGAGCTTTGGGCGATCCACGGGCACGGCCAGCAGGTCTGCCTGAAATTGCAGGAGGAAGTCGTTTTCGGCCGCGCCGCCATCCACCCGTAACACCTGCAGTGGCTGACCCGAATCGGCCACCATCGTGTCTACGACGTCGCGAGTTTGGTACGCTAGAGCTTCAAGGGCGGCGCGAACCAAATGTGCCTTAGTGGTGCCTCGTGTCAGCCCGAAGATTGCTCCCCGGGCGCTGGGGTCCCAATACGGAGCCCCTAAGCCCACGAATGCCGGAACGAAGTAGACGCCCAGTGTCGAGTCCACCTGCCGTGCGATCGCTTCGGTCTCGCCTGCTCGGCGGATCATACCGAGCCCATCGCGCAGCCACTGGATGGCTGCACCAGCGATGAAAATCGAACCCTCCAGGGCGTAAGCGGGGCCACCAGTAGGATCGCACGCCACGGTCGTTAACAAACCCCGCGGTGAATACACAGGCTTTTGGCCCGTGTGCATGAGGAGAAAACAGCCCGTGCCGTAAGTGTTTTTCACCATCCCGGGCTGCACACACGCTTGCCCGAACAAGGCAGCTTGCTGATCGCCGGCAATTCCGGCAATGGGCACCTCGGCACCGAAAACGGCGCGCGACGTCGTGCCAATGACTCCGGCCGAAGGCACCAGTTGCGGCAACACCTCGAGTGGCACATGGAACAAGTCGAGCAAGAACGGGTCCCATTGCCGATCCTGTAAGTGGAACAGCATGGTTCGGGAGGCGTTCGTAAAATCGGTCACATGGGCTGCTCCATTGGTCAGCTTCCACACCAACCAAGAGTCTACCGTGCCTACTGCTATGTTCTTGTGCCGTCGGGCCAACCCGTGGGCGAACAACCACTCGATTTTCGTGGCCGAGAAATACGGATCGAGAACCAGACCGGTACGCATGCGGATTTCTTCCGCTAGCCCTTGCGAGCGTAGCTCTTCGCAACGCGCGGTCGTACGCCGGTCTTGCCACACGATCGCCCGGTGCAGAGGCCGACCCGTGCGGCGATCCCAGATCACCGTCGTCTCGCGTTGATTGGTGATTCCCACAGCGCCAACCTGCTTCGGCTGGACCCTGGCCGCCCGCAATGCCCGGCGCAAAGTGCTCACGGTCGACTGCCAAATTTCTTCCGCGTCATGTTCCACCCAGCCAGCTCGAGGGTAATGCTGGGCAAATTCCCGGTAGGCTTTGCCCCGGAGCCTACCCGATTCATCGAACACCAAGACGGTCGTTCCCGTGGTCCCTTGATCGATGGCGACGACAGCACGCGTCATTCTGTTTGCTCCTGCCAAACTCCGACAATGTGTTTCATGATCCTCTCATGCTGAGGGCCGCACCCATACTGCAGAGCGTGACGTTTTTCGAGCTTTTCGAGAATTTTGATCGGGAGACCCAGCAAAAGAACCTCGTGCCACAGGGGCAGGCTGGTTTTCGTAGCTCATCAGCCAAAACCACACCGCATGCAATGCCAAGAATACGTTGCCAGCGACGTGGAACTAGCAGAACGTGACGCCGGCCCTTTAAGGCCCCTGACGGCGGTGCCGTTTGTGCGAGGTCCTAGCTCTCAACCCTTCGGCTAGCTAGGATTGGGGGCGTGGCCGCGGGGCGCGTCATTTTTGTGACTGGAAAAGGTGGAGTTGGCAAGACAACTATCACTGCCGCACTCGGTTTGGCAGCCGCGGGCGCTGGCAGCCGCACTCTAATGATCGAAACGGCGGCAGATGGAAGCCTAGCGCGATTGTTCCAGATCGAAAAACTGGACTCGAAACCGTGCTGGATCGCCGATCGGCTGGCCGCCGTAGCCGTGGATCCGCAACATTTGGTGCGAGACTACTTCTCCCGGCTCCTGAGAATCCCGCTATTGACGAACCGTTTGTTGGATAGTGCAAGCTTTCGCGCGCTGGCGGACGCAGCTCCGGGAATCGTGGAGTTTCTCCTCCTCGAGCACGTCTCCACTTGGGTCGACGCCTCCTTCTGGCAACGGCGGCAACGCTTCGACCTCGTTATTGTCGACGGACCAGCGAGTGGCCACATGCGCAAACTCCTTCGGGTTCCTCGACAACTGCTCGGTCTCGTCGTTGCCGGTCCACTGCGGCACGCAGCCCTCCACCTTGAATCGTTGCTGACCAATCCCGATCGCTGTGTCGTGGTCCCAGTTAGTCTCGCCGAGGAGCTTGCCGTCACGGAAACGCTAGAGACGTGGGCTGTGTTGCGCCAAGAGCTGTTCTTGCCGCTGAGCCGTCCCATCATCAACCGGGTCTTTCCCCGAAGATTCTCCCGGAGCGAGATAGAAAAGATCGCCCGGCACGAGGATGGCGGCCCGCTCTTCGAAGCAGCCCGCTATGCCATCGCTATGCGACAGGAAGCCGAGCGGCATGCAAGGGCCTTGCGCCGTGGCACGGGCAAGGTGCCGGCCCTGGTTCCCGAGGCGTTCTCCGGGGTAATCACCCCTAGCGACCTCTGTCGCTGGGGCCGACGTTTGTTGGCAGAGCTGTTCACCGATGCGGGCTGGGGGACGAAACCATCAGGGTCTAGGACCCATGCAACTCACTAAGGACAGCAGCTCTCTTCGTTCTCTCCACGCACTGTTGCGCAGCAAGCAACTCATCATCTGTGTCGGATGCGGCGGCGTGGGCAAAACCACAACAGCTGCAGCCCTGGCTGTGAGTGCGGCTTTACTCGGGCGCAAGGCCGCGGTGCTCACCGTGGATCCGGCACAACGTCTCAAGACCGCTCTTGGTCTCGATCATCTGTCGCACGAGCCTCACCGCATCGTCGTGAACGGTTCCGCTCGCTGGTTCGACGCCCTCGCTCTGGACACCAAGCGGATGTTCGATGAGCTCGTGGAGCGCTTTGCTCCGGGTCCGGACATTGCTCAACGAATCTTTACGAACCGCCTCTACCGCGAGCTCTCCAATGAACTTGCTGGCTCTGCGGAATACATGGCGATGGAAAAGCTGCACGACCTCGTTTGGGGTGCCGCCTACGACGTCCTGGTTGTCGACACACCTCCCAGCGCACACATTCGCGACCTGCTGGCCGCGCCCAATCGGTTGCTCACCTTACTGGCGTCGCGTGCTGTTCGCCTCTTGCAAACGCCTGGGGTCCTGGTGGAGACAGCACCGTCGCGCACTGCTCGCTACTTTTTTCGCGTTCTCCTCGAGGCACTGCAACGTTGGAGCGGGCTACCGTTGCTCAAGGATTTAGCTGATTTCATCGGCGGCTTTGAGCCCATGTTGCAACGCTTTGCCGACCGTGCAGAACGAACCTCACGGCTGTTGAGGGCTGAGCACACTGCCTTTCTCCTCGTGACAACGCCCGAACCTCCGACCCTTGCAGTCGCCCGAGAACTTGCCACGGAACTTCGGGCTGGGGGTTACCCGATTGCGGGCATTATCGCGAACCGAGTTCATTGCTTTACCAAGCAAGAGCGGCTCAAACCCCAGACGAACGATCCTTTCCTGCGGCGCCTGTGGAACAACTATGTAGTCCTAGCGGAGCGTAGCGCGCGCGACGTGCAAGCACTCTGGGCCCTCGCTCAGCATGTCGATCTACCGGTCTTGGCCACGGTGCCGATGCAGCCGAGCCCGCCGACCTCTATCCCCGCTCTGCGCGCAATGGCACGGCACCTGGTGAACGTCCCAAACCGCTCGTGAGAGTCGGACTCTCTGCTCCTTTTGCCAAAGCCGAACCCACTACTTCCCGGACTTCCCCTTCCTCGGTCCCTGAACTTCTTGCGCGGCGAGTAAGCGATCTAGCTTGATGTTGAGATTGACCAAGCTGCCTTGGAGTGTATCCAACTTGGTGCGCAACTTTTCCAGGTCGGACCGACTAGGAAGATTGAGGAGGTGCAACAACGCCTCGACGTTTCGGTCGACACGGCCTTTGGTCTTTGCAGCTCGCTGCAATACTTTGCCGATTTGCTCACTCACCGCGGGACGGCGGAGCAGCTCTTCGATCACTTGGTTCAAGGTCGCCTCACCCTGGCTGAGAAGCCAATCAAGAACGCTTTTCACCTGACGCTGAGACTTTGCCGACATGAGCTCCATGCATATCGTGAGAATCCACTGCGGGTCAACCGATCATTGCATTACCTCCGCTCTCGGCGTAGCCTCAAGTACAACCGTGATTCCGTGAGCGATCTTGAGACCATCGTTGCCTATAGTACGGGGATCCGTTTCCTTGTCCCGCAGCTCGGCGGGGAACATTTCTGGCCAACGGTGGTGACGATCCACGTTCTCGACGCCATCCTCTGCTGGGTCTTCGCCAAGAACAACGGCTATTCGAAGAATTTTTGGACAGCTCTCGGTTTTTTGACGGGCTTTTGGGCTGTCGTCTTCCTGCTAGCGGTCACACGCCAACGGGAAGGCAAGACCTCCAGTGTCGAAGGGTCAACGCTCACCGATCACCCAGGCCAGGGCCAGATTGGCGGCATGGGTCAAGGCGAGTGACCAGCGGGTAATTCCGAGTTCCCTTGCGTGCTCGGCCGCACGGCCGTGAAGGTACAAGCAGGGTGGGCCAGAACCACAGCGAACTATCTCGACATCACGCCAGGGAACGAAGGAACCCAAGGCCTTCATCGTCGCTTCTTTCGCGGCGAACCTCGCTGCGTAGCTTTGCGGCGCGTGGCGCCGGCGTTCACAGTAAGCAATTTCTGCTGGGGTAAACACCTTCACCCGAAAACGCTCGCCCCGCCTCGGGTGAGACAACATGGCGGCAATACGACTGACCTCGGTGATATCAACCCCGATGCCAACAATCATGCGGGGCATGCTCCACAGGTCCGACAACTCGTCGTGTCGCACGGCGGCGTCTGCAGCCCACTGTAAGCCTTGCGCCGCTCGTTACGCAAATACGCTTTGCTGACGCGATGATCGATGAAGTCCCAGGGGAGCAGTTCGTCTTCCTCGTACCTGCGGTAAACGTAAGCGTCCGGCGGTGGACCATCCTGCGCCCAAGGAGCCGAACTTAGGTCTTGACGCGCCCACGCCCGAATCACCCCCCACCAATCTCCTCCCGATTGCCGAACCGCAAAGATGAACGAAGCCACACGGCGGTCGCCTCGAGACAAAAGCGTTTGGTAATATGACTCCCGAGGAGACTCGCAGGCGAACCGCACACCAGGAAGCTTGGTTAACATCTTCTCCAGTGTGCGCGCGCGCTGCCGAAGTTCTGGAATTCTCATCATTGGGTCCCATTGAAAAGGCGTCCACGGCTTGGGTACGAAGGGATTTGCCGACACCGTGATTTTTCCCACACGGCTGCGGCGACCTTCTTTGTCCCGCAACTTCGCATGGATTTTTTCCACCAGTTCTCCAATCGCTTCGACGTCCTCCCACTCTTCCCCGGGCAGGCCAAACATGAAATAGAGCTTTAGGTCCGGAACTCCCTCTCCGACCAATAGGTTCGCCGCACGCAAGATGTCTGCTTCCGTTAGGTTTTTGTTGATCACCCGCCGCATCCGCTCCGAGCCAGCTTCAGGTGCCACTGTCACCGTTCGTGTACCTCCGGCGGCGAGCGCTCTGGCAAGATCAGGTGTAACGCAATCCGCCTTGAGCGAAGAGGGAGACAGCCGCCCCCCGGCCTCGGCTGCGAGGGAAGCCAAATGCGCGACTCCGGGGACGCTAGCCATCTCGGCGCCGACCAGACCGACGGTCTTACGCTGCTGCAATCCCGCCCGCACGGCATCGGCCAGATGACTGACCGAGCGATTTCGCAACGGGCGGTACATGTAGCCAGCGGCACAAAACCGACAGCCCCACTGGCAACCACGGCTCGCTTCGACCAAAACCATGTCACCGAACACCGCTCCTGCCGCCAACACAGCTGTGGTCGTTGGGTACCGATCCAAGTGATAAACGATGCGGCGTTGAACCCGTGGCTCCCCGGGCCCGTCATAGTTCAGGCTAACAACATGAGGGCCGTCGTATTGCGGGTGATAAAACTTAGGCACATAACAACCCCCAATCTGCCTAGCCGCCTCACGAAGAAACCGGTCGCGATCTTCCAGGCCACAGTCGAAAAGTAACCCCAGAAACTCCGGCAGCATCTCCTCCGCTTCGCCGATCAAAAAGGCGTCAACAAAGTTGGCGATAGGCTCTGGGTTGAGAAACACTGCCGGACCGCCCGCAATGACCAAGGGGCCACTTCGCCGCTGCGAAGCCCAAACTGGCACGCCGGCACGATCGAGAAGATCGACAAGGTGCCAATAATCTGTCTCGAACGACACGGAAAATGCAAGAAGGTCGAAATCACGAACGCGCGCTCCCGTCTCGAGCGTTCTGAGATCGCCACGCCGCTGGGGGGCTTCTCGCCCCGGGAGAAACGCGCGCTCGCAGGTGACGCCCGGAAACTGGTCGAAGATTCTGTACACAGTTTGGAAGCCGAGGCTCCCCATGGCTACGCGGTATTGATTCGGGTATAAGAGGCAAATTCGTAGTGCGCCCGCTTTTTTCTTCGGAAACAAAAAAACCTCGTCTGGGCGCTGGCCGAATACCCCGCCTTCTGCAGGACCATGGATAAGGGGCTGCTCTGCGCTAACCAACAGCCCCAGCTATAGCTTCAAGAGCAGGCTACGCAACTTCGCCCAGGCAGGCAGCCTTTCAGCCACCTCTGCGCCGAAGAAATGCCGGAATGTCCAAGTCCTCTTTCTCGGTGGAATCCCGATTTAACAAATAAGGAGTCTCCGCTTCCTCGGATAGCGGTTCGTCGGGTACGGCCACGCGCCGCCTCGATCCAGACGATGGGCGAAACACGGGCTCCTCGTCGCCATCTTCTACCCAACCCACAAACACTCTTTGTTTGTGACTCGACTCGCGCCGAGGTTCTTCCTTCGCAACCGCAGTACGGCTCCCGTCCGCTCCATGCGCCGCGCCTGGGGTCTGAGCCCACCGAGGGCTGCGTGTGTCCGCAGCTGGTCGCTCGATGTAGGCGTCTTTGAAACCGGTAGCGACGACGGTGACCCGAATTTCATCTTCCATGGTTTCGTCGATCACCGCGCCAAAAATTACGTTCGCGTCGTCTTTTACTTGCTGACGAATCAGACTTGCGGCAGCGTACACTTCGCCAAAGGTAATCGTTGCGCTGCCGGTGATATTGATTAGGACGCCGCGGGCGTCTTGGATGGAGACCCCTTCTAATAAGGGGCCGTTCATTGCTGCTTCGGCCGCACGAACTCCACGATCTTCACCCGTTGCCGAGCCGCATCCCATCAGCGCCAACCCCTTTTCCGACATCACCGCTCGGACGTCGGCGAAGTCAAGGTTGATGAAGCCGTGGACTGTCACCAAGTCCGCAATGGCTCGAACCGCCTGGAACAGCACCTCATCGACCTGGCGGAACGCTTCCAGGAAGAAGGTGTTTTCCCCGACGACGCTGGCAAGCCGCTCATTGGAAACGATCATTAAAGTGTCGACGAACTCCCGCAACGTCCGGATCCCGTCCTCCGCTCGTTTGCGCCGCGTCTCCCCCTCGAAGGCAAAGGGTTTAGTCACCATGCCGACGGTCAGGGCTCCTAATTCACGAGCAATTTGCGCCACCACTGGTGCAGCTCCTGTCCCCGTGCCACCGCCCATACCCGCGGCAATAAACACCAGATCTGAGCCTTGCAGTGCGCGCCGAATCACATCACTTGCTTCCACGGCGGCCTCGCGGCCGAGCTCCACGTTGCCCCCCGTACCCAGCCCACGGGTGAGTTTCTCCCCCAACTGGATCTTCACCGGCGCCAGGTTTGCGGCCAGGTCCTGAGCATCGGTGTTTAAAGCGATTATCTCAACCCCCTGGAGGTTTCTTTGCACCATCAAGTTAACGGCGTGACCACCCCCTCCGCCTACGGCCACAACGCGAATTTTCGCTCCGATCGGTTCCTGTCTGTCACCGCGTCTTTCATCCAACCCAAACATGTCACCGCACCTCCCGCAGTATTGATCGACAAGCGTTTATCCGCCGACTCCGTTACACCCACAATGCCCGCCAAAACTCGCGAAGCCTGCCCCTCGTCCACTCCCACCACCCGCGCCTTGTCAGGAACCGATCGTACGGCTGATCGAGCCACCGCGCCCGCAGCAGCAGCACGCCTAAAGCGGTGGCATACACTGGATCGCGGCTGAACTTGTCGTCCAAGACTTCCGTTCCGTTCCCACGGTGGCTGTCCCGGGTTGCACCCAGCCGGGCCTCCAACCCGGTGACGCCTTGCACGAGGCGATCTAAGGCCGGCAGCATCGCTCCGCCACCAGCAATGACCGAGCCGCAGCGCACATAGCGGTCGACTTCCAGCTCTCGGACTTTGCTCCAGAGCAACCGCACAATTTCCTCAGCTCGGGCCTCGATCATCCAAGCCAGCTCTCTGCGGGGGATCAACCGCGAGGGACGACTGCCGACTCCCGGCACTTCGACTTTCTCGTGATCCTCCACCGCGACGCTCAAGGCACAGCCGTGGTGCAACTTAATGAACTCGGCTTCGTGCAACGGCGTTTGCAAACCGAAGGCAACGTCTCTGGTGATGCAACTCCCGCCGAACCCGAGCGAAAAACTCTCCCGCAAAGCGTTCCGGTAGAAAATCAGCACATCCGTGGTTCCGGCACCGAAATCCCAAAACGCAACCCCAACTTCCTTCTCCGCGTCCGTCAGAACTGCCTCGGCCGTGGCCAACGGAGCCCAAACAAATTCCACCGGTTCCACACCGGCCTGTTCGCAACACCGTGCCACGTTTTTAACTGCGGACTCCGAGGCGGTCACCACATGAACACGCGCTTCGAGACGTGCCCCAACCATACCAACCGGGTCGACGATGCTTTCTTGCTGGTCGAGCACGTACTCCTGCGGCAGCACGTGCAACACCACCCGACCGGAAGGCAACGCCACCGACCGAGCCGCGTTCAGCACCCGCTCCACATCCGGGGGCTCGACCTCGCCCCGCCGAGGGGCAATCGTGGCGTGGGTATTGACCCCGCGAATGTGGGTGCCACCCAGGGCTACAATGGCACTATGGACGGAGCAACTTGCGCTCAGTTCGGCTTCACGGATCGCGTCGCGAACTGCCTGAGTCGTGGCATCGAGATCGACCACGGCACCGTAACGAACTGCGTCGCTCAACGTCACGTGTCCGGCCGACACCAGCGGGGCATAGCCACGGCCTACGACAACGAGCCCCTCTCGGGCCCGTTTTGCGATGACCACTGACGCTTTTGAAGCCCCAATGTCAAGACCGACTAAGAGTTCCCCGTTTCTCGCCATCCGTGAACCGCAACCTCCACCACCACAATCACTGGGCTCCTTGTACCACAATTCCCAAAACAGAGCATCACCTGGCGCAAGTCTCACGCTTCCGTCCGCCCGGGCCGTGACTTCGATCGGCGGGCTGGCTTTTGCGGATCGGGCACAAGCTTCAAAACTGCCACGTTAGGGAAGGATAAGTCCACCTCGCGCAACTGGTCCACGTGCCCCTCCCAGGCTGCAAAGATACGAGCCAAGCGGCGAAGCTTTTCCTCTAGCCTACCCCAACCCAGGACGATGACCACGCGTGGATGCAGCGGCACCACGACCAAGCCTTTTTGCCCGATCTGAACCTGGGAGATGGTATCGGAGTACTGAAGCTGCTCACACACCCTCAGGAGCTGTAGAGCACGATGTACATGCACAGGTGCGAGCTCACGGTCTGCAAATTCGTCGATGCCGGAGATAACCGGCAGATCCGGGGCTTCTCCAGGAAGCAGCGGGCCCAAAAGTTTTCCTAAGCGATCGACATACTGGAACGCGCCATTCACTTGGACCAAAGCCACTGGTCTTCGCTCGCGCACTTGGATACGAACCCGTCGGGGAAGGATGCGTTGCACGGTGGCCCCACGAATCCACGGGTGCTGTGTGAGACGTCTCTGCAAGGCCAGCGGATCGACGTCCCAAATACTGACATTCTCCCGCCAGCCAATCCATGCCAAGAGCTGCTCTCGCGAGACCCGACGGTTTCCTTCGAGTTTAAGATCTTGAACGCAAAAGTATGGGTGCATGCGCGCCTTCTGAAACCATCCAGGGCCTTTCCAGGTGAGCCCCAGTAAAAGGGTCCCCCCAAAACAAAACAGCAGCCCGGCCCTCAGCCTGTGGGGGTTACGCGCTTGCGCGGCAAAAGTGGGTTTTGAGAAAATCCTCATCATTCTGACCACTCGCCGATCAGCCGCACCTCTGGCTCAAGGTCGACACCAAACCGCTCCAACACGCGCTTTTGAGCCTCACGCATGAGTTGGCGCACGTCTTGTGCTCGAGCGCCCCCCAAATTCACGATGAAATTTGCGTGCTTTGGGGAGAACATCGCCTGGCCGATGCGGTAACCCTTGAGACCCACCGCCTCGATCAAGCGCCCGGCGGAGTCACCCGGTGGGTTTTTGAAGATCGAGCCAGCATTCGGTAAACCGCGCGGTTGTGTACGTTCACGCTTCTCTTTTGCCCGGCGATACCGCTCCCAAACTACCTCGTGGGGCGCGCGGCAAAGCACGAATTCCACCGCGGTCACCACAGTGCCGCGTGGTAAACTGAAGTGGCGGTAACCAAACTGCAACTCGTCCACGCTAGCGCGCCGGTGTTGGCCTCTAGGAGTGATCAACTCGACGGCCCGCACCACGTCAGCAAGCTCTCCCCCAAAGGCACCCGCATTCATCAGGAGCCCCCCTCCCACAGTTCCCGGGATTCCTTCGGCAAACTCGAGACCAGTGAAATCTTGCTCCACTGCCTGCAAAACCAGCTTCTTGAGTGGTAGGCTTGCACCCGCACGCACATACGCGCGCGTCCCGTTGAACCTCCACTCTGAAAAGGCAAACGACCGCCCCAAGCGAAAAACGATGCCTCGTACACCTAGGTCACTCACTAAAACATTCGTCCCTCCGCCCAGCAGCCACCACCTTACCCCGACGTAGCTCGCCCAATTATCCACGGCTGCGATTTCCTCGGGTCTTTCCACCTGCACCCAGAAGTCCGCTGGGCCGCCGATGCGAAATGAGGTGTGCTTCGCAAGGGGTTCCTGCTGCTTGAGCCGCTCCCCGAAAAGTGCTTGGAGCTCCTTTCCGGCTGGATTCGTTACCCGTTGGCTGCCCATCCGTGCACCGTCGACACTGGGTCTCGATTCCCCAGGATTCTTAGCAGTGGGGCGACAACCTCGTGGATGTTGCCCGCACCCAGCACGAGGACCAGATCCCCTGGGCGAAGCCGTGCACGTAACGACTCGGGGACCGAGGCCAACTCGGGCACGAAGTCTACGTCCAAGTGGCCACGGCGTTTCAATGCCCGATACAACGCCTCGCCGCTCACCCCTTCAATGGGCTGCTCCCCCGCCGGATAGATCTCGGTGATTACGAGTTGATCTGCGGCATCGAAGGCCTCTAAAAAGCCCGCAAACAAATCTCGCGTACGGGTGAAACGATGAGGCTGAAACACGACTGCGAGTCGCCTCTCGAATCCCTCTCGTGCAGCCGCCAGAGTTGCGCGAATTTCTGCAGGGTGGTGCCCGTAATCGCTCACAACCAGCACTCCACCCTCCTCACCGCAGATTTCGAACCGGCGATGGATGCCGCGAAACTCCGCTAAGGTGGACCTTACAGTGTCAAAGGGGACCCCGATTTCCGTCGCAACAGCCAAGGCAGCCAAAGCGTTTAACGCCTGATGCCGCCCTGGCATGCGAACTACCAAGTCCCCCAAACATTTGCCGTGCTGCTCCACGACAAAGTGCGTTTCGAGCCCATGCACGCGTAGCTCTCGGGCCCTGAACTCGGCATCCGCCGCCGTACCGTAAGTGATCGTGCGTTTTTTCGCCTGAGGCAGCAGCGCCCGAACATTTGCGTCGTCGAGGCAAACGACTGCCGCGCCAAAAAAGGGCACGCGGTTGATGAATTCTAGGTAGGCGGCTTTCACGCGCTCGAGGTCGCCGTAATAGTCGAGATGCTCCGCGTCAATGTTGGTCACCACGGCCAAAACCGGGGAGAGCAAAAGGAAGCTGCCGTCACTTTCGTCCGCCTCCACGACCATAAGATCGCCGTTGCCCAAATGCGCATTCGTTCCCAAGGCGTGCACTTTTCCGCCAATGACGACCGTGGGGTCCGATCCGGCACGCGCCAAAATTGCGGCAATCAGCGAGGTAGTCGTCGTTTTTCCATGCGTACCGGCAACGGCAATCCCCGACTTGGTCCGCATCAGTTCAGCCAACATTTCTGCCCGTGGAATGACGGGGATTTTCAACTCCCGGGCCCGCAGGACCTCTGGGTTGGAAAAACGCACTGCCGAGGAAATGACCACAACCTCGACATCAGGATCCACATGGCTTTCCTCGTGCCCGTAAACAATGCGCGCTCCGAGGCTAACTAGCCTTCGGGTCGTTTCACTTTCCCGCAAGTCCGAACCGGTAACACGGTAACCGAGTTTCAAAAGCACTTCCGCGATCCCGCTCATGCCGACGCCACCGATCCCAACCAGGTGAACTTTTCGAGCTCGCTTGTGAAGTAACATCACCGCCGACTCCCCACTTGCTCGCAAATGCGCACGACGTGCTCCGCCGCCTCTGGCCTGGCCAGGCGTAAAGCGTTCCGTGCCAGGGTAGCGAGCCGCTCTGGGTTGGCGACAAGAGCACGAATCTTCTCCGCCAATCGTTCTCCCGACAGTTCTCGATCTAAAATCATTTCCGCAGCCCCCTCCCGCACCCACACCTCCGCGTTCACCCGTTGGTGATCATCGGTAGCAAAAGGGTATGGAACCAAGATCGCAGGTTTACCCACGGTGGCTAACTCTGCAAGAGTCGTGGCTCCAGCACGGCACACCACTAAGTCAGCGCAGGCGTACGCGGTGGCCATGTCCTCAATAAAGGCAGACACTCGTGCCACAACGCCCGCTGCTTGGTATTCTCGCGCAACCCACTGTTCGTCAGCCGATCCCGTTTGGTGCGTCACGATCAGCGAAGGAAGGCATTGCCACAAAACGCGCACAGCGTCCACCATTGCTCGGTTAATAGACCGCGCACCTTGACTGCCGCCGAAAGCCAAGAGGTGGAACCCTTTTTGATGCCCCATCTCCGCTGCAAGTGAACTTGCGTGTAGCCGGCGCACAGGGTTGCCCGTGTAGATGCTTTTCCCTTGAGGGAAAAAACGCCCCGCTTCCGCAAACGCGGTACACACTGTCGTGGCCAACCTACCGAGGAGGCGATTGGCCAACCCAGGGCGAGCGTTTTGTTCCAGGAGAACGATCGGTATTCCGCGGCTCCAAGCTGCTAAGATCACCGGCACCGAGCCGTAACTTCCCAGGCCAACCACCACATGGGGAGAGAACCGCGCAAGCGCGCGCCAGGCACGGAGGAAAGCCAACGGCATTTCACCAGCAAATTCTACCCATCCACGCCACCCACGACCGCGTGCTCCCTTCACCCCAAGCCCGACAAACGGATAGCCTTTTCGGGGCACCACTTTCGCCTCCAGGCCATGGGCACTGCCAACAAAAAGGACCTCGCCCCCGGTTTTCGCCACACAGACCTCCGCAACCGCTATGCCGGGAAACAAATGTCCACCGGTCCCTCCTCCAGCGACGACCAATCGCATCACGAACTCGTCGAGCGGGATAGGTTCCACAAAATTCCCACACGGAGCATCGCCCCGACCAGCGCCGACCCTCCGTAACTAACAAAGGGCAAAGCCAGGCCCTTTGGCGGGGCCATGCCCAAGACTACGGCGAAGTTGAGCCCAGCCTCGAACACCAGCGTCATCGTTAGGCCGGCTGCCAGCAGGCGCACAAAGGGTTGCTCATGACTTTGTGCTATATGGATGCCCCGATGGGCAATCACAGCAAAGAGCCCCAGCACTACAGCTATCCCGATGAGTCCAAGCTCCTCCGCGATGACTGCGAAAATGAAGTCAGTGTGTGCGGCGGGCAAAAAGAAGAGTTTCTGCTGGCTTGCACCCAAACCAACGCCGGTTAGGCCACCGGATCCTACAGCGATCATGGATTGTACGAGTTGGTAGCCCACGCCCCGATCATGTTCCCAGGCCTGCAAGAAGCTAACGATTCGCCCTAATCGGTACGGCTCCGCCTGAATCCCCACCATGGCCCCGACTCCAGCCAGGAGTAGCAGCGCAGCGATTTGCCTCCAGCGTACCCCGGCAATGACCAACATTCCCGAAGCGGTGGCAACGAAGATCATCGCCGTACCAAAATCCGGCTGCAAGTACAGGAGCACAAGCAACACCCCGGTGAGAAATAACGGCGGTAAAATTCCCTCCCACCATAGATGAAGCTTATCGTAACGTCGGGCCAGATATCGGGCCCAGTAAAGCACCAACACTGTCTTGACCAGTTCCGAGGGCTGAACCGTTAGAGGCAGCATGGGCACTTCCAGCCAACGCCGGGCTCCATTTTCCTCTCGGCCAAATAGGAGCACGGCAGCCA
Organism: Candidatus Binatia bacterium; assembly: GCA_937925685.1. GTDB lineage: Bacteria > Desulfobacterota > Binatia > HRBIN30 > HRBIN30 > HRBIN30. The sequence goes on along the minus strand of CALAMI010000008.1, from coordinate 121,926 downwards.
GTACCATGACACTGAGGGCATACAAGATCCGCGCCCGTTCCTCCCAAAATGTCCAAGGCACGCGGGCTGCGAAAGCTGCGGTCACCAGACTCGCAACCAGGGACAGCGAATGCCGCCAGGTAAAGAAGAGCGGGTCGCCCTTAACCTCAAGGGCGTAAAAATAGCTCGCGTTGAACACCATGACCGCTCCGAGTGCCAGAAGCGCTGCCACGGCACCCAACAACCAGGGATCCCCTGAACGCACCCGCGGAAGGGTCTTTGCCCGCCGCTGCCGTGCGGGCTGACCACCTGACAAAACGAAGGCGGTCGCGTGCCACCTCATAGCTCCTGCACCCACTGGCGAAAGCATTGACCTCGATGGGCGAAATCCTCAAACTCATCAAAGCTTGCGCAGCCAGGCGAAAGCAGCACAATGTCTCCCGGCTTGGCGAGCTCCGCAGCCACCTGAACACCCTGTTTCAGACTGCCCACCACCGTGTGAGCCACGAAGCGTCCCAGTTGTGCGGCCCATTTCGGTCCGGAAGCTCCGAAGAACACCGCATGGCGCACACGTTGCTGGAAATCGCTTGCCAAGCACACGTAGTTGCCACCCTTCTCGTAACCACCGGCGAGCAGGACGACAGGACGGTCAAAGCTAGCCAATGACATTCGTACGGCACCAACATTCGTGCCTTTGGAATCGTCGTAAAACCGCACACCACGCCACTCGCGCACGAGCTCCAATCGGTGGGGCAACGGCCGCATAGAGTTGAGCGCAGCTTGGACGGCAGCCGCTGGTAGCTGAAGGCAGCGCGCCGCCAGGGCGGCAGCCATGATGTTCTCCCGGTTGTGGACACCCACAAGGGCCGATGCCGAAAGATCGAGATTCCAAGGCTCCGCCCCCTCGTCGACCACGCATAAGCGCTCCCTCTCAACCCAAGCGTGGCAGGGGAACGAGTGACCATGAGCAAACGTGCGCAGGGTCGAGCGGATCCTTTGCCGTTGCGACCAAATCCATGCGTCGTCACGATTGAGGATTGCGAAGTCCGTAGGGCCTTGGCGTGCAAACAATCGAAGCTTGGCCTCACCGTAAGCATCGAGGTCCGGGTAACGATCCAGATGGTCCGGTGAAAGATTCAAAAACACCCCCACATGCGGCTGCAAGCATTCAACCCATTCGAGCTGAAAGCTGGACACCTCGGCGACGACCAAGGTACACCCTTGGTCCGCGACGGCTTCGATAAGCGGCGTACCGAGGTTGCCACCGACAAACGCTCTCCGCCCTGCTTGGCGGCAGATCTCTCCGAGCAGCACGGTGGTGGTACTCTTCCCGTTTGTACCTGTGATCGCCACGATGGGCACCGACAAATGCCGCGCCGCCAATTCTATTTCGCTCCAAATGGGCAGCCGCAACTCTTGGGCTCGTCGCAATACCGGATTCGTTGGCGGTACTCCGGGACTGGTCACCACCAAGTCGAACCCGCTGACTAGCTGCGTTGCGTTGTGCTCGCTGCAGACGGCGACTGCCGAGGGTAAGCTCAGATCGCTGAGTTTTGCGAGATTTCGATCAGCCAGCACGACCCGGGCTTGGCGAGCGCTCAAAAAACGGGCCACAGCCAGGCCGGTTCGGCCCGCGCCTAAAACCAACACACGTTTCGCCGCCCAGGTAGTGTTCATCGGAGCTTTAAGGTACTCAGCGCCAGCAGGGCTGCAACTACAGAGACGATCCAAAAACGGACTATGATTTGCGGTTCCGGCCATCCAAGGAGTTCGAAATGGTGATGAATGGGCGCCATGCGGAAGATCCGCTTCCGCCGCATTTTATATGAGGCCACCTGAAAGATCACGGACAGCGCCTCGGCGACAAACACGGCCCCAGCGACCACGAGGACAATCTCTTGCTTCGTCACCAGCGCAACCGTGGCCAATGCAGCCCCTAGGGGTAACGAGCCAACGTCACCCATAAACATCTTCGCCGGGTAAGCATTGAACCAAAGAAACCCCAGCCCAGCGCAAATCAGCGCTGCGCAAAACACAGCAAGTTCTGCCGCTCCGGCCACGTGAGGGATTTGCAGATATTCTGCGAGCTTCGGGCTGCCCGCGAGATAGGCAAAGATTCCGTAGGTAAAGGCTGTCGTCATCACCGGTCCGATCGCTAGACCATCCAAACCGTCGGTGAGATTGACCGCGTTGGACGCCCCGACAATCACCAGCATCCCAAAAGGAATGTACAACCAACCTAGTTCCGGATGGATGTTTTTGAAAAACGGCACGTACAGCTCGGTGGAAAACTCTGGTCTCAGGTACAGCAGTGATGCCACGACCGCCGCAATGAGGAACTGCGCCGAAAGTTTTTGCGTGCCGGTCAACCCGCGCCCGTTCCCCCGACGGATTTTCTGATAGTCGTCCACGAAGCCAATCACCCCAAAAGCCGCGGTAACCGCGACCAACAACCAGACGTAAAAATTGGTAAGATCGGACAACAGTAGCGTGGCACTCAACAAGGAAAAAAGAATCAACGTGCCCCCCATGGTGGGAGTGCCAGCCTTCGCAAAGTGTCTTTGCGGGCCGTCGGGGCGGATGGTTTGTCCAATCTGGTTTTTCCGTAACCGCCGAATTAACCATGGCCCCAGCAGAAACGAAATGGCCAAGGCTAGAAGTGCGGCCACTAGGGAGCGAAAGGTGATGTAACGGAATACGTTAAATGCAGAGATCGAGGTGTGCAGCGGGTAGAGAAGGTGATACAGCATCAGCTCGCGTTCCCAGCCTCAACCAGTATGCGCACCACCTCTTCCATATGCAAATTATGGGAACCTTTCACCAGGACAACGTCACCGCTCCGCCATATACGCATGATAGTTTCTGCCGCCTCAACGCAGCTACGGCAAAGATAGATCCGCTCGTTGGGCAAGCCTGCCTGTTGCGCAGCGGCAGCTGTAGCCTCTGTTTGCTCGCCGATCACAACCAGAGCCGCTACATCGAGAGCGCCAACGCGCTCACCGACCATGCGATGAGCGCGTTGACTCTCGCCGCCCAGCTCCAACATCTCACCCAGCACCACCAGCGGCCGCCCTGAAAAGCGCCGCAGCACTTTCAGGGCAGCCTCCACGCTGGACGGATTCGCGTTGTAGGCATCGTTGAGCACGGTCACACCATTCCTCAACCGCACCGCTTCCACCCTACCGGTCACCGCATCCACATCCTCCAGACCGGCCACGATCGCCTCAACACGAAAGCTTAGCGCAAGCCCAACGGCTGCTGCCGCCAAAGCGTTGCTGACATTGTGAACCCCCAATAACCGAAGGCGAACTCTTGCGCGTACTCCAGCCAAGTCGAGCTCGAAGGCCACGCCGTCGACCCCGAAGTCACGAATCCAGTGAGCCTGAACGTCGCCACCGCGCCCAAAGGTCACTTTTGACCCCTGGAAACCCTGGGTGAGGCGGCAAATCCACTCGTCATCGACGTTCGCGACGAACGTAGCTTTCGGCTCGAGCGTTTCGAGCAATTCGCCTTTGGCACGCGCCACTCCTTCTATCGATCCCCCCACACCTCCGAGGTGAGCCAAGCCAATGTTCGTGATGAGACCGACATCTGGCTGGGCAATTTCCGTCAGTCGACGGATTTCACCGAAGCGATTCATACCCATTTCCAAAACGGCGATGTCTTCACGTCCGTGGGCGGAGACAATGGTCAGAGGCAAGCCCACTAAGTTATTCCAGTTGCCTTTGGTTTTCAGGACTTTCTGCTGACCTAAGGCTTGGGCGCAAATCGATGCAATCAACTCCTTCGTCGTGGTTTTCCCGGTGGAGCCTGTTAAGGCGACGACCCGCCACCCCTCACGTCGCCGTGTCCAAGCCGCCAAATCGCCAAGGGCCTGCAAGGTATCCGGCACCACGATGCATCGCTCGGCCACCCTCCCGGTAGCCACCTCGTCCACCACAGCTGCTTCGGCACCCTTGGCCAAAGCCTCCTCTACGAAGGTATGCCCATCGTAACGCTCACCTCTCAGAGCGAAGAACAGCGCGCCAGGTGAAACGCGTCGCGAGTCCGTACAAACTCCACGGACAACTTGATTGTCCGCAAGTGAACTTCTTCCGCGGGTCGCGCGCAGGACTTCTTTGATCGTCCACCGCATTCCACCCGAGAATTCGGCGTTCTCTACTGGTCCTCCCAACATAAGTCACCCAGAAGCAGGCGGAGCTAACGTCAACCGCAGCTTGCGGTTCGGGGCAGCCAGGCTTCCTGGTGGTGGATCTTGCTTCGTGACGAAGCCCCATCCAGAAACCTCAACCTCCCATCCAGCCGTTTGTGCCTGTTGTAAGGCCTCTCGGAGGCCGAGCCCCAGGAAACTTGGCATGCCCCGCGAGGCCTCTTCAGCCGTCCAGCTCGCTCTGCGCAGGGAGGGAGCGCCACTTGGCAGCGGTGGCGGCGGAAGAGGCTGGGGCCCGAGCGCTGCCCTCAAACCAAAATGATCGGCGGCAAATTCGCCGATTTCACGAAAGACTGGGGCAGCGACGACTCCTCCATATGTCGCCGTGCGAGGCGTGTCGATGATCACCAAGATCACGAAGCGTGGTGACTCAACGGGGAAAAACCCGATGAACGAAGCGATTCGATCGCGCGTCGAGTACCGTCCGGAGCCGATTTCGACCTTCTGCGCCGTACCGGTTTTGCCCGCGACTCGCACACCCCTAATTTGGGCCTCCTTACCAGTCCCGGATTCCACCACCCCCTCGAGAAAACGCGATAGCGTGGCCGCCACTTCCGGTGTAGTCGCGCGTCCAACGACCTGCGGGCGATTTTCGAAGACTACCGCTCCGTCCGGTCCCGTCGCTCGCTTGACGACGTACGGGCGCACCAACTGCCCGCCGTTAGCCAGGGCGGCGTATGCAACAGCAAGCTGCATCGGCGTAACGGCGACTCCCTGACCAAAACTCGTTGTCACCAGCTGGATGCGAGCCCACTTCGACCATGGGCGCAGCGGGTAAGTTTTTTCTCCGGGGAGGTCGACACTGGTTATGCGGTCGAAACCAAAACGGGTCAAAGCAGCGTGTAGCCGCTCGGCTCCAAGCTTTTCGCCGATCTTCGCGCTACAGATGTTGCTGGAATGACGAAGGACGTCCGCGATCGAGAGCCACTCGTACCGGCCGTGATCCCGGATGACCCGATTGCCAACACGGTAGCGGCCCCGGTCGCAATAGAGGCGGTCCTCTGGGGCAATAACGCCCTCCTCCAAGCCAGCGGCAACGGTAAACGCTTTCATGGTCGAGCCTGGTTCAAAGGGGTCTGTAACCGCTCGGGGCCTTGCGTTCGGGCGAGAGGCGTCTCTGCGGTGATTCGGATCGAATTCTGGGTAGTGGGCCAACGCCAAAACCTCGCCCGACTGCGGATCGAGAACCAGGGCAAGACCTTGCAAGGCGCGGCTGCGCTCGACTCCTTTTTTCAAGCTCGCTTCGGTAAAGCGCTGCAACGTTGCGTCCAAAGTGAGCTGCAGCCGAAAACCACCGCTCCCGTTCCGTGCTGGCTGCTGCAACTGTCTTTTCATTCGGCGCCCGCGCGCGTCCCGCTCGGAGATACTGGACTGCCCGTTCACGCGCAAAAAACGATCGTACTTTAGCTCGAGCCCAGCTAACCCTTCGAGGTCAACACCCACAGTGCCGAGGACTTGGCCAGCTAACGGCCCCATGGGATACACGCGTCGCCGCGCGGGCTCAGTACCCACGCCTTCAAGCCGAAGCGAGGCGAGTTTTGCTGCCTCCGTGCGTGGAACGTTGCGCCCAAGCCACACAAACGGCGCAGACACATCGGCACGCTGGCGCACCAACTCTGGGGAGATCTGCAGAGCTTCGGCCACCAGCGGCGCAGTCTGCGGCTTGAACTTCGCAGGCCGAATGTAGACGTCTGCGGCTTCCAGTGTGAGTGCCAGAATTTGCCCGTTTCGGTCCACGATCGAGGCCCGCTCAGGGGGCGCGGACACCTGCAGCATGTGCTGCTGCCGAGCACGTGAGTGAAGAAACTCCACCTGGAACAGGCACAAGTAGCCGGCACGGGCAAAGCACATGGCAAACAGAGCAATGGAGAAAAACCTTGCTAAGCGAAGGCGGAATTCCGTCAAGCGCAAAAAATACTTCACGGCAGTACGATCCTCCGATTGGCTGCTGGCGGAAGCAGCTGAAGCCTCATTTGCGCTAGATGCAGTAGTCGTTGCGGTTCGTCTACCAGGGCGACCTGCGCCAGCAATTCGCGACGCTCCAACTGGAGACGCTGGATGGCTTCCTCCGTTGCTGCTAGTCTGTACGCGAGTTCGGCGACCCGAAGCCGCACCGAAACATTCGCAGCCGCAATGACCGCAGACACGATCACCGTGACGACGAGCGCCCGTAGAACTAGCTGCCGCTCCTGCACATTGGCTAAAGCCATATTGCGCGGACGCGTTGACCTGACCACGTTGGATGGCAGCGTTCGACTGAGTCGAAAGACAGTGTCGTGCACGGCTAGACACCCAGTTGCGATAACAATTCGGGTTGACTCGTGACCTCACTCGCGGCCGAATGCACCTTCTGCCAATTCTCAAGGTCCCAAATGCGAAATTTGTCGATTGCGGAGGCGAAAACGACCTCGCGCGTGAGTCTCGCGTATTCCCTAAGGGTGGGCGGAAGTAAAATTCTGCCCTGCTTGTCCAGCTCGCAGTCGTGGGCGCTTGCAACGTAGTAAGTTACGAATCGCAGAACCCCGGGGTCAAATTGCGGCTTTTGCTGAAGCTTTTCCTCCAGTCGCACCCACGAAGCGTAAGGATAGACATCCAGGCAAGGGTAACCTTCAACCCGGAAGTTGGTGATCACCACTCGTTCGTCGTTGACGGCTTGAAGAAATGCACGAAAGCGGGCTGGCACAGAAACGCGACCCTTGTCGTCAATGGTGTGTTGAAAAGTCCCTCGGAACATGCTGGATCCTACAACCGCCTGGCTTACCACTTCGTCCCACTTGGCGCCACTTTGCTCCCTCTTACCCCACCTCGGCAGGCGAAGTCAACAATGAGCTGCCGCGAGCAGCTTGAACTGCCCTTCTGGTCAATACTGACCACGAGACAGTCAGCACCACAGCGATCGGCCGTGTTCCCACGATGGAGGTGTAAAGGGATCGGATCCACCACCTTGGGCGGGTTACCCGGCTCACGCACGCACGTCATTAGCTCAGCAAGCGTCAGAGTCCGTACCGCTTGCTTCCGCGTCGTGCTGCGGCAAGCCCTTCGTAGTCCGCTCGCTCGATCGTGTCACCGCTCGCACGATGGGAGATTGGCTAAATCGTCACCACCCCGACGAGTGGAGCTGCGTTCGAAAGAAGACGGAGAGGGCCTATAAGCCGGATTCTGTTCCCGCCTGTTTAGGCTGGGTGGCGGCCATTCCTCTGGGACGGTTGTTGCCAACCGCCTCGTGCGACGTACCGGAGGGTTGGCGCGGGCCGCGCGCCCTCACTTTGGTCTTGCTCCAGGTGGGGTTTGCCGAGCACTCGTGTCGCCACGAATGCTGGTGTGTTTTCACACCGTTTTCACCGTCTCTGACAAGCTCAGCTTGCCAGCCGTCTCTTTTCTGTGGCACTTTCCCTCGATCGCTCGAGGCCGCCGTTAGCGGCCACCTTGCCCTATGGAGTCCGGACTTTCCTCCCGGGAGCAATTCCCGAGCGGCCACCCGGCCCTCTCCGCGAAGCTAGCTTATAGCCGCGGCTAAGCCTCACGACCACCCCGGTCGCCACGGAAGTACAAAATCCGGTGGCAGTTGGGGCAAAGTCGAATGTCGTCGCCACGCTGAAGTTCGATAAAAAACTGCGGAGAAAGATTCATGTGACAACCGCCACAAATCGCCTCTTGGATTTCCACCACGGCCAGGCCTTCGCGGCGCTCAAAGATCTGCTCGTAACGACGCAACAAGTAAGCATCGACAGATGCTGCCAGCCGATCCCGTTCCCTGCGAATTTGCTCGACTTCCCCCGCCAATCGTTCGAGTTCTTCCTCGAGCCGCGCGCTCTCCCCATGGAAGTTGTTTTCCAAAGCCTTTTGATCGTCTTCGGCCGCCTTGGCTTGCCCCTCCAATGCCTCCAGCGCCTCGAGAACCTGCAGCATCTCCGATTCCAGTTGTTGATTTGCCTGCCTCCCCAGGTCGATTTCGCGCTGCAAGGCTTGCGCTTCTCGCTCGTTGCGGACACGTTGCAAACGCATCCGGCGGTCACGCATCTTCGCATCCTCTTCCGTCAACCGTCGATCAAGGTCGCGCCGCTTGAGGTCGAGCGCTTGCAATTGCTCCCGCAAAGAGGATACCAACTGCCGCCCAGCTTCAATCCGGGCGCGCCCTTCGTTCAGTCGGGAGCGCAGGTGTTCGATCTGCTGCACCTTCTCGCGCAACTGCCGGTCCAGGTTTTGAAGAGCGGCTAACTGCGCGAGAGCCGATTCCACCGGCATAGTGTTATCCTTTGTCGCTTTGACATTTTCACTGGCACCACCTTTTTTATGGGCCCACCAGGACTCGAACCTGGGACCTACCGGTTATGAGCCGGCGGCTCTAACCATCTGAGCTATGGGCCCTTCAGCCATCCATTCAGTGTACAAACAGTTCGCAACAACGTCGCCTTGACGCAATAGCTTGTGCACGAGACACGGATACCGCTCACGGTCATGTTCCAAGAATTTGCCGCAATTCTCGCACTTGCCGCTCTAACTCGGCGATTTTGGATTGGTCTCCTTCGTTTCCTGCCGCTTGCAGTTCCTTGCGCAACTGCTCCAGACGGGTGCGAGCCTGGCGCCGGCGCAACTTCGCCAGGCAATCCCCAGCAACTTGCAGCACATCTACACCGGCGAGAGGACCTCTCCCAAGTTCATAAGCACTGACCGTCGCTTGCACTTCCTCCGGCAGCTCCGCGATAAATGCTGTAGGTTCGGATGCTGCTTGCCAAGCCACCCCGATCCGTCGCGCGACTTCGGCCACGTCCTTGCTAACCAAAGGAGAGTCGGCAAGCTCTCTGGCGACGCGTTGCGCTACCTGGCGGTTAACCGCCATGGCCGCGAGTAACATCTTCTCTTCCGGCAGTGCCCAGGTTTCCTCCAACTCGGGTTTTGAGGCCGCGGTAGGAGCATTCTGCGCCACAGCCACGCTGCGGAGGAGGTGTTCCTCCACCCCGAGCAACGTTGCCGCGCGCTGCGTCAACAAGCGTGCCATGACCGGGTCGCCGACCTGGGCCAACACTTGACCCACTTCTCGTGCAGCCCGCGCTTTCCATGGGAGCGAGGCCCCTGGAGGAGGCGCCTTACGCTCAAAATAGAAATCCGCCAATGGCACGGCTTTTTCCATTGCGTTTTCCATCGCCCTGATCCCTGCGGCACGCACGAATGAATCCGGATCCTCTCCCGCCGGAAGAAAAACGCCCCGCGTCCAAACCCCCACCTTTGCGCCCACCACGAAGGCGCGCTCGGCAGCCCGCCGACCTGCGTCATCCCCATCAAAGCAGACAAACACTTCCTCGGCCACACGCCGCAAGGTCTCGAGTTGCGTTTGCGTGATCGCGGTGCCCATGGTAGCTACGACTTCCTGGATCCCCGCTTGGACCAGAACCAAAACGTCGAGATAGCCTTCCACGACCAATACGCGACGCGTGCTTTGGATCGCATGCCGAGCTTCAAAAAGCCCGAAGAGCAGCTCTCCTTTCCGGAAGATTTCAGATTCTGGGGAGTTCACATACTTTGGTGACTGCTGCCCCAGGGCGCGACCCGCAAACCCCACGATCCGACCGCTCGCATTCCGAATCGGGAACACCAGTCGGCCACCGAATCGCGCGTACGTTCCACCTCCCTGGCGCTTACCCAACAGGCCCCAACGTGTTGCCTCCGCCACGGGAACGCCGTGGCTTGCGAGCGCTTGCTGCAAGCCCGAGCCCGCCGGGCAAAAGCCGAGGCCAAAGCATGCGGCCGTCTCCGCAGAAATACCCCGGTGCTCGAGATACGCCCGTGCCAACGCACCTTCCGCGCCACGAAGCGCGGCAACGAAGTATTCCGCTGCGATCCCATGCAGTTCGTAAGCTCGATTGCGTCTGTCCCGTCGCGGAGCTTCGCTCGAACTAGCTAGGCTCACGCCCACCTTCTCGGCAAGGCGTTCCACCGCGGACCGAAAATCAAGCCCCTCCACACGCATGAGGAACGTAAAGACGTTGCCTCCTGCACCGCAACCGAAGCAATGAAAGAGCCCCTTCTCGGGACTTACGGAAAACGAGGGAGTTTTTTCGGCATGAAAGGGGCAGAGCCCAATGTAGTTTCGCCCCTGCTTCTTCAAACGGACGTAGGTAGAGACTAAGTCGACTATGGAGACGCGCCGCTGAATTTCCTCCAGAGTGCCACCCGGAACAAACCCTGTCATAACAGGTGTCTTAGGGCTCCATCGGTCGCTGCACCAACCACGTTGCCGCCGCAGTGGTGGTTCGAACCAGCCACCGTGACAATGCGGCTTGCTCCAACTGGGCTGTGGTTTGCGGCACGAACAACTGCACAAAAACCAAACACGCCCCGGCAATCGCCGCCCCCTTTAGGCCTCCGACGAGCAGTCCCCCAACGCCGCTCAGCCATGTTGCTCCGCTGGACCGCAACAGTTTCTCCGCCACCCATCCAACGACGCCTCCCACCGCCCACAAACCCACGAACAGCACAACAAAAATCAGCGCCGTATCCAACTCGGAAGGGCCGCTCCCACTACCCGCCCTTAGCCATTCGGCCAAAGGCGGGGCGCCTTTCCAACCGGCAACAAGCCCCGCCAAACAACCCAAAAGCGAACCTAACTCGCGGCAGAGACCCCGCCAAAAGCCTCGCAAAGTGGCCAAGCCGAGAAACACGACGACTGCAACGTCCCAACTCACCTGCGGCATCTTGGTTAGACACTTTTCACAAACCGAGCTGGCTCACAAGCCCGCGGCTCGCGCCATACGGCGCAGGTAGCGTTTTTTGGCTGCCAACTCCTTTTTTTTCCGCCGCACACTCGGCTTCTCGTAATGCTCACGCTTGCGTAACTCAGCCAAGATCCCTGCTTTCTCGCACTGCTTTTTGAATCTGCGAATGGCGCTATCCAGTGGTTCATTTTCTTTTACACGCACGCCGGCCAGATGCACTCACCCCCTCTCCGAGAAAATTTGCAAGGCTCTCCATCGAGTCGATACAGAGCGCCACACGGTAGTCAAGCAACCTTTCACAATCAACCCCGCAAGAGTTGCAGCAAGCGATCGGGATAGTCGGTAATGATCCCGTCCACCCCCATTTGAAGAAGTTCTGCCATTGTGGGAAGGTCATTGACCGTCCAGGCGTTGACCCACATCCCATGGGCGTGAGCTTCTTCGACACGATCGCGACTGGCCACTGCCCACAGCGGGTGCAAGTGAGCCGTCTGCAGCTTCAGGGCTCGATCCCAGGGCCAGGGGATCAAAGGATCGCTCCACAAGAGTCCCAATCGGACTTGATCGCTTGCTGCCCGTACATCGCCGAGGAGCCACCAATCGAACGACGAAACCACCGTGGTCGATGTGGCACCAAAATGCTCCAACGTTGCGACGAGCTTCGGAATTAGGATCCTTCCGTCCTCGCGAGGCGATTTGATTTCCACGTTGAGCGCAGCTCGCCCGGCAACCAGCTCCAGTACTTCTTCCAATGTAAGAATTCTCTCTCCCGCAAAGCGTGGATGAAACCAACTTCCTGCGTCGAGCGACCGCAATTCTGTAAGCGACAGTTCCCGCACCCTTCCGGAACCATTCGTCGTCCGACTCACCTCAGCATCGTGGAACACCACCAGGGCTTCATCGGCACTCAGTTGCACGTCGAGCTCGATCATTTCCGCCCCCAGCTCCAGGGCGAGCTCGAAAGCCGCTCGGGTGTGCTCCGGCGCATGCCCGGAGGCACCACGATGGGCGATACAAAGGCATTTCGACTTCATACTCTAGCCGTTTACTCTTCCCACCCTGCAAAGCCAACCCACACGGTTGAGCAGCTGAAAGAGTTCTGCAACAAGCACTGAGGCTCCATGCGAAGGTGGCTCGAACTTGAAGCAAGCATTAGTTGCGATCTGGCGGACCCCCTTTCGTGTTTCCTTTTCGACCTGGGCTCTAGTGGAGTCGAAATGGAGGAGGCTGGCCGCAGCGTCACCCTGCGAGCGTATTTTCCCGAGGGCGCCGTTGGCCGGCAACACCTTGTGAAAGCAGTCCAGCGATATTTACGCTCTCTTGGCCCCGGCAACGATGGTGTCACCGTACGCTACCTCAGAGAGCAAAACTGGGAGCAGTCGTGGAAAGATTGGTTCACACCATTGGCTGCTGGCGAACGACTTTGGATTAAACCCCCGTGGGTAACAGAAACTCCAGCGGGCCGAATTCCTCTCGTCATTGACCCTGGGATGGCCTTCGGCACCGGCCACCACCCAAGCACTCTTGGTTGCCTCGAACTCATCGAACGTGCGATAGCAGAGGCTCCTATCGAAAAGGCTCTGGATCTCGGCACCGGCTCGGGAATCTTGGCCATTGCCTTAGCCAAACTAGGCGCTCGCGTCGTGTATGCGGTCGATATCGATCGCGACGCACTCGCCACTGCCCGGGTGAATGCCGCTCGGAACGGCGTTGCCGAGCTGATCGAAGTGCAAGACACCTGGGGAGCAGCCGGTAGCGCGTACCACTGCATCGTGGCAAATTTGTACTCCAGTGCTCTGCAAGAATTCGCGCCCCAAATTTGTTCGCATCTGGACCCGCTAGGGAGCTTCATTTGCGCAGGGTTTATCGCTGCCGACGAGCTCAGTATTTGCAACATTTACGCGCGTTTGGGGCTCTTTCTACGCCAACGCTGGGAACGCGAAAACTGGGTTGCATTGTGGTTTCGGAAAACCAACGAATGAGCTTACCGACCTTTCTGGCACGCCCACCAACAGGCCAAATCGGCGCAAAGGTGTTCGTTGACGCCGAGGAATATCATCACCTGCGCGTGCGCCGGCTGCGCGAAGGCGACCGCGTTCGCATCATCGACGGAAAAGGCAGGGCATATCTCGGCACGGTGGAACGGCTTGGTAAGGAGAGAGCCGAAGTCAGGATCGTCGATGCGTGCAAGGATGGGGGCGAGTCGCCCTTGGAAACCACCCTTGCCCTACCCTTCGTTCGAGAAGAGCGCGTCGCCTACGCCTTGGAAAAAGCCACGGAATTAGGAGTAACTCGCATCGTCGTCTTCCGTTCCCAGCGAGGGCGGCCCTACGACCCTGCGGCGCGGCTGCGGCGCTGGCAGCGGATCGTGACGGAAGCCGCAAAACAGTGCCAACGGAGCTTCGTCCCAACGCTAACCTGTTTACCCTCGATCGAGCCACTCGTGGCGGTGGATCCAACAACGTTGGCTTTGTTGTTACACCCTCATGAGCCCACGGCCGGTGAACAAAAAAGTCCTCCGTGGAGCAAGCACCCTTGGTGCCGGGTCACCGTCGTTGTTGGCCCTGAAGGGGGATTTACCGACGAGGAAATCGCCGTTCTTGAGGCTGCTGGTTTCCTGCGGTTAAACCTAGGCCCCAGGATTTTACGGACCGAAACGGCAGTAGTGGTAGCACTGACCTTGCTGCAGTTTCTTTGGGGTGATTTGCAACCGGCCAGGGCCCGTTCGACGGTGCAGTTGCGCGAGCCAGTTTAGCTGCGTACCATCGCTCCATGAGCCGGCGTTTCCTGTTTGTGATGGATCCCCTGGAGCGGATTCTACCCGACCGTGATACCACTTTCGTGTTCATGCTAGAGGCCCAATCTCGCGGCTTCGAGGTCTACACTTGCACCATCGAGCAGTTGTTTGCCCGCGGAGCCCAACCCTATGCGCAAGCGCGACGGACCCTGGTGAGCCGCGACGGCGAACCGTTCCACCGCTTCGAGGAGCGGGTAGAGCAGCTTGACTTTTACCACGCCATCTTCATGCGCAAGGACCCACCTGTCGACCAAGGCTACCTTTTCGCAACCTACCTCTTAAGCCTAACGAACCCCAGCCGAAGCTTTGTGATAAATGCCCCCCATGGTCTGCGCGAGGCCAACGAGAAGCTATACATTTTGCACTTCCCCACACTGATTCCTCCGACCATCGTTACCTGCGACATGCAACGAATCAAAGAGTTCATCCACGAGCAGGGGGGAACAGCCATCCTCAAACCACTCGACTGTTGTGGCGGCTCCGGCGTCTTCCTGGCAGCATCGAGCGACCGCAACCTGAACGCGCTGCTCGAAATCAGCACCCAAGAGGGCAGCCGTTATCTCATGGCCCAGCGCTACCTTCCGGAAGTCCGTCAGGGAGACAAACGGATCCTCATCCTCGACGGTCGCCCGATTGGTGCAATCCTCCGCGTTCCCCGACCAGACGACCATCGTGGCAATATCCATGCCGGCGGTGCGGTTGTGGCGACCGAGCTCACTGCCCGCGACCACGAGATTGTCGCTACCCTGGCGCCGCGCCTACGGGCCGACGGCCTCTATTTCGTCGGCATCGATGTGATCGGAGATTACCTCACCGAAGTCAACGTCACGAGCCCAACTGGGATTCAGGAATACAATCGCCTCCATGGCACCCGTCTCGAAGCCGACGTCATCGACTTCGTACTTCGTAATCTCCCGGAATCCACTTGAAAAAAAAGGGCCGACCGCGCTGCCCCACGGTCGGCCCACTCTCCAAATCACCAACTTCGACCCTACGGGATAATCATCACGTCGGGCTGGTCTCGATCGCCCGCCATGTGCACGTTGAAAGCAGCCCTCTTGGTAACTAACCCGGTATGCGTTTCCAGCGCAATCCCTAACAACCCACTAGGAATCGACGGTGGGTTGCTCGATGGCACCCCAATCGGGTTCACGCGGGTTTGACCGGTTAAAGTCCCAGCCACGTTTACGTTCCAAATCGAACGAAGGCTATTCGCGGTATCGATACGGCTGAGAGGCATGTCCTGGTAGCAGCGTACCGCCCTACTGGTCGAAAACCTCTGTTCGAACTCGTTAAACACAAGATACTGCGCCACGGCCAAGCCAGGGATCTGCCGTAGGTAGTCCGTCGAACAGGGCACCAGCACCAGGTTAGTCGAAATTGTCGCAGCGGTACCGGGCACCGGGTTCGCTGCCCCATCGAAGAAATGATCGACAATTAAGTAGTTCGGGCACCCGTTGTACTCGCCACTCCGACCTGGCCCGAGGGTGAGCTGATTCGCGACGCCGTCAGAAGCCCCGGTTGCTTGAATCCCGATCGCGTTGTAACCGGCAACGTCGATGCTACCGCCCGGCACCGGGCCAGCGGCCGTCACCGTAACAATCTGCCCTTCCCCCTTGAGCTCGTTGCGGGGAATTGGGTTGCCCTGGGGATCGATCGCGATGCAGCGTAGCTCGCCAATGAATGGGTCGTCTGGGACTGGCGGAATCCGCGTACCAGCGTTGCTCTGCGTACAAGTCCCGCCGGGGAATGGGTTACAATCCGCATCGGAACCACACTGCCGGGTTGGATTGCGAACGCAAACACCGCGCGGCAGCGGCAAGTTCGCGTCAGCTAGTCCGTCCGACGCTACCCACTCAATTGGCTGGCCCGCCGTGAGTACAACCCGAAAATCAGTCTCCTGCCAACTCGGCAAACACACCCCCCCGCCCGTACACACCGTGGGTGAGAGAGTACAATTTTGGCCGGCGTTAAAACCGCCGACGCAGTAGGAGCTCGCGTTGATGTAATAACAGTGGACATGAATTGGATTCGTTGTGTTGGTGTTCGCCAAACGAATCGTGGTATTAACCCCCGCTGCGCCTGTCACCTGGACCTTCGGATACACCACGACCGCCGCGGGCTTATCGGATGCGATATCCGCTCGTGCGGCTGGCCTCGGCCCAACACTTAGCGCCGCGGCGACAGCCACTGTCCAGCCAACCCATCGCACCTGTCGCATCGTCATTCTCCTTTCCCCATTCCTAGGACGTCGCCCTTCTCTACCCATTGCACCGCACCCTTACGGGGCCTGAATCTGGTCAGCCGGAATGATGATTAAGTCCTGGCCCGACTGATCGGCAAAGCTGTTGTGAGGATTGTGCGCCACGCGGGCTTGGCCAAGCGCTCTATGCGACACTGTTTCCTCGACTACTGCCATAATACCTCGGGGAGTGGCCGCGGCCGCGCGCACTCGGGTCAGCAACACGTTACCACCCACAGCCGTCACGTCGAAAATCGGGTTAATGTCGTCCAGCGCCTGAGTTGCCCAGCAAGAAATGGTCGTAGAGGCCGAGAAGGTTTGCTCAAACTCGTTTGTAATGGCGAACTGAAGTGTAACGGAGGTTGGCTCCTGGGTCTCGAAATTCTGGGAACACGGAACCACCGTGAGCTCCACGCCCGTAGTAGCGTCCTCAATAACTGGATGTGGGGCATTCACGGAGGGGGTATCCAACATCCACGTCTGCGGGCACGCCTCGTACTCCGGCCCCGATGGACAAGACGCATTCACCCCCCCACCTAAACAAAGCACTCCGTCCATGTTGTTCGTGTCAAAGCCCTTCAAGCCAATGGCGTTGTACTTCGACACGTCAAAGGTCGCTTGCCCGCGGTCCACCAAGGTCGCCTCCCCTTTCAAGGAGTTTCCAGGAACCGGGAAGCCCGACGCATCCACCTCGATGCATTTTAGCTCCCCAGTGAAATTTGGCCCCATCGGCGGAATTCGACCAGGGTCGAAACCAGCGTCACAGCAATCTGCAGTACCATTATTTCCGCCGCTTGTAACGGGGTTACACGCAACGGCGCGGCAAGAGTCGTCTGTGGGATCGTCCCACCGACCGGTCGACACCACCCAGTGGGTAGGTTGTTGCCGCGTGAGCCAAATATCGAAGTCTGTCTCAACCCATCGGGGAGGATTGAGCGGACCAACCGGAAGTTCCGGATTAACCGGCGAACCATCCACGTAAAAGCAGTGCGCATGCCGCATGTTATTCGAGGTGTTCGTGATTTGGATTACCGTGTCCCGGGTCGCGGTGGCAATCACTTTCGGAAACACCAGAATTGATGCGCTCTGCTCCGTAGTGACGCGGGCTTCAGCCAATCGGGCATTAACACCCCAACCGACCAACGCCGCGAGTCCCATGAGCCCAACTAGCCCTCGCTGCCTACGCATTACCCTCCTCCTTTCGATCACGCCGCACCGTGTTCGCCAGGGCGAACCCCTCGATTGAGTGACGGCCTTATATCTGCGTGGTTCCACCTTGTCAAGCTAAAAGAGCCGATTTTCATTGCGTTCTCACTGAAAAGGCAGGTACACAAAGTCGCTTTGCGGACGCGCGCCTTGCATGTGCAACTGGAATGCGGCGCTGCCGCCACCGGAACGAATTTCCTCAGCAACGCCAAGAACTGTCTGCCCCCGCGTACGATCGTTCGTCACGACCCCTCGGATGCGCGTCTGGCCCGTAAGCGTGCCAGAAACCCCGGCGTGGAAGATCGAAAACGTCGGCACCCGCGTGTCGATTTCCGAAAGACGAAATTCCCGGAAACAATTAAAGTCACGGAAGCTAGTCGAGAAGCGCTGCTCAAATTCGTTGAACACCAGGAATTGAATCGGCATCGCCGTCGGCCGTTGCGTAAGAAAATCCTCGGTGCACGGAACCAACGTGAGCGTCGTGCTGATGCTTTGCCGCGTAACGGGGTCTTCGGCCCCGTCGAAAAAGTGGTCCAAGATCAATACGTTTGGGCAGCCCGCGTACTCGGCGCCATTTCCGCCCAGCACCAACACGTTGTCACGGTTGTTTCTGCCCGCAAGAGCTGGAATCCCGACTGCATTGTAGGCGCGCACGTCAAAGAAGTTCGAACCGATTTGCACATCCGAGCGAACGATTAAGGCCTCCCCCTTAAGGCCGTTGTCCTCGATGGGCACGTCGTTTTGATCCACCGCAATGCACTTTAGCTCTCCAACAAAAGGATCCTCCTGCACTGCAGGAACTCGACTCTCGAGATTGTTTGTCGGACTCGGCCTGCCGGCACCACCGATCGGAAAACAGGGCAAGTTTGGATCGGCCATATCGCTACACAGCGTTGCCCCCATGGACGCAAGCCACGCTACCGGCTGCCGCGCGGTTAACTGCACGATAAAATCCGTCTCCTGCCAACCGGGGACGCACACAGAGTTTGCCGGGCAACGATTGTCTCGAGGCAACAGCGTAGGGTCGCAAATGATCCCGGGCGCGTTGAAGCAGTGGCCGTTTGCATTGACCCAAAAACACTGCATGCGGATTGGCTTGTTCAGCGTGTTACTGATGCGGATCAACGTATCCAACCGACCACGGCC
Source organism: Candidatus Binatia bacterium (assembly GCA_937925685.1). GTDB lineage: Bacteria > Desulfobacterota > Binatia > HRBIN30 > HRBIN30 > HRBIN30. The sequence goes on along the minus strand of CALAMI010000008.1, from coordinate 103,633 downwards.
AGCACTATTAGCGGTATCGACCACCACTTTCGGGAAGACCAGCATCGCAGCGGCCCGGTCAGCACCGACCTGCTGGGCCCACGCAGAACCGACAGCCCAAAACACGCCCACTACGGTTATAAGACAGCGGCGTCGGTTCATGGTGCCACCTCTGGAATGGTGATCATATCTCCCCCCGGACGCTCCCCTTCGACATGCAGGTTGAGTGCGGCCCTGGAAAGCACTCCTCTTCCGTCGTTGTAGAACTCCTCGGAAACCCCGACAAAACCAGGTTGCTCAGGGCCACCGGGAAACATCCGAGTCTGGGCAAAACGAGTGCCGAGGAAACTGATGTCGAAAACGCGAGCCGCGTCCCCGAGGCGGAAAGTCGACCAACACGTAACCGTCGTACTAGCTGAAAAGAGGTTTTCGAACTCGTTGGTCACGCGAAACTGCACCACAACGCTGCCCGGAAGCTGGTTCTCGAAGTCCTGGGTACACGGCACAAGGGTAACCTCTGTATCCACGCGCGAATTGCCAATGTCCCCTGGGGGCAATGCTGGCATTGTAGCCCGCTCCGCGAAGTGATTCACGATCACCGCATCTGGGCAGCCATTGTACTCCGCCCCACTGGGACAACCGGGTCGAGGCCCCCCTCCAAGGCAAAGTCTCAAGTCGCCATCGTTGGAATTGGTATCCGTGTTCAATCCCACGATCCCCACTGCATTGTACTTGCTTGTTTCACCTAGGCGCATCGTCACACCTTGAACTGTGGTCGCAGCGGGTGTGATCAAAGTCGCTTCACCTTTGAGTCTGTTCCCGTTCAAGGGAGCGCCCGCAGCGTCAACCTCAATGCAAACGAGCTGGCCTTGGAAATTTGGCGGCACCGCTGGAATAGCTCCAGGATCGAATCCCGCGTTGGGGCAATTCAGCACCGCCGGCACCCGGCTGCACTGAGGGTCAGTCGGATCAACCCTGCGCCCTTGACCGACCACCCAGTAAGTCGGCTGTTGCTTGGTCAACACAATGTCAAAGTCGACCTCTTGCCATTGCGGAGGGTTAAAAGGACCTGGTGGTTGCCTTGGATCCAGCGGCGCGGCGTTGACGTAAAAGCAATGGGCAAATGCCAACGAGTTCGACGTATTCGAGATTTGGATGATCGTCTCCACGGGGAACCCGCGGGTCAGCAATCCGTCGGGGTCCGAAATCACTTTGGGGAAAATCAGGATCGAGCTGCCGCGTTCTACAGTCACCTCAGCACGCAGTGCGGGCATCAGGCTGACAGAGGCCACCAAGGTGACGATGGCGCATCGAACCACCCTCAGGCTAACTTTACCCTTCACTCCCCGTTCCTCCGTCGCGTCCCCCGTCGCCAAGGCCCGCCACACGGCGCTTTGCTCTTCCTCCGCACCACACACATCCAGGCAGCGGGCTTATAATCGGATCATCCAACTCTGTCAATTCAAATTGCACCAAAAGTGTTTACGGCTCAGGTCACCGCTGTAAGCCAGTGGCGGTACTTTTCCACTTCCCCCCGTACGACGGCAGTGAAACGCTCTTGAAGCGCCCGCGTAATTGGTCCCGGTACTCCTGCACCGATCACTCGCCCGTCGATTTCGCGAACTGGGGTCACTTCGGCCGCTGTCCCGGTCATGAACACTTCGTCGGCGATGTATGCTTCGTCGCGAGTGAACCGTTCCTCCACCCAGGAAATCGACATGGATTCGAGCAAGCTGAGCACCGAGGCACGTGTGATCCCTTCCAGAACGGACGTGAGCGGGGGGGTTTTCACCACGCCTCTACGCACAATGAAAAGGTTTTCTCCGCTGCACTCAGCCACGAAACCGTCAGTATCGAGCATCATGGCTTCGTCGTACCCCGCCTTTCTCGCCTCGACGGCTGCAAGGATGGAGTTCACATAGTTACCCACCGCTTTCGCCTTGGTCATAAAGGTGTTGACATGCATCCGTTGGAAGGATGACGTTTTTAACCGCACCCCGCGCCGGATGCCTTCATCGCCCAAGTACGCTCCCCAAGGCCAGGCGGCGATGGCCAGCCGCACTGGATTTTGCACGGCAGCCAAGCCCATTTCCCCATCGCCGAGAAACACCAGCGGACGAATGTAACCAGCTCTCAATCCGTTGATTCGTATTGTCTCTACACAGGCAGCTTCGACTTGGTCGCGAGAGAAAGGGATTTCGATTCCCAGGATGTGCGCGGAGGCAAACAGCCGCTCGATATGCTCCGGCAAGCGAAAGATCCACGCGCCACCGTTGCTTCCCTCGTAGCAACGAATTCCCTCGAACACGCCCAGTCCGTAGTGGAGTGTATGTGTCAGCACGTGCACTTGGGCCTGCTCCCATGGCAGGAACTGGCCGTCGAGCCAAATGTATTGCGTTTTTTCCACTCGCCGCTCCTAGAGGCCAAGCTCGCTAGCTCACCACTTCGGGGCAGTCAACAAAACTCACGTGCCCTACTTCCTAGTCGCCAACTCCGACTCCGAGTAGCTCACCCCGCTCAGCCCGATCGAACCAGGATTCGTACAGCTCCCGAATGGTCTCGCGCCGCGCGACATATTCCTGCCAAAGAGCATGCGCTGGATCGGAGGCCCCTCCGAAGCCAAGGCGGCGAGCAACAACGACAAGGTCGAGATCATGGCGCTCGAGATCTTCAACCGGCCGATCGTGCAATAACCGTAAACTTTGCTCCAACCTGCGCAAAAACCGGTAACCGGCAGCGAGCTTGCAAGCATCGGATTCAGGCAAAATCTGGAGTGCCGCTAAGGCTTCCAGCGCCCGGAGCGTGGCACGCTGCCGCACTCTCGTTTCTTTCACACCGTAGTGAAGCTGCAGCATTTGCACAAGGAACTCGATATCTACTAAGCCACCGCGGCCCGTCTTGATGTTGATGTGATCCGCTCGCTCTCGAGCAAGCTCCCGTTCCATGCGCCCGCGCAAGCGCCGAATCTCCCGCACTTCCTCTATCCGCAGAGGAGCGCGGTACACGAACTTCTCCACGACATTGCTCACTTCTCGAGCCAAACCTTCATCCCCGGCAACTGGGCGCACCTTGATTAAGGCCTGCCGTTCCCAAACCTGCGCGCTCTGCTCGTGATAAAGGCGAAACGCCGGCAGGGAGGAAACTAAGGGTCCCGAGTGCCCGGATGGCCGCAAGCGGGTATCGATGCGGTAAACAATCCCTTCCTTTGTCGGCACTTGCAACACCGTAAGTAGCCGCTGGGCCAGCCACGTAAACACTTCGTGCGGTGTGCTCGATGCAAGGGGCGTCACGTGGGGGTCGTAGACAAAGATCAGGTCCAAGTCCGAATTAAAGTTAAGCTCGCCTGCGCCCAGCTTGCCTAAACCAAGAATCACGAGTTTTCCCGGCAGCTCCGCCCGTTCGAATCTCGCCAGCGTCTCCTCGGTTGCCACCTGGAGCGCAGCGTTCACGCACACGTCGGCCAGACTGGTGAGTTCCTCGCCAACTTCTTCCTCCGTCAATAAATCCTCGACGCAATTCACCCCGATGCGTAAAAATTCCTGGTTCCGGAAGCGCCGGAGCGTGTCCAGCTTCGCTTCGAAATCCTCAGCAACGGCCAATAAACTTCCCAAATCGGCCGATAATTCCTCCCTCGACCGGCGCACTCTGACGAGATCGGCGCGAACTAGCGAGTCCAAGAGTTCCGGGTGGCGGATGAACTGATTGGCGAGATACTGACTAGTGGCGAAGACGCGGACCAACATGCGCATCGTGCCGGGATTTTCGCGCAGCAACACGAGGAAGCTCGTCCGCGCACCAACTGCTGCGATAAAACTGGCCATGTTTTGGATGGCCAGGTCAGGATACGGCGACTGGCGCATTGCAGCCAACAAGCTGGGTAAGAGCTCGAACAGCACTTGGCGCCGTCGGGGGCTCGAGGGCGCCGTTGGCGGACCATCACGCAAAAACAGCAGATGCTCGTAGCTTTGCTCTGGCTCACGAAATCCAAAGGAGGACAACAGCTCCAGGGCTGCGTCCCGGTCGGCAAGCACGCTAACGATCCGCTCTTCGATCCCTGTCGCTTGCGCACGTCGCTCGGTGGCTGGCTGAAAAAACAGCTTTTCGAACGCGCGGCGAACATTCTGTGTGTGCTCCGTGAGGTCTTTCCACAACGCTTCTCGTGGGAGCTGGCCGCGGTAACCGAGGCGCCGCGCCAGAATGTCCTGCTTCAGGAGATCGGCAGGAATGGCGTGCGTTTGTCGCTGAGCCTCGATTTGAAGCTTATGCTCTACATTCCGGAGGAACTGGTAGGCACGGAGCAATGCCTGCGCGTCCGCCTCGGGGAGATAGCGACAAGATCCCAGACGCTCGAGCGCTTCCACCGTGGACCGACAGCGCACACGCTCGTCTCGCCCTCCATGAATGAGCTGCATGGTTTGGACGAGAAACTCGATCTCTCGGATGCCACCGAGCCCTAACTTGACGTTATACCCCTCTCCCTTTCTTTTCAGCTCGGCATCGATTCGCGCTTTCATCCGCTGCATGTCGGCAAGCGTGGCAAAGTCAAGGTAGCGGCGAAACACAAACGGGCGGACCTCCGTCAGAAAACGTTCGCCCAACTCCAAACTGCCTCCGATAGGCCGGGCCTTCAAAAGCGCGGTACGTTCCCACGTCTGGCCATACGATTCATAATAAAGGAGCGCATTGGCGAGCGAATTGACCAGCGGCCCGTTGATTCCGTCCGGACGCAGCCGCAAATCAACCCGGAAGGCAAAACCTGACGCCGTCACTTCCTGCAGCGCCCGGGTCAACCATTCGGCCAAGCGGGTGAAATAAGCGCGCGGGGACAGAGATCCGAGGGGACCCCCAGCACTTTGCCCCTCGTCGGTCTCGTACAGGTACACCAAGTCAATATCGGAGCTAAAATTAAGTTCTGCCCCACCGAGCTTACCCATCCCCAGGACGATAAAACCGGCCGGAGCGCCCGATCGGCTCAGGAGACAGCCGTGGTCTTCGTCCACGCGGTGCCGGGCCCACCGGCAAGCAGCCTCCACCACTCCAGCCGCCAGCTCGCTCAGTTGCCACCAAGTGTCTTTAACGGAAAAGCGACCCGCCAAGTCGTGGAGCCCGATACGCAAGTACTCATAGTGCCGGTACTGACGCAGCGCATGTGCGAACTCAAGCCACGGCTGCGACAAGCAGGGCTCGAGCCGCTGTACGTGCTCTGTCGCTACGGCGGTTGCTGACCGCCGTGCCGCGCTGAAGACGCTCACCCACTCGTGACCCTGAGCTACCAGCCAGTTGGCGAGCGAGGGGCTCCCTCCGACCAGACTGAGAAGATCCCGCCACCAATCGTTCTCTTCCACCACCGGGTGCTTCCCCACCTCCGCCAGGCGCTCCAAACTTGCCAAGGCTGCTGCCGGATCTGCGGCGTGCGCCAATAAAGCATCGGGAAACACTGCGAGCAGTTCCGACGGCTGCCAACTCGAAGCTGGCCCGTTCACGAACGCGCAGAGCCGATCCCAGGCAACGCCCAAACGGCTCAGGGCCTGCTGCGTTTCCGGCGAGGCTTGCAGCTGATGCTCAGTCGTCGCCTTCACCCGTCGCTACCACCTCCACGCCTCGGTCGGCCAAGGCGGTCAGCACGGGCTCTAAGTCCTCCGTCGCCAAACGCAGCACCAACGTCCGCCATCCCTCGAGTTCCCGTGCAGACACGACGCTGACGATGTTGACACCCAACTCGCTGATGCATTGCACCGCTTGCGCCAAGGCACCCGGGCGATCCGGCAGGCGAATCTCGATCCGCCGTGCTCCCGAGCCCACGCCCATGACTTCTAGAAACACCGAGAGAATGTCGGCAGCTGTGAGAATGCCAACGACGTGCTCCTCCTCGTCGACGACAGGAAGGGCACCAATCTTGTTCGCCAACATAAGGCTTGCGGCATTTTCGATGGTCGTTCGCGGAGTCACTGCGATCACGTTGCCGCTCATGACCTCGGCCACCGGAGTTTCGTCGGGCACGCGCGCCGTCGATGGCCAGTTGAGGTCGCTACGAGCAACAATGCCAATCAGCCGTGAGTGCTCCGTTACCGGGAGATGACGAATGTCGTGCTCGCGCATGAGTTTGCGCGCCTCCGAAACCGTAACGTGTGGCGCTACGGTAACGACGCGCGCGGTCATGTGCTCTCCTACTAACATGCAGGGCTCCCCGAGGAGCTCACTCTCCTACAGTCCCACGGCCCTCATTGCTTCCACTGGCGCTTTGGGCGGTGCTAACCCGAAACGATCGATCCATTCTTGCAAGTCGTTCAGGGCACGCCTTGCCAACTGCTGCCGTTTTTCTCGACCACGTTCCCGACCCTGAAGAGGAGGGAGAAGCCCGTAGTTAGCATTCATTGGCTGAAAATCTCTCCTCTTTGGATTGGACACGTACGCCAGCAACGAACCGAGAGCCGTGGTCACAGGTGGCACGACACAGGGAAGCCCCGCCACCAATCGTGCGATATTCAAGCCAGCTAGCAGGCCGGTCGCTGCCGACTCTACGTATCCTTCCACTCCTACTAACTGGCCAGCCAAAAACGTCGTCGGCTGCCGTCGGAGTTGCAAGGTAGGCGATAAAACCCGTGGTGAGTTAACGAACGTATTGCGGTGCAAGCTACCTAGCCGTACGAACTCCGCTTTTTCGAGCCCTGGGATCATACGGAACACGCGCCGTTGCTCTGGATACGTCATTTTGGTCTGGAAGCCAACCATGTTATACAAGGTGGCAGAGGCGTTGTCCTGGCGAAGCTGCACCACGGCATAAGGCCGCTGCCCGCTTCTGGGGTCGACCAGGCCCACGGGTCGCATGGGACCAAAAGCGAGTGTGTCCCGGCCCCGCCGCGCCATTTCCTCGATCGGCATGCATCCTTCGAAATAAATACAACGTTCAAAATCGCGAACTGGGACCTTCTCGGCAGCGAGCACTGCATCGACAAAGGCATAGTACTCATCACGCGTCATCGGACAGTTGAGATAATCCTCGCCGCCTTTCCCGTATCGAGATGCAGGGAAAACAATGGAACGATCAATGGAATCGGCCGTCACAATTGGTGCGATGGCATCGTAAAAGTACAAATACTTTTGCCCCAAACGTTCCTGCAGTGCGTAGGATAGCGAGGGAGAAGTCAGCGGGCCGGTCGCAATGAGACACACACCCTCGGGAATGTCGCGCACCTCTTGCCGAACCACAACAATCTCCCCACAAGACGCAATGGCTTGTGTCACCACTTCCGCAAATTGCTCACGGTCCACGGCAAGGGCCGATCCTGCTGGCACGCTTGTCTGCTCGGCAGCGGCCAAAATGACCGACCCCAGGCGACGCATTTCTTCTTTTAAGAGGCCCACAGCAGTGTCCAGGCTCGCACTGCGGAACGAGTTCGAGCAAACAAGTTCGGCCAAGCGGTCGGTCCGATGCGCTTCGGTCTGGCGCTGTGGTCGCATTTCATACAGACGCACACGAATTCCTCGCTGCGCCAGTTGCCACGCGGCCTCTGCACCAGCGAGGCCACCACCGACGATCGTGATGGGTTCCGTCGTCGAGCTAATGGTAGGAACCGTTTTCATGAAAACCTCGCTCACCTGAATGCTCCTGTACGTGCTCGCCCCCGGCGCTGGGGGAAGCCTGTTCGCTAGGCCCTCAGGCTACACCAGTTGTTCGGCGGTGTCTGCCACCGTTTCCCGATAAGTGCAGCCCTCAGCCAAGCACCGGCGCACCGTGCCTTGCCGCTTCGTGGTTTTTTCCACGACGAACGGGGCCCCACACTCCGGACAAGGTTCCGGGATCGGGCGCTCCCATGTAGCAAAACGGCAATGGGGGTATCGGCTACAACTATAGAATGTTTTCCCTGCACGCGAGCGCTTTTCCAAGACCTGCCCCTCCTTGCAGTCGGGACAGAAGACGCCTGTGGCGCGTGGGCGCTCGAAGGGCAAAACCGTTTTGCATGCCGGGTATGCCGAACAGCCGAGAAATTTCCCGAACCGCCCGTAACGAACTTCCATTGGCTTGCCGCACTGCGGGCAGCTTTCCTCGGCCGTTTCCCGCTCCACGATGCGAATACTCCCGTCGTCTTCGCGGACAAAGTTGCGCGTGGTCTTGCACTCCGGGTAGCGGGCGCAGGCAAGGTAATCGCCCGTACGCCCCCAGCGCAACATCATCGGTTCACCGCAATTCGGGCAACGTAGTTCTGTAGGCTGACCGCTCTTCACGTCGCGCATGTGGACTTCGGCTTGTTCCAAATCGCGCCGAAACGGCACGTAAAAGCGCCGGAGGGTTTCCGTCCACTTCTCCTTACCCTCTTCGACTTTGTCCAACTCTTCCTCCATCCCTGCAGTGAATTCCACGTTTAAGATGTCTGGGAAGGCCTGCACGAGCAAGTCAGTAACCAAAAACCCCAGTTCGGTCGGGCGCAGACGTTTGGACTTGTCCTCGATGACATATTCCCGGTTAAGAATCGTGCCGACGATGGTTGCGTAAGTAGAGGGCCGGCCAATTCCTTTTTCCTCCAATTCCTTAACCAGGCTCGCCTGAGTGAACCGCGGTGGGGGTTGGGTGAAATGTTGTGCGGGCACGAGATCCAACAGCCGCAACACCTCCCCTTCCTCGAGCGGAGGTAGCGGGGCGTTGCGAAACTCGGGTTCTGCCTCGCCTTGGTCTTCGTCGCTCTTCTGCGGTTCCTCGTCACGGCCTTCGGTATAAACGCGTGTAAAGCCATCGAACTTCAACACTTGCCCCGTGGCCCGAAACAACGTATCCTCGGCCGCAATGTCGACCGTCGTGCGATCAAAGACTGCGGGAAGCATTTGGCTGGCGATGAAGCGATCCCAGACGAGCTTGTAAAGCGCGTATTCCTGCGTGGTCAGGTAAGCTCGCACCCTTTCTGGCGGGTAGTCGAACGACGTCGGCCGGATCGCCTCATGGGCATCCTGTACGCTTTTCTTACTCGGATAGACCGGCGGTTGTGCGGGCAGGTACGAATCCCCAAACTCTTCCCGGATCCACGTTCGCGCATGGTCTTGTGCCTCCGCGGATATGCGCGTGGAATCGGTGCGCATGTAGGTGATCAATCCCACCGATCCCTCTGGACCCAACTCAACTCCTTCATAGAGTCGCTGCGCAATCCGCATAGTCCGCGTTGGCGTCAAACCTAGTTTCCGCGCTGCCTCTTGTTGCAAGCGCGAGGTGGTAAACGGCGGAGCGGGGAAACGCCTGCGCTCTTTTTTCTCGACGCGAACCACCTTGAACTCCGCACCTCGCAGCCGCTCCACGAGCGCTTGCGCCGCCGCTTCGTTCTCGATACGGAATGATTCGGGGTCAAGCTTGTGCTCGGCTATTTTTATGAGCCGAGCTGCAAACGGCGGCGGCTGTTTGCCCTCGAGCCGGGCTGTAATGCTCCAGTACTCTTTGGGTTTGAAGCGCTGGATCTCCCGCTCTCGGTCAACGATGAGTCGAACGGCCACCGACTGCACCCGACCCGCCGACAACCCCCTTCGGACTTTCTTCCACAGCAGCGGGCTAATCTCGTAGCCGACCAGTCGATCGAGTATGCGGCGCGCTTGCTGCGCCTCGTAAAGATTGCGGTCGAGCTGGCGCGGATGTTGGATCGCCTCCAACACGGCCGACTTCGTGATTTCGTGGAAGAGGACGCGGCGGATTCGGTCCGAGTCGACCCCGAGGCTCTCCGCAATATGCCAGGCGATGGCTTCGCCTTCCCGATCAGGATCTGGGGCCAAGAAAATGCGTTCCTTATCCTTTGCGGCACGGCGCAGTTCACTGAGGATTTTGCGCTTTCCATGGATGACTTCGTACTCGGGACGAAAATCGTGCTCGACGTCCACACCGAGTCGACTCTTGGGCAAGTCTTTGACGTGGCCCACTGAGGACTTCACCTGGTAATCGCTACCCAAATATTTCTGCAGGGTTTTCGCTTTTGCCGGCGATTCGACAATCACCAAGTTTTTCGTCATGGGTCGTAACTGATAGCCGGCTTGCCCCCTTCGTCAACCAGCGGCACTCTCCACGAGCGCAAAGCACTTGCCTGGCAGTTGTTGCACGACCCCTTGCAGTTCAAGATCGAGCAAAGTTGCGAGCACCTGCGTTGCAGGCTGCCCACTGCGGGCGATGAGTTCGTCGACATGCAGTGGCTGTCGGCGAAGAAGTTCGACCAGGGGCACAGCCTCCAGCGGCAGCGGGCGCTGTCGCACCCCCCGGGGTGATCCTGCCTCAAGGAGTTGGGGGGCAATTTCTTCAATCACATCGCGGGCAGATTCGGTCAGCTTCGCGCCGTTGCGGATCAACCGATGGGTACCTCGGGATCGCTGTCCTACCGGCCCAGGCACGGCAAACACCTCACGTCCCTGATCGGCGGCTGCATGAGCAGTGATCAAGGACCCACTTTTTTCCGCTGCCTCGACCACAATCGTACCCCGGGTCATCCCACTGATGATGCGGTTGCGACTGGGAAAGTTTTCCGCGTCGGGTTGCGCCCCCATCGGCAATTCGCTGAGCAGCGCCCCCTGGCTCATGATCCGCCGCGCTAACGCTCGATGCTCTGGCGGGTAAATCACGTCCACCCCCGATCCCAGTACCGCCAGGGTGCGACCTCCTTCCTTCAGTGCCGACCAGTGAGCTGCACCATCGATTCCCCGCGCCAGCCCGCTAACGATCGTGAATCCAAACTGCACCAGCCCCACCGTTAGCTCTCGTGCCATCCGCAACCCATAACTTGTTGGATCTCGAGAACCGACGACGGCGACCGACAGAGTATCGGCAGGATGCACTTCGCCCAGCATGTAAAGGAAGGGCGGAGGATCGTGAGTGTGGCGCAACAATGGAGGGTAGTGAATGTCGTGCAACGTCACGATGACGGCCCCCGTTCGTTGAAGTCGTTCAAGGTCACGATCGACCTCGGCCCAACGATCGAACCCGTGTATGGCACGAGCCAATTCTGGCCGCACCCCGACACATTCCAGTGCATCGACTCCCGCAGCAAACACCCGACAGGGTTCGTGAAACAGCCGCAAGAGCGACTGATAAACGACTGGACCGACGCCTTGCACCATGCGCAAAGCGATCCACCACCGCCAATCCTCTGGCCCTCGCGGGGAACTCACCGAAGAGTTTTGGACTGCCGGACCCAAGGCCATGGGGGACACTCTCAACCCACGGGTCGGTCGAGCGAGCGGTACTGGACCGCTTCGGCAATGTGAGAGGGGTCAATGGCATCTTGCCCGTCGAGATCGGCAATGGTTCTGGCAACCTTGAGCACACGAGTGTAGGCGCGCGCACTCAATCCCAAGCGAACCATGGCCGCTTCGAGCAGTTTCTCGCCCTGGCTGTCGAGGCGACAAAATCGAGCCAACTCGCGACTTCCCATTTGCGCGTTACAGTAAATCTTGCGGCCGCGAAACCGTTGCAGTTGACGCACCCGGGCGCGATCGACCCGGGAGCGGATCGCAGCCGATGGCTCAGCGGGTTGTGATCCTGCTAGATCCCGGAACTGCACCGGCGGAACCTCGATGTGGATATCAATGCGATCGAGTAAAGGTCCCGAAATCCGCGACCGGTAACGTTCAATTTGCAGCGGCGAGCAAGTACAATCCTTCTGCGGATCGCCCAAGAAGCCACAGGGGCAAGGGTTCATGGCCGCGACCAGCATACAGCGCGCAGGATAGGTAATAGACGCCAGCGCCCGCGCAATGGTAATGCGCTGTTCCTCCAGCGGTTGGCGTAGTACTTCAAGCACGTTTTTGCGAAATTCCGGTAATTCGTCGAGAAACAGCACGCCATTGTGCGCAAGACTAACTTCCCCTGGCTTCGGGATAGACCCACCGCCGATTAAGCCCGCATCGCTAATCGTGTGGTGAGGCGAGCGAAATGGCCGCGTAGTAATGAGCGCCCGTCCATCCATGAAACCGACCACACTGTGAACCCGCGAGGTCTCGAGCGCCTCCGCTAGCGTTAACGGTGGAAGAATCGTCGGGATTCGCTTCGCCAGCATCGTTTTTCCTGAGCCCGGCGGCCCCACCATGAGCACGTTGTGGCCTCCGGCCGCGGCTACTTCCAAAGCGCGCTTTACGTGGAGCTGCCCCCGAACCTCGCTGAAATCAACGTCGTGAGTTTGAGCCTCCCGAAACAAGCCGTCGATGTCGACTCGCACAGGGTCGATGCTGAGATGGCCCAGAAGAAATCCGACGGCTTCCACTAAGCTCGTCACCGGGATCGCCTCGATCCCATCGACCACGGCTGCCTCTGCAGCATTCTCAGCCGGTAGCAGCACCCCACGTAAGCCATACCGTTGTGCTGCAGCAGCAAGAGGCAGGGCCCCGCGGACGCGTTTGACACGGCCGTCCAACGAAAGTTCCCCGAGAACCATGTACTTGAGCAGGCGCTCTTTCGGTAGCAGTTCCTGATTGGCTAGAATTCCCAGCGCAATGGGCAGGTCGTAAGCCGACCCATCCTTTTTCACATCGGCCGGGGCCAAATTGATCACGATGCGCGCGCTCGGGAGGCGAAACCCGCTGTTTTTCACCGCCGCCCGCACCCGCTCTTTACTTTCGCGTACCGGCCCTTCAGCGAGGCCAACGATGTCCAACCGAGGCAGTCCTGGAAGGAAGTCCGCTTCCACTTCCACAAGCAGGGCATCGATCCCGTGAACAGCGCCGGAAAGCACCCGCGAGGACATCGAAGCTTCTGTGCCACGAGCCGTGCTTGACTGTCAATATATTTAGTTAGTTGCAGTAAAGTTTTCTTTCCCTTATGTCAAGGCATGCTCCGGCGACAATCGTCTCTACCCCTTGACGAAAGGAGATACTTGGCCGTAAGCGAGCCAGGGTTCGGGTACCCTGAGGATCTTAGGTGCGGGAGGTCGGTCGTGACACAGTGTTGTAACCGGTGGTTGGTACTGAGCACGTTATTGCTCACGATTGCAGCTGCTCCAGAGGTACGGGGGATCGCTCTCGACCGCGATGGCTCGATAAAATTGGGCGTGCGGACGTACGTAAATGCTCGGCTGGGCACGGAAAACACCCACCAGGGCATACCCAACCGCGTGAGCAGCCAAGTTTTGCCTTCCACCTCGGCCACTTTCCCATTTTCTGCCGCTGGTCACCTACGGCAGAACCGTTTTTTTCTGGAGGCAGAACTCGACCATCGGATCGACAGATTCATTGAAGTTGGGGTGGGTCCCTTGTCGCTGCTTCGCGACCTACCCTTTCGCTTGCGCAACGTCGGCTACCATTTAACGTTCCGCGGCGAGTACGAGGGGGTTTACGATTGGGGGCCCCAAGAGTATGCCACCGCCAAGTCCCTTGACGTGCTGACTCGTTTACCTCTAGCGGCGATCAACCAAACAGCACCGGACATCGGAGGGGCGCGTCGCCATCTCCGCCGCGTTGCCTCTCACCGGGAGCGCCTATTTCAGGCTTACGTCGAGGGCATCGCCGGCCGATTCTTTGTGCGTTTTGGCCGGCAGGTGCTCTCGTGGGGGGAGTCGGACATCTTCCAACTGCTGGACCACATCAATCCGCTCGACTCGAGCTTTGGCGGCTTTCTCATTCCTTTGGACGAGCGTCGGCTGCCCCTCGACATGTTACGGGCTCAGTATCGGGTTGGCTCCATCGGACCTCTTGTCGACACCTTTTTCGAAGGGTACTTGGCAATCGACGATCAAGTTGGCTTTATTCCACCGATTCCTCCCGGTTCTCCGTGGAGTTTGCCCTCGTTCGGGGCACCGCGCACGGAAGTGCGGACCTTCACGTTCGCACCCAGCCGAAACTTTGCCGACTCTCGTGGCGGCGCTAGATTCGTGTTCAACTGGGCCGATGCGACGTTCAGTGTAGCGTACCTTTCCACCTACTTCGATCTACCGGCAACGCAATTGTTCACTGTCAGGGGGATTCCGATCCAAGCCTTCGACGAGGGACGTCCTTGCCCCCTCGACCCACGCTTCCCTTTTCGAGGGAACGATCCGAGTCGAAACAACTGTGGAAGCCCAGTTCACGTGCACTTAACAGCGCCCAGAGTGCAGGTGTTCGGGGCAACAACAACGTTCGCCATTCCTGAAATTTACAGTGTGCTGCGATCGGAAGCTGCGTATTTCAAAGACGAACCGGCATATACGCAGTATCAGTTCGACCCGTTTCTCTTCGGCCAGCGCGGAACGACTGGTGGTCGCCGTTTGCGCGACTCGGTGAATCTGCTCGTCGGCTGGGACGCGAACCTTTGGTTGCGCTTCCTCAACCCCAGCAACACGTTTTTTTTGAGCACGCAGTTTTTCGTCAAGCACATTCGTAACGCGGCAGGTACGCGGGTGTTCAATCCGGATGGCCGCTTAAATCCCGACCGAGAAGTGCTGCCGGTAGTGGACACATTCTTGCCCCAACTCGGAGTGCCACTCGAGCCCGTAATGGTAAGCCAGCCCGCGACTTCCTTGCTGCAGACTCTACTGCTCACGACCTCATATCGGGGAGGACAAGTCAACCCTACCTTCGCAGTGTTTTATGACTGGGTGGGCGCTTTTGTCTATCAACCTGGCATTACCTTGGTCCGCGACCCCTTCCGCTTCACGGTGGACTACAGCATTCTCGACGCGCGACGACTTAAGGGCGGAAGCGGAATTAGTCTCCTGCGCGACCGCGACAACGTTCAGTTTCGGTTCGACTACGTCATCTAAAATACGAAGGAGCTGGTGAAACGAGTACTGGGCAGGGGCCGTTTAAGGTAGGGGCTCTACAGCGATCCTTAGCGGTTGTCGCTGAGCGGCGATGACCCGCGCGGGTGGAACCCCCCTCGGCACGACGAAGCTCGTGACATGGAGTGAGTGCGTTCCAGAGCCCACACCCTGCCACTCGCTAAGCTCGTATCCGACCGCCGGTACTTCTCCCTGCACTGACTCTGGGGGAAATGCAGCAGTCTTATCATCACGGTACAGAAAGCGGCGTTTCAGCGATTGTAGGGAAGGACTTAGTCCGAAATACTGAATCATCGTGACTTCGGGGCCCCGCAGGGCAAACCATGCAGGGTTCCGGTACGCCAATGCTCTCTCCTGGGGGCTTGTTTGGCCATCGATCAAGTAAGTTTCCCCATCGTCGGGAAGCAAAAGGGACCAGCCCCACAAGCCGCGGAAATCGATGTAGCCTTGAACGCGGATCGACGAGAAAAAGTGCGTGGCAGGAAAGCGCAGTCGCAGTCTAACAGGGATATCGAGATAGTCGGGGTAAAAGATTGCGTAAGAACGGAACACTGGGGTGCGAATCCCCGAGCCCAAGTACAGCCAGTGTTCCTGCGCCCGAATCGCCCGAAGGGGTCCCGCCCGCCATCCCAGAACTTGCCCCTGGACGTGAGATTCGTTTCGTCGCACAGTGACCAGCCCGAACAAGAATCGAGCCTGCGCCCGCAGCTTGAGGCGATCGAGAAGGTTCGGTCCATCGTCAACCGACATCCATTTCGGTAGAGCACCGCAGAACTTCACGGTCATGCGGCGCATCTGAATCTCGTCGAGATGTGGCTTCGCCTCTACCCGTGCGGAACCAGGAATCGCCAATCGGTCGTTGCCCTTGGAGCAACCCAAGTAAAACCACCGGGTAAAAGTTGCCGACGGGTCGCTCACCCGCACGGCGTAGGCCGCCCCCGTCGGTGGCAGTGATGCACGATTTCCAAGGTCTACGAGTGGAACGAGCACCCAGTCGGTGGGATCGAAACCACCTCGCTGCTCGTCCTGAGAGTCATCTAAACCAACATCCAACACCCAGCGGCCCTGCGGGTCGCGCTCGTCCACTTGCGCGAGGATGGGAGCACACAACCCCCAACAACTCCAAGCAGCAACGCGCTCCACCGGGCACGCCCAAAGGTTGGGCAATTCCCTAGCGGAAACAGATATGACTTCGAATGCCCGCTCCTCGGGTATCATAGACTCGGCGATTTGTGACTCCGCGACCGGGGCCTGGAGCAGCAGGTAAACTAGCAGGGTGACGGCTGTTCGACGAAGCAGGTTCGATTTACTTGACATGGGGCCGACGCCTAGCGTAGGGATTCACGGCAACAAGCAAACCAAGGAACCGACTGTGGGTCGGTGCTGGGAGACAGAGGAGGGTTGGTTATGCTGCGTTTCTGGCGCAAGGTTTGGTGGGGGGTGGCTGCCAGCGGTCTAGCGGCAGTGTATTTCTCAAGCCCGCCCGCGAGAGCTGTACCTTTAGACAAGGACGGAGATATCAAACTCGGCGTTCGAACATACGTCAACGCTCGTATTGGTACCGAGCGTACCCACGATGGGGCAAGGGATCCAGACGACCCCAGCGTGTCCACATCGGCTACCTGGCCCCGGTCTGCTGCGGGGCACTTGAGGCAAAACCGTTTTTTTATCGAAGTAGAGCTGAAACATGACCTTGACCGCTTGCGCCGGGAGGGCATCGGCCCGTTAAGCCTCCTCAACGATTTGCCGTTCAAAATTCGGGACCTCGGCTACGGTCTTACTTTCCGAGGCGAAGGTGACGGAATTTATGATTGGGGACCTAAGGAATTCCGAACTGCCCGCGAGTTCAAACGGCTGGCTCAAGCTGATCCTCCCAACCCCTTTATTGGCCCACCCTTATTCCCAAACGGCTTCCAGCAGGTCCCTTACGATCTCCTCCAGCTCCGGAAGAATTTACGGAAAAAAGGTGTTCACCGCGAGCGATTGTTCCAAGCGTATTTGGACGTCAAAACCGGTGACTTCTTCTTCCGTATCGGGCGCCAACTTTTGTCCTGGGGCGAGACTGACGCATTCCGTTTGCTGGACAATATCAATCCGTTAGATGCGAGTTTCGGGGGCTTCCTCGTGCCTCTTGACGAACGACGTGTTCCTCTCGACATGTTGCGCGGCCAGTATTATTGGGGCGATCTCGGACCGCTAACGGAAGTGTTCGTCGAGGGGTATGTCGCCATTGATAACAAGGTGGGTTTCATCCCTGGGGTACCAAACGGGTCACCTTGGGCACTTCCGAGCCAAGGTGCACCGACTAACGATTCGCTCTCCTTTAAGATCGCTCCCGCCCGCAATTTCAAGGATGCCCGGGGTGGGGGTCGCATCGTCTTTAACCTTTTCGACGCCACCTTTAGCTTGGCTCATTATTACACCTACTTCGATACACCCGCAGTGCAGGTGTTCACGACGCAGCAACTGGATGCGCAAGGACGAGTGTTACCCTTCATATTCGGCATCAACGACGGGCTACCGTGCCCGACACCGGGCGATCCGACTCGGCCCGATTACACCAACCGCAATTGTGGTAGCCCAATTCATCCGGTGCAAACCGCGCCACGGGTACAAGTTTCCGGGGTCACCACGACCTTTGCATTGCCTCAATACTACAGCGTGATCCGTAGCGAGCTTGCCTATTTTAAAGATGAGCCATCGTTCCAGCAGGAAGACCTCGACCCGTTCGAGTTCAATCTTGGCCAGTTTACCGTCGCCAGACGTACCGCCGCCGGTCGCAGAAACCACGGACGGCGATTGTTGCGCGACTCGATCAACTTCGTCTTGGGGATCGACCGAAATCAATGGATCCGTTGGCTCAATCCCCACCAGACCTTCTTCATCTCCACGCAGTTTTTCTACAAGCACATCAAGAACGCGGCCCCGGATGGCCCTCTTTACTGCAATCAGGACCTTGTCGACCGGGGAATTTGTCGGTCCATTGTCGTGAGTGCTGTAGACAATCAGACAGGGCAAAGACGCGATTTCCCAGCCCCTAATCCCAATCGCCAAGTGCTACCGATTTATTTGGATGCCATTGATTTCAACTATAATGGGTCCGTATTCCCCAGGCTCGAACCTGTGTTCATCACGCAACCGGCAGACTCCTTTCTTCACACTCTCTTCATCAGTACCTCTTTTCGCAGTGGCATGATTAATCCCGCATTTACCTTCTTCTATGACTGGGGAGGTGCCATCGTTTATCAACCAGCCCTAACCATTGTGTACGATCCTTTCCGTTTCGCCATCGACTACAGCGTCATTGACGCTCATATCTATAAGGGCGGAAGCGGGGTGAGCTTACTCAAGGATCGGGATAACGTTCAGTTCCGGTTCGAATATGTTATCTAAGCCCCAATCCCAACGGGGCGAACGAAACAGTGCGTCGGCGCCCGTCGCCGACGCACTGCCCGCCACTAGCGGGTTTCCTACAACCCTCAAAAAGGGAGGTCAGCTCAACGGTGAGAATGCGTCTGACGTACTTGCTCATATTCTTGGTCTTAAATTGTTTTTTTTCCGCTACGATGATTGCCCAAGCGAGTGTACCCGCTGGCGAACTCCGTCAGAACCTCTTTTCGGTTTGCTTCAAAAGCGCTCGAGAGGGGTGGGCCGTTGGCGACTTAGGTCGCATCTTCCATACGGTCGACGGGGGGCAAAATTGGCGGATCTATTCTGCGGGGACCAAACGGCCTTTCGTGGCTGTTTCCTGTGTGGGAGACAAGCTGTGGGTCGCTGGGCAGGGGGGCCAAATTGCCTTTTCGCCTGATGGAGGGCTCAACTGGCGGATGCAGCCAAGCGGTACGAACCGCCACCTCCTAGATATTCAGTTTGCAAGCCCACACAGGGGGTTAACGGTAGGTGATTTCGGCACTGTCTTGCGCACCGAGGATAGTGGAGACACGTGGACACAAATTCCACTCCCGGAGAACATCGAATTACCGCCTGACATTGCTGAGGTCGTTCAGCCTGGAGATGTCATCTTATACAGCATCGCCTTTGCTGACGAAAACCACGTCTGGATTGCCGGAGAGTTCGGAGTGATTTTGTTTTCCCAAGATGGCGGGCTCACGTGGCAACAACAGAAAAGCGGCGTAGAAACAACCATCTTTGGGCTATCAGCGCTGGACAATCAACGGGCCTGGGCTGTCGGGATGGAAGGCGTGATGCTCGCTACGGAAGATGGTGGAGCGACCTGGATGAGACAGTCAGTTCCGATGCCCAAGGGCTTTGTACTGCCCTTGTACGACATCGCCGTGCGCGGCATATTTGGCTGGGCCGTGGGGAATAGTGGTCTGTTGCTTTACAGCCAGGATGCAGGGAAAAGTTGGAAACTCTATGACATTCCCGTCCGCATGGCAGGCTCGTGGTTCCGTGGGGTGACGCTGTTTCCTGACGGCCGCGGGTATGTCGTTGGCGCAAGGGGGTTGGTTCTCTCACTCGATCGTGACAAAATGACAGCCCTCAAGGAGAACTACTGAGCAACCATACTTCCACAGCCGTCGGAGGTTAATCTCGAATGTTTCCCCAACGATGGATCGAAGCGTACTTGCAGTTTCTGCTGAAATACCGGCGCTCGGTCACCGCATTCGTGGCCTTGATGACACTGTTTTTTAGCTACGGACTCACCAAAATTCGCTTGCACACCGATTTCTTCGACTTTTACCCGCGGCAGCACAAATACATCAAATTCTACCACGAATTCCGCAAAATGTTCGGAACTGCAAACGTGATGAACGTGATTTTGGAGGTGAAGTCGGGAGACATCTATAACCCCGCCACCCTGCAAAAGCTCGATTACATCACCAAGTTCATGATCAATACCAAAGGGGTCGTCCCCTATCAGATCCTGTCCATCGCCCACCCCGCAGTCAGCAGTGCCACCGCCACGCAAGGGGCTGTGCAAGTCCGGCCCATCTTTTATCCCGGCGTCCCGAAAACCCAAGAGGATGCCAATCGGGTGCGATTTGCCGTTTATGCCAACCCGAACATTCGCGGCGTTTACGTTGCCAACGACGACACAGCCGCGGTGGTCAACACCGGCTTCTGGGAGGAAGCGCTCGACTTCCGGTACCTCTACGACCGCATGATGCAGTTGGTAAAGGAAGTGGAGGACAATAATCACCGCGTTCACATTACAGGTTTTCCCTGGCTGTACACTTCCGTGCTTCAGTACTCGGGGCAGCTTGCGCTGGTGTTCGTTCTGACCACGGTGGCGCTTTCCTTTCTACTTTATTCCTATTTCCGCACGTGGACCGGCATCTGGGTACCCATTTTCTCCGGCATTCTTTCCAGCGTTTGGGGACTCGGTATTGCAGCTTGGCTTGGCTTTAACCTTGACCCGCTGGTTTTAGTGATTCCCCTCTTTTTAACGGCCCGGGCTCTTAGCCATTCCGTGCAGTCGATGGACCGCTACCACGAGGAATTCTATCGCTTGAAAGACAAGAACCAAGCTATTGTGGTCTCTTACTCCCACCTATTCGCACCCGCGATCGCATCGATTGTGACCGACGGCATTGGTTTACTCATCGTCGCCGTTGCACCCATCCCGTTGATCCAAAAGGTGGCCATTTTTGCCAGCTTTTGGGTAGTGTCCATATTCATCAGCGTGGTGACTTTGCATCCGATCATTCTCTCTTACATCGATCCACCGCCTCCAATCGATCATGATACTCATCGTTCCAAGGTGGGAGTCAGTGTCGGAGCAGGAACCGCAATTCTTTTCGCCGCTATCGTGGCTGCTATCGCGATCGACCGCCTGGGTGTCATGCATAGCCTGATTCAGCTGTTTCCTTCGAACATCGCCCGGGCGCTCGAGTTCATTGGCCCAGGCATGCTTTGTTTCATTGCCGTTAGCCCAGTCATTGGTTGGTACTGGCTTTCCTATTGCGAGCGCATCTACCCTGCATTTACTCAACTGGTCATTAATGCCAGCGAGGGCTGGCGCCGCTGGGCTGTAATCTTTCTCGCCGTTGCCCTCTATGCGCTGCTGCCCATCTGGGGATGGAAACTGAAGGTAGGCGATATGACACCCGGTTCAGCGCTCCTGTTTGCCGATCATCCTTACAACATTGCCTACGACATTCTCAACAAGCGTTTCCTGGGGGCGAGCCAACTGATCATCATTGCGGATACGAAGCAACCGAACGGTGTCAAGTCCGCTGAAGCGTTGACGACCATGGAAGAGTTTGCCTACCACATGCAAGGGGCTAAGGGCGCAAGTGGCACCATTACCATCGTGGATATCATCAAGCAGCTTGCTCGGCTGCAACACGACGGTGATCCTAAGTGGTCGATCATTCCATTGAACCCCAAAGAAATCGGGCAGATTATTTACACCTTTACTCAAAATGCCAACATCGCAGCCCTGAACTTCTTTATGGATCCCAGCGCTCGATATGGCTCGATCATTACCCTCTTTCACGAATACTCTCACGCCGTCATCATGAATTCCATTGCCTACGCCCGGCAATTTGTAGATCAGTACAAAGAAGGCTTCGTGGATTTCCGGTTTGCCGGTGGTCTGTTCGGTATCTTGGCTGCGGTCAACGAGGAGGTGGAAAACTCCTACTGGAAAAACCTCGGTCTCATCTTTCTCATCGTCTACATCTGTCTCTATCTCACGTATGGGTCGCTATATTGCTCCCTCATCTTGATGATTCCCGTCGTGCTTTCCCAGCTTGCCGCCGAGGCCCTCATGGTGTGGTTCCGCATCGATTTAAACGTCAACTCCCTGCCGATTGCAGCCGCTGGTGCCGGGGTTGGTGTCGATTACGGAATCTACCATTTTAGCCGAATGATTGATACTTACGACGAGATCGGCAAACTTGACGAGGCAGTGGATTACGCCACTGCTACCACTGGGAAGGCCATCATCTTCACCGCGTCTACCATGATTGCAGGGACCGGATTTTTCTGGTTTTCCGACCTAAAGTTCCAAGCGGAGATGGGCTTACTTCTGGCCCTGCTGATGACTTTTAACACGTTCGGCGGGCTCGTGGTCGTTCCCGCTTTCGTTAAAGTACTGCGGCCCGGGTTCTTGGTGAATCGAAAGACAAAAGCTATGTTGGCGCAACAGCGACAGGCAGCATTGGGGACTGCCCAGTGACGGTCCCTCGTGCTAGGGTCGGTCTCGAGGAAAGGAAAAGGAACAAAGTCTCAGGAGGTCAAGATATGAAACGGGGTCAGAAGTGCCACGTGTGGTATGGTGCGCTGCTCGCACTCGCAGTGGTGTTCGCACCTTGGCGAAGCACCCTGGCTGAGCAAGCCGAAGAAGACAACAAGCCGTGGATTCTCGATCAAAACAATTGGCAACGAGGAAAAGATTTGCTGCCCGAGGTGATTTTAAATCGCGTCAAAAACGGCGAGTACTGGTTCCGCGTGGTGCCGGTCGACCCCGAAAAGTTCAAGCAAAACTATTCCAAGAGATTTTGGGAGGCAAGCGAAGCCAACGATGGCAAGTACGATCTCGACCCGGCAACGTGCGGGTTGAAAGACAAGAAAACAGGTAAAATGCCGGAATTTTACTTTGGCTACCCGTTTCCCAAGATCGACCCGAAGGATCCTTTTGCCGCCTGCAAGATGGCTTGGAACTTCCAGGCAGCCAACGGCATGGGTAACGGTCAAGGTGCAACTTTCACTTTGAACGGAATCGATAGCAGCGGTGAGTTCAAGCGCATTAAACTCTGGCTCCATATTAACGCGTTTTTGGGGCGTTCCGCTGGGCCCATCGACAATCCTGAGAATCTTCGGGCAACGAGCCTCTCTAACGTCTTAGAGCCCCAAGATGTCGACGGAGTCGGAGGTCTGACCAAAGTCATCAACGACTGGACGTCGCAAGACCAAGCTTGGTTTTACGTTCCATCCACGCGCCGTGTTCGAAGAGTGAACGCGGCAACCCGATCCGACCCTGTTGCAGGGTTGGATATCTTTGCAGACGATGTGAATTGCTACGCCGGAAAGGTCGAGTACTACAAATGGAAGCTCATCGGCGAGGGGAAAATTTTAGCGCCTGTCCTGAGCCCCGAGCCACTGAAGCAAAAGCAGGTGTCGCCAACGCGATGGGAAGTTGAAATTCCTTACTTCAAAGGAGCCTATGAAACACCCGGTGCCAAAGGTGCACCGTGGCTCATCGTCGAAAACTTGAATATGATCCCGCGACCGGTTTGGATTTTAGAGGGGCAGTCCGAGGACCCGTATTACAACTTCGGTAAAGTGATCATGTTCATGGACAAAGACATGTACCGCATCTGGTGGAAGCTCGTCCACAACCGGGCTGGCGAGTACTTCTATAATGCCATGTGTGCTTACCACTGGTCGCGAAGTGACGATGGCTCGTTCACCGCCGTAACACCGAACATGGTGGTTGGTGTGAACGACAAGACCAATCGTTCCGCAATCGGGGGGCGATATAGTTCACAGTTCATCGAAACCAACTTCCCGCGCGATTACTTTACCCTCAAGCATCTCACCAGCATTTCCGACTAACTGCGATCACCGTTGTGCAACATGAATCGAAGGGCTCCCACCATGGGGGCCCTTCCTTTTTGGACAACAAAATTCCCATCGGAGCTAGAGGCAATGCAGCACCCCCAAGGGAAGGCCCAAACGGCCGCCTCAAGCATCTAAAGCAAGCGAGGGAACCGAATCGCGGTTCCCTCGCTTGCTTCTGACTTCACAGGGCCGATCCCGACCTTTTACGGAGCCTCAGGCCGGCGAAACTCCCCCTTTAACCAACGGGCAATCCAGCCTTCCTTCTCGCTTCCTGCAATGGCCTCGAGTTCGTTACGGTCTAACCATACACCGCGACA
This sequence comes from Candidatus Binatia bacterium, assembly GCA_937925685.1. Lineage (GTDB taxonomy): Bacteria > Desulfobacterota > Binatia > HRBIN30 > HRBIN30 > HRBIN30. The sequence continues at coordinate 80,097 of CALAMI010000008.1, read as the reverse complement.
TTGCGGACATTCCTCAACAGCAATCCCCCGCTCGATCACGTGTTGCAGTCGCACGCCGCACTTTGGGCAGCGCATTCGTGACAGCTCGCGAACGTGCGATTCCATTTCTTCCTGCTTTGCTTGCCGCATCTTTTCGATGAGCTTGCGGTCTTGCTCCGCAAAGTACAAATCCTCTCTCGCTCGTTCGACATCGCGAAGCTTCTGGCCTAAGCGATCCTTCTCATCGGACACCATGCACAGAATCCCCTTTTTCACGATGAGTCCGCAGCTCACGCCAATGCGACCGAACCCATTGATGGAGTCGCCGGGCACGCTCGCTCTCCGTGCTCAGCAAGGACAAACCGATAACGATAAACAACACCCCTTGTAGAAGCGGCAAGAACAAGCCGATAATACCCAAACCGACTAACGTCGAGCCAGCCACGATGCGGAACCAACGTCCCATCCAGCCTTGCCGTAGCGGCTTTGGATTATCTTGGTCCATACATCGCTCCTCAGCTCTAGGCCACTTTTCGCTTTTAACGGGACCATATCCCTTTAGCTAGTGCCACACCGCCCACACACTAGCCCATCGTTCATCATCTCTCCGTCCTGAAATCTTCTCAACCAATCAACCCACCGCTTTCAGCGTGCGCAATTCATCAGAAATCGGCATGCGCTGAAACACCCTTTGGATTTCTTCACGCGGCACGGCAAACACAGCGCCGTTCGAAGGCACCGGCTCTTTGCGCAACCATTCGGGCAGATCTGCCTCTTCCCACTTAAACCCAGCACGGCGATTAAATTCCCACTCATCCACCATGCACTGCCAGCCAAGCTCCGCAGCCTCTTCGAATGTCAGATTGGTACCAAAAAAGAAGTTGTACAAAGTTCTGATGTCCTCGATCGTGGGCTGCTGAAATTGGCAGAACCCGCTCGAGTCGCACAAAGCATTGACCAACTGCGCCTCCTGCGACGCTCGAGCCAAATCACCAGACGTCGCAATAACCAAACCTGCGGTATGATCGGCGCCCATAGCGCTCGTTGCGTAAGTGATTCCTGTGGCGTTGAGCGTCCTTGGCTCCCAGGCAGGAATGCCCTGACCGTTGATCGCTGGTATTCGGTCAGTAACGCCAAAATACCTGGCGGTAGCCACGACGCCCCGGGCAATCGTTTCGGCAAGTTCATCCCCCTTGTCCACTTTGTCGAGCAACGCGAGCACGGCCTCGCCATCACCCCAAGGAAGCGCTCCACAGTCCATCGCCAAGGCAATAGCGCCACCGGTCTCGATCGTATCGAGCCCGAGCTCATCACACATACGGTCGATGCGGGCAACCTGGTCAAGGTCCCCAATGCAACAGTTGGAACCACACAACGCTAAGGTTTCAAACTCCAGCGCTGAAGTCACATACTGGCCGCTCGCATCGTGCACGATGTTCGAACAACGAACGATACAGCCAGTCATACAGTGGTGCATCCCACCACCGCGGGTAGCAAAATTCTGAACGATCCGAGCGCCGTCTAACTTATCGGCATGCTCAAACTGCATTTCCCGACGGTTACGAGTGGGGAACGTACTCATCATATTCGCCAAGGGAACAGTGGCGGAGGTGCCGAACTGAAAGAGTTGCGGTCCAGCTTTGTAGTCCTTTGTAAGTTTTGCCACGTACTGTTTAAAAGCAGCAGCATCCGCCGGTTGCCTTGCCTGAGTACCCTCGTCATCCACCACAACGGCCTTGAGGCCCTTCGAGCCCATAGCAGCGCCCAGTCCCCCCCGGGCAGCGTGTCGTGCCGGATGACGCTTTCCTTCGTCGGTAAATGCGACGCTGGCCCCAGAAAATCCCTTTTCTCCGGCAGGCCCACAGAGGATAAAAGCAGCCCGTGGGGAAAACATCCCCGCAAGCTTCTCCGAGGCCGCGTAAGTACGCAAGCCAGCGAGCTCTGGGCATTCACGAATCTGAACCCCATTCTTATCAATGGCGACTAAGTAACGCTTCGTAGGGTCTTTTGCCTTCCCTTCCACAATCAGCGCTCGATACCCCAAACGCGCCAGTTTTTGCCCAGCTTGGCCCCCAGAGTTGGCCTCCTTGATGCCCCCGGTGAGAGGGCTTTTCCCGCCAACGCTCATCCGGCCAGACGTCGGCGCCATTGTGCCCGAGAGAACACCCGGCGCAAAGATCAACTTGTTTCCCGGGCCTAAAGGATCGCAGCGGGGATCGACCTCTTTCAGCAGAATCTTTGCCGAGAGACCACGGCCGCCAATGAACTTCCACTCATTCGGGAACGGTTCTTCCCGCCAGCTCAAATCGCTCATATTCACACGCAACAACTTTTCCATCTCGTCCTCCAATCATTCGATTCCTCGTTCAGGGGATCACATCCGGCTATCATTGGCACCCAAGATCACAACTACCCTCTGCCGAGCAACTAAGCCAAATGCAAGCACCACCGCATCCAACTCGGGGCTGTGGCCACACCGCACCCTCCCGTTAAGCCCCGCTTGACGGCATCCCACTCACTTCACGGGACTCTGCTAGTCGAAATGCCCCCGGAAATAATTCCTCGGCAAGCGGGCCCCCCTGAACTGCGTGCCACCACTGCGCCACTTCTGCCTTCATGAGGTGCCACAATCGACAGACCACTGGGTCGACTTCTCCCGGGACACGTGCTCCCTCGAGCTCAGCCAACCGATCGAACTTCCAGTTTCTGGGGTGGCACGCGACCACATAATGGCGGTCATCGTCGATCGCAGCCTGGCGCAGCCAACCCCAGGCCGAAAGGATGCCCATGAGCTCCAGAACAGTTTCCGGCGGGATCGCATAACGCTTCGCCCAATCGACAATGTCAAAACTGCCGGTGCCGTCACAAAAGGCCAACCATGCTGAGCGCAAGGCCTGCACCGCCAAAATGCTTTGCGGATATTGCCGAGCGGCCCTCTTCAGATGCGCAAATTCGGCAACGGCTGCAAACTCGGCACCAAACAAAAACACAGCCCAGCTTGCGTAAAACCACACCAAGGTGATCGGAAGTTGCGCCAACGCACCGTAAACCGCACTGTAACGCGCAACCCCAATCTGCAGGCTCACGTACAACCATTGCACGATCTGCCAAAGCAGCCCGCCAACGGCCGCGCCAAGCACCACGCCGCGCCACTTCGGCACCCGGTTGGGAAGCACCACATACAAGAGCAGAAGCCCTACGCCATTCAGTGCCACTGGTGCGATCGCCAATGCCCAACGGGTGAACTCCCCCGCAAATGGTACACCCTCGGCCACACGAATCACGTGACCAAGGCGCAACGTGGACGTCAGCGCAATCCCTCCGAGTAGCAAAAAGGGAATGAGAAAAACCAAACCGAGGTACTCCGTCAGACGCCGCCACCACGTGCGCCCCTCTCGCACACGCCAGACGTGATTCAAAGCTCCTTCAATAGCTGCGAGCAAACTAACCACGGAGGTCAAGAGCAAGGCCCCACCCACCGCTCCAACCACACTTACGTTCACCCGTTCGATCGCGGCAAGGATGGTCGCGATGGTTTCAGCCGGAAGCGGTAGTCTGGCCAGAACCAATGGTTCGATTTTGCGGGGAACGCCCAGCCCCTTCAAAACTGCAAAGATCACCGCCAGCAAGGGGACAAGAGACAACAACGACACATAAGCAAGTGCCGAGGCCCGCATGAAGCAGTCGTCACGGTAGAAGCGTACAGCGACTTTAACCAGAAATGCCAGCAAACTTTGTATGCGTTTGATCACCGCCATGCTTTGGAGAGGTCGCCACTTACGGAAGATAAGTGTACGACCAGGTCTCTGTTAGCACGTCATCCCCACGCCGAAGAAACGCCCGAAGGTCCACCGGACGCACGCCCGAAGTGCGAAGCTGGAAACTCAAACGCCAAGTTTCATTCACTGGGTTTTTGACCACGTGATGCTCGACGATCTCACCCGTTTCTGGGCCAGAGGCAACGGTCAGAACCGCCTCGGGTGGATGAGCCGCGTCAAGTCGGCAAAGCGTCTCGCCTGCAAAGTCCACCACAAACCGCTGCCATCCCTCCTTGGTCCGCTCCTGCCGTGTCGCCACCACCCGCCCTCCGGGCGGACGGCGGCGATCTTCGCCGTACCAAAAGATCGTGTACCGAAGCTCCAGCCGATCACCCTTGCGCGGTGCTCGGCGCGGGCGCCAATACGCAACGATGTTGTCGTGAATATCGGAGTCGGTCGGCAGCTCGACTAATTCCACCCATCCTTCTCCCCAGTTGCCGTACACCTCTTGCCACACACTGGGACGCAACTCAGAACGGGCCTCGAGATCCTGATAATGCTCGAAGTCCCGGTCGCGCTGGAGCAAACCGAAGCCTCTCGGGTCCTTCAGCTCGAACGCGCTCACATGAACCCGGGTGGGGTTGTCCAACGGGCGCCACAGCCACTCACCCGTACGGCTGAACAGGAGTAGCCCATCGGAGTCATGAACTTCGGGCCGAAAGTCATTAAAACAACGCGCTGTGTTCTCCCCATGAAAGAACATGCTCGTGAGCGGGGCAAGTCCGAGCTTCTTAACGTCTGAACGAAAGAACAAGTGCGCCTCCACGTCCACTCTCGTCTCGGTTCCGGGCACAACGAAAAAATAAAAGGCCCCAGTAACACTGGGACTGTCCATCAATGCATAAAGGGTAAGTGTCGTTGCTTGAGGCGTGGGTCGTTCCAGCCAGAACTCTGTGAAGTATGGAAACTCTTCGCCTTCCGGTTCCACGGTATTGATTGCCAAGCCGCGAGCGGACAGACCGTAGACCTGATCACGACCAACGGCTCGAAAGTAGCTCGCGCCCAGGAACACAATGACCTCGTCCTTGTAGGTGGCGGTCTTGATTGGGTAGTGTACCCGGAACCCAGCAAAGCCAATGTCTTCCGGGATGCGATCCGCAAAGGTATTTCTCCCGTAATCGAAGAGGGTCGGTGAGAACCGCACGTGCTCGACGCGACCCGCATCGACCACGTTGATGGATACGGGACGCGGATAGTACAGTCCCAAATGAAAAAACTGCACCTCGAACGGTAGGTTTTGGTCGCGCCAAAGGGAGCGATCCGTGCGGAAGCGAATGTCGCGCCACTCATCGTAGGTCATGTCCAGCATCCATTGCGGCACCCTGTCCTTGGTGTCGTGGTAGGACTCTTTGGCCAACGCCTGCGCTTTCTGCACCACGTCGGAGAAACTGAATGCACCTGTCTCTCTAACAAACAGCCCGAGAGTCACAATCAAGCTCAGCACCGCTGCTACCGAGCGTCGCATGGATCCTCCTCTAAGCGCGCAAAATCCTGGGGCAACAGTTCAGCAAGGATGATCAGCAAAAGTCGGCATCGCATAGCGCAACCACATGGAATTGCACGGACGCCCGACCTGCTGGACGGACGACTGTTTTCGTTTATAGCGCATCCGTATGAGTGAACAGGGTAAACCGTCAGTACAAGGAATGGACGACGTCCTGCTGCGCGGTTTCGACCGCTACATGGGGGTTCGCTTCGTCTCTGCGTCACGCGAACAAGTGGTGCTCGAATACGAGGTCGACGAGCGCCACTTGCAACCTTACGGGATCGTTCACGGGGGGATGCACTGTGCAACCATCGAAACCGCCTGTTCCACCGGTGCTGGGCTCGATGCAATGGAGCGCGGTCTAGCCGTGGTCGGGGTAGAAAATCACACCAGCTTCGTGCGGGCAGTTCGGTCCGGTACGATTCGGGTCACAGCCACGCCCATCACGCGCGGACGGCGGACACAGCTTTGGGAAGCCACGGCTCGCGACGCCCAAGGCCAAATCGTCGCCATTGGTCGCGTTCGCCTGCTCTGCCTAGAACCGGGCACGGAACTCGGTGGCCTTCCCATTTCTCGTTCCGGACGTTCGTCGCAGGACTGATCAGCGCGTGGTATTGCCAATCCGGCCCCGGGCCAATCTGACTCATCAAGCCGCCTACCCAGTTTTTTCTGCTTTGCCTGTGACCTACCGTGAAGCCTGCTCCGCGTAACGCGCTGGCGACCATCAACGCGTGGCGTGGCGCTGCCATGACAGTCTCCGGGCTCTCCTACGGAAACTCGGCCTGGATGCTGCGGAAGGAATCCGTCGGCACAGCTCTCGCTGAAAGCCGGCAAGGACGATGCTCTGCAACTGCAAAACGCTGGTTCAGTCCGCCCTCCGTAGCCTCTGCATACTCGCGAGCGCAGCCCAGGCTGCAACCCTGTACGTAGCACCCCATGGAGACGACAGTGGCCCAGGGACAAGTACCAATCCCTGGCGAACAATCCAAAATGCTGTCAACCGCACACGCCCAGGCGACACCGTTGTCGTGTATCCGGGAGTTTACCGGGAAAGTGTCATTCTTACCCGCGGCGGAACCCCGGAGGCGCCAGTTACGCTCATCGCTTCGTCAGGGGTGATTCTCGAGTCACCCGACCCGGCGCAAAGTCTGTCCGCCTTCGACCTGCGAGAGCCAGTCGGGAACCTGGTCTTAGATGGGTTCGAGATATGCGGCGGATACCATGAAAGTGTGTTTTTGCGGCCTGGCGTCCATAACGTTACACTGCGAGGCCTTAGAGTTCACGGGAACCGCAGCGGCATCTGGGTCGCTGGAGCATCCCACATCACCATCCAGTCTTGCACCGTGCGGGATAATCGAGGAACTGGGATCCGCGTGTACCAAGGAAGCAGCACGGTAAGGGTTGTCGATACAGTTTCGCTGGCTAACGACGATGGTGCTGGCTGCAATGGAAATGCGGATGGCTTTGCCGTCGAAGATAATGTAAGCGACTTTGAATGCTTGCGCTGCCGCGCCAGTCACAACGGGGAAGACGGCTTCGATCTGGCGGCGCCAAACGTCATCGTCGAACAAAGCTGGGCTACGGACAACGGCTGCGCAGGCGTCAAACTCTTCCAAGGGGGACGAGTCGCACATTCCGTAATTGCGCGCAACCGCACCGGGATCCTGACGACGAACCGGAACACAGAACCTGTCGTTATTTGGCTGACTCATCTATCGGTCGCCGATAACACCGGGGTCGGCGTACTCTTCCGGGCGCCGATGGAGTCGTTCTCCGCCGCCCCGTACGGCGCTCTCTTGAAAAACTCGATTATCGCCGGCTGGGCAAAGGCAATTGAAGCGGAATCGGATGTCAATTTGGCCGAGCAACACAACATCCTCTTTCGTCCTGATTCCACGGCGCCGTTGGTCTCTTTGCGGTCGTTTCGAGGTGACCAGACGTTTTCCGGTCAAGATGTCAACGCTTTCCGTTACCGGGCCCAAACGGGGCTCGGGAACGGAACCCTCGCAGTAGACCCGGAATTTGCCGACCGAGAGCGATTCGAACTCTCCTCGACAAGCCCGGCCATCGATCGGGCTACTCCCACTGACCAACAAAGTAGCGACGTTTCCGGGCGCGCGCGCCCAGCAGGTAACGCCCCCGACATTGGCGCTCACGAATCGCCGTTCACCGTGCAAAACCATGCTCCCTGGCCGGACCCTGGCCCTCCGCGCCGAGTCATAGCAGGAACCTGGCTGAGCGTCTCCGCCTACGGCTCGGTGGACCCTGATGGAGACATGCTCCTTTACTTCTGGAACTTTGGAGACGAGAGTCCCCTGGCTTTCGGCTTCTCCAAGAAACACCTGTATTTAGAGCCTGGTGCCTACCTCATCGAACTTATGGTTACCGATGGCAAAGCTCAACGGAGTCGAGAAACTCTCGTCACCGTCGACTGGCCACCCACCTCTCATGCGCAGCATGACACGGCGATCGGCTTCGTACCTCCACTGCGAGTCGTAATCCCTCGGGGGAAAACCGAACGGAAACGGACGCTGCAAATTCGCGTTTACAATGCGGATTCCACACCAACTGCGGAACCCCTGGGGCACCTGGTAAGTCTCGCTGCTGCCAATGGAACCTGTCCACCGGGAACGGTTGTCGCTCCACCTGATTTCGAGCCGCGAATAGAGGCTGCACAAGACCGCGCTTTAGTGCTCGCTGGCCGCAGCCGTACGGCACGGGTGACGCTCCGGTTCACTCCGTCAGCCGCACCCGATTGCCAGCTCGAATTCGTGGCATCGACGATCCTACCAGGAAATGTCGATCCCGTAGCTGAGAACAACCGCGTCATCGTGCCGGTGACCGTGATCGATCGCAACGCGCTGTGACGTTTGTGGAGATTGAGTCTTGGCTCACCCGCTAGCCAGACCGCAAAGGCCCGTTGGCGCTGCTGGCACGGGTAGGGGCCCTGGCGCAGAACAAAGGTCGCATGCCATGCCAAGTTGGACCGGGGCAAGTTCACGCAGCTTTTTGGCCGAGAGCACCCCTAGAAGCACCGCACGGTATGATGGTTTTCCACCCTAACCTTCCCCGCCCCCGATCTCCTCCCGAGGCACGGGGGTCGTTTCGCTAACCAACGAGGGGAAAAGACCAACGTGCCGCGTCCGCCAATCCCTTGCCCACAGCATCCGGTAACACTGCCTCCACTGCACGGGCACGGCCTGCAGGGTTGCGTGGTACGTGGCAATCATCATCAGCTGGTAGAATTTGTGACATGGCCCCAAATGCCTCAGAAAAGACGGGGCACGTTCCCATCGTATCCTTGGGAGCAACTGAGCGTTTCGACGCTCTATTTACCGAAGAGCTGCTGTCACTGACAGAACCTTTAAAGTCGTGAGCTCGAGAATTCAGGGACCGCATGGTGCTTGGGCGAGAACTCTCCGTTCCGGTGGCCTTCTCCGTCAGTAGTCTTTTCTCAAAAACAATCGCAGACCCGACAGGAGAAGAATGATAGACCACACGCTTAAGGACAGCCAAACTGCGCCGGGGGGAAGAACAACTGGCAACACGAACCGCAGCCCTAAATCCTGATAAAGAAGCAAACGCACGGCATCGATGGGGTTCAGCAGGACTGCGGCCGTCAAAAATGGCTCGATCGGATAGTCCTCAAAGACAACGATCAGGTAAAGCAATGCTCCATCGTAAACCACGGCTGTTGCCAACCACGTGATAAGCAGTGCGCCAAGACCACGGGTTCGCTCTTCAACCCAAGTGGCCACCAACACCCCCGTCAGCACGCAGGTCGTCGACAAGGCCACGTTAGCTAGCAACATTTGCATGGTCGGCGCCAGCGGCAGTCCAGCGGGCAGGGTCAGCGCCGCTACAGGAAGAAAAAAGCTCGCCCCAAAAGCCAGGACCAAGGACACGACTGATGCGAAGAACACTGCCGCGCGGGAAACCGGTTGCGTCAGCAGGAACGCATCGTAAGGCCGCCTGGCATAAATCGAGTTGGCTGCCGCCACAGCGCTGACAAGCGGAACAACGAGCAGGCTAGCGTGCGTCAAGATCAGGAGCGTACGGTCGCTGCCTTCGCTAAACGTCAGCGTAAGCGAGGCCACCGCTAAAAACAGCGCTGCGTAAGCGTAAAGCCAACGGGCTCTCAGCAGATGGCGCAGCTCGTAACTCAGCAATCGAACAAAGATAATACCGCCTCCTCCAACGAACTGGTTTGCGTGCGCCGCTGGAGCTCCGCAGGCGACCCCGAAAACACAATCTGTCCTTCGTCAAGAAAGGCCAGGCAATCCGCTACGGCTTGCACCTCTTGCAGTAGATGGGACACAAATAAAATTGCCGTGCCTCGAGCCTTCTGCTCCAAGAACAGCCTCCGAAATACACCTGCAGCGACCGGATCGAAGCCAACGGTGGGCTCGTCCAGAATCAACACTGGTGCGGCTACTCCCAAAGCAAGGATCGCGCTCAACTTTTGCCGAGTACCTAACGACAGCGTGCCCACCGGACGGTCCATAAATTCTCCAAAGCGAAAATTCTCCACAAAAGGTTCGAAGCTTTTCCCATTGATGGCACGGATTTCCTGGACAATCCTTAGGATTTCCCGAGGGGTCAGGTTTCCAGGGTAGTAAGGGCTCTGTGGCATGTAGCCGAACAGGCGTTGATAACGCTCGAACGATTGCAAAGGACGTCCCTCCCACAGGATCTCACCGCGGTTTGGGCGAACAAGGCCTAATACGGCTTTCATCAAGGTACTCTTCCCGCTAGCGTTCGGGCCAACGAGGGCCGTAAGTTGCCCTCCCGCAACGAGCAACGACACGCCGCGAAGCGCGGGAGTGCGTCCAAACGATTTATAAAGGCCGCGGATTTCTAACATTGCTCTGACCACCTCACGCAACGACGAAGGCCAGTCGTAGCCGTCAACTGGAAATCTCCAAACTGTTCATGCTGCTCAGTGACTTCTCTTGCAAAGGCTTCTCGCTATCCTCGTTTCTCTTGCTCGCCTTCTCGCTCCCCTTTCTCGCTTCGCTACCCCGCTCCACGGTTCCCAAAGCCCGCCAAAGGAGCAGCCCAGGCACCCTCAAAGCCTTCTGAGCACCGGAACCGAAGTCCTACAATCAGGTCAGTTACTCGCGCCCCAGGTTCGGCCGCAAACGACCGAGCTTCGACGAATCTTCGGACGCGAATCAGCTAACTCCGCAGGGGCAAAAGCAGGAATCAGCCGCTCGGCCATATCGAGGAACTCGAAAAAAGCACTCTTCACCAGTAATCCAGCCAACGGGTAACGCGCCAAGAGAACTGCAGAAAAAGAGACTGGCCGAAACGGAATGTCACCATGGCCATCGCCATTGCGATCGTATCCCCAGTAGCCACTATAGTAATTTCCTTCGAAGCGGTTCCCACCATGTTGAAGCGAGTTCGTGTAAACGTCGATCAGGTTCCCCTCGAGCACATTTTCCGTAAAAAGATTGTCCTCGGCACTGCCCCACAGGGAAATGGCGAAGCCGTTCCGGGAAAAATCGTTACGACGAATCTCGTTGTGGTTACTTTGGTCAAGGTGAAGGGCAACTGAGTTTTCAGTGAAGCAATTTCGTACCAAGGACGAACCAGCAATTTCCTTCAGTAACAGGCCGTACGCAGCCTTGCCTTTGTGAAGGGCAAAGGTATTTTGCTCCATCGCCACGTCTCGCGAGTACATGACTGCAACACCGGCACCGTTTCGTTCAAAGTGGTTCCGTACGAATTTGTTGCGGTCCGAATACATGAAATGCAGACCATAGCGAATGTTCTCCGTGGCAAGGTTATCTACGAGCTCGCTTTCGGAAGTAAATTCGAGATAAATTCCATCGCGGTGGCCCCGGACCTGATTGGCATTTACAACCAGTCGAGTCGAGTTCCACGCATGGACCCCGTTGCCTGACCCACCTTCTCCACGTGGCACACCGTGGATGACATTGCGTTCGATGCGACAAGCCTCTGCGTTTTCCAAGTAAACGGCAAAGAAGTTGTCACGGAAATAGTTGTCAACCACGGTACAGCGCCGGGCGTTGGTTACCCGCACGGCTGCAGTATCGCGTAGCAAATCGCGGCCAGAATTGACGAAATCGAAACCTTGAATGACAACGTCATCGGCGCGAACGTGCACCAGTGGCCGTTGGCCTTCGCCGTCAACCACGGCACCCCGTCCCAAGAGCACAATCGGCTTGGTCACCTCTACGAGCTCTCTATAAGTACCGGCACCCACCACCACTGTCTCCCCCGGTTGTGCAGCCGTCAGAGCTGCCGAGATATTGGTGTACTCGCAATGCGCGCACACCATAAGCGAAGCCAAAGACCAAGCGATCATCACCGTCTTAGTTTAGGCTAGTCAGTTCGTTCCAACGCTGGATGGCAAAGTCGCCTGCAGCTGCGCCCATGGACTCAAGCCATGCGCGTGCCTCTTCCTCGCTGGCAAACGCAGCCAGGTTCCCGCCCATGGGGCTTCGAATTCCGCTCCACCGTGCCACCCACGCTTCCGTGCCGTCAATCCATCTCGGTGGATTCAAAAAAGACCGAAGATACACACGGCGAATTTGATCGTGGTGCTCCACCGTGTATTGCCGCACGCATTCCACAGAATCAAAGAAGAGAACGCGGCCCTTTTGAGTATGCACCTGGGCGGCAAAACGCTGGTCTACAATCGTCATCTGGCATTGTACGCACTTTAGCGGAGAGGTGGGGAGATCCACTGGTCCGCTTGGCCGGCATCCAACTGCACAACACAAGACTAGGAGTTGGACAAGGATCGTGCCGTGCCCCTGATTGTGCCACAGTCCACCCATACAAACTTACTCGATCCGATTCCTCTCCCTCAAACCCGATGGTGTCCGGTAGAACAGCCACAAGCCAAGTAACCCGCACAGCGCCGCAAGGATCAACGCCACACCCCCGACGTGGGGGTACGAGACCGCGGTAAAGTTCAACAAATTCTTCGTTCCAATCAGCGGCGGCTGGTACGTCATTCCCGGTATCTTAATCGGAGCTGTGGGGTCAAGGTTGTGACCATAGTCGTACCCCCACAAATAAAAGTCCACCAAGCCTACCAAGCCCAACAGGCAATACGCGCTCGTCCACACCAGCGCCAATAACCGGTTTGCCGCAGCTGCGACCAGCCATGCCCAAAGCGACATCGTCACAAGGGCTATAGGCATCCACCGCAATTCAGGGATACCGGACGGATCGATGGGCTTCATTCCGATGTAGTGGTTCAAACCATTGACCAAGTCGACCTGACCACTGATCCTGTTGATCCAGATGTACATCGAGATGCCCTCGGGGTATTGTGGAGCGTACAACCGGATTCCCCATAGGGGCATGAGAAAATTAACGAGAGGAAGGAGGCCCGCAAGCACGAAGCACGCTCGCGGGCCTGTCGGAACACGGCTCACGCCTAGCCCCTCCCTACTTCCCAGTACCGTAGGTGAGAGGCACGTTGGCACCTGTTTCAGAGACTCGCACGTATCCCTGCATTTCTTGGTGTAAAGCCGAACAGAAGTCAGTGCAGTAGAACGGGTACACCCCCACTTTTTTGGGTTCCCATTTCAAAGTCCGCGTCTCTCCCGGCATAATCAACAATTCTGCATTTTCGCTGCCAAAAACAGCAAAGCCGTGAGGAATATCCCAATCTTGCTCGAGATTCGTCACGTGAAAGTACACGGTGTCCCCCAACTGAATCCCCTCGATGTTGTCAGGGGTGAAGTGGCTACGAATCACTGTCATGTACACATGCACCTCGTTGCCACGGCGCTCGACCCGAGCATCTTTCTCGCTTTTCACCGCATGGGTATGATTGTTTTTTTCAATCGGGTAAATTTTTGCCACTCGATCTTTGATCAGTTCTGCCGGTAAGGCTTGCGCATAGTGCGGCTCGCCCACCGTGGGAAAGTCAAGCAGCAACTTCATCTTCTTCCCTGAGATGTCGTAGAGCTGGGCCGACTGAGCTAATTCAGGACCGGTTGGCAGGTAGCGATCTTTGGTAATTTTGTTCATGGCGACCAAATACTTGCCCCAGGGTTTTTGCGAGTCGCCCCCGGGGATCAGCAAATGCCCAACTGAGTAGTAAGTGGGCACCCGGTCGACCACCTTCCACGTACCGAGTTCCCACTTCACCACCTCAGAACTCACGAAGCACGATGTATAGGCAAAACCTTGCCCGTCGAACTCTGTGTGCAGGGGCCCCAGACAGGGCTTCTCGACCTCACCCGCGATCGTCGCCTCGTAGGCCAACACGGGGATTCCGGCCACTTCACCCGCGAACTTCTTCTCCGCAATGGCTTTTTGCATCTTCGTAAACGAGTGGACGGGAATCACCGTCGCCAGCTTCCCACCGCCAACGATATACTCTCCGGTCGGATCGACATCGACACCGTGGGGCGACTTCGGCGTAGGCAAATAAAAGACAACACCTGGGCACGCCGACGCCTCTAACACGGTCACCTCGCGCCTCACTTCGCTCGAGGCCGCGTGGCGTTCCTCATCGTAGACATTGTGGTAGTATTCCGTCTGCCATTTCTGCCCTTTACCCTCTTTAAGGCATTGTTCCGCCCGCTGCCAGTTGACAGCAGCGATGAAATCTTTGTCGTTCTGCGATGCCCGAATTTCCAGCAATGTGTGCGCCTGCTCGGTGTTATACGATGTGAAAAAGCACCAGCCATAGGACGGACCCCTGCCGCAATGAGCAAGATCGTAGTTGAAACCGGGCACCACGATTTGAAATGCGAGGCTCATTCGTCCGGAGTTTGGATCGACGCTGATGAAATTCAGTGTACCTTTAAAGTTCTCTTTGTAGGATTGGATGGGCACATCGCGCTGGGGCACGGGGACGGAAAAGCGAGTGGCTGAAACGACGTACCTCGTGTCGGGCGTGACGAACGGCGACGCGTGATTTCCTCCCGAATTTGGGATCTCCAGAATCTCGACGGTTTGGAAAGTTCTAAGATCCGTTCGCGCAATTCGGGGCGTGTTATTTGAGTTGCCAAATACCCATCGCCCATCCGGTACACCGTTGGTTTGCGACAACTCCGGGTGGTGGTAGTCGTCCCATGGCACGAAGCCGTGAGAGGTCATCAACAATGGTTTCGTTTCTTCGGAAAAACCGTATCCATTCTCTGGATTCACGGAAAACACCGGCACGACGCGCAAGAGTCGGCCCGAAGGTAATCCGTAGACAGCCAGCTGCCCCGAAAAGCCCCCGGAGAGAAAAGCATAAAATTCGTCGTGCTTTCCTGGCGGCACATAAACTTTCTGCGCTGCATCTTCGGCCATAAAGCCCTGTGTCGATACCTGCTGCTTACACGAAGTGGCGAATAATAAAAGAAAAACCAACAAAATGCTCAGACTCAGCGGCCGCGCGTAGCCTGTTCTGCTCATAGCTCACCTCCTTGAGTTTCCACCTCCGTGCGACAGTTTGTCGCAATTGCGGTGCCGCGAACGACGGCGTGGCGGTACCTAGAGCTTACCGGGGTTCACCCCCTTTACCCGATGAGCGTTTCGCACGAATGCATAAGGCATCTTCACCCAGCGTCTCAACTACGCGATGGCGCGGTTTTGTTGAACCCGGGGTTACGAGAAGGACAACACTCGCCGAATGCCTGCATTTTTAACCCACGAACACAATGGAACGGTCGCGGGCAACCGCCAGGCACCACGGCTTCCTGTTGCAGGAACTGTCGAGCTACCGTCGACCTGAATGGACTGGGATCAAGAGGCTCCGTCAAACTGACGAAAGTATTCCAAAATCGCCCGCGCTTCCTCTTCGGAAACGTTCTGATAGGTCATTTGCGTGAGATAATTCGCTAGCAGTTCCTTCGCCGCAGGATCTTTTTGGGTCATCTCTACAGGATTGAGGATCATATTCATAATCCACTCCGGAGTCCTTCTTTCCGTAACCCCTTTCAATGGTGGCCCGACAAATCGCTCTTCGAACCGATGGCAGGCAGCACATTTCTGCTCGAATGCAGCTTTGCCCTTTTCTGCCATCGAACTATCCAGTGGGCCGAGCTGCACGCTTTGAATCGGGCCAACGCCCTTGCTGGCATGGCCTGCTGGAGGTGCAGGCTGTCCCGGGACAGCCTGCTGGGCACGGTTCTCTTCCGACGAATGAGAACACGCCCCCACGGTGAGCACGAAAAAGAAAACAAACACCAGAAACATGTTCACCATTGCTGTTTTGTCCTTTCCAACGCTTGTAAGATCCTGCTTCAGGAAAGCAGTTCAGTTTGGCCGATAAGCAAGCCCCATACCGCGAGCGTCCCTGCTTGCGGCTCACCCTAGGTTCCCTTTATGTTCGCATCCCCAAGATAATGCCGGCTAATGTAACGGATCACGCATTTCCCCGTCTAGCCAAAACCTCAATCCTCTTGGTAGGCACGGTGTGGAGCATTTTATCTCTCATTGAGGCAGTGAGTGCATCTTTCTTCCTCGAGGTCGTGCTCACCATCGATTGATTAGCGTTGCCGCCATCGCGGCACCAAAGCCGTTGTCGATGTTGACAACTGTCACTCCCGCTGCGCAGGAATTCAACATCGCCAAAAGCGCAGCCAACCCTCCAAAGCTGGCACCATAGCCAATGCTTGTCGGAACGGCGATGACCGGGCGATCCACCAAACCAGCAACGACGCTCGGCAAGGCCCCCTCCATTCCGGCGACGACAATAACCACACGGGCGCGGCGCAACGTGTCGATGTGAGCGAGCAAGCGGTGCAACCCGGCGACCCCAACATCGTGCAGGCGTTGAACACGGTTGCCGAAAAACTCCGCCGTTACCGCGGCTTCCTCAGCAACCGGCAGGTCTGCGGTGCCCGCGGCAACCACAGCGATCTGACCTTTACCGATGATTTTCCGTCGTTTCCCCTCCACCGTGACGACTCGGCCTAGAGCGTAATAGCGGCATTCCGGCAGCGCGTTCTTTAGGAGATCGGCAGTCGTTGGCTCTACGCGGGTGACCAAGACATTATGTCCCTTGGCTCGAAGTGCACGAGCAATCTCGACAATGTGCTCCGCTGTCTTACCCGGAGCGTAAATGACTTCAGGAAAGCCGGTTCTGAGAGCGCGATGGTGATCGACCTTGGCGAATTCCAGGTCCTCATAGGGCAACAGCTTGAGTGCCTCGAACGCTTCTCGCGCAGTCATTCGTCCTTGTTCGACGTTTTTAAGCAGCTCTCTTAGTCTCTTCGGTTCCATGGGCCCCACCCCGATGCAAAGACACGCTTGCCCGGCCGCGGCAATATCAACCCGCGAAATGATCGAAACCAAAGCGTTGAAGATGCAATTCCCTACCTTGCTGCTCGACCACGACACGGTGGCCTCGGACGACGCGTCCAATTACCGTTAACGCCACACCTTCACGGCGAGCGAGTTGTCGAACTGCTTCGAGCCTTTTGGCGGGCACTGTAAACAATAGCTCGTAATCCTCGCCTCCGCTTAAGGCAAACGTCAGGTCGTCTCCCACCAGCCTTCGGTAAGCTTGGCTCCGCGGCACCGACGCCGCATTCAACTCTGCCCCGACACCACTTACCTCGCAAACGTGCTGTAAATCCTGCACCAGCCCATCGCTTACATCGATCATTGCTGAGGGCAAGCCACCCTCCACTAACATCCGACCCAAGCGGTCGAGCCGGGGAGGCATTTGCCAACGGCGCAACAAACCAGGGGGGCAGGGTCGCCTTGAGCGCAACAGGTGCACACACAAAGCGGCGTCTCCAAAGTTCCCGGTTACCGCTACCAGCTCTCCGGGGCGGGCTGCTCCGCGGTCCACCCGCCGCCGAGGGGCCTCGGCAACAACGGTCACGCTCAAAGCAAGTTCAACCGATCGATGCAGATTTCCCCCGACCACCCAGGCACCCCAGGCCTGCGCCTCTTCCACCAATCCAAGCTCGATGCGCTGGAGAGACGCCAAAGGCAAACGTTCCGGTACGCCACAGTCCACCAAAACGAATCGCGCCCTCCCACCCATCGCAGCAATGTCACTTGCAGCCACGCGGAAGCTTCGCCGCCCTAATGCCGACAACGAAAGCCAAGCACGCTGAAAGTGTACTCCTTCTACTTGACTATCTACGGTCAAAAGCCAGTCTTTGGCACCCGCCCTCACCCTTGCTGCATCATGTCCTGGTCCTACGACTACCCCTCGGCCCGTAGGTACACGCGCCAGTAGCTTGCGAAGAAACGTGAACTCGCCTTCCTTGTGGCGCGAACGTGACGACACGAGTCGGTAACCTTACCCGAACGCTGCGGCAACTGCCACCTTTGGGCGTGCAGCCGTTCATTCCGGCAACGACAGGCAAAGTCAGTCCCCCAAGAAGCAGGGGAACACCGGCCGGTGCCTCGCTTCAGCGCGGTTGAAGAAGGCTGTAGGAAGGGAAGAGCCCTTAGATCGAGGGGCACACGGGGCACAATATTTTTTCGCTGGGAAAACATCTGGTTTCAGACGGATGGACTCGCCGCTCCGAGACGCCATCGGCGGGTCGCACGGGAATTCGACGGTAAAGGGGTGGACCCGTTACTTTAGTAGAGAGGCGGGATACTTGCCGACACGGCGTAATTCGCCGCCGCACCTCTTGGCAACGTTGCATTCCCCCCCCCGCAGGGTACAGCGGTCTACTATCTGCAATCCTCGGAGAATCAATCGCTTGCGCAGCGTTGGTCACCCATGGCCACGTGCGAACCGCCCAGTCGCGTGGCCAACCCGGAAGCTAGCCGTGAACTGGACGGCCGCGGATTTAATCAGCACCTCGGGTACCTGCCTTCCCCGGGGGGAGCACACCACGGGTTCTACTGGCGATCTTATCTTATCTTATGGAGTAATCGTCGCTATCAATCCCCAGCTTCCTGGAGCTTCATCCCTCATGATCGCCCGTTTCCAGGAGTTCCCGAGCGCCAATAAGATTGCCAAACCAGCGAGCGTTGGGTTTTAAGGCGGCGCTTCCGAGGAGATGGTTCAATGGCTTCGCAAGATAGCAAACCTGAGCTTCTGACCAACCATGCCGAAGCTAAGTCGGACCCCGGGAACGAGGCCGTCACGAATAAACGCAACTTCCAGGAACTAGCGCCCGCAACTGGGAACCACTGCGTATTCGAGCGCGTTGCCTCTGGTTTTACACGACAAAACAGCGCGGGTTTCCGCAAGTCAGGACGATTCTTAGCCGCCCTGCTCTCGCCGACGCCAAAGCGGCTACGCAACCCGTGGTCTTATCGCCGCTTAAGCCCGCCTTCGCACCCAGAGCACCCACAGCATCCCAATCCCCAGCAAACTGATCATCACCAATCCGGCCGGAGAAACAGGTGACCTGACTACCGGGATAACCGGAAGGAACCCGCGGCCGCTCAGTGGCCGCTGGGCATTGCCACCGTTCGAGGCGATTTCGAGTTGACAAAGAAACGTCCCCTCGCCCGGCGGCGTGAAAGTGACCACTACGGTAGTTTCTTGGCTCGCTGCCAGCGGCCCAAACGTCGTGGGCGCTGCCGTAAATCCATCGCATGGCGTCGACGCAGTTCCGTTCAGGGTCCCACCACCCACGTTGCGGATTCTATACGTCACAGTTCTGGAGGCCCCAACTACGGTGATTGGGAAAACGTGCCCTCTATCAGGGGCAACCTCAAGAAGCGGAGAGGCAACGGTGAAGGTAGTCGAACACATATTTTGCAACACGCCGGTTTCAGCGTCGAAGAGAAGGGCTTCCGCACTATAGGCACCGGGGGGCGCCGATCCTAAGCCGAGCATGAACACCTGAGGATCGTCCACAGCGTCGGTGACGGTTACAACTCGGCTCGTGCCGTTGATGATCTGGCCGTCGGCATTCTTGAGGTTGACCTCAAATCTCAAATTCTGCGAGGCGAGCGTTGTATCCGCTTCGACGATTACGGTAACGGTATCGCCGGGCAAATAAGTTTGCTGTGACGTTGCAATCGCGCGACAGGAGGCGGTCGCAGGGCGTCCCCCGTCTATAAGGAGCTGGGCGCGCCGAATCCAAGTGCACCATCGGCCAGTCAACAACGTGTCGACCTGGATACGAACGACGTTCTTGCCAGGCAGCACCAGGTTCAAGGGAATGGCGAACATCGGGTTCGACCATTCATTATTCGCCCCCGTCAAGAAACCAACCTCTGTGTCGTTGAAGTATACCGCATCGCGCTCGCACGGCGGAAATCCACAGTCGTAGTCCACGTCCCAAGACTCCAAGAACAACGCTGCCGATGTCGTCGGCAGCCCGCCGGTTACGAAGATGTTGAACTCAATCGGATGCCGCGAGTCGCTCCTGAATAAGCACCCCACAGCCGCGCCCATGTCACCATCTGGAGTGCCCGAGCCGGCATTGTCTTCGTTGTCCTCGTCTACCACGTACGTCTCGCCGGTAACCGAGCTCTGCCCAATTTCCCAACTCTCCCAGAGCCCTGCTGGTGGCTGCGGCGCTGGTGGTTGACCGTAATCGTTCCCGCTGACAGCGATGGGTAACAGAGCCGCAGAGACTACAGCAACTGCAAACCGATAACGAGTCATCTCGAACCCCCTTTCCCCACAAACAATACCGTGGCCGTAACTTACGCTACCGAGAATGCATCCTAGACGCTTGTTCGCTTCACACTCCACGAATTAAACCGCCACCACGGCAGGAAAGCGGAAGCTTCGGCCCTGAACTGACCGCAAAAGTACAACAGCCTTACGCCACGGTGGAGCGCAACTTCGTCCTAGATCCACCGCATCTCGTATCGGTTTCCCAAACATTTTGGCCTCCCCAGCCCTTCCCACACCGCTTGCGACGTACTGCGGTCTACCCAACCACTCCATGCCACCCGACTCTATCGGTCTAACCCACGGCCCACTTTCGATAACATCCGCTCCGATGCTGTCGCACAACGAGAAACCATTAGTTTTTTAAAACTGGGACTCTCGAAAGACCCACGTCAACCCGTTGTAGGGCTCGCCTAAATCACAAAGAAATTTGTCTGTCAATGGTGATATTCTAAGTAAGACGGTCATGCGGGCAAACTACTCAACGGCAGCAACACACTGCCCTTTGCGAAGGCTGGCCGCCCTCACCGCTCCAGATCTTGGCCTGGCCAACCTATGTCGGCGCGGTGTTCTTCAGCTGCCCTTGGTTCGCTGAACCGCCCAAGGCGCAGCGTTTTACGGCAGGGCTGGAAAGTGCACTAGTGCAACAGAACGAACTTGTGGGTCGCAAATAGCCCTCTGAATGGTGAGCAAGTGTTCAGCAAGCCTCAGGATAAATACGGTGTCAAATTCGCTCAAACGAAGTCTTTTAGCCAAAGCTTCCAGCGCCCACTAATCTCAGATCCTCCACGCCGTTCAACTCGGTCAACTGTGCTGGAGCAATCTATGCCACAACCTTGCGGGAAAAGACAGGCACAACTCTGCCCGCAGATCGTGCACACCACCTCCCCGGAAGAAACCTGAGGAGGTATGTAACCTTTGCATCCAGCGTGGTTATCGATCGGCAGTTAAGGTGGGAAGGGAACTACACTGGAAAGAGGCGACAGACTACGGCTCAGCTGGCCCAGGTGGATACGGACTGGGATGAACGTCGTCGAAGCTACACCTATGGCCCGATCCGGACGAAGGCCAACGTTGACAGAAAACTTGTGGTTGGTGTGCCCACCGATAGGCCAGCTCGCCTCAATTTCTAAAGCAAAGGACTTCCCAAAAGGCTCCGCGGGTGTAGTCACTTCAGGGCCGCCGTTTCTGGCCTCATTGTCGGTCACTCACCGCGCAGATTCACCGAAGTTTTCGCCCTCCCCTTCTGGCTAGTTTTGCTTCTCACCGCAGGATCCTTCTGCCCGCCGGCCCTCGATCGCGTCCTGTCTTTCCCTGTTCGAGTGAGAACCCTCGTGTTGTCCTTTTGAGAACCAATCTCACCGCGAGTTGAAGCTGGTTCATATTGGCTGCCCCCGCCTTGGGGTTCTAGCACCTTTTCCGGTTCATTCGAGAAACCCGGTTTCGTTCCTTTCGCACGCTGCTGGGGACGGGCAAGTGGGTCGTTCGGAAAGTACTCGCTCCAATCCACAGATTGGCCAAACGCGGGGCCATTCAAGGCCAACCAAAGCCACGCAGTTGCGCAACAGACCATCCGTAGCACCATAGCCCAGAGCGAGAGCAAACCTCATGCTGTCCCCAAAATTCGCACAGCTGCTGATAAAACACTGACAAATTCGTTCACCTCCCCCAATTTGTGCGCCACCAAACCAACACTGCGCCAACCGAGTAGCAGCGCGATAGCCAAACGGGCGCGCGCAAATTGGCAAGCATGTCACGCCTCACACCTGGCACAGCTTCTGCTGGGTGGTGCGCGAATCGGGAGGGCTTACGGTGGAGAGTCGGCAGATGATACAGACACTGACAAGTCGTGTTTTGGTTTTCCGTGTCGACGACGGAAAATTCTGCATCCACGCTGATTGGGTCGAGGCCATCTATCCCCGCAAGGAGATTACGCTGCACAACCTTAAAGGGGCAGATGGCTCAACGCAGCAGTTCCTCCTCCACCAGGGTCAACCGGCCTGGGTGGTAGATCTCCGCCAAGCGTTCGGTTTGGAGGAGGTCCTCGGTACCGGGGAGCGGCCGGCATTTGCCGTGGTCCGCTCCGGGTCGGCGCTGCTGGCTTTGCGTGTGGATGAGCTTACGGGCGTTCGTGAGCTGGATTTAGCCGAGCGGTCACCTGTAACGAGCGCGGTCGTAAGAGACGGCGGCCATCCCGTGGGCCATCTCGTAGAAATCGATGGAGAGCTTCACATTTTGCTCGAGCCAAATCGTATCCTCAGCAACGCCTTGCATGACGCTTTCGACCCGCTCTTGGAGGATGCTCTCGCCTTTCGTGACCGGCAAGCAAAGCTCCAGCGGCTTCTGCCCGAGCTTCGGCGCCAATGCACGGCGGCAGGCCTTCGGACGTATGCGCGTCTCACGCGGCGTAACGGCATGACGCGTGCGGCCTCCGCCGCAAAGACCGTGTTGCATGCTCTCGAAACCGCTTCGGGGTTTAACGGTGGAGTCACTGGCTCGTTAGGGAGCGACAAGCTCCTGCGTGATCTTCTTGCCTTGGTCACTGCTCAACAGTCCGGTTTCCTCCGTGTGGAAACCCCTCATGGAACCGGCAGCATTGTCCTAGACGCTGGGGCGATCGTGGATGCAGAATTCGGTCACGACCGTGGCCGCGAAGCGCTGAAAGAACTGCTTGCCCAGCGGGAGGGCCATTATAGCTTCGACGTTGCTAGCAACCGACCTGCAACTCGCCGAATTCTCGATTCTCCTGCCTGGGTTCTTACGGAAATCCTAGAGCAACTAGCTGACGAGCGGCGGGTGAAACATTTGCGCGAAGCGCGGTGACGGCAGCAAGATTCAAAAGGAGTCCTTCGCATGACAATTGAGCGAAAAGCCCGAGTGCTCGGGGTAGATGACAGTTTGACGATCCGGAAAGCTCTGGAAATTGTATTGAAGCCTGCGGGCTATGACTTGGAGCTAGCTGTTGATGGCGCCGATGCTTTAGCAAAGGCAAAAAGTTTTAAACCCGACGTGATCCTGCTGGATTTCATTCTTCCCGATATGCGGGGCAGTGAAGTTTGCCAGCATTTAGCGCTCGACCCGGAAACTGCTCACATTCCTGTGATTTTGGTTTCCGCAAAAGGTGCAGAGATCCGTCAAGCATATCGAGATGCCCGCAATGTCGTCAGCTACATCGCCAAGCCCTTCAAACCACAAGTCGTCACCAGTATTCTTGCCGAGGTTCTGGCGAAGACGGCAGCGGGCGAGCAGGTCAAAGCGGCCGTTCCAGTGCACGAGGCGGAGGGGCTATCCATCCCGCCAGTGACCCCAATTTCCACCGCCACAGCGATGCCTATAGAGACACCGGCGGTGGCTGCCTCAGTTGAAGGTCTGTCCAGAGCAGCACAGCCGTCACCACCCCCATACACTGCCCCACCTCCGGCAACCGTTTCAGTGCCCCCGCGCGTGGCCACCCGCCCGCGACCAACTCGCCACAAGCCAGCGCCCGCGCTGCCCACCGACGAAGGCTTACTCGCAGAATTTGGAGCGCCGCTGGCCTCGGAATCGGATCGCCGAGAAGCCCTTGACCTCATGTTCGAAACGCTCCGATCAAGCACGGAAGGGGTTTACGTGGAGGAGGTAGACACACCGCTCGGAGCGACGACGGACCAAGCCAAGTCTTACATCGATATTTTGGAGGCACTAATTCACGAACTCGGGGAGTGCCTACACCACGCTCGATCCCGGGTAAAGTACCGCTTGTACAGTGACGGGTCAGTGCGGTCGTTCAACGAGTCGCTGCACGAAATTTTCCGCCGTGCTTGCAGGCTCTTGTTCCGCGCTACATCGGCCGGTGTTGCAGCCCATGAAATGCCGGTGGAGAAAAAGCGTGTGTTGGTTGTCTGCACAAAGGGCAGCATGGTGCACCGCCAGCTTCCTGCTCTAACCGCTGCGCATCCCGACTGGCAGATTTTTCACATCACGGAAGGTTTCCGCCAGCTTCCCATGATCACCCGGCTTTTCGGTCCCCAGGCCGTCTTCGTCGAGATCACTTGGGCCGGAGCCTTGTGGGATCAGCTCGCGTTAACGGCTCGGTTACCTGAAATGGCATCCGCAGAAATCATCGGGGTACTCTCACCGGAAAAGGTTCCCCCTCCCACCTTAGCCGACCAGACCGCGCAACAAGCTTCGCTTCACGAACGGGGGATCCGCACCGTCGTACACTCGTTGTTCGAGGCGGAAGCGCGCATTAGCGCGCCTCCCGTCCCCAGCAAGCCAGCAAATTCAGCGGAGTCCAACCGAGGAGACCCAACGGCGCCCTCTGCAGGTACTAGCCAAGAAAGCATTTCGCAAGCCGAAAGGGAACGAACGCCCCCGCTCGTGGGTGCGTCATGAGCAAGAGAGCTTTGATTTGCTGAGGAGTTTAATCGCTCAAGGGGAACGAAAACCATGCCGAAGATCTTGATCGTCGATGACATTCGCAGCGACGTACAGCTGATGGCCGATACCTTGAGGCCAGCAGGCTACGAATGCATTCGTGCTAGTAACGGCCTTGAAGCCATCGAGCGAGCCCGCGCAGATCAACCCGATCTCATCCTGTTAGACATCGTCATGCCTGGGCAAGATGGCTTTGCCACCTGTCGCCAGTTGAAACGCGATGCCGCAACAAAGCACATCCCGATTGTCATCGTCAGTTCGAAAAATGGGGAAAGTGATCGATTCTGGGGTCAGCGTCAAGGGGCATCCGATTACCTGACCAAGCCATTTTCCCCCAACGACTTGCTGGCCATTGTGCGGAAGTACGTATGAAGGCCGCCGCCGACGCACCAGCACGCACCGAACCTGTAACCGCTCCGCCCACAATGGACGTGGCGGATCAACTGTCCGAGCGGCTGGCTCAACTCGGGCACGAGCACTGCGTTTTCTCCCGTAACGGTGAGCTGTTTGCCGTTCCGGTGAGTGCCGCACGAGAAGTTTTGTTCGACGAGACGCCAGCACCCGTACCTCGGGCCCCGGATCTGGTCGTTGGGGTGATCAATTTACGGGGTGAAGTCCTACCCCTAGTCCGGTTCGACCTTTTAGTGGGTTTTGAACCTCGTTTATTCACACCCGAGGATCACGTTCTAGTCCTGTCTGTCGACAGCATCCATCTCGGACTCGTGGTTGACCGTGTGCGGGAGGTACGGCCCATTAACCCCCGCGAAATCCGCTCTGGCGGAGAAGCCGGAACTGGACGACCACACATCAAAGGTTACTGGGAGGGACCGCTAGGCGTCGTATCCGTGCTCGACCCTCGAAGCCTCGCACAAGCTGCCGTAACTCTGACTCAACAGGGGTTTCAACAAGGCCGAACACAGGGGCTCGCGATCCAGTCACGCGCCTGAATTGTGCCCGAAGGGAGGAGTTCCAGATGGCGACTAAGGCAGAAGAAAAAACCTCAGCAAAGCGCACTCGTGCGGTTCGCTTCCCCATTCTATGGCAGTTGATCAT
Source organism: Candidatus Binatia bacterium (assembly GCA_937925685.1). Lineage (GTDB taxonomy): Bacteria > Desulfobacterota > Binatia > HRBIN30 > HRBIN30 > HRBIN30. The sequence continues at coordinate 54,812 of CALAMI010000008.1, read as the reverse complement.
TGCCTTTGTCCCGTTAGCGGTCGCTGCCATCGCAGCGGTAGGTTACATTGGCTACCGCGTCGCCTCGGATTCGCTACGCCAACAAGCCCTTCGGCAACTGGCTACTGTCCGCGACAACAAGCAGCGAGAGGTCGAGCGTTACCTCAACGGCCTCGAGGACCAGGTCCTCAGCTTAGCCCGGAATCCGAGCACAGCTCTGGCAGTCCGCCAGTTTATTACCGCGGTGAAAGAGCTGGAAAGCGACCCGGCAACCGAGGGTGACAAATTGCGATCGCACCAAGAGGCCGTCAAGCAATACTTCAGTGTCTTCTTCGGTACCGAGCTTGCCAACAAGACACTCAGCCTCAGCGAGGTGGTGCCACCGCAGCGATCGGGGATATACCTACAGTCGCAGTATATTGCCAACAACCCTAATCCACCCACTCGAAAACTGCTGCTCGAGAATGCCAAAGACAATACGCGTTACAGCAGCTACCACGCGGTCTGGCATCCAGTGTTCGTTAATACCGCGGTACGCTTCCGTTACGAAGACGTTTACCTGGTAGACACGGCCACCGGACGAGTCGTTTACTCCGTCAACAAGGGGCCGGACTTCCAGGTCAATCTCCTCGAGGGCCGATTCGCCCAGAGCGCCATGGGCCAACTGTTTCAGCGGCTGCAGACAGAAGCCCGCGAAGGCGACTATATTTTCCTAGATTTTTCGCCCTACTTCGCCCAGCACGGGCGAGCTTCGGCTTTTGCAGGCAGTCCGATTTATGAAGCAGGCCAGAAAATTGGCGCCCTCATCGTTCAGCTGAACATCGAGGAAATCAATGCCATCATGACGGCTGACAACCAGTGGGCGCGATCGGGTCTAGGACAAACGGGTGAAGCATACCTAGTCGGAGCCGGAGCCAGGGACCAACTTCTCCGCAGCGAGTCCCGATTCCTTGGGGAGTTGGGTCAGAACGACCCGACAATAGCTCAAGCGCGGACCGCGGTCCTCCGTCAGAAAATTGATACCGAAGCAACGCGTTTAGCCCCAGGACAAGAAGCATTTTCCGGACGCTACATTGGTTACCGTGGGGTGCCCGTGCTCGGGACCTCCGCACCACTGGAAAATCTGCACGGTCTCGATTGGCTCGTCGTTGCCGAAATTACCGAGGAAGAAGCTCTCGAACCGGTTGTGCAATTGAGAAAAATGACAACCAGCCTGGCCAGTGCCTTGATTGGCGGGTTCGTTCTTACGGCACTCCTGGTGTCGGCGAGCTTCTCCCGGCCCGTTCGCGCCTTGGCGAATGTAGTTGCCGAGATCCAGAAGGGCAACTACCGCGCTCGTGCACGGGTGCGGGCGCGAAATGAGCTCGGCTTGCTCGCCCAGGGCTTAAATCAAGCCTTAGATGAACGCGTAGACGCCTTGGTTCAAGCCGAGGAAGAACATCGACGTTTGCAAAAAGAAATTCGTGACTTGCTCGTGGTCGTCGCTGCGGCAGCCGACGGCGACTTCACTCAGCGAGCGGTGGTCGGCAGCGGAACTCTGGGGAACCTCGCTGACGCGTTAAACTTGATGTTCGAAAACGTCGGTGCCCTCATTCAACATCTTCGCGGAGCGTCGGCACGGGTGTTCGATGCGGCCACCGGCATTCGCAGTTCCGCGGACCAACTGGTAGCAGGGGCAGTCCGACAGGCAGACGAAGTCGCAGAAACCACCGAAAGCGTGGTCGACATGACAGAGAGGATTCGAGCTGTACAAAGCGACGCCGCCGTGGCTGCCGAGGCGGCTCGTAAAACCGAGGCTGCCGCGCAGCAAGGCGGTGATCTTGTCAAACGAGTGATCGCCGGCATGGACGCGCTGCAGAAGAACACCCGAGCGGCAGCGGTGAAGATCAAGCGACTTGGTGAGCGATCCATGGAAATTTCGACGATCACCAACACCATTCAAAAAATCTCGGCGCAAACAAACATGCTCGCGCTCAATGCCGCAATCGAGGCTTCGCGTGCCGGTGAGCACGGCCTTGGTTTTAGTGTGGTCGCTGACGAAGTCCGCAAACTCGCAGAACAGACCGAAGCTGCCACGCGGGAAATCGCCGAACTCATTGCATCTATCCAGGCGGAAACTAACGACGCAGTTGGCAACATCGAACGTCAAGCTCAACACGTGGAAGAGCAAACTTCGATGGTGTTCAATGCCGGCGCAAGCCTCGAGGAAATCTTACAAGCCTCGACGCAAAGTGCCGAGCTGATTGCCGACATCTCCCGGGCAACCGAAGAACAAGCTGCGACAGCGCAACGAGTAAGCGCTGCGATGCAGAGCATCTCAGAAGTTGCACGGCAAGCACAACTCGCTGCCGAACGCACACAACAGAACTCGACTAGCCTCTTCGAAGTGGCCAAACAGCTCAACGAGCAAATTGGTCTGTTCCGCATTCCTGAGCTCGAGGCCGAACTACCCACTGCCGCTCTCCCACCCGAGCCCACGGCGAATGCAGAGAACGTCATTGCTGGGGAGGGCGAGCTCTCCGAGGCGAGCACCAGGGGGAACGGCCGAGCACTGACGTTCTCCTAGGGGCAACTTGGTCCTTCGTGAGGCGGGAACTATGGCCGACCGATTCCGGCTCGAAGAAATTAAAGACCTGTTCCGCGAGGACGTCTTGCGCCTTCTCGAAGGGATCCGCGACGAGCTCACGCGGCTCAATGAGGATCCTGAGGATCGCCCTGCCATCGAGCGTTTGCGTAGTTACGGTCATTCGCTCAAAGGAAGCGCGAGCCTTGTCGGGCTCACCTATTTGAGTCGAGCGGGGGCAACGATCGAATGGCTCTCCGATCTACTCTCCAGGCATTTGCCTCCTAACCTCCGCCGGGCAGCACTGCTCCAGCAGATGCAGTTCAGCTTACCCTTTGTCGAAGCACTCCTGGAAGATGCCATGGAAGGGGCAGACCCGGAACGGCAGGAAAACCTCTTCACGGAATTCTTCCTCTGCTTTCCCGAGGAGATCCGCCAGCTCGTTCGAGAGCAAGCGGAAATGGAGCAATCCAGTCCGCTACCGGCAAAGCCTACGGATTGCGAGCCAACAAGGACCAGCGAAGATGAAGCCTGGCGCGCCGAACTCGAAGCAACCTTCAACGAAGAGTTGCGCGATAACCTCGCCCGTGTGCCGGAACTTCTCCGTGGTGTAAATGACCCGGACCAAAAAAGCCATTCGCTTTACGATCTCTCGCGAGTTTTCCATACCATCAAGGGATCGGCCGCTATGGTCGGCCGAGAGGATCTCTCGAACCTCGCCCGTTATCTTCAAGATTGCTTTGCTCAAGCAGCACACAGCGGTGATCTCCCACCTGAGAGCCTGGCGCCCGTGCAGAGTACGCTAGAGGCAATCTTTCAATTGGCCGGTCTGACCCTCCCCGAGCTTCCCGCCTTCCTGCGTCCTGCCAGCGCGGTGCCCTGCAGTTCTCCACTTTCCCTCGGATCCGAAGTCGACGCCGAGTTACTCGAGGCGTTTGTGCTCGACGCGGAAGAAGCCTTGGAAGCTGCCGAGCGTTTGCTGCTTCAGCTCGAGCGCCAGCCTGAAGACCGGAGTTTGCTGCAAGCTTTGTTTCGCCGCTTCCATACCCTTAAAGGGGCGGCCGGCGCCGTGGGCTTAGATCACATCGCCGAACACGTCCACCAGGGGGAATCGTTACTCGAGGCTGTGTTAAACGAGACCCTGCGCGTGCCCACGCCTCGCGTGGTAGACCTTTTATTCCGCCTCACCGACAGCATTCGTGCCTTTGTCAGCCAGGCACGTGTTGGCATACCCACCGCGCCCGATGGGGCACAGCAAGTAGCCCAAGAGATCGCTGCTCTGAGCCGGCAGCCGTTGGCCGAGGAGATCTCGCCCTACGAGCCCCAGCCGGAAGTGGCTACAAGCGCCACCCCAGAAGCCAGCTTGAGCATCGACCAAAACCCCGAGGCGGCCACCGTACGCATCCATGCGGCCCGATTAGATTCGTTGATGAGCCAGGTCACCCAGCTGGTCGTCAGCCGCACGCGGATGGAGCGAAAAATCGAAACATTCGCTGAACTGCGCGACAAACTCGACTATTGCCGCCGCCGCCTCACGGACCTCATCCAAGGCTTCCAAGAACACTACGAGTACACCATCGGCGAGCGCCGCGCGCAGAGCGGGGCCGCTGACACAGCGGCAGCAGCTGACACGGACAATTTCTTTACCGATCTCGAGTTTGACAAGTACGACGACGTCAACATCCTTGCGCGTAGCGTCATCGAACTGGCAACGGACACAGGAGAGATCGCCGATCAGTTGGGTAAACTGATCGAATCGTTTGGCGACGAGTCGCGCCAATTCAACAAAATCACGTCGGCCTTGCAGCGCCAGATCACTCGCCTCCGGATGATTCCCCTAGAAACCGTCTTCCGCCGTTTAGTACGGCCCATACGGACAGCTGCTCGCCAGGCCGGGAAAATCGTCGACCTCGTTCTCGAGGGTGGCGAGGTACAATTAGACAAAGCCATCGTCGAGGCCTTATATGCTCCCCTCTTGCACCTGGTAAGAAACGCCATTTCGCACGGCATTGAACTACCTGCTGACCGACAGTCTCGCGGAAAAGCCACGGCAGGCACCATCCGCATTGCCGCGCATCCCCGGCACAATAGTGTAACCATTGAGGTTCAAGACGATGGCCGGGGCATTGACTACGATGCCATTCTCGCCAAAGGGCGCGCCCTCGGTCTGATTCCTGTCAACGCACACCCCTCGCGAGATTACTTGATGTCTTTGATTTTCCGACCCGGCTTCAGCACCGGCGACGAAGTGACCGACCTTTCAGGGCGTGGCGTAGGGATGGATGTCGTTGCACGAGAAGTCGCCGCCTTGAATGGCACCTTGCAGGTGGAATCCCGCGATTTCGAAGGCACCACCATCCGGCTCATGCTGCCCATTAGCTCCAGTATCGACGAGGTCCTGATCCTGCATGCGGGCAGCCATCGCTACGCGATCGGCGCGGATTTCGTGGAGCAGGCCGTCAGCGTGCACCGAGACCAACTGATGGAAGTCGACGGGCAGCCGATGCTGCAAGTGCGGAATGAGCTGGTTCCTGTGCTGTTCCTTGGACCTTTGGTCGGGGAACCTTCACCCAGTGATGTGGCCACCGGCCTGCTACTGCGCAGCGGCGACAAACTGATGGCCCTCATCGTCGATCATGTCGAACCACAACGCGAGGCCGTACTTCAACCGTTAGGTCGGATCTTGGAGTCGCACCCGTTTCTTTCCGGAGCAACGATCTCTGGCGATGGAACGGTCATCTTCACACTGCATGTGGCCCACCTGTTCGAACTCCTGCAGGCCGAGGCAGTGCATCAGTCCACATTCATTTTCGAAGCCCATAGCGATGCGATCGAAGTTCGCGCGGACGCCATTCTGGTCGTCGACGATTCCATTAGCGTGCGTAAGCTCACCAGCCGCTTCCTCCAAAGCGAAGGCTGGGAGGTCGACACCGCAGTCGACGGTTTAGATGCCTTGGACAAACTGGCTACCGGCCGCTTTCGCTTGGTCATCACCGATCTCGAAATGCCACGCATGCACGGCTACGAGCTGATTGCCGAGATCCGGCGCCAGCCGCGGCTCTGCCACCTACCCGTGATCGTGTGCAGCTCGCGGTCGAGCGACAAGCACCGTAACCGTGCTCGGGAAGTCGGAGCGCAAGGTTACCTCACCAAGCCGTTTAACAAGGAACAATTGATCGAGGAGATGGTCCGGGTGGCCGGTAAAGAGATCCTGCCCGCACGCCTAGCTGCGGCCGAGCCGACAGGGGCTTAGAGCTGTACCCGATGGCGGAGCACGACGCGCACTTTAACCGAACACCTTCAATCGAAGACTTCATCTTGTTGCAGTCGACGGTTGAGTCCTTACGCCAAGAGCGAGATCAACTCCTGCGGCGGTTACAGCTTGCCGATTCGGCCGCACGCGAGAGGCTCCAGTTAACCGAAGCACGCTATCGCGAAGCGCTCAGTCAGATTGACGCCCTTAAGCGCGCAGCCCAACAAATACGCCAACAGCTCGAGCAAGAACTCGGCGAAGCCCGCGAGCAACTAAAATCCACGAGCGAGCAGCTGCTTCACTGGCAGATCACTGCAGAGAGCATGCGCCAACGAGCCGCTGAGCTGGAAGCACTGCTTGAGAACGCTCATGCCAGGGCCGCAGACCTGGAAACGGAAAATGCCGTCCTCCAAGCCGAATTGGAACGGCTGCAAGCCCTTGCACAGAGCACCCACGCCGAGCTGGAACAGCTGCGAACTGCCCTTGCCCAAGCAGAAAAGGCCTATGCTTCAGAGGCGTCCCGTACCGCCACGTTGCGTCAAGCCGTCGAACAGCTGGAGCGGGAGCATGCCACGCTGCGAGGGCAACTGGAACAAGCTCTCGAAACCGCTCGGCAGCGCGCACACGAGAACGAAACCCTGACCTCCGCCCTGCAACAGGCCGAGCAGCGCATTCGCGAACTTGAAAGGCAGCTCACGTCGCTTCGCGCGGAGTTGGATTTGCTGCGCGCCGAACACGACCAAGAGCGGCGATGCTGGCGGGCAGAGTCCGCGTCGAAGGAGGCGGAGTGGCGGCAAGCACGCGACGATCTAGCGCGTGCCCTCGAGGAAGAGCAAAACCGCTCGACTGCTCTGGAGCGAGAGCTGGGAACTTTGCAGGCACAGCTGTGCTCTCTGCAGATGCGTGCCCAACAAGATGCCGAGCAGGTCCTCCGTGTCGAAGAGGAGTTGGAAACCGAGCGTCAAGAGCGACAACGAGAACGAGAGGTCTTCGAGTCGCTCGCTCGCCAACGTGATGCACAGTGGCAGGAGCGTTTCGACGAACTGCGGCAGCGGTTCGACCGCTATCGAGAGGAGAGCGAGCAGCGGCTCGTTGCTCTGCGGGCCGAACTCGAACAGGCGCAGTCGACGGGCAAACAAGCGACGACTGAACTTGATCGTCTTCGTGAGTTACTCCAAGCTGCCACGTCCACTCGTGCCGCACTCGAGGACCGGGCAGCACGGTACGTGGAGGAGATCGCCGCTCTACGGGAGACCTGTGCTGAACATGAGTTTCAGCGTGCGCAAGCAGAAGCACATGCGACCGAGCTCCTGCAACAGCTCTCGGAGGTCAAGACCGAAATTACCCGTACCACCGCTTTACTCGAGTCCTACCGAGAGCAGCTGGCAGAAGAGCGCCGGCACTCCGCGGAACGACTTGCATCTTGGGAACGCGATCGGCTTGGTTTGCAACAAAAGATCAACGAACTCGAGCTCGAGCGGCTTCATACCGAAGCCGAAATCGAACAGGCTTGCTGGCAAGTCCGGGTCCTCGATGCGGCCTTGCAAAAAACCACGGTCGAGCACCATGCCGCAGCACTCGCTGCGGCCCAAGCACGGTCTGAAGGCGCCCGCTGGGAGCTTGCCTACCGGCTTCAGTCTCAGGCTTACGATGCACTGGAGCGACGCCACATCGCCGAGGCCGATACCGCGGCGCGAGATCGACAGCGTTTGGGTGCGCTCATCCGCACCGTGTACGCCGAGCAGGAAGAGAGCCGACGCCGACACGCTGAGCTCGATGCAGCCCTGAAAGCAAAGACGCACCGGCAAGGTCTGCTGGAGGCACAGCAGCACGAGCTGCAGCAGCAAAACAAACACTTGCTGGACGAGGCCGCGCGGTTCCGACAAGCGCTAGAAGAGGCGGAAACTCGCGCCACGGCATTAACTGCCCAGCTGGCCGAGCAGGAGAAAACGAAGGTACGCCTCGTCGAAGAGTACCAAAACAGCTTGTCGGAGCGAGACCGGAAAGTGCTGGCGCTCGAGCACGAACGGGATCACCTGCTAAGCGAAATTGGCGAGCTCCAAAATGCCCTTGCTCAGGCGTACGCGAAAAGCGCCCGCGCGGAGAGCAGCTACCAAGAGGAAATTGCTGCGCTGCGAGCCGAGCTTGCCACTTGGCCTCAACGTGCAGCCGCACTCACTGAAGCCGCAGACGGGGCTCAGAAAGAGCTGCACGCCTTTCGAGAGGCCCTGCTCGCCAAAGAGCATGCCTACGAAGACTTGCAAGCTCAGTACCGCAGCTTGGAAAACAGAGCGAGCCTGCTCGAGGCGCGCGCCGAAGAAAACAGAACTGCCTACGAAAAAACGCTTGCCGAGCTCGAGCTGGCGCGCGAACACCTTCAAGCATTGCAGGAGCAGTCCGTCGCGATACTGCAAGCACAAGAAGTTCTCACGCAAGAGAACCAAACTCTGAAAAGCCACCTCAAGCGGCTCGCAGACGAACATCGCGCACTGGCGGCCGCGCAGCAACGAGCTGTGCAAGAGCGTGACGAAGCCGTGGCACGTTGGCAGGAGAGCGAGGCGCTCCGCCGCAAGGAGCAGACAAGCTACCTGGCGGTACGCCAACAGCTCGATGCGGAGCGTGATGCCTTGCGCAACGCCCTCGATGCAGCTCGTGCCCAACAAGCACAGTTGCAAGCACAAATTGCCTTGTGGCAACGAGAAAAAGCTGCCCGACCAGGCATGCCGACGGCTGATTTGCTGGAGCTGGAACACGAGCGCACGGAGCTAAAAGCGCAAGTAGAAAAGCTTTCAGCCGTCATCCGCCAACTTGGCCAGGAACGAGAGGAGCAGCGAGTGGCCGCACTGCAGGCGCAAACTGCACTAACCGCACGCATTGACGAACTGTCTGCCGAACGGGGGGCTTTGACACTGCGGGTAGCCGAGCTGGAGACCTTGGTTAGCCAACTCGATCGAGAATGCGAACGCTTGCGCAAAGAGCGCCTTTCACCCGAGGAGCTCCGGAAGTACAAAGCGGAGGTGAACCGGCTGGAAGCACGCGTGGAGGAGCTCGAGCGCCTACGGGCCGAGGCCGCTCAGAACCACTCGGCCGTGGTGGCCGGCTACCTGCTGGAATTGAACCAGCGCACCGATGCTTTGCAGGCCAAGGAAGCAGAGCTCCAAAAGTTGCAGCGAGAACTCCAGGAACTCGAAGCGAATGTCGAGGAGCTTCACGGGCGTTTGCAGGGCGAGAGAGAGGAGCGTGCGCAACTCGAAGCCGCTCTCGACGAGCTCCGCCGTGCGGCTGCTAGCGGCAAGCCACGGCCAACGCTGGCGCTGCAGGACGCAGCCGTGGTGACGGCATCATCCAAGCCGGCGCTCGAGGAGCCGAGCCCAACACCTACGGTTGGGGCGGCGGAAAACGCTTTCCCAGCTGCGCAACCCATGGCCGGGAGCCAGACTACACTGGCACAAGTGGCCAAGACCCCAGGATTCACGGTCGTCCACCTCGAGGAAAACAAAGAATGTCGTGAGGGAGTTCAACGCTTGCTGAGACAACTCCCGCAAGCGCGTTACCTGAATACCCTTGACCTCGCCGCACCCGCCAAAGAAGGGCCACTGCTACTCGCGGTCAACCTTCTGAATCGAGCGCACGACCCGATTGCCGCCCTCGCCCGGGTAGTGAGTCACACTGGAGCATGGACTGTGTTCGCGTATTGCGCTGACGGCAAATTCGGTTTCCTCTTCGGTGAAGCTACCTTCTTTCCCAGCCCTTTTGACGTTCACGCTTGTGCCACGTGGCTGTTATCCACCTATGGTTCTGTGCAGCGCCTTCTCGTCGCCAGCAACAACATTGAAATGACCAGCGAGCTGCGGACTGCACTCGCCAAAATTCGCTGTTCTGCCTCGGTAGCGCTCGATTACCGCCAGGTCGTGGAACTGGTGCCACTCGTCCAACCTGAAGTTGTGCTTGTCGACCTCTCGTTGCCAAGGGCAGACGGGTTAAAACTCGTCAGCCGCTTACGCAACGACGAAAAAACTGCCGCTCTGCCGCTCGGCATCATCCTGCCCGACCACCAGCGTGTCGCTGAGTTTCGCAAAAATGCCTTCCGGGCAGCGCGAGAGGGATCCTTTTCTGTGGACAAGCTTGTAAAAAGCCTCGCTCAAGACCTTGGCTTACCCGAACCACGGGGAGAGAACGCTACTCAAACACTCTCCACACGGTCACACTGAGATACTAGGAACGGGTTCTTCGGTGCCTCTAGCACATCAATCCCCGGCAGGGGCGAGCCATGCGGTAGCGGTTGCTTAGAGAACCTCGTGCAGCTCACCCTTGGAAAACTGAAAAACGAGAGGCCGACGAAGGAAACGCCCCTGTGCGACCTCAACAGTGCCGCTCGCGCCGTCAAATCGGTAGGATCGCTGCAGCGCCGCCCAAATTTCCGCACGTGTAACGTTTCCTGGCAAGCTCGTTAACACGTCCTGCAACCACCGGGCGGCCTCGTAAGCGTTGGTCTCTTGAGAAGTGGGTAGGCGTCCAAGCGATTTCCGGAACTCTTCCACTGCAGGATGCTCGGACTGGGCAAGCGCAAGCACCGACGCAAACGCCACCCCACTGATGTCAGGGATCATGGAGGCGAGTTGGCCCCAGTCTTCTACGCCCAGCAAAGGGATGTCCGGCATTTCTCGCTGAAGCAGCCGAGCGAAGGCGGCGGCCGTGAGTACATGGTCCCCAAGCAGCACAGCTTGCATGTTGTCGCGATCTCGCCAGCGGCGCAATAAAGCCGCCGAGACCCCACGGGTATCCGGGGGATAAGCATCCGTACCGACGACTTCGCCGCCGTGACGCAAAATTTCGCTTTGGGCTCGGGCAAAGAACTGTCGGCCAACCGGGGTGTTCGGGTAGACGACGGCGAAGCGTCGTAGCCTGGCGCGGCGGACCGCATAATCCAACAGGGCATTTAGCGCTTCCCCTTCCGTTAGGCCCGCGGCAATCACATAAGGCGCCGGTTCCCCTCCCCCAAGGTTAACCATGGGTAAGGCATATTCGCGGGCAATCGCAGCAAGCCCCGGGAATACTGCCGGCGTCACCACTGCCACAATTCCCGGATCGTCGGCCAAAGCCCGCAAGGCGCCCTGTAACCCTTCTGCGTCGCTCGTGGTCTCCCGCACCACTACACGTTCCGCTCCAACGGCCAGTTGAACAGCCTGAGCCACTCCTCGGTCGATCCCTGGGCCGGGGACCAACACGCCAATCCGCCAAGGCGTCCCCAGTGGCTCCGCAGCTCGGCCCGCTGGCCAGCTGGGCTCGCTCACCTCCGCTTGCGCAGCCTCTGCCAAGGGCGCCACCTCTCCGGGTTCAGCAACTGACGGTGGAGTTGGCTCGATGCCCTCAAAGTCGGGCAAGGGCTCAGGGATCTCTGGCTGTTGCCGCTGTGCCACTGCGGCTAGGAGAATTTCTCGAGCTGCTTTCGATTGCACCAGTTCGACGGCTTCAGCGAGGTCTTCGTCCGACAACGACCGCGCAACTGTAGCAACGCGCAAACGTAGTTTCGATTCATCCGCTGGCCGCGCGGCCGCGAAAGCCTGATCCCATGCCTCGATTGCCGCAATCGGGTTACCCAGCGCCCGCAGGGCGTCCCCACGCAAGGCCTCTACCTGAACCCAGTGCTTATCTGGATAGCGCGAGCGTAACTCTTCCAAAGTGTTCAAGGTTTCTTGGTAACGCCCCAACTGATACTGGGCCAATCCGGCCTTATAGAGCACACGGGGAACGTAGGGATCGCGATGAACTAAGTCCGCGTACGCGCGATAAAGTTCAATGGCACGTTCGTAATCGCGCAAACGAAACGCTTCTTCGGCCCGACGCACCGTCGCCGGTGGCTCTGGCGGTGCCTGTACCTTGGCCGCGCAACCCGCCAAAGTAGCTCCTAGACCTACCACTACGGGGAGTGTCCAGATCCCCGCTGCTCGTGTGCTCATCAACCGAAAATCTCCTTCATTTTTTCAAAAAAACCCTTTGCCAAGGGGTGAACTTCCTCGCCGCTGAGTCGGGCAAATTCTTCCAAAAGCTCCCGCTGCTTTTGCGACAGTTTGCGAGGAACTTCAACCAAAATCCGCACCAGTTGATCTCCGCGGCCATGCCCTTGGAGTTCGGGCACACCTTTTCCCCGCAGTCGAAGCACAGTGCCCGATTGGGTACCGGCTGGGATTTTCAGCTTCACTTTACCCTCGAGCGTGGGCACTTCGATTTCCGCTCCAAGCGCTGCTTGGGTGAAACTAATGGGAACCTCACAGAGTACATCCACGCCCTCGCGGCGAAACAGTGGGTGCTCGCGGACCCGCAAGACGACGTACAAGTCTCCCGGGGGCCCTCCGCCTCGACCAACTTCTCCCTCGCCACTGAGCTTCAGGCGAGTTCCCGTGTCAACTCCGGCGGGGATGCGCACGTTCAGGGCCCGTGTTTTTTGCACCACCCCCGAACCTCCGCACACACGGCAAGGGTCCCGTATGATCGTTCCCTGGCCCGCACATTGGCCGCAGGTCTTGGCGATGGTGAAAAAGCCTTGTTGGTAGCGAACCTGGCCTACACCACGGCAAGTCGGGCAAGTTGCACGCTCAGCGCCGTCCTTCGTGCCGCGGCCGCGGCACGCGTCACAGCTCGCAAGCCGCGGCACTTGGATGGTTTTTTCCGTGCCAAAGGCTGCCTCTTCAAAAGAAATTTCCAAGTCGTAACGCAGATCCTCCCCGCGCCGCGCTCGCGAACGACTTCTTTTTCCGCTCGTTCCAAAAAACTCTCCGAAGATTTCACCGAACAAATCCTCGAAGGTGCTCGCGGAAAAGTCAAACCCCCCACAACCTGCCCCCCCTTGCTCGAAGGCCGCGTGCCCGAAACGATCATACTGGGCGCGGCGCTCGGGATCGCTCAAGACCTGATAGGCTTCGGAGGCTTCCTTGAATTTTTCCTCTGCCTCCTTGTCGCCTGGATTCCGATCCGGGTGATACTTCAACGCGAGCTTGCGGTACGCCTTTTTAATCTCTTCCGAGCTCGCCGAACGCCTAACACCCAAAATTTCGTAATAATCTCGCTTGCCCGGCACCGTCGAGAGACCTCCCGCCCAAGATACAAAAGCCCTCCCTCATGGTCGAGGGAGGGCCTTTGTGCATACGAAGCATCGGGGTCGCCTACGAACCTTTTACTTCTTCGAAGTCAGCATCGACGGCATCATCGCCACCACGTTGCGTCGAAGCCCCGCTACGATCCTCACCACCTTGGCTCTGCGCCGTCGCCCCACGGGCCCGGTGGTAGATCACCTCGGCAAGCTTATGAGCCGACTGGGTGAGTCGCTCAGCCGCGCGTCGCATGGCCTCTGCATCGTTCCCCTCAAGTTCCTTCTTGGCTTGCGCGAGTGCATCTTCAATGGCGCTACGCGTCGGCTGGTCAAGGGCAGCGCCATGCTCCTTCAGGTTTTTCTCGGTCTGATACACCAACGCATCGAGCTGGTTGCGCGCTTCAGCTGTCTCGCGCCGCTTGCGGTCTTCAGCAGCGTGCATCTCTGCCTCTTTGACCATGCGTTTAATTTCCTCTTCCGTAAGACCGCTTGACGCCGTGATACGAATGGACTGCTCTTTGCCGGTGCCAAGGTCCTTGGCGGATACGTGCACAATGCCGTTAGCATCGATGTCAAAGGTCACTTCAATCTGCGGCACTCCCCGCGGTGCCGGTGGAATACCCACGAGATCGAACTGACCGAGGAGCTTGTTATCTGCGGCCATCTCTCGTTCGCCTTGGTACACTCGGATGGTCACTGCAGTCTGGTTGTCAGTAGCGGTGGAAAAGATCTGGCTCTTACGGGTCGGAATCGTCGTGTTTCGTTCGATAATCTTGGTGAAGACCCCACCGAGTGTCTCGATCCCCAGCGACAAAGGCGTGACATCCAACAAGAGAACGTCTTTTACCTCGCCGCGGAGAACACCGGCCTGGATCGCGGCGCCGACGGCTACCACCTCGTCGGGATTGACACCCTTGTGCGGCTCTTTGCCAAACAACTTACGCACACGCGCTTGGACGGCTGGCATGCGTGTCATTCCACCGACGAGGATCACCTCATCGATGTCACTCGCGCTGAGTCCCGCGTCTTTTAGCGCAGCTAGGCACGGCCCTTCGAGCCGATCGAGCAGGTCAGCACACAATGCCTCGAGTTTAGCGCGCGTGAGCTTCATATTCAGGTGCTTGGGTCCCGAGGCATCGGCGGTGATAAACGGCAAATTGATTTCTGTCTCCATCGAGGTAGACAGTTCGCATTTCGCCTTCTCGGCCGCTTCCTTAAGCCGCTGTAAGGCCATGCGGTCCTTGCGTAAGTCGATGCCGTGATCCTTACGGAACTCATCCGCCAGGTACTCGATAATGCGCTGATCGAAATCGACTCCGCCGAGAAAAGTGTCACCGTTGGTCGCCTTTACTTCGAATACACCATCGCCAATTTCCAAGATGGAGATGTCGAACGTACCCCCACCAAGGTCAAACACAGCAATCTTCTCGTCTTTCTTTTTATCCAAGCCGTACGCTAAAGCGGCGGCCGTCGGCTCGTTGATAATCCGGAGCACGTTTAGACCGGCGATCCGGCCCGCATCCTTCGTGGCCTGACGCTGGCTGTCGTTGAAATAAGCCGGCACTGTGATCACCGCGTCGGTTACCGGCTCACCGAGGTAGTCCTCTGCGGTTCTCTTCATCTTTTGAAGGATGAAGGCAGAGATTTCTGGGGGACTGTACCGCTTACCCCGCACTTCCACCCAAGCGTCGCCGTTCTCGGCAGACACAATTTTATAGGGCAGCACCTTCATGGCACGCTGTACCTCAGGGTCGTTGTGCTTTCGACCCATGAGCCGCTTTACCGCAAAAATCGTGTTTTCCGGGTTCGTAATGGCTTGCCGGTAAGCAATCTGCCCCACGAGGATTTCGCCAGAATCGGTAAACGCCACGACCGAAGGCGTAATTCTTCCGCCTTCGGCGTTGGTGATGACTTTAGGCTCGCCACCCTCCATCACCGCCACGCATGAGTTTGTCGTGCCAAGATCGATACCAATCGCTTTACTCATCGCCCTCTATCTCCTTCGCGTGTCCTTCACGCGCCTCGTTTAACGTTATTGGACCACTGCGAGCGTTAATCACTCTCTTCCGTTGCTGCAAGCGAACTTCCATTTGCTCCCCCATTGACACGGCCACGGCTTACACTGACCAAGGCTGGGCGGACGAGCCGATCGTGGAGCATATAGCCCACTTGATGTTGTTCGATCACGCGGTTTGCGTCATGTTCCTCCGAGGCCAGGTGCGCCACCGCCTCATGGAGCGCGGGGTCAAAAACTTCCCCAATAGCTTCCACCCGGGTTACTCCGTGTCGCTGGAGTGCGTCCAGAAACATCTTTAGGGTTAGCTCCACGCCTTGGATGATGGACTGCTCCCCCGCTTTTGCGTGCTGTAGTGCCCTTTCGAGATTATCCACCACCGGCAAGAGATCGCGCACCAACGGCTCGGTAGCGAAACGCATCAAGTCAGCCTGTTCTCGCTGCACGCGCTTTTTAAAGTTTTCGAGCTCAGCACGCTCGTAAAGGTAGGCTTTACGCGCCTCCTCGACCTCGAGCTCGAGCTCGCGTACTTTTGCCCGAAGCTCCTCGAGTTCCTCTCGGCCCGATGACGGAGCTGATTGCGCTTGATTCTCAGCCGTTTCCGTATCGGTGCCGTTGGCTTTTTCCGGGCTCGTCAACGTATTGTCCTTGATTGCGTCGGTCATAATGCGTTTGCCCCTTGGCAGTGCGTCGCGGAGAGTACACGGAAAGCGGTCTGGAAGCTAAGAACGCATTTCCGCCTTGTCAAGCAAAGTCATCCGTGGTTTGGTGAGAAGACCGTGGTCCAAAGCGTCGCTCATGAGGCAATCATCCTCCGGGTACGCTCCTATGCGGAAGCCGACAAAATCGTCACGTTCCTGACCGACCAAGCTGGTAAACTCACGGGCATTGCCAAGGGAGCAAAGAATTCGAAACGGCGCTTTGCAAATTGCCTGGATCCGTTGGCGCGGGTGTGCATGCATTACCGGCCACGCCCAGTTCCTGGTCTCGTTTTCTTAGAGCGCTGCGAGCTTCGCCGGCCGGCCACAAGCTATAGCGATCCACAGCGTTTAGCCTACGGACAGTACCTCGTCGAACTCGTCGACGTGCTGACGGAAGAGGCGCAAGGCGTCCCGGAACTTTTCCACCTATTGGACGAGGCGTTAAACTTACTCGTCACTGGGCCTGCAACTGCACCGTTTCTCCGTGCCTTCGAAATGCAGCTCCTGCAACAAGCCGGGTATGGGCCGCAGTTCACCGAGTGCTCTCGTTGTCGGATGGTGTTCGGTGCTGCCACCGACGCGGTGCTTGACCTCGAGCACAGCGCCGTATTCTGTTCCAGCTGCTCGCCGCGTTCCACCCAGCGCAGTTTGCTCCCCGTCCGAGGTGCAACATTAAAACTTTTGCTGGACCTCAAACAGCTCCCGCTCTACGAGGCGCAAGCGCAGCGGTTCGACAGCACGGCTCTCAGCGAAACCGCGCTTGCGCTGTCAGGGCTACTGGCACCCCACCTGCGCCGGCCGCTGCGATCTCTTACCGTGCTTCGCCAATTCGCGGCCCCGTAAATGAAACCGTCAAACCCAAGCTCAGCCGCGGTACCTGCGAAACGAGCAAAGCCTGTCTCTCCCGTCGAGACGTCCCGCGAACGGCCAGCAACCTCCCCTGAGCCCTTTTCAACTCCCAGTTTTTCGGGCTGGCTGCGTTGCCCCCTTCTTCTGCTGCTGTTGCTGCTCTTCCGTATGTCGAGCAATTTGGCTCATAATGGCTTGAACGGCGGCTCCGATGAACGTCGTGCGATTCGCCGCTGCCCAGTCGCGCGATGCGCGTGGGGCGTGAAGGGCCCCCTGAAATTCGGGCATGACATAGCGGGCAAACAATTCGTAGCTTCGTAAGGTCGATTCCCGGTCCGCCCACTCGTGCGCCATTTGCAAGAAGCACCCAAAGCCACCGGACTGCTCTTTGAGACGGTAAATCTGGGCAACCGCGTCCTCTGGCGTACCGATGACCGCCAAGCCTGAAGCAATCATTGCATCCACAGCGTCGTCGATGGGCCCTTCCGGCGCCAGCGGCAAAGCGGCCACCTCTCGAAAGTAATCGAGCCACGCTTTCAAGCCAAACTTGACGTTTTCCCTCGCCTTATCTCGTGTTTCGGCCACGTGCATGGGCCCCACCAAGCGCCAATTTTTGCGAGACACCTGCTGCCCGTACTGGCGAGCTTTTGTCTCGCAAATTTCCCAATTCGACGCCAATGCGTTAAAGCCGCCCGTTGTCGTCGCCCCGAGCGAGAGCAAGCTCAAGCCGTACTTTCCGGCAGCACGGGCACCGGCAGGGGAAACCTGCGATGCAACGGCGATTTCTACATGTGGCTTGGTAAAAGGCGCGAGTTGCAAACGGGCATCACGCAGTTTGAACCACTCTGTTTCCATGGTAACAGCTTCGCCCCGCAAAAGCGGAACCAAAGCGGCCAAGGCCTCGTCCATCATGTCGCGCTGGCGCTCAACCTCAATACCCATCATGAAAGCGTCGGATGGCAACGCCCCGGGACCGACGCCAAACATCACTCGGCCACGGGTCTGGTGGTCGAGCTGCATGATGCGTTCAGCCACCATCAGCGGGTGATGATACGGGAGCGAGACAACCCCCGTTCCCAGTTTGATGCGACGCGTACGCTCCGCAGCAGCCGCAATAAAGACCTCGGGGCAGGCAATGATCTCATAACCTGCCGAATGATGTTCGCCGATCCATGCTTCGTCGAAACCCAGCCAATCCAACCACTCGATCAGTTCAAAATCACGCTGCAGAGCCAGTGTCGGATTCTGCCCGACAGGGTGAAATGGCGCGAGAAAAATGCCGAACCTCAGATGTTCCCCTTCCATGATTGTCTCCCGAAAAGAGCCAAGATCTTTGCAGGTTGTACGCTCGAGCACAGCTTACGGCAAGCTAGAGTTAGGAGACTGGACCTGTCTATCTTCGGGGGCAGCATCGCCAGGCTAGCTCTGCGATTCCCGCGTACCGTGCGTTTATCTGGGGAACCTTTCAGCAGTCGGCGCTGCGCCTTGGAGCTTCAAACGGTCCTGGGTCCGCGCACAGGCTGAACCAGGGGCCCCTCTATACAGCATAGGCGATCGAGCGAGATCAACGCCCAGGGCTGCCGCGTTCTATTGGACCGAGCATGGCCACCGGTTCGCGTTGCCACCAGGCCCCGGTCGAGCTCCACGTACCCCAGTCAGTAAATCGATAGCGGTAAACCCAAACGCGTAACGCGTGAGGTGTACGACCTGAAAACGGGTCGGAGGCAAATAACTCCTCAACGTCGCCCGGGTTGGTCAGCAACCGCATTAATAAGTTCAGAAAGTACCGATCCCGCGGTGCGCGACCTCGCAACAGCAAAAACCACAGTTGAAAATCCACGCGCGGCTGATGCGGTGCGACAATCGCAGGAGAGCGGTGTACGTTCCCTGGCTTGTAACGAAATTCATACTCCCGCCACACTTGGCCGTCTTCCGAACCTTCGATCACAGCCTCGTACCGAACGTACGTCATCGTGGCAAACAAATGATAAGCGTTCACGGCCCGCCAAGGTTGGAGCCACTGCCGCAACTCGGCGAAGCTATCCTGCACCGCGGGAAGGAAATGGAAAAAGGGTACCACAGCAACAACCGCCCACGTCCCCGCAAACAACCACCCTGCAAGTAGCGAAACCCGCGATGGTCGCTGCACGCCAGCATTTCCGGGCATGCTTGCCGCGTGCATCCCGAGACGACGGCCGACCGCTCGAATGTCCTGATCGTTTAGACCCCAAAGGCACAAGGCGAGAGTTAGGTAATTGAAAAATCCATAATTCGCTGTCGCCAAAATCAAAATCTGCAGAAGCACAAGGCAATACACGGCTATACGGCGGATCGGCCTCGGACCCCAGATACCCCATGGCAAAGCGACTTCGACGACGAGCGTCGCCAATGCCGCCACACGATGAATGAACAGGGGTAACTGATGAGCAAACCATGCAAGGCAGGTCGGCAATGGGGCCGTCTCGTAATACGTGACCAGGGCCGTGAGGTCCCGCCAACTGGGGTCACCTGAGAGTAGCTTCGCTAAGCCCGATTCCACGTGGAGTCGGACCAGCAGCCACTGCATCAAGAAGATCGTGGCTGGATGGGGTTCCCGCTCCAGTCCGCGACGGTGCCAAGGGGCAAGCCAACAGGCAAGCAACGTGGCTTCGAGGAGCAAATTGTCCCACTGAAAGGCAAAGAACGTCTGGCCAGCAGAAACAAACGAAAGGTAAAGCACCCACAAAGCAACGAGCAGCAGTCGGGGATAAACGCCCAATAACAGCCCAAGGGCGAGCACCGCGCCCAGCACTGCCGCGAAGCGCAAAGTGATATCCGAGGCATCGAACCAAAAAACCGTGGGTAACTGCCACAGCGCCACCCGCCCCCGTAGCTCCTCGAGCCAAACCTCGGCAGGCAATAGTCCTCGCGAACCAATGAGCCAGTCGACTTGGCTGGCTAGGGACAAAAACGCGGCAAGGTGGACAAGGGCAAGCGCACTGAGGAACCACTTGCGCACCAACACCATCGTCGCCCCGGCGCCTATGGCATCGCTGGGCACTGATCAAGTCGAGCGCTAATTTTCCTCAGTCGTCGGCAAGGGCGTCGGGTCTCCTTCGCCGCCCGAACGTTGGGGCGGTCGCTTACACACAAGTGAAAGGCTGGAAAGCTCTCGCCGTGCTGGGAACGAGAAATCTTGAGTTTGTAACGCCAAGGTCACGCTCGCGCTGCGCAGGCCACCGACGAGCACCTGCACCGGGAAGGGAGCACTACAGAAATTGAACTGCTGCGGCTGCACCGGCGGCCGGAACACAAAACCGGCGCCTGGGCGTGCGGGGTCGCGTAAGTGCTGCAGTGCTGACTCCAGGGCAAACCGGTTTGTGGCCAGCACTTCCTGCACGGGCTGCAAGCGCGCTTTGCGGGGGTCCGGACGCAGGATTTCGACCGAGCGCACTCCATTTGGTCGGCAAGCCGAGAAAATTGGGTCCACGACGTTCAAACACACCTGCACTAAAAACTCACAGAGGCCCGGGCGGTTGAAGGCAAAATCGCAGGACGGGTCCCCATCCGTACACAAGACCCGGTTTGCTGCCCGACCAAAACGATCCATCAACGGATTCACACTCATGACACGCCAGGCCGCTTGGCACCCTGACGCACGCCGCGGATCTCGTCGGTCACCCCGAATCAACAACGGCGTGGCTGTTGGCGTTGGGGTGGGCCCAGTCGGCTCCGGAGTTGGAGTGGCCCTCGGCTCGCCAATTGAGAGGACCGACCGTGCCACTAAATCTCCCAAGGGGTTCTGATCACACGCCGCTAACACTCCTGTCAGCACGGCTCCCTGGGCAACGCCCTGGGCCAGTAAGTCGCAGGCAAACGGTTGTCCTTCCACCGAAACCGGGCCCAGCTCCACCCCTGGCTGGTTGCTGGCATTTTCCACCAGGACCGACGCGGTCCCCGTGGTTGCCGGCAACGTGAACAACAACCGTGGGGATGCGAGCCAATCATCATCGTCTGTACAAAACTCCCCGTCGGGGCCCATCGCTGCATCAGATCCAGAACAGGCCCCAACCACCGCTGTAATGAGTGTGCTCGACGTCACCAGCGCAGAACCTACACCACCTCCCCCGTGAATCCTGGGCACGGGAGAACTGGGGGGTACGCCTTCGGGGGCTCCGCAGTCACGTATCAAAGAGACGTTGACCGCTTCCAATCCATCGCAACCAACGACTCCGGCAGCCGCGTTCCCTGGACCGTTAACGAAGGCGCATGGAAAGCGGCCCTCACACTCGGCGTCACCTCTGGTCAACACCGGCGTACATTCCTGCGACAGCGTTACCCCATCCGCATCGAACAGCGTGCCCCCACAAGTCTTCACGGGTATCCCTCGTGCACAACCGCAAACGATTCCAGAGATCGACACCCGTGGAAAGTCTACCGACTGCGCTCGAACGGCTACCGGAATTTTACCGTCGCGCTGTTTGCCTAAACTCCACGTCTGAAACCCACGCACTGCGATTGCCAAATTGAGGAAACCACTGTTGACAATAATTCCGCTCGTGCCTGGGACAAGGTCGTTTCCTTTGACCAATCCAGGAATGAAATTGGTCGCAACATCTGTCTCTTTCGTACAGTTGGCGGCGCATCCGTCGCCACCAAAAGGTCTACAACGGATGCAGGCTCCAAAGGGGCAATCGCTGTGCTCGTCGCACTGCACTCCCTCTCGAGGTCCTCCGACACAGACTCCACCCGCTTCGCACTCATCCTCGCTTGCGCAACGGTGGCCAGCACGTGGACCGCCGATGCAAATGCCGCCGTCGTCGCACTCTTCTCCTTCATCCACGATGCCGTTACCGCAAACTGGCCCGTTTCCCTGGCGCGGCACGGCCGAAGACGGCGCGGCGGCCGGAACCGTGATTGCCACCGCGACGATGAGCCACCTCAACCAATCTGAGTTCCTCATCATGCTTCGATCACCTTCTACAACCCCCTCGTGCACCTGGCAATCATGAAAGTCGCTTCCATCCCTTCCGGTGATTATTAACCCGCAGTTGATCAGCCAAACCCCGGACGCAGCGAGTCGAGCGGTCATGCCCTAGAGATTTCAGGCGCGAGTCTGACTCACTCCGGGCTCACATGGCGCTCCACCAAGAAGGTCGCCAGCGTGGAACCCCCGGGGTGGCCTAGGACCGAGTGTTCGCGCGAGCAACTGGTTCACCCGGCCCCAATCTTCGAGAGAAGTGCGTCAGCGTGGCCACTGCAATGCATAACTGCACTCCAGATCGGTTGCCCACGGTCGCACGCGAAGCCCCACCTCGCCTACGTTTAGACGCCGAAGCGCGTGCAGCAGAGGGGTAGAGCCAAAAGCCATCGACCAGGGCAAAACGGCAACAGCGATGATGGAAGTCCAGCTGCATGGCAGTCAACTGTCGCTACTCAGCTCGGCCTGGTCGCGCGCTTGGTGGAGTTGGTTGCCATGCCTGCCTTCTCAAAAGGCCGACTCGTGGCGCCCCCCGGTTAGCCTCGAAGTTATCTTCTCAGCAACGGTACCGGGGACCGCACCTCCCCCCGCAGTCACGCTGACCGAAAGCATCGGTATCTGGGTCGGGGTCGACAGATCCCCAAGCGTGTCTCGGCCGCCCCTGGAGGGCACATGCAGAAGGGTGCTGCAGAGCTGTTCGGCGCCGGACCTTTTTAAATACGCGGTCTCAGGCCTAGCGGCAGGCAACATCGAACACCCTACCCGATCTCCAGGAAACCATAACGCGTAATTGGTTTCCTCGTGATGAAGTTTGCCGTTAAAACCCGGGCCACGAGCGACAGCAAGCCCGTGTCCCAATCGCCAAAGGTATCTGCGAGTTGCAAACGATTGCCATTCGCGACCGGGCGGGGCGGTACGCAGAGCCGGCGCAACCTCTCATGGCCTCTGGTGGAGACTGGACAGTTTTCCCGTTGGCGACTTTTTTACTCGCGATCGTTGAGCCTCCGGCCGATCAGCTTCTAGCGCAGCCACGGGGGGTCAAATGGCGGCGACTGGAGTCGAACCAGTGACCTAGGGATTATGAGACCCTCGCTCTGACCAGCTGAGCTACGCCGCCGCAGAAAGTTGCCGCACAACGGCGGCCCTTGTAGCGAGCTTACCGCGGCGCGGCAACTGCTGCTTCGACGCCTCAGTGCTCAACATCCGGCCAAGGCTTTGTTGACGGCAGCAACGATTTCATCGATGGTAATCTCGCCATCGCCGTTGGCATCGCCCGCCGCGCACTGGTCTACGGCTGCCGCCCCCAAGGCGATGTTGACCATACGCACAATCTCGTCCACCGTAACCTCACCATCCCCCCCGCAATCACCGGTGCAAGTAAGGCCACCACCGGTATCCTGCGCCACGAGATGGATGGTGACACCCACTGCACCCAGGGGCTCGAGGTTGGGTATCGCAAAGGCAGACACCAGGTGAGCTCCGCCGGCGTTGGCGGTCGCCAGCTTGTCGCACGAAAACGGTGCTCCATTCCCACTGATTGGACCAAACTCGCTTCCGTCCGGCAGGTTCACCACACGCGCTCTAGCTAAACCGGTCACTGCCGGGTTCGTCGCCGCGATACTGAGGTCAGGCCGATCATCCGCAGTGCAAAACATTCCATCCGGCCCGTAAGCGGGCCCGGTACCCGTGCACCCACCATTGAGACGGAGGTCAAGACCAATTGTGGCCAGAAGTTGTGCTGCCCCCGGCCCTCCCTGTCCAGTAACGCTCACTTGCGGAGGTAACGCCTGCCCGGTGTCGCCTCCAGCGTCGATCACGAACTCGAGGTCCGTGCCGTCGAGGCCACTACAGCCAATCACACCGGAAAGGGTGTTGCCCGGTCCGTGCAAGTAGGTGCACGGCTTCTTTCCTCTGCACACGTTCGCATCCTGGGTGCAATCTAAAGAGAGCGCCCCATCCGGCTCGAAAAAGGTACCACCGCAGGTCTTCGCAGCGGCCCCTTTGACACAACCGCAGCCGCTGAAACCGAGCAATGACACCTCGATTGGTGGCACCTCCACCGCATTTTCCTTCACCACCACCGGGATGATCCCGTCGCGAGACCTCCCCACCGCCAACCTGAGCGTTCCCTGCATGGGGATCGCCACGCCAAGGCCTTGAACCGCCGCGGCCTCGGCAACAATGCCGCTTGTCCCTTGTCGCAGAGATGAGCCTAAACCACCGCCTAAAACCTCTCCCGGCACCAAATCGAAGAGAACCTGCTTCTCGGTCGTACAGTTTGCTGCACAACCATCCCCACCGACTGCGCGACAGGCGCCGCTCGGGCAATCGGTATCGCTCCGGCATTCCGCGCCCGCGTTGTCGCTCCCGACACAGTAGCCACCGTCGTCACACTCCTCTGGTGGCTCCACAACGCCATCCCCGCAGACCTGGCCCACCGCGCTCGATGTACTTCCCAGCATCCAGAGTACCGCCACGATCGTCACCCACCAATGTCCTCGGTCCATGCCTCCTCCTTGAGTCAAACTACTGCACCGTGGGCGCAGCCAAAGCTCCTTCGCTAGCCCGTTTTGATCCTCAGTGTCAAGCTACACCTTGTATGCTTGGGCCCTTGCCTCTGCACATGCTCCGCCCTCGCCAAGCGTTGGCACGGAAGAATGCCCTTGCCTGCAGAAGAACTCTTGCGCACCATCGTGCTGTATGATCGAGCTGATCGAGCTGACCAAACGGTTCCGACAAGTCACCGCAGTAGACAACCTAAGCCTGGTGGTGAACCCCGGCGAGGTTTTTGCCTGCTTGGGCCCTAACGGCGCGGGTAAGACAACCACCATCAAAATGATGATGGGCTTGCTTAGACCCACTGCCGGCCGGGTGCGGCTGGGCGGGCATGACCTTGGGCAGGAGCCGGAGGCGGCCAAGCGGTTGTGCGGTTTTGTTCCAGATCGTCCCTTCCTTTACGATAAGCTTACCGGGGCGGAGTTCCTCGATTTTGTCGCCGGGCTGTACGGGGTGAACCCGACGCAGATTCCCTCTCGACGACAGAAACTCCTGCAGCAGTTCGATCTCGCCGATTGGGCGGACGAACTTACGGAAAGTTATTCCCACGGCATGAAGCAACGGCTTGCCCTTGCGGCGGCACTGATTCACCAGCCGAGCATCCTGATTCTCGACGAGCCCATGGTGGGACTCGATCCACGAGGGGCACACCTCTTGAAGCAGCTTGTGCGGCAATTTGCTGCTGCCGGTGCGACCGTGTTTCTTTCCACGCACAGCTTAGATGTCGCCGAGGAAATCGCCGATCGTATCGCGATCATCGACCAAGGTCGCCTAATCGCCGTGGGAACGTTAGCGGAGCTTCATCGTCTCGCCGGGACTCCGGCCGGCAGCGACCTGGAAACGATCTTCTTGCGCTTCACTGCGGTGGAAACCTTGGCCGATTACCCGATCCGAGCGCGGGCATGACCAACGCGGCTCCTTCCTCGCTAGTCAGCGTCTACCACCTCCTCCAACCTCGGCTACAGTCGGCCCGCAACCGCTACCAACGAGCTTCCGTGGCGACCCGATGGCAGCGGCTTTTGCTGCTGGGTCTCGCCATCGGGTTCGCTACCGGAGTCTTCGTGTTCTTCTACCGGGTGTTGATTCATTTCTTGAGCATCCCAGAGTTCGGGCCAGTTCTGACTTACAAGGTTCTGGCGATGATCCTCTTGACTTTCCTGTCCGTCCTGTTGTTCTCGAACATCGTCGTAGCGCTCTCGACATTTTTTCTTTCCGCGGAACTGGAGCGCGTAGTTGCTGCCCCGGTTCCGTTTCGCACATTGTTTCATGCGCGATTTTTAGAAACCGTTGTCGAGTCGTCTTGGATGGTCGTCCTCTTTGCGTTCCCCGCCCTTGTGGCTTATGGCTTGGCGCACCAAGCGACAGCGACTTTTTATGTGTTGGCGCCGTTGGTGCTCGTCCCCTTTGCGGTCGTTCCGGCGGCGCTCGGCGTTGTCGTGACCGCCATTGTGGTGAACGTATTTCCGGCCCGCCAAGCGCGAGACCTTCTGGTGCTTGCCGCGATCATCGTAGGTGCCCTGTTATACATGCTGCTGCGATTCTTGGAGCCTGAGCGACTGGTACGGCCAGAACAATTTGCCGACTTCGCTCAATTTCTCGTTGCCATGCGCACACCGGCAGCAATGTGGCTCCCGAGCACTTGGGCGGCGGAAGTCGTCCACGGACTTGCCGTGGGCGAAGTGGCCAGCCTACCCTGGTGGCTCGTACTTCTGGTCAGCGGAGCGATCGTCAGTTGGTGGGTAGCGGCATACGTCACTGCCGCCCTTTTCAACAGCGGCTACAGCAAGTCCCAGGAAGGCCAAAGGGCAAAACTGACGCAGCAGCGTCTGGCACAGTGGCTCCTGAGAGTCCTCACGGCACCACTGCCGAGAGTTCTCGGCCTGTGGGTGCAAAAGGATACTCGCTCGTTCTTTCGGGATGCTAGCCAATGGTCGCAACTCATCTTACTGGCCGC
Organism: Candidatus Binatia bacterium; assembly: GCA_937925685.1. Classification (GTDB taxonomy): domain Bacteria; phylum Desulfobacterota; class Binatia; order HRBIN30; family HRBIN30; genus HRBIN30. The sequence continues at coordinate 28,893 of CALAMI010000008.1, read as the reverse complement.
ACTGGTTGTGGTGTACGTGTACAACTTCCGCGTGCTTCCCCTTGGCAGCATGCCGCTGGTGACCTTTTACTTCCGCAACGTCGTTTCCTTCCTAAATTTGCTCCTTGCCGGCTTCGTTGTCGCCTCAGTGGCTCAGCGGTTTGTCTTCCCCGCGATCAGTTTGGAGGGGCGAGCCCTGTGGATTGCCCAGACAGCACCGATCGATCTCCGACAACTGTGGTGGAGTAAGTTCTGGGTAGCCTTGGTACCGCTGTTCGTTCTCGGGGAAGTATTGATCGTTCTCACGAACCACTACTTGCGCGTGTTACCGTTCATGCGCTGGTTGGCACCGCTAACGATGGCTGGGCTCACGTGCGCGATCGTGGCGATCAGCCTCGCAGCAGGCACACGCTATCCCCGTTTCGAGGCCGATCAAGCGAGCAAGATCGCCACGAGCGTGGGTGCCTTGATCTCGATGATTCTTTGCATGAGTGTCGTCGGCAGCGTGGTCATCTTACAGGCTTGGCCCACGTACGTGCTTTTTTTCCGTTACCTGCAGAACACTCCGCTCGATCGCAGCACGTGGATCGGTGTCGTCGGCTCGTTCAGCGCCTCTGCGCTCGTGATTGCCGTTGCCGTAGCTGAAGCCGTCCGCCGGGGGCTTCGGGCCATTGACGAGTTGGGCACGAAACCCCGTGCGGCTGTCGAACCGTAGTCACCCCACCGGAGCGCTCACGTCGGCGCCAGTCGCCGCCGCATCGAGCGCGGCTGCGGTTCGCTGTAAGTGGTAAAGACGGGCGTAGAGGCCACCACGGCGCAGTAACTCACGATGTGTGCCCTGCTCGCGGATCTGACCCCGATGGAGCACAAGAATTCGGTCGGCTCGTTCTACGGTTGCCAAACGATGAGCAATCACAACGACGGTACGCCCACGCACGAGCGTTTCCACAGCATCCTCTACAAGAGCTTCCGTTTGCGGATCGATGGCTGAGGTGGCCTCGTCCAACACTAAAATTCCTGGGTTCTGCGCGAGCGCGCGGGCATAGGCTAGGAGTTGGCGTTGTCCGAGAGAGAGGTTCGCGCCGCGTTCGCCTACCCATTCGTCAAATCCCCTTGGTAGCGTTCGAATAAAAGTATCCGCGTGAACGGCGCGACTCACGCGCTCGAGTTCCTCTCGGTTCAGTTGCGGCTGCCCTAACGCGATATTTTCGGCCACGGTGCCTGAAAACAAAAACACATCCTGACTGACCACACCGACATGCTTTCGCAGCGCGTGCAGACTCCAAGCACGCACATCCACCCCTTCGACCAGGACCGCTCCCCGGCTGGGGTCGTAGAAGCGCTGCAGCAGCTTGACGACCGTGGTTTTGCCCGAGCCCGTGGCTCCAACGATGGCTACCCGCTCCCCGGGTTGCACGTCAAAGGACACGTTCCGCAAAACCCACTGATCGTCGCGGTATGCGAACCAGACGTTTTCGAACTTCACCATCCCGCGGCGCACAGGTGGCACGACAAAGCGGGTCGGTAGCGGCTGTGCACTCGGCGTTTCCAGCAACTCGAAGACCCGCTCGGCGGCCGACATTGCCGATTGCATCACCGCATATTTGGACGAAAAATCGCGAATCGGGGCAAAAAAGCGCTGAACGTATTCAATGAAGGCCACCAGCGTTCCGAACGCCAGCGCCCCCTGGATGACCTCGCCCCCCCCATACCAGACAATGGCAGCGAACGAGATGCTTGCCACCGCCTCGATCAAAGAGAACAGTGCCGCTTCGTAAATGTTTGCCCAACGATTCGCATCCCGGTGCGCACGGTTGCGATCATCAAAGTCGTGCCAGACGCGGCCCTCTCGTGCAAACACCTGCACTACCGCCATTCCGGTCACGGCCTCCTGCAAATACGCGTTCAAGCGCGCCACACGCTCGCGAATCAGTCGATAACTTCTCCTAGCGCGGATGCGAAAAAAATCCACGATGACAACCAACACGGGCACGGTCGCCAAACTGACAAGGGCTAGCCGCCAATCGATCCAAAGAAGAATAGCGACGATTCCGAGCAGAGTCAGAAAGTCTGTCAGCAAGGTCATCACCCCTGCCGAAAACATCTCGTTGATCACATCAATATCCGTGGTCAGTCTCGTGACCAACCGGCCCACAGGGTTCCGCTCGAAGTAGCGGATATCGAGACGTTGCAAGTGCTCGAAGAGGCGTAGGCGTAAGTCACCGAGGCTCTTTTGCGCCATCACCATGGTGCAGTAATATTCGAGGTAGAGAAACGCCGCCTCCCCCAGGAGCGTCCCCAGATACGCGACCCCCATGCCGAACAGCCCCGCCTCAACGCCGGTGACCACGTAACGGTCGATGGTCAGCTTGAGGAGGTAAGGTTGCAACAACGAAAACGCGGTTGCCACCGGCAACGTAAGCATAGCAGCGATGAACCAGCGTCGATGCGGACGGATGAAGCTCCACAAGTGAGCGAGCAAGCGTACGTCATACGTCGACTCCTCGCTGCCGCCCGGCAACTCCTTCTGCTTTCGCCACCACGCCAGCCACTGGGCAGGTCTCATAGCGCGGCCAGTTCCTCCTCCAGCTGCTGTTGACGGAAAAGCGCAGCGTACAGCCCCGGGCGCGCCAGCAGTTCCTCGTGTCGACCAACTTCAGCAACCCTTCCACGTTCGAGGACGATGACAACGTCGGCATGACAGACGGTGGAAATCCGGTGCGAAATGAACAGGGTCGTCCTTCCGCGGAGAACAGGGAGCAAACGCTCAAGAATTTTACGCTCTGTCTCAGCATCGACGCTGGAGAGCGGGTCGTCCAAGACCATCACGGGCGCCGGGAAGAGCAGTGCTCTGGCTAAGGTAACGCGTTGTTTCTGGCCGCCTGAAAGCAACACTCCCCGCTCACCCACCAAGGTGTCCAATCCTCGAGGCAACCGTTCCAGGTCTGCCTCGAGGCCAGACAAATAAACGGCCCGCAAAATGTCCTCCTCTTGAGCCTCGTCAGCACCGAAGGCGATGTTTTCGCGTAGTGTGGCTGAGAACAGAAACGGGTCCTGGGGAACGACGCAAATGGCGCGTCGCAGCGTGCTCAGGCACCACGCACGCAAGTCGAGCCCATCGAAAAACACTGCGCCTTCGGTTGGGTCCCACAGCCGTGGTAACAAAGCAGCTAACGTGCTTTTGCCCGCTCCCGTCCTTCCCACGACTGCAACCAACGAGCCCGCAGGAATGCGGAACGTGACGTCGCTCAGCACCGGCGTGCCTTCCCGCCCGGGATAGGCAAAGACGACGTTACGAAACTCAATGTCTCCGCGGATCTGCTGAGGACGCACCGGTGCCGGGGGATCGGCAATGGCAGGTTCGAGGCTCAGAACCTGTTCCAACCGTTGCATGGCCGCACGGCCCCGCTGAAACACCGACAAGATCCAGCCCAACGCCATCGTAGGCCAGGCCAACAAGTTCAGATACCCCAAAAACGCCACTAAATCGCCTACGGTCAGTTGCTGGCGAATCACCAAGAGGCCTCCGTACCACAGCACCACGAGCGAGCCAGTTCCAGCAGCCAGGCGCATCAGGGGAAACAACCGGCCTCGTACACGGGCGAGTTCTACGCTGGCACTTTGAAAGGCTTCGTTGGCCTTACCGAACCGCTGGATCTCTCTTTGCTCCGCAGCATGTGCGCGAACAACGTGGGCACCGCTCACGTTTTCTTGGACCAACGCGGCCAGCCCAGCCAGCCCCTCCTGAACCCGCAGGGTACCCTCCATTAATCGGCGGCTCAGGATCTTTACGCCGACAAGCAAAATAGGATAAGGCGCAAGAGCAAGCAGGGTTAAGCGTGCATTTAAATGGGCCATGATGGCCAGTCCGTAGGCGTAGTAGAGAGGCGTATTGATTAAGTTCAAAATGCCCGGGCCCAACACCATCCGCACCGCGGTGACGTCGTTGACCAAGCGTGACATGATGTCACCTGTGGGATGATCCCGATAATAAGCCGGCGGTAGGCGTAGCAAATGGGCGAACAGATCGTTTCGCAAGTCATATTCGACATCCCGGCCCACATTGAACACCAGTGCCCGAGAAAAGGTGCGCACACCCGCCTGCACGACGGCGACAGCAACCACCAACAGTGCCAACCGGGCAACTTCCAAGCCGGCCCCAGCGGCGGCAGCATCGACAGCGCGCTTGAGCAGGTAGGGAATACTCATCGCCATCGACGCGGTCAGCAGCAGTGCCACCGCACCCAAAGCGTAGCGGCGCCGATAACGGCGCACATAACGCCACAGTCGCTTCATGAGTGCCGCATCATTTCACATGCCCGCCCTGGCGCAATGCAGGGACGAGCACGCCCCCTAAGACAACGAGGGCTTTCCGCCTAGAACCGAAAGCCCTCGTTTGACCCCAACAGCGGCTGCTCCACCTACGGTAAGGAGCCGCGCCAAACTTCGATTGACCCGAAGTGGCCTCGCTCTGGCGGCTTGGGGGCTTCCGCGGCTGGCGGTGTTTGTACCTTCCCAGGATCAGAATTTCTGCGCCCGAAGAGCCGCGACCACCACCCTTGGTCTTTTTGCTTCGGAGGAGCTTTGGGTCGTAGCTCGCTCGAGCGGAACGTCGGTGGCAACACGTCGCCAAAAGCTACTCCGATATCGAGCACCCCGTCACGATCGATGTCGGCCAGGCCCACACCCCAGGTCCGCTCCCGGCCATCATGAGGGAGCCCGGCCGAAGCAGGGAGCAATGTGAAGTTACCTTTGCCGTCGCCCAGGAACGCAAAAACACCATACACGCCACCGATTTCCCGGGTGTTCGTTTTGCCCGCAACCACGAGATCCGCCTTCCCGTCGTTATTCAAATCGCCAATGGCCACACCCAAGGCGTTCATGAGAGGTAGACCGTGACCGTTTTGCACCGGAGCACAAACACCGGGAACACATTGCGCTGGATTACCCTCCGCGTTGCATTGCTGCCCCGCATTCTTCGGCAAATCACATTTTGGCTCCTCGGGTTGTCGCCCAGGACGGGGAGGGCTCAGATCCTCGCACTCATCGTCAGTAAAGCAAGGATTGCCCCGCATCCCCTTCACGCACACACCTTTGCAAACATGTGTCGCACACGAACCTCCCGGGCAATCCGCTGCTGCCAGACAAAACAACCCGTGGTTGTCCCCGCCAACACACTGGCGCGTGTCGGTTGCCACGTAACCCCCGCCTTCGGTTTGCAGAAATACCTGGGGCCCACGCGACTGGTCGGTGGCCGCCACGTCGAGCCTCCCGTCGCCGTTAATATCACCGACCGCAACACCCCAATAAAGGCCATGGACTTCAGGTGCCGGCATACCGGCCGAGGCCTCCTGCCAATTACCCTGCCCGTCTCCCAGCCAAACCCGCGGGCCAGCAGCGTAGGCTGCCACGATGTCGAGATTGCCGTCGCCATTCATGTCGGCCATCGTAACGGAGTTGCCCCACTCGCTGTGTGCGAGGCCAGTTGAACTTTCTCGCCACACACCTTTGCAATTGCCAGTAAATGCTCGCACCCCCTCCTCGGAGGCGGCAACGGTGACCAAGTCAAGGCAGCCATCCTTGTTGAAATCCCCCAAAGCCACGTCTTCGCATCCAATCGTCGGCAAACCAGCTGACGCTGAGGTCCACCTTCCTGTACCGTCGCCGAGAAAAACAAAAACACCTTTACAGTGGTCGGCAATTGCAACGTCCATCTTGCCATCGCGGTTCACGTCGCCAAAATCCATCCCGCCGCCACAAAATGCTTCGCGGGGAAGACCGCTGGAGGCATCGGTCCACCCACCTTTGCCGTCGCCAACCCAGATCCATGGTCCGTCTGCCAGGCGCGACACGGCTCCCAGGTCAGCAAACCCATCGTTGTTAATATCCCCAAAGGCGATCTGGCTTTTCCAGATCTTTGCCATGGGCAATCCAGCACGCGCTGGAGTGTACTGGGGAATTTTTCCCGTGAGGCGAGTTGCTTCTTTCGGCACCGGAGGTTTTCTGGCCGCACAGCCGCTTAGCAGGGTCATGACCGGCACGGCACACGACACAAACACAAACCAATGCGATTTCCTCATCTGCCTGCTCCTCACTCCCCCGCGGGTTGCCGCCCCCTCCTGGCGGCTTATCGTCCTCAAAATCACAAATGTGCAGCCGCTGATGCGGCCTTTTCCCAAAGTCCGCGGGCTTCTACCAAACGGTTCAAGGGTGGTCAAGCGCTAGACAACGCCTTGCTTTCCCTACGAGCACACCTTCTCCGCTGGCTTTTCAGCTTGACAAGGATAAGGGCTTGCAGTAATTGGGGCGGGGCTTGCGGAGTGCGGCTCGTTGGTGCCGGAACGGGGACGCAGAGATCCTCAAGCTTGCCGGGCTCGTTAAAGCCGAGCGGCGCTTGCGGGTTTTCCCCGGCGAAGAAAGGAGAAAGCGGATGCGAGTGAAGAAGCGGTTTCGGGGCTTGGGGACGTTGGGGCTTTCCGCTCTGAGTGTGCTTGCGTGGGCAAGCATAGGAGTGAGCCAAGAAGTTCGTAGTGTAACCACCGAGATCAGTGGTTCCGTTGTCGTCTTCCCTAAAGTGGTTTGGGACGGTATCCGTGACACCATCATTCAACTTTCCAATACGGGGAACAGTTTAGCCTTCGTGCACTGTTTCTACGTAAATGGCGCTCCGGTGAATCCGAATCAGCCGCCTGGGCCAGGAAACCCACCACTTTGGTCTGTGACTGACTTCCAACTGGTTTTGACACGGCAACAGCCGACCATGTGGGTAGCCAGCGCTGGACGACGGGTAGATCACACCAGCCCCTTCGGCTCTTACGGTGCTGGATTCGACCCGGGGTTGATTCCTCCGGTCCCATTGGGCTTTACCGGTGAGCTCAAGTGCGTCCAAGTCGATGAAACGGATCAGCCGTGGCCAGGGAACCGGCTGAAGGGCGAAGCAACCATTCAGAGAAGGGACGGGGACGTTTCCACCTACAATGCCATTGCGATTCCGGCAAACACCCAGGTGCTGCCAGGGGCCGACCTGGAACTCACGCTAACTGACGCCAATCCCGGCGGAGAGTATGCGGCGTGCCCCGACACCACAATTCTCAATCACTTCGCCCACGGCACCCCTCAACTTTCGCTTTCCTCGGCAACCTCGCTGGGACCTGTCGGGCTGTGCGTTGGGAATAACTGCCCGGTCGAAACCTTTTTGACGGTAGTTCCCTGCAACCAAGATTTCGAAAACGGCCGTACTACCACGATTACGTTACAGTTTCTAACGTGGGACGAGTTCGAAGCTCGCCTCAGTGGAAGTTTTTCGGTGAACTGCTGGTTAACTGCGCCCCTCGGCCAGCTTTCCACGGCGTTTACGCCGGCTGCATTGGGCGGGTCGACCACTCGGCACACGCGCTTTCGCCCCGTCCCAGGGCAGGGTGGCGCACTGATGATTGCCGAGGAGCTCCGACGGACGTCCGCTTCGGGGGTCACCGCGTGGACGGCCTACAATCCCTACATTCAAGGCAACCGCTTCGATGGCGCAACCCAGGGTGAGAATGACGACCCGCTGCCCTCGCCCAATGCCACCGACGTGATCTCGGTTCCAGTCGAGTAAAACGTCATGAAGGGCCATCAGCAGGTGGTGAGGAAAGGAGACGATGTGATGAGCAGCATGACGGCAACGAAGTTCATCAGGGCGCTGTGGGGATTGGCCCTCGGAGTGGCAACCTTAGGGGGGCCCACGACGGCGGCAAACGCCACGATTGGATCCGACGCTTCTGGTGCAATTTTGATCTTCCCAAAGGTCGTAGTGGACACGAGCGGTGTTCTGTTCGGCCGGCCAACGGACACCGAGATTCAAATTACCAATACTTCAAACTCCATCGTTGGCGTGCGGTGCTATTGGGTTAATGCAACGGGACACTGTAGTAACGCACCAAACATCGCCTGCACCCCGGAAACAGCCTCGTCCCGCTGCCCCACGGGAGGGCGCTGCGTGGAAAGCTGGACAGAAACCGATTTCCGCTTCCGCTTGACCAAGCGGCAGCCCATTTCCTTCAATGCAGCGGATGGCTTGACGACGTTTCCACTCAGTGGTGGAGCGCAGGGACCAGGAGGACAAACAAATGCCGATTCTTCGATACCTCCCGTCCCAGACGATCCTTTTATTGGGGAGCTCAAGTGCGTTCAAGTAAATCCCGATGACTTTCGGCCCACCATTGGGTTCAACCCTGCCAACAATGCTGCAGGTGACCTGGCTGGTCATGCAACCATCGTGTCTGCGCCCCGTCTTGGAGGCGACGTCGATGCGCGGAAGTACAATGCCATCACCCTGAAGTCGACCACCGTGAACAACCAGGACGATACCCTTGTTCTTGGCGGCCCAGACGCGGAGTACGATGGCTGTCCCAACGTTTGGATCCTGAATCACTTCTTCGATGGTGCCATTATCCAGTCGCATTTCTCGGGTGGCAGTCCGACCCTCAGCCAAACAGCCACGACGGACATCACGGTGGTCCCATGCAGCGAGGACTTCCTGCTCCAAGAGAACAACCTCGGGGGAGCCACATTGCAATTTCTGATCTTCAACGAATTCGAACAACGTTTCTCCAGCTCGACAAGATTCACGTGCTTCCGTGAGGTACAGTTGTCGGATATCGACACACGGCCTGGCACTTTTGACAACGCCTTCTCGATTTTCAGCGTCGCAGTCCAAGGAACCTTGAGCGGGCAAACTCGGATTCGTTCTGTTCAGCAGGCGGACCGCGCCAATGGCATTCTGGTGGTTGCGGAACGTTTGTTGACTCGACGGGATGACGGCGGGGTGGTCAACAGTAGTGCGGAAAACGTCCACTTCACCGGTAGTCGCGATCGCTCCGACTTCATTGTCTTAAGTCCGAACAACTGAAGCGAAACGGCCCGGTCAGGCGTGGAAAGGGCAGAAGCCAAAGGCTTCTGCCCTTTTTCATTGCTCCCAAGTTACCTCAGATCGATGATGCAATGGTAGCCCCGCCGATCGCGTCCCCCGATCCCGCCCTGCGCTTCGCTCTGTTCCCAAAGTAAGCTAGGAGGATTACATGCTGCACGCCTTGAGGATTGGCCATGCTCGAACAACCGCTTCCCTTTCGCTGGTTTTCTTCGCTTGCCCGGTTTTGTGCACGGTCGCAGGAGCGGAAATCAGTACCGATCAGCCCGGGGCGGTTATTTGGTTTCCAAAGGTGGTCCACGATGCAGACCGCGACACCATCCTTCAGGTTAGCAATACGACAGGGGGGAGAATCTCCTTGCTCTGTCTCTACGTAAATGGCGCCCCGAACCCCTTGACCGGGGAGCCACTCTGGCAAGTGATCGACTTTCAAATCGCTTTAACACGCCAGCAGCCAACCGTTTGGGTCGCAAGCGCAGGGCTTGGGCCGCGGCCTTCCGATGGCCGTCCGGAAGACCTTCACCCAGGTCTTGTCCCTCCCCTGGCCGAAGGCTTTCTCGGAGAACTTCGCTGCGTGGTCATTGACGAAGGCGAGGTGCCGAGCTCGCGAAATGCGCTGGTCGGCGAGGCCACGATCATCGAACGCACCAGTGGTGCGGTGCAAAAGTACCCAGCGTTCACGTTACGTTCGGTAGGCGTGAACAACCGCGATAACGTTCTTGCCTTGGACGATCGCGAGTACAGTTCCTGCCCGCGCATTTTGGTGCTCAACCACTTTTACGACCAGGCCCCTGACCCCGCTACCGCTAGCCCTGTAAGCACTACGGTTACGTTCGTACCTTGCAGCGCCGACTTCGATCGGGCCATTCCCACCACAACAAACCTTTTGTTCGACACGTTTAACGAGTTCGAACAGCGACTTTCGGCAAGCTTCGAGGTGACTTGTTTCGCCGACTTGCCCCTGACCTGGATCGACAGTCGCGCCGATCCGACCCGTTCCGTCTTCCACTTTGCCATGCAAGGAACCATCGTCGGCCAGACGCGAATACGCCCCGTGCCGACGCGTTCCATCAAGCCGGGATCCGGAGTCATTCTCGTCGCCGAAGAATCGAGGGGGCGCGGACGCACCACAGCACTCAAGCCACACTTTGTCGGTGGGGCGCTCCAAGGCGACGTCATCATCCTGCCCAGCGCCTTCTAAAGCAATCTTCCGCAACGGTTAAGGGGCAGCGGCGACACGCGTGGTTTGGCGCGTGCTGGAAAGCCCAACGAGCGTTACCTGTAGTCGCGCCTCTGTCTCATTCGGATTGGGGCGGTTCGAAACCGCTAGGTCTACGGACCAACAATCGCAGCGGGACACAAGGCGCAACCCAACGTAATTCTCTAAAAAGCGCTTTGCGGGAACGTTATAGCGAGTCGCATACGATACCCCGGCCCAGTCAGTGAGCCGCAACACGAAGTTAGCGTCAATTTGCTGCAACACATTATTGGCCAACAACCGGTAAGCCACGCCCATGCTGGTGCGCGTGGCAAGACGCTTCCCGACCGCGCTGTCGAGCTGGCGTGGGTCCTCCACGAACACGCCCACATTGGTTGAACTGAACTCGGCAGCCTGCGTATCCAACGTACCGGCAAAACGGAACGATAAAGAGCGGCTTGGGTTCACCGTTCCCCAGATGTCGAGGTCGGACAAATGACTCTCGGTCAGTCGCTGCGTGACTGGTGGAACGACCCGACTTACATCGTAAGCTTGCAGTAGCGATACCCGCGCAAGTTCGCGCGTGGTCCCTGCTCGTGACCCGCCGGCTTGGTGACTGCTTGGCGAAGGAAACCGGCCCAGCAGCCGGCTTACCACCCCATAGGCCAGAACATTGCGGTGGTTGACCCGGTCCAATGCGTCAAAAAAAGGTAATTCCTCCTGCCGTACTGAAGGAACGTAGTAATACTGAGCCACCGGCTCTATGGTGTGTTTCAGCCTATCCATTCCCCAATAAGGGAATTCGTACACTCGCTGCAGCATACTTCCGGCCTCGACCCTTACCTCTATTTGTTCCCGATGCGAGGTCGCTGGTAGGCTCCGAGCCTCGCCGGTAGCCGAGAGCGGTTGGGTTCGATGGAGGGCATAAGCGCTTTGCCAAAACTTTGCAGAAACCAGGCCGTATCCCCATGGCGACAACGGAATACTTGCGACCACTCGTGGTTGCGCGAGTAAACGAGCGCCCGCGGGCCCCTGGCTTCGCTCGAATTGTGTCCACCCTGCGGACCAGTCCGCCAGCAGCCACGTCTGTAACGGCACTTGTCCCGTCCACCACAGGCGCGGCGTCGTGTGCACCGTCCGGGACTCCAACGGGTCGGTCAGGTCCTGAAAATATGTGGCATCGAGTGCCAGGAGGGAGCGAGGAAATACGTAGATCCCACCGACACGCGAAGTGGTGTACGGTAACGTACGCAAGTACACCGTTCGCCCGCGCTCGAACGAGTACGTATTCATCTCCCGAAAAAACTGATCGTCACTTATCAGGTTCCCATCCGCATAGAGTTGCAGGGTCTTCCCCAAGCGGTGGTCCACGGCGCTAGAGACACTCCAGCGGTCCTGCGGGACGGTTTTGGACCCTCGCACACGATCTCCGCGCAAAAATTCGTTGAAATAGGAAAATGCAAGGGTTCCTCGATCATCTAAGCTCGAGCGGTAGCGGTATTCGGCCAAGGCACCAATCCGCGCCCCAGTCTCCAGATCGAAACCGAAGGTCGCCTCACGACTCGGATCAATGGCCCAGTAAAAGGGGATTACCGTTTGAAACCCACGCTGGTTTGACGCTCCGAAGCGGGGCATCAAAAACCCGCTTTGCCGCTCGCGTTGCACTGGAAAGGCAATGCGCGGCAAGTAAAGAACAGGGAAATCGAGTATGTTGAACGTGGCACCGCGAGCGACCCCGTAACCCTCCACGGTCACTTCGAGGTCATTTGCCGCAATACTCCAGCTCTGACGGCCCTCTTCGCAGTTGCATGTGGTAAAGCGGCCATTGACGATGCGGTAACGCTGACCAGCAAACTTTTCCATGGAGCTGCCCCACAACGAGTATTGCAGCCTCCGCGAACGAAGGGCTGCACCTTTCAATTCACCAACTTCTTGTTCGAGGTCGATGCGAGCTCGATCGGCAAACAACACTCCCTCAGGGCTGTCGACGCGAACGCCGCCCTCGGCATGGACCACAGAGGTGGACCGCTCCACGACCACCTTCTCTGCAAGCACCTCGATCTCGCCATAACGCACGACCACGCGGCCAGTGGCCACGAGAACATCACGGTCCCGGTCATACACCAGGGAGTCAGCTTCCACTTGAACCGGCAAATCGGCGGGCAACTCGGTAGTGAAGGCGTGTGCCGCCAAGGTAAAAAAAAGCGTGATCCAGGCGATTGCTCCGAACCCAAACAACTTTTCTGGGATGCGACCTTCAAAGAACATCCACACGGGGAATCCCTGGGTGGCGATCCTCTTTCGTCTCGCGAGCTAAAAATTCCGCGCGTATCTGTCCAACTAGAAAGAGCGAGCCCGTGACCAATAACGCCTCGTCGCCACGAAGTGCGTGTAGTATACGCTCGAAGGCCCTTCTCGGGTCGTCGTCCACTTCCGTTGCCACTCTCGTACACCACCGCCGAGCCACACTTGCGGGCTCTGCACTTCGCCGCGAAGGCGTCCGCGTCACCGTGACGGACTCGACATGTGGGGCCAAGAGGTCGATCATGGCAGCCCAATCCTTGTCAGCCATCACCCCGAACAATACCCGCACGCGCCGCCCGCCTACGATTTGCGGGAGCGCTGTCACTAAGGCCCGCACGCCGTCAACGTTGTGCGCGCCATCTAAGATGACTAAAGGGTCTCCGCTCAAGACTTCGAGGCGTCCTGGCCAACGGACGTGCGCCAAGCCTGTTCGCCATGTCTCCGGTGCTAAGTCGAAGCGGCTCGAGAGAGCTTGTATGGCGGCCACAGCAACGGCTGCATTTTCACACTGATGGCTTCCCCGTAAACCCAACCGTACATGGTGAAGTTCGCCCATGGGCCCCCGGAACGACCAGTCTCCGTCGTTCCCCCACCAGTTAAAGTCATTGCCAGCCCACCAAACCGGGGCGCTTTGCATCCGCGCACGGGCAGCAATGACAACTTTTGCTTCCGTCGGCACCGGGCCAACCACTGCGGGCACGCCGTGCTTAAGAATTCCCGCTTTTTCGGCCGCAATCGAAGTCAGGGAGTTGCCGAGGAATTCCTGATGATCGAATCCGACATTGGTAATAATGCAGAGCTCCGGCCACACCACATTGGTGGCGTCGAGGCGCCCCCCCAGACCCGTCTCGACCACGGCCAAGGGCACTTTTCGCTGCGCGAAATACTGAAATGCGAGGACTGTGGCGAATTCGAAAAATGTCAGCTCGACGCCGCGTAACGTGGCCGCGCGGTGCACCTCACGTGCCCCATCAACCACCTCCTCCGGCGCAATTTCCTTCTTCCCCACCTGGATGCGCTCGGTAAAGCGAACAAGGTGCGGAGACGTGTACAGGCCGGCATCCAATCCCGCGCCACACGCCACAGCATGCAGCATGGCTGCTACCGAACCTTTCCCGTTCGTACCAGCAATATGGACCACTGGGTATTTTCTTTCCGGGTGTCCCAGTTCTTCCAAGACTGCTGCGACCCGTTCGAGCTTGAAATCCATGCCCTTGCGGGCCTCTAAAGTATACAGCCAGTCGAGCAGCTCGGGATAAGTGGCTGCAACCATGAATGCTCTCGCCTCGACTCACATCGCTCCTGCCAGTGGGCGTTTGACGTTTCGCGTGGCTTCTTTCAGTCGCCGAACGAATTGAGCAACGACCTCGTCGACATCGCTTTGGTCGCGGTGCTGATCTACCAGCCGCATGAGGGCACTGCCGACCACCACCGCATCGGCAAACGCTGCCACGGCCGCCGCTTGTTCTGCCGTGGAGATGCCAAATCCGACACCGATTGGCAATTCGGTCTCCTGCCGCAAAGCCAAGATAACAGGCCGCACTTCCCATGGTTGAATGGGTTTTACTCCGGTAACCCCGGTGACAGACACGTAGTAAATGAACCCGGCAGCGTGCTGCAAAACCAATCGAATCCGTTCCGGGCCGCTCGTGGGAGCCAGCAAACAGACGAAATGCAAACCGGCAGGCCGAGTCCACTGCAGCAGCTCGTCGGCCTCGTCCGGAGGCAAGTCCACAACCAGCAGCCCATCGATGCCCGCAGCGGCCGCATCGCGAGCGAAGGCTTCGAGACCATAGCGAAAGATTGGATTGTAGTAGCCGTAAAGAACGATCGGGGTTTGCGAGCTCCGTCGAAATTGTTGGACCAACTCCAGAGCGCGCGTTAGGGTTGCCCCGGATCGTAAGCCGACTTCCAGCGAGTGCTGTAACACGGGCCCGTCGGCCGTAGGGTCCGAAAACGGTACACCAAGTTCGATCAGATCCGCTCCTGCCTCTTCTACCTTTCGCATGAGGGTCAGGGTCGCTTCCACGCTCGGGTCCCCGAGTGTCAGAAAAGGAATCAGCCCAACCTCTCCACGCTGCCGCAAGGCAGCAAACACCTCGTCGATTCGGTTCTTCTTCGAAGCGCTGATCGACTTGCTCCAGGTGCCGTACAATGTTGCGCTCACAACGTCACCCCTAAGGCGTTGGCCACCGTGCCCATATCCTTGTCCCCGCGACCAGACAAGTTCACCACGATCACCTGTTCCCTCTCCAACCTAGGAGCGAGCTTAGCTGCATAAGCCACGGCATGAGCGCTCTCTAAGGCTGGGATAATTCCTTCGCTTTCGGAAAGAAGCTGGAAGGCTTCGAGCGCCTCGCTATCGGTTACCGCGACGTACTGTGCCCTGCCAGTAAAATGTAGGTAGGCGTGTTCCGGACCAACCCCAGGATAATCCAGGCCCGCAGAGATCGAATGGGCCGGGCGAATCTGGCCCATTTCATCTTGCAAGATGTACGTCTTTTTCCCATGCAAGATGCCAACGCTTCCGGCACAAATCGAGGCCGCGTGTTCGCCAGTGTCGAGTCCCCGCCCCCCACCTTCAACGCCAACGAGCCTCACCTCCCGATTGTCGAGAAACGGATAAAACAAGCCCATTGCATTACTCCCTCCGCCCACACAAGCGACAAGGTAATCCGGGAGGCGTCCTTCACGGCGGAGAATTTGACGCTTGGTTTCCTTACCGATCACCGACTGAAAGTCACGGACCATCATCGGGTACGGGTGCGCAGACATCGTGGAGCCCACAAGATAATGCGTGGTCTCCACATGAGTCACCCAGTCGCGCAATGCCTCGTTAATGGCATCCTTCAAGGTCGCACTGCCAGCAGACACCGGCCGCACCTGGGCACCCAGCAATTTCATGCGAAATACATTAAGCGACTGACGCTGCACATCCTCGCTGCCCATGAACACTTCGCAGGGAAAGCCAAGCAAGGCGGCCACCGTCGCTGTAGCCACACCGTGCTGACCGGCACCGGTTTCCGCGATGAGCCGTTGCTTGCCCATTTGGCGAGCGAGCAGCGCTTGGCCGAGAGCGTTGTTGATCTTGTGCGAACCGGTGTGGCAAAGGTCTTCGCGCTTGAGGTAAATCTTCGCCCCTCCGAGCCTCGCGGTTAGCCGCTCGGCAAAATAAAGGGGCGTCTCACGACCGGCGTAATCACGAAGGTATTTCTGGAGCTGTTGGCGAAAATTCCGATCGCGGCTGATTTGGCGATACGCTCTCTCGAGTTCGATCAACGCGGGCATGAGCGTTTCGGCCACGTAACGGCCACCAAACATCCCGTAGTGGCCCCTTCGGTCAGGCAGATTTTGCATTCTCAACAAACCTCCTCATGGCAAGTGGATCTTTGGTCCCGGGGCGCATCTCCACACCACTGGCAACGTCCACCGCAAACGGCCGTACCACCCGGATTGCCTCGCCTACGTTCTCAGCCGTTAGTCCACCAGCTAGGATGACCGGTCGTTCTGATGACCACAGCGCAACCGCGGCCCAATTCGCCCGCTGTCCCGTGCCCCCATAGTGACCGGAAACATGAGCGTCGACCAAAACGTAATCCACTTCGTACGCGCGGGCTGCCTCCAGATCGTCTCGGCTGCCTACCCGCACGGCCTTGATGACCGGCCACTCCCAACCCTGGCAGTACTCTGGAGGCTCGTCTCCGTGGAACTGCAACACATCCAAGCCAAGGTCGGCGGCAATGGCTTCGACCTCTTTCCGTGGGGCATTCACAAAAACCCCGACAACGCGAATCTCTTTAGGGATACAAGCCATGATTTCTCGGGCGCGCGCCACGCTTACGCAGCGGCGGCTTCCCACCCAAAAATTGAGACCCAGCCAATCGGCACCCGACCGCACCGCGGCCAACGCATCGAGGGGGCTGGTAATCCCACAAATTTTAACGACCACCATGCTCCGGGTCGTGCCTACGTGCCCAAAAGCTCCGCGAGCTTAGCGACGGGGTTTCGGGAACGTACCAACGCTTCGCCGACCAAAAACGCTCGCACGCCCACGCGTTCCAAACGTCGGATGTCTTGCTGGGTTTCAATTCCGCTTTCAGCGACAACGACCGCCCCGTCGCGGCCAGCGTGGGAAGCCAGATGCTCCGTGATTTCGAGCGAAGTGGCAAACGTGGCCAAGTCGCGATTGTTCACCCCAATGAGCCCCACTGCCGCAGCTAAAGCCGCTTCGACTTCTTGTTCGTTGTGTACCTCGACCAAAGCGGCTAACTCGAGGTCCTTCGCCTCATCGAGAAGGTAGCGCAACTGCTTCGGCTCGAGGGCGCGGACGATGAGCAACACCGCGTCGGCACCGTATGCCCTGGCTTCGTGCAACTGGTAGGGATCGAACAAAAAGTCTTTGCGCAGCAAGGGCAAACCGACAGCCTCACGAACTGCACTCAAATGCTCCAGGGCCCCGAGGAAAAACTCCGACTCCGTCAACACCGAAATGGCCGCCGCACCTCCTGCTTCATAGGCCCGCGCCAAGCCCACAGGATCAAAATCTCTACAGATCACACCTTTTGATGGCGAGGCCTTCTTGACCTCCGCAATGATCGCCCGCCGTCTTTGCAGTGCCGCGAGAAAATTCCGCCGGGGAGCACCATACCACGGCATCCGGACAAGTTCGCTCACCGGCACTCGCCGTTTTGCCTGCTCTACTTCGGCCCGTTTCGTCGACAAGATGCGATCGAGAATCATCGATTCGTCCAAGCTATAATTTCTTGCACCTTCCGCCAGACCAGCCCGCGAGTTAGTGCGTCGTGCGCCAGCGCTACCCCCTCTCCTATCGTCGCAACTCGTCCCGCAACGTACATCGCCGCCGCAGCGTTGACCTTAGCGACGTCCGTGCACGGTCCTGGCTCCCCCCGAAGAACCGTTCGCATGCGCTCGAGGGCCGTGTTCAAGTCCGGGCAAACGAAGACTTCCCGTGGATAAGTGGGAACGCCCAGTTTCGTTGGCTCCAATGTCCACGCCCGCACCTCCTCTCCGTCCCATTCACACACTCGTGTGGGAGCCGACAACGAAATCTCATCGAGCCCATCCTCGCTGTGGACCACCAGAGCACGTTCGGCACCGAGCTCACCCAGTACCTGGGCCATGGGGTGTAACCACCGTGCTCCGAACACACCCACGACTTGTCGTTTGGCTCCGGCAGGATTTGCCAACGGACCAAGGAGGTTAAAGATCGTACGTACTCCAAGCTCGCGACGTACCCCAGCAACGTGTCGCATGGCAGGGTGAAACCGTGGGGCAAAGAGAAAACCAAACCCTGTAGTCTCGATGCACGCTTGCACGCGTTCCGGGGGCAAGTCGATGCGGATACCCAACGCCTCGAGAATGTCCGCCCCCCCTACTTTACCGGAAACCGCACGGTTACCGTGCTTGGCCACCGCCACCCCTAGCGCTGCAGTGATTAACGCTGCCGCGGTGGAGATGTTGAAAGAATTCGAGCCGTCACCTCCGGTGCCGCAGGTATCGACGACGGGAACCTTGGGGCAGATCACCTCCGCGCACGCACGCAACGCGCGGGCCGCACCCACAAGCTCGGCAGTGGTTTCTCCTTTCATCCGCCAAGCCACTAAGAGTCCAGCTAACTGGACGGGGCTGGCTTCGCCCCTCATGATCTCCCGAACCAACGCCTCCGCTTCGCCAGCCTCAAGGTTTTGTCCCTCGACCAAACTCTTCAACGCACGAGTAACCTGCAAAGACATTTTTCCTTTAAGCTGTGAGAGACAGGAAGTTGCGCAGCAACTCCTTACCGGCTGTTGTCAGGATCGATTCCGGGTGAAATTGTACGCCTTCCACCAAATACTGGCGGTGGCGCAAACCCATGATTTCACCCTCTGCCGTTCTTGCACTGACCTCCAAACACGGGGGCAAAGAACTCTCTTCCACGACGAGAGAATGGTAACGTGTAGCTGGAAAGGGGTTGGGGAGGCCAGAGAAAATGCTTTTTCCATCGTGAAAAATATCCGACGTTTTGCCGTGCATCAGCCGTGCGGCTCGCACCACCCGCCCCCCGAAGGCCGCGGCAATACTTTGATGCCCTAAGCACACACCCAAAAGCGGCACACTCCCAGCAAAACGCCGAATCACCGCAACCGAGATCCCCGCTTCCGCAGGGGTACAAGGGCCTGGAGAAATCACGATTTGCTTCGGCTTCCAGAAATCGATTTCTTCCAGCGTTACCGCATCGTTGCGGACCACCCGGACTTCGGCCCCGAGCTCCCCGAAGTACTGCACGAGGTTGTAGGTAAACGAGTCGTAATTGTCGATCATCAACAACATGGTGACCGGGGAACTTAGTCGGGCTTCAGGCTTTCCGCCAGGCGAATGGCCTGCAGTGCTGCTCGCGCTTTGTTGACGCATTCTTGATACTCGCGCTCCGGAATGGAATCGGCCACAATGCCCGCACCGGCTTGCACGTAGTAACGGCTGCCTCTGACCAGTATCGTCCGAATCGTGATGCAGGTATCCATGTTACCAGAAAAGCCGACGTAGCCCACTGCTCCGCCATATACTCCGCGCTGCGTAGGCTCGAGCTCGTCGATAATTTCCATCGCGCGAATTTTAGGCGCACCCGTGAGCGTGCCGGCGGGAAATGTCGCAGCCAAGGCATCCCACGCGTCAAGTCCCGGCCGCAACGTGCCGCGTACGTTGGAAACCAAATGCATCACGTGGGAGTAACGTTCCACGACCATGCACTCGGTAACCTCAACAGAGCCCACCTCCGCCACGCGGCCAACGTCGTTCCGTCCCAGGTCAACCAGCATGATGTGCTCGGCGATCTCCTTGGCATCCTGACGCAATTCGTTCTCCAGTTCCCGGTCCGCTACCTCGTCGGTACCCCGGGGGCGTGTTCCAGCAATCGGGCGAACTGTGACCTCACGCCCTTCCAAGCGAACCATGACCTCAGGTGAAGAACCAACCAATGTCGCCTCCCCAGCCCGCAAGAAAAACATGTAGGGCGCTGGGTTGACCTTGCGAAGGCAACGGTAAATCTGGAACGGGTCGGCCTGGAGTTCGCCCGCGAAGCGCAGCGCCAAGACCACTTGAATGATGTCTCCAGCGACAATGTACTCCTTGGCTTTGCGTACCATTGCTTCAAATTGCTCAGGGGAAAGGTTTGCACGGGGCGAGGTCAGGGTCTTCGGCGCGCCGAACTCCATCGGAGCATCCACTGGGCGCCGCAGCCTCTCCAAAAGCTCGTCCAGGCGCTGGCAGGCCTCTCGATAGCTTTGCTCCGGAGGCTGCCCCTGTGTCGGCGCGTAGGTCACCGCAGTAATTGTGTGCCGCAAGTTGTCAAATACTAAGAACGTGTCCACTAGCATCAAGTAGACATCCGGGAGCTGCAGATCGTCGCGAGGTGCAGCCGGCAGACGTTCGAAATGCCGGACGAGATCGTAACCTAGATAGCCCACCCAGCCTCCATCGAATCGGGGCAACGGGCGGGCCGACCACGTCCGCATTTCCTTTAAAACCCGCCGGGCCTCTGCCAATGGATTCACGCCTTCGACGACGCGTGGCCTTTCTCCACGGAATGCCAGGGATGTTTGTGTTCCTTTGGCGCTCAGCACCGCCGCAGGTCGAATGCCGAGAAAACTAAACCGACCCCACTTTTCCGCCCCTTCGACGCTTTCCAGCAAAAAAGCATCTCCGCCGTCGTCTAGTTTCAAAAACGCTGACACAGGAGTTTCGAGGTCAGCGAGAATCTCACGGGCTACGGCGACCCGATCCGCTTTCCCCACAAGGGAGCAAAACTCGGCGTAATCCGGCTCGAACATGAGCAACCCCTTAGCGCGGCGTGACAAACGCTCCAGGCAAGCCACCTTCACTTTTGAGCCGCGCCTCCCACCGCTGGGCCTCTTCGCGGGAAGCAAAACGCCCCACGCGAACCCGATACCACGTCGCCCCTTCGCGGCTGGGTGCTTGCACCAGATACGCGTCGAAACCGCGGGCGCGCAAACGCTGAACCAAGGCCCGGGCCTCGGTGGCGTCGGTTGTGGCCGTCACCTGCACCGTCCAGCCAGCGTCCGCCCAGGCATCCTGGGCCTCACGTCGCGACCGTGATTGCTGGGTCGGCGTCGGGCGAGGCCGCAGTGTGTTGGTAGGACGCGGCGTTGGCCGCACGATGATTGCGGTAGAGGTCGGTAACCAGGTCATCCCCCCCGGGGTAACCAGGACCCGCGGCGGCACCGTCCACTCAGCGGCAGCGGTGGCCGCTGGACTCACGGTCGGTGGCGCTAGCGCGAGGCGTTCGGCTGCTTTCTGGCGGAGTCGTTCGTAAAAAGCACGGTCGACCGCTTCCTCTGGCCGCTCCTCAGCACGCGCCGGCGATGGCGTGCTGACCGCGATCGGAACCCTGACCATACGCTCTTCCCGAAGGAGCCGTCGCTCCGTTGCATCTCGGCCGACCCAGATGCCAAACAGGAAAATCACCACCGACGCGCCCGCGAAGAGCACAAAGAGAAAAACGACTTGGAGCGCAGTCAGGCCAGACTGAGACCGGCGAGTCGAATTCATCCCCTTACATCTCTTCCGGGGCGCGCACACCCAACAACCCCAAGCCCAACCTCACAACCCGCCCGGCTGCCCAAGCCAGGTAAAGCCGTGCCCGCGATTGCTGCACATCTTCCGTCAGCACCCGATGGCGGTTGTAAAACCGGTGGAACTCGGCGGCCAAGTCGATCAAATAAAACACCACCCGATGAGGCTCGCACAAACGTGCCGCGTCTTCCACTACGTCCGGGTACGAAGCCAGCAGTTTTGTCACCGCCACCTCTTCCGGCGCCGTGAGCAGTTGGAGCGGTGCATCTACGGCCGCTGGGCGACTGACGCCGGTAGCCACAGCCTGTTTCATCAAACTGCACACGCGTGCATGTGCGTACTGAACATAGAACACCGGGTTGTCCGTCGACTGTCGCTTCGCCAGTTCCAGGTCGAACTCCAGGTGGCTGTCTGCCTTGCGGGTGAGGAAGAAAAAGCGCACGGCGTCAGGCCCTACCTCGTCGATCAGCTCCTCCAAAGTCACGTACTCAGCCCGCCGCGTCGACATCTTCACTTGCTCCCCGCCGCGCGTCAGGGTCACAAACTGATACAAAACGACCCGTAGCCGATTCACGTCGTAGCCTAAGGCACGCAATGCCGCTCGGACATCTTCGTGCTCGGCAATATGGTCCGCTCCCAGAACGTTCACCAGCAAGTCGAAGCCGCGGGCAAACTTGTGACGATGATACGCCATGTCCGGGAGCCGGTAGGCCGGTTCTCCGGTCGACTTCACCAACACCCGATCCTGATCCAACCCCACCGCCTTGCCGTCCAACCATACGGCGCCATCGCGCTCGAACGCTAACCCGCGTTGCCTCAGGTCGGCGAGTGTCTGGTCGATGCTCCCGTCCCGGTACAGCGAGTCTTCATTGAAGTAAGAGTCGAACCGGATTCCGAGCCTTTCGAGCGTGCGATCGATGTCCGCAAAAATGGCTTTTTCAGCGGCATCTTTGAACAGCCCTGTAGCCGGTTCGTCGCGGAGGGTATCTCCATAAGCCCGTACCAGGCCAGCCGCAATTT
The DNA here is from genome assembly GCA_937925685.1 of Candidatus Binatia bacterium. Classification (GTDB taxonomy): domain Bacteria; phylum Desulfobacterota; class Binatia; order HRBIN30; family HRBIN30; genus HRBIN30. Next base: position 6,895 of record CALAMI010000008.1, on the reverse strand, counting down.
CTCGAATGTAGTGCCCTTGGTAACCTTCTTCGGGAAACACAATCGTTTCCCCGAGGCATTCCAGGTACCGAGCTTTCACTGACTCGCCCAGCAACTTCATTTGGCGCCCGGCGTTGTTGAAATAGTACTCCCGAGTGACGCCATGCCCGGTGGCCTCGAACAACCGCGCTAAGGCGTCGCCCAACACTGCATTCCGCCCGTGGCCAACGGTCAGGGGCCCCGTTGGGTTCGCGGAAACAAATTCGACGAGCACCCGCTGGCCTAAACCAAAGCTGCTCGGTCCAAACGTGGGCGATTCGATCTCCGCCAGACAACGCGCCCAGAACTGAGGGGACAGACGGAAGTTGATATACCCCGGCCCGGCGACTTCGACCGCCGCAAACAGTCCTTCCGGATCCTCTAAGCACTGCAAGATTTTCTCGGCAACAGACCGCGGCGCAGCCCGTTCGCTTCGCGCTAAAGTCAAAGCAACCGGGCTTGCCAGATCTCCTAAGGCCGGATCTTTGGGGATTTCCATGACCACCGGTGGCGGCTCGCTTTGCAACAAACCTCGACGCCGTGCTTCCCGCAAAGCGCGCTGCAACGCAGCTTCAACTGGCTTTTTCATCCCTACACCCTAGGAATTGGCCACGGAACCGGCAGAACCACCGGACCCACCTGGGCAACACGGGCCGCAGAAATGACGCGCGCTATACGCAGCGAACTTGGTGGAGTCAAGTTGCTCGCCTCGCAGGAGACTCCGTCGACTTCTCCGCTTGCGGGAAGTAGCAAGTCATGACCACAGCGTGCTTCCCCGGTGCGTAATAGTTCCGGCGCAAACCTGTTTGCACAAAGCCAAAGGCCAAGTAGAGTGCTTGAGCAGCTTGGTTGTCATGATGGACTTCGAGGGTCACCAACCGCGCGCCAGCTTGGCGAGCGCAATCGAGAACGACTCCGAGCAGGCTTCGTCCAATGCCACACCTTCGGTGCTGTGGATGCACTGCGAGGTTGAGCAAATGAACTTCGTCACCCACTAACCACCAACATACATAGCCAACCACACTTCCCCACTCGCTGCGAGCCACCAAACATCGCGAAAACGGCAGCCGAAGCTCGTGGCGAAACAGCCCGACCGACCACGGTTCGGCAAACGATTGGCGTTCGATCTCGAGCACAGCCCCCAGGTCTTCCTCGCACATGGGTTCGAAGCGCAGGTCAAATCCGTGACTCATCGCCTACCACCGCACAAGAACGCTGCCCCACGTAAAACCCGCGCCAAAAGCTGCAAGGCATACGAGCATGCCCGGCTCGAGCCGCTCGGCGGCCAGTGCCTCGTACAAGGCCAGCGGGATCGATGCTGCAGTCGTGTTGCCGTAGCGGTCGATGTTGTTCACCACTTGCTCTTCGCCGAGACCCAATTCCATCGCGACCATTTGGTTGATCCGTAGGTTAGCCTGGTGGGGAATCAGCAAGTCGAGATCCCTGGTCCCCAGGCCATTGGCGTCGAGCGCTTCCCGGACCACCTCCGCGAGTCGTGTGACCGCGTGCCGAAAGACATAACGACCTTCCATGCGCGGAAATATGCGACCCTCGGCTCCCGTGATCATTTCTTCAGTTAAGCGTGGTCTAAGCCGGCTGCCGGGCGCCTCGACCCACAGTTTTTCGGCGTATTTTCCTTCGGCATGCAAGTGGGTGGAAAGGATACCCCGGCCTGGGTCCGGCGAAGGGCCCACGACAACCGCTGCAGCACCGTCGCCAAAAATGACCGCTACATCGCGCCCGCGCGTGCTTAAATCCAAGCCAGTCGAGTGCACTTCTGCCCCCACGACGAGCACGTAATCGTAGGTGTTGGTTTTCACGAACTGGTCGGCCACAGCAAGGGAGTAAACAAAACCGCTACACTGGTTGCGCACATCGAAGGCAGGCATGCCGCAGATACCGAGTTTTTCTTGGAGCAAGAAGGCACTGCCCGGCATTTCGACATCCGGACTTAACGTGGCAAACACGACACACTGCACCGCCGTCGCATCGATCCCAGCGCGCTCCAATGCTTCCCGCGCCGCAAGAGCGCCCATGTCCGATGCTCCCGTGCACCCATCGCTGAAGCGGCGTTCGCGAATTCCCGTACGTTGCTGGATCCACTCATCTGACGTATCCATCAGGCGGGTTAAATCCTGGTTCGTCACCACCCGCTCCGGCACGTAGTGCCCCACTCCTAGAATATGCGATTTGCGCACAACTCGAACCTCCTCACTTGCCCGCAGAAACTTGCCCCTCTCGGAGTTGCTTCCTCTCGGTTACTCGATCCCAAACTGGGAAATTTTTTGGCCCGACCCGTGTCTACCCCAGCCGGCATCTGGCTTCTCTCGTTGCTCCTTCTCGACTTCACCCGGTAGAGAGATCTCCTCTTTTCGGCAAGGTCCCTGGATGGAGCAAACCGTGGCGTTTGCCGCGGGCTTCGCCAGGGCCAAACTGCGACCTTGACTCGGTACCATCGTACTAGGTGTATGAGTTAACCATGGCAAAAACGATGGAGCGCGAAAGTTTCCAGGTCGGTCAGCTTGCTACCCGCGCGGGGGGGAACATTCAGTCGGTGTGCTATTGCGAGCGCCTAAGTCCTCTCAAGCTATCCCAGCAGCGCCCCTCCCGACGATCGAGCGCACCCACCGGATGGGGTCAAGCTCATTCGCTGGTCGTGGAGCTGCTTCGACTGCCTGAGGACCAAGAGAGCGCCTGCTCGGAGGCCGACGCTACCGCTGAAGCAACAGCAGCCGACATCGAACGCAAAATTCGAAACTCGCGTGCCATGGAGCATGTGCTTGATGTTCTTCTGGCTTCCCGTACCAGCGAGGGTTCCACCCGCCACTGCCCGCTCCTGGAATTTTCGGATGACGAAAGGAGGCGGAAATGAGGCTAGTTTCAGCTAACAGGGCCCGTGGCTGGTCCATCGGCGCAAGCGTTGGCGCCCTCGTCTCGGCGTTCGTTGCGTCGATCTGCTGTATTGGCCCCCTTGTCTTTGCGCTACTCGGCATCAGCGGCATGGGACTGATCCTCAAGCTGGAACCCTACCGCACGTATCTCCTAACGGCCGCGCTGTTGCTTCTCTCGGCAGCCTTCTACTTTGCCTACCGCAAGCCCGAACCCACTGAGGGTGCCGACGCCAGCCCCGAGTGCGCCTGCCCCATGCCCCAGGCGAACCGCGCAGGAAAGATCGTGCTCTGGGTGGCGACCGTGCTGGTCGTGCTGTTCCTGCCGTTTCCGTACGTTGCGCCAGTATTGTTCCGATAAGTCGGCTTGGAGGCATGGTCGGCCTCTTCAGAATCCTCCTTTGGCGACGCAGAGTCATCGGCTCGCGCGGCAAATCAGGTCGACCCACCGAAAGGAGCATAGCGATGGCTAATCGAACAGAATTGACGTTGAAGATCGCGGGCACGACCTGCGACGGGTGCGACCTCTCCATAAACGGGATGCCAGGGCTCGTAGCCAGTGAGTTCGAGTCCTCCGCGCATCACACGGAACACACGGCACGGGTAGTTTCGGCGGCCTCGGCTGAGGGCGACTTCCTCGGGTCGGCTGGGCACCGCTCGAGCGGCCAGGTGACCGAGCAAGAATCCACGGAATTTACCGTGGAGAAGTTCTCAGACGCCAAAGAGTTCGATCTCGTCGTTGTCGGGGGTGGGTCAGCTGGCTTCGCGGCAGCGATCCGGGCCGCGGATCTCGGCGCATCGGCAGCGGTGGTGGAGGGGGGCAAGCTCGGCGGCACGTGCGTGAACGTGGGTTGTGTTCCCTCGAAGACGCTCATCCGCGCCGCCGAGGTGTTCTATCGCGCGGGCCATCACGCTTTTGCCGGCATCCGTGCGACGCTCGAGCCTCCCAACCTCAAGGCCATCGTCGACCAAAAGGACGAACTCGTGATGGCCCTCCAGCAGTCAAAGTATCGCGACGTTCTCGCTGGTTATCCCACCGTGACACTCCTCGAGGGGTGGGCATCTCTCGGGCCTGACGGTTCAGTGCTTGTCAACGGAAAACCCGTGCATGCCAGAAAAGTGGTGCTCGCCACGGGCGCGCGTCCTTGGGCTCCACCCATTCCCGGCCTCGCCGACCAGCCCTATCTCACCAGCACCGAAGCTCTCTCGCTCACCCGGCTGCCAAAGAGCATGATCGTCATCGGAGGGAGTGCGGTGGGGCTTGAACTTGCGCAGTTCTACGCGCGCTTGGGCACACGGGTCACTGTGCTCGAGGCGCTGCCGCATATCGTACCCGCCGAGGACGTGGAGATCGGTCAGGCGCTTGCCACGTATCTGCGCGCGGAAGGCCTCGACATCCATCCAGCTGTGGCAATCCGAGGTGTCTCGGGGCGCCGCGGAGCATACCGGGTGGAGGTAACCGAGGATGACACAACGCGCACGTTCGAAGCGGCCGAGCTTCTCGTGGCCACAGGGCGAAGGCCGAACACAACCGGCATGGGGCTCGAGGAGGCCGGGGTCTTGCTCGGGAAGAAGGGCGAGGTGCTGGTCGACGAGTACCTGGAGACCACCCGGAAGGGAATCTACGCCGCCGGCGACGTCACAGGCGATCCGATGTTTGTTTACGTAGCCGCCTACGCCGGTGCACTCGCAGCGGAGAACGCCCTGAGAGGCAACCGCCGCACGTACGACCTGAGTGTCCTGCCGCGCGTGACTTTCACGGATCCAGCAGTGGCCTCCGTCGGCCTCACCGAAGCGCAAGCTCGCGGACGCGGGATGAAAACCATCGTGGCCAGGCTGCCGCTCTCGCAGGTGCCGCGCGCCCTCGCTGCGCGCGACACGCGTGGGCTGGTCAAGCTGGTCGCCGATGCTCAGAGAAACGCTCTTTTGGGCGCCCACATCCTCGCACCCGAAGCAGGCGAGATGATCATGGAGGCGGCCTTGGCGATCCGCTTCGGCATCCGGGTGGATGAAATCGGGGCGATTTTCCATCCTTATCTGACGCACGCTGAGGGCATCAAGCTAGCCTGCCAAACCTTCGCCAAGGATATCACCAAGCTCTCGTGCTGTGCGACGTGACAAGAACGGAAGCACCTGTGCGACGGCGGTGAATGACGGCATCGGGTAAGGGTTGCGGGTCCGCACCCGCCAGCCGCGCCGAACTCTCACGCCTACCGAATCGCAACTTTGAGGTCTTTCCAACACACGAGTTGTCCATCTATATGCATAGGTCGCAAGGTCTCTAAGGACAGCGACTCCGGGACACGCTGGCTTGCCCTACCTCGGTCGCTGCCTCGGTCGAGCACTGTCCCGACCTCTGGAATCGCACCTTCGCTCCCCACCCTTCCCGCAATCCCTGACACCTCGGAATCCTAGCTCACGGTCGTGGATCCCACCCGCACCGCGCGGCGTGTGGACCCTTGGAAGTCACCGCGTCGCGCTTGCCGCGCGAATCCTTAGAGACACAGCACCGCGGCGCCCCAGGCAAATCCGGAACCACAGGCAGCGAGACATACAACCGCCCCAGGTGCGAGAGCACCGGTCGCTAAAGATGTGCTCACGGCCACGGGTAGCGCAGCTGCCCCAAGATGGCCGTAATCTCGAGATGGGATGCTGACGGCATCTGCAGGCAACCCGAGAACGCGCGCTGCATCGAGCGCAACATCCGGAAAGACGTGCGCTAGAAAAAACCGATCGATTTCGCCAAGCTTGCGACCCGCTTGTTCGGTAGCCTCACGGACAACCCGAGGGAGACATTCCCGTCCGAACGAGGCCACCGCGTCCCGGTCGATCACCGGCAGATGCTTACCTAAGCAAAAGTCCTCCCGAGTAATCCTTCGCGGATGCTGCCGGCTCGCTGGGTACTCGCACCAAAAGGCGCGATGCCAGCTTCCGTCGGAGTGCGTCACCATGGCCTCAATACCGGAATTGTTGACCGAGGGGCCGAGGATGGCCACTCCGGCCCCGTCGCCAAAGAGCCGGGCCACATTTGGCTGCCGCTCGTAGTCAACCAGCGACGAATGGACCTCGCCCCCGGCCACGAGAACACACTGGTACTGCCGGGACCGGACGAACTTTTCCGCAACATGGAGGGCAAACAAAAAGCCGGCGCATTGGGCACGGATGTCAAGGCCAGGCACGGTACTGCAACACAACTGGTCCTGGAGAAAACACGCCGATCCCGGAAAGGTCACATCGGGGGTCGCGGTGGCAAAGACGATCAAGTCGATGTCCTCGTTGCGAATACCGCTGCCCTCAAAGGCCATGCTGGTTGCTCGCGCGGCCAACGTGGCGGGTCCTATAGGTTCCACCGCAATCGGGCGCACAACTCCAATGCGTTCTAGCCGCGGCGGCAAGTAATGGCCCCAAGCTAAAACCTTAACGCCCATGACGCGCTCTCCTAGCGACTCACGGCGCGCGATGCGAGTGTAGAGCCCCGGGGGTGAAGGGCTTCGAGCCATGTATCTAGCTCGAAAGAGCACTGGGGGAGATGGACAGTGCGCGGCATCCTTCCTCTCCCCCACCAGCCTAAGCGATCAGTACGGATTAACTTAAGTCTCAGGACAGCCCACGAGGGCCGCATCCACTGCAATCAAGAGTTCGTCGACGGTGACCGCACCGTCACCATTCACGTCCATCGACACGCAGGCAGTGACCGCGACCCGCTCCAGAATGATGTTTACACCCAAAATGAGCTCATCGATGGTTACCAAACCATCGCCATTGCAGTCACCGACACATGCCGGCGGGCTCGGAGTAGTCGGTGTTGGTGTCGGCGACCCCTCAGGCGTCGGCGACTCCTCCGGCGTGGCCGTCGCCGTGGGCGACTCCTCAGGCGTCGGCGACTCCTCCGGTGTGGCCGTCGCCGTGGGCGACTCCTCAGGCGTCGGCGTCGGCGACTCCTCCGGCGTGGCCGTCGCCGTGGGCGACTCCTCAGGCGTCGGCGACTC
>CALAMI010000007.1 GCA_937925685.1 Candidatus Binatia bacterium | reverse complement strand
CAGTTCTCCCTGCTTCACCTTGTCGGTCAATCAGACGCAACCAGCGTCACCGACAGGGGATCCTCGACATGCTTCGAAGCGTCGAGAATCTCGAATCGGACGATCCCGCCGTCGTAGCCGAAGTCGGCGATCACTCCTGGCCGCACCTTGTCGCTTTCCTTGATGCGTTGGTCGCGCAGCGAGATCACATGGTGTCGGTTTCTCGGTCGTACTGCACTTTCACGTGTTGCCTCCTTCGAGATATTTGTCGAGCTTGGAACTCTTGTACACCGTGATAACCACGGTCTCACCCTCCCGGTTCTCGACGACGACGCACAACGCCATTGGCTGCCTCAGCATGCGATCCTCGAAGCGGCGGAGCAGAACCGTCCTCGCGCCTCGGCTCGCGATCCGAGGGTCCGGGTTCTCGACAGTACGTTCGGCATCGGCCCGCTCGGTCTCCCGGTCGCGCAGGCCGGCCTCGGCATGGGCGGTCCAGCGCACCGGTATCACGGCAACTCCCGCACGACCGTGGACTCGTTGCCGTACACGTCGACAACCTTGACCGCAATACGCTTGTAGCCGCGCACCGGGAAGGGCTCGGACGTGAGCGTGAGCGTGAACTCTTCCGGGTCCACCTCGGCCTTGAGCGCGGCCTTGATGTTCGGCGCCTTCTTAAAGTCGAAGAACATCTGGCAGTCCACGAAGCAGTCGCCGTCGTAGTCCTCGTCGAGGTACCAGGCCGAGACGTAGCCGGAGTCCGCCCGCTTGCACTCGGTGGTGCGGCGCTTGCGGTCGAAGAGCGCCACGCCCTTCAGTGTCACGCGGACGAGCTTGTCCTTCCCATTCTTCTCGGTCTCGATCTCGATGTCGGGAAGCGCCAGGGGCGAGAAAAGCATCTCCGGCTGCGTTGCCTTGAGCCCCTCGGCGAGCGTGTCCGGGCGGATCATGATGAGCTGGACCTTGATCTTGCCGCGCTTCTCGAGCGCCGACTTCACCTCGCCGACGTTCGCCTCGAACGCCCAGCCGAGCACGTGCACCTCGAGGATGCCGGAGGCGAGCGCGTCCTGGACGGCATCGTTGATCTGCCTGGCGGTGACGCGCCCGGAGAGCGGGCCGACCGAGATCGCGATCTTCTCCTGCTCCGTCTCCGCCACCGCGTGCACCAGCCCGCTCGCACCCTGGATCGCCGCGTTCTTGCGATAGAGGCGGCAGATCGTCTCGATGTAGTTCTCGAGCTTGGCCGGCTCGCCGTACGTGGCCGCCGCCTCACGGACCACGTAGCCCTTCCAGTCCTCGACCGAGTAGCGGCCGAGGGACATCACCTCGAAGGGGCCGCAGACGCGGATGGCGTCCCTCTCGACCTCGGGCTGGTCGACCAGCTCGACCTTTTCGGGCTCGAGGTCGTAGGCGAGGCTCTTGAGCGTCACGCGGTTCACGGTCTTGTAGATGAAGTTGCCGGAGACCTTACCGTTGCGCGTCTTGTAGTGCTCGAAGGTGGCCGAGAGCAGCCGCTGGCGGGCGACGTTGATCGCGACGCGCGAGGTATCGCAGGTGATCCACCGCCGCCCGAGCTTCTCCGCGCAGAACGCGGTCGTGCCCGAGCCGCAGGTGGGGTCGAAGACCAGGTCGCCGGGGTCGGTGGTCATGGCGATGCACCGGAGTACCGTCTTGGTTCCAGTCTGCACGGCATAGATCTTCGGCTCGGTGAACGAGCCCGTACCGGTATCCAGCCAGATGTTGGCGATTGGAGAAACGGGAAAGTCGTCGTGGAGGCGCACATAGGCAAGGCTCGAACCCGAGATTTCGATGCAGCGCTTCTCCGCGAGACGCTTGAGCCCCTCGGTTGTCGCCTTCCAGTGGCTGTTGGCCGCGGGGTAGTAGGTCTTGCCCTCGAACTCGAAACGGCTGGGGGCCCTTCGCCTCCCCCTGCGACATGATGTTGTCGAGGCGAAACACCCGCCAGTCCTCGGGCAGCCGGTCCATCTGCTCCAGGTCTTCCGCGCTCAGCCTTCGGCGCGTCCCGTCGGGTAGCTCCACCTTGTTCTACACACCGGCACCTTCGAGCCCGATGCCCTTCGGCTGATAGAGCTGCCGGTACTTGATGTGCTCGATGTTCCTCGCGTACCACACGAGACAGTCATAGACACAGGACATGCGCTGATCCGTGAATCGCGTCGTCTTCTCGAAGACCACGGTCGCGAAGTGGTTCGACGCGCTGAAGACCTCCCCCATCAGGGCGCGGACGAGGTGCATGTTCTCATCGTTGATCTGGACGAGAATCGACCCGGACGTCGCCAGCAGCTCCCGGCACAGGTAGAGACGTTCCCGCTAATACGACAGGTACGAGTGAATCCCCAGCGCCCGCGTGTCGCGGAACGCCTTGATCGTGAGCACGTCGTCGGCCTGATCCTTCTGGTCGTTCTTCGTCGAATCGACCCGCTGTTGGAAGTTCGAGTCGTACTCGATGCCGTAGGGCGGGTCGATATAGATCATCTGCACCTTGCCGCGCAGGTTCTCGTAGTGGAGCAGCGACTCCATCACGTGCAGCGAGTCGCCGCAGATGAGCTTGTTCTTCCAGCCCTCCTCGTGGGTGTAGAACTCGACGCGCTTGCCCCTCTCGCTCTCGCGAAGCTGCTTCTCGAGGTCGGCGAAGAGGTGCCCATGCCTCGAGGCGCTTGACTTCTCCTCCGCCGCTTTCCTCGCCCGCTCGATGATTTGCGCGATGCGCGACTCGGAGACGATCTCGTTGCGCTGGAGCGGCAGCACCGGCGCCTCCCGCGGCGGTTGCGCTTGCCCGCCCAGAAGAGCACCGGGTCCGCCGTCGGGTCCATGTCCACCACCACCGGCCGCTCGTCGTCCGGGAGCTTGCCGACCACGATCGCCTTGCTCCAGCCATTGTCCATCGGCAGCGTCACCACCTGCTCCTCGGCTGGCAGGAGCGGCGTGTGTCCGGTCTCCGGCGTGCGCGGTTCCTTGACGTGGTCGTAGGTGTAGCGGGTGACCTTCTTCTCGGTCTTCAGGCCGTTGCTCTTTTTCCGTGCCATGTGCCGATCGCTCTCAGGTACTCAAATCGTTCGCGTCGAGAAACGCCTCGACGGTGTTGAAGGCATTCAGGAAGAGGGGGCTTCCCGAGAACGAGAGCGGGCTCACCGGCCCGATGGTCATGAACGAGTACTGGCGGCTCTTCGCGTCGAAGGCCGAGTGCGGATCGCGGAAGAGCTGGTAGAGATCCAGCGCCGTACCCGACGACCCCACGAGCTGCCGCAACGACTGAAACTCTTGCCCGAGCGCCAGCCCGAAGCCAAAGAAGAAGATGCGGAGCTGTTGGAGAATCTCGGGGTGCAGGCTCGAGAGCGTCTGGCTGATGAAGAGCCAGCCGAGGCCGTACTTGCGCGTCGTCCGTGCCGCGTCGATCAGCACGCCGCGCACCCCGCGGGCGGCGTCGTCCTCGCTCGGCAGCTCTCGTGGTGCCAGCCGGTGCGCCTCGTCGATGACCACGAGCGCATTGAGGCTCTGGTTCTCCTTGTAGAAGTACTCCGCCGTCTGGCCGAGCCCGTCGAGGAGCCGCTTGATGACGAGCGACTGGATCTTGTCGTTCCAGAACAGGCCTTTGGCCTGCTCCTTGGAAAGATCGATCACCAGGATCGGCCGGTTGTCACGGGGGGCTCCGTCGTCGTTGGTCAGCGACAGCAGCCAGGCGAGCGCCTTGTTGATGCTCTTGGCGCCCGGACGGTCCTCGCGAAACAGCTCCGCCACCGGTCGCCAGTAGTCGTTGAAGAACTCGTCGGGGTCGGCCTCGTGCAGTGCTGTGTCGAAGCGGGCGCGCGAGGCCTCGGTCCGGTAGAAGACCTTCTGCACCTTGTCATCCTGCAGCAGTGCCCACGCGGCGTCGAAGGACTTGCGTTGATGCAGGTCGGCGAGCTTGATCTTGGCTTTCTGCAGCTTGTCGGCCAGCACGCCGCAGGCGAGTTCCCGGTTCTCGCCCTTGGGCACGGTCAGCCGCTCGAAGAACAAGGACTCGAACAGGATTTGCTCGAAAAGCTCCCAGCGGTCGAGCACGAGGTTGCGAACGGTGAGAGTGACGGGCTGCTTACCGAGCTTGCGCGCCACATCACCCACGGGCAGAGCAAACTCGCCGCTGGTGCCGCCCTTCTTCATGTCCCGCGCGAATTCGCCCTGCGGGTCGATTACGAGGAGCGCCATCTTCGGATAACGTGCGTAGGCGAGCAGGATCATCTTGGCGAGCACCGACTTGCCCGAACCGGTCTTGCCGAAGATGCCGAGGTGGTACGCCTCGCCGGCGCCGTCGGGACCGCGGTCGAAATGCTTGAACCACAGCGGCAGCCGCGGCTTCGAGCCGTGGACGTGGCCGAGATAGAAGATCTGGTCGCGGTACGGTCGGAGAAGTTCGTCGAGCACGGGGTCGGTCACCAGGTGGATCGGTGTGCCGGTTGGCGGGACGGTTCCAAGGATGCTCGTAGCCAGCGGCGCCGCCCTTCCACCGGTGGCGAGGGCCGAGGCTAAACACCGGATCGCCGAGCCCGAAGATTCCCATCAGCTTGCCGTTGGCTTCGTCGCATACGACGAAGCGGAGCCGGCGGCCGTAACCGGCGGACACCGGGATGCTCCAGTGCAGGCGAGCGTACCGGAACAAAAGCTCGTCTTCGCTCTTCGGCTGCACGACCACGAGTCGCGGTCGAATGCGTTCGGGGTCGACGTCACTGCCAGCCGCGATGTAAGTCAGGAGGCGGTCTTCGTGTCGCGCTAGCCCTTTTTGGGAGCGCTCGATCCGATGTCTCACCGCCTCGAAAGGAAGCGCGCGTAGTCGTTCCTTGTCGTTTGGGTCTGGTGGCACCAGCCGTCCGGCTCGGATGCGGAACCCCTGCGCACGTAGCGAACGCAAAACACGAGCGCGTAGCAAGTTTCGGTTGTCCACCACCACGGTTATCGCCATCCTTCGAAGCGACCCTCTGAGACGCCGAGCCGTCGCCTCCCGCAGCCACGCTACCGGCACGTTATGACGCATTCGGTAACGAAATCAGCCACTTAATGTGGTCGCATGACGCCGGCGGAGTCGTTATGAGAAGGGAGCGCCGTAGTGGTGGGAGACCTTGACGAAGGGTGCGATCACCAGCGCAGATTGGACGGTCTCGGGCGGCTGGCCAGGTTTGTTGGTGGTTTCAAGACCGGTACATCCGTGGGCAGCGGATCGGAGCGCGACCGCTGTGGACGAGCTCCGGTGTGGACGAGCTCCGGTGACCGAGAAAAACGCCCGGGAGAAAGAAGGTTGGTAGTAGCTTTGCCTTCGAGGCTGGTTTGCTTTGTCTTCGGTGTGGCACTTTATGCCTGTTTTCGGAGGGCAGGCGAACCCGTAGGAGGCACTGCAGGGAGATCGCGAGTGCCTGGAAGTCACCGCTTGAATGGAGTGCGATGTTGGGGTGGTCTGCGAAGTGACGGAGGAGATCACGTTCCGTTTCCGCGTGGAGCGGACGGCGAGGGTGGTAGGGTGGGTTTCTCCTGGGTTTTTGGGCGATTGCGAGGGGGGTGGGGCACGTCGAGGCAAGTTTTTCGCAGTCGAGAAGAGCTCGAAGGACCAATGGAGTTCCCGTTGTCTTTCGGGGTGGCAGTGGTGCGATGGCCGTTCCGGGATCCACATCACGCACCTCTGCACTTCGCCGATTGCAGCTGCACTTGGCTCTGTTCGTTCGGGGTCGATCGGCACTTGTTGGCGAGGGTTTGCCGACGTGCTACGCGGGCGCTCATGGCCGCAGAGAAGTTTGCCGGGCGGGTTGCAGTGATTACCGGAGGTGCCGGAGGAATTGGCTGTGCCCTCGCACGAGCCTTTCTTCGTCGAGGCGCTCGTGTCGCGTTGGCCGACCTGGACTCCGAAGCGCTCGATCGAGCACTCGCAGATTTGCGCGGAATTGGCGGCGAGGTGGTGGGGGTGGTCACCGATGTCACCTCGCGGGAGAGCACGCGTCAGTTGGCAGAGGAAGTCCGGCGCCATTTCGGTGCGGTGCACGTTGTCTGCAACAATGCTGGAGTGGCGGTGTTCGGCCCACTGCGCGAGGCTCGGCACGAAGACTGGGAGTTTACCATGGCGGTGAACTTCTGGGGCGTGGTGCACGGCATCGAGACGTTTTTGCCGTGGTTGATCGAGCAAGGGGCCGGCGGGCACATCGTCAACACGGCATCGATGGCGGGCTTGGTCGGCATGGAATGGCTCGGGATTTACTCCGCGTCGAAGTTCGCCGTTGTCGGACTGAGCGAGGCTCTGTATCGCGAGCTGAAACCCTTAGGGATCGGGGTGAGCGTGCTGTGTCCGATGATGGTCGACACCCGTATCAACGAGAATTCCGTGCGGCTGCGTCCCGCGGCGTTGCGCGCCCCGGGCGCCGAGCCTGTGGTGCCTCCCGCTGGCGCCATGCAAGGCAGCGTGATTGCGCCTGCCGAGGTTGCCGAGCGGGTAGTGCGAGGCATCGAGCGTGGTGACTTTTACATTCTGACCCACCCCGAGCAGCGTGCGATCTTGCGGCGCCGTGCGGAGCGGCTCGACCGCATGTTCGATCCCGACCTCTGGTAAAGAGAAGAGGAGCTGCTCGGTATGAAGGGCTTGTTCGACATCGCTGGCAAGGTAGCGCTCGTTACCGGAGGGTCGCGCGGGATCGGGGCCATGATCGCGCGTGGCTACGTGCAATGCGGGGTGCGCGTGTACATTTCCTCGCGCAAGAAAGAAGCCTGCGAGCGCATGGCTGAAGAACTCTCCCGTGAGGGCACCTGCATCGCTTTGCCCGCTGACCTCTCCACCGAAGTCGAGTGCCAGCGCCTGGCAGGTGAAATCGCGAGCCGGGAACAGGCTATCCACATCCTGGTAAACAACGCCGGCGCCAACTGGGGAGCACCGCTGCGAGAGTATCCCGACAGCGCATGGGACAAAGTGCTGTCGCTCAACGTAAAAGCCGTATTTCATCTGACCCGTGCCTTGCTCCCGCAACTGGAAGCCGGCGCTCGCCCAGGAGACCCAGCGCGAGTCATCAACATCGGTTCGATCGATGGTTTACGAGTACCACTGTTGGAAACTTATGCATACTCGGCCAGTAAGGCTGCGCTGCACCATTTAACCCGCGTGCTGGCGATGCAGCTCGCGCCACGAAACATCACCGTGAACGCGGTGGCCCCGGGGCCGTTCGAGAGCAAAATGATGGCGGCAACCTTGGAACGTTTTCGCGATGCGATCATCGCAGCCTGCCCTCTCGGACGCATTGGCGAGCCGGAAGACATGGCAGGAATTGCGATTTACTTAGCCTCGCGCGCCGGTGCGTACGTGACCGGTGCGGTCATTCCGGTGGACGGCGGGCTGAGCGTGCGCTGAGCCATGGATCCGCCCACGAGGGCCATGCAGAGGGTGAACTGGGTCGCTACGGGTCGGAGGGCAGAAATGAACGTAGGACCTCCCACGGGAGCCGTGAAGGTGGCGATCCGTCGCGTTCGCCGATCGGGGCACCCGCTCCCCTTGCCCTCGTACGCTACCCCAGGCGCGGCGGGGCTCGACCTCTACGCGGACATCGAGCACCCGTTGACTTTAGTCCCAGGAGAGCGCGGCTTGGTCCCCACCGGTGTGGCGATCGCGTTGCCTTTGGGATACGAGGCCCAAGTGCGGCCCCGTTCGGGTTGGGCGTGGCGCACGGGTGTGACTTTGCTGAACGCACCGGGTACGATCGATGCGGATTACCGCGGCGAGATCCAGGTGGTTTTGATCAATTTGGGACAAGAGCCGGTCACGATTCACCGCGGGGATCGCATTGCCCAGTTGGTGGTGGCACCGGTGAGCTGCGTGGAGTGGTCCGAGGTAGAGGAGCTACCGCTGACGCAGCGGGGAGAGGGTGGCTTTGGCCACACCGGCAAGTGACGACCTCGGAGAAAGGGGGGTGAACTTGCAGCCAGAGTGCGCTACGAAAGAACGTACCATCCCGGGCGTCCAGCAAAGCTCAAACCCGCCCGACAGGGGGGCACTGCCCCAGAGCCGGAGTGGCTCGAGGACGAACATGGAAAAGCGCGAACTGTTGTACGAAGGAAAAGCGAAGCAGGTGTACGCGACGGTGGATCCTGATTTGGTGATCCAGTACTTCAAAGACGATGCTACCGCGTTCAACGCTCAAAAGCGCGGTACCATCGTGAACAAAGGCCGATACAACAATGCCATCAGTGCGTCATTGTTTCGTTACCTCGAAGAGCACGGGGTACCGACGCACTTCGTGCGCACGTTGAGCGAGCGAGAGATGCTCGTGCGTCGGTTGGAAATCATTCCCGTGGAAGTGGTCGTGCGCAATGTCATTGCTGGGAGCCTGGCAAAGCGCCTTGGCTTGAGCGAAGGCCGGGAACTTCCGCGCCCCATCCTCGAGCACTATTACAAAAACGACGCGCTCGGCGATCCGCTGATCAATCCGTGGCACATCACGGTGCTCGGTTTTGCCAGCGAGGGCGAACTCGAGGAAATCAACCGTCGTGCCCTGCAGGTCAACGATTCGTTGCGTACATTCTTGCAGCCGCGGGGTTTGATCCTCGTTGACTTCAAGCTCGAGTTCGGGCGGTTCCAGGGTCGGTTGCTGTTAGCTGACGAGATCAGTCCGGATACTTGCCGCTTTTGGGATGCAGCGAGCGGCGAAAAGTTGGACAAGGATCGTTTCCGTTTCGATCTGGGGAATGTCGAGAGCGCCTATGCGGAAGTCCACCGCCGCATTTGCGGTGTGGCCTGAGGAGGAAAGCGTGCGTGCGCGCGTATTCGTGATGCCGAAAAAAGAGGTTTTGGATCCGCAGGGAAAAGCGGTCGCTCGCTCGTTGCAAGCCTTGGGGTTTACCGAGGTGGGGGAAGTGCGCGTTGGCAAACTCATCGAACTGGAACTGCAAGCTGACGATCGCCGTCAAGCGGCAGAGCGCACCGAGGCCATGTGCCGGAAACTGCTTGCGAACGGGGTGATCGAGGACTTTTCTTTCGAAATCGAGGAGTGAGCGAGGCTACAATGCGTTGGGGCGTTGTTGTCTTTCCCGGGTCGAACGACGATCAGGATACCCTCTGGGCCATCGAACAGGTGCTGGGCGAACCGGTGGTTCGGCTGTGGCATAAAGATGCGGATTTGCACGGGGTGGATGTGGTCGTGCTGCCCGGAGGGTTTTCCTACGGTGACTACCTTCGCTGCGGAGCCATGGCACGGTTTTCACCGATCATGGACAAGGTGATCGAATTTGCTGGCCGGGGCGGCCTGGTGTGGGGCATTTGTAACGGCTTCCAGGTGTTGTGCGAAGCTGGTCTTCTTCCGGGAGCCCTGGTGCGCAATCGCGATCGTCGCTTCGTATGTGCCATGAGTTACGTCCGTGTGGAAGACAACGACACACCGTTCACTCGCTTGTGCCGCAGGGGCGAGGTGTTGCGCATACCCATAAAACACGGTGAGGGCTGCTATGTCGCCGATGCCACTACCCTCGAGCTCCTCGAACGAAACCGCCAAGTGCTTCTTCGCTACGTCGATGCCAATGGCCGAGCCACGAGCGAAGCGAACCCCAACGGCTCGCTCGACAACATTGCGGGAATCGTCAACGAGAGCCGTAACGTTTTTGGTTTGATGCCCCACCCGGAACATGCGGTGGAAAAATGGATGGGTAGCGACGATGGACTGAAGTTCTTCCAGTCCGTACTGGCTGCCCAGCGTAACCCAGGCACGACCGATCGCACGGCGGTAGCACCGGGGCACTGATGAATTGGGAGAACATGGTTCGTCCGGTGGACGAATACCACGCCATCGAGCATGGGCTTACGCCTGAGGAATTCGAACGCCTGTGCGGCGCCCTGGGGCGAGCTCCGAACCTCGTGGAATTAGGTGTGGTATCGGTGATGTGGTCGGAGCACTGCAGTTACAAAAGCTCACGGGTGCACTTGCGGAAGTTGCCGTCTACCGGTCCCCGCGTGTTGCAAGGCCCGGGGGAAAACGCCGGGGTGATCGACATTGGCGATGGACTTGCCGTGGCCTTCAAGATCGAAAGTCACAACCACCCCTCGTACGTCGAGCCTTACCAAGGGGCGGCTACCGGTGTCGGCGGAATTCTGCGGGATGTGTTCACCATGGGGGCGCGGCCCATTGCCATTCTCGACTCGCTGCGGTTTGGAAGTTTCGATCACCCACGCACTCGCTACCTCGTTGACGGCGTCGTCGCGGGCATCGGTGGGTACGGAAACTGCGTGGGTGTCCCTACGGTGGGCGGGGAAACGTACTTTGACGCCGGCTACAACGCTAACATCTTGGTCAACGCCTTTACCCTGGGCGTCTTGCCGGCAAATCGGATTTTCCGCGCGCGCGCGGCCGGTGTCGGCAACCCGGTAATGTATGTAGGTTCGAAGACTGGGCGGGACGGCATCCACGGCGCGAGTTTGCTGGCCTCGGCCGAGTTTCGCGGCGAGGCCGAGGAAAAACGCCCGACCGTACAAGTGGGCGACCCCTTTACGGAAAAGCTTCTGCTCGAAGCCTGCCTGGAACTCATGGAGGAAGACGTCATTGTGGCCATTCAAGACATGGGTGCTGCGGGGCTGACAAGCTCGAGTGTGGAGATGGCAGCTCGCGGCCACACGGGCATTTGGCTCGACCTCGACCAGGTGCCGACACGGGCTCGAGGGATGACACCGTACGAGATCCTGCTGTCGGAGTCGCAAGAAAGGATGCTGCTCGTGGCCCGCGCCGGATGCGAGGACCGAGTTCGCGACATCTTTGCCAAATGGGACTTGGAAGCTGTCGTCGTGGGCCAAGTAACCGATGACGGCCTCTTCCGCGCCAGTTATGCGGGTCGGGAGGTCGCTTGCTTGCCCATTGCTCTGTTGACCGACGAAGCCCCCGTGTACGAACGACCGGCCCGGCCGCCAAGCGATCTCGATGTGCGGCAGCAACTACGTTTGGATCGCATTCCCCAGCCGCAGGATTGGAACGAGGTTCTGTTGCGTCTGCTGGACTCACCGAACCTCGCGAGTAAGGCGTGGATATATCGCCAGTACGATTGCTTGGTGCGAGGAAACACCGTGGTCGGGCCAGGGAGCGATGCGGCCGTGCTGCGCATCAAAGGTACGGACAAAGGTCTGGTGCTCAGTGTCGACTGCAACAGCCGCTACTGTTTGCAAGACCCGTACGTCGGCGCCGTCATTGCGGTTGCCGAGGCAGCGCGCAACGTGGTCTGCGCGGGTGGCGAACCCATCGGGGTGACCGACTGCCTGAACTTCGGCAGTCCGGAGAAGCCCGAAGTCATGTGGCAGTTCGTCGAAGCCATTCAAGGCATTCGCGACGCTTGCCTAGCATTGCAGCTGCCGGTGGTGAGCGGCAACGTGAGTTTCTACAACGAAACCGAAGGCCATTCGATTCCCCCCACACCAACCATTGCTATGGTTGGTTTGCTGCAACCGGTGCGTGCTTTCACCACGCAGTGGTTCAAGAGCGAAGGGGATGTCATTGCGCTGTTGGGGCAAACGCGCGAGGAACTTGGTGCCAGCGAGTACCTTGCGGTCATCCACGGGCAGGTGGCCGGCGTGCCTCCATGGATCGACTTGGCCGTCGAGCGCAAGGTCCAAGAGGTTTGCCTGCGGGCCATTCGCGAAGGGTTATTGGCCTCGGCACACGACGTGAGCGAAGGCGGCCTGGCGGTAGCCTTGGCAGAGTGCTGCGTCACCCATCCCGAGGCTCCGTTGGGGGCAGTGGTGGAGTTGCCGGCGTCGATGAGGATCGACGCATTGCTGTTTGGCGAAAGTCAGTCGCGCATCGTGGTGTCGCTCAAGCGACGCAACTGGCCACGCTTGCGCGACTTGGCGCAACAACTTGGCGTGCCCTGTGCCATGCTCGGTGAAGTGCGTGGTCGTCGTTTGGTCGTTCATCCTTGGATCGACCTCGAGTGCGCCACCTTGCGAGAGGTGTGGGCCAACGCGTTGCCCCGGCGCATGGAAATGGCGGAGTCGCGAGGCGAGGATCGAACACAATGACCCGCGCAAAGTTCCCAGGCATACAAACAGAAACAGCGATCCCGGGGGTCGGCGACAGCTTCGGCGAGAAATGTGCGGTTGTGGGTGTCTTCGGTCATCCGGAGGCAGCGAATTTGGCGTATCTTAGCCTGTATGCCATGCAGCATCGCGGACAGGAGGGCTCGGGAATCGTGTCGGCGCATGGGGGCATGTTGCTCTCCCATCGGGGGCTTGGCCTGGTCGCTGACGTCTTTCCCGAGCATATTATCCGCCAATTGAAGGGCTCAGCGGCGATTGGCCACAATCGATATTCCACCTCGGGGCAAACGTTGCTCAAGAACACCCAGCCCTTCGTGGTCGAGTATGGCCGGGGCGGTCTCGCTGTGGCTCATAACGGGAACTTGGTCAATGCCCTCGAGTTGCGCGAACAGCTCGAAGCGAGTGGCTCGATTTTCCAGTCCAACGTCGACACCGAGGTGATCATTCACCTCATGGCCAACGCCAAGGGCGATCGCACCATCGACCGAGTGTGCGCCGCCTTGGCACGGGTGCGCGGTGCCTACTCGCTCGTTTTTCTGACGCCACGGGAACTCCTCGCCGCACGCGATCCCCACGGATTTCGTCCGCTCGTGCTCGGTCGCATTAAAGATGCGTGGATCGTGGCCTCGGAAACCTGCGCTCTCGATTTGATCGGTGCCAGGTACGAACGCGAAGTCGAGCCGGGAGAAGTCCTCTGCATTTCCGCAGCCGGCGTGGAAAGTTTGCACCCGTTTCCCCGGCAGCCGAGGGCGGCCTGCGTGTTCGAATACGTGTACTTCGCTCGTCCCGACAGCAAGGTGTTCGGCCGCAACGTGTACGAGGTGCGCAAGGAACTGGGCCGGCAATTGGCACGGGAACAACCTGCCGATGCGGACATTGTCATCCCCGTGCCGGATTCCGGAGTGCCAGCGGCGTTGGGATACGCGGAAGAGTCGGGCTTACCGTTCGAGATGGGCCTCATTCGCAACCACTACGTCGGTCGCACGTTCATCGAGCCGCGCGATTCGATTCGGCACTTCGGAGTGAAGGTCAAGCTGAACGCCCAGGCAGACGTGCTCTGCGGCAAGCGGGTGGTGATTGTCGACGATTCCATCGTCCGCGGCACGACGAGCAAGAAAATCGTGCAAATGGTACGGCAAGCGGGAGCGACCGCGGTCCATATGCGCATCAGCTCCCCCCCTACGATCGCCTCGTGTTTTTATGGCGTCGACACTCCCACAAGCGAAGAGCTGGTGGCCGCGCGTTTGCCGGTGGAGGAAATCTGTCGTTTCATTACCGCGGACTCCTTGGGGTATTTAAGCCAAGAGGGGTTGTACGCCTTTGTGCGGAGCCAGCGGCAGGGCTTTTGCGACGCCTGTTTTACCGGTCGCTACCCCGTACCGGTGACCGACTTGGGACGCAAAAACCAACTTTGGTTGTTCGAGGTGGCGGAGGTGTGACCACAGGGAAGCAGCCGCACGCTCTGGCAGCGGGGCACGCCGTAATCAGTCGAAGGCCAAAAGCGCCATGAGGTGCCCCTTTTGCCACGACGTGGGCAATCACGTGATCGACTCCCGCTTGAGCAAGGACGGCCACACCATCCGCCGCCGTCGCGCATGTGAAAAGTGCGGCCGGCGCTTCACCACGTACGAGCGCGTCGAAGAGGTGCTTCCCGTAGTGGTGAAAAAAGACGGGCGGCGCGAAGCTTATGACCGCCAGAAGGTGGTGGCTGGATTGAAGAAGGCCTGTGAGAAGCGGCCAGTGAGCACGGCGGCTATCGAACAAGCGGTGGACCGCATCGAGCAGCTCTTGCAGGAGCGAGGCGAAAAAGAGGTCCCCAGTACTCTTATTGGCGAGGCTGCTATGCGCGAGCTGCACCGTCTCGACCAAGTCGCTTATGTCCGCTTTGCTTCGGTGTACCGGGAATTTAAGGATGTGGACGAATTCATGCGCGAACTGCAACGTTTGATGAAAGACCGCCGCAAAGCTCGCGTGAAGAGGCGCCAACGTGAGCCGTAAAGCCTCGGACGATGAACGTTTTCTCCGTTTAGCCGTGCGCTGGGGCAGGCGCGGCTTAGGGCGGACACGACCAAATCCGCCAGTGGGCGCCGTCGTGGTGCAGAATGGCCGTGTGGTCGGTGCCGGATACCATCGCCGTGCCGGGTTGCCTCACGCCGAGGTCGAGGCGCTGCGCGCCGCCGGATCGGCGGCGGCCGGTGCAACCCTTTACGTCACCCTCGAGCCTTGCGCCCACTATGGCCGTACTCCGCCGTGCACCGAGGCGATTTTGCAAGCTGGGATTCGCCGAGTGGTTTACGGTGTGCCTGATCCGAACCCCCATGTCAGTGGCGGAGGTGCCGAAAGGCTGCGCGCTGCCGGGATCGAAGTGGTAGGAGGGGTGGCACAAAGTGCGTGCGCTGAACTCATTGCTCCGTTTCGCAAGTTCGTCCGCACGGGAAAACCTTGGGTCACGCTGAAACTCGCCGCTTCGTTGGACGGACGCGTGGCTACGGCCAGTGGCGCTTCGCGCTGGATTACCAACGAGAAAAGTCGTGCATACGTGCACCGCTTGCGGGCGGAACACGATGCCGTGCTTGTCGGGGCGGGCACGATTGTCCGCGACGACCCTGAACTTACGTGCCGTGCTGATAAAAGCGGGCGGCAGCCGCTGCGCGTGGTTCTCGACGGCCGACTGCGGAGCCCCTTGGGTGCCCGGGTCTTTGACGTAACCCGCGCTCCCACGTTGGTGTTGACCTCGGATTGTGCTCCCCGAGAGAGAGTGAGCGCCCTCGAGGAGCGCGGCGTGGCCGTTGCTCGGCTGGGCACCGCGCCAGAGATTCCTTGGGAGACGGTGCTTGCCGAGCTGGGGCGTCGGGAAATACTGGCGGTGCTGTTGGAAGGGGGTCCGAACGTGGCGGCGCAAGCACTGAGAGCGCGCGGGGTCGATCGCTTTCTCTTGTTTCTGGCCGCCAAGCTCATAGGCGGCGATGGCAAGCCGATGATCGATCCCCTTGGGGTGCGGGAAATGACCGAGGCGCTGTCTTTACCGCCCTTACGGGTGCGTCGCTTTGCAGGGGATTGGCTCGTTGCTACAGAGTGGAGTTACCCATGACTTCGGCAGCGTTGGATGCGGCATTGGAGGCGCTCCGCCAAGGGCAAAAGGTCATCCTCAGCGAGGGTGGCGAGGGCGAGACCGTTGTTTGCTTGGCCGCTCAAAAGGTGACGCCCGAAGCCATTAACTTCTTGGCCACCCATGCGCGGGGCTTGGTGGAACTGGTGTTGCCGCGCGAACTCATGCAACGTTTGGGAATTCCGTTACTCGGGAACCCCGGCGTCACCCACCGCAAAGCATACGGTGCCTCCTTCGAGGCACGCCAAGGGGTCACGACGGGCATTTCTGCTGCGGATCGGGCTACCACCATACGCGTCGCCGTGGCAGACGACGCTGGTCCGGAAGATATCGTCATGCCTGGCCACATGTTTCCAGTGATGGCGCGCGCGGGGGGGGTGTTGGCGTGGCGCGGGCTGCCGGAGGCGGCGGTAGACCTGGTGCGGCTGGCGGGTCTAAAGCCAGCCGCCGTGACTTGCACGATCCTCGACGACGCCGGGAACGTGGCCACGGAGCCTGATGTACAGGCCCTTGCCGAGCTGTTCGAGCTGCCAGTGGTGACGGTCGACGACGTGGTGGCTTACCGCTTGCGGTCTGACTCGCTCGTTCATCGCGTGGTCGACGTCCCCATGGTTACGGCCTTCGGCGCGAAGTTTCGCATGGTGGTCTACCGCAACGACGTGGATTCTCACGAGCACCTCGCCGTGATTAAAGGGCGGTGGAAAGCGGACGACGCCGTTCTGGTGCGCGTGCATTCGGAGTGTCTCACCGGCGACGTATTTGGTTCTCAGCGGTGCGATTGTGGAGAACAGCTTCGCTGCGCGCTCGAGCAAATCGATCGCGCTGGCAAGGGTGTGTTGGTCTACATGCAGCAAGAAGGCCGGGGCATCGGTTTGGCGAACAAAGTGCGGGCCTATGCCTTGCAAGATCGCGGCCGTGACACTGTGGAAGCCAATCGCGAGCTGGGCTTCGCGGACGACGGGCGAGACTATGGCATGACGGCGCAAATTTTGCGCGACTTGGGCATTCGCCGTGTCCGCTTGATGACCAACAACCCGCGCAAAATCGAGGGCCTAGAGCATTACGGCATGGAAGTGGTCGAGCGCGTGCCGCTCGAGGTCGCCCCGCACCGCGGCAATTTGCATTACTTGCGCACCAAGCGGCAGAAAATGGGGCACTTGCTGTCCAACATCGATCTGCCGCACCAGGAATGAAGCATGCCGAAAGCCATCCAAGGGGAAAGTCAGGGGGCAGGGCTACGCATCGGCATTGTCGCCGCGCGCTTTAACCAGGATGTAACGGATCGCTTGTTGCACGGGGCGCTGAAAGCGCTCCGGGAAGTCGGGGTGCGGGAGGAAGATATCGAGGTGGTCCGTGTGCCCGGGGCTTTCGAAGTGCCGTTGGCGGCGGATTTGCTGGCGGGCCGTGGCCGTTACGATGCCATCGTCTGCCTGGGTGCGATCGTGCGCGGCGAAACCCAGCATCACCAATTCATCGCCCACTCCGTGTTCACTGCGCTGCAGCAGGTTCAGTTGATGCGACACATTCCGGTTGCCGTCGGCATCTTGACCACGGAAACTTTGGAGCAGGCTTTTGCACGGTCTAAGGACGACCCCGGAAACAAAGGTTACGAAGCAGCGCGGGTGGCGGTCGAATGCGCGCAGCTCCATCGTCAACTCGGGTGAACACGAACGACCATGGGAACACGAAGAAAAGGTCGCGAGTTGGCTATTCAGGCCTTGTACCAAATCGATTTGACCGGGGAGTACCAGCCCGAACGCATTGCTTTTCTTTGGGAAGACTCGGGGGCATCTGTGGAAGCGCGAGAGTTCGCTGCGGCCCTGGTCCAGGGAGTGCGCGCGCATCAGCGCGAAATTGACCGTTTGATTGCGGAAACGGCAGAGCACTGGCGCTTGGAACGCATTGCCCCGGTGGATCTTGCCATCCTCAGGGTGGCGACGTACGAACTGTTGTCGGCCGAGCGGCCGCCGGCAGCCGTGATCATTAACGAGGCCATTGAAATTGGCAAGCGTTATTCGAGCGAGCGCGCCGCCGAGTTTCTCAATGGGGTGCTCGACCAAATTGCGCAGCGACTCGGGGCGAAGGAAAACGTACCGGATCAACGGGGAGAGGAACATGGATGAGCGCTACGACCCGTCCGTTGTGGAAGAAAAGTGGCAACGGCTGTGGGAAGAGCGCGGCACCAACCGCGTCGATCTCTTCAACGCCCAGCGGCCGTACTACAACTTGATGATGTTCCCGTACCCTTCGGCCGAAGGTTTGCACGTGGGGCATGCCTTCGCCTTCCCTGGTGCGGATATTCACGGCCGCTTCCGCCGCTTGCAAGGCTTCGACGTGTTCGAACCCATTGGTTTCGATGCCTTCGGTATCCACTCGGAGAATTACGCCCTGAAAGTTGGCGCCCATCCAGCCCAGCTGATCCCGCGCACGATTGCCAACTTTCGCCGGCAACTCCGCCGCCTCGGGCTCATGCTCGATTGGGAGCACGTGGTCGATACCACCGACCCTGAATACTACCGCTGGACGCAGTGGATTTTCTTGAAGCTTTACCATTTCGGCCTTGCCGAACGGAAAACCGCGCCGGTGAATTGGTGTCCAGCCTGCCACACGGTTCTGGCCAATGAGCAGGTAATCGACGGTTATTGCGAGCGCCATCCCGGCGTCGCTGTGGAGCAGCGCTTTACCGAACAGTGGTTTTTTAAGATCACCCATTATGCCGAGCGGCTGCTGAAGAACCTCGAGTGGATCGACTGGTCGGAAACGACCAAGACCGCCCAGCGCAATTGGATTGGCCGCTCGGAGGGCGCAGCCATTGACTTTCCCCTGGCCGGCCAGCCGACGCGGAAAATCCGCGTGTTCACGACACGGCCAGACACGCTGTTCGGTGCTACGTACATGGTGCTCGCACCGGAACACCCGCTGGTTGAAGAGATTACTTCCCCGGCGCAACGTGCCGAGGTGCGTGCCTACGTGGAGCGCACACTCAAGATGGATTTGGTGCGACGCCGTTCGGTGCGAGAAAAGACCGGGGTGTTCACCGGCGCTTATGCCATCAATCCCGCAACCGAGCAGCGCATTCCTGTTTGGATTGCCGATTACGTCCTTGCCGAGTACGGCACCGGAGCCATCATGGCGGTGCCCGCTCACGACCAGCGCGACTTCGAGTTTGCGCGGGCGTTCTCCCTGCCCATCGTGCAGGTGATCGAGCCGATCGAAGGCGAAGGCTGTGGCAGCGTGGAAGAAGCCTACGAGGGCCCAGGGCGGCTGGTGCACAGTGGACCGTTCACGGGACTCGACTCTGACGCCGCCAAGCGTGCCATCACGCAATGGTTGGCAAAGCGTGGCCTTGGGGAAGCGCGGGTGGAGTACCGCCTGCACGATTGGTGTATTTCGCGCCAACGCTACTGGGGACCCCCCATACCCATGATTTACTGCGATGATTGCGGCGTTGTTCCGGTGCCGGAAAGCGACTTGCCCGTGCTCCTGCCGTACGTGGAAAACTTTCGCCCGGACGAAACCGGCATCGCCCCGCTGGCGCGGGTGAAAGAGTTTTATGAGGTACCCTGTCCTCGGTGCCGGCGCCTGGCACGCCGCGAAACCGATGTCTCCGATACCTTCCTTGACTCGGCATGGTATTTCTTGCGCTACCCCTCCACCCACCGCTCCGATGTCGCCTTCGATGACGAACTGACCCGCAAGTGGCTGCCGGTGGACATGTACATCGGAGGCAACGAGCACGCCGTCCTCCATCTGATGTACACCCGCTTCCTTACGATGGCACTGCACGACATGGGCTTGTTGCCCTTCGAAGAGCCGTTCAAAAAGTTCCGTGCCCACGGACTCATTACCAAGGACGGGGCAAAGATGTCGAAGTCGAGGGGCAACGTGGTCAACCCCGACCAATACATCGAGCGTTACGGCGCCGATGTCTTTCGCACTTACATGATGTTTCTCGGACCCTATACCGAGGGCGGCGATTTTCGAGACGAAGGGATCGCCGGCGTGCAGCGCTTTTTCGAAGGCATCTGGCGCACTGTTGCCCAATTCGACCCGCAGGCACAAAGCTCCCCGGAGCTGCGGCGCAGTGTGCACCGTACCATTGCCAAGGTACAACACGACTTGGAGGAACTCCGGTACAACACAGCCATTGCCGCATTGATGAGCTTGTTGAACGATATCCGCCGGCACGGCCCGGCGGATCGCTGGGTGCTCGAGTCGCTGCTGCTGATGATCGCCCCATTCGCTCCGCACCTGGCGGAGGAGTTGTGGGAAGCCTTGGGACATGGCGACAGCATTTTCCACGCCCGTTGGCCAGAGTACGATCCGGCTGAGCTGGTGGAAGAACAAGTGGAGCTGGCGGTCCAAGTCAACGGCAAGGTGCGCGGCCGCGTCACTGTGCCGCGGGACGCCCGCGAAGCAGACGTGTTGCAGCTAGCCATGGCTCTGCCGACGGTCCAGCAGCACGTGAGGGGAAAGACCGTTCGCAAGCAAGTGGTCGTACCCGGGCGGCTAGTGAGCATTGTGGTGTCATGAGCTCTTGGGCCACTAGGCAGCGGCTCCGAGCTTTGGCGTTGGCTAGCTTGTGGGCAAACGCTTGTGGGTACCACCTTGCGGGCACGCAGGTGCAGTTACCGGCGGATATCCGCAGTGTCGCAGTGGGCGAGATCGAAAACGCGACGGCAGAGCATGGCTGGGAGAAAATGCTTTCCTTTGCGTTCGAGCGGGAAATCACGTGGCGGCGCCAACTTCGTTGGGAGCCAGATCCCTTGCGGGGCGATGCGGTGATTTCCGGTAGGGTTCGTAGCGTGTCGGTGAAACCGGTTGCGTTCAACAGCCGTGACCAGGCAGTGCAGTACCAAGTGAGCGCCGTAGTCGACTTGACCCTGTCCCGCCGTGACAACGGCGACGTTCTCTGGCAATCCGAAGGGCTGCGCGTCGTCGGCGAGTACGTCACGAACGCGAACGTGATCGTCACCAGCGCGGCTGCCTTCCAGTTACAGCCCCTCGATGCGGCTAACTTGCGCGACCCTCAGTGGAATCCACAAAGCGCCGTGGACCGTGAAGCGATCCATGTCCAGTTGGCCGAGGGCGAAAAACGCCAGCTCCTGGAACGGTTGGCACAACAACTCGCCCGCGATGCGTACAATGCCATGATCGAGGACTTTTAGTGCGGCAGCGCAAATCGACTCACTCTCGATCTGCCTATCCTCACGCTGCCACTCTGGGTTTGAGTCGAGCCACCTCTTGGCTCAGTCGCGCAATGCGGCGGGCTGCATTATTACGATGCAACACCCCTTTGGAGACCGCCTTGGTCAATGTCTTCACCGCCAAGCGCAATTTTTCCTCGGCTGCATGCGAATCTTGTTTGGCAATGGTTTCCCGCAGCTCGCGCAACACGTGGCGCAAGCGTGTGCGCACAGCCTTGTTCCGTGCATACCGCTTTACCGCTTGTCGGTGGCGCTTTATGGCTGATTTGTGACGTAAGGCCACAGGATGCTCCTCCCAATGATCGGTCGCGCATTGCTAGCGGCTGAGAGCTCAGCCGTCAACGCCGAAACCCTTCCGCGGTGGCAGGGCCAGGATCTCGGAGCGGAGAGCGCATGAGCGAAAACCGAGCCATCGCGCGCGCCGCGGGCTTGGTCGCGGTGTTCACCCTGATCAGCCGCGTTGCCGGCCTCGTGCGTGACGCTACGGTGGGCTACTTCTTTGGCACGGGCCTGGCTGCCGACGCGTTTTTCGTCGCCTTTCGAATCCCCAATTTGCTGCGTCGCTTTGTTGCCGAGGGGGCAATGAGTACGGCGTTTATCCCTATCTTCACGGAGTACTGGGCTACGCGCACGCGCTCCGAGGCTGTGCACGCCGCCCGCGTCCTGGCCACCATGCTAGGCCTGGTCGTGGGGGCCGTTGCGCTGCTCGGTATCGTGTTGGCCGAACCGCTCACCGCTTTGTTTGCGCCGGGCTTTGCCACCGATCCCGAGAAGTTTGCGCTGACGGTGCGGTTGACCCGTTGGACCTTCCCGTACATCGCTTTGGTCAGCCTCGTGGCCTTGTGTTCTGGGGTACTGAATTCCCTCCGCCACTTTGCCGCCCCAGCGATGTCACCGATTTTTTTGAACTTGGCCATGATCCTGGGAGCAACCGCGAGCCCTTGGGTGAGTCCGCCCGTACAAGCTCTGGCTTATGGAGTACTGCTCGGGGGGATCGTACAAATCGCCTTGCAAGTTGCCTCCCTGGCTCGCCTGGGCATCGTGCTGGTGCCGCAGTGGGAACCAAGGCACGAGGCCGTGAGCCGCTCTGCACGTTTGCTCCTGCCGACGTTGTTCGGTGCCGCGGTGTACCAAATCAACTTACTGGTCGACACTATTTTGGCGTCGGCGTTGCCCCCGGGGAGCGTGTCGTACTTATGGTACGCCGACCGCGTCTTTGAATTTCCCTTGGGTCTTTTTGCCGTTGCCCTGGGAACGGCTGCACTGCCGAGTTTTTCTGCCCAAGCAGCGCGTCAAGAATGGGCGGAAATGCGGTCGAGCTTGCGCTTTGCCGTTCGCTTGACGAGCTGGATTGTGGCGCCTGCCACGGTGGGGTTGGCGCTGCTCGCCTTTCCCATCGTTGCCGTACTTTTCCAACGCGGCCAATTTACCCCAGAAGAAACCCGTCAAACGGCGTACGCGCTGTCAGCATTTGCATTGGGTCTGTGGCCGGTGGCGGTGCTGCGCGTGGTGGTACCAGCATTTTATGCCTTGCAAGATACCCGCACGCCAGTGTGGACGGCGGCTGCAGCCTTCGCGGCGAACGTGTTTTTTAGCCTGAGCTTGATGGGGCCGATCGCTGGTGGGGATTCGCTGGTGCTGCAGGCGCTCTCGTTCTTGACTTTTTACTTGCAGGTCGCGGATTTCCGACATGCCGGCCTGGCGCTTTCCACTTCGTTGGCGGCCACGGTCAACCTGGTGTTACTGCTCGCGATGTTACGGCGGAGGTTAGGTCGCTTAGGTTTCGCAGAGCTTGTTCCCAGCTTTGGCCGCGACGCTGTCGCCACGGCGACAATGATTCCCCTGGTGTGGTGGCTACAAGGCCACGCGACTTGGACGGCGAGCGAACCGCTGTGGTGGCGGGCGGGTTGGTTGCTTCTGTGTGTGTGCGCTGGCGTGGTTGTGTACGGTGGGGTGCACGCTTTGCTCGGAGGGAGCGAGCTCCGCCGCGTGTGGGAATTGGCCCGCGAACGCTTCGGGCGGCGTTGGGCGACCCGGCTATGAGAGCGCGGACGATCCGAGTCGGGCAGCTCGCCGGTCCACGGTGAAAACTGCGGGTTCCACCTGGAGCGGGCGTCTGCGACCAAGCCATGCCCGGAAGCTAGTTTAGCCTCTGCTCAACGACGCGTTGTACGTTCGCCCGGCTGTGCGGCAGCGTCGCCTTCCGCTTGCGCCGGACGAGCTGCCTCGGCCTGTTTGGCTTCTTCCCAAAGCTGGTCCCACAATTCTGCCGAAGCGCGATGGGCGTCGATTCCTCGGGCTGCAAGCATTTCCTCGACACGGCGAAAACGGGCAATAAAGCGGTCGCTCGCTCGTTGGAGGACGTCCTCGGCGTGGACGCGCAAATGGCGGGCGAGCGAGGCAAGGGCGAAAAGCAAATCGCCCAATTCTTGAGCGGCGCGGTCGTGCGACTCGTTGTGCAGCGCCGCTTCGAGTTCGGCAAGCTCCTCGTGTACTTTGGAAAGAACCGCACGAGCGTTAGCCCAGTCGAAGCCAACGTGGGCTGCTTTTTCCCCCAAACGATGGGCGCGTTGCAATGCCGGAAGCGCTCGCGGAACGCCCGCAAGAAGCGAACGGTCCCGCTCCTCTGCTCGTCGTTCTTCGGCTTTGATGCGCGCCCAGTTCCGCAGCACTTCGTCCGCTGTTTCCGCGCTGCCCGAGCCAAACACATGGGGGTGGCGGCGAATCATCTTTTCATTGATGTGGGAAATCACCTCTTCTAGGGTGAACGTTCCGGCCTCCCGCCCCATTTGTGCGTGAAAGACGACTTGAAGAAGTACATCGCCCAGTTCTTTGCGGAGTTCCTCGAAGTTGTCTTCGTCGATAGCTTCCGCCACTTCGTAAGCTTCTTCGATCAAATAAGGTTTGATCGATTGGTGGGTCTGGGCACGGTCCCATGGGCAGCCCCCCGGGGCGCGCAGGCGCTCCATGATGCGAACGAGTTCCCCAAACAATTCTTGCGCTCGGGTCATGACTCCTGCGGCTAGCAGGAAGCGACGGCTGCGGCCACGGAATTCATTGTTCGAGTTTGACGCCTACGATAGAGTCAACTCGTATGCGCAAGGTTGTCATTTACACGACTACGTACTGCCCCTACTGCGTTGCTGCCAAACGGCTGCTGGAGAGGAAAGCGATTGCCTACGAGGAGGTTGACGTCACTGATAACGATGAATTGCGCACTTGGTTGGTCGAGCGCACGGGCCGCCGCACCGTGCCACAAATTTTTATCGATGGCCAACCCATTGGTGGCTACGACGAACTGTTCGCTCTGGAGGTTGCCGGCGAACTGTAGCCGCGCTGGCTCGTGGCCACGGGCGGGGATGAGCTGGGCGTGCGCCAGAGCGTGCTTTGGCCCTGTGGGCTCGGGCATGGGCAGAGCTGGAAAGCTTCCTGCCGGGGCGAGCCGGTACGAGCAAGGCGTGCTTCGGCAAGGCGACGGAGTGGCGGAGATTTGCCCGTCTTCGGCGTTCCCTGCGCCCACTAGCGCACCTGTTCCCGTGAACAGCGCTAGCCAAAGTTGCCTTGGACCGTATGCGATTCGCTTACAGCCGCAAACGGTGGACCTCCGAACTGCACCGTTCGGCGGAACGGGCAGGCGAAACAGTGCCCGGGCGAGCGCCGCAGCGTGCGTCTGAGTTGGTCCTCCCGACCCCCAAAGCTTCTGCCTCAGGCCGTAGCGCCACCCCCACACTTCGTTGTCGCTCGACCTAGGAGAGATCGGCTTCGGGTGACGTAGGGGCAAAGATGGACGCGGGTCTCAGTCACGAATCTTCCGCACCGGCATGTTTTGCGGCCGCAAGCGCAGGGGACGAGCCTGCGCGATCAATTCCCGATTGGCCTCGTTGTACGAAAAACACGTATTCCGCATTCCGGGTACGTGGTCCATCACGAATGCGTGCCGTCGAGGAGGGTCGTCCTCCCGCTCGCGTACTTCCGGCGGAACGTTTTGAAACAGGCGGACGAAGTGCAACTGGTATGCTGCTTGTGCGATCTCCACGACAAGTTCGGAAATCCGGTGGCAGCCGCTAGGTCCGCCAACAAGGTTGCGTGCGGCCACCGTGAATCCGCGCTGCACCCGCATGCCCACTAAGCTTTCAATGTTACGGTGGGTGAGGTTGCAAATGTTGGTGAATGGTCCACTGCGCACTTCGGCTCGGGCAGCAACGATTTCGAGCGAGGGGTGCAGCACCTCGACCTCCGCATGTACATCGTGAACTTCGTCTCGCAGGAATGCCTCGATCAGGAAACGGTCGCCCCCAAGAGGGTAGATGTTGACCTCCTTTGTCCGATGATAAATGGCGCGAACTTCCGACATGCGAGAGTCTTTCCCATGGCGCAGCCCTGGTGGCAATGGAGGGAGCGCGAGCGAGCTGCGCCCTTCGTAACGCTATGGGAGGAGCGGCCCTTTGCTTGGCGGGACAAATGGTGTCGAACCCTTCCCCTCGGATTCGTGCCGCAGGGAATCGCCGTGCATCCCCTCGATGATGTCGTCGATGATGTCGCCGTTGGAGCACGACTTCGGGTTCAATACGGGGTGGAGAGTCCAATTGCTGGGGATGGGGGTTCCGCCCAGCTGTTCCCTATGCGAAACAGCAGTTCGCATTGACAACACTTAGTCCTTGCGGCAAGGGAATCATCGTGGCTGTAGAGCTCTGCCGACGAGCGTGCTGCTTGGGGCGTTCTGGATGTTCCGAGTGAACGTTGCCAGTAGAGGGTGTGCCCTCGGAGGCGCAAGAAACGAACCCGGTCGGAGGCGTTCGCGGTGTTTAGAATGGTAGCCGTCAATGAAAGCCCGAGCGATTGTGCAAACTGCTCCCCGACAGCTTGAAATGCGCGAGTTTCCGCTGCCGGAGGTTGACGACGATAGCGCCCTCATGCGGGTGGAGGCCTGTGGCATTTGTGGCAGCGATGCAGAGCAGTACGCGGGCGTGCTGCCCGTGCCCATGCCAGTGATTCCCGGGCATGAGCCGCTGGGTGTTATCGAGAAAATCGGCGACCGAGCAGCCAAGCGCTGGGGGGTTGATGTGGGAGACCGGGTTGCCGTGGAACCTCTCATCCCTTGTGGATACTGTTCGGCGTGCCGCAGTGGCAACTACCAAGTGTGCCGAGGCCGGGGCGGCATGTTCGCTCACGGCTACATTCCACTTTCTCGTCCACCGGCGCTTTGGGGAGCGTACGCGGACTATATGTACCTCGACCCGTTTTCGATCGTACATCGGGTCCGCAAAGACTTACCGGCGAGCGTTGCCGTGATGTTCAACCCCTTGGGAGCCGGCTTCCGTTGGGCAGTGGAGGTGCCGAATACGGGCCCTGGCGATACGGTTCTGATCCTAGGGCCGGGGCAGCGTGGCTTGGCCAGTGTCATCGCGGCGCGGGCCGCTGGTGCAGAGCGCATCATCGTCACTGGCCTGGCGCGCGACGAACAAAAGCTCGCATTGGCGAAAGAGTTCGGTGCCGACGCGACCATTAACGTCGAAGCCGAGGATGTTCGCCGTCGGGTGCACGAACTCACGGATGGTCGCGGTGCCGATGTGGTGGTGGAAGTTTCAGCGAATTCTCCCGAACCAGTTGCCGAGGCGCTTTACTACGTAGCCACCGGCGGCCGAATCGTGCTTGCTGGAGTAAAAGGCTTCAAGGTCGTTCCGAACTTCGTCAGCGACCTTGCTGTGATCAAAGAGGTGACGATTCGGGGAGCCTTTGGGGTGACCAGCCGTGCTTACCTCTCGGCCATTCGGTTGATCGAGTCGGGACGCGTTCCCTTGGACAAAATGCACACCCACGATTTTCCTCTCGAGCAAGCAGAGCACGCCATCCGCTTGTTGGCTGGGGAGATTCCCGGAGAATCGAGCATTCATTCTTGTTTGTTGCCTGGTTCGTGAGGCGAGCCGAGGTTGGCCGGCCCTCTCGGCCTCGGGTCGGTCTTTTACCTGGAGGTCGCGGTGCGCGGCTTGCCAAGAGAGCGCGTTAGGGCTCTTCGGTTCGGCAGGCCTGATCGCAGCCGTCCCCATTGGTCCGGTTGCCGTCGTCGCATTCTTCGTGGCGTTGCACCGCGCCGTCACCACAAGTGCTCGGCCTGCACACCAGGCGAAGGGAGTCAGAATCGAGGATGCCGGCCGATGTCCAAGCGCCTACCCGGAAGCGCTTTCGCCCCCGAGAAAGTGTGCCCAAGGCCGTTTGCTTTAACGGCACGGTTAACTGAAAGGTGGTGCCGCAGGTGTTCGTTGACGCATTGGGTGTTGCCCCTGGGGTGGGTAGCGGTGTGCGTCGCCGCAGGATTTGCACTCCGAAGCCGCCAGCTCCAGCCTGATCTTCCAGCGTGGCCACGTTCGCTCGATCCTCGGGTGGTAATGCCCTCGCCGGGTCGGGGCTTCGGACCTCGAAGGCCGCAATATTTGCGGGCGCGCACTGGACGAAACGGGCGTCGCTATTGTTTATGCACAGTGCAACCTGGAACGAGCAACTGTGGTTGCTCAAATCCGGGTCTGCGTCGCAACGAGGGTCGCCTTCGTAACAGTACAGCACGTTTTTCGGTAACCCCCGTCGGTTCAGCGATGGCACAGGCAGCAATTTCCATTCTAGGTGGCAGTCGGTTTTTGCCTTGCCACCACCGGGTACGCACACATTGTCTGGTGCGAAATCGAAACAAGATGGTTGCGGCGTCGCTGTCGGTGTAGGCGTAGGCGCGGCGGGGAGGGACAGCGGATTTCTGTAAATCAGCACGCGCGCGCGGTTCAGCGAAGCGATGTACAGATTGCCGTCATGGTCGAATGTGGCAGCGTAAGGCATGGACTCGAAATCTTTGAGCGGCGTCGGAGTGGCATTGTTGCGGGGGTCTGTGTAGAGCAACGCGAAGCGCGAGCCGATGTAACTATTGAGTCCCACAGCCATCTGGCCCTGCCAAGTAAATGCAGGCTCGAAAGGCCCGCACAGGGCGTCTTGGCAGGGAGGGCCGGTGAAACTGCCATTCGTGCCCAATACCTGATCTGCGGGAATTCCAAAAACGGCACGACTTGGTCGGTTGGGGATCGAAGCCGCAGAAAACACCAACAGGCGATGGTTGCCTGCAACTTCGAGGGCATGGTCGGAAACCCAAAGATTGCCGTTGGCATCGAGAGCAACCGCCCCCGGGTAGCAAAGACTGTTTTGTGAGGGTGCACTTTGCCCGCGTCCGCGATTGCAGCGCTTTCCGCTCAACGATTCCTGACCGAGCAGCACATCGACCACCGGATTCGTGAGGGGATTGCGGATACGCAAGACACGGTGCGTCCCCGGGTCGGCAACCCAGAGCTGCTCACCGCCACCCACGGGGGCAATTCCGCCAATGTTGAGCGACTCCCATCGAAGCTCGCCGCCCCCGAGCACAGGGATCGGCGGTGCAATCACATAGGCTGGGGCCTCGCCTTGGGTGAGGGGCAACTGGTAGACGAGCAACTTGTTGCCGCGTGTGGCCCATAAGCGGCCAGCGTCGTCGGCGCGGATGCGGCCGAAGGGAGGGCGCGTCCCATGTTCGTGTTGCGCACTAGGAACACCGGTGAACCCATCGGGAGGCTGACCGTTGGTGAAATTCGGCGGGTCGTTCCAAAACAGCAAGCGAGAACCATCGGCAACAATCAACTGCCCTGCTGCCACCGCAACGCCTCGAGCAGAGTACATCTCTTCGAGCACGGGTTCGTTCACAGCCGCGAACTGAAAGGGCTTGAACAGCCGCGCATCCGCGGAATGGGCAACCCCTGGTTGTGGCGTGGGGATCGGTGCGGGGAAACGCCAAACATCTTGCACGAAGCTCGATGCGGCTACGAGGATGTTGCCATCGATATCGACACCGATGGACCCAGCCGAATCGCAAACATTGTACGAGGGAAACCACCCGTTATCCCCAGGGGAATAAAAGTCAGGTCCGTTGCCAACGTAGTTCCCGCCACAGGTGCCGCTCATGTTCGGCAGATCCTTGAAGAGAACTTTCTCGATGGCTCCGCTCGAACCGTAAAGGAGGAGTTGGTTGTTGATCCGGTCGCTCACCCAAAGGCCGCCACTGACGTCGAACTCCAAGCCGGTCGGCAGCCGAAACCCACTTCCCAGAGTGCGGCTTGCCGCCATTCCGGAGCTGAGGGGAGGTTCGAACACGAGAATCCTAGCGGTGTTGAAGTTGTCCCCGGCTTGCGAGCCGGCGACGTAAACCGTGCCGCTGCTGCCAACGCGAACGCCAGCCGGTGCCCACATGCGATCGAGTCCCGAACCTCGCTGCCAGGAAAAGAAGTCAGGTTGCCCGAGAACCAAATCCGCAGCGTGAGCAGGCTTGCCCGTGTCGGGATCGAAGGGGAAGCGCAAAACGCGATTGTTCTGGTTATCGGCCACCCACAAGTTTCCGCCAGGATCTACGGCGACACCACCGACAAACCCTTCGTTGAAGGGGCTACCGAAACACAAGCTTTGCGCATCCGGGGCACCGACGCCACGCCCGCGGTTGCACTCGTTGCCGCTGAAGTCTGCTTGGCCCCAAACATCGTCTGCGGTCGTGTCGCTGGTGAACGGACTATCGTAGCGAAGCACGCGGTGGTTGAAAAAATCAGGCACGTACAAGTTACCCGCTGTGTCTACCGCGAGATTGGCGAAAGAGCCTCCCTCGGTGAGCGAAATCTGGTCCTCTCGCATGGAGCAGAAGGTCGCAGCGCTGGCCCGTGGCCTTTGCGGATAGCTTTGGAATCCGCCATCGCCATTGCAAGCACCGCGGTTGAACGACGGCTGGCCAAGAACGATGTCGGCTCCGCGAGCTTCGTCAACGACGCAACGCGCCCCATAGTCGGAGTCCGACGTGCACGGAGCACCAGCGTGGGCACCACTTTGCACGTGACCAATGTAGGTAAAACCCAGCACCCGGCTGTTGCCACCATCGAACACGTATACGCGGTTGGGTCGGACAGAGCGGTCGACAAGAACGCCGCCGGGATGGAACAAGCGACGACTGCTGACTTTGTGCGGAACGACTTCGCTAAAATCGGGCTGACCTAACACGATGTCCGCCCATAGATCGCCGGCCTGGCCGCGCACTGGTGTCGGGATGGGCGTGGGTGTGGGTGTGGGGGTGGCCCAAGCCCGACGCTGAGAAGCGCCCAAAACGAGGGTCAGAGTCCATCCAAGGAGCGCCATCTTGCCGAGGGTCGCAATCCGCCGCGCGGGGCAGCGGAGCCAGGACTCGGTTGCCATAGGTTTGACCGATATTTGCGGCGGAGGAACTTTGTCGAGGTGCTTTTTATTACGCAGGCGCCGTGCACGCGTGGCGATTTCGGCTTGGGCCGATTCGCGCAATGGTTCGCTTGCGTTCTCTTCGGGGCTGTCCTTTAAAACATGCTGCGCTTACGCTCATTTGGGCCGCGGCAAATATATGCGGATGACCCGACCGCCCCGTGAGG
Organism: Candidatus Binatia bacterium; assembly: GCA_937925685.1. GTDB lineage: Bacteria > Desulfobacterota > Binatia > HRBIN30 > HRBIN30 > HRBIN30. The sequence continues at coordinate 346,337 of CALAMI010000007.1, read as the reverse complement.
AATCCCGAACCCCACCGACCTCTCTGGTTTGGGTCGCGCCACCACTTGTTGGCTTGCAGAGGGCACGAGGGAGGGAGGTGCGGAAGATGGAGGAAGGGGGCCACCTTCCGCACCGGGTTGTCCAGCCTCACAGGAGCTCGCGCCCGGTGAGCGTTGGAGCAACAGGGGACAGCGGAACGTTACGCGATGCCATGGGCGTGACCGATCCGAGCCTCTGGTCGTAGGGAGGGGGCTGGTCTGGCTCGTGACGGAGGCAGGTAGCGGTCGGATCACGCTCCATGGCATCATAACTGGGGCAGGCGCAACAACGGTGCCAAGCATGGGCTCAGCGCAGGCGCAGGATCGTTCCATCTCTCCAGAGCCGAGGCACAAGGAAAAATGTGTCTAAAAGAGGACAGCTCCTGCCAAGCAGTCTCCTTTTTGGGAGCGCTGTCCTGAGCGAACGTTGCCGAGGACCCGAGTTTGCAACGCCCGGAAGAGCGGTCGCTTTGCCTGAACAGCGCCGTGGGTTTTTTCCCGTTTACTGGCGTTGTCGCTTGAACCGAGGGTGAGAAGCTCGCGCGGTTTCAGTGCCTGCCTCGCTCGGTAGCAACGACGCCTGGGGAGCGGTTGATGTCGCTGGAGGGCCTTCTTGGAATCCGGAGAGAAAGCGCGGAGCCAATGAGCGAGAAATCGTTTTTAGGAGCCGCAGCGCATTTTCCGTCCGTACACCGTAGCCGAGAAGCTCGTTGTCCAACGCGAGCCCTTGAAAAAACGCGACCACAAAGGCCGGGATTGCCGAGTACAACGACTCCGGCTGCTCTCGCGGCGGAAACAGTTGCAAGAACGTGGCTTCGATGTTGTCGGCAAACCGCCGCGACAAATCACGGACAACCTTGCGCAGTGTCGGGTCGGTCCGGGCGGCCACTGCCAGCTCGAGCCAAGCGAAGAATTCAGGACCTTGAAACAATTGCCAAATGACATCGATGGCTGCTTCGACGGGGTCGGTTTCCGAGGGTAGGGCTTGAATGGCACGCACGAGCTCGTCTCTACGGCGATGGATCAAGTGCTCCACTGCGGTCGCCACCAATAGGGTTTTCGTCGGAAAATGATGGAGTCGCCCACCGTGCGATAGCCCAGCCCGCCGCGCAATCTCCGTCGTGCTGGCGCGCCGATACCCGAGTTCGTAAAGACACTCGATGGTTGCCTGCAGAAGGCGCTCCCGCGCCTCAGCGCGCCGCTGTGCTTGCGTGCGGCGCTGCCGCCGGTGCGTAGCCATGCGCATGCTTATACTGTGGACGCTCGCCTGCGTAAAGAAGGCGGGGGGAGGCCCGCTGCCGAAGGTATGATCGACCCGGAAGTCACGCTAGACGAGACCATCGTCTTTGCTTTGCGCCAGAAGTCGGCACCGACCGGGGTGCGGCTCGACGAAGGCGAGAACGAGGACGGCCTACATCAGGCACCGACCCGGTTGCGGGAGAGTCCGTTGCATAGGCCCGCAGCAAAGGTCCGCAGAAGGAGAACCAGCGATGCTAGACGCGGACTCTAAGGCCATGATCCCGACGATCGGTGAGGATCTCGAAGGCGGCCCGGTGCTGGGTGTGGAGCACCTCCGTGGCGCCCGTGGAACGGTGGGTGAGTTGTAACTCGCAGCGGGCAAGCTTGCTGTTGAGGCAATGCTTCTCGCCGCCTGGAGGGTTGTAGTATCGCAGAGCGACGAAGAGAGATGCCGGTGCTTCGATCGTGCCGAGGATGCGCACCTCGTCATTGCCAGTGGCAAACTGCCAGTGGAAAAAGTTCCACCGGCCACTGGCGCGCATGGTCTGCAAGGTGTTGGTGAGCGCGTACTCTCGACCCAGATGGCGTAAGACCAACGGGGTAAAGGGTGGACTCCAAAGCCCGCCTATCTTCAGCCGGGCGGTGGCGACCTCTAGAAAGGAATTTGGCGCATTGTCGAAACCGGCAACCTGCCCCCAGGCGTAGCTGTCGGTATGTCGAGAGCCCCAATTATGGTTTTGGCTGCCGACCCAATCCTCGATGCGGTGCGCGGTACCGTTCACCTCGATCTGCCCGTTGAATCGGGCCAGTGGCAACCCAACGAGGCTCTTGGCCCGTGGGAGTCGAGCCCGGTAGGCGGCAGGGGGAAGCAGCAGAAGCGGTGGCTGTTCGCCGGCAAACGACAGTTGCCAGGTCAAGCGGCCGTCAGCGCTTTGCGCCTCTCCCCAGAGTTCCCCTGGTTGGCAGCCGGCCGCGCCAATGCGGACGCGAAAGGTTTCCCGAGAAAACTCACATTCTTGCAGCGCGACCTCTCGTTTCACGGCGACATGCTGCCCCGTCTCGCCATCGAACCAAATACCCCATAATTCGCCGATGGCACGCTCCGGCTCTCGCCGGGGGCTGAAGAGCGTGTAACGGATCCAAAAAGCGAGGGGACGCTGGGGGTGATTGGCACGAAAGAAAAAGCTCTCGTAGTGCCCCTGGCTTTGCCCTGGGACATACTGCGCCGCGAGGAGGGACCGGATCCAGTCCTTAGATTCCACTCGGGTCATGAAAGATGCTCACCGCTTAGAAAGCTCTCTACCGGGCAATCGATTCGCGGCGTTCGCGAGCCGACTGCTCGTTTTCTGTGGTGGCCTCTGGAACACGCTGCTGGGGGCCGGACCAAAACAGATACACCAGCCCGCCGACCAAACCGGACGCAAGCACGATGGCGCTTGCCAAAAGCCCGAGGGCCATGGCGGCATGTTGGTCTACCCGCATCCGGTGCAGAAAGAAAATGTAGCCGGCTTCGCGGACTCCGATCCCACTGAACGTAATGGGGGCCATGCCGGCAATGTTTACCACCGGGACGAAAATAAAATAGTACAACCACGGTAACTTGAGCCCCAGTCCCAAGCCGAGAAACACCTGGGAGACAATCTGCAAGATGTGAAATACGGCAGCCACCACGCTGGTGGTCAGCAGGAGCTGCACGTCATTCCAGTAAGGAACTAAGTCGACCTCCACCATACGGCGCCAACGATTCTCTGGCGGGAGCACGCGGACAGCGAGTTGCGGTCCGAAAAGCCAGCCGAGCAGGGTCGCCGGCGGAACGAGCCAAGCCGACCAGTACAGAGGTAACGGCATCCGGTACTGAGGCTGCAAGATGATCGCGCACGCCCCGATCCACACGAGAACCACGAAACCGAGACCTCGGTCGGCGATCACAGTGGTCAGGGCAAGCGCTCGCCGCCCGGGCCCCCCGGCAAGGAACAACGCCCGCCCAATGTCACCCGCGACGGTGCTGACACCGAACAAATTCATGTACATGCCGGTAAAGTACGAGCCGAAAAAATGGGAGTACGGTTGATCAAACCCGAGCGGGCGGGCCAGCATGGTCCAACGCAGACAGCTGACCACCATGCTTGCGAGATAAGTGAAGAGTGCGGCCAAGAGCCACCACAGATCGACTTCTTTGAGGGCGCCGCCTAGTTCGTGCGTGTCCACTTTGTAAAAAAGCAACGCTAAAACCGCAGCACTGATGGCGCCCTTGAACCACCACTGCGACCACACGGGCGAGGTTTCGCGGGCTTCCGTCATGATCACCACCCGCTGGCACCGCCGCCTTTGCGCGGGTCCGCCGCTCCGTCGAACCCGGAGGGGATCCGGCGCACGAGTTGAATGGCTCCCATGGCTGGCACTTCTCGCACGGTGTGACCAACTCGTTCAAGCACGTTTCGAGTCGTCGGATCCACCTGCGGCTCCACGAGCAGCACCGGGGGTTGCCACTGGTGATGAATGCGGGGCGCGGCAACCGCTTGCACGGCGTCGTAATCGAAGACCAATACATTGAGCAACACCTGCAGCGTTCCACTGATGATCATGGGCCCCCCGGAGCCGCCGAGCGCTGCAACCGCCCGATCACCCTGGAGAACGATCGTGGGGGCCATGCTACTCAGCGGTCGCTTCCCTGGTGCCGCCGCATTGGCCGCGCTTCCCACCAGGCCGTACGCATTGGGCGCGTTGGGTGCAATGGCAAAATCATCGATTTGGTTGTTGAGTAGGATACCGGTGGACCCGGCCACCACCATGGCCCCGAAGGCTGTGTTGATCGTGGTCGTGCAGGCGACGGCGTTACCCTCGGCGTCGATCACGGAAAGATGAGCGGTGCCGGCATCTTCCGCCGGGGATGCGCTCGGCGGCAGGTGACTTCCATATTCGTTTGGAGCTAGCGTCCGAGTGGAAAGGATGCGGCGGCGCAAAGCCGCGGTCAAATTCGGATCGAGCAACTCGGCAAGGGGTACGCGGACGAAGTCCGGATCCCCGTAGTAGCGGGCGCGGTCGGCAAAGACGTGCTTCATCGTCTCGGCCAAGAGGTGCAGGTACGTGGGCGAATTATGGCCGAGCCGCGTGAGGTCGTCGGCACGCAGGATGCTCAGGGCTGCCAAGAGCACCCCGCCACCGGAACTCGGTGGGGGCATGGTCAGGATGCGAAACCCCCGATAGCTTGCCGCGAGGGGCTTGCGCCACTTCGGCGCATAGGCGGCGAGGTCGTCCTCGGTCATCACCCCACCCTTTTCCCGGACTGCCTGCACGATTTCTCGCGCGATCAGGCCCCGGTAGAAAGCATGAGGTCCTTCGTCAGCAATGGTCGAAAGCGTGGTGGCAAGTTCGGGCAGCTTGAGCAGTTCCCCTTCCCTGCGGGGGCGGTGGTCCTCGTGCAAAAACCAGCGCGCCAGTTGAGGCTGCGCAGCCAGTTCTCTTTGATTGTTGGCAATCTCTTTGGCTAGGTGGCTGCCGACGGGGAAGCCGTTGCGAGCGAGCCGAATCGCGGGCTCGAGGACGACACGGAGCGGGAGGGTGCCGAAACGTTCCTGTGCTAAAGCCAATCCCGCAACCTCTCCGGGCACGCCTACGGCCAAGCCACCTCGTTGGCTGCGGCGGGCATCGAAACGGCCGTCAGCGAAAAACAGTTCCGGCCGCAGCGCTCGGGGTGCGGTTTCACGGAAGTCTAAGGCAAACGCCTGTCGATCCTGTGCGCGGTAGTACAGGAGAAAGCCGCCACCGCCGATGCCGCAGGAGGAGGGATTGAGCACACAGACGGCGAACGCGGTCGCGACCGCGGCATCCATGGCATTCCCACCTTCCTCCAAGATGGTTGCGCCGGCACGGGCCGCCAGCGGATGCTCCGCTGCCACCATGCCACGAACGGCCATTTCGGCCGTGGCGTCCGCCGCCCAGAGAAATGCGACACAGCAAAGCGTGGCGGTAAAACTTCGAAATAGCACTACACGCATGGGCCATGTTCGAGGAGGCAGGCTGAGCCCTTCAAGCTCGGGCCAGGGTGGCTCTCATGACCTCTTTCCTGGAACGCCGGCTGGTGCTGGCAAGAATGCTTACGTCCCCACGATCGATCGTCGAGCAACACCACCGTCCTGGGAAGCGCGGCACGAAAGGCACGATTTCTGCCCTTGGGGGAGGTACGCGTTCAGAACGTTATTCATAGTCCTCGCCAAAGTGAGCCCGTACGATCCGCTGCTTTAAGTATTCCAGCGTCCCGAGGTCTTCGAGAATGTCCCCTCCGGTGTCGTAAAGTAGGATGTCGCCATTTTTGTTCCGACCGACGGCCACGAGCCAATCGAGCTGATCACGATCTTCCAGCAAATAATTGAGCGTTTGCGAGACCCCCTTGGCCGGAATGATGGTTACTTTCGGTTTTGCCGACTTGTGCTGTTTCATCCTCTTTCTCCCGTGCGGGAAATCCGTCTGGTCACTGCGAACCAAACCTAGTGAGGACGTTGGTGATCGGGTATTCCACGCACGGGTATTGTCCTTTAAGGGCCGGCTTTCAGCAAGTCAATATAAGCTGTGCCACGGTTTCAGCGTGGTAGGTTTGCGGAAAAAGGTCGATGACCTGCGCGCGCTCGAGCTGGTAGCGAGGGGAAAGCACGGCCAAGTCGCGTGCGAGCGTGGAAGAGTTGCACGAAACGTAGACAATGCGCTGGGGCCGCAGCGCGAGGATGGCACTTAGGCTCTCGCGCGCCCCGCTCCGCGGTGGATCTAGCACAAGGGCGTCGATCCGTTCGCCCCGCGCTGCGAGGGTGCGGAGGGCACGCTCGGCGGTGTCGCGCAGCAGGTGCACGTTCTCTGCCCGCAAGCGGCGCGCATTGTGTCGGAAATCTTCTGCTGCCACCACATCCGCTTCTATGGCAAGGACTTCGGCAGTTTCTCGGGCCAAGGGGAAGGTGAAGTTACCGACACCGGCATAGGCGTCGACGACGCGTTCGTGGGACCGCGGCGCGAGGAAACGGAGTACCGTATCCACGAGAATGCGATTTGCCTCCGGGTTGACTTGCGCGAATACCCCGGCGGTGACTGCAAGAGGCAGGTTGGTCATAGGGAAAAGGACAGTTTGTGGATTCTTGTACACCCGGCGTGAGCGCTTGCTTTGCAGCACCACGCCCTGAATCATCGGCGTTTGCTCCAGCCAGCGCAGAAGCAAGCGGTGGTCTCGAGCTAGCCATGTGCCCTCGACCTGCATGGCCACGACCACCCGTGGCTCTGTGGGATGGGCGGCGAGCTCGATGCGGCGCACCGTGCTGGTCAGACTCCTGACGAGCCCCTGAACATGGTGCAGAGCGTCGTTGAGAATCTCCACCCCAAGCAGGCACCGCTCGATGGCTACGAGCTGGTGCGATGCCGCTGCATAATAGCCGATTTCTCGATCCTCCACTCGTAAGGAAAGGCGCTGGCGGTAGCCAAACTCGAGCGGCGACGGCACGGGCGGGAGCAGCGGAGGATCCGGAAGTTTGGCAATCCGTTCCAGGTGGTCCCGGAGGTTTGCTTGCTTCGCTTGGAGTTGTTTCTGGTATTCCAGGTGTTGCCACGGACAGCCGCCGCATCGCGGCAGGTACGAACAAGGTGGAACGCGCCTGTGCGGCGAGGGAATCACCACTTCGTCCACGTGCGCATAGGCGTAGTTGCCATGGTCCTCGTCGATGGTCGCTCGTACCACTTCCCCCGGTACCACGCCGCGCACGAAGACCACTTGGCCATCCAAGTGCGCCACCCCGTGCGGTCCGTAGGCCATACGCTCGATCGTGATCAGGTGGCTCACAGCGTGAGCAAACCTATCCCGAGAGCGAGTCGGCCTCAACATTGCCGTCGCAACATCGTGCCGCGTGTTCGAGTCGGCCTGGTGGTGGAGGTTGCGGAACGTTCCCTAGGTCGGGACTAGGCGGGGATTAGGCCCGAGCCTCCTGGGGTGGGCACCAACCGCAGGAAAAAAAGCACGCCCGACTCGCGCCAGGTTGCCCTGGCAATGGCAGCGACTCTTGGACGGTAGAGTCGGGAAAGAGGCTGGGTGTCGCATCCAGTTGCGGCGTGGACTGGTGCCGACACCGGGTCCAGCGTTCGCCGAAAGTGCGGCCTTCGAGAGGTTGTTCGTCTCGATGGCTCCGAGGCGGAAGACCCGTTCGCTCGAACCCCCGACCCCAGCCAACGGTCAGTGGCTGGGAGCGCAAGGGGCGAGATGCGCAATCGCCGCCGCGGCCGGTGAGGTTTCCACCTACGTTGCGGCACTCGGCCGCCTACGGTAGCAAAAAGGGGCGGGAGATCTGTGCGATGACAGAGCCACTTCAGGGTTTGCGGCCCTCGGCAGGTTGGCCGGTGGTGCATTTGTTTTATCGGTTGCATCGGCCACGCTGGCGCAGCCAAAGCGCGGAAGCCCGCGAGGCTCATGTGGAGGAGTTCCAGGCATGGCTTGCCCGTGTCGAGAATGAAGCGGATCTGCAGTTCGTGCCCCAAGCCGGAGTGACGAAGTTCGATTTCGGGGTGATGGCCATTCACCCAGACTTGTGGCGCATCCAGCAGTTAGGGCAACAGATTGCCGGCACGGGTCTCGGTGCATGCTTGGTGCCGGTTTATCAATTTCTCTCGCTCACCGAGGCGAGCGAGTACATTACCAACGAACTCGACTGGGCCCGCTTGTTGATTGAAGAGCAGAAACTCGACCCAACTGCCCCCGAATTTGCCCAGCGCTTTGCGGCGTTGCGTAAGCGTACGGCGATCTATGCCGACTCGCGTATCCACCCCAAGTTGCCCGAGGATTATCCCATCGTGTGTTTTTACCCCATGAGCAAAGCGCGGCGCGATCGGGACAACTGGTATCGTTTGAGTTTCGAGGAGCGAAAAAAGCTCATGCTGCAACATGGCGAGGCGGGACGCCGATTTGCCGACCGGGTGACCCAACTCATCACCACGTGCACCGGTATCGATGATTGGGAGTGGGGCGTGACCTTGTTCTCTCGCGATCTCAAGGCCATTCGCGATATTGTTTACGAGCTGCGTTACGACGAGGCGAGCGCCGTGTACGGCTTGTTTGGTTCCTTTTACGTGGGAATCCGCTTTGCGCCGGAGCGGCTGGCCACTGTGCTTCACCTATTGTGAGGCGTGTTCCAGGGCGGGGTCGCGGGTGGAACTAGCGGTGCTCGCTGGGATAGCCAAAGTAAGCTGCCGCAACTTCGGCTGCTGGAGTGCGCAGTTCGGCGGGCACGAAGACATAAAATCGCCATAGTTCTTCGTAGCGCCGCTGCAGTGCCGCGATCTCTCCGCTACCGTCGTACTGGTCGAGCGATCGTAAACCCTCTGGGGTGACCGCGAACGCGGTGGCCTCTTTCATCGAGGTCAGTGCCGGACAATAGACGACGACCTCGCTCGCCTGGCACCGTAACTCTCGAGCGAGCGCTTCTTCTGCTTGCCGCCGCTCCTTGGCCGACTCATGATAGCGGCGCACCAAAGTCGAGCGCTCGGCACGCGAGAGTTGGGCGGCCGAAAGCACGTAGCCGCGTTTGAAAAGATCTCGTCGCTCGAGGCGCTGTACCAAACGAACGATGTTGGCATCCCCTTCTTTGCCGGTGCCTATGTGCTTCAGCTGCTCGAACAAGGTGGCGTCCTGCAGCTCTAGGAGCTCGGTTTCTCCGAGCCGCCCCTGTTGTTGCGCCAGCTCTACGGCTTTGGAGATCATGGCTCCGGCGGCAACTTTGGTGTGGTGGTAGTACACTCGCTCGGTGAGAAAATACCGCAGGCGCAAGAGCTGCACGATCTCGGAGAACGCATCCGGACGGAGCATGCCGTGGCGTGTAATGGCGAGTGCAAGCTGATCGTCGACGATGTCGAACGAGTGGAAGACGCGCTCGTCGTAGCGCTGCGCCAGCCCGGTGAAGTACGCATCGCGACGGAGGTAGTCGAGGAGATCGGCGTCGATGGTGCTGGAGACGATTTGTCGCGCCCAGGGGGGCGTCGTGCGGTGGCCACGTACCCCGAGGAGTTCCTCCATGGGCTCGGCAATGCTGAGTCGATGCAGAGCCTCTCCCAGCTGGCCCTCGAGGAGCAGTGCCAAACGTTGGCCCTTGTCGTGCCGTGGGAAGAGTCGTCGCTCGTCTTCGAAGGTGTGACCGAAGGGGACGTGCGTTACATCGTGCAGCAACGCTGCAACGCCAATGAGGCTGGCAAGCCTTGGAGTGACGAGTTGCGGATGGCGCGTTCGCAGCGTGCTCAACAATCGCTGGGCGGCCGCGCAGGTGCCGAGCGAGTGGTCGAAGCGGGTGTGCACTGCACTTGGGTAAACGAGATAGGCAGTGCCGAGCTGCTTGATACCGCGGAGCCGTTGCAAAACGGGCAAATCGAGGATCGCCGTTTGCAGCTTGTCGAGCTCGACGTCGCCATGGACTGCGTCGCGGATGAGCATGCTCCTCAAGCTAGCCCGTAGGGCAGGTCTGGAGCAACGCCGCTGCTGGTATTCTCCTTCGCTGGGCCGCTGCGAGGCCCAATGGTGCTACAGGGGGGAGCCACTGTGCGAACCTGGCCGAGTCGGGCGCGGAGCATGGGCCCGGCGCCGTTGGCGATTCCCGTGGCCCTGTCGCGGACGCAGAAGGCGGGCACCTCGAGAGGGAAACAAGTGCCAAGGCTTCGTGAAGCGCTGCTTGGGTTTAGGGTGCACCCGCAGACTGCGGCGATACCTGCGAGGTTTGTGGTGGGGACACGCGGTGTCCGACTTGTTCCGAGAGAAGTCACACTATTAAGTGCGAGATTTATCAGGGAGGCGTCTCATGATCCAACGGGTGCGACGGCCGTTTGCTGTAATGCGGGTGGGACTTCTTCTGGTCACTCTTGTTGCTCCGAGCGCAGCACAGGTGTGGATCGATGCGGGCGAGACGAGCGGGTACCCGGGCTGGATCGTGGAGCTACCGGTGGCCGTTCGCGTCACCGGTACGGCTCCTTCCTCAGCGGGTGCGACGCTGTTTTTCTCCGATCCTCGCAGCGTCAAGATCGCGGCGCGGTCGGATGGCAAGCCCGACTGTCGCGTCACCGCAAATGTAGGCACGCCAGCTGCGTTTGTGTTCTGGCCCGTGGGTTGTATCTACGAGGAAGATGAATGCGACTCGCTCCGCATCCTTGCTGTCGATGTTTCAGGCACTTAACCCGATCTGCCCGCAGGCGAGCTATTTCGATGTAAGGTCGCGATCGCAGCTGACGCCGCCGCGGGCAGCTATCCGGTGGAACTCCGTGATGCCGACGCTGCAGCCCGTGGCGGGATTTCGCTCGTGGCTTCGGGTGCGAACGGTGCCGTAGAGGTTTTACCACCTCCAGCAGGCGGAGGAGGTTGCGCAGTGGTTCCGGGTGGCAGTGGCAATGGTGGAGCCCGGTGGCCGGCTTTCGTGGTAGGAGCTCTTCTGAGCTTGGCTTTTTTCAGACGGGGGAGGGAGAAGCTACTTCGATGTTGCCGTCTGTTCGGGTCGTGTGCGCCTGCTTGGACGATGGCGATGATGCTTTCGTGCATGGTTGCCCGGGCCTTTGCGCAACCGCTCGAGTTCGTCGCCGAGGGGTCCTGGTCCACTGCGGAAAAGCAAGGAAGGTGGCACGCAGTGGTGGGAATCGACGGCAACGGGGCCATCAGCGGGCGCGTGAGTTTCGCGGGTCTTCCATCCCTGGCGGAGGCCAATTTGTTGGCAACTTGGTCTCGAGGAGTGATCCAACAGGGCTCCCTTTTTCGAACGGGAACCATTGCTCGCTTGGGTAAATTGCGGGGTGCCTTCGGAGCCGAGGGTGTGAGAGGCGAACTGACCCTGGTCGATGGGACTGCCCTTTCCTGGAAGCTTGAGTCGATTCGAGCGAAGCGAGAGAAAACGCCCCCACCGCACGCAACTGCACGACTCGCCCGCGGGCTGCCAGCGGTGGTCCTGGTTACCCTCGACGACTATGCCGCTGTGCGGCAGGCGCGCCAGCGCGTGCGGGACCTCGTTCGCTACGAGTGGGATAGTGAAGAGGCTGAAGCTGCTTACGACACGGCGGTGAGGCGCTTGCAGGATGCCGTAGTACAAAGACTGACCGCTTCCAGTGCTATCGTTCTCTCCAAACCTCGCGGCTTTCCCCAGCTGCGCCTGTACCTGGGCGACGGGACATCCTTGATGAACCTGTTGTCTTTACCTGAGGTCACCGCGGTTCACGATCCACAGATCTACTCGCCTACCCTCGCTGAAAGTCTCCCGCTCATCGGCCAGCCGGCAGCCTTGGGCCGCGGTTTCGACGGCACGGGCGCGAGCGTAGCGATTCTCGATAGCTGGGTGGACCACCTTCGTCTCGCCTATCCCGGTGGACCGCTTGCCTTCGGGGACGGTTGCGCCAACGGCGTGGGTGCACCCGGTTGCGCCATCGTCGCTACCTTCGATGCTGCCCGAGATCGGGAAGGCGAAGAGGAGGGCCCGGAGCATGGGACTAACGTGGCCGGAATTTCCTCGACCGTAGCGCCAGCTTCGGGCATTGTCGCGGTGGATGTGTTTAAACAGGCGGGTGCGGACGACCCGGATATCATTAGCGGCTTGCAGTGGGTCCGGGACAATTGGCGACGGTACAATATCGTCGCCGTGAACTTGAGCCTTGGGGGGGCAGGCTCGTGAGCCGTGTCCGGCTTCGAATCTAGCGTCGGCAATTCGAGACTTGCGTCGGCGAGGGCGCATTGTTGTTGCCGCATCGGGTAACGATGGCTGGACAGACAGCGTTAACGACCCGGCATGCATTCCGCGGGTGGTTCGCGTCGGTGCGGTGTATGACCGAGACTTCTCGCGTACTTTTCGGTGGAGGGCCTGTGAAGATGGAAACCCCGCTCGAGACCAGGTGGTATGTTTTTCCAACAGCGCGTTTTTTCTCACCTTCCTCGGCCCAGGCGCATTCGTCAACTTCGCCGGACTCTCGTTCGCGGGTACGTCGCAAGCCGCTCCACACGTTTCTGGAGCGGTTGCGGCGCTGCGCACCCAAGGTAGGTTCCGGCTCGATTCCGCTGACTGTACAATCGCCAGGATGGTGAAGACCGGTGACGCGATTACCGACCACCGCAACGGCCTCCGCTTCCCACGGTTGAACCTGGATGCTGCCACCCTGACCAGGCCGAACTCGGTCGGTGATTGCAATGGCGACTGGAGCGTGCTCACTGAGGAACTAGAAGCAGGCGTGGCTATTGCCCTCGGTACACTGCCCCTTACCGCCTGCCCCTCGTTCGATGCTACTGGGGATGGCGTAGTTACCACCGATGAGCTCCTGACCGGCACCAACATCGCTCTCACGGGCTGCGCTGTAGGTGCTAGTGGGGTTACGTGAGCCCTTTCGGCATCGTTGCCACGAGGTGGATGAGCCTTGGGTGCCAAACGATGCTTGACTTATTCGCTCCCACGGACTGAAATCGCGAGCAGCGCAATGGCCCGGTCAAGCTCGCTGTTGGGCACGAAGGTTCAAGCGCAGGTTGTGCGTTTGGCGACATACTTGTCCGCGTGCGCAATGTTTCTCTTCGTCGCATGGAATGCATCGGCGGTGGCAGAGGCTGAATTTTGCGGTTATGTGCCTGACGGGCCGGGCGGTACTCTGAGTGCGATCGACTTGCCGGAGGCACGGTTTCGCTACCGAATCCCGGTGGTGCCAGCGTGGGATTTCAGCGCTCGAAGCTGCGTTGGGCCCGAAGATGGGCGGTGGCTGTGGTGTCCGGTCTCTCGCATTTACCGGCCTGTTCGCCAGTTCGGTATGTGGCCGCTGATGGGGGAGCCTGAGGATCCGCTTTCCGTGGTGGTGGTCGATGCCGCCGCCGTACGGCCGAGCGGCCGGTTACCCTTTCGTGCCTTCGAATTAGTGTTGGCGGGTGGTGGTCAGGTACTGGTGGCTAGCGATGCGGAGCCACTTATAGTGGTTTACGACGTGTCTACGGGGACGATACGCCACACGATTCCCGTCCCGGGCTTTGTAGCTTCGTTAGCGAGTTCGCCTCGTGGCGACCGGGTATACGCAACGTATTCTGCGGATTGGGAGAATGGGGATTCGGTCGGTTCCTCGCAATGGCTCGCGGTGATCGACCTGGAGTCCGCGCAGACGCTGGGCGCGGCAGAATTGCCCCGAGCCGAGCGCCCCGAGTTGGACTATCACTATCGGATCGTTGGTGTCGACGGGCTCGATCAGGTGTACCTTGTGCGTGCGGGGCAGTCACGACTCGAGGTTGTGGACGGCGCCCGTGGGCAGCATACCGCGTCGCTGGAACTCGGCGGACAGCCGCTGGCGCTGTTGGATCGCGCGGACGCGCTCGCCGTGTATGTGCGCAACGAAGGAGCGAACGGGTGTGGAGTTTCGCTAGTGTCGTTGCCTGCCTTGGAAACATTGGCGACAAAGCTTACGGAGCGGTGCGTCGGGTGGTTGAGAGTAAGTCCGGAGCGCAACTGGGTCGTGGCCTCGATGCGGGGGGCGCTGGTGGTGTGGAGTTCCGATTTGGCGGCCGAACTCGGGAGAACGGAATCGACTGCGGCCTTTGCCCCGCCGGAGATCGTGCGCGGTGGTTGCCGAGCGGGAATACCTTGCGTCGGGGATTGCGATGCGAACGGCACGGTGACGGTGGACGAAGTGATCCGCGCGGTCAACATTGTTTTGGAACTTCTCCCGCCAGACCGTTGCCTGGCTGCCGACTCGAGCGGGGACCGGCAAGCCAGTGTCGACGAAGTCGTGAAGTCGGTCGGTAACCTCCTGCACGGCTGCCCCGGGTGAGGCAACGATGAGCGCATCGAATGGAGCCTGTCAAGAACGCCAAGCGCAGAGAATTTCGCGGAAGAGTGCCTCGGCGGTGCGGCCGCGACAAGCCAGTGGGATGAAAGTGGTTGTGCCAGATGCTTCGGGGAAGCAGCTAGCCGACTTGGCGACCAAGCTGCGGCGTCAGGCAGCGCTGCTCCTGGAGTGGGCGGACGCGATCGAGCGAGGGGAAAGGATGTCGCGGCCAGGGATCGGCCTTTGCGAAGCGAGCGAAGGCGAGTCGGAAAGCTTGGTGTTCTGCCGCCAGGGAGAGTACTGGAAGATTCAGTGGCGCGGAAGGAGCATCCAACTGAAGCATCGAGTCGGGTTTGGATACATCCACGCGTTGCTCTCGAGTCCAGGTCGGGCCATACCGGTGCTTCACCTGGTCGGTGGTGCGGTCGAGGGGCCGGTGGTGTACACCGGCAACAACACTGGGACGCGGCGAGGTTTATTGTACGCCTCCGTGGAAGCAGAGGAGGTCATGGCTAGCTTGGAAAGCGAGCTTTTGGAAGCTGAAGGCAACAACGATTTCGAGCGGGCTCGTGTGCTGCGCGAACGTAGGCGGCTCTTTGCCGAGTGTCTGTTTGGAAAAGAGAAGAACGTGGTGGCCAACGCGGAACGAGCGCGGGTGGCCGTGGCCAAGGCGGTGCACCGGGCCCTTGCTGCCATCGCGCGCGAGCACCCTGAACTTGCGTGCCATTTGCAACGTAGACTGCGGCTAGGTTACAGCTGTCGTTACGACGATTTCGACGACCAACTGCCACGGCGGATCGTAACCTGAATGGTGCCGTGTGGGTACCGCTCCCGGGCGGACACGCAGTTCCGCCCCGACTTCTTCCATGGGGAGAAGTTCGGGCGGAAGGGGGAGCGGCTGGTCCAGAGATGACTCCGTGAACGGCGCGGGAAGTGGTGGCTCTGGGGAAGGCTGATCTTCCAACGCAGCATCTTCGATCGTTGTCTCACCTTCCAGTGGTTCGTCCACAACAATGATTGCGTCTCCGGAACCTCCGGGATGTTCGTATTCGTCCGCGACAAATTCGCGGGGAGACGCAGCAATCCCAGGTCCGAGAAGGCGCTGGGTCGCAACCACGAGGCTAACCGCCCCTGCTGCGACGGCCGCCCCTACCGCCAGGCCCCGTGGGATCCTCACCGTGAACGTGACCTCGCGGGGCAACAGCCACGGGTGGTGTTCCAGCAAGCGGTCGAGTGCTTCGGCGCCGACCGCAACGACGAATAAAGCACCTGCCATCCACAGCAACGCCGCCGTTCGCACCAGCGGCGCGGGATCGAGCAGTGTGAGGGTTTCGAGCAACGGCACTTCTAGGAGCAAATGCGCCACATACACCACCAAGCTCTTGCGACCGAGCCGCTCGAAAAGGCCCCAGAGCGGACGAGTGCTATGGAAGTGGTGCCAGCTCGCGGAGCTCAGCGTTATCACCACGAGCGACGCCAGCACGTACCAAGCGAGTTCCGCTGGCGACAACGGTACCTTGACGAACCAGGAACGTGCCGTGATCTCAGCGGGGAAGCCGATGGCCCAACCGTTGCGCAGGAGAAAGACCACTGCGAAGGCCGCCCCGATGGCTGCAAACCACCGCCAAGGAGCCTGGCCCGCACTGATACGTGCAAACCACGGCGGGCCGAGATAGCCGAGCACGAACAATGGCTGCCAGCAAGCAAACGGGAAAGGCCACTGGGCATTACTGCTCCCCGAGCTCAGGCTATAGCCGAGCGTATAAACCGCTGCGCTGAGCCCGACGAGAACTAGGCCACCCCAGCGCTGCCTGACGAATTCCATCGCGGGAGTCGCCAGCAAGAGTAAGCTGTACAGGAAGAGAAGTCCGCCCGTGACACCAGGGAGACGAAACAGCAACAGATCCCAAATCAAAGGTAGACGTGCTGTTAGCTCGGGTGCGGAGAGGCGGAAACTTTCCAGCAAGACAAAGAGCACGCCCACAATCCGGTCGAGGAGGAACAACAGCGCTGCTCGTCGCATAAGTCGCCACCGTGCCTCGACTCCCGCAGGTGAGCGCTCGAGCAGCGAGGAGCCGAACGCGCGCGCCACTGCAATGCCCGACACCAACACGAACGTACCAGCGGCAAAGCGTGTGTGTTGCCCGATCCATTGCGCAACTGCATCGGGCATGCCGATAGGGTACAGGGCCAGGTGCACCCACGCCATGTCGACAAGGGCCAAGCCCCGCCAAACGTCCAGCAGTGGGTCGCGACGGCGTTGCGTCCGGCTGCCTTCCATATTTGCTGCAAGGGGTAACATCCAAATCTTGCTCGCGAAAGTCGACTATGGAGTGCCAAAGCCATGCTTTCGCGCCCATTGCGTCAGCGATGCGATCGGCTGGTGGTGTGGGCTGCACTCGGTTTGTGGTTCTACCGCCCGCATGCGGTCACATGGCCGCCGCACTCCAAAGGGCTGCGCACTCGGTTAGCGGTAAGACGGTGGTGGCGAGTGGACTGCACTCCGTTTGCGGTGGAGTCAGCCGCGAGAATCGCGTAAGTACGGACGGCGTGTGGTGTCGCGCGCAACGAGTCTGGCTTTGGTGGGTGTGGGGGCAAACGGTGGCGTGGTTCGGGTGGCTGGTTTTCGCTGGGGCAGCCTGGGGACAGACAACGGTGGAAAGTTTCGAGTCGCTCGAGGGTTGGACGACACACGCTTCGCAGAACGCTCACGTGGAACTCTCGATCGATGAAGGCGTGCTCGGTAAAGCTCTCCGCATTGACTTCGATATCCAGCCCGGAGGAAGCTTCGTCATCGTCCGCAAAGCGGCACGGATCAAGCTGCCCAAAAATTACGCCTTCAAAGTGTGGCTGCGTGGCGACGGCCCGCCCAACGACTTGCAGTTCAAGCTGGTGGATCCGTCGGGGCGAAATGTTTGGTGGTATCGGCAAAGACCGTGTCACTTTCCGGCCGAGTGGCGCCAGCTCACCATTCGCGACGTGCGGGTGGAGTTTGCTTGGGGCGATTTGCCAACCACACAGCCTAGCGAGGTTGGGTTCATCGAGTTTGCGATCGCGGCCGGCGCGGGTGGCCGCGGTTCGTTGTGGCTCGACGAACTCACTTGGGAGCCGCGTCGGGCGGCAAAAGGTCGAGTCCCGCGGCCACGCGTCGAGGCCTCGACCTCTCTTCCGGATGCTCCCCCCGAAGCGGTCATCGATACCGACCCGCAAACCGCGTGGCGCAGCGGAGTGTTGGCGCCGAGGCAATGGTTACAAATCGATTTCCAAACCTTGCAGGAGTATGGCGCCATCGTGATCGATTGGGACCCGATCGATTACGCTGTCGTCTATCGCGTGTTGGCTTCCGCTGACGGGGAGCGTTGGTGGGCCTTGTTTACGAGCGAGCATGGAAACGGAGGCCGCGACTACATTCCGACAGGGGAAGCGGAATCACGATGGGTGCGGATCGAAATGGAGCGGAGTAGCCGTGGGCAAGGCTACGCCATTCGCTCCCTGGCAGTCAAGCCGTACGAACTTGCGGCCTCTCCGAACGCGTTCTTTGCAGCCTTGGCCAGCGAAGCGCCGCCAGGGTTGTATCCGCGCTATTTCGTCCCCGAGCAGGTATACTGGACCACGGTGGCCCCGCCGAGCGGCGGCCGACAAGCTTTGTTGAGCAACGATGGCGCCATCGAGCCGCTGGCCGGTGGGTATTCCTTAGAGCCGTTCGTGTATCGTAACGGCAGGTTGTTTACTTGGAGGCAAGTGCAGACGGCGCCAAATACATACGGAGCGGCCGTGCCGATTCCCCGTGTCGACTGGGAGCACGAGTGGTTTCGTCTGCAGGTGGAAATGTTTGCTGGCGGCAGCGACGCGGCACGTGCCTTCTTTGCCCGCTACGAGCTCCAAAACCGTTCGCCTGAACCAGCAGGGTTTTCCCTATTCCTCGTAATCCGCCCGTTCCAAGTGTTGCCCCCGTGGCAGAACCTGAATTTGGTTGGCGGTGTAACCTCGGTGCGAGAGTTGGCTTTCGATTCACGGACGATTTGGGTGGACCGCAAGCCGGCGATCATCGTGCAAACTCCCGGTGCCCGGTTCGGGGCAGCGTACTTCGATGAAGGAATGGTGATGGACTTTCTCGTGCGCGGGGTGCTCCCGCCTCGTGTCCAGGTTGCTGACCCTTTGGGTTACGCTTCAGGAGCCCTCGAGTACAACTTGACCTTGGGCCCCAACGAAAAGGTAGCAGTTTACCTTGCCTTTCCGTGGGATGCCGCGGACGTCGGTCCGTTGCAGTTGACCACCGACGGGGCCGAGACTTTCTACCAGCAGCAGCGCGAGCGTGCCCGGCAAAGTTGGGAAAGCACCCTTGGTCGAGTGGAGTTCGAGTTGCCCGAAGAGGCAAGAGAGATCGACGCCACGTTGCGCAGCGCAATGGCGCACATCCTCATGAACCAACGAGGCCCAGCGCTACAGCCGGGTCCACGCACTTACGCACGGTCGTGGATTCGCGACGGTGTGACCATGGCTACAGCCTTGCTTCAGCTCGGAGCCACGGCTGAAGCAAGGGCGTTCGCCCGTTGGTTTGCTCAATACCAGTTCCCCGACGGAAGAATCCCATGTTGTGTCGATTGGCGTGGGGCTGACCCGGTGCCGGAGCACGATAGCAATGGGCAATTTCTCTTTCTGGTCGCCGAGTATTACCGCTTTACCCGCGACGTCGGGCTGGTGGCTGAGTTATGGCCCCAAGTTCAGGCTGCTGTGGAATGGATCGAGCGTGCTCGAGCACAACGCATGACCGAGGAGTATCGCCGTGAGGACAAGCGGCCGTTCTACGGCTTGCTGCCCGAGTCGATCAGTCACGAAGGCTATGCCGCGCGGCCTGTTCACTCCTATTGGGATGACTTCTGGGCGCTACGGGGATTGGACGACGCGGCCCGTCTGGCGGCGGTGATGGGCGAACTGGAAACTGCCGCTCGTTGGGCTTTGCTTCGGGATGATTTTCGTTCTACTTTGAAAGCTTCGTTGCTCGCAGTGGCCGGGCGGCACGGGCTCGATTACCTACCAGCCTCCGTGGAGTTGGCTGATTTCGACCCGAACTCCACTGCTATTGCGCTCTATCCCGTCGATGTCGTGTCGGCTCTCCCGAGCGAAATGGTCGAACGCACCTTCGAGCGCTACTGGGCCATTTTCCAGGCACGGCTGGCAGGCGTGGAGCCGTGGGACTCGTATACCCCTTACGAACTACGCAATGTGCCTGCCTTCGTGCGTTTGGGTAGGCGCGCGCAGGCGCTGGAAGTGCTCAACGCATTGATGCGCGATCGCCGACCTTTGCTGTGGCGGCAGTGGCCGGAGATTGTGTGGCGTGATGTTCTGTGGCCGCGTTTCATTGGCGACATGCCCCACGCTTGGATTAGCGCCCTATTCATCGAAGCGGTGCGTCATTTGTTCGTGTACGAGCGAACCGCAGATGCGGCATTGGTCGTAGGAGCCGGGCTGCCGCCAGCTTGGATTCAAGCTGGCGTAGGATTTCGAAGGCTGCCAACGCATTACGGCATCCTGCATTTCCGTGCTCGAGTTGCCGAATCCTCAACCTGGAGGATCCACCTCAGCGGCGACCTGCAAATGCCACCAGGCAAAGTAGTTTTACAATTGCCCTTCCCGTCACCTCCGCGAGAGGTGCGGGTTAACGGCCAGACGACAACGGACTTCGACGGGCACGAAGTTCGCGTTGCGGAAATTCCCGCGGAGGTGGAACTGTCGTTCGCACCGGAGCAGAGGCTGTGAAGCGGGGACCGAGTCGGCGAGTCAAGGCAAGTCCACGAGGAGCGGTGCTCTCGAACGGGCACTACTGGAGTCTGCTGTCCGAGAATGGTACCGGCGGCGCATTTTTCCGGTCGCACGGAGAGTGGCTGCAAACTTACGGCTGGCAGCCGGATGTTGTCGACGACGTACTTGGCTGGCTGTTTTACCTGCGCGACCGAACTACGGGCCGCACTTGGTCGCCTGTGCCCTCGCCGTGGCCCCGCGCCGATGCGCAGTATCGCTTCCGGCGGTGTCTAGGTGCAGCGGTGATCGAGTGCCGGACTGCGGAAATCGACTCGCAGTTGACAGCGTGGGTCGATGCCAAGCTGCCTCAAGAGCACCGCTGGTTGCGGCTTCGCAACGTTTCCCAGTGTTCGCTCGATCTCGATGTCACCACCTACCTGGAAGTGGTTTTATTCCCCCCTGCTGCTTTCCGCGCGCATCCCGCATTCGCCAAACTGTTTGTCCAAACATCTTGGTTGCCGGAGAGGGCTTGCCTTCTGGCTCGTCGTCGGCCGCGTTCGGCCGAGGAACAGTGGCCCATCTTATTTCTTGCTGTCAGCAAGGGGGACGCCGCGGTGGAGTACGAAACTGACCGCGTATCCTTCCTCGGCCGTGGCTGCGATCTGCGAGCCCCCCGCGCTCTTGGCTCTGCGAGCCCACTCTCGGGAACGGTGGGCAACGTGCTCGACCCTGTTTTATGCATGCGGAAAGTGCTGCATTTGCAACCGGGTGAGATCGTAGACGTCGAGTTCGTCTGCGGTGTGGCTGGCGAGGAAGCAAGCGTGCCGGAGGTGTCGCGCACGGCTGGGGAAGACCAGCAACGCCAGATCAGCATCGGTGGGGCACGGGTCGCGCATCGACAACTCATGGGCAGCGCCGGCTTGCAATTCAGGGAGGTGAGGCGAGCGGAGCGAGTGGCGGTTTCGCTTCTTTATGGGAGCCCGAGTTTACGCACCGGCATGACTATGGAGGCGGACACCGCATCTAGCGTGCAGGCGCGCCTAAGATTGGAGCCTTCCCGGCGGCTTTTTATCGCCGCCGATGACGAGGGAGCGTCACAGTGGGAAACGGTAAGCCGTTATTGGCAATACGCAGGTCTACCGATCGATGTCGTGCTTGCTCGGGGGTCGAACGACGGGGTGTCGGTGCGACGGGCTGTGGGAGAGGCTTTCGGTAGCATCGGCACCACGACTTTGTCGCACAGGGAATACGGGGCGTTGCTGGCATTGGCGGACGGGTGCGACAAGCACAACCCTCGCGGAAGCGGACGTAGACCGCGGCTGTACGAACAAAAGCGGCCTCTGCTTGGCAGCGCGCCCGACGATCGAGGGGGCGCTCAGCTCCAGTTTTGGAACGGGTTTGGAGGGTTTCGAGACGGCGGGCGACAATATGTGGTGCACCTTGCCGATGGTCGTCTGCCGCCAATGCCGTGGGTCAACGTCATTGCCAATCCGGAATTTGGTTGCCTAGTTTCGGAACGGGGCATTGGTTTCACCTGGAGTCACAACAGTCGGGAGTTTCGCCTCACTGCCTGGTCCAACGACCCTGTGGTCGATCCACCGAGCGAGTGCCTGTATTTGCGGGACGAAAGCACGGGTGAATTTTGGTCGTTTCTGCCTGCGCCGTGCGGCCCTGGAACGTTCACGGTAACTCACAGTCAAGGCTTCACGCGGTGGGAAAGTCGTCATGAGGAGCTGGAGTTGAAAGCGACCTGTTTCGTTCCCCCCAATGACCGAATTCGGGTTCTTTGGGTGCAGTTAGAGAACCGGAGCTCGCAGCCAAAGAGACTGTCGCTTTGGGCCTATCACCGTTTAGTTCTGGGGGCCGAGCCGTGGATAGAGGGACGCTACGTGGTGACGGACTTCGACCGCGATGCTGCAATTCTCCGGGCACGCAACCCCAAGGTGGAGTTGTTCGAAGGTCGCGTTGCATTTGCGGCTTTGGCTTCAGCCGCACCGTGGATACGCACCGCGGGGGCTGGGGATCGAGTGTGGTTCCTCGGGTTGAGGGGCTCGTTGGAGTCTCCCTACATGTTGCAGCGCCCAGGGGTACGGGATGGCCCGGTCGGGGCTGGCCGCGACCCAGCAGCGATTCTGGCGGGCGAATTCGTGCTCGAGCCGGGACAATGCTGGGAGGCTGGAGTGCTTTTGGGAGAGGCCGCAAACGAACGCGAAGCCCGTGAGTGCGTCGAACGCTACCGGCGGCTGGGATCCCTGTGCGAGAGTTTTCAGGAGACGATGGAGTTTTGGTCGCGCCGCACTTCGCACTTGCAAGTGGAAACTCCGTGGCCCGACTTGGACCTGTTGGTGAATCACTGGTTGTTGTATCAAACGACAAGTTGTCGGTTGTGGGGCCGTTCAGCCTTTTATCAGTCAGGGGGAGCCTTTGGTTTTCGCGATCAGCTGCAAGATGCGTGTGCGCTGCTGTGGAGCCATCCTGAGCAGACAAGGACGCAAATCCTTTTGCACGCAGCCCATCAGTTCGCCGAAGGCGACGTGTTGCACTGGTGGCACCCGCCCTGGGAGCGAGGAACACGAACACGTTTTTCCGACGACCTGCTTTGGCTTCCAATGGTAACGGCTTGGTATCTCTCCTTCACCGGGGACCGTGCCATCCTCGACGAACGTCGGCCCTTTGTTCGAGCGCGCGTTTTACAACCGGGTGAAGACGAGGCTTACCTGGCGGTCCAAACCAGTGATGAGGAAGCAACGCTCTATGAGCACTGTTGCCGGGCCATCGATCGGTCCCTGACCGCTGGCCCGCATGGCTTGCCCCTCATGGGAACGGGAGACTGGAACGACGGCATGAACCGTGTTGGCCGCGGAGGGCAGGGAGAGAGTGTGTGGCTGGGGTTCTTTCTCGCTGAAGTGCTCGCTCGTTTCGTGCCACTTTGCGAGGAGCGCGGCGACCACCGTCGGGTGCAGCGTTACCGTGCGTACCGCGAGAAGCTCGTCCGTGCCTTGGAAACGCACGGATGGGATGGAGCTTGGTACCGCCGAGCGTATTTTGACGATGGTACCCCGCTCGGCTCGGCTGAAAATGCCGAGTGCCAGATCGACGCATTGGCACAAGCCTGGGCAGTGTTGTCTGGCGTCGCTTCGCCGGCGCGGGCCGAGCGTGCCTTGAAGGCGGTCGAAGAGAAGCTGGTGGACTCGGAGGCAAAGCTCATTCGTTTACTGACGCCGCCGTTCGACCGAACGGAGCGAGATCCGGGGTATATCAAAGGATACGTACCTGGTGTTCGCGAAAACGGCGGCCAGTACACCCACGCCGCGATTTGGGTCGTGCAAGCGTTTTTTCAAGCCGGCATGCGCGAGCGAGCGACGGAACTGCTCCGCTACCTATTGCCGACCGAGCACAGCGCCGGTTTTGCTGGCGCGGAGAGGTACAAGTTGGAGCCCTACGTCGTTGCTGCAGATCTTTATGGAACTGCACCTCACGTGGGCCGAGGAGGGTGGTCGTGGTACACCGGTTCCGCGGGGTGGCTTTACCGTTTGGTGATCGAGACCTTGTTGGGAGTCACGCTCCACCAAGGTCGAATGCTTACGATCGCCCCTTCGATTCCCGCTCACTGGCCCGGGTTTCGTCTGCGCTGGCGCGTGCCCGGCGTGGGTGATGTTTACCATATTCGTCTCGAGCAGCTTGAGGCCAACGGAATGCCCGTCGGGACTCGGGCGTGGCTCGATGGGCAGCCGTTGGTTGTGCGTGCACGGTCTGTGCAGGTGCCACTGGTTCGAGACGCTGCCGAACACGACGTCCTCATCCACTGGGTTCCAACGAGCAACGCTGACGCGAGGGGTTAAGGCTGCGAGCGCATTGCGGTCGGAGACAAAGCCTCGCCTCTTGGGGAGCCAGGGTACGAGCTTTGGCGACAAGACTCAGGGCGCTGTCATGGCCTCTGAAGGATTTCTTCGGGTGGGACGAGAAATCACACGCGGCTTGCTTTGCGAAAAAAGTTTTGCCTGCTGGGGAACGAGTGGGTGGGCGGAAAGGAGAAAGTCCGTCGTTCAATTTGCGTAGCTTGGCGGCATCTGTACCCACATTTGGCCGGCACCATGTTCGCGCTGTCCTTCGCTGGGAAGGAACGACGTGGTGTGGCAGCCACAATAGCGGCCCGGGAGTCTACCTGGGCGATGCCAGCAGCTCCAGCCATTTTCGTCCTCGTGGATAAGCCGGAAGTAACCGCCCGCGCTACGGAAACTCGGGGGCTTCGCCGGCACATTTATCCGAGGCGACTGGTCGCTGAATTTGCGACTGAGGGCTGTTGCCAGGAACAAAGCGGTCGGCCACCGCTTGCGCCAATTTTTGGAACAAACGCTCTACTTCTCCGGCTGCGGCGGGAATAGCTTCACGGTCTCCTTGTTTGGCGAGATGTTCGAGTTCGAAGGTGGCCGCCACGGCGGGATCGGATCCAAAGACGGCCGCTGAGCCCCGCAGCCCGTGTGCAATGCGAGCGACCTGCTCTGGGGTACCTGTACGGACGGCCTCGCGCAGTTCGTATAAGCGACTTGGTAGATCGACGAGAAAGAGCCCTGTAATTTCGCGCAGAACTTCGGTGTCCCCTCCGGCAGCGGCTAAAGCCTTTTGCTCGTCGAAGATAGTTAGGCATTGGGAAACGGAACGGTTTCTGGGTGTCATGGTTCCCCCCTTTTCTAGGTCAACGTGCACGCCTCCGATCGTTCGTTCCTTATGGCGGCGTCGACATTCATTCCATAAGCCAGGCGGCTCATTCGCGCCACCGAACGGACAAGCTCGGGGCGTGTGAAAGGCTTTTGCAAACAGTAATCATCGAACCTCAGGCTTTGGCGGACGTCGTGATCCAGTGGATCGAGAACGGTGACGGCGAGAACGGGAGTAAACACCGTGCGCAAGGAGCTGCGCAAACGCTGCAGCACCTCGAAGCCGTCCATCGAGGGCATCAGCATGTCGAGCACGACGAGATGTGGGGGATCGTTGTCGGCGACCACCAACGCTTCTTGCCCACTTCCCACGGAGCTGATGCGGACGCTCAAACCCTCGAGCGCTCTGGCGATGCAATGACGGACGTCCGGTTGATCGTCGACAACGAGAACGTGAAGCTCGGTCGGCGGCGCGCCCACGGGCCGAGTGCGCAGGGGGTGACCCGTGGGCGCGAGGGGGGCCGCCGGAGCTGCTGCTGGCACAGGGGTCGCGGCTGCGCCGCAGCAAGAACAAGCTCTTTGGGAGAAGGAGAATCGCCTGCCGCAGTTCCGACAAATGCGCCAAACCGGCATCCGACAGCGCAGGCAAACTGTTGGTCGGGGCGTTTTAAGAATCTCTCCGCATCGCGGGCAGGCAAAGGTTTTTGCTTCTCTCCGGTGGCGTGGAGGAAAGCCATCGGCGAGGTCGCCTTCGACCAGCTCTATCGTCAAGGCCTTCACTGGGCCGTGTCGCTCCAAGAGGCAACGTAGGCGCAGTTTTGTTTCCCGGGCCACGTACCACAATGCATGTACGCCTTCCGCGACCATGGCAGTCTCGCACCAAGCGAGTAGCAACGAGCCCACCCAGGCTGGCCACACCAGCGCGAGTGTGGAACCCGAAGCGCAGGCGTGCTCCGCGACCGTAAAGCTTCGTGTCACCTGGACCTGAACCCAGCGGGAGTCCCGAGCCAAGGCATAGGCCAGCAAGAGTTGGAGAGCCCGAGCGGCACCGCCCGACAGGGCACGAGTTCGGGTCGATGGCGCTGCATCCAGATGGTCGGAAGCAAACAGCTGGCTTTGGTTGTGCAAACCTGCGAGGTAGGTTGCCCACAGCCGTTCGCTGTCGTACAAGCGAGTCTGGAGAGTGCGAATGTCTGCCTCGGGTGCAATGGCTAGGCTTAGTTTACGACCGGCTGCAAACTCCAGGATATGGCGTGTTTCGCTGTCGAGGGGATACGTGGCTGACACCCACAGGGTCGAGTCACTGGCTGCATAGGGCACGCATGCGTAGCGGTATGCCAGTTCGGGTTTGAGGAAACGACCTGCGCGTGGGTCAAAGTCGATGGTACTCAAGTCGACATAGGGCAGGCGCGCGCGGCGGGAGAGCTCCATTGCCGCGTCTTCGTTGGTGGACGCGACCGAGCTTGCCGCTACGGCAGCTGTTGAACTGCGACGACTGTGGTGTTCGGGATGCGTTGACCCGACAGGTGCCTGTGGCACATATGAGTCGCGATGCAAAGTGGCTCGAGGGTAGCGAAGAAGTGGGCTAGCCATGCGACCTGACACGCGGCATTCCTCCTTCGAGCCAGTGACGAACCAATTGCTGTGCCAACAGGGGCTGCCGATAGTGGGTACGAGGTGAAGAGGTTGAGCTTGCTGGTGGTTTAGCTGGGAGGTGACAAGAGTTGGTTGAATTCGTAGTCTGCGTCGCTTTTGTGTCGCTTGAGTGAAGTTTTTCCGAGGAGGAGGGATCTATGCTGCGTTGGCGGAAATGGTTTTTCTGGGTCGGTGTGCTTGCGTTGGCCGGTTGCGGAAGTGATAGTGAGCCGACTGCAGGCGCTGTTTTCCTGCCGCTCAAAGCGCAGCGTGGGGCCCATGCAGGCGTTTATGACAGCGAAGGCCGCCAAGTGCTCCTGCGTGGCGTTAATTTGAATAGCTTGGGCGATTACTACCAAGACAATCCTGCGCTGCCGACGGTGTTCCCTCTCGACGAAGACGACTTTCGGCAGATGGCCGCCCTCGGGTTCAATGTCGTGCGCTTAGTTCTAAGTTGGTCTGCACTAGAACCGCAACGGGGGCAACGGAGTGCGGCGTATCTCGAGCGCATTCGCGAGGCTGTAGCACTGGCGAAGAAACACGGGCTTTATGTCATCTTGGATATGCATCAGGATGCGTGGGGAAAGTACATTGCAACTCCCCCAGGCGTCGACTGCGGAAGCACACGAGAGAGAGCCATTGGCTGGGACGGTGCTCCAGCTTGGGCTACGATCACGGACGGCCGAAGTACTTGCCGAGCACCTGGATTCCGCGAGCTTTCTCCTGCGGTCGCACAGGCGTTCGAAAACTTTTATGCCGATCGCGATGGGATCCAAACGGCATTTATCGAAACTTGGGCTTATTTGGTAAGAGCTTTTGCTCAAGAAGTTGCGGTTGCGGGATACGATTTATTCAACGAGCCACACTGGGGCAACAACATTATTCTCGGGGCTACACCCAAACTCAGTGCCTTTTACGCGCGACTTATCCCTGCCATTCGGGCAGCGGAGCGTGCGGCAGGAGGATTCGAGCACATCGTGTTTTTCGAGCCGATCATATCCTGGCCCGTGGGTAATGGTACGCTGCCAGATCCAGATGTTATGACAGATCCAAACTTAGTGTTCGCGCCCCATAACTATGCCGAGTCGAATTTGGAGGCGAATCCACGGTCGCTCGAGGACGTTTTCGCACAAGCGCAGGCGGATGCCGATCTCTATGGCGTGACCTTTTGGATCGGGGAGTACGGCTGGTTCTCGGATCCGGCTGGGAATAAGGAGAAGCTAGAACGCTACGCCGAGTTGGAAGATCGCTACCGCATCGGTGGCGCGTGGTGGGTGTGGAAGCAAGCGTGTGGCGACCCGCATAGCATCCGCATTCCTGGATCGAGTCCTCCGAGTGTGGTGATTCGCTTGCACTATACTGGGTGTCCAGCGAATGTGAACCTTGGTCTCGTTCCAGAATGGGTCGAGGTGCTGTCTCGGCCTTATCCGCGGGCGGTTCCAGGGAGACTGGTCACATTAAGCAGTCACGTGGCCCGCGGGGAACTGGTACTCGAGGGAGAAACCCCGCGGCCGGGCCGAGCCGAGTTGTGGGTCCCGCAACGCGCAGGTTTCCCGCGGGTCACCGGGGTCGGCGTGCGAAGGGCGTCAGTGGAAACCGTGCCGGGCGGTTACCGTGTTCTGGTCGAGGTCGAGGGAAGATACCAGCTACGAACGTATGGCGCATTGCGGTAAGTGTCGAGGATGGCGGCTTTTGCTCATGGCAGCGTCGGCGCAACAAGTACAAGCATCAAGACGTGCTCCTCTTTCCGTAGTGGCTTGCCAGCTCACGGACGATGCCCACGAGTTCGCTCTTGGCGACCGTCGCTGACAGTGCATGGTCATCGTCGACCTCGATAAGACGCACGAGTGCCGGAGTACCTGTTTGCGCAAGGGCGCGGCTGTCGTCGATCGGGACGACCGTGTCGTGAAGACCGTGCACGATCCAGACGGGCACTCCCTTGGGCAGGAAGCGGGGGACATTGTAATGAAACACCGCAGGAGCCAACAGGAGCGTGGGACCGCTCCAGGCCTTGCGGTGAAGCAAAGCCACCGCGACGGCACCCCCAAACGAAGAGCCAATCAAGACGTCCGGTACGAACTCGGTGAGGGTGCGTTCCTGGAGTTCGACGCAAGCGGGGAAATTTCTGGTGTCCATCCGGGGAGTGCAGGCAACGAAATGTTGGGCGAACAAGCGGGCCTTGGTACCCTGGGGGCTGCCTTCGAGGCCGTGAATGAACTGAACCCGGATGTGTGCCATGTTGCTCCATTGCCCGAGCCGCAAGAGAAAGGGAAGCCAAGAATCGCTGGCAGGACAGCACGAGTTGGTTTGTTTGCCTGGCGTGCGACGGTGTTAAAGGAGGTTGACGATGAAGCCTTTGGACCTTGCCACTGTGGATCATTTGCTGACGACGACGCGTTCGGTGCGCAAGCGTTTAGACCTGACGCGGCCAGTCCCCCTCGACGTGATCGAGCGTTGCATCGAGATTGCGCTCCAGGCGCCCACTGGCTCTAATGCACAGAACTGGCATTTTGTAGTGGTTAGAGATGCTCAAAAGCGCAAACATCTGGCCGATCTGTATCGGCAAGCGTTCGCCCAGTATCGGGAAATGAACGTCAATGCGCCCCAGCTTCAGGAGGGTGACCCGCGCCGAGAGCAGACGTTGCGGATCGTGCAATCGGCACTGTATCTTGCCGAGCATCTCCAGGAGGTGCCAGTGCACATCGTTCCTTGTGTCGAGGGGAGGGTAGAGAATGGTCCGGTGGTGATGCAGGCGTCGATCTACGGCTCGATTTTGCCAGCGGTGTGGTCCCTTATGCTGGCTTTGCGGTCTCGTGGGTTGGGCTCGGCTTGGACGACCTTGCATCTCATGTATGAAAAGGAGGCGGCAAAGGTTTTGGGGATTCCGGAACACGTCACCCAAGTTGCCTTATTGCCGGTCGCCTATTTCAAGGGTGAGGATTTCAAGCCCGCGAAGCGTTTACCGGTGCGTCAGTTCGTCTCCCTCGATCGCTGGGGAAATCCACTTCCCTGATTCCCTCGGTATGGAAGTGGCAACTTCCTTACGGCGGCGCTGCAAGCTCGAGGTTAGCGGCCCTTGAACTGAGGTGTGCGCCGCTCGAGGAAGGCCTGGACACCTTCGCGGAGGTCTTCTGACTGTGTCACGATTGCCTGCGCTAAGGCCTCCTCTTCGAGGCAGGTCTCTAAATCGCAATCCAGAGAGCGATGGAGCAAGCGTTTGGAGAACCCGATGGCCACGGTGGGCCCGTTAGCGAGTCGGTTGGCCCATTCCCTGGCTGTCGATTCCAGTTGGTCCGGCGCAACCACGCGGGTCACCAGGCCCCATTGGTGGGCTTGGTCCGCGCTCAAATCGTCGCCGAAGAAGACGAGTTCTTTTGCGCGCTGTAAACCGATGAGGCGAGGGAGAAGAAACGCCCCGCCAGCATCGACGCACAGTCCGCGACGTACGAAGATTTCAATAAACCGAGCCTCGGAGGAGGCGATGACGAAGTCGGAGGCGAAGGCCAGGTGCGCCCCGAGACCGGCGGCGACGCCATTGACTGCGCACACGACCGGTTTTTCCAGTTCCCACAGGGCCCGAATCAAGCGTTGAGAACTACTTTTCATCACTAGACGCGTTGCCCCTGGGCCTTGCGGCCCCTGCCCGCGGGACCCCGAGAGGTCAGCTCCAGTGCAAAAGCCTTTGCCCGCTCCCGTCAACACCAGGGCGCGAATTTCCAGGTTGGTTTGCGCCTCGGTCAAAACCCGGATCAACTCGTCGCGCATCGTTGCATTGACGGCGTTGCGTTGCTCCGGGCGGTTCAGGGTAACCCAGGCAACATGTTCTTCCAAAGAGTAACGAATCGTCTCGAATCCCGACATGATGCCTACTTTCCGAAGCGGTTGAGGGTGGCAGAGTCAAAAAAGTTCGCTGGAAAACGAACCTTGCGGTCATTGGGAATGTCTTTCCCAGGAGGCTGGAGTCCGGCGATCGTGGCCCGGTTCAGCTTCACGTTCTCTGCGCACTGAAAGGAGAAGTGCGAAGACCACTGGTAGTCAAGTTTGCCGTCGGGTCGTTGGTTCTTATCGCGCTGGTAAGCGATGACTTGCAAAGTGTTGATGTGCTCGCCGTTCCAGCCGAACTTTCGATTCCAAGCCCCTTGGTACGTCTCCTTGTCGATATACAGCTCGATGCGCCCGAACAGGTAGTACCGGTCCTTGGGAACGCCTTGAATCACCCACACTTTGCGTTTGGCCAACGCGGCGCGTACAGGGGCCCAAGCTATTCCTTTCCAATCAGGGGTTTGGAAACCAACGACTTGGTGGTTGGTCCACACCGTGCGCCAGCCACCATCCGGAAGCCAGTGTCGTGTGGGGATGCGCTCGAAGCTTTCAGGGTCGACGATCCGAAGAGTTTCCGATTCCCCGACAAACGACCACGTGAACTCCTCCGGTTTACCATCGAAAAACGGGCCATCGTCTTGGCTCATGTCCGAGCCCAGAAACCCGTCCGACCGGTTTGCTGGACTCACAGCGCGCACCCGCCGCAAAGCCGGCACGTACGCCCAGTTGGAATCCCGCTTTTGAGGATCACGGTAGCGCCAGGTAAGCGCTGCTGTGCCGTGAAGATCGGCTGGCGAAGTGGAGACGGAGATGAACTGCATGGAAAAGTTGTTGGGGTTAGGAAGGCGATACTCCGGATCTTGCCCGTCGTAGTATTGGAAGTACACATCTTGAATCGCTTCACGATCCACGCCATTCGGGCGTACCCAGACAAGCAGGGCCACGTTGTGGCTGCTCCCTTCGTTCCAATACTGGTAGAAAAAATTCCAGAGAATCTTGGTGGCGGCCGTCGCATCTGTTTTGGGCTCGACCATGGGAAAGGGCAACCCATAGATGAACGGAGGCTGTTGGCCCGTGGCAGTTTCGATAATCGTCCCCTCTGGGCTCAGGCTGTAGCGGCCCCGGTTGGCTTCGGTGGCAGCAAGAAATTTAGGGTCCCAACGGTAAATCCCTTCAGGCCAGTCGATGATTCTATTCTGGTAATGGCCCTCTCGGTAATGTCGGAGAATTTCCGGAGGCAGGAGACCTTCGGCAAGGTGCGCATTTTCTTTGCTGAGAATACTTCCCGGTCGTAGCCCATCGGTTTCCGACGTGGCCTCGAGTGTGCAGGGGGAACAGCATAAGGCCCAAAAGATCGCACTAGGCAAAAGCACCGACACTAGGCTTTGGTACTCCCTCATTGCATCCCTTCCTTTCGTAAGAGTACGTTCAACGCCCTGCCCCGGCCTGCAAGAGGACCGCCTCGGCACGCTGCTCAGCGCGAGCCACGGCAAAGCGCGGCCGAAGC
The DNA here is from genome assembly GCA_937925685.1 of Candidatus Binatia bacterium. Taxonomy (GTDB): domain Bacteria; phylum Desulfobacterota; class Binatia; order HRBIN30; family HRBIN30; genus HRBIN30. The sequence goes on along the minus strand of CALAMI010000007.1, from coordinate 314,942 downwards.
AAAGATACCATCGCCGGGATGAAAAGTAACGCTCCAACGGCATGAAAAATCATGAGCAACATGAGGACAAAGGCCATTTCTGCCTGGAACTTCAGTGGGAAAAACAGCCAAAAGATCACGCTGACCACGAGTGTGGTGCAAGTAAAAATGATCGCCTTGCCGGTCGTCAAAATGGCGCGGCGGTTGGCCTCGTCGAAATCGCCAGTTTCTTCGTACTCTTCAACGATGCGACTGAGCACATAGTACCCGTAGTCGATCCCAATGCCAATGCCGACCGCGGCTACCGGGAGGGAATTGATGTTGAAGTCGATACCGGCCAAGTACATGACGGCCTCGGAGAGAGGCTGTGCGACGATGGAAGGGATCATGACGACTAGCGCCCCCAGCACAGACCAATAGGTGAGGAAACTCAGCACGAAGACGACGGAAAAGATCAACGGCACGTTGACGCGGTATGACCATTCCACCTCCTCGTTCGTCGCGGCCAGAATGCCCAGTAAACCACCGGCCAGAAGGTAGCGGACACTGTCCTCCGGCCGCACGTTCTCGGCAATGTAAGCCTTGGCCCGGTCGATGGCGCTGTGAATGATGTCGTTGTTGTAGTTGCGATAGAGAATCGTGATCGTGGCGTTGGTGTAATCGGGGCTAAAGAAGCGATCCATCTCGCCCCGGCTGGTGCCTGCGGTCAACAGGTAGAACAATTGACCAATGTGGTCGTCGCGCGTGGGCAACATCTCCCACTTGGGGTCACCCTCGCGGAAGGTCCGGTAAATCTTCTTTAAAAGCGTCGCTGCCGTGATGTTCCCGTTGGCTCCTTCCCCTTGGGTCATGTGCCGGGCGAAGAGTTCGATGTCGTTCAACGTTTTCGCCTCTTTGATGGCCTCGGGTTTTTTGCCTTCAGCAATGATGACCAACTGGCTTGCCACGCCCACAAATTTTTCGTTGAGCTTGCGGAATGCCACGTTGTAGGGGTGGTCATGGTACAAGAGTGCGGCGCCTGGCTCGGTGTCTCCGGTTTTGAGCTTGTGTGCATAGTAAACACCGAAGGCCATGGTCGCGGCAAACAATGCCACCACCAACCAGCGGAAACTTCCCTGGCCCATGGCAATGAGCGCTCGGCTGATGCCCTCGTAAATGGCATCGGAAATGCGTCGTCCAGGCGGATGAGATTTCGGGGGTCTCACGAAGGTGAGAATGATGGGATGCAGGGTGACAACGCTGAGAAAAATGCTGATGATCCAAAAGCTGGCCACGAAGGCAAGCTTCTGCATCAAGGGGATGCTGGCAACCGCAATGGTCAAGATGGCTAAGCCGTCAGCAACGATCGACACCATAGCCGGGGGAAACAGTGCCCGGTAGGAACGGACGATGGCCTCGTGTTTGTTGTGGGTGAGGAAGTACTCGTCGTGGTAGCGTTCCATCGATTGCACGGAGTGGCTCAAGGCCCGTGCGGTAATGAGCACGAAGACGACCAGCACCAGCGGGTCGAGGGTAAAACCGCACAACCCGGCAAAGCCAAGGCCCCAGATCGCGCTCATCAGCCCGGAGAACACGGGAATTAAGACGCCCTGGAGAGATCGGAAGTAAAACCACAAGAGCAGGACGATGGCTACGCCGGTTGCGAGAAACACGTAGCCCATTTTGCCCAGGGCTTCGTTGAAATATGCGTAGAGGACCGGAGGGCCGGACACGTAAATCTTGACTAAACCATCGGCCTCCTCCCTTTGGACGATGTCCTGTACCCGCCGCCACATGGTTTTGAGGTCGAAGTACTCTTCCCAAAAGCCGGCGGTCACGAGCGTGGCAGTGTCGTCGGGTGACACGAAAAAGCCCCGAACTCCCTCGGTCGTGTACACCTTCTGCCTGAGGAACTCCATGTCTTCTTTGTCCTGAGGCAGACGTGGATACATGAGAGGAACGACTTTGATTCCTGAGCCAGAGGTTAGGGTGGTTTTCAGTTTGGGATGCGTGATGGAAAGAACTTGCTCCCCATTCACTCCAGGGACGTTGTGCAAGAGATCGACGGTGATGCGGTCGACTTTCTCGATGATTCGCGGATCGTCGAAAATTGTGCCGTTGGTTGCCTCGACCACCATGACGAGCTGATTGGCGGTGCCAAACATGTTGCGGTATTTGATGTACAGTTGGATATAGGGGTGATTCGGCGGCATCAGGTCGAAGAAGCTTGTGAAAATGGTCAGTTGCGTGGCCGTGAACCAAATGAAGAACACGGTGCCGGCACCTACCACAGCAGACACAGCCAGGCGTCGGCGCAAAAGAAAATACAGATATCCCTCAATCCACTCCCGCGGCAGCATCCTTACCGCCCCTCTGCCAGAATGAGACGTTGGCCATCGATCCGCACCGTGAGCCCTCCCGCCCCCACGATCATCCCTGCGCCGTTTGCCACGAGCGCCACGCTACGGATCCAGCCTAATTTCCACTCGCCAGGAACTTGCTTGCGCTGCCAGGTGTGTCCGCCGTCGTTGCTTAGAAAGATCGTTCCAATGTCACCGACCGCCACACCCGTGCGACCGTGGACGACGATGTCGTAGAGGCTGGCGTTTTCGAGTTGCTCCGCCACGCCCACTTGTTCGAGACCACTGATCTCAGGGTTCCCTCGTATGATTTCCCAGTTTTTCCCCCCGTCGTTGGTGCGCAAGATCAAACCATCCAACCCGCAGGCCCAACCGCGTTGCGTGTCGGCAAAGTGCACGCCGAAGAGGGTCTTACCCACGCCGGTGTCGAGTTCCTCCCAGGTATCCCCGCCATCGGTCGTCCGCAACACCACGCCAGTTTCCCCCACCACCCAGCCGTGGAACGAATCCGGCCAAGACTGCGCGTAGAGAATGACGTCGCGTTCCATCGAGCGGTCTTGCCACGTTGTTCCGCCGTCGCGTGTTACCACCATCGCCCCCCAATCACCGACCGCCCAGGCAACTTTTTCATCGAGGGCAGAAACGTGAAACAGATGCTTGCCGAGAGTTGCTTGTTTGCTCCACGTTTTACCTCCATCCCGTGTGTGCAACACGATGCCGGTACGCCCGACGACCCAGCCCACCTCGCGATTGGCAAAGGCAACTCCAAAAAGTTGTTCGAGGGTTCCCGCATGTTGCAAGCGCCAGTTCTTCCCGCCGTCGGTGGTGTGGTAAATTGAGCCGAACGCACCAACGGCCCACCCTTCGTCGGGGCTGACGAACGCGGTCCCGTAGAGGTTGTCGACCACGCGAACAGGCCTGTCGTTTGCGCGAGCCACTGCCACAGTGAACAGCAAGATGGGCAGGAATCCGGACACCCTTAGAAGGCGGATCCACACGTGCTCGGATGACTGGTGATTCACAACATCTCTCACTTGACGCAACAAACTCGCCTTATACGGCGGGGCTCAAGAATGAGTCAACCGGACCTCGGCTGATAGCCCTGGTTCGTTCAAAGGAGATTCCGCGTGCAGTTCGTTCCCCGTTCTCGCCCAGCGGCGTGTGGTGGAATCGGGACACTCGCTACTTGTCCTACTGCTCGTATGCATGGCTGAGCTCCTTTTCCATGGCTCCCTGGTTCTCCTGTACGGCCGTAGGGAGGTGAATCTCTGGGGAAGGGGCGTTCGCGTTGCTCTCTAGGATGCGTACGATCGTGCCTAAAAACTCAACGGAAAAATCGAGCGAGTGGGGATCCACCCGCGCGATGTTGTCGTCGGCAGAGTGGAGGGCTCGTGGCAGCTCGAAGGGAGGCACGGCAGTGAAGATGGTTGCTGCCAAATAACCGTGCTGAAGCCACATCCAGGCGTCGGTCAAGCCCATGAGCGGGAGCGTCGGAACGGAAACCGCCTTGACCTTGCGATGTGCCTCGTCGAGCAAGGCAATGACCTCGGGGCTGGGCGCGCTCCCCCGTAGAAATCCGCGTTCGGCGCCGAGGACTCGGATCTCGGTCGACGCGCCCCAAGGGTCCAAATTGATGACCTTGACGGACCGGCCCGCCGGGCTCGGCTTCCACCCTTGCAACAAAGCCGCCGAACCTTGTGCGGCCAACTCCTCTCCGGAGAACAGCACGAGGTAAACCTCGACGCCATGCGGGGGATCCTTGCGTAGCTCTTCAGCGAAACGCAGAAGCACTGCGCAAGCTGCCCCGTTATCCAACGCGCCCGCGCTGCGGCGGTCCAACAGCATCCCGCCGCTAAATGCAGCGGCAACCAGCGCGCTGTAGGCTGCACCCATCCAACCGAGAATGCGGGCGAGCGCGAGCCGACCGACGGTCAAACTTCCCGCTTGCTGGGCAACGAAACTGCCTGCCGCTACCGCGGACATGAGCAACGTTGCCGGCACCGAAAATAGGAGGATCGGGGCGCGAGTCACATGGTCGAAGACATCGGTTTTGGTATCGAAATGGGCCGAGAACACCAAAATTTCCCTTGCATTTGGGTTGGGCCAGCGAGCTACCACGTTCGGTTGCGGAAAAGGAGCGAACCAGGTCAGGGGCAAGCGGAAGTCGATCTGAGCCACCACGAGCAGCGGTAACGAGATCGCTAAAAGGGCGGCCCAGCCAAACCGGCGTCGCCACATGCAGACGGCATACGTAAGCCCGCCGACGAGGAGCACCAGCCCGAGCGCGCGTTGCTCGTACGGGTAGGCCGTGTACCAGTGCTGCGTCACCTCCCAGCCGGCTGCCTCGAGGTGCTCGGTCAGCCAGCGTGCTGTCTGCAACAACGCCTGCGAGCCGTTTTCGCGTGGCACGGTCGCAAGAGGAGCGAGCAAAGCATCCCAATTCCCGGCGGCTTCAGCGGTCCCACCCATGGTCCACATGAAGCCGCGAGCGGCCCTGGATTGCAAGCGCTCCTTCCCGACGAACACGTGGCTGCCCATTAACAAATGTTCATTTCTTTGTCATGCTAGGGAACAAACCTTTTTGCGGAGCGGAAACATGCTGGATCTAAAAATTGACAACGGCCTCATTGTTGACGGCTCCGGGACAGAGCCGCGATTGGGTTCTATCGGTGTCCTCAATGGGCGCATTGTCGCCCTGGGCCGGGTCTCTGTGGAAGCGCGTGGGAGAATCGACGCCAGCGGGTTAATGGTTACTCCCGGATTCATCGACCCGCACACGCACTACGACGCGCAAATTTGGTGGGACCCGGCATTGACGCCTTCGAGCCTCCATGGCGTGACCACCGTCATCGCAGGAAACTGCGGGTTTACTCTGGCGCCGGTCGGGAGCGAGAGAGACGCGGAGTACCTTCGACACATGATGGTCAAAGTGGAGGGCATGCCTTTGTCGGCTCTCGAACAGGGCGTGCCGTGGAGCTGGCGCAGCTTCGGTGAGTATTTGGATCAGCTCCAGGGTAAAGTCGCTTTGAACATTGGTTTTCTCGTCGGTCACTGCGCGCTACGCCGCGCCGTGATGGGCGAACGCGCTGTGGGCTATGCGGCGCGTGCGGAAGAGATTCGTGCGATGGCAGGCTTGCTGCGGGAGGCGCTACGCGCCGGTGGCCTCGGGTTCTCTTCGTCGCAGGCATTTACCCATGCCGATGGGAGTGGCGCCCCTGTACCGTCCCGCTTCGCAGGACCGGAAGAGATACTTGCACTGTCCCGCGCCACCGGAATGCACCCGGGTACGACTCTCGAGCTGATCGTCGATGGCTGCCTCACCCGACTGAACGACACCGAGGTAAATCTGATGATTGCCATGTCACGAACTGCCCAGCGGCCGCTCAACTGGAACGTATTGGGGGTCTCGGCAGCGAATCGCGACCGACACGAGCACCAGCTAGAAGCGGGCACGAGAGCGCAGAAACAGGGGGCTCGCGTGGTTGCCTTGACGATGCCGATCCTAGGGGGCCTCAAGATGAGCTTTCTCGACCATTGTGCCCTGAACTCGTTGCCCGGGTGGGGCGCGGTGCTTGCCTCTCCGGTGCCGGAGCGCTTGCAGGCTTTACGCGACCCAGAAATGCGCCGCAAGCTGCGGGCGAGCGCGGAAAGTGTCACCGGTGCACTCGCCAGTTTGGTTCGCTGGGGAGCGTACGAGATCGGAGACACTTTTGCTCCAGAAAACGCGGGTCTTACGGGGCGCTCGGTTGGCGAAATCGCGGCGCAGCGGGGACGGGATCCTTTTGATACGTTGCTCGACATCGTCGTTGCAGACGAGCTACGCACCGGCTTGTGGCCCCAGCCGGCAGATGACGACGACGAAAGTTGGCGCTTGCGCGTGCAGGTCTGGCGCGATCCTCGGGCGATGATTGGCGGGTCGGACGCTGGCGCACACTTGGACCGCATGTGCGGGGCCCGGTACCCTACGGCATTTCTAGCTCAAAGTGTCCGCGAGCGGGGCTTGCTCTCGTGGCAAGAAGCTATCCGCCTGATGACAGATGTCCCCGCTCGCTATTTCGGGCTCAAAAGGCGGGGTCGGATCGATCGAGGATACTCCGCAGATTTCGTGTTGTTCGACCCAGCCCGGATCGGGAGCGCACCCATTCGATCACGAAACGATCTACCAGGGGGCGCGGACCGACTGTACGCCGAAGCCACAGGGGTGGAGTACGTTCTCGTCAATGGAGTTGCCGTGGTGAGTCAGGGGCGCTTGACCGGAGCACTGCCGGGCGTTGTTTTGCGGTCGGGCCAAGATACGGTGACCGTAAAACCCTGAGTGCAAACCTCTGCTGCGAGCGTGACGAAGTCGCGCCCAAAGGGCGGGAAAGTTCTTTGCTCCAAACTAAACTCAGAGCCACCCCAATCCGACACTGAGGCCACGCTTTTGGGAGGTTGGGCTCGGAGCTCGGATGGACGAGTTTGCGGGTTGACGCGAACGAATCTGATCGCGGATGGAGCGACTCCACCCACTGAGCGAATGAGGGCTCGTTTCCTGTTTCTTTCTACTGTCGCAAACGAACCTTGGCCTTTGGCGGAGGAGTGAGCGCACTTGGAACGAGATGTCGCAGTGGGTTCGAAGGGGGAGGTACACTTTTGAGCGGGGAGAAGGGCAATCTCGAGCGCGAGGGGCAACGCCGTGTTTTGCGTCGTTCTTCCGAAAACCGCTGAGCTGCCAGTGGAGGAAGTGGCAATACTGCGCGAGTTGCTCGGGGATGCGGGGAAGCGGGGCGAGGAAGAGGCGCGAGAAATTCGAAGTGCAGAGCCCGCGATCGTCGTCCGATCGCGGTGGAGTAGCGGAGTAAAGGATCCGGTCGTCGAGGTGTTGGGTGGAATGAATGGAGAGGGTGTTAGGCGCCCAAGCGGTTGGCTGCTTGGGCGCGGGCGTTGGTCTGCAGGGCAATTCGGGTCGGGGGCGCGTGCATCGCTCCATGGCGGAGGCGTGTGAGCGGCGCGTCTCCTGGCTGTACAAAAGGCCTTGGCACCCCTGGGTGAGCCACAGGCCCGACACCGCTACGTTGGTTGAGCCGGGTAGGACAGGGTAGCTTTTCTTTCTCGTCGCTCGGGGGCTCCCTTCAGGAACGCCGAACCACGGCGCACGTCGAGGTTTCAGCCGCGTGCCGGCTTTTTCTCCGACTCTTTCCCGACGTATTTCCGTTCCGCTGTGTCCACCCGAACACGTTCACCGGTTTCGATAAACAAGGGGACCATGATCTCGAGTCCGGTTTCTAGCTTGGCTGCCTTCCACGTAGAATCGGAACTACCCCGTTGCGGCGGCCCGGTCTCCACCACGGCGAGGACGACTTGATCGGGAAGCACGACGTCGACGAGCTTGCCGTCGATAAAGAGTGTCTTGTATTCCTCTCCTTCCTTTAGGAACCACCTTTTGTCGCCGATTTGCGCGCTGGATAACTCGAGCGGTTCGAAAGTTTCGCTGTCCAGAAACACAAAGGTGTCGCCCTGCTGATAACTGAACTGCGCTTTGCGCTGTTCGAGGTCTGCCGCAGGCAGGACTTCATTGTCGGCAAAAGTCCGTTCAATCACCCGGCCGCTTGCCAAGTGGCGCATTCTCGCATGAATTTTTTGCTTGAACTTGGCCGTACCGGTACTGTGCATCTCTTCAATGATGTGAGGCACTCCGTCGAGCAACAAGACCATTCCGCGCTTGAACTCGGCTGGCGAAACGGTGGGCATCAACTCTCCTCCTATTTTCCGTTTCTTTCACGGCAACCTTCGACTAAGTCCGTTCCACCAGGGTGGTCGTCGTCAACTCTGCCCAACCCCCGGTGGCGATATATCCCTCGAGTTGCTCGATGAGAAACTGCTTTTCCTCCAGAATCGCTTTGACAACGTCGCCAATCGAAATCATTCCCACCACTCGACCCTTGTCTTCCACTGGCAAGTGGCGAATCCGCCGTTCGGTCATGAGAGCCATGCACTCTTCGAGTTTCAGTTCGGGCCGAGCGAAAATGATCGGCGCACTCATGACCTCGCGAACAAGAGTTTCCTTGGATGCCTTGCCCTTGAGGATGACCTGGCGTGCATAGTCGCGTTCGGAAAACATGCCTACAGCACGCTCTCCCTCGCACACTAAGAGCGCGCCAATGTCTTTAGCGGCGAGCACTTCGAGCGCCTCGTAGACGGTCTGCGAGGCTTGAATGGTCCACACATCCCGCCCCTTGCGTTCCAGCACTTCGTTTACGTTCCGCATCGGAGCCTCCTTGCTGACCCCGGTTCATCCGACCGCCTTGCGCAACCCCAAACCGCTACCTGTTGACCTTTGGGGTCGAGAACAGATTTTGCCCAGTCTGGGGCTCTTCCTCAAGATGGGGCAGTGCCTTTTTTGAGACTCGCGCTGCTGTTCGGTGCCGACGACACCACCAGCGGGACCCCCTGGGGGTGTTGACACGCAGACATGGTTCCGGTACCCAAGGCGATTGCTGCGTGGTTGAGGGAAGCCGGTGAGAAGCCGGCGCGGCCCCCGCCACTGTATTCGGAACGAAAGCGGCAAGCGTGCCACTGTCCGGAAAGGCCGGATGGGAAGGCGCCGCGAGTAGGTAGCCGAGAGCCAGGAGACCTGGCCCCGCAGCGAGGAGAAAAGGTGCCTTCCGGGGTGTGAGGGCCAATGCGGGATCGGTTGGAAAAGCTCATACCCGGGGCGCAGTGGCGCTGCCGGGTTTTTTCACGGGTGAAGCCAAACGAGCTGCGTGCGCCCTCGCTCATCGGCCCGGCGACCACCCGCGCTTCCGCTGGAGCGCGCATGACACGGGGAGGTTTGTCATGCAGCTACGTTTGGGTCATTGGGTTTTTTGCAGTTGGGTATTGAGTTGCCTGTGGGCGTGCCGTGCGCTCGCCCTGGTCATTGGACCACCGGGCTACATCGTCGGCCAGCTTTCCTTTCCCAGCGCGGCCACCGGTGATGTCGCGGTGATCGGCACTTCCGTATTCACCGGACAGGGTGCGTTCGGCGCCGGAACGCAGTCCGTGGTGCGCCGCGATTGGGATGGGACGTTGACGACCGTGGTGACTGGCTTGAACTCCATCGGTGGTCTCGCAGGAAACCATGCGTACTTGTTCATTACGGACAACGGCGGTGAGCTCGCGGGAGCGCTCACGGGGGACACGGCCTTTGCTCTTCCGAATCCAGTCGGAGTGGTTAGCCCGGTCAGTGCATCAGGTTTGGAAATTGATGCGCCGGGGTCCATTCCATTTGCGCAGGGCATCGCCTTGGGGCCTGATGGTCAACCTTACGTGGGTGACGCCGCCGGTTCCGGTGCAGGGCGAGTGCTTCGCCACCGTGCATTCGGTTATCCGCCGTTTGTGCTGCTCCTGGGCGGGCTGGACTACGTCGCCGGCCTTGCATTCGCCAACAATGGCTTCCTTTACGTCGGAGACTTGAACTCTTCCACCTTCCAAGGGAGCATTGTTCGCTACGACCCGGTCACGAACACGCAGACGACTGTCGTCAGTGGACTGTCGGGAGTGTACGACCAAGCGTTCGATCATCTCGGCAACCTGCTGGTAACCGGTGGGTTTGACAGCACTTTTACCTCGAGCACCATCGTGGCCGTGGATGCGTCAAACAACGTGACCCAGTTCGCTAGTGGCTTCAGCTTCACGACGGGGATCGACGTCGACCAGAACTCCGGCCGGGTGTATGTCGTCGACTTTGGGTCGGCGAACATCACCACGTTGACTCCAGTCGATCGGTTGTTCCCCGGCGGTGGCCCTCAGGCAACAGATTGCTGGTCTGAGTTTTCGGATGTCTCTCCTGTCCTTAATCAGCAAGGTCAGCCGACCTCGAAGGTGGTTTGCCGCGATGGGGACCCGTGCGACCGCGACGGTGCGGCAAATGGCGTGTGCACGTTTGCCGTCGGCTTGTGTCTACGGGTGCCTCGCAGTGGTTGCGTCGCTCCACCGTTGTCGAGCATCCAAATGGCCCAGCTAGGGCAGTCCATGCTGGACCCAAGCCTCCAAGGCTTGTTGAACGCAGCGCAAGCGATTCTCGGAGGTAGCTCGGCCGAGTGTGTGGGCCCCGCACCGGTACAAGTGCCCTTGCTCTCTACGCCCCAAGGGCTTCGGCCCAGCAAAAAGAGGCTCCGTGTGCAGGTGCGGGCAGCCAGCTCGAAAGCGGACACGGACCGTTTGACCTTGCGCTGCGTGCCTTAACCCTCTGGACCTTCGGGGCGAAGGACAAAAGAAAAGAATGGATCGTTCTCCCCGCTGCCTGGAAGCCGCACGTCGGCCAGCGGCGACCCGTGGCCACATGCAGCGGGGAGTGCGTCCTGTCTGCTTTGCGGCGGTGGCGGTAGTGGCGTTCGCCACACGTACAGCCTTTGCTGGTCCCTTTGCCGATGCAGTCGTCGCATTTCGCCCGGGCGCAGGCGCCGGATTTGGGCAGGAGCGCTTGCCTCAGGTTGTGCTGGGGCCCCCTCGAGGCGGCGGACTGTTGGAAGGTTCCCTGGACGTGGTCTCCTTAGGGCATGGAGGAGAAATCGTCCTGCGATTCGATCCGCCGATAGCCTGCAATGGCCCAGGGCCGGACATCATCGTGTTCGAAAACGCGTTCCGCATCGGAGACAGCAACGGACCGGTGTTCGCTGAACTGGCCTTTGTCGCGGTAAGTCAAGACGGTGTCCATTTCCGCGAGTTCCCTTGGGATAGCCAAAGTTGGCGCGGGCTTGCCGGGAAAACCCCTGTGTTCAGCAATCCGGAGAATGGCATCGACCCGCGCGACCCGGTGGCTGCCGGCGGCGACGCGTTCGATCTCGACGAAGTGGGGTTACCGTGGATTCGCTTCGTTCGCATAACAGATGCTGGCGATCAGGTGCCAGATCCGGGCAACCGTTTGCCCGGTGGCGGTATGGCCGGTTTCGACTTGGACGCTGTGGCCGCAGTGCACGCATGTGATCCGTTAGACCGTAGCCCGACGCCCACTCCGATCGCCGAGCCCACGAGTACGCCGACGAGACTTCCGAGTGCTACACCAAGTTTTACCCCTTGGGTGTTCCCTTCACCGACAGCAACGGCTTCTTGTCCCGTGGTGCAGGGTTTGATCGGCGCAGTGTTTGCCCGCCAGGACGGCGCTGACTGGAACAACGACGGCCGAATCTCTGCAGCCGATTTGGTGGCTGCAGTTCGGGAATCTGCGTGCTCGAGTCGAGACGACTTCTAGTGGCGTTCGCAGTGGGGATCGTGGCTGGCGGGGGAGTAGCCGAGCCTCTTTTCCTGCAGACCGTGGCCGCGGGGATGTTTTTCCCGATGGTAGGAAGCGTTCACGCGGAAACGCAGGTCCACGAAACCGTGACAGTGCGCGCTTCGCCCCTGGAAGAGAACGCGCAGCACGCACCGACTGCCTTTATAAATAGCGTGGACCCTTCCGACTACGTGGAGGAGCTCGAGACAGTGGCCGATGCGATCAGCGACACTGTCGGTGTGAGCGTGCGCCGGTACGGTGGTCTCGGTGCGTTCAGCACGTTGTCCATTCGCGGTGCTGCGTCCAACCAAGTGCAGGTGTACTTTGATGGCATTCCGCTGGCGCGCGCCCAAAACGAGGTCGTGAACCTTGCTGACCTTCCTCTCGACGCTCTCGAGCGGATCGACATCTATCGGGGAGCCACTCCGGTGAATTTCGGTATCGGCGGCATTGGTGGGGCGGTGAACCTAGTGCCGAGGGAGCCAGGGGTTGCGCCCTATCGCAATCTCTCCGTGGGTTACGGTTCGTTCACGACTCGCAAAACGACTGGAACGCTGGCACAAACAGTTGGCGCGTACCAGCTCTTCGGCAACCTGACATACCTGGGGAGTGCAGGCAACTTTCGTTTCCGCACCGACAATGACACTCCCTTCAACCCCTGGGACGATCGCAAGGTCACCCGGGTGCACAACTCGTTCGACAGTTTGGCTGCCCTTCTGCGCGGCCGTCGCGAGTGGGGATCCGGCGTGAGCTTGGATCTGTTGCAGGACGTATTTTGGAAAGAAGGCGAGCTTCCGGGGCGGGGGGCGAACCCCTCGCTGCACGCTGCGGCAGGAAGGTTGCGTGTGCTCCACGCTCTTCGTGGTCGGCTTGCCGGCTGGCCCACGGACACAATCGATACGACGGGCCTCCTCTTCGTCACATTCGATCGCAACCAGTTTCGCGACCCTTTGGGCGAGCTCGGCGCGGGACAGCAGCGGCGAACGGACGATTCTTGGCTCGTTGGGGCGAATAGTACTTGGACAGCATATCCAGCCGCGGCGCATGCACTGACGCTCTTCCTCGAGGTTGCGCGCGAAGCCTTCTTCCCCGAGAACGAGGCCCCGAACGCACCCCAGGAACCGCAAGCGTTACGTTGGCGGGCTACCTCGGCTGCCCAGCATCAGTGGGAGCTGTGGCCCAACATCCTTGTGCTCGTACCGACGCTGCGACTTGAATGGGTGAACGACGCATCGCAGGGGGCCTGGCAAAACTTTGGTCGAAGCATCCCCAAGCTCGGCCGCGAACACGTGTTGTGGGGGCCGAGTCTGGGTTCCGAGTGGCGCGTTTTCGAGGGAGTCTCGGTGCGCGCCAACCTCGGCCGCTACGAGCGTGCGCCGAACTTTACGGAACTCTTCGGCAACACCGGTGCCGTGATCGGTAACCCAGAGCTCGTCCCGGAGCGCGCCTGGAATCGAGACGTCGGCTTGCGTGCCGAACGGCGCTTTTCGGTCGCAGATCTTTTCGTTCAAGGAGAGTACGCTTATTTCCACAACGATGTGGAACGCTTGATCGTGTTCGTTCAGCGTTCCGCAGCCATCTTTAAAGCGGAGAACATTGGAGCCGCGCGATTGCGCGGACACGAACTGGGCCTGCGCATTCGCTGGCGGAAACATTGGCTTTTGGACGGCAACTATACTTGGCAAGACTTGGAGAATCGCAGCTTTGCCCTCGGTGGGATTTATCGGGGCAAGCACCTGCCAGGACGGCCGCAACAGGAAGCCTACCTGCGCTTGGGCACGTCGATTGGCCCGACACACCCTTACTACGAGTTCAACTTCGTGAGTGGGAACTACCTCGACCAAGCGAACTTCGATCTCGTTCCCAGCCGAGCCATCCATACCATGGGCTTCAGGTACACATGGGGCGAGGCACTGGAGCTCGGAGTCCAGTTGCGGAACGTGACGGACAACCAGATTTCCGATGTCGGTGGCTTTCCACTTCCCGGTCGCTCTGTCTTTGCCACGGTCAACTGGCATCCCAGGGAGAAACGAAAATGAACCGACCTCTAGCACGAGTACGGGTTGCGTGGGTTCCACTCTTCCTTGCGGCTCACGCTGTTTGGGCTTTGCCAACGCGGAGCGGATCTCCCGGGGATTGCAATGTCGACGACTTGGTGACCGTCGAGGAGGTGGTTACGTTGGTGCGCATCGCGTTGGGCGAGGATGACGTCCGTCGCTGCTCGGCCGGAGATGCCAATGGCGATGGCGTGGTCACCATCGAGGAGCTTGTCTTGGCAGTCCACATGCTGCTCTCCTCCCCTTCGTTGCCGAACGTCGCCTTTGTCACCGCTACGGATTTTCAAACAGGCAGCTTCGCGTTGGTTGCTTTGGATCCTCCGTTTTCCGTGGAACCGGCCCGGCCTCAGCGGCGCCTTGGCGCGGATCCGGTGGCTCGGGTTTTCGGTCGGCGCGTGTACGTGGTAAATCGGTTCGGCAGCGACAACCTGCAAGTGCTCGATGCCGCCGAGGACTTTCGCACGGTAGCGCAGTGTTCCACGGGTAACGGCTCGAATCCGCAAGACATTGCCTTTCGCAGCGGCTTGCAAGCGTACGTCCCCTTGCTGGCGCGTCCGTGGCTCCTTCGGGTCAATCCCCACCCCAGGCCGGATTGCGCGGATTTTGTTCAGGGACGAATCGACTTGACCGGCTTTGCGGATGCCGATGGCAGTCCTGAAGCGAATCAGGCGGTCGTCGTCGGCGATCGACTGTTCGTCACCCTCGAGCGGCTGGAGAACTTCGTGCCGGTGAGAAATGGACTGTTGCTGGTGGTCGACACGATCGAGGATCGCGTGGTCGCCGCCATTGAGTTAAGTGCGGCAAATCCATTTGGCATGACTAAGGGCCTGACCGTACGCGGTAATCAGCTTTACGTTTCGTTGGTAGGCCAGTTTGGCGTACTGGACGGTGGCATCGAGGTGGTCGATCTCGGCACGCTGATGTCCAAAGGCTTTTTGCTGACGGAGCAAGAACTCGGTGGCGATATCACTGACTTTGTGTTGCTGGACGATGAGGTGGGCTACGCGATTGTGTCTGGGCCGGATTTTTCCACGGATTTGGTTCGCTTTAGTGCCCGAACGCGCAGCGTGTTCTCCGTGGTGCCGAGGGGCGATGGGTTGTCGGACGTGGAATTGAGCGTCGAGGGTTACGTGTTTCTGAGCGACCGCAATATTCGCCGGCCTGGGGTTCGGATTTTTCGGGCTGCTGACGCTACGGAGTTGACCATGACGCCTTTGTTTACAGGCTTGCCTCCGTTCGACTTGGTTTTCCTCCGATGAGTGCACTTTCCCATAAGTGGTGCCACGCTCTCGGATTGTGGCTCCGTCGCTGCGCGGTTGTTTTCTGCATGTGTGTGACGCTCGGGGCCGTAGCGGCAGAAGCTGCGAGTCCAGCTCGACCACGCGTCGTGTCCCTGGCGCCGTCCATGACGGAGCTGGCCTTTGCCCTGGGCGTCGGCGAGCAGGTGGTTGGGGTAACTGCGCAGTGTGACTTTCCACCCGAGGTGCGGACGCTGCCGAAGGTAGGAACATTCTTGGCGCCAAACGTAGAAGCCGTGCTTGCCTTGCAACCGCAGCTCGTGTTGGCCACGCCGAGCCCGGGGAATCGCCGAGTTGTGGAGCGACTGCTCCATTTAGGTTTGCGTGTGTTGGTGGTGGATCCCCAGAGTGTGGCGGCCCTGGCGGAAGTCATCCGCATGGTTGCGGCGGAGTTGGGCGTCCCTGACCGTGGGCAAGAGCTTTCTCAGCGTTTCTCGGCGTCGATCGAAGAGGTTCGACGGCGAGTGGCGCGGGCACAGCCACGCCGCGTGCTGTTTGTGGTGGGTCGTAATCCGTTAATTGCGGTTGGCCACGAAACAATTCAGGATGAGACCATCCGCCTGGCGGGAGGGGTGAACGTGGTTACTGCGCACGGGTGGCCCAAGGTTTCCATGGAGTTCGTGCTTCGCGAGGCACCCGACGTGGTGATCGACGCCACGATGGGAACGGAGTCTACGAGCGACGCCACCGCAGTTGCTTTCTGGCAGTGGTTTTCCTCGGTGGCGGCGACCAACAACCGCCGCATTGTTTTTTTCGCTGATGACCGGGTGTTGCGCCCTGGGCCACGGCTGCCGGACGGTTTGCGGGCGTTGGCGCGGGTGATTCATCCGGAGCTTTTCGCACACCACGACGAGACCTCGGAGGAAAGCGATGCACGCTAATGGGGCTGGCTTACCCGCTTGCACGCCTCCTTCGTTTCTGCGCTGGGAGCAGAAACGGCCTTATCTGACCCGCGGGCGCCTCGTGACCGTGTTAGCAGCGTTGGCTGTCTTGTTAGCGCTCACAGCGGTAGCGGCAGCAGGAGTGGGTAACGTGCCTTTGCACTGGGATCGAGTTTTATGGGGCCCGGAAAGAAACGTTGACCGGGTGATCTTGTTCGAAACGCGGCTACCACGCATTTTGCTCGCGGCCATCGTGGGCGCTGCACTGGGACTAGCTGGAGCCACGTTGCAAGGACTTTTGCGAAATCCTCTGGCTGAGCCGCATTTGATTGGCGTCTCTGGGGGAGCAGCGCTCGGCGCCACCATCGCAATCGTTGTTAGTGGCCGGATGGTGCTGGCGAGCATGTGGCTTTTGCCTCTTGCTGCCGCGGCTGGTGCCCTGGTCTCGGTTGCCCTTCTTTACAGAATCTCGTTGGTCCACGGACGCTTGCAGCCCCATGTGTTGTTACTGGCTGGTGTGGTCTACAACGCCTTCGCGGGGGCGTTTATTTTGTTCGTGAATTTTCTTGCCGACTTCTACCAGGCGCAAGGGTTGCTTTCGTGGCTGGTCGGCAGTGTGGCTGGATACGGTTACGATCTGGTGGCTCCGGCCGCTGCGTACTGCGCGTTGGCGGGCGCCTGGCTTTGCCGGCACGCGCGGGGACTCGATTTGCTGAGCTTGGGCGAGGAAAATGCGTGGCAACTGGGGGTCGACGTCGATCGTGTCCGGCGGGTGGCGTTCCTCGGCTCGTCATTGCTGGTAGGGGCCGTGGTCGCCGTAAGCGGGATGATCGGGTTCGTGGGTTTGATCGTCCCGCATACATTGCGCGCCATTTTGGGCGCCGATCATCGCTTGTTACTGCCGGCTTCCGCTTTAGGGGGTGCTATTTTCCTGCTGCTTGCCGACACGATCGCACGGAGCGCGGCAGCGGGAGTAGAGATCCCTGTTGGGGTGGTGACAGCGCTCACTGGCGGGCCATTCTTTCTTTATCTCTTACGCCGCGAGCAACGATGCTTTTACCCTTAGCTTCAGTGCCCGGCGACGATTTCCTAGGCGAATGAGCAGATCGCGCAGCTCCGGGAAGCGGTCCGGCCGCGCAGTGAAGTACGGACCGTTAAAGGAGCCTGCTCGTCTACTCAGGCAAGGGCGCCTAGACCCGTTGCATGCAGTGAGGGGCGGTGGGTCTTTATCGAAGTTACCGTTTCCGGGGAAAATCCAGTAGCACGTAACCCGGTAGGTCGGCTGCGTACAGTGCTCCGCGCACCAGCGGAGGCAGCCAGCTGTAGGCTTGCTCTCGATCGACGATGCGCGGGTTGATGAGTTCGTACTTTTTCCCTAGCTGTTCGATGACTCCGTGGCGCGCTTTCAAGAGATTTTGCGCCCAGTCCACATCGCGCCCGTAGGTGAGGGGGACGACAAAGCCTTTCTCCGTACGAAACGCGACCACTGGTGTTTTGTAAGCGCGCCCGCTCTTGCGCCCCACGTGATGGACCACTGCGAGAGGCGGAAGCAGCCAGGCGAAGGTCAGCATCATCGGGTTGGTGAACACCCGATTCACACGCCTCATGAAATGGGGAAAATGCATGTCTTACGGTTATTGCTTCACTGGGAAACGCGCAAGGTGCATTCCAGTGGCGGGGTACGTAGAATGCCGCTTCGGCAACGAGGAACGAGGGTGCACCAAACACCCGCGTCGGGCGAACTGGCCGTGGTCGCCATTGCAAACCCAACGTTGCAAAGTTGCGCAGACCTCTCGCAGTAGCAAGCCCAACTGCCCCGATCCGTCCGGAAGAAAGTTTCACAGGCAAGGGCACGAATCTGTTTTTCTGCGGTAGGAGGGGAGGCCAGTATGCCCCTCTGGAGCGACATCGGGGACGGGAGATGCCGTGACTGCTGTTTGTACGCCCGCTTGATCAGTTCCGTCGCCCTTGGCTTGACCACGGGGCCCTTTGCCGCACCAAGGTTTCTGTGACGGTTGGTCGCGGGTTCGGAAGAGGTCTATGTGCCAGCGTGTGGCGGGGGCGACGGCGCGGTTGGGGGTACGGGTGAATGCGAATGACGAACGCGGGTGCGCGTGGGGCGGTTGCGCGTTGCGGTTCGCGGGCGTTCTGAGGGGAAGGGAAGCGCAGCCGGGTCTGTTGGGTGGCTTGGAGAAAGGGCAGATGGTTCGAGGATATAAATTCACGACGACAGCCAAGTTGTGGTCGAGCCTTCTGGGTCGTCCTCCTGATGCTGCTGGTTGTGTGGCAGAGCGTTCGCGCTTTGGTCGTCAAGCTTTATGATAAGGCTATCGACCGCGGCTGCTTGCATCGGTAGCGGAGTTCAAGGACCCGCTGCGACGCTGCGTTTCTCTCCCTTGCGTCTTTCGGCTGTTTCTGGCGGCACGCAGTTCGGCACGCAAGCGTGCTGTTGCGTCCATATCCACCGCAAGATCCAATGCCTGGAGGGAGCCGGTCAGCACCACGCCATAGTCCTCTCGCGCGCTGCGCTCGGATACGTACTCGTCAAGAACGTCCTCCAAGACTTTCTCCGGATCGCGATCGAGTGGGTCCCCCCAACCGCCGCCCCCGCCGTAGTGGTAGGCAATGGACTCCCCCGCTTCGTGGTGGACGAGTCGTGTGGTCTCCCCGGCTTCTTCCATTGGACCACCGACGCGCAGAAAGAGTCGATTGGGTGCACCCGGTTTCCCGCCGGCTATGCCAGGCATGGGGTACTTCCGGCCCACGACGTAGGTGTAAACCGTTACTGGGGCAGTGAACTGTTTGCGGTAGAGCGTGCCAAGACCACCGCGCCACTGGCCCGCTCCGCCGCTGTCTGTAATGTAGTCGCGCGCCAATTGGCGCTGGGGAAAGATGCTCTCGTTGATCTCCGCAGTGGCGCGGATCAGGTTGCCGAAGCTCACGTTCATCGAACCCCAACCGTCTTGGCCATAAACCGCGCTGCAGTGGGCTGCAATGGTATCGGCGGAGTTGTCGATAAAGAACCGGCCGGTTCGTGGGTGAGTGCCAAAAGACACCGTTGGCATGCCGATTTTGTAGATTTGCGGGCAACAGCGTTGCGGCACGACCGCTTCCAAAGCTTTGGCAATTGCCTCACCCACCTCTGTGCCTGGGTGGTGCGTGCCGGCAGCGACCGATCGGCCGGGTGGTGGGTTCAGGCAGCATCCCTCGGGTACGATTAAGTTGATGCTGCGGAAGAAGCCCTCGTTCTTCGGGATCGTAGGATCCATCATGGAGGCCAGTTGGGCGACCACGTAACCACGGGTGTTGCCGAAGGAGGAATATGCCTGGATTTCGGGCCGCGTGTCCGAACCGGTGAAGTCGACCGTGAGCTGGTCACCGGCCACGGTCACCTTGCAGTGCAAGTGAATGTCTGGGTTCCCCTTGGGGTCATGGTCGACGTAAACGTCCGATTCGTACTCTCCATCCGGCCAGCGCGACACTTCTTCCCGGAAGCGGCGGGCGGCGAACTCGATCATGTACGCCACAGCCGCTCGTACTTGGCTCGTACCATACCGGCTCAGCAGCTCTTTGAGGCGCCGTACGCCCAGCTGGGCAGCGCCGATCTGAGCCCGTAAGTCGCCGAGGAACGTTGGTGTGCGATTGTTGACCTGGAGCATGTAGATAACGTCGCGTCGTTCGATCCCTTTCTCGTACAACTTCACCGCTGGGAAGCGCACCCCTTCGGCCCAGATATCGAGTGCATCCGCGTTGTACCCCCCTGGCATGCCTCCGCCAGTATCCGCGTGATGGCACTGGATCGAGGCAATGAGCACCAGCTCGCCATCCCAAAACACCGGCGCGAAGATGTTGTAGTCGGGAAGGTGTCCACCGCCGTGGTAAGGATCGTTGGCCACCAGGACATCGCCGTCGTAAAGCCCGTCGCAGCCAAAGAACTCCAGCGCGAAGCGCACCGGGAGTGTCGAGGAGAGCATGAATTGCGGGATGCCGACGCTCAGTGCGGCCAACGCCCCGGAAGCATCGAGAATGGTAGCATTGCGCTCGTTGGATTGGTTGAGAATCGGCGTCGTTGCCGTCAAACTCACGTGTGTGGCCATTTCGTAAGCGATCGTCTCCATCGCCCCGCGGATGATCTCAGCAGTTACAGGATCCACTTGCAGTGCTGGCTTGCGCCGAGTTTGTGCGGACGCAAGCCGGCGGGGCCGCTGGCGGCGGGACCCTCCGCCTATTGCGTGACGATTAGACGCCATTGGTTCCGAGTACCATGAGAGGTTGTGATAACGCAACGCGATGCCAGCGAAGCTATGGGTGATCGATGTGTGGGGGAAGCTGCTTTACCCGATGGCCGATCGACCGGACCGCCGTGAAGGCGAGCGCATCTTCGGCCGGTACGGCCAGCTTGAGGTCCTTCGGCAAGGGACCGAGCTCGAGCAATTGGTGGCCCGGGCGCACGCTGCAGAAGCGCAAATGGCTGGAATTCACAGCACGGACGCCGCGTGGGGGGCCGAAAGCTGCGCGCCCTATCCAGGACGTTTCTTCGGCATCGTCAGCCCTGATTCGAGGAACATCATGGCGTGCCTGCGGTCGAGGGAGCGGGGCGCGTGGCGTCGTTGACAACTTGGACGTTGCCCAGTATGGCACGAGCCCATGCCTCTCGATCCTCAGGCGAAGGCGCTCCTCGATCAGCTTGCCGCCATCGACGCTCCCCGGCTTCACACTTTGTCGGTTGCCGACGCCCGCGCCATGATGGCAAACTTTGCAGGCATGTCCGCGGTCACGGACGTCACCCTCGCGGGGATCGCCGATCGGACCATTCCTGGACCAGCGGGTACCGTTCCCGTGCGCGTTTACACGCCGGTCGGACGCGCGCCCTTTCCCCTTGTTGTGTACTTCCATGGCGGGGGGTGGGTATTGGGAAGCCTCGAGACTCACGACTCCATTTGCCGGCAGCTTGCTGCCGCTGCCCAGGCGGTCGTCATGTCGGTCGGTTATCGGTTGGCGCCTGAGTATCGCTATCCGGCAGCGATTCATGATTGCTACGCGGCCTTGGTCTGGGCTGCAGCGAATGCTGGGGTGCTCGGCATCGATGCCTTGCGGATTGCGCTTGCTGGTGACAGTGCCGGCGGCAACCTCGCGTGCGTGGTAGCGATGATGGCTCGCGACCGGGGCGGGCCGGCGGTGTGTTTCCAGCTCCTCGTTTACCCGGTTACGAACTATGCTTTCGATACACCGTCGTACCGCGAGAACGCCAACGGCTACCTTCTGGAGAAGGAAGCTATGATGTGGTTTTGGAGCCACTACTTGCCCTCGCCAGTGCACGGGGAGGAGCCCTATGCGTCGCCGCTCCGCGCCCCGGACTTGCATGGCCTACCGTCCGCACTGATCATCACCGCAGAGTACGACCCGCTGCGCGACGAAGGCGAGGCATACGGTCGGCGCCTCGCTGAGGCTCGAGTGCCGGTGCGGATGCATCGCTACCAGGGCATGATCCACGGCTTCTTGGGGATGAGCCCGGTTTGGGAGCAGGCGAAGGCAGCGATGGCCGAGTCGGCTGCAGCACTACAGCAAGCGTTCGGAAGCTAATGGAAAGCTTGCGAGGCGTAAAAAGCCACCTTGTCTCGCCTCGCGCGGTGGCGAGGTGGATGACGGTCTCGTGGCAAGGCTGGGCGATCGGGTGGACGCCGTGCTGTCCACCAGGGCCCGTCCGTACAGCTCGGCCACGGTCGCCAAGTCGGCCACTGGGGTGATCGCTGGTGTCGACCCCGGAGAAGCCTTGCGCTTCTTCCGTCCCGGGGGCGTCGATTAGTCCCCGGGATGGCGATAGGTTAGGTGGCGGTTCCCATGGAATGGGGCCTCAATGCACCAATTTGTTTCCCGTGATACTCTGGTCGCCTCCTTGCGGGACCCGGGCTGGGACCGCGCTAAGCCTTCACCACTTGTGCAACTCCGGTAGGACCTCCTTGGCGAAGAGTCGAACGCTCGCCTCGGCCTCGGCTTGAGACATGCCCCCATAGTTTACAATCATCGTGAGTTCGAAGTCTCCAATCAGGGTGCGGCGTGCTTGCAGCTTCTCGATAATTTGCTCGGGGGTGCCATACGTATTGAGTGCGCAGTAGCCACGAGCCGCTGGTTCGAGCCCGACCTGTCGAAACAATTCACTCGCGCTTGCGTAGCTGGCGTACCCCTTCACCTGCTTGAAGTGGTCCCCCATGAGTTCGTAGTGATGCACGATGGTGAGGAAATAGTTGGTCATGTATTCCAGTCCCTTCGATTCGGCTACCGCAGGATCGGGGTGGCAGTACATCAAGTCTCCAGAGAGCGGTGGCGGTGGCTCGGTCCCGTGGTGCCGGCGGTAAGAGGCACGATAGCTCGCCAGCGGTCCCTCTACGTACTGCTGCCACACCTGCTGGGTGAAGGTCATGAGCCGGCCACCGAGAACTGCTGCCTGCTCGACTGAATCGGGGGACATACCGACGCAATACAGGCGGTCGCGAAAGCTCCGGAGCGGCCGCGGGCGAATTTCCGTCCGCGGTTGCGGGTAAAAGGGTCCTGAACCCTCGATCCAACCCGTCTCGAGCGCATCGATGATCATGCGCGCCGCCTCGTCGAAGCGCTCGCGGCTCTCGCTCATGTCGATGCCGAAATGTCCGTACTCGATGCGCGAAAGCCCGCGCCCAAGGCCGAGCACCGCCCGGCCACCCGAGAGGTGGTCGAGCAGCGTGATTTTTTCTGCCACCCGCAACGGGTTGTTCCAGGGAACGATGACGGCACCGGTTGCCAGGCGGATGCGTTCGGTGCAGCCTGCCAGCCAAGAGAGGTACGCCACATTGTCCGGGCAGGCGGCGTAGTCGGTGAAATGGTGCTCCACAGCCCACAGTTTGTCGTAGCCGAGTTCCTCGGCTAGGCGAGCGATGCGCTTCTCGCCGTTCACCACATCGGCATCGCGGCTGCGTCCCTGGTAGTTCTGGAAAATCTGCAGGATTCCGACTTCCATGATTCACCTCCTACGTTGTACGAGCTTGTGGCTTGGAGGAAGAGGGCGCAGGTTGCGACCATTTCTCTTTGCGTGGCGCTGGGAGCAGCCCGCCGGAGCCCTTCACGTGGGTGGCGATGTGATACCGCTGCTCGCAGACGTAGGCGCTCGCGCGCACGATTTCACCGTCGTCCTGCGTGGCTCGCCTCCTTGTCAAACCTCGCTGGTACTGATCGCGTCCTCGGGGCAGTTAGCCTCCCCGAGGCGCGCCTTCTCTTCGAGTTG
This sequence comes from Candidatus Binatia bacterium, assembly GCA_937925685.1. Taxonomy (GTDB): domain Bacteria; phylum Desulfobacterota; class Binatia; order HRBIN30; family HRBIN30; genus HRBIN30. The sequence goes on along the minus strand of CALAMI010000007.1, from coordinate 291,898 downwards.
CGGCGGAACAATTTCCCAGAGCACGCGACAGTGGCCGCGCTCGTCCTCGCCAAACACCTCTGGGGCGAGTTCGTAGCAGCGGCCGTGCCCGACACACTTTTCGGGATCGACTCGTACCTTCATCACGAACCTCGCTTCGGCCATACCAGCGGCAGATAGGTTACCTCGCGGATGCCTGGGCTCACCCGGGGTGTCTCGCCTGGCTTGATGGCATAGTCGGGAATGCGACGGTGCCATTCCTCGAGCGCCACCCGCAGTTCCATGCGGGCCAGGTGCGAACCGAGGCAACGATGTGGACCAGCGCCAAAGGCAAGATGGCGATTGCGCTGACGGTTGAAATCGACTCGGTGCGCCTCGGGGAACTCGCGCTCGTCGACGTCGGCTGCGCCCAAGAGCAGGTTCACGAGCGTTCCTGCCTTGAGCGTGACGTCCCCGATGGTCACGTCCTCTCTCACGAGCCGTGGCACGAGCATCACGGGAGTCTCCCAGCGCAGCAACTCCTCGACTGCGAGCGGCATGATGGCTGGATCTTCCACGAGGCGTTGGCGCTGCGCCGGGTTGGCCGCGAGATACGCAATGCTGCACCCGAGTGTGGCGGTGACCGTGTCGAGCCCGCCGAGAAAAAACACGTAGCAAATGTCGAGGATCTCCTCGCGGGACAACTTGCGGCCGTCCATTTCCACACGGGTAAAGTAGGTGACGAGATCTTCGCGAGGTGACGCAAGGCGATCGTCGATCACTTGCTCGAAGTAAGCGTAAATTCGCTTGCTCGTTTTGGCACGGAATTCGTAGGCGGCCGCGAGATCGCCTGGCGGGACGGGTGGGCGAATGATCCCGTTCTTGAGCTCGAGGAAAAGCTCGAGGTGCTCTTGCGGCAAGCCCATCAGTGAGAGAAAAGCTCGGCCCGGGAGAGGAATGGCGAAGGCGCGGTCGAACTCGCATTCCCCTCGATCGATGACGGCATCGATCAGCTCGTTGGCGTGGCGGCGGATCGCGGGCTCGAGGGCCAGCACGCGCTGACGGGAAAACTGCGAATCCAGGATTTTGCGGTAGCTGGTTTGTGCCGGGGGATCGATTTGCTGCGGAATCATCGGCCGCTCGTTGCCCAGAGCCATGTGGACTTCCATCTCCGAAGAAAAAATCTTCGGATGGCGCAGCGCGAAGACAACGTCTTCGTAGCGCGATAGGATCGGAGCGCCAAGCCCCAGGGTGGTGGCCACGCGGAAGTGCTCATGAAGCCAAGCGTAGATGGGTTGTGGCCGGGCGGCGAACGCCGGATCCTGGACGTTAAGAGCGCCTGTATTGGGGTCGGGGTTTGGTCGTGGCATGGACTCCTCTCCTCACGCTCCAACGTTCGAACTGCCTACCTCATCGAGGGGTTTACGGTTCCGCCGCGATCCAGCCTTGCGCCCCCGGGCTGGCGAGGAATGGGTTCCTCCACTGCGTCCGGGGCGTGTACTGGTGGGTGAGGTGAGCAAGCGGTAGACAGCGGTGAGACCCTGAGCCATCTGGTCGGGTTTTGCGTCCGGCAGGAGAAATGCCGACACCATGAGCCGCAGCAGCCAGTCGACGAGTTGCTCGGTGGTGACGAGTCCCCGCCGCACGAACTCCGTTTCCTGTAGGAGCGGACCCAGCACCCGCACGAGGTCATCCCTCACGAACGGAAGGTAAAGTCGGAGCCCCCGCAAGAGCAAACCCGGGTCGGTTTCCAACAAGCGCTGCAACACGGCATGGTCACGCACGTGGCGGGTGGCGTGCTCGAGCGCCACCAGGATCCGATCCGGCCCGCGCGGTGCCTCTTCGATGGCGCGGATCATCCGCTCGCGGAAGCGCAGCCCCTCCCGCCGGGCAAGCTCGGTCAAGAGAACGTTGCGGCGCGGGAAGTAGCGGTAAATCGTAGGCCGTGAAACACCGGAGCTGGCGCTGACATCGCCCATGTCCAACTTCGAAATTCCGTGACGTGCCACTGCCTCGGCCGCACCGTCGAGGATCCGATCTCGGGTAAGCGACGACATGCGGCCTCTAAAACACATGAGACAATAGTTGTCAATCTGTATCGAACGGAGGCGAGGTCGATCCGGGTTGCCGTGCGTTCCAGTGTGTTGTCCGAGCGCAGATCATTCTGGGTTGTGTTGGGGTCTACCGGCTTGCTAGGCAGGCGACATGGAACTCGGGCTTCGCAACGCGACGGCGTTGGTCGCCGGTGGCAGTCGCGGCATGGGGCGAGCCATCGCGGAACTCCTTGCAGTGGAGGGATGTCGTGTGGCCGTGCTGGGGCGCACGGAGGCAGACCTTCGAGATGTCGAGGCCCGCCTCTATGCGAAGGGTGCCCCCGAGGTGCTGGTGTTTGCAACCAATTTGCTCGATACGGCGCAAGTGAATGCGGCGGTGGCTGCGGTGGAGTCACGCTGGAACGCACTCAATGCCCTCGTGTGCGCCGCTGGGCCATCAGGTGATGGCACGATCGAAGAGCTTGACGATTGCGCGTGGTTTCACGCCTTCGACGAGGGGGTGATGTCAGCGGTGCGGTGCGTGCGTGCAGCGCTACCGGCGCTGCGGCGGGCATCGTTCGGCCGCATCGTGACTTTGGCAGCGACGTCGACGCGGCATCAGAACCCTCGTTTGATCGCTTATACGGCTGCAAAGTCGGCGCTCGTGAGCATCACGAAGAACCTGGCACGTAGCCTCGCCCCCGAAGGCATCCTCGTGAACTGCATTTGTCCGGGCTGGGTGCTGACACCGTCCATTGCCGGCTACTTGCGGCAGTTGTCCACCCGACTTGGCCTCGAACCTGACGATCATGACGCGGCCTTTCGAGCAGGGGTGGCCAAGTACGGAGCGGGGAACGACATTGGCCGGATCGGGCGAGCAGAGGAAGTGGCTGCGATGGCGGTGCTCTTGTGCTCTCCCCTGGCAAGCTACACGGTCGGAGCGATCATTCCCATCGACGGGGGAACGGATTTTTTTTGAGCCCGAGCCACCCACGGTGGGGGCAGAGTGGAACTGGGCCCGTCGGTAGCGGGGGATACCGGGGCGCCGCGCGCCTTGACTCCGCGTCTGCGCCGGGAATATGTGGCGTTCGCTAGGCGCGGACAACTCGGAGGCACGCCATGGTGAAGGCAGCGGTCCTGTACAATTTTGGCGAAACGCTCAAGGTCGATACGGTGAGGTTGCGAGCACCTGGCGACGACGAGGTCGTTGTGAAGCTTGCCGCTAGCGGAGTGTGCCACTCCGATCTCTCCGTGCAGCAAGGAAGGCTACCCTTCTTGTTACCGGTGGTGCTCGGGCACGAGGGGGCTGGGATCGTGGAGGAGGTTGGCAAGGAGGTGCGCCACTTGAAGCCAGGCGACCACGTTGTGCTGTCGTGGGTCGAGAACTGTGGGCGCTGCCATTACTGCATCGCCGGCCGTACGCACCTGTGCGAAGCCATGGTGCAGTCCATGATGGCTGGCCGGGGGTTCGCGTTCGAGAAAAACGGTATCCAGATCGCGCGCATGGCTGGTGTGGCCTCGTTTGCCGAGCGAACGGTTGTTCGTGCGACCGCTGCAATTAAGATCCCCCACGAAGTGCCGCTCGACCGTGCCTGCCTGGTGGGCTGCGGCGTGATGACGGGGGTAGGTGCAGCCGTCAACACAGCCAAGGTAAAAGCAGGAGAGACGGTGGCCGTCTACGGTTGCGGAGGTGTGGGACTGAACATCATCCAGGGAGCTGCCCTTTGCGGCGCTTCCCGGATCATCGCGGTCGATGTCGCACCGACCAAGCTCGATCTAGCGAGGACGTTCGGCGCAACGGACGTGGTGAGCGCCAAGGATGGCAATGCGCCTGAGCAAATCCGTGCCCTAACCGACGGCCTTGGGGTCGATTACGCCTTCGAGGCGATTGGCCTGCCCACGGTAATCAGCGAGGCTTACCTGTCCGTCAAGCGAGGAGGTAAGCTCGTGGTGGTTGGCATGCCTGGCGTTGGCCAGATGGTCGAGATCCCGGGTTATATGATCGCAGGCGAGGAGAAGTCTGTGATGGGCTCTCTTTACGGATCGGCCAATACCAGGCGCGATATGCCCTGGCTCGTCGAACTCTACCAGCGGGGTAGGCTCAAGCTTGACGAGCTGATCTCGAAACGCATCGAACTCGAGGCCGTCAACGAGGCTTTGATCGACATGGAAAACGGTACCGTGGCGCGCACCGTGGTCGTGTTTTGAGTTCGGAGCAGCGAAGCAGTAGGCGCCGTACCGGTCTCGACGGTGCCCCGACCAACGTTCCATGAGCCGAGTTTCGAACCCGCTGAGGGCGGAAAGAGCCGGGCCCCGGTGGATGTCCCGAGGGGCGTGTGGTTCGAGGTTGTTGCGGTTCTTGCGCGGGAGCTCGTTCAGGCTGACGAGCCTAGCGAGCCAGCAGGAGGTAGCACGGCCGCGGCTAGTCGTTCGATTTCCGCTTCGGCATCCTGGCTGCGGCGCCACGGTAGAACCACCACACGCTGCACCCCGATCTCGGCGTAGCGTTCCACCTCCTCTCGGGTGAGCGTTTCTCCTGCGTGGCTTACCGTGATCTCGAACGGTTCCTGTGGGCGGCCGCACTGTGCCAACAATTCGCGCAGTTTCCTCACCTGGAGCGCTGCTGTCTCTGGTGTATGGCCAACTCCGTACCAGCCGTCCCCGAGGGAAGCCGCCCGTCGAAGCGCCGCCTCCGTCTCCCCGCCCAAGACAATCGGCAGACGGGGTTGTTGCACAGGCTTCGGCTCGAACTTAACCGGGCCAAAGGAAAAAAAACGACCATGAAACTCGATCTCCGGCTCGCTCCAGAGTAATCTCAGGACACGGATACTTTCCCGTGTGCGAGCCGCTCGCGTCGTAAAGTCCACTCCGACGGCATCGAACTCCTCGGCAAGCCAACCGATGCCGACACCGAGGGTGAAACGGCCTTTCGACACGACATCGAGACTCATCGCCATACGGGCGACGGCGATGGGGTGCCGGAGCGGCAGTAGATAAATGTTGGTTCCGAGCCTGATTCGGTTTGTCACCGCCGCGATTTGTGCGAGCAAGATGAGCGGGTCGAGGTGGGGAGTGTCCACGCGAAACGGCGCAACGCCGTCGGCGGAGTAGGGGTAGCGGCTCGTGATCCGCGTTGGAAGAACGAGATGCTCCGGGATCCAAACCGATTCGAACCCTAACTTCTCGGCGTGCTGCGCAATCGCTGCCATCTGCTCGGAGCGAAGGCGAAAAAGGGGGAGTCCGATCTTCATCCGCGTCACCTCCATTCTCAGTTTCACTGGCGCTGCCCACCCGTGCCGAACTCCCGCGCGACGCGTTGCTTCAACAAGTGTTTGTGGATCTTGCCGCTTGCCGTCAGTGGCATCTCCTCGACCAGCAACATCTGCTCTGGCAGCTTTCTTCGCGAGAGTTCCCGCGATTCGAGAAAAGCCGTGAGTTCGGGCAGAGTCGGTGGCTCGACTCCCGGTCGAGGCACGACGACCACGCAGACGCGTTCACCGACCTTCGGGTCCGGCACGGGAACGACGGCAACGCTGTGCACTTTCGGGTGTTCCGAAAGGAGATCTTCAATTTCCTTGGCACTGAACTTCTCGCCGCTGCGAACGATGATGTCTTTCAGACGACCGGTGATGGTCAAATAGCCGTCTCGATCGATCACCCCGAGGTCACCGGTGGCAAAGAATCCCCGTTCGTCGAATGCGGAATGGTTCAAAGACGAATCGCGGTACCCGAGAAAAAGCTCAGGCCCACGGGCCCAAATTTGCCCCTCTTTCCCAGGAGGAACGAGGTTTCCGTCGAGGTCGCGCAGCTCGATTTCATTGGGCGCAATGGGAGCGCCGTCGGTTTCGGCTCTTTTCTCCTGTGGAACTTCGGGCCCTGCAGAGCTGGTGATACTGGGAAACTCCGTCGAACCATAGCCGCGGCCGGAACGAACCCCGAGCCGGCGGATGGCCTGGCGAATGAGCTCCGGCGGCACGTCTGCGCCTCCGCACGGAAAGAGACGAAGGGAACGGACATCGTAACGCTCGAGACGAGGACATTCGATCACCCCCTGTAGGAAAGGGGTGGCACCAGCCGAATAGGTGCCGCGTTCACGCTCGACCAGTGCCAGAAAACGCTCTGGCTCCCAAACTTCCATGAGAACACTGGTCGCGCCGAGGAAAGTGGGCAGCAGGATTCCATAGAGGAGCCCGGAGATGTGACTCACCGGCGAAGGCATGACGAACACTTCGTCGGGGCCAAGGCGGTGATAGCGCTGGGTTGCCAAACATTCTGCCAGGAGGGTGTTGTTGCTGTGCAAGACTCCTTTGGGATCTGCCGTGGTCCCCGAGGTGTACAGGACAACGGCCGGATCGCTTGCATCCACGCTCGGCCAAACTTCGTGGCCGCACGTGCCCGCGGTAAGCAAATGCTCGAAGGCCACTGCCCCCGTCGAAGGCGCATCGCCGACGACAAAAACTTGTTGCAGTGACGGGACATCGTCGCGGACACGCTGGATCAAGGCCGGGAAGTCGACGTTGCGGAAGCGGTGTGGGACGACCACGGCCACTGCTCCCATCTGACGAAGGATGAAGCGAATCTCCCGCGCACCGTAAATCGGAACGATGGGATTGTGGATCGCACCCAAACGGTTCAGGGCATGGAACAAGAGCACCGCTTCGGCTCGATTCGGAAGCAGGGAAGAGACTGCATCGCCAGCTCGAACTCCGTGCGCTGCCAAGCCGGAGGCCAACTGGCTCGCGCGTCGATCCAGCTCTCCATAGGTGAGTCGGGTCCGATCATCCACGACGGCTGTTTTCTCTCGGAACTTTGCAACGGCGCGGCTCAGAACCTGGGAAAAGGTTTCGTTCGACCAGTACGCGCCGTGAAGAAGCGCTCGTTGCGCACCGAGGTGATCTTGCTGGAATTTCATTCGAGGCCCATGCGAGCAGCGACCCGCTCGAGGTGAAAGCTTGTCGATCCCCACTGCAATTCCACCGCTTTCGCTCGGCGAGTGAACAGCTGTAGATCGTACTCCATGGAGAAACCGATGGCGCCGTGAACCTGGTGCGCGTTCATGTAGATCCGCCGTAAGGCTTCGTTGCCGTAGGCCTTGGCCGCGGCTACTTCCAGTGCGTCAACCTTTCCAGAGGCGATGTTCCAGGCGGCTTGATAAACGAGGTAACGCAGAGCGTCGATGTCGCTGCGCATGTCCACGCAGCGATGCGCTACGGCTTGGAAGCTGCCAATCGGACGTCCGAACTGACTGCGAGTCTTTGCGTACTCTACGGTCATTTCCAAGACTCGTTCCGACGCTCCCACCATAAAGGCGAGCGAGGCTACCATTGCGCGCTGACACGCATTGTCGATTTCCGCGCCGGCTTCTCCGGGCTTCCCGAGCAAGGTGGTAGCGGGAACGGCAACGTCGAACTCCATGTCGAACTGCGGTTCCCCACCGAACGTGTCCAGACGCGAATACGAACATCCTGGGATCTCGCGATCGATGGCGAGCACGGATGGCCCCTCGCCTTCGATGGTCACCGCAACGATCGTGAGATCGGCGCTCTCCGCGTAAGGCACGAAGCATTTTCGCCCCCGCAACCTTAGGCGGGTCCCTTCGCGCAGCGCACGCACCTCGGGGCGCCGCCATTCATCTCGCCAACCAGGCTCGACGAGCGCCAGAGTGGCAATGGCACGGCCCGCGGCGATGAGCGGCAACCAACGCCGCTGCTGTTCGGCGCTTCCCAGCGCCTGAACGAGAGGTGCTGCCACGACAACGCAGGGCACGAACGGTGAAGGTAAAAGGGCACGTCCCATTTCTTCGAGAAGGAGGGTGGCTTCCAGGAAGGTTTGTTCCGAGCCCCCGAACCCTTGCGGAAGAGCGATGCCAAGCCAACCCAACTCTGCCATCTGTAGCCACAGGTGGCGATCGAAGCCGGAAGGGCTTGCTTCTATGGCTCTCGTTCGTTCCAGCGACCACACCCGCGACAAAAAGGATCGGGCCGATTCGACGAGAAGCGTTTGCTCGGGGCTGAGATGGAGGTCCATGGGGACTTTACCTCTGCCGGGGCAATCCGAGACCTTGGGCAGCGATGATGTTTTTCTGAATTTCCAGCGTTCCCGCGGCAATCGTCGTGGGAATGTTGCGCACCCACTGTCGATACACGCTTCCCGAAAGTGGTGCCTGGGGATCGGCATGGGTCAGCAATCCTCCGAGACCGAGAATCTCCATGCCGACGTGGCCCACGAGCTGTTCCAACTGAGTGTTGTGCAAACGTGCGATGGAAGCTTCGACAACCGGGACTTGACCTCGCGCCTGCAAGGAGATGGCGCGATAGTTAAGAAGGCGCGCTGCCTCGTAGCGTACGCGGAGTTCTGCCAACTTGCGTCGCACGTCGAGGTTGGCCGCGAGCGGCTGCCCATCACAGTGGGTCTGTTGCACATACTCGGTGAGTAGCTCGATGACCCGGCCGGCGCGGGCATAGCGGGCAATCCCTGCACGCTCGAAGGCGAGACCTGCCGTCACGATCTCCCATCCGCGGTTCTTCTCGCCGAGCAAGCAGTTACGAGGCACCTTGACGTCGTCGAAGAAAATCTCGTTTAGCTCGTGCGGCCCGGCCATACTGTCGATGGGACGGACGGTAATCCCCGGCGTACGCATGTCTACCAGCAGCACCGACAGGCCACGATGCTTCGGCGCCGAAGGGTCGGTCCGAACGAGAAGAAAGCACCAGTCGGCCGGAGCGTCCGCATAGCTACTCCAGATCTTCTGCCCATTGACGACGAACCCATCGGCAACTTCCTCTGCGCGGGTTCGAACCGAGGCGAGATCCGAGCCGGCCTCGGGCTCGGAGAACCCTTGGGTCCAAATCACAGTGCCCTTTGCCATGGGCGGCAGAAATCGGCGCTTTTGCTCTTCCGTGCCATAGCGCATGATACACGGGCCGATGTAATTGAGGTTCATATACTGTGGGCCTCGCGGTTCTTCGTGCGCCCACATCTCCTCGCGCAAGATGGCTTGCTTCCAGACGCTGGCGTTCTGGCCCCCATGTTCCGGTGGCCACGCCATGGTGAGCCAACCTCGTTCGGCTAGCTCTTGGCAGAAACGGCGCGTTTGCGGGAAAACACGATCATCGTGCACGAACATCCCGCGCCACCACTCCGGAAGCTCCCGCCGCAGGAACTCTTTCAGCTCTTGCCGGAAGCGCTCTTCCTCGGGTGTGAAAGCGAAATCCATTGGGCCTGTCCGCCTTCCTTCAGGGCACGGTTGGAACGATGCCTCCGTCCACCGTGAACGTGCTGCCGGTAATCCAACTGGCTCGCGGCGAGGCAAGAAAGACCACGAGCGCCGCGACATCCGCTGGCTCGCCTAGCCGCCCGACTGGGATCGGCCGCTTGCGTAAGGTAGCGGCGAAGACCTCTTCCACCGTTTTGCCCGTTGCCTCGGCGCTCTTTCTTGCAGCTTCTTCCACGGCCTCGGTGCGCACCAGGCCTGGAACGACACAATTGCACAGGACGCCATCCTTCGAAAACGCGTTGGCCAGATTCTTCGTGAAATTGATGAGCGCCGCTTTTGCCGCCGAATAGGGGGCAAAGAAGGGATCCGGTTGGCGTCCGACGCGCGAAGAGATGTTAATGATGCGCCCGCCACCGTGTGCCCGCATGATCGGCACGCAGCCGAGACTGAGGCGCACAGCGCTCATGAAGTTTAGCTCGAAGCTGGCGTGCCAATCTTCCTCGCTGAGATCGAGCATTTTCTTCGGGGAACCTTTGCCGGCATTGTTGACCAGAATATCGACGCACCCATGACGGGCACGCGCCCGCTCGAGAAGCACGGCACAGCCCTGCGGGGTCGCGACGTCGGCAACTACAGGTTCCGCGCTCCGCCCGCGCTCTTCGATGCACCGTGCCACCTCCTCGAGTGCCGCCTCTCCCCGCGCGCAAACGACAAGGTCGGCTCCGGCGTCCGCCAACTGTAACGCGATCTCCCGACCAATTCCCTTGCTTGCACCCGTAACTACAGCGACCTTGCCTTCCAGCTCGCCTTTCATGAACTGCGCCCCCTCGGTTTCGCTGCCATGCAGCGGAATCCGCACCGGGAAAGGTCGAAAACCTGCGGACGCTCCCCATCGGCTTCTTGGCAAACGCTCCACGCCTGGGTCGCGGAGCACCGGTCGGTCGTCTTTTGCCAGGCAAGATCAGATCCCAACCGTTTGCTCCGAGCGACCCGAAGGCACTTGCGGACCGGGTGCATTGCAGTAGCCCTGCTCCTCTCTCGAGCGAATTGGCTTCAGTTCCTCTTCCGCTACTTGAGTGCAAAGACCAATGCCGAGCGCTTTGTCGGTGCTCCAGTAGTCGCGCGGGAAGACCCGCTCCTTCGCCTTTCGCATGCGAACCAGCGGGCAAGGCGAGAAAGCCTCATCACCGTCGACGACCAAACGTCGACCGGTCAAGACCTCGAGGAAACGCTTCTGAGGTGTTGCAATCGCCAGATCGTGCGCAAGCGTGAGGTACGCGACGGCACCCGCAGCGATACCGTCGAGCGCAGCGATCCGCGGTCGTTCGGCGTCGAGAGCGGCCGAGATCGAGCCTTGGGAGTTCTTCTTCATGGTTGTCTGCACCAAAGCATCGGTCGACTCGAGATCGCCTCCGTGCCGGCTGCACAAGCGCGCCCAGGGGCAACACGCGTCACGGGTTACGATCCGTACCATTGCTCGAACCCCCACCCGACGAGCCGCTCGGGCGACTTGCTCTTGAAGCGCCTCGCCCGTGTGGTCCTTCCGCGCGTCGGGGACGTCGGCGCGATCAAAAGCAGCCCATGCCAGGCCCACCTCGGCGGGGAAGAGACGTGCATGACTGCTTACAGGCGACATACTCCAATCTATCGGGGGTGGATCGGAGAGCCTCCTTGGAGACGTCCCGCTTCGCTGGTTACTTCTCGAGTGAGCATGAACCACCGCCCTCCTCCGGGCCTGAGCTGGCCCGGAGCTATCACGGTGCGGAAGGCATGGCAATCGTAGGCCGCAACGGCTGCTTTGCGTAGCGGTTGTTCTCGTGCGCCGAGGCATTGGTCGCGGTTTTCTCTTTCAGGCTGGGAAAGTGCGAGACCCCGGTGCGAGGACCATGCCCAGCAGCAATGCGTAAATTCCTGGTGCTCGGTCCGGGGAACAGCTCGCCCGTAGCCGTTGTCGAGTTCGGGTCCTGGAGAATCGCGTACCGTCTGGGGCAGGCAGACGTGGGTAGCGACGTGTGGGCGCATGTCCGCGCGCCGTCGTCGGTGTGAGAAATGCAGACCTGGCCGTGGTCGCGACAGGCACTGGCAGCAGGCTCGAACTCGCACGTGGTACGGCAGCAATCGCCGCCGGCGAAGTTTCCATCGTCGCATGGCTCCCGAAGGTCGCTAGTCCCATTGCCCGATGCGAGATTTGGCGTGCTGATAGCTGAGCGAGTCGCGGTGACGGTGGCCGAAGGTGAGGGCACCTTGGCTGCCCTAGGGGTTGGTGCGGGTAGTGCCGATGCGGAAGTCGTCGGTGGTGGCGAGTTGGTAGGTGTTGTGGTGGGTGTCTGCTTTGGCGCGTTCGTGGCCGTGTTCGTTGGCGTCAGGGATGGTGTTTGGCTTGCGGGCAGAAGCGTGGCGGTAGCGGACGGGGCTGGTGGAATCGTTGGTGTCTCCGTGGAAGTAGGGGGTATATGGGTTGGCGTTGGACTGGGTTCTGCCGAAGCAGCCACGGTGGGCGACAGTGTGGACGTGGGTGCGAACGTTGCCGTACTGGTCGGTATGGGCGTGCAACTCGACAGAAACTTCTCCGCCGCCTCGGCTGGGGTAGAATGACATAGATTTCCTCCGCGGCGAGAAGTCGTCGGAACAGCTCGACTCCATCCAACTCACCCGGGAAAAACCCAGGGCCTGCTGAGCTGGCCTCACTGGCACCATCGGTGCGGCGTGCGACGCACAGGGTGACTGGTGTTCTCGAGCTTTCCCGTAAGCGGCGGGCCGGATAGGACCTCTACCCCCGTCAACGTAAAGGCGGACACCCCTCGAGCGGCTCGCCCTTTCCACGACCGTAGCCACGTGATGCCACGCAGCATTGGCGATCCATCCCCAAGGGTAGTTTTGGTAAGTTGCTTCGTCGCTCATTTGGAATCCGAGATAGGCATCCACGTAGAACAGGCGATCACCGACAAAAGGATCCTCCGCTCCGCTGCGCCCATCGAGAAGCACAGTAACCCCGCTGATCTCGATGGTTCGAACCCAAGCGCGAAAGGTGAAGTCGCTAGCGCCGACATTGAGCTCCGGGTCGTCCGGAACGACGACCGCATCGTCGATTCCGTCGAACTGCAGCGCTCGACTTGCTTTGGCGAACACTGGGCTGGGGTGATTCATCCAAGTGCCGTTGTTCGCTGCTGCCCCGCTAATGTCGCCATACCGTGGAGCCGGAGGTTTCTTCCAGAGGCCACCAGCCAACCGAGTTTTCGCCCGGCTGAATGCAGGCGGGTAACGATGGGGTTGGCGTAGCCTTTGCCGTTAAGGTCAAGGTTGCAGTGTGGGTAAACGGAGGCTGTCGGAGTGGCCGTGCCCGACGCGGTTGGCGTTCCGGCGAACCACGCGTTCTTGCGGGAGTGGTCGTGGCAGTGAACGGGGGGCTCATCGTGGGAGGACTGTCGCGGAAAACGTATACGGAGCCTTGGTCGGTATTCGACCCCTTACGTGATCGGTTTGAGCAGCCAAACCGGCAAGCAGGTTGCCCGGGCTCCAAGTCCAGTCGGATAAGCCAATGGAACAACCGAACTGGTCGAGAGCAACGAAATGCGGGGGAGCCAGAATCTTTTGCTGTTCCAGAAGGGGAAAACTCGATCAGAGACCGAGGTCGAACAAGCAAGCCGTGGTGCCGTTGGGGGCACCGATCAAAGCCAGCTCGCGCTCATCGCTCAGGGCAACCGACTGACCGAAACCTTGGTTGTTCACGCCATCCGAAGCAACGAGTCGGCGCGAACTTGCGATGTTCCCGTTCCACGAATCCACGAAGGACCTCGTATGAAGAGATACGCTGCTCCACTGTCGCCGGCGTTTCCCGTACCCCGGCTTGCACCAAGCAGAATATAGTCCAGTCGCATAGACACGGAGAAGCCGAGGTTGTCGTTACTTGCTACAAGCTCACCATTGAGCTTGGGGCCGTGGGTGGCGTTCGTCCAATCGGTGCTCGGTTTCACGAACACATAGGCTGCTTCTTCGCTCGTGCTGTCCGGACCGAAACCAAACGGAGCCCCGGCGACACAGTGCAGGGGGGCAGGAGACAATTGGCACTGAGTGCTGCCCCAAGTTGGAACCCGTCGGTGACGTCGCTAGCAACGAGTTTCGCCGCTTGCGTGAGCACTCTGGTCTCGCCCCCAGCAGATACCTGGAAAACGTAGATGGCCCGTTGGTCAGTGGCCGTACCGTCGTCCAACGGAGCACCATTGACGACGGTGCCGGGGGCGCTGGGTTTGACAGCGGTGGCCGCTCAGGCTCCCCTGGACGCGCAAAGGGTAGCCTGTTTGATGCCACGCGGCCATGCCTCCGTAGCAGAGGACGACGTTTCCGTTCCGATTCGTGAGGGTGTCTTTCTCACGACCCATGGTTGCTTGGAGCCCGTTTAGTTGCAGTTCCACGACCAAGAGCAACAGCGCGCCCGCAGTCGAGGCGTCCACAACTGGCGGAGACGCTTCGATGGTAAAGCTGTGCTCCACTGCGAGCGGGCCCTTGAGGTACCAGGCGACCACTTTTTCGCTGGCGAATCGTTCCTCCCGTCGGTTCGCTTGCCAAAGCCCTACGGTGGCTTTCTCGAGCTTGTACCCGGGGGCAACGTCGGCCCTGGCGAAGAGGTCGCAAGGCGACACCTTCGTTGTGCTCCGTTCGCAAGGTCGTGCCGCCACTGCCGAAGGTCACACCAAAGTGGTGCAACTCGTTCGCAGCTTCCCAGCCGTTCTCGCTGGTGCGGGCGTGATCACCTTCGTCGCTGCTTCCCAGTATTGCGGAAATGGCCGCTTGCGCTGGCGCCGGCGAGGTGGGCAAAGAGGCGGCCCCACCATGGGGTTCTGCGAACAGGGCGATGATCAACCCTGTGCACCCGAGAATTCGCGGGGTAGCTGCGTGGTGGTTGCATCCCATGAGTTTCTCCTTGCTGGTGATCACGAGGTCGCCCTACGTGATCGGCGCGAAGGGTTTGGTTCGTGCGGTGCAACTTTTCAGTCAGAACCCGGGAGTTGGGCTCCCGCCCTTCAGGTCGGGCGCGTGGTGAGCGCGCCCTGTACGTGCTCTCCTCGGGGCCGTTGCGGCCTCGTGGCTGCATTCGTCGCCCAGGTTTTAAGGCTGTTTGTGGGCAGACTCTCCTCGGAAGCAATTTCTCCCCAGTGTTGCCTTGACAGGGGTGCGGTAATTGTGGAAGCAAAAGTGCGGGAAAACACCCTGCCGAAACGGTGGCGGACCGGAGGGAATGAAGGAGGTGGCGAACATGGTCAAGCGTGTGGGCATCGTAACGTTATCGTGTGTGTGGCTGAGTGGAGCGGTGGTAGGGTGGGCGCAAGAGTCGCCAAAGAAGCCATCTGGAATTACCCGTAGCTTTGAGCGCTTCGAACAGGAAGCGGCAATCAGCGAAGGTATTTGGGTGGAAGGTTTAGCCGGTTACCTTCAGGATGTTGTCAAGGATCAGGTGGGGAACAAGACGACAGCATCGACGGATTTCGGTGGGCTGCGTGCGAGTTACGGCATGGACATGTTCGAAGCGGGGATCACGTTCCCGTTTTGGCTGCACAACGAGTTAGAGACACGCCAGGGAAGGAATGTAAGTTCCCGGGGAGAGGAAGGCCTGGGGGATCTGTCGCTCTTCGCCAAGGTGCTGCCGGTGCGGACCGAATGGTTCGACGCTGGTGCCGGTCTCGAAGTTATTACTCCAACCGGAGATGAAGACAAAGGCACGGGGATCGGTCGGTTCGGCTTTCTTCCCTTTGCCACAGTAGCGGCACATCTTGCCCCGATCGATGTGCGTGCTCATGGCGGTTACCACTTTGTTTCCAGCGTCACAGCCTTTGCTCGCGAAGCAATCGTTTACGGTGGAGGCATTTTCTACCCTTGGAACGATCAACTAGCTTTGCGCTCGGAGATCAACGGGGCCATTGTCGACGTGGTGGGTAAGGAAAACCTCGACTTGATCGTTTGGCAACCAGGCGTAGACATCCGCCTACCGATGGACGGCTACGACGTGTTGCTCCGTCCTACCGGAACGTACGGGATCAATGAGGAGTCTCCCGATTGGGGCTTCGGGGGATCCATCACGGTGTGGATGCGGCCCTGAGGCTAAAGAGGGAAACCCCTTGAGGGCCGTTTTCGTTGGTCACGCGACCTGGCGGTGACGTACCCCCCTTTATAGGGTGACGATCGGGGACAACACCTTTTCCTCGAGCCAGCGCGAGAGGTCAGTAAGGCTCTCGCCATTTATTTCGTGACCCATGTCGAACTCGCGGTAAGTCGCTGGGACCCTCAGGGAGCGTAAATTCTCCAGGGATTCCCGCCCCCGGCTGACATCGATGAGTTCGTCTCGTATTCCGTGGTGAACGAGAGTGGGCAACTGCGAGCGGTCTGCTGGCGGCAGCTCGTGCAGCAGCGCTGCGGGAAGCCACGAACTCAGTGCTACCAAGGCAGCGAAACGTTCCGGCTGGTTTAACGCCAGGGCATATGCCATGACGCCTCCTTGACTGAAGCCCAAGCACACGAGTTTGCGCGGGTGAATCGGGTAACGCCGAGCGGCCTCGTCGAGAAAGTGGCGAAGCTCCCGCACTGCGGCTGCGAAAGCGTATGGGTCGGGTGGTGCCCCCATAGTGATGGGGAACCATCCGTAACCTCGCATGGACCCTAATGGGACGTCGATTGGACCCTGGGGGCACAAGAAGAGAAATCGCCCGTGGGCAATAAGTGGGGCCAGAGCGAGGAGATCGAGAGCGTTGGCTCCCCAACCGTGAAGAGCGAGAACTGCGGGGTGAGGGCCCTCACCTTTGGGTTCGTAGATTGCGTGAACGAGTCGCATGTTTCCTTTGTAGGCGAAAGACCAACTCTGAGCCAAGTTTGTTGCCGGGCTCGTCCACGGTCTGTGGTCGGGCGGTTACAACTCCAGGTGGAAAAATTCCTCGTACAACTGACGCCACTTCCGGTATCGTGTCATGTATTGTTCTACGGCTCCGGAAGGTTGCACGATATCGTGTCGAACCCAAGCGCGGGCGGTTTGTCGCAAGCCTTCTACCCGACCACCGCTTGCGCCGAGTATCGCACAGCCTAAAGCAGCGCTTTCCGCTTCGAGAGCGACCTCGATTTCTCGCCCGAGCACATCGGCAACGATGCGAAGCAACGTAGGGCTGCGTGTCATCCCTCCACTGAGAATGAGCCGGTAGGAGCTTCCGCCGAGAACGCGCTCCAGTTGCTCCAGGTTGGCGCGGACGGCGAAAGCGATGCTCTCGAAGAATGCGCGCGCGATTTCACCGGCGCTCGGCCGCACATGCAACGTCGGATAGGGAAACAAAATGCCGCCCGGTCGGCGCAAAGCCATCCTTTGCACGTCGAATATAGACGGGCCAATGAAGAGCATGGCCGAGGTGTCGGAGCAAGCAGCCGCCCTGGCTTCCAGTTGTGATCGTGCTTCCTCATGCGATGGCTGCTGGCCCAGCAATTCCACCAACCAACGGTAAGCATCGCCAGTATCGCCAGCGTTGCTTTCCAAGACCCAACGTCCCGGCACGACATGGCAGCCAGCCCACAGAGTCGCTTGCGGGTCGAGCTGAAGCTGGTCCGTAACGGCTTGAATCGGTGTGGTCGTCCCGAGGATGGCGCCAACGACCCCTGGATCGAGGGCCCCAGCGCCGAGCAGGGAGCACTGTGTGTCCGCCCCACCGACGAACACGGGCGTGCCAGCCATAAGGCCGGTGTCGTTGCCCACCTCTGGTCGCACCTCGCCCACGTGCTCTCCCGGCTGATGCACTTCGGGCAAGATCCAGCGGGGGATGCAGAAGGCGTCGAGGATTTCGTCCGACCACGTGCGGCGAGTAATGTCGAACAGCATGGATTCTGTGGCGTTGGAAGGTTCCGCGACGAACTCTCCCGTGAGGCGCCAATGGATCCAATCGTTCATCATTAGGATCCGAGCGACCTCAGCTCCGCCTTGCTTGCGGTACCAAAGGTATCGACACAAGGGAAAAATAAATGGAGCCGAATGACCGGTGGCTTGGTACAGCCGCTCGGCCCCGAACGACTGCAGCACCTCCAACCCCTCGCGGAACCCCCGGGCGTCTATGTTCGGGCCGGCGTAGACCTCGGTGCCGTTCGGCCCGACAAAAACGCACGCCTCCCGCTGGCTGGTGGCCGCAACCCCGGCAATTTGACGAGGGGACACCCTTGCTTGTTCTAAGGCGGCGCGTATGCACCGACAAAGGGTTGCCCAAAAGGCCTGCGGATCGAAGGCAGCCCAATTCACGGATGGTAGCTCGGGGTCAGGCGTCACCTCGTACGACCACGGTTCAGCCGCCCGTGCCCGCACCGTTCCTTCTCGATCGAAGATCAAGCACTTGCCGCTTCCGGTCCCGGCGTCAATGGCGAGAAAATATTCCATCGGCTGCGCCTATGGTTCGCAAAAGAAGAATGACAGCCCCATTTGCGGTCATGGAGAAACCGGCTGCTGGCGCCGGGGATGATCCCAGACGTCGGGATTGGCGAGGTGTCGGGGGCGTTTCCCGGCAAGCCAGAGAGCGATATCGTCCACGACCATTTTGCTTTGGTGTTCCACCACGTTGCGCGTGGCCCCGCCGAGATGCGGGGAAACCAACACATGGGGCAACTGCACGAATCGGTTTTCCGGTTGCACGGGTTCTTCGGTAAATACGTCGAGAGCAGCTCCAGCCAGATGCCCCGTCGTCAGTGCTTGGAACAGCGCGTCCTCGTTGACAATTTGCGCTCGCGCAAGGTTGAGAAAATATGCACCTCGGGGCAGCAAACTGAGTTCGCGGGCACCAATGAGCCCGAAGGTTTGCGGAGTGAGGGGGCAGTGCAACGTAAGAAAGGTGACTTGCGGCAGGAGTTCTTCCAGAGAGGCGCAACGCTCCGCGTCCATGGTGCGAAACACCTCTGCGGCCACGTGTGGATCGTAGGCCAACACCCGTGCTCCGAACGCGTGCACCAACTGCGCCACCCGCTGACCAATGGCGCCGAATCCCACGATGCCCACGGTAGCCGAGCCGAGTTCGAAGCCACCGTAGCGCTCGTACGCGGCAAGGTAGTCACTGGTTTGTTCAAATCTCAGAGTGCCGTGTTTCAACCCTTCATTCACCGCAAAGATATGCCGCGCCAGCGCCAACATGTACGCGATGGTCAGTTCGGCAACAGCACGAGCATTGCGCGCCGGGGTGTACAAAACTGGGATCCCGAGAGCGGTTGCTTTGGCAAGGCCGATGTTGATCGGGTCACCTCGGCAGCAGGCAATCAGCCGAAGATTCGTATGCTCAAGAACGTCGTCGTGCACCAAGTCGGCCTCGACGATGAGGATGTCAGCCCCAGCCTCGTTGATCCGCTGGGCGAACGCGCCACCGTCAAAATAAATTTTTCCACCTTGTCGCCAGTCCTGGTAGTCCACTGGCATCCAGGACCGTAGGCGTTCGAGCTCCCGCGGGTGAAATGTCGCTGTCACAAACGCCTTCACGGCTCTTTACGCTCCCGCACGCCGAGCATCGTAGGCACGAGGCGGATGATGTAATCACGCACCTTCGCGCGGAGTTCCGGTGCGCGCACACTCCCACCGAGGAGAGTTTTCACGTGGGCACTATCCAGGAGAAAAAACAGCACGACGCTTTCCATCGTCAACATGAACAAATTGGCGTGGAGTTCGTTGCGATGTAAGGCGCCGTAGTTGCGCGTCCATTGCGCGAACACGTTCCACGCCGGCACCAGCACCCGCTTTTCAATGTCCGTGTGACCCTCGTCGTTTTCCACCAACCGCCGCACGAGGAGCTGCGGGATGTTGGGGTGATCGGCAAAGAAGTCGAACAACGTGCCCATGACGATTTCTATGGTATTGCGGCGTTGTTTCGTTGGCCGTACGTTCTCGAGGGCTAGCCTGATCACCTGGACGATCCGGTCGTAGACGTCTTGAAACACCGCGAAATAAAGCGTTTCTTTCGACTCCCAGTGGTAGTGTAAACTCGAAATATTCACGCCGGCCTTTTCCGCAATCTCGCGTGTCGATGCCCCAGCGAAACCTTTAGCGGCAAAGACCTCCTCGGCTGCGGCCAAAATGCGGGCCTTTGTGGACATTGGCTCTTCGCGAACCCTTTGGAGTGCTGTGCGCATCGGACTCTGTTCCCTGCTTTAATCGATCGATTGAACAGCACGTTTACGGGAGATCCCCGATGGTTGTCAATGGTCGCATGAATCGTGTGGACAGGCGCCGCTCGCAAAAGGATTCCTAGGCTCGACCGGGCCTGGACGAGCTGCGTGGGCGAGCAGTGGGGGGCGTGAAATCCCTGCACAGAGGTGTAGCGGAATGGCTCCGCACAAGGTTGCTGTCGCTGCTCGGGTGTGCAACCTGATGGCGGTATGCTACCCAGGAGCCGACCAGAGTGCGGAAGATGGGCAGGGCACTTGTGCGGTAATTGACTTCAGCGAACACTGTCGTTAGTCGCTGGGGCACTTGAGCGTGGCCAGCGCAAGGAGGAATCATGGATCAACAATGGTGGGCCAAACGACGCGAGGAAGAAGAAGAAGAGGAGTGGGAGGAGGAAGAGGAGGAAGATTGGGACGAGGAGTGGGATGAGGAAGACGAGGATTTTGACCTCGACGAGGAAGACTGGGAAGAGGACGAGGAAGACGAAGAAGAGGATTATTGACCCCGCTGGCTGATGCGGGCCGTGGTTCAGCGCGTAAGCCGCGCTTGCGTTCGCGTCGACGGCCGCGTGGTCGGGGCTATTGGCCCTGGACTACTGGTGTTGTTGGGCGTCGGTGTGTCGGATACCGAGGACGACGCCCGTTGGCTTTGCGATAAGACTCTGCACCTCCGCATTTTCCCGAACGATTGCGGCAAATTCGATCGTTCGGTGCGCGATGTGGGTGGGCAGGTGCTCGTGGTTTCGCAGTTCACGCTCCTGGCCGAGGTGGCGAAGGGGCGAAGGCCGTCGTTTTCCGAGGCCGCACCCCCGGAGCAGGCGCGCCACCTTTACGAGTATTTCACCTCGCTTGTGCGTGGGGCTGGTTTGCTTTGTGCCACCGGTGAGTTTGGGGCTCGCATGGAGGTGGAACTGGTTAACGACGGCCCTGTCACCATTGTGATCGACTCGCCAAAACGATAAATCCCGCTTCCATGGTGGGCGCGGGATTCTGGGCGATTCCGTCGGCTAAGCTGGTTTTTCGTAAGGACGGCCGCTGGTACGCAGGTGACGAACCAGTGACCCACGAGAGACTCGCTCGCTTTTTCACCCGCTATTTGCGGCGCAAGCCCGGCGGCGATGGGTACGAGATCTGGTTCGATGAACGTTTTCACGCCGACGTCGAGGTGGAAGACACCCCGTACGTGGTGACGGCGATCCTACCGGTGTCTGACGGCCGACTACAGGTGCGGCTGAACGACGACTCCATCGAGACCCTCGATCCGGTAAGCCTCACCGTCGGGGCGGATGGCGTGGTCGTTTGTTGGGTCAAGAAGGGGCAAGAGCGTGCGCGTTTTTTGCGTTCCGCACAAGCGGATCTCGTTCCCTACCTCGAGGAACACGACGAGCAGTGGTGCCTTCATGTCGGCGAAGGGCACTATCCCATTCGCTATGAGTGAGCGGCCGGCATTGCACGTGGTGCTGGTGGCTCCCGAAATTCCACAAAACACAGGCAGCATCGCACGCCTGTGTGCCGCCACTTACTGCCGCTTGCACTTGGTGCGACCCTTGGGTTTTTCCTTGGAAGACCGCTACCTGAAACGTGCAGGGCTGGATTACTGGCCATACGTCGACTGGCGTTTGCACGACAACTGGGAACGGTGCAGCGCCGAGCTGTGCGATGCCAGGCTCTTTTTCTTTTCAGCGCGGTCCAAACAGCCGTACTGGTCTGCCCAGTACCGGCTTGGCGACGCCCTCGTGTTCGGCAGCGAAACCAGAGGCTTGCCGGAGGAAATCCGCGAGCGATACTCGGAGCGCATGTTCGTCATTCCCATTGACCACCCTCATGTGCGCAGCCTCAATCTCGCCAATGCCGTGTCCATTGTCGTTTACGAGGCGCTGCGCCAACTGCGGACGTGAGCGGCGATGCATCGGGTTCACGAGGAAGTTTTGCAGTTTTTGGCTTCTCCCTACGAAGCTGCCTTTTCCGAGTTAGCGGTGCGGGTTTTCTTGCATCAGTACGAACATATTCCGGCGATCCAGCAGTGGTGCAACCGACGCGGGTTGCAAGTGCAACGCCTGCGCCACTGGCAGGAAATCCCCGCTGTGCCAACGGCAGCCTTCCGGCACGAACGGTTATGCTGCGCTGCGCCAGAGCGGGTCTTTTGGAGCAGCGGGACGACGCGTGGCCGTGAGCACCGTAGCCGACACGCCATGCCCGACTTGCGCCTGTACCGAGAGTCAGCAGTTCGCGCAATGCGAGCGTTCCTCTTCCCGGACGTCGAAGCCATGCGGATTTACTCTCTGGTGCCGTCGGCGGTGGAATGGCCGCACTCCTCGTTGGCGCAAATGATTTCCTGGGCCCAGGAGGTTTTTGGCACGAGTGACTCGGCTACATTTGCTCGCCAGGAAACGTTGGACTTCCGCGGCTTGCAGTTGGCTTTGGAACAAGCGGCATGCTCGGGTGAGCCGGTGTGCCTCATGACTACAACTGGAGCGTGGATCCGCTTTCTCGATTTTTGCCGGGCCGAACGTTGGAGCGTTCGGCTGCCCCACGGCAGCCGCCTGATGGATACCGGAGGCGACAAAGGTGCCCCGCACCCGCTTTCCCGCAAAGGATTGCTTCATGCGACCTGGAGCACGTTAGCCATCCCTGGTTATTTCGTGGTGAACGAATACGGAATGAGCGAATTGTCCTCGCAGTACTTCGATAATGTCATCGCCAACCGCGTGGCCGGCGTGTTTGCGCCGCGGCGAAAACAGGCGCCGCCGTGGCTCCGCACTCGGGTGCTGGATCCCGCAACTTTGTCCGACCTGCCTAGCGGCCAGGTGGGTTTGCTTTGCCACGTGGATTTGGCCAACGCGGGATCTGCGGTAGCGGTTCTCACAGAAGATTTGGGCCGGCTTACGGACGGCGGCCTGGAAGTGCTCGGCCGCGCCGCACAGGCGGAGCTCAGGGGTTGTTCGCTCGCTTTGGCTGATTTCGTTGCCCGATGAGAAAACAGTCTTCTGGATCGGGGTTCCTTGGCGCGATAGACTTTGGTTGTGTCGCACAGCTTGGGCGCCTTCCAGGGAAATCTCGTTGAGGACCGCGATCGAGTGCCGGTGGTACTGGCACCAGCGGAGGTTGGCCGGATCCTGGAAGAAGTGCGTGCAGGCGCAAGAAAACTTAGGTCGATTCCGGTTTGCGAAATCATCCACCGATTGGGGCGCATCGTCGACGCTTGGCTGCAACCGAAATCTCCGTGGATGGAAATGGCTCGGGCGCAATTACCAGCCGCTACTGGATTTCACCCTGCAATGATCGCGCATGCGCTGCCGTTTCAGCTCGAAGCTCTGAGTCCCGGTAGTATGCGGTGGCTAGTCGAGCGCGAGTTCGAAAGCCTGGCCGTGTTGGACGACCCGGAGTGGCCGCAACGTTTGGTCGTCCACGTCATGGCGGGCAATATCCCGGCGCTTGCCGCGGTGCCGATGGTGCTTGGTGTGATGGCGAAGCAAGCGACCGTGGTGAAGCCGGCGATGGGTGACCCCGTGTTCCCGTATTTGTTTCATCAGTCCTTACGCGCTCTCGATCCTGACCTTGCGGGGGCCGTAGCCGTGATTGGCTGGCAAGGTGGCTCGGCGGCGGTCGAGCAACTGGTCTTTGCCGAGGCCGACGTTGTCGTTGCCATGGGCGGCAAAGAGGCGATGTCGGCTCTGCAAAAGCGTGTGGGCAGAAAGCTGCGTGCCTATGGTCCGCGGCTGAGCTTTGCGGTGGTGGCACGCGAGTGTTTGCGTGTGCCAAGCGAAGCTCGTCGCTGGGCACGGGCGTTAGCCTACGACGTGAGTCTTTGGGATCAACGCGGCTGCCTCTCCCCCCAAATCGCGTTTGTCGAGCAGGGGGGGAATGTGGACGTCATGAGCTTTGCGCATATGGTGGCTCGAGCACTGGCGGACCTTTGTGTAGAGCTTCCCCCTCGAACCCTTAACCTCGAAGAACAAGCAGCGGTGCGCGCCTTTCGCGACGAGGCAGAGTGGGAACCTGGTATACACGTTGTGGCCAGCCGCGGAGGTTTGAGCTGGACGGTGACCGTCGAGCCTCGGGCCCGCTTTGTTCCCACGCCCCAGCATCGCTGCTTGCGGGTGCAGGCGGTCGAAGAGATCGAAGACGTTGGACCAGTTCTTTCTCCTCACCATGAACTTTTGGAAGGAGCGGGAATGGCGGCGCCGGCGCAGCGTTGGCCAAGCCTGAATCGCTGGCTTCGAAGTGTGGGAGTGCACTGGGTGACTGGTTTGGGTTCGATGCAACGTCCCTCCTTAGAGTGGCGACCCGGCGGGCGCGACCGCATCAAGGAATGGTTGTGACGTCGTCCGAATTCTCGGCCGCAGAGCTGCGTGCGAAATTCTTGCGCCACGTATGCCAAACGTCTCCGGCGCCGCTCGGCATCGTGGTCCGCTCCGCCTCGGGCTGTGAGATCGTCGACCACGAAGGGAAGAAATACTTGGATCTTCTCTCAGGCATGGGTGTGGCCAACGTCGGCCACAGTCACCCGCAGGTGGTGGCTGCGGTGGAGCGGCAACTGAGCCGTCACCTGCACGTTTCCGTGTACGGGGAGATGATTCAGGAAGCACAGGTGTTGCTAGCGGAGAAGCTGGCAGCGCTGAGCCCGGGCGACCTCTCCGTGGTGTACTTCTCGAACAGCGGGGCCGAGGCCATCGAGGGGGCCATGAAAACCGCCCGCAAATTTACCGAGCGGCCGCGGTTTGTGGCGTTCCAGGGCTCGTTTCACGGAGACACATTCGGGGCATTGTCTTTGAACGGGAACCCAAGGTACCGTGAAGCGTTCGAGCCTTTACTGCCAATAGTGGATTTTCTCCCTTTTGGGGATGTGGAAGCTATCGGTCGGATCGGGCACGACGTTGCGGCTGTATTCGTAGAACCCATTCAAAGCGAGGGAGGGGTACGGATTCCCCCGGACGACTTTCTGCCTGCATTGCGCCACCGCTGTCACGAGGTGGGTGCCCTCTTGGTCTCGGACGAAGTGCTCACTGGGTTCGGCCGTACGGGAAAGTTGTTTGCCTGCAACCACTGGGAGGTCGTTCCGGATCTGTTGGTTCTGGCGAAGGCGCTGGGAGGTGGGCTGCCGTTGGGCGCATTCATTGGCCCGGAAGAGGCGATGGCTACTTTGAGTCACGACCCAGCTTTGGCTCATGTGACGACCTTTGGTGGGCACCCGCTCAGTTGTGCCGCGGGTTTGGCAGCTTTGGAGGTGTTGCAAAACGAGGGACTCATAGAGCGCGCCCTTGAGCTCGGCGAAGATTGGCGGCGGGAGCTTGCAAAAGAACTCGCTCCGTACGCGCGTGAAGTGCGAGGAAAGGGGCTCTTGGTGGGGATCGAGTTTGCCAGTGCAGACTTTACTCGTCGCTTCACGGCCCGTTGTTTAGAGCTCGGCCTGATTGTGAATTGGACGCTGCACTGCGACACCGTCGTAAGGTTGGCGCCCCCTTTATGCATCCGGCCGGCTGAGCTCGAGCTGGCAACTCAAAAGATGCGCCTTGCCGCGCAAGCTGTGTGAAGGATAGAAGAAGGGCAAAGGGCTGCCAACGTGAAAGCGTTGTTGGTGACCAACGAAATTGCAAGGATCGTTCTCACCCGTGTATTCGCGCTGGCCACACCTCGAGCGTACGTCAGTCGCTTTGCGCCCTTGTATCTACGGGATTTGCCCAGCCCGCCTTTGCGGCCAGGCTGGGTGCGTATTCGTACCGTGTTGTGCGGTTTGTGCGGCAGCGATTACAAGCAAGTGTTCTTGAAAGGCGCTTGGGACAACCCCATGACCGCCGTGATCTCCTTTCCTCAGGTTCTTGGCCATGAAGTGGTGGGGTACGTGGAGGCCGCTGGTCCAGGTGTCGAGCGAAGCTGGCTGGGTCGACGCGTCGTGTTGAATCCCTGGTTGTCCTGCAGGCCGCGCGGAATCGATCCGCCGTGCCCATGGTGCGCAACGGGGGCCTACGCCCAGTGCCTGAACTTTGTGCGCGGCTCCTTACCTCCGGGTATCCACCACGGCAATTGTAGCGAAGTTACTGGCGGCTTCGCCGAGTTCGTCCCGGCCCATTGCTCGCAACTGATCGCCATTCCGGACGACGTGTCGTTCGACACTGCAGTGCTCGCCGATCCGTTTTCCGTCTCCTTGCACGCAACTTTGCGCCACCCTCCGCCGGCAGACGGAACCGCGGTGGTTTATGGCTGCGGAACGCTCGGGCTGCTGAGCATTGCGATTTTGCGAACCCTTTTTCCCACAACTCGAGTCTTGGCCATTGCCCGTTTCCCCCATCAAATGGATTTGGCGCGGCTTTTGGGTGCGCTTGAAGTCATCCCCTGGCGCCCAAAGTTGAGCGTTGTCGAGCGGCTCGCGGAACTGACCGGCAGCGAGGTATGGCGGCCCTGGCGAGGCTTGCCGATGCTCGATCGCGGAGTAGACGTGGTCTACGACTCTGTGGGCTCCCCGGAAAGCATCGAGGTGGGCGTACGAGTTACCCGCAGCCGTGGCAAGATCGTCGTCACCGGAGTGGAGATGCCTGAGCGCTTCGAGTGGACGCCGCTGTACTTCAAAGAAATTTCCCTGATTGGCTCGAATGCCTTCGGCGTCGAGGAGTGGGAAGGGCGACGGCAGCACGCCATGGAGTGGTACTTCGAAATCGTACGGAGGTATGGATTGGACTGTACCCCGATTATCACCCACCGTTTCCCCCTCGAAGAGTACAAGCGCGCATTTTTGGCGTGCTACGATCAAGGTGCCCATCGGGCGGTGAAAGTACTGTTCGTGTTCCCCGCTGCCTCGAATAGCAGGCCGTGAATCACCAGTTCGGGACAGAACTGGTCGTGGGTTCGACCATCGGATCAGTGCCTTGCTGAAAGAAGCTCGATAACCAGTTTGGAGATTCTTTGGGAAATGCTTTTTCTCTCTGCCCGCAGGACTTGAGGATAAAAGCGGTGCTGCTTTGTGTCGAAGAGCCTCGTTGCTTGTCGCCCAGCGGAACGTGAATTGGTGGGTGGGACTCGGTGCCTTGTTCGGAGCCGCTAAACGTTGCTGCAAACGTATCGGCTCGGTTCGTGCTACGTCAAGCTCAGCGGACTCGGCAGTGTTTTGGCTACAGGAGAGCTGCCCACGCTTCGGAAGTGATCCGTATGCGTCCGTTGTTGGTCAGTTTTCGGTGACGCTTTTGTTCGCATTCGCGGAGGACAGAGCAAGCCACCAGAAAACAACGCTCGGCGCAAGCCTGAACCTTTTCCGCGCTGGCTTGCCAGCTGTTCAAGTACGCCGCAGCGCTGCGCGAACTATCGATGCCGAGCATTTCCAGCAGCAGAAACGAGGTCAGCTCAGCTTCGAGCTCCCTGACCTGGGTAGGAGGGCGGTTCGCGGGCAAATCGACGAAAAGCTCACCGCCCCGGTCCTTCACCCTAAAATGTAGCTTCATATGGGCGATCTCGTGAGCGAGCACAGCCAGACGCTCGGCTGGTTTGAGGTCGGGCAGAACCCAAATGATGAGGCCGTTCGTGGCTTCCCACACCAATCGGTTGAGCATGGGAGGAGGTTGATACTCGAGCTTTAGGCCACTTTTGCAGACCCAATCCTCTAAAAATGCGAGGAGCTTGGCCGTGCGCTCTTGCGGGTCGACGATCTCTCCCGTGAAGGGAATTTCTAACGGGGGTCCCTCCGTGTCACTGATGTCGCACACTTTAACCGTTTGGAAGAATCCGGTAAGACCTTTCTGACCTGGCTTCAACTGCGGAGCCAAGATATGAATGGCGCGAGCCCCTGGGGGCACGTGCTTGGACGGCCCGAGGGGGAACATTACGGCAGCGGCGGACTAGTGGCAGACACGCGCTTAGGAGTCGGTAACTACCTAAAGCCTTCTTTCTCTTCGCTGCGTTTCTTAACTCAGCGCTATCGTGCATCTTCGTGGATAACGCCCTAGCGCCGTCGACCACTGTTCGAGATTTAGGTGGATGGTCCGTTACGACGATGGACTCGAGAGAAGCTATCCCAGGGATTTGTGCCGAAGCGTTTTTGAGATCCTTGGGCCTTGGGGGCTGACCCGGCATCCTGCTCGGCAGATAGGCCCTGATCCAGGCAGTAGTTCCAGGAAGCAGATAGAGTGCGGCACACAGAGTGCGATGCCATGGCAACTGAGAGCACGTGGAAGGTGCTATAGCCGGTTATCATCTGCACTGCGCGCCCCAGCTCCATTTGCCCACCCGCGGACTCTCGCGCCGCGATCCATCGGCCAGTCGTTCATTACCGCGTCCTTTTTATCCTCCGGAGTTCGCTGTGCCGTGAGCGGGCTCGAGAGCCCAAGCCGGGAAGAGGACCAGGCGAGCTGGCTCAACACGTTCAACGCACCCGGTGCGCCAGTACTGGTGCATACCGAAGTCAAGGAATTGCTGCACGCCCCCGCTGAGGGCTCTTGTGAAGACGGGTGTGTCAGCCTCAACCCCGTCAGCCGGCGGGTCTGTCCCGAGTCTTTGGCGAACAAAACGAGCAGCATTACCCAATGCTTGCCGCAAGCGGCTCGTCGAGTAGGGGCCAAGGGAGATTGACAAGCTGCCTCCCGATTGCCGGCGAGGAGTTCACCTACCGCTTTGCGACCCAGGCAGCTGTAGAGGCGGAGCTTCCTGCCTGTTTTCCATCGAGTCGGCCTTGGGCAGATCGTCGAGCACCGGTTCCCTTCGCTCGACCATTGGGCGGCCAAGGATCGAGTTGCGCGTTTCGGCGGCGCGTTCGAGGGAAGCTGTGGATTCCGTGGCTTCATGCCTCATAGGTGACGGCGCGAGAGCTTGTTGCGTTATCGTGCCCTTTGTAACGAGGACATCTCGCGGCGGGACTTCAGCCATACGAGGGACCCATCCAGGTGCCGCTAAAAAGTCATAGAACCCTGATCCCAATGTGTTTGTCGGTTCGGTAGAGCATCCTGCCGGCGTCGACTTCGTTATTCTGGTCAGTATGGATTGGTCCGCGTACGTTCACCCAATTCTTGGGGCACTGGTGACAGGACTTGTATTTGCGCTGGGCAATTCGGGCCTGCGAGGAAGAGGTTCGGGGCGAGGGGCTCGGCAATTTCGCCAGTTCCACGCGCGCCTGGGACCTTGGGTGTGCGCTGCCGCGCTGCTCGCACAGGCAAGCGGTATTTTGATGGTTCTGTCGGTACGCTTTGATTTGTCTCCGGCTTCCACCATGCATTTCCGCTCTGGAACTTTGCTCGTGTGTCTATTGTTGCTCTTGTTTTGGTCTCGCTCATTCATGCATCTCATGATCGTCCGCCAACTTCACCCTTGGGTCGGTGCGTTGGCGATGTTGGTTGCAGGTGCTCACGTGTTCTTTGGTCTGCAGCTCATTCGGTAACCAGCAGCAGCGCGGTCCCGGAGTGTGCGACTGCTCACTCGTACCGCAAGGCTGCGATGGGTTCGAGACGCGAGGCCTTCCACGAAGGGTAGTAACCGAAGAAAATTCCCACAGCGCCAGAGAACACGATGGCCCCGGCCACGGCTAGAGGGGACAGCAAAGTAGGCCAACCGCCGACCTTGGCGATCAATAGGGAACCGAGGATGCCTACGAAAGCTCCGATGCAGCCTCCGATGGCACTGAGGACCACAGCCTCCGTGAGAAATTGGACCAGGATATGACGAGACTTCGCACCTACAGCCATCCGCAGCCCGATTTCCCGCGTACGTTCCGTTACCGAAACAAGCATAATGTTCATGATGCCAATGCCGCCAACCACAAGGGAGATGGACGCTACCGCAAAGAGCAAGTTTGTCATCACTCGGCTCGCGGTTTCCGAAGCCCGAGCCATATCCTCGAGGGAGCGTACCGTAAAATCATCGTCCTCTGCCGGAGGGATGCGGTGTCGCTGTCGGAGTAGTGCGCGGATTTGCTCGGCCGCCTCGAGAATCTCGGCCGTGGAATGGGCGGAAACAAGGATCATATCGACCGTGTTGAAGACCTGGGTTCCGAAGACACGCTTTTCGGCTGTGGAAAAGGGAATGACGAGGACATCGTCTTGGTCTTGTCCCCAGGTAGTTTGACCTTTGGCTTCGAGAACACCGATGACTTCGAAGCCGACGTTGCGCACACGGATGATGGCGCCGAGCGGATCTTGCCCCACGCCGAACAGCTGATCCGCAACGGTTTGCCCGATCACCGCAACGCGCGCGCCACCCTCTTCCTCCTGTGTGGTAAAAAACCTTCCCCGCGCCACGTTCCACTCTCGCACTGCTGGGAAAGTGCTCGTGGTGCCTTGGGCGACCGTCGACCAATTTTGATCCGCGTGCACCACTTGCACTACTTGCCGCCGCAGGTACGTGACGGCTGCCACGGCGGGGCACTCCCGCTCGATTGCCCGGGCATCGGCTACCGTCAACGTCGAAACCCCACCCCAGCCGGAGCGGACCCCTGCAGCCGTGGTGGCCCCGGGGATCACCATCAACAAGTTCGTGCCCAGGCTGCGAATTTGGGCCTGCACAGCTGCCGTGGCCCCTTGGCCAATGCTTACCATTGCAATGACGGCAGCTACGCCAATGACGATTCCGAGCATGGTCAAGGCCGAGCGCAGTTTGTTGCGCCGCAGTGCCACCAAAGCGGCTCGAAGCGTCATTCGGAGGAGTTTCATCGCTACAGCCGCTGCGCTTGGTCGGACACAATGAGGCCGTCGCGGAACTGCAGGACACGCCGCGCGTATGCTGCAATCTCGGGTTCGTGCGTGACGAGCACGATCGTAAGCCCTCGCTCCCCGTTGAGGTTGACGAGAAGGTCCATGAGCGCCTTACTTGCCGCAGAATCGAGATTGCCTGTGGGCTCGTCCGCCAGCAAGAGGGAAGGTTGGCTCACGAGGGCTCTGGCAATGGCAACCCTTTGTTGCTGGCCGCCGGACAATTGATTCGGGTAGTAAAAAGCGCGATCCGAAAGCCCAAGGGCTGTCAGTACAGCGACAGCGCGAGGTCGTTGTTCGGCGTAGGGTAGGGGCCCGTAAAACAGAGGTAGCTCGACGTTTTCCACCACTGTGGCGCGGGGAAGCAAGTTGAAGTTTTGAAAAACAAAGCCAGTTTCGCGGTTACGAATTTCTGCCCGAGCATCGGCGCTGAGGGCAGTGACATCGCGCCCTTGGAAAAGGTATCGGCCCCGTGTCGGTCGGTCAAGAAAGCCGAGAATGTTCAAAAACGTCGACTTGCCGGAACCCGACGCACCCATTACTGCCACGAACTCGCCTCGCTCGATGACGGTCGACACGCCCCGCAACGCTGGCACCTCTACTGCGCCGTTGCTGTAAACTCTCCAGAGATTCTCGACCTGGATGAATGGCGCTGACACGGGTTCCTCAACGAAAACGGAACGTTCCCGGAAGGGGTCGAAGCCCGGTTGTGGCGCCGCTTTGCGATGACCGCCGTTCCATCGCCACGACGACGCGCTCTCCCGGGGTAATATCGCCTTGGAGGACCTCGGCATGGGTCTCGCTTTGCAGGCCCAGTTCTAGGTTTATTGGGGTCAGGCGGCCCTCACGAAGCACCCAAACCCGGTGGCCTGGCGAGCCAGAAGATCGAGCGCTGGCCTGTTCGCCCCTTGTACCTTCCGGATGGAAGCGAAGAGCGCGTGTTGGTACCCGGACAACGTTGCGCCGCTCGGCGGTTACGATCGTGACGGTGGCGGTCATTCCCGGCTTGAGAGCGAGGTCCGGATTGTCCACGGCAATGACCACGTCGTAGGTCACGACATTCTGCACCGTCACAGGCGCATTGCGTACCTGCACAATGGTTCCGTGGAAACGGCGCTCCCCGTAAGCATCGACCGTGAAGGAGGCTTGCTGCCCTTCGTGCACCAGACCGATGTCCGACTCGCTGACGGCCGCGTTGACTTGCATCTTTGTCAGGTCGTCGGCAATGAGGAATAACGTGGGTGTCTGAAAGCTGGCAGCCACGGTTTGGCCGACGTTGACGTTGCGCGAGACGACGATGCCGTCGACCGGAGAGACGATGTCCGTGTACTGCAAATTGATGCGCGCTTCGGCTAGATCCGCTTCGGCTTGTCGGATGGCGGCTTTGTCCAGTTCCACTTGTGCCCGTGCTTGTTCGTAATCGCTCCGGGCTTGGTCGAGATCTGCACGGGCAATTAAATCTCGCTCGAACAGCTCGTGGTAACGTTTCCAGGTGAGCTCTTTGAAGGCAAGGTTCGCTAAGCTTTTGGCTAATGCTGCACGCGCATTCGCCAGGATGGCTTCCGCTTTCCGTACTTTGACTTCGAAAGGTGCAGGGTCGATCTTTGCGACGCGTTGGTTCCGTTGTACCGGCGAGTTGAAATCCACGTCGATCGCAATGATCCGGCCTGACACGTAGGTGCCGACTTGCACGGCGGTGACAGGATTGAGCGTGCCCGTGGCGGTTACGGTGGTCCGAACGTCGCCGCGGTCGACCTCAATGGTTTCGTAAGGGCTCCGATCTTCGTGGGAAAACCCCCTCCAAGCAGCGTAAACGCCGCCGGCAACAACCGCAGCGGCGATCGAGAAAATGGCGAATTTTCTAACCACGACGGGTTTCCAAGAAAATCGTTGAATCGGTTTGCTCTCCCTCGCGAGTGCGGCGTAACCAACTCGAGAACGACTCGAGATAGGTGTAGTAGACTGGTGTCAGATACAAGGTAACGAGTTGCGAGAACAGCAGGCCTCCGACTACGGCAACGCCCAAGGGCCGACGCGAAGTCGCGCCGCCGCCGGCGGCGAGAGCGATGGGTAGCGCACCCAGAAGTGCAGCCATCGTGGTCATCATGATCGGCCGAAAGCGGACGACGCAGCCCTGGATGATCGCCTCCACAGGGCTTTTATGCTGCTGCCGCTGGGCGTCGAGGGCGAAGTCGATTTGCATGATCGCATTCTTCTTGGCGATGCCGATCAGCAAGATGATGCCAACAAAGCTATAGATGTTCAGTTCCATGCCAAACAGTTCGAGGGCGACGAGGGCACCGAACGCGGCCGATGGCAAACCCGACAAAATCGTAATCGGGTGAAAGAAGCTTTCGTATAGAATCCCCAGCACGAGGTAGATGACCAAGACCGCGGCCACCAACAGTGCCCACATCCCAGCTAGGGAACTGGTAAACGCTTGGGCGGCTCCCTGGAACGTTGTCGTCACGCCGGCGGGCAAGTGCCCTTGGGCAGTTCGTTCCACGGCGCGTACCGCCTCGCTAAGCGAGCTTCCGCTGGTGAGATTGAAGGAAATCGTGACCGCGGGCAGCTGACCTGAGTGGTTGACGGTGAGGGGACCGTAGCGCCGTTCCAGGCGTGCCACTGTTGTCAACGGGACCAATGCCCCTTGCTGCGAGCGGAGGTACAACCAGGGCAGTTCCGTGGGGTCGGTCTGAAAGGCATCTGCGACTTCGAGAATCACGCGATACTGGTTGTTCGGCGCGTAGATGGTGGAGATCCAACGGTCGCCATAAGCTGCGTGCAAAGCGGTTTCGATTTGTTCTGCGGACAGGCCAAGCGCCGTCGCCCGATCGCGGTCGATGACCACGTCCAAGTAGGGGTTGCGCAACTGCAGGTCGCTTGTCACATCGCGGAGCGCAGGCAGTTGTTTGAGTTCCCGTTCGAGCTTTTCGGCGGCAGCATACAGCACCTGCGTGTCGGGGCTTTGCAGCGTGAACTGGTAGAGGCTCTTGGTCAGTTGGCCGCCGATGCGAATGGCTGGTGTTTCTTGCATGAAGACACGCACGCCGGGAATCCCGGCCGTTTTTTTTCGGAGGCGAGCCAGCACGACGGAAATCGGTTCCCGCTCCGATCGTGGCTTCAAAAAGATGAACAGGCGCCCCTGGTTGACGGTGCTTCCCGCCGCGGCATTGGCCCCGATGAGGCTTGCAGACAGGGCCCGAACTGCTGGATCCGCTCGAACAATGTCGGCCACCGCGGTGTGGTACTGGCGCATTGCATCGAACGATACACCTTGATCAGCTTCGACGACCGCAAAAATCGACCCAATGTCGTCGTTGGGGATGAACCCTTTGGGCGCTCGAAGAAACAACCACAGCGTGGCGGCAAGCAACGCCAGAGACAGCGCCAACATCCAGCTACGCCAGCGTAGCGTGGCCCGCAGACTCCGCTCGTACCAGCGAAGAGTCGTGGCAAACGCACGTTCGAACATGCCTTGCCAGCCGGACCGGCTGCTTCCCGGTTGGTGACGAAGGAAGCGGCTGCACAGCATGGGCGTGAGCGTGAGAGAAACGACAGCGGAGAGCAAGATGGCAATCGAGATCGTAACCGCGAACTCGTGGAAGAGTCGCCCCACGATGCCGGGCATGAAGAACACCGGGATGAAAACGGCAACCAGCGACAACGTCATCGAGACAATCGTAAAGCCGATCTGCCGGGCCCCTTCGATCGCTGCTCGCAAAGGGGGTTCTCCAGCTTCGCGGTGGCGGACGATGTTTTCCAGCATCACGATCGCATCGTCGACGACGAAACCAATGGAGAGCGTGAGCGCGAGGAGGGACAAGTTGTCGATGCTGAAGCCAAGCGGATACATCCATGCGAACGTGCCCACTAACGACACCGGCAGGGCCAGACTCGGAATGACCGTTGCCGAGGGGTCGCGAAGGAACAAAAAGATAACGAGCACGACCAAAACGAGGGCGAGCATCATCGTAAATTGCACTTCGTGCACTGACTGATGAATGGACTGCGAGCGGTCGAAGAGGATGTGCAACTCTACAGCCGGGGGTAGGAATTGCCGAAGTTGTGGGAGAAGCGCTTTGACTGCGGTGGCAACTTCCACCGTGTTCGTGCCCGGTTGCCGTTGTACTGCGAGTACAATCGCTCGCTGGCGCCGCTTTTGGTCGCCGTACCACGATGCTGCACGATCATCCTCCACTCCGGTGATCACCTGGGCAATTTCCCCAAGACGGACGGGAGCGCCGTTGCGGTAGCTGACGATCACGGGCTCGAATTGTTCCGCCGTCGTAAGTTGCCCAGTTGCTTGCACGGTAAAGCGTTGCTTAGGACCTTGCAGGATTCCCGTGGGCAGATTGACGTTGGATGCACGGATGGCAGCTTCGACCTCGTCAATGCCGAGGCCACGGCTGGCAAGCTGCCGCGGATCGACTTTTACTCGCACCGCGTATTTCTGCGAGCCGAACACCAACACCTGGGCGACCCCACTGACCATGGATATTCTCTGAGCCAGCAGTGTTTGGCCGAACTCATCGAGCTGCCACAGCGGCAAGATGGGCGAAGTCAAGCTCAGAAACAAAATCGGTTGATCAGCCGGGTTGACCCTCTGAAACGTCGGCGGGGATGGCATATCCGCGGGCAGCAGCGGCGCGGCACGCGCAATGGCTGCTTGCACATCCTGCGCGGCCGCATCGATATTGCGGCCGAGGTCGAACTGCAGGGTGATCTGCGTGGTGCCGATTGAACTTACCGAGTTCATGGATTCGAGGCCGGAAAGCGTCGAGAACTGCCGCTCGAGCGGTGTGGCGACGGCGGACGCCATGGTTTCCGGACTGGCCCCCGGCAGACTTGCCGAAACCAGGATGGTTGGGAAATCCACATTGGGTAGATCGCTGACCGGCAACGAGCGGTAGCCGAGGAGGCCAAAGGCAACCAAGGCAGCCATCAACAGGGTGGTGGCCACGGGACGGCGAATGAACAACTCCGAGACGTTCATTGGGAATCTCGCCAGTGCGGTGCAGCAACGGCCGGTTGACGCTGTTTGACCTCGACGACAGCCCCGTCCGACAGCCGAAAGTGCCCTTCGGTGATAACCCATTCTCCGGCGCGGACGCCGAATTGCACGACGATGTCGTTTGCCAGTTCGAAGGCAACCTTCACCGGTCGAACGCGCACCGTGTTCTCGTTTTCGAGAGTGAATACGTAGGGTCCTTCTTGCCCTAATTGTAGGGCGACCCGGGGGAGCACGAGGGCTTGTTCGAGCTCGTCGATCACAAGTTCCACGGGAAGAAACTGGCCGGGCCAAAGAACCTCCGCTGGGTTGTCGAATCGAGCTTTGAGGAGCACGGTGCCGGTGGAACGGTTTACTTGGTTGTCGATGAACTCCACTTGGCCACGCACGGGGGATGCCCCATCCTCCAACGGATACACGAGTGCGACTAAAGCCTGCTCGCCCGCTTGTTTGAGGACTCGAGGCAATTCTGCCTCGCGGACCGCGAAGGCAACGCGAATCGGATGCATTTGCTGCAACGTGGTTAAGATCGTGTCGTTTTTGCGCACGATGTTGCCGGGATGGACGAGCACTTGGCCCAAGCGGCCGGAGATCGGCGCGTAAATGGAGCAGTACGAGAGTTGCAGGCGCGCCTCTTCGATGGCGGCGCGGTCTGCCTCCACCGTCGCACGCAAAGTTTCTGCTCGCGCTTGCGCCTGCTCGTTCTCCTCCACCGAGACCACTCCTTGCTCGAACAGTGCCGCGCGTCGTTTTGCCTCCGCTTCGGCCACGTGCAAATCGGCCAAGTTGCGCTGCAGGGCAGCTTGGCGTTGCCGCAACAAATTTTCGAACGGCCGTGGATCGATGCGGAAGAGAAGAGTTCCGGCCTGAACGAACTCTCCCTCCCGCACTTCGACCGAGAGAAGTTGCCCGTCCACCTGAGGCATGAGGCGCACTACGTGATACGACTCTACTGTGCCAATTGCCTTGACAGTGCGGGAAACATTCCGCCGCGTCACTTCCGCGACGCTGACTGCGACCGGCAACGATTCCGCTGCCGAGCCAAGTTCTCCGGAGCGGCAGCCTGAGATGAAGCAAAAGGTCACAGCGAACAAAACGAATTGCTTACGGATTCGCGAACGCACAGTTCACTCCCATTGTACGGAAGAAACACTAGGCCGCGCGAGCGCGGCGCCGATCGCCCTCTCGAGAGCAACGGCTGCTCGATGGTGATTGTAAAGCGCCTGGCTTTCTCGAGTCTTGGCGGTAAAAAACGTACGTGGCCCGCCGTTCATCTCGAGGACGCTCCCCTCGCTGCTTGCGTAGCGTCCTCCCGCTAGCGCCAGGTTTTGGCGTGCGTGCTTCGCCCCCTCTTGCGAAACCTGAATGCTTTTTGCAGCTGCTCCCAAACGCAACCGTGCCTCTCGCACCTCGAGAGCGATGCGTTGGCGGAAAGTGTCCGTATCATGTCCGAGTGCGCCCACGGTGTGTTTGGCGGCCTCGGTCTCGGCGACTGTGAGGCCACCACGAAACAGGGGCAGGGTCATGGCAGCACCGGTGTTCCCGTTGGGTCGCAAGGGGAAGGCTGCTTCAGACCGTGGCTCCTGGCCA
This sequence comes from Candidatus Binatia bacterium, assembly GCA_937925685.1. GTDB lineage: Bacteria > Desulfobacterota > Binatia > HRBIN30 > HRBIN30 > HRBIN30. Next base: position 255,268 of record CALAMI010000007.1, on the reverse strand, counting down.
CCTGCAGCGATCGCCGGTAGGTGATGGCGCTCGAGCGCTGTCAGTGCTTGCTCGGCAGCGCAGATTCGCGCTGCCAGCCGACGCAGTTTCGGTCTGTTCTCCCACGCGCGTCTGATCAGCGTGTCTTCCTCGGCCAAAATCGCCGGGAGAACGAAGATCTCTTCCAGGGCAAAGTATCCGGGTGCATCGAGTCCGAGCGTCTGGCGCAACGTTACGTAGCCTAGACGGACATTGTGTTCGCCCCGCAGCGGGTCGAGTTGGTTTGCAGCTAGCTGCGCTCGCTCCCTTGTGGCATCGGGCCGCGTTGCCAGTCTCACGTCGTATCGGGCTTTGGCTAGCTCGAGGTGTTTCTCGCTGCGGCGAATGGCTTCGGCAGCCACCGCTCGTAAGTTCTGAGCGGTGAGCAAGGTGAAGTAGGCCTGCCGGACCCGAAGGATCATCTGCTGTCGTGGGGTCTCCCAGTCTGCTCTGGAAGCCTTGGCCGCAGATTGCGCGGACTCGATGGCGTAAAATGCTTGCCCGAAGTCGGATAGCGGTTGGCTGAAGCTGAGGCCCGTATCGAAGCTATTGAACGTTTCCGTGGTGGTGCCGAGGGTTGCTCCCGCCCGTGCCGTCACGCTTGTGCTACGGCGGTTAGCGGAATAGGTGGCATCGAGTTTGCGGAGGTAGGTTGATGCAGCTCGCCGAATGCGAGCCTGCGCGGCCCGAGCTTGGAGCGCAGGGTGATGGCGCGGTGCCAGCGCGATGCACTCCTGGAGAGAGTTCTGCCCTTGTGCCGGTGCAGTGGCGCACATGCATACGTACAGAAGGATGCTCAAAACCAACTTCACGGTTTCCTCTGGAACAAGGCCGTGTGCCTCGACGGGGTGCGCGCGAGCACCCCGTGAAGAAACACATCCAGAACGATGCTCACGGATTCCTGAGCCGTGTCTCCCGTAACACGATAACGGTGGACCCCGCGCAACATGCCCAGCAGGGCCTCGGTGGCTAGACGGACGTTCACACGGCGGATCTTTCCGGCTGCGATGCCTTCCTTCAGTGCTCGCGCGATCAGTTGCGCGAAACTTTGCCGGCGGGCTCGCCAAGCGCGAACGTTTGCTGCATCCCCCGCCTCTTCACTGCGATGCAAGAGAAGGAAGAACAGGTCGCGCCCCCAGAAAAACTCGAGGAGAGACGTGACTAGGGCCCCGAGTCGTCGCACTGGATCTGGTTCGGACGCAGCTACCCGCTGGAGCTCCTCTTGGAGTCCGTCGATGCCTTGGAGCAGTGAGGCGAGAAAGAGTTGTTCTTTGTTCCTGAAGTACCGATACACTGTGCCTTTTGCGACGCCAGCTTCTGAAGCGACATCTTCGACGCGAACCTCGTGGAAGGGACGCCTGGCAAACACATGAACAGCAGCAGCGAGGATTCGTTTTCGCAAACCCGGGATTGGCGGCCGACCCCGCGGTGTCGGGGGGAAAGAGGCCTTAGGGGTGATCGTGGCCGTCTTCGTTGCCGCCATTTACTGACTCGCGAGTTCACAAAGTACCCGGGCACGCTCGAAGGGTCAAGCCCTGAAGCCATGGCCAACGTAGTTCTCAAGGCAAATTCTTCGCGCCGCCAGCCCAGCCATCGGCGACACGACCTTTGACTAAGTCAGCGGGAATCACGATGAGGGCGGCCTTCGCAGTGGATATGGGGGATACTGTAAGCTTGGTGGTTCTTGTCGTACGATTGTGCACAGCGTTGAACGCTGTGCCGCCGCATTGTTTTTTTGCGCTCGGTTCCGCGGAGCTGATCGAGCAGGCTTGCGAGAGGATCGGACTCTGGCCCCCGGGCACTTGCCGCCTGCCATAAAGAACACGGCACTGACCACGTGACCTTCTTCATCCTGCGCTCTCGGATGCAATGGCGGGGATCGAGGACGAATCACGGACCACAAAAACACAGCACCACGATCCCCCCTGCATACGAACGCCCGCACTGTCCGACTTCCTCCGCCCAACGGTATGAGCTCTACCTGCCCCGCCGCCTGGCCCAATACGAGCGTCGGTACCACAAGAGAGGCGACAGCTCCACGATGCGCTCAGAGCATCAGGAACAGGAGACGGACCATGGTTTGCGCCAGCCCCACCACCTGCACATTACCGTGAACCCCGCCCCCGGGCGCGTAGTCACGGATTTCGGTGGTTGCCGGTTCTTTCTCCTGGATGAGCTCTTGGTTGCATACCTCCCGTTCCGAGCCTGCTTACTGCCTGAGCCGTTATGGGAGGCCAAGCTCGCTGGCCGTATTCCTGAGAAGCGACGGGGGCAATCGGTCGAAAGGTTGGCTCTGGCAACACAAGGCGTTCCACGGTTCGGCGCCGGCCCGAGTGCATTTAGATGCTAGGGACGCCGCCGCGCCAGCCCGCTGAGCCTTGCCGCCCCTAGGTCTTTGTTCCCATCGACCGGCCACGGGCTCAATGTGTCCCGAGCTCTTGCCCATCCACGACCGTCCGCAGTGTTCTAGGTGTTCGCACAAAGAGCCCATCGTGAAGAAGAGCCGTTCGATTCACCATAGCTTGCGGTTTACAGGAAGGAATTCGCTAATCGTTTCGCGGCCAGCAGTAAGCGTAGACCGATGAAAGAAAAAAAATCCTCTCGATCAACTTTGGCCCGCAGAATCACCAAATCATGCTTGCGCCGGCTCAGCCATCAAGACACCAGTGGCATGGTCGAGCGTTTCCGGAGTGGATCCCGAACGCGCTAGTTTTCGCTCACATCTTTTCTGTCCATGGAGGGACATCTGGAACGCTGCTTGTTGCACGGGCGCGCTGAAAGCATGGAGTCCCGGGAAAAAAGCGGCTCGGCCATTTCATTCCCTCATGGACCGCTCAAAACTGCGATTACACTGCTCCCGGTTTTCTGATGAGAACGATAGCCAATCGTGCAGTGCTCGAGGCTTTGTCCTTTTCGTCCGATGCCGGGACAGCCGGGTACGGTGTTGTGTCCCGGGCAAAGTGCAGTCCATGAGGTGTCGCCGCACAAGCAGGGTGCGGGTTGTCAAAACCGGGCCCACCACGAGGGTTTTTCCGGGCGCAGCGGTTCTACGACCACGTTTCGCGCCTGCAGCAATGTGCCTTCCACGCGGCGGAGCTCAGCCAAATCGGTATTGTAGCGGACCAGCGCTTCTGCTTCGGCAAATTGGGCGCGAGTTAGTTGCTCGGTGTAGTCGAGCAAGTCTTTAGTCGTCGCCAAGCCCACCTCATAGCGTGCTCTTTGATTGCGCACGTTTTCTTCTGCTGCCAGGCGTGCGGCACGTGTGGCATCGATGGCCTTGAGGTCGCTGTCCAAATTGGCCAAAGCGGTTTTGACCTCCAAGGTGATTGCTTCCTGGAGCTGTTGCAGGGTTAAACGCGATTGCTGGAAGTTGATATTCGATTGCGCGTAGGCGGCCTTCGACTGGGCGTTGGCCAAGGGCACTTCGATGGTTGCGCCGATGGCGTAATTGTAGAACCGCCCGTCGGGTAGAAGAGCGAGGGCATCGCCGTAACCGCCGACGTACGACGGGTTTACGCGAACCGGCTGCGGCGGGTCGCCAAACAAAACCCGCTGCTCCGCTCCGGCCAAGCCGTTCACTCCAATACCTCCGACCAGGTTCAGTTGAGGGAGCAGTTGGTTTTGCGCCATTTTTCGTTGTAATCCTTTCGCCCGTACATCCGTGCGTGCGGCTGCCAATTCGGGGCGTTGTTCCAGGGCACGATTGAGGCTCGTGTTTAAATCCGTCGAGTAAGGCTCCACCGTGGGACGATCCTCCGGGTCGAGCATAAGGAGGGCTGACTGGTCTTCCGTCTTGGCGTTGATCAATGCGCGCAATTGGTCGCGAGCGACAACCACGGCATTCCTTGCCCGAATAAGAGCAGCCTCGCGGCTGGCTACATTGGCTTGCGCTTCGAGCACGGCCGCGTGGGGGAGTGCCCCTACTTTGTATTTCCCTTCGTTTTGCCTGAGGATCTCTTTGGCGAGCTCCAGCCCTCGCTCTTGAAGTTGCACGTTTTCTTTGGCGAGCACCAGGCTCCAGTATGCGCGCTCCACTTGTGCAACCAAGTTCGTGATCGCGGCAACGTACTGGTGATAAGCCGCTTCCTGTGCCGCACTTGCAACGTCGACGAGAAGAAGCGCATAGCGCCAACCAAAATTTTGCAAGAGCGGTTGGACAACGTTCAAACTCAAAGACGTCGTGTACAGAGGCACCAGCGGATTTGCGAGGGAGGGATTGGTGAGCCTACGGTTGTTGCTGAACTGAACGGAGATTTGTCCGCCGGTCAGCAAGGTTTTGCGGACGCCAGCGTTCAAGGTGAAGTTTTGGTTGAACAGGACCGGGGAGCGGCCGGCGAACAGGAACGTAGTGGCAGGTTGCGTGGCTCGGTCGCGCGTCAAGGTGGCGAAAAAGCGTGGGTCGAAGCTCGCGCGGGCTCGCCGCACCTCGGCGCTTGCAGCGATCGGGTTTAGGCGTTGCACTTGCAGGCCTGTGTTGTTCTCTAGTGCTAGCGCGATGCATTGCGCCAAAGTTGTCGGCTGCATCTTAGCTTCCAGCAGTAGGCCATAGTGCGATAAGTCGGCTTCCGCTTCTTGAGCGTCGGCTGGGAGTTCTCCGCTCCATTGGTCGCGTAGGATCTCTCCGATCCCAGGCAGTTGCTCGAGGGTTTCGACCGCGCGTAACGTTGCCCCTGAAATCTGGCGCATGTCGATGGGCTCCGCGGCGGCGCGAACACCCAGACCCACGGCCAGCACTGCGCTAATCCCGATCAGGCTGTAGGCCGCTTGCCTCATATCCTTCCCCTCCTTCCACGCCCAGAGGTGCGAGGCTTTTACGCTTTTGCTCGACCGTTTGCCACGCCAAGGATTTGGTACCCGCGCGCTCGCACCCAGTGCAGCAGCGCTTGCAGCACGCGGGCCTTGCTCAAATCGTCGAACAAGGAATACGCTACCGGTGTCAGGAGCAAGGTGAGTAGTAGGCACAGCGCCTGCCCACCGATGATCACTTTTGCCATCGAGGCTCGGGTGCTCGATCCGGGTCCTTGTCCCAGGGCAATGGGAATCATGCCGGCGATGAGCATCAGCGTGGTCATGAGAATCGGGCGCAAGCGAACGTGGTTGGCCTCGAGAATGGCGGTGTCTCGCTCGATTCCTTGTGCGCGGAGAGTATTGGTGTAATCGATTTGCAAAATTCCATTCTTTTTCACGATGCCGAACAGCATGAAAAGTCCGAGCACGCTGTAAATGTTCAACGTCTCCCCTAAGAGCCAGAGCGATAGCAGGGCAAAGGGCACGGATAGGGGCAACGCTAGGAGAATCGTAATCGGGTGGAGTAAGCTCTCGAACTGCGCTGCCAGGATCATGTACATGAACACCAAGCTCAAGATAAACGCGACGGCAAAGTTCGAGCCAGTTTCGCCCAGGGCTTTGGCGCGACCACCGAATTCGGCTTTGTAGGTCGGTGGCAGATCCAAGCTCGTCAGGATTTTCTCGATGTGCGCGATGGCCTCGGACAAGGGGAGATTTTCGAGATTCGCGACGATCGTCACTTTGCGTTGCCGGCGGAAATGGTCGATCTGCGCAGGGCCGAGTTCTTCTTGAAGAGTGGCCACGTTTGCGAGTTTCACGAGAGAACCGTGCGGTGTCGCGATGCTGAGATCGCCGAGGGTTTGGGCGTCGACCCGATCGCGGCCGCGGGCGCGCAACCAAACGTCGTACTGCTCCTGGTCCTCTTTGTATTTGGTCACTGCCTCGCCAGCGACGAAGGTGCGTAGAGCGGTCGCGATATCTTCTACTCGCAGACCCAGATCGGCAGCCTTTTCCCGATGAATGCGCACCCGCAGTTCCGGCTGGCGCATGGATAAGGTCGTGTCCACGTCGACAATCCCAGGGACGGCGCGCATACCGTTCATCAGGCGCCGAGAATATTCTTCCAGCTTGGTCAAGCTCGGCCCAGTGAGATCGAGCTCGATTTCGGTGTAACGCTGGCCGCCTCCCATGAACAGGTTGATATTTTGCACGCTGGCGCGGAGGTCCGGAAACGTTGCCAAAATCTCGCGTGCCCGCTGCATCAGTTCGAACTGCGACTGCTTACGGTGGCGCAAGTCTGTGAGCTGCACGTAAATCGAAGCTTCGGTCACGGGTCCTTCCCCCGCGCGCAGGGTGCCAGTGGCGTCCCCGATGGTTGTGAGCATATGCTCGATGTGGGGCAGTTCGCGCAACTTCGCCTCGAGTGCCTGCATCGTCGCGTCAGTACGGGATAAGCTGTAACCTTCAGGGGTCTGTACGATCACTTCGAACTCGCTTTGGTCGTCTTGGGGTAAAAAATCCTTACCCACCAGACGGAACAGCGGGACGGTGGTGGCCACCGTGAGCAGTGACCCCAGCACGATGGCCCAGCGGTGTTGCAAGGACCAGCGCAACAATGCTCCATAGCCGCGGTCGATGGCAGCATAAAATCTTCGCTGTCGACTGCTCTGCGCTCGTTCCGGCGAGACTTTGAGAAATCGGGCGCAAAGCATTGGGGTCAAGGTGAACGATACCAGCAGCGACACCATAATGGCACAGGCCACCGTCACTCCGTAGCTGTTGAAAAAGCGTCCCACCCGGCCTTCCATGAATGCCACGGGCAGGAAAATCACCACCAGGGACAGCGTGGTCGCCATGACAGCGAGGCTGATTTCTTTGGTGGCCGCCGCCGCTGCCTTCTGCGGGGGCAACCCCTTTTCTTCCGCGTAACGAAAAATGTTTTCGAGAACGACCACAGCGTCGTCGATGACGATGCCCGTGGCCAACACCAATCCCAACATGGTGATGTTGTTGATGGTAAACCCCAGCCAGCGCATTAGGGTGAAGGTGGCGATGATCGACGTCGGTATGGCTACGGCTGCAATCAGCGTGGCTCGCCAATTGGCGATGAACAACAGCACGGTGAGGCTGACTAAGAACGCAGCCAACACGAGGTGAAATTGTACTTCCTCGATGGATCGCTCGATAAACCGCGAATGGTCGCGCACGATCTGCATGCGAACGTCGCCTGGGAGGACCGCCTGCAGTTCGTGGAGCCGATTCTTGATTCGCTTGATGACGTCGACGGTGTTTTGGCCATTTTGCTTGCGCACCAGCAGGTTGACGGCGGGGTTGCCGTCGAGCCGGGCCATGGTGCGTGGTTCGACAAAACCATCGATGACGGTGGCAACGTCGCCCAAGTGGATCGGCCGACCCTGCACATTGCCGATGATGAGTCGGCGAAAGTCGTCGACTCGCTCGATCCGCCCCATGGTGCGCAGGGTGAGTTCCTTACTGCCTTGGTCGACATGGCCACTCGGGAGCTCGACGTTTTGCGCCCGCAGGGCGGCGCGAACCTGATTGATCGAGAGGCCGTACGCCGCTAGCCGCTGGGGGTCGACTTCGATGTTGATGGCTCGTTCCAGACCCCCCACCACGGTGACCGAGCCCACACCAGGCAGGGTTTCCAGGTCTTCCTTAATCAGTTTGCGCGCAACCTCCGTAACCTCGCGTAGGCTTCTCTGGCCAGCGACTGCGATGGAAAGAATGGGGGAGGCCTCTACGTCGAACTTCATCACCACTGGTGGATCTGTACCTGCGGGAAGCTTCGAGGTCACCGCGGCGACCTTGTCACGCACATCTTGTACGGCCGCTTCCCGGTTCCGCTCGAGGCGAAAAATGACGACGACGTGCGACAATCCCTCTTTTGTTGTCGAGCGCAACTCTTCAATTCCCTCGATCGTGTTCACCGCTTCTTCGATCACCTTGGTGACGCTCGACTCCATCTCCTCCACGCTCGCCCCCTTGAGCGTTGTGTTCACGACCACGATCGGGAAGTCGATGTTCGGGAACAGATCGACCGACAAGTGGCGATACGAGAAGAGCCCCATGACCACGAGGAATGCGATCCCCATAGTGGCCGCCACAGGGCGGCGGATACAAATCTCCACGAGTTTCATACACCACTCGCCCTAGCGGCCTCCGGCTCTTTCACGTCCCCGTCGACTTCGACGGGAACGCCAGAGTGGAGCTTGGTCAAACCAGATACAGCAACGAGCTCGTTGGGGCTGACCCCCCGAGCTACTTCGAGCCAACCGTCCGGCAAGCGACCGCCAATTTCCACTTCTCGCGCCTCGGCTTTCCCGGCGGTGATGACAAAAACAGAGTGGACCCCGGCGAAGGACACCACTGCCTCTTGCGGGATACAGACCGCACGATCGTCGACCTTGGTGACAATGGCGGCATTGGCAAAGAACCCGGGCTTGAGCTTGCCACCGGAGTTGGCAACGGTGGCCTCGACGGTAAGGGAGCGGTTTTGGGGGTTCGAACCGGGGCTGATTCGCGCCAGCGATCCCATAAAAATTTCGCTCGGGTAGGCATCGACGCGAACCTCCACGGGCTGTTCGGGTGCCAACTCGGGAGCAAAGCGTTCGGGCACATCGCCGCGCAACTTAAGTGGATCCAACACCACAAGGGTAAAAAGCGGCGTTCCCGGCCTTACGTACTCGCCCGCGGAAACAAAGCGGCGGGCAACGGCCGCGCTCAGTGGGGACACAACCCGGGCGTGACGTAACGTGACCTGCAAAAGATCCCTCTGCGCCTCAGCGATCCGAGCCGCGGTCTTGCGTGCTTCGTATTCCTGCGGGGAGATGATCTCCTCAGCGACCAGTTGGCGAGCTCGCTCCTCGTCCGCCCGCGCTTTGGCCAAGTTAGCTTCGGCCTCGCGCAGCCTTGCCCGCCAAGCGTCGTCATCGATGTCTAACAGTACAGCCCCTTCCGCGACTGCATCGCCTAAGTCGGCCCAGATGCGTTTCACTTGTCCTTCCACTTGGCTGGCAATGGTCACCTCTTCTCGGCCGTACAAGGTGCCAACGAAATTCACCGTTCGCTTCACCGGTCGCTCCACCGCCCGGGCCACCCTGACCACAACTCCGCGCCCGGCGGTTTCCTTTCGAGTGGCAGCAGCACTTTCCGCACCGCCGGCACGATCGCAGCTACTGGCGAAGACAACGAAGACGGAGAGCAACAGACCGTAAAAACGCAGCATAACTTCTCCTCAACGCCGAGTAGTGACGACCTGGTGCAGGGCAGGGTTCGGGCCGCGCAATTCCCCTCCTAGAAGTCCGCAAAGGAATAGGCGGGAAATGGTGCGAGCTACCTCCTGGGGTCGATCGCTGTTTTGCCGGTAAACACAGGCGCCGCGAATCGCCCCGAGCAAGGCCTCAGTAGCCAAGCGGGATGGAACAGGGGGAATTTCTCCACGCTGCGCGGCTTCATCGATACGGCGTCGCAACATGTCCACGATTTCGTCCCGTCGCTGCCGCCACTCCGCACGCTCTTTCGCTTTGAGTTTCGGCTCCAAGCGATGCATCAAGACGAAAAAATCGCGCTTGTCCCAAAAGTAGTCGATGAGCGTGTGTGTCAGCCGCTCGATGGTCGGCACCAGGGGTGAAGACTGCGCCAGTACCGCTGTCACCGAGGCATGCAGCTCGCGCAGCCCGTCGCCGATGGACGCGAGGTAGAGTTCCTCTTTGGAGCGAAAGTACCGATAGAGGGTCCCTTTCCCCACGCCGACATGAGCGGCGATGTCGTCGGTCAGCACTTCGTGAAATTCGTGCTTGGAGAACACCTCGGCGGCGCCCCGCACGATGGCCTCGCGAAGTTGTAGGCTTTTCTTACGTCCTGCCATGACATCAAATTTCGAAACGGACTAGTCCGTTCCACAATACCAAGGGGCGCCCTCCTGTCAACCGTATCGATGGAGCAGGTGGAGAACCCATCTCCGATTTGCGCTCCGATCCTAGGAAACGGCGGCATAGCATGCGGGCGCGGGCCAGCACAGCAGGAGTCGATTGTCCAGGGTCCTGTGCGTCGGCGGGATGGCAGGTGTTTGCGGTGTCGAGCTCGACGCCCTCGAAGGCAGGATCCGGTGTTGCGCGGCGCAGCGGATCGTGGGCCCAGGCGAACTACGCGTTCCCCTACCGTTAGCCTGCGGTCGCACGAAACGGCACGTGGTCGAAGCCGTGCACGTTGCTCATGTGGGCGCGGACGCAATGCGTCTCGTCCACTTCGAAGTGGGGGAATGCCCGCGCAAATTCCTCGATCGCCACACGGGATTCGAGGCGCGCGAGCGAGGCGCCGAGGCAAAAGTGGATGCCGTAGCCGAAGCTCAGATGCAAGGGGATCTGTCGTTCGATGTCGAAGCGGTCCGGCTCCGCAAAGGCACGCGGGTCACGCGTGGCTGCGGCATTCAACAACAAAATGCGTGCTCCCGCGGGAACCGTAGTTCCGTACCATTCGACGTCGGTCGTCACGGTTCGGGCCTGGTATTGCGAAGGGGGCCAGTAACGCAGAACCTCTTCCAACGCTTGGGGGATCCGTTTAGGTTCCCGGCAGAGAAGTTGCCACGCCTCGGGGTGGCGATGGAAAAGTACCGCAGCATTGCCCAGCAGGCGCGTAACCGTCTCGTTTCCCGCGGTCCCCAGCAGGGCGCAGAACCCGGCGATCTCGCCGTCGGTCAAGCGGGTGCGTGTGCCCTCGTCGGTATCGATTTCGACATGAAAGAGCGCGCAAATCAGCCCGTCGTTGGGTTGGCGGCGCAGGGTATCCACGAGTTGGAACCAGTAACGGATTAAGTTCATACTCGCTTCGATTGCCCGGGATGGGATGGACGGAGTGTCGGGGTCGCGCTCGAGTGCGCGATCCATCCACTCGCGAAGCTGCACCCGGTCTTCGTTCGGGACACCGAGCAGAGTAAAAATTACCTCTCGTGGAAGGGGCGCGGCAAACTCGGTGACGAAATCACCTCCGCCATGCCCTCGTAACTTCGCGACCAGTTTCTGACACAGCTCGCGGACGAACGGTTCCAGCGCAGCGATCCGGCGGGGAGTAAATGCTGAGTTCACCAAACGCCGCAAGCGGTCGTGCTTGGGCGGATCCATGAAAATCATCATCGGTGTCGCTTCGAATAACGTCGTGTCAATGCGTTCGAGTGTGACCCCTTCGCGCGAGCTGTAGGTGCGCCAATCCAGCAACGCTCCCCACACATCTTCGAATCGCGAAAGGGCGTAAAAGTCGAGCTGCGGGTTGTAGTACAGGGGAGCGTGCTCCCGGAGCCACGCATAAACGGGGTAAGGATCATCGTGAAACTCGTAAGAAAATGGATTGAGTTCCATCAGGCAGGCTACTTACCAGGCATCCGACGAAAAGACAACGCAGTTAGACGCGACTCGAAGCTCACAGCGATGACGTGTGGACGGAAAAAACCTAGCGCAGGATCTCGCGGGCGATGGTGAGGATTTGCATCTCTGTGGTACCGCCGCCGAGTTCGATGAGCTTGGCGTCGCGGGCAAGCCGCTCGACGACGAACTCTTCCATGTACCCGTAACCCCCGAGAATATGGATGGCTTCGAAGGCGACAAATGTGCCGACCTCGGCGCAGTATAGTTTCCCCGCGCAGATCTCGGCAACGGATTCCGAGAGCGGGCGGTCGCTGTAGTAGTCCGCATAGACGAAGCGCCGTGCGTTACTCAAGGCGACGTACATGCGTGCGAGGCGTTGCTGCACGAGCTGGAAGTTGGCGATCGGCTGGCCGAACTGGTGTCGCTGTTTGGCATAGTCACGGGCGATGTCGAAACAACGCTCGGCAATGCCATACGACAGGGTGGCCAGCCCCAGTCGTTCTTGCGCCAGGCTGGATTTTACATGGTCCCGTTGGTGCACCCCGCCCCCGAGCAGTTGTTCGCACGGAACACGGACCTCTTCGAGGAAAACTTCACCGGTCGGCGAGCCGCGCATCCCCATTTTTTTCATCGGCCCTCCGGTCGTGAGCCCAGGCATCCCGCGCTCGAGAATAAAAGGCTGAATGGAGCCGTCTAGCGGGCCGCCTTGGACACGTGCGTAAACCAGGAAGACGTCAGCATATGGGGCATTTGTGATGAACGTCTTGGCGCCACGGAGCACATAATGATCGCCGCCGTAGCGAGCTCGGGTTTGCATCCCGCCAAGGGCATCGCTTCCGGCTTGCGGTTCGGTTAAACACCACGAACCGACGAGTTCGCAGCGGAGCACCGGCATGGCGTAACGGGTCACTTGCTCCGCTGTGCCACGCTTGGCCACGTTTGCGCCGAACAGCCCGACGCTTGCTCCATAACTCAGAGCGAACGACGGGCTTACTCGAGCCATTTCGACGGAGAACGTGGTTCGGGCATACCGTGCCACGCGCTCGTCGCCCGCTGGCACCGAGGGCGTTTTGCCTCTCGCAGGGGCTTCAGCCCCCACGCTGAGGAACGCGTCCAACCCGAGCTCACGGTGCATCCGCCGCATGAAGGGGTAGGGTAACTGCTCCCCACGCTCCATCGCCGGGACGAGTGGCTCGAGCTGTTCGTGGAAGTACGCGCGGAAAGTATCGCGAATCATCTGCTCCGTTGAACCGAGGTGCCAATCCATGGATGCTCCGAAGAGGAGGGTTTCAGCCTAGGCTACCGGTCGCTGCCATTGCCGCAAGAGGGAGGGCGCGCAGCAGCCGAGGCGCTACGTCCCCGCACCTTGCAAGGTGCGAACTCTGGGGATGACCTCGTTGGTAAACGTGCGAATGGTTTCCGAATCGAAGGGCGGGAGAAAACTGACGATCACTTCGTTACAACCGGCGCGGACGAACGGTGCAATTTGCTCGGCAATATCTGCTGGAGAACCGGCCAGAAGGTGCCACGCAGTGGCTGCATCCACCTGAGGCAGCAAACGGGCAGCGGTACGCACCGCGGGTCCGACAAGAGGTGCCCGAGAAATCGTTACCAGCGCAAACATCTTCGAGAAGCGCGTAGGGCAGTCTTGCCGCCCGATGCGCTGGCACTCGCGACGGATGAGGTCGACGCGTTCGGCAAATCCTTTGGCATCCGTTTGCACGGGGGCGTTCCAACCATCCGCATAACGGGCCACAAGCGGGACAATGCGCTTTTTCCCTTGCCCACCGATGATGATAGGCACTCTCGGTGATTGAATCCCTCGCGGGGCAAACGGCGCTTGGTAGAGCGTGTAATACTTGCCGCGCAACGTTGGATGCTTTTCGCCCCATAAAAGGTTCAGCACCTGCAGCGCCTCTTGCAACCGTTCGGCTCGTTCTCTTTCGGTGCCAAAGTGAAATCCATAGGCAAAGTGCTCTTTGCGATACCAACCAGCGCCAATGCCAAGGTCGAGACGGCCACGGGAAATTTCGTCTACGGTGGCAGCCATTTTGGCCAAAAGGGCAGGATTGCGGTAAGTGTTCCCGGTCACCAGCACCCCGATACGAATGCGCTTCGTTTGTGCTGCGAGCGCGGCAAGCAAAGTCCAGGCTTCGTACTGGTTGCGATCGGTGTCGCCAAATACGGGCATAAAGTGGTCGTTGAGCCAGGCACTGTCCCAGCCGAGAGCTTCGGCTTCGCGCCAGGCGCGCACGATGTCTTCGTAGCGAGCACCGTCGGTGGGCGTCATCAACCCGAAGCGAAGCTCCTGGTTGGTCTGCGGATAAGTGGTTGCATGATATGCACGCTGAGCGCAACCAAAAGTGGTGAGTAACAGCAAGCTAAGCTTTGCGGTGAAGCTCTCGCGCAGAAGTCGCTTCCACATGCTGTGAACCTCCTTCCCCAATCGTCGGGGCAAAGGCATGCAACAGCATGGCTCGCTTCTCGTCAAGGTGCGAAAGCCGAGGCAGATGTCTACATCGACGTGGTTAGGCTTTTTGCTTCTGCTGGCGGGCCGTACGGGCCTGTTCTTGGGCACGGAGTCTGCGACGGAGGGAAGGTGCGAGGACCACCCGGTGCTGCCGCCCAACCACGCGGTGCTGATTGGCGAGTTTTGCAAGGCCAGTGGATCCGAGCCGCTCCGCACGAAGCTGCAAGCGGCGCAGCCGTGAGCGCACGGCTGCGGCTTCAAGGCCGAGGACGGCGCAAATGTTCTCGAAGGAGAACAGCCACGAACGGTCGGTCAACGCCATCCAGCGCTCGGCGTCGCGCACCAGCCTTTGCGCACGGCGATTTCGTGTGCCCGCGTGTTTCAGGACCGTGTACACAGCGTCCTCAAGAATGGCCAACATGAGGCGCTGTTCGGGCGATAGCACACGCTCCGACACGGGCGCGAAGTATTGCGAAGGAAGCACGAACTCGTGGTGAATCAAGTTTGCCGACACGTGCCCCACAACGTTACGACTTTCAGGACGAGCGTGATTGCTCGAGCTCTCGTCCCACCCCTGCAGTGAATTTGGCACCATATGGTTCATGCAAGGGATGATGACGAGAAAAACCGCGCTTTTATTCCAGTGACTGCGCGCGGGTGAGCTCAGCCAAAAAGAAAAGCGGCGAAGGGCCGATCCCTCCGCCGCTTTCCTTTACTACTTGGAACGGGATTATTGGAAGTTGAGGAAGATGGTGATCACTTGACCCAGGCGCGAGAGCTCCACTCCTACCGGCTGTAGACCTAGCAGCGACGGCAACGGCAGCGACCCGAGACCACCGGCAAGCGACGGCAAGAACTGCTGCACCAGTTGCGGAATGATCGACTGGAGATCGTTTTCATTCACGCCGATTGCATTTTGCAGCACCACAGTGCTGACGTCGCTTGGATTGACGTTGCTGATCGCGAAGCTGATCGAGTTTGTGGCCGCCACGTAAGTGAGCTGCAGCCCAGTCCGGGCGTCGACGGCACCGCGCAGGTACGAAGTCGAGAGGTCGCGCGACCAAATCGAGATCAAGAGGTGAGCGAGTTTCAACTCTGCCAAATCTCCGGGGTTCGGACCGAGGTTTCCGGTAAGCACTGGGGCGATAGTTGGCTCGATGCGGATGGTCAGCTGCGTGCCGGAGGGCAGATTCCCGAATTCAGGGAGGAAGAGCGCCAACAGATCAGAGGTGATGTCCACGGGGCCAGAGCCGAGGTCGATTTGGCTGATGTCGATGTTCAAGATGCCTTCCTCGGTCAAGGCCTTCAGGAGCTGGTTCATTGCCGAAGTGCCGAGGCTGATGGCCATGTGATAGGGGAGGTTTTGAACAGGCGTTGTCGCACCGTACGAGGGGAAGGCTTCCGGGACGTGCAGGGAAGCGGTGAAGTCAGGCGTGTGGGGAGGTTTGTCCGTGGACATGATCCTGGCGTTGACGCCGAAGGTAACCCCCAGGGTGTCCGGGGCTACGAAGTTGAACGGAGCGTCGAGTTGCACGCCCAGTGCGCCGCCAATCGCTCCAGCAATCGATAGCTGCGACAATGCCGTTTCCAACGCGTCGGCAATGAGTGAATCTTGGGGGCCAGGTCCATCTGGGTCGCGCAGGTAATTGACAAGTTGATTGCGGGCGGTTTGCTCGAGGTCGACAAACAACGGGGCCAAGAAGTCGAGAACGTCGCAAGTAAAACCACCTTCGATCGAAGCGTTAAAGTTCGCGAAGGTCACGGTGACGTCACCTTGCTGGTTCACATCCAAGAGGCTGGGGTCGGGCGATGCCGGTGCGAGGGTGTAGTTGCCACGGATCAATGCGGAACTGGAAGTGACGCGCAGAGCGCAATCCGGCATGATTCCATACCCAACGAGCCATAAGCGCAGCCGGATGTTGTACAGAATAATGTCGAGTTGCACATAGCCACTTTGCGAATCGATATTGATGCTAAAACCGGACATCGAAGGACGATCACCTGGAGCACAACCTTGCCCAGGCGGGTTGCACACATAAACCTTGTCGATTCCCCCGAGACAGGCACCAAACAGGGATGCAATACAGATGTTGTCGTCCGTGATCAACATTCCGGGGGGCAGGAGCGTTGCCAGGTCGAGCGGAATCATGCTTTGGATCACCGGCTCGAGCTTATCGAAACCTGAGTCGTTGATGCGCATGCCTAAAGCATTGATGGAGAAAGCACCGTCGGCGACTGACTGCCCCCGAATGATGACACGGCGATCACGCGCCTTGAAATTAGTTGCGGGAACCGTGAGCTCAGCCAGCACAGGGTTGAAGATCAGGCCAGCATCGAGCGGCATGTTGTAACTAAAGGTCGTACACGGTCCCGAACATACGGTGACGCCGTTCACCTTCACCACTTGTCCCGCTACCGGGTTGACCACGTGCCCGGTCACGTTGGCGGTGCTGGCGGTGGTAAAGACCCCGTGCGCGGGTGAATCGAGATAGATTTCGGGTGGCGGTGTGGGTGTAAAGGTGGCCGTTGGCGTTGGCGTGTCGGTGGGAGTGGGCGTTACCGTAGGTGTATGCGTGACTGTGGGCGTGTTGGTGGAGGTTGGGGTACGAGTCGGTGTTGGAGTGCGCGTGGGTGTCCAGGTCCATGTGGGCGTCGAGGTTCGAGTCGGTGTGTGAGTCACTGTGGGCGTGTGGGTGGGCGTGCCGGTGCGCGTTGGCGTGAAGGTCTTGGTTTCCGTTGGCGTGCGGGTTGGGGTGTCCGTGACAGTGGGAGTGGGAGTTACCGTTGGCGTAGCGGTGTTGGTAGGCGTGGCGGTATTCGTTGCTGTCGGCGTCGGTGTGGGCGAAGGCATCTCCCTTTGACAACCTTGATCACAACCGTCGCCGTTTGTCCGGTTGCCATCGTCGCACGTTTCATGATCTGCCTCCACGATCCCGTTCCCGCAGGTGCTGGGCAGACACTGAATCTTCAACGTGTCTGGATCAAGGAGGCCGTTGGTCGTTTTCGCCATGACCCGTAGCGCACGCGTTCCGGGGCGAATCTTCCCCGATGCAGTTACCTTTAGCGGAACGATAATCGGGACCGGGCTGGCGCAAAGGTTGGGACTGGAATTCGATCCTCCAGAGGTAGTCGGGGTGCTTTTGCGCATCACTGTGAGTCCAAAACCAGAACTCGCGGCGGACTCCAACGCGGAAAGGTTAGCCACGTCGGCAGGATCGAGGCTCGTTGCCTTTGGCTTCTTCACTTCGAATGCGGCAAGCGCGGACGGCGTACAGTTGCCCGCAAAACGGGGGTCGGCGTTATTAATGCACAGTTGCACCGGTACCGAGCAGCTTTTGTTATCCAAATCAGAGTCGAGGTCACAACGCGGGTCACCTTCGTAACAAATGTATTTGTTTTTCGGCACCCCCGAACCGGTGAACTTGGGCGATTGCGGTATCATCATCGTTGGTAGGAGCCATTCCAAGTGGCAGTCGGTTACCCGCGACCCGCCTCCCGGTATGCACTTGTTCGCGAATAGCCCTGACGTACAGCTTTGGCCACGTGCCACCTCGGGGATGCTGATTGCTAGCGACAAAGCTACCCCGAAAGCTCCAGCAACCAAGAAGCCACCAAATCCTTTGGTCTCTCTCATAAAGCGACCCCCCGAAATATTTCACCTCGTGCAGCGGACCACGTTACGGTTCTCTCCCTCGCGCCAATCCTTTACGACAGGTAAGCGGCGGTTGTCAAGAAATAAGTTGTCTTGCCACACCGTGCAGTGGGTGTTCGAGTGTCTCGTTGATTGAGCGAATGGCTTGGCTAGGCTTGGGCGTCGATCCGGAGGTTGGAGAAGACCCTGGAAGGACATATGAGCGACGTCGTGGAAACTTCTTTGCTCCTGGTCTTCGGACACAGGAAATGCGCCAGGGGTCCCGAGGACGGAGAAAACGAGTGGTAGCGCTTTCCGTCGGCGATTCGCGGTTGAACTTGGGTAAGAGGACGGATTTTGGGTGATGCCATGATGGAGCCCAAGTCGGGCCATTCTGAGACCGTCTTTGTGGGGCGGTCGGCAGCAGCAGCCAAAGAAACCGCCCGCCAGTCGCCGACGATCGGGCTCGCCTTAGCTGCGCTCGGCGTTGTATTCGGGGATATTGGTACGTCGCCGTTGTATGCAGTGCGGGAGTGTTTTGTCGGACCGCACGCGGTCAGCATTACCCCACAAAACGTCGTCGGTGTGCTGTCGTTGGTATTTTGGTCGCTCACCGTAGTCATTTCGATCAAGTATTTGGTGTTCGTGATGCGTGCCGACAACGAGGGAGAAGGGGGGATTCTCGCACTCCTTGCGCTGGTGATACCCAAAGAGAGTCACCTTCCGCTCAGGCGATCCGTATTGGTTTCTTGCGGGTTGTTTGGCGCAGCGCTGTTGTATGGCGACGGGATCATTACCCCGGCGATTTCCGTTTTGTCGGCGGTGGAGGGGCTTACGGTTGCCACCCATGCATTCGAGCCTTACGTGGTGCCCATCGCTGCCGCGATCTTGTTGCTGCTGTTTGCGGTCCAGCGACACGGTACCGGGGGGCTAGGGGCGGTATTTGGTCCCGCGATGCTTGCCTGGTTCCTGGTGATCGGCATTTTGGGATTGCGCGCCGTGTTGCGGCAACCCCACGTTGAGGTGTGGATCTGGGAGGCGCTGAATCCGGTGCGTGCCATCGAGTTTTTCGCCCGGAACGGAATGCATGGCTTTCTGGTTCTTGGGTCCGTCGTGCTCTGTATCACCGGGGGGGAGGCTTTGTATGCTGACATGGGACATTTCGGCCGGCGGCCGATCCGCTTGGCTTGGTACGGCTTGGTGTTTCCGGCATTGCTGCTGAACTACTTCGGTCAAGGAGCGTTGCTCCTTGCCAAAGGCAGTGCGGTTAGCCACCCGTTTTTTGAACTCGCTCCAGCTTGGATGCTTTACCCCTTGGTGGGCTTGGCCACTTTGGCAACCATCATCGCCTCGCAGGCGCTCATTTCTGGTGCGTTTTCCCTGACCCACCAGGCCTCGCAGTTAGGCTACCTCCCGCGCTTCAACATTATCCATACTTCCGAAGAGCAAGCAGGCCAAATCTATATTCCGCAGGTGAACGTGGCCTTGGGAGCACTGTGCTTGATGTTGGTGCTCGGATTTCGAACGTCCAGTGCCTTGGCTGGAGCGTACGGTTTAGCGGTGACGGGGACGATGACTGCGACTACCCTGCTCTTTTACGCGGTGACCCGGCAGCTTTGGTCTTGGTCGCTACTGACGGCAGCGGCGGCTGCTGCGCTGTTTTTGCTCTTCGACCTTTCCTTTCTCTTGGCCAATCTGGCGAAGTTGACCCACGGGGGGTGGTTTGCACTGGCTGTGGGCGTTGCCGTTTTCACCGTGCTGAGCACATGGAAACAGGGACGAAGCGAGGTTGCTGCCTTGCTGGAACGGGGTAGCGTGAGCGAGGAGACCTTCCTTGCCGACCTGCAAAACCAGCGTGTCGTCCGTGTCGACGGTACCGCAGTGGTGATGACCTCGACGCCACACGGGATTCCCGCCATCCTGCTGCATTATTTCAAGCACACCAAAACCTTGCACAAACGCGTGGTCCTGTTGTCGATCCTGACGGAGAAGCGACCGGAAGTGCCCGACAAGGAAAAAATCGAAGTCAAGGATTTGGGTCAAGGATTCTATCGCATTGTGGCCCACTTTGGATTTATGGAAATGCCACGAATCCGTCACGTGTTACGGCTTTGCCAGAGCAAAGGCCTGGCGTTCGATCTTATGACGACGACCTTCTTTCTCGGGCGAGAGACCTTGCTTCCCACCGGTCGAGCACGGATGGCGCAGTGGCGCAAGCGTTTGTACATTCTTCTTGCCCGCAACGCCCCATCAGCGGCTGCGTTTTTCGAGATCCCGGTGAATCGGGTGGTCGAGCTTGGGGCACAACTGGAGTTATGAGGATCCCGCGGTGGCTCTCCCCGGACGAACAAGAGGATACGCCGGGATAGCTCCCCAGGAGCGTTGCCTCAGGCAAAAGGCCCAGCGACGTGGTGGGGCTTTTCCTTTTCTGCTTGCGGTGGTTCGCTCAAGACTTTTTGCTGGGCTCGTTAGTCGGCGTCAAACTTGCGATCGCTACGACCGTGCCGCACGGGCCGGTTTGGGGGGAGTGGAGAAATTCCATTTGATCATGGTCCACACATCGCGTGGGCTTTCTGCGAGTTTACGGATGACCGAAGGCTCGAAACCAGAATGCATGAGGCAGTTCTGGCAACGCGGATCCCGGCGCGATTCCCAGTACCGCCAGTCCACACCGTTCCAGAACTCTTCCCAAGTCGAGTAGTAGTTGCCGGCAATCAGGTAGCAGGGACCTTTCCAGCCCCGAGGTGTGCGTGTCGGATTCCCCCAGGGGGTGCATGGGTAGTCGCGCCGCCCAGCAGCAAACTGGAGAAACAGGGGCGTCGAGGAGACGGGATACTTTTGGGCGAGCGCCAAGACTCGCTCGAACTTCTCGTAGATCTCGTGCTTATAAAGGAAGTGATCTCCCGCCAAAGCCTCGTAGTGATAACCGGGGGAGAGGAGGATGCCATCGACCCCTAGCTCCGTGAGCATCTGACACATCGCTTCAATTTCATCCATGTCGGTTTCGCGGTAGATGGTCGTGTTGGTGCACACGGAGTAGCCGCGACGTTTTCCTTCTTGAATCATGGCAATGGCCTTGTCGAACACGCCTTTGCGATTGACCACGTAGTCGTGCGTGTCGCGCAGGCCGTCGAGGTGGACATTGATCGACAAGCGTTTGTGCGGCCGCGAACGCTGGTAAAAACGGTCGAGCAGGATTCCGTTGGTGCAAAGGTAGATGTGGCGCTTGCGGGCAAGGATCCCATCGATGAGTTCTGGTAGCTCCGGGTAAATCGTGGGCTCGCCACCGCAAATCGAGACTACGGGTGCGCCGCATTCGTCCACCGCCCTGAGACATTCGTCCAGGGGCAGCCGATCCTTGAGGTCTCCGTTGTACCGCTCAGGGGAACAGCCAATGCAGGCCAGATTGCAAGTGTGCAAGGGCTCCAGCATGAGCACAAACGGGTAACGCTTGTTGCCACGCCACCAATTCTTGATCTGCCACTTCAACATGTCGGTGGTGATGTGCAAGGGAAAACGCATCTCCTTCGACCTCCATTCGGCTAACTTTTCCCCTCCAAGGCAGGCATGTTGCCGGCGGAAAACCAGTTTTGGTAAAAGCGTGATAGCGTGGCTCCTGCGGCTTGCTTCCAAGCGTACAGCTCATGCAAACTCCGCCAGCCGTCGGGGCCTGACCGCAGTACCTTTCGAATCAAGGGCCAAGGCTGGACACGACCGCTTTCCGGATCGATGAGCTCTTCCGTAGGCGGCAAGGACGCGAGCGCAGGATCCAGAATGGCGCGGACGCTCGCAAAGGCGATCCCGTTTTCTTTCGCCTCCCGGGCAATAGCTGCACTTTCCATGTCCACAGCCAGTGCCTGGAAACGGATGGCAGCTTGTTGCTTCGCCGCCACCGAAACAAGCGGTTCGGCCACAGAGAGCTGCCGGCCAATCGCGCAGTGCAACCCACTGCCGGAAGTGCGTGCGGTCAACGAGGCCACTAAACGTTCCGAGACGGGGAAGATCGAACTGGTGATTCCACACACCACCTCGCTGGCGATCACCACGGCCCCCAAGCCTAGTGTGGCGCTCAATCCGCCTGCACACCCCGTGCTGACGACGAGCTGACAGGGGAATTCGCTCAGCGTCACGCGTGCTGCGGCGGTTGCTCTCATCATTCCCACTCCGGTTTGAACGACACGAACGTGACAAGCCCCCGCCTCTCCTTCCCACCACTGGATGCTCCCGCTTTTACCCCGACGGCGGTCGCGCAGCACAGGCAACACACATTTGCATTCCCAGGGCAAAGCAGCGAAAACCGCAACCCGAAGCATTTGCATCCCATCCTATGCCCTTTCTTGCGCCCGGACAACGGCATCCGCTGCGGTAAAGGCGCTGGCCACCGCGCTTTCGATCGTGGCCGGTAGACCAGTTCGGACCCAGTCCCCGGCTAAAAACAGATTTCTCAACCGAGTTGCAACGGGTGGGCGTTGCCGTTCGAAGGTTGGCGTTAGCGACGGTGTAGCTCTCTTCTCCCGCACGACTAGATCGTGCCTAAGCCGGATCCCCCGCAGGTGTGGGAACGCCCGAAATAGTTCCTGGACGACAGTCTCCCTAAGTTCGCTGTCGGAAAGGGTGATCTCCTCGTACGCAGCGCTGATGACGACGCTGGCGAGGTGTGCCTTTCCGCTTAATCCGGGCTCGAGCGTCTGCCAAAGATGGTGGCGATCGAAAACCCATTGGGCGCGGCCATGGAGCAAACCGACAAAAGGGGGCAATTGGGGGGGCTGGTCGAACCAGAGGTGCAGCGACACGATGGGGGCGTAGGTGGCCTCGGGGATGTCGATCCCATGTTCTTGCAGAAGCTGCCGGCTGTGGTGGGGTGGAGCCGTGCAGACGACAGCACCCACCGGCAAAATCGTGCCATCGCGGAGTTCCACGGCGTGGACTTGCCCTCCCCCACACAACAACCGTTGGACCACTGCGCCGGTTCGCACAGCACCGCCACGTCGCTCGATGAAGGCACGCGCGTCGTCGACGTAAAGCGCGCTGAGTGGTACGCGAGGGAAAACGAACCGGGAATCTCTCGTGGAGCCGAAGAAGGCTCGCGCGATAACCTCCGCGAAGGGTGCCGCCGCTGCTCGCCTGGGCCATTCATTGAGGGTGGCGAGGGCGATCGGGTGCCATAGACGCTGCCGGGTAAGCTCGTGTTGTCCACAGAGTTGCAAGAGATCCTCGACGGTGACGTGCCGAAGTAAGAGATGGTTTCGCCGTCGGAGCAAATAGATCCGGATGCCTCCCACCAACGCTTCGAATCGCAGACGTCGAGGCAACAGTGCAAAGCGCACGATAGCGCTCGCAACGTGAAGCGGGCTCGGACCCCTGCCCGAGGAGAGGGTGGCACGCTGGCCTGTGGCCAAGTCTACATAGGGGACGTGCAAGTGTCGCTGCCAGACGACCTTCGGCAAAGCGCCGATGTGCCGCAAGAATTCGAGGGTGCGGTGATAGCAGCCCATCAAGGCGTGTTGACCATTGTCCACTTCGTCTCCCGTGGTCGGATCATGAAACGAAGCAGCGCGTCCACCCAAGCGCTGTCGCGCCTCGCATACGAGCACACGTTGGCCGCGATCGCTGATCGCTACGGCCGCGGCCAGCCCGGCGATACCACCCCCGATGACAACGGTTTGGGGTCTGTCTTTGCCGTCCCTCGGTTGGGGAGAAGTCGGTGACATCTTTCAAACAGCGCGGTGCAACTGTGAGCGGCCCCAAGCAGCCAGGGCCAAAGAAAGCTTTTCGTAGCGTGGTAAAGTTACTCTGCGGCGAAACACGTCGAAGTTTTGTGCTTCGATCCGGGCTAGCAAGCGCTGGTAGATCAGGCGCATGGCTTCAGCCGGGGCGAGGGAACGCCGATCCTCGGCAGCTAAAGAGGTTCGGGCGCGCAAATAAAATGCACGGGCGCGACCGCACTCGAAGGCCAGGAGCGCCGCAATTCTGGGAGAGTAATGGGCTTGCAACAGGTCTCGTTCAGAACACTCGAATTGCTTGAGGTCAGAGCGCGGAATATAGACGCGGCCTCGCTCGGCATCCTCCCGGACATCGCGAAGGATGTTGGTGAGTTGGAAGGCAATCCCTAGGTCGATCGCATACTGCTTTGCCGAAGGAGACCGGTAGCCGAAAATCTCGATGCAAAGTAAACCAACCGTACTAGCCACCCGGTAACAATAAGAGAGGAGTTCTTCCCAGGTTTCGTAAACGCGGGGACGCAAGTCGCTTTCGACCCCATCGATCAGTTCGTAAAAATGTTTCTCTTCGAGGGGGTAGCGCCGCACCGTGTCCGCGAGAGCGCGGCTGATGGGATGGCGTGGGCGCCCATGGAAAACCGCCGAAACTTCTTCACGCCAGCGCTGGATCGCAACCGCTGGAGACCAGTTGGGGTTGCGGTGGTCGGCGACATCGTCAACGAACCGGCAAAACGCGTAAACCGCGAACAGCGCGCGTCTTCGTTCCTGAGGCAGTAGTTGGAAAGCATAATAGAAGTTACTTGAACTGCGCCGCGTGACCTCCCGGCAGTAAGAGTAATCTCGTTCCAGAGGTGCGGCTACTTTCTCCCGCTGCGCCAAAGCCGGTCCGTTTGCGGCCGGTTTCACCACGTGCCAGAGCAGCCGAGCCTTGTCCCACCGACTCAGAGACGGCCGTTTGTGGAGGATTTGATAGTCCGCCGCGGCAATGCGGTCGAGAATGGCCAGCCCCCCGTGGGCAAACAGTCGCACCTCGCGGGCAAGGTCGGACCCTACGTGTTGGGCTAGCTCGAGCCCAGTCTCCAGGAACTGCCGTGCTCGGGCGACTTCGTACTCCATGAGGGCACGAAAGCACTGCGAGTCGGCGTTCTGCTGAAGAATGGCATCGATGGACAGGCCAAATCGTTCCAAATCCTCCAGCGGCACGTAGACTCTTCCTTTTCGAGCATCCACAGAGACGTCTTGGCAGAAATTGGCAAGTTGCAGCCCTGTACAAATGTAGTCGGCAAGCTTTTGCCTGTGGGAGTCGGAGTACCCGAACAGACGCAAGACCAAGTGGCCCACGGGATTCGCGGAGCACGAACAGTACTCCAGCAAGTCGGCGAAGGTGGCAAAGGGGCGGAAGTCTGCATCGTAGCGGAAAGCCTGCAGCAAAGCTTTGAACGGTTGAATAGGAAGGCGGAACTGCCGCGCGGTATCTGCCAAGGCCAGAAACAACGGCGACTGCGGATTTCCGGCAAAACAGGCTTCGAGCAAAGCTTCCCAGCGGTCGAGGGCGGCGTGGCGCTGCCGGGGACTTTGTACGCCCTCGTCCGCTAAATCGTCGGCCACTCGGGCAAAGGCATAAATCACCGCGATCGCGTAGCGAAGGTGGCGAGGCAGGAGCCATGATCCAAGGGGAAAGTTCTCGTAGTGCTCACAGGCGATGCGCCAGCAGTGGCGGTAAGCTGCTTGAAGATCGGGTGAGCCGTTCACTTGCTCCCCTCCAACGTCCGTGGTGGTGCTATCTCGAGTGTTGTCGTGCCTCTTGCGCGCAGGGTGAGCAGCCGCTGCCGTGCTTGACCGAGCGCCATGAGGGGGAAGTAAATACGGTAGCCGTCGTACCGAAGGTAAAAATGGCGGGGAAATCCTGTTCCCGTCCACAACCGCTCGTTCCAGGTTCCATCGGGATTTTGTGTTCCCAGTAGATAATTCACGCCACGATAGAGCTCTGGGCTAATCCCTTCCTCGCCAGCAAGGAGTCCAAGGATGGCCCAGGATGTCTGGGAGGCCGTGGATTCCCCGTGCCCGGCTAAAGTTTCGTCGTCATACGAGGCTAACGTTTCGCCCCATCCGCCGTCCTGGTTTTGATGATGTTTGAGCCAAGCGACAGCTCGTCTGACGTGGGGCGCATGTTGGTCGTCGCCAATCGCCTTTAAACCAGCCAAGACGGACCAAGTCCCGTAGATAAAGTTGGCGCCCCAGCGTCCCCACCAGGCACCGTTCGTCCTTTGGGTTCGGAGCAAAAACCGGTGGGCGTTGCGCGCCCGTGAACTTCGCAAATCGTAACCGTAGGAGCCCATGAGCTCGAGGAGGCGGCCGGTGAGGTCCTCCGTGGGCGGATCGATCATTGCTTCCATGTCGGCGAAGGGGATCTGGTTGAGGAATGCGGACTCGTTGTTTGTGTCGAAGGCAGCCCAGCCGCCGTTTCGGCTTTGCATTCCCAGGGCCCATTCGAGCCCGTATGCAATAGCGCGCTGCTTGGCGCGTGAATCTTTGGTGGTGATGCGCTGGAGTTGCATGAGGATCACTGCAGTATCGTCAACGTCCGGATACCAGTCGTTGGCGAATTCAAAGGCCCAGCCCCCGGGGTCGAGGTGGGGGTTGTAGACGCTCCAGTCTCCGCGGCGGAAAATTTGATTTTGAATGAGCCAATTTGCGGCTCGGCTGAGTGCCGGGTGGTCTGGATTCAAGCCGGAGTCGAGAAGTGCTTTTACCGCGAGTGCTGTATCCCAAGTAGGGGATACACAGGGCTGCATCATGAGGGTGTCGCCGTCGGCGATGAGAAACTCTTCGATGGCCTCGATCCCCTTGCGGATCACCGGGTGGGTATCCGGATATCCCAAGGTTTTGAGTGCCATGACGCAGTTCAGCATCGGCGGTTGGATCCCTCCCCAGCCCCCATTGCGATCTTGCCGCTCCAAAATCCACTGCTCTGCCCGCCTGAGCGCACGCGCTCGAAGCGGAGTCCAGGGTACATGATGACCGAGAAATTTGAGCGCCTTGTCCACGGCCAAGAAGAAATTGCGCCAGCTGAGCAGTTGACTGCTTCTTGCAAAGCCGATGCTTTGGGGTGACGGAGGCTCGAGCCAGAGGTCTCCCAGCCCGAATTCGGGACTCAACGGAATCGTTGGCCTCTGAGCCATGAGAATGGTTAACGGCACGACGGTTTCTCGCGCCCAGCTCGACAAGGCGTAGATATTAATGGGAAACCACGGAGGGAGAAGAATGAGCTCGACGGGCATCGAAGGTAGCCCGTACCAAGGAAACTGGCCAAAATAGGCGAGGAAACAACGCGTGAACACGCCAGCTCGAGCGAGGCCACCGTGGGCACGAATGAATTGTTTGGCTTTCTCGAGGCGCTGGTCGGAAGCAGACAAGCCATAGAGCTTCAACGCGAAATAAGCTTCGATGGTCAAACTGGGATGCCCCGGTCCCCCTGGGTACAGTGACCACGAGCCGTCGTCGTTTTGCGTGCCCAGCATGTGATCGACGATACGAGCCTCTTGTCGTGGTGCGTGCCGATGCATGAAGCGGTTGAAGAAAATGTACTCGGCGTCCATGGTTACGTTTGCTTCCAGTGGGAAATGCCAATACCCGTGGGCGCGTTGCTCTCGGAGCAAGTAACCCTGCGTGCGGCGGATCGCTTCATCCAAAGCGTTCTCGAGTTGGGATAGCGATCCGTTAGAAACTTTAGGCGATGCGAAGACCGTGGGTCGCAGGTCGTTCATGCAAACCTCCTTGTCGCGGGGGCCAGTCTACCGGCCAACAAGTCCATCCCTCCTCGGTGAAGCGTCGCTGGACACGGTCGCGTTCTTCGGGGCACAAGCAAACCACAGCGCCACCGCCCCCGCCGCCGGTGAGCTTGGCTGCCCAGGCTCCGTGGCGACGGGCTCGCTCCACCAGTACGTCGAGTTCAGGAGTGGAAACACCGAGCGCGCGTAGAATCGAGTGATTTTCGTTCATACACAGCGCAAGCGAGTTCCAGTCGCCTTCGTGGAGCGCGTGCGTGGCTGCATCCACCAGTGTGCCGATCCGTGCGAAGGCGGCTTCGGTCGTGCGCGGGTCATGGGCCTGCCTTTGCCGCAGAGTCTCAACCATCGTGCGTGTTGCCCTTGGTTGTTTACCGAGAACGATTAAGAGTGGCAGTGGTTGTCTTGAGTGGAGGAAGGTGGGTGCACTTCCCCGCACGAAGCGAAGCAGCGTGGCGTGGGCCACGGTGGTGTTGTCGATCCCAGAAGGTCGGCCGTGAAAGCGACATTCGAGAACATAAGCGTGGTTGCTGGTCTCGGTATCCGACAAAGGCAGGCGATGGTAAGCTGCCAAGGCACGAACAAGGGCGACGCTCAGTGCCGCCGAACTGCCGAGTCCCATGGCAGGTGGCAAGGTGGAGGAGATCCGCACTCCCAGGCGCGCGACAGGACATCGTAATGCGCGGCTTGCTGTGCGGATCAGTTCCTCGAGGCCGATTCGCTGAGGTGTGTTTGAGCGAGGGGGATCGAGGTAAGAGCCGGAAGCGGTCTCCCGGGAGAACACTTCCACGCTGATGCCACGATTCAAAGGCAGGGCAATCGCTGGCCAGCCATAAACCACGGCGTGCTCGCCTAGCAAGATGACTTTGCCGGGTGCGTGCCCGGTGCCGATACGGTTTTGTGGCAAAGCAATCCTCTTCACGCGGCGTGCTTTCGAGAGGCGACAATTTCGCGGGCCTTGCTGAGTTTGATGTCCCCGCTTGCGATGAGTTCCTCGACGACTTGGTCAACCATCTCCTCGGTCGCTCCCGCAGCTAAGGCGAGACCTCGGGCATGCAGCGCCATGTGTCCACGCTGGATGCCGTCGGTGGCCAAGGCGCGCACGGCCGCGAAGTTCTGTGCCAACCCGACGGCTGCCATTACGGCGGCAAGATCTCGCGCGGAGCGCGCGCGGAGCAGGCGCAGCCCGAAATTGGCTCGCGGGTTGCACTCGAGGTTCCCTCCGACAGTGCCTACCGCCAGGGGCAATTCGATGGCGCCGATCAAGGCACCGTTGTGTACACGCCACTCGCTCAAGGGGCGATATTGCCCGTCACGCGCCGCATAGGCGTGTGCTCCGGCTTCGATTCCGCGCCAATCCTGCCCCGTGGCTAGAGCCACGGCATCGATGCCGTTCATGATTCCCTTGTTGTGGGTGGCTGCACGGTACGGGTCGGCATACGCGAAGGCCCACGCTTCCTCGATACGGCGAGCGACTTGTTCCCCGGCGAAGCGTTCCGTGGTGAGCAAAGGGAACGGAATTCGTACCGTGGCTCGCGCTAACCGTTGGTCGGCAAGATTCGACAAGATCCGCAGCCGTGCCTCCCCGCCACTGATCTCTTCAAGCAAAGGGGCCACAGCCTCGGCAATGCCATTGACGGCGTTGGCGCCCATCGCATCACCGACGTCTACAAGGATGTGCACCACCAACATCGGGCCGCAAGGTGTTTCCACCAAGGGCCGGACCTCGATCTTGCGCGCCCCTCCTCCTCGCTTGAGCATGTTCGGATGGACCGAATTCGCCAAAGCTAAAATCCGCCCAGTCTGTTGCAAAAGGCGTTCGCTGGCCGCGTCGAGCTCTTGCAGACCTACGAGCTGGACTTGGGCGATCATGACGGACGGATCGGCCTCGGCGAAAAAGCCCCCAGCTTCTCTCACCAACCGTGCCGCAAAACTTGCCGCTGCAACGACCGAGGGTTCCTCGATAGCCATCGGTACCAGTCGCTCGCGGCCGTTAATCAAGAAATTCAGACCGACCCCCAGCGGTAGACCGAGAACGCCGACGGCATTTTCGATCATGTGATCAGCGACCTCAAAGGAGAGGGGAGTGGGATTCAGTAGCTCGGCCACTTCCGTTTCGTCGAGACCTGCCATGCGAGCGAGCGTGACGAGCCTGTCCTTCCGCGAAAGTTTGTAGAAGCCTTCGATGCGGGAACTAATGCTAGGGATTTGCACGACTTCCATTCCTCCTTTCCCAAGCGGTGAGTGCTTCGAGCCAAGCATTGAGCCGCGGACCAATGAAAAGCGGTTGCTTTCGCAGCTCGGCTAGGGAAGCAGAGCCGGTGAGAAGCAACACGGTTCTCAGCGCGCTCTCACATTCCACCAAGAATGATTCTGCGCCTGCCGTGCCTCCCGTGTGATAGGCACGCAGCACCGGCAGAGCCATGCCGCAGAGTTGCGCCCCTAGTGCCAGAGCTTTTGCGGCATCCAAACCGTTCCGTAGTCCCCCGCTGGCAATGCAAGGAACCGCGGTGCCCCGCAAGGCAAGTAACGCCGCCCCCGTGGGAATGCCCCAAGAGGCAAACTGTGCCCCTAGGGTCGCTGCCGCTCCAGCGCTGCGGAGGCTTTCAATGCGTACCCACGAGGTGCCTCCCGCCCCGGAAATATCGATGTAGCGAGCGCCGAGGTCGTACAGGCGCTGGGCGATGGTGGCCGAGATCCCGCAGCCGGTTTCTTTGACAATTAAAGGA
Organism: Candidatus Binatia bacterium; assembly: GCA_937925685.1. Classification (GTDB taxonomy): domain Bacteria; phylum Desulfobacterota; class Binatia; order HRBIN30; family HRBIN30; genus HRBIN30. Next base: position 225,744 of record CALAMI010000007.1, on the reverse strand, counting down.
ACGTCGAGTTCGTCGGCAAGACGCCGAATTGTTGCATACCCGTGGCGAAAATCGCGGTCTCCTTCCGGTTGGATGAGTTCTTGAGCTGGATTCAAGTGGACGCAGAGACCGTCCGCTCCTACTGCCTCGATCAGTTCTCGTAGCGCGCTTGTAGGGGTTTCTGCCGCTTGGGTGATCCCAATGTTGGCAAGAATGACCGTGCTCGGAGCGAATTTGCGGACTTGGTATGTCCACGCCAGTTCCCTCCGTTGGTGCATGGCGCGTTGACTTCCCAGGCCGAACGCAATGCGCCGGCGCTCTGCGACGATGGCGAGGTCACGATTGATGGCATACGTCTCGGGTGCGCCGCCGGTCATCCCGCTGATCAGGAACGGAGCAGCCAGAGTCTTACCGAGGAACTCCGTGGAGAGGCTGACCTCGTGCAAGGCAAGTTCCGGCAAGGCGTTGTGCACGAAGTCGATTTCCTCGAGCAAGGTCGTTTTTTCCGGGTGCTCCACCTCGGCCCTCGCACAGAGATCCAAGTGGGCGCGTTTGCGCTGCTCGAGACTTGCGGCGGGGGGAGGGGGGGTCGGTTTAGGCTCGCTCACATCTCACTCCTGGAACCGCTGGTTGCAGATCGAGGGGCAGACATCCCGAAGCCTGCCAGGCCTGGACAAGCGCTCCCTTTTTCTTCTCCGAAAAGAGCGCGATGGCACAGTCGCCACCGCCGGCTCCCGATGGTTTGGCGGTAACACCGTGTTCCTGAGCTAGAGCAAGCAGGGTCCTCAGGTTCCGAGTCAGGTAGGGAAGGCCGAGTTTCTCCGCAAAGAACGGTAAGACCTGTGCCGCTTCTGCCCAGGTTTGTTCCACTTCAGTGGAGGCGTACAGGGCGGAAGCTAAGCGGGCCACGGCCTGCGTGCTGCACTCGAGAAACTCCGCGTGGATTGCGGCCTTGGCGCGTTTGACACGATGGTACGTTTCGATCAGGGCGGTGGTGCGGGCTGCCTGGCCGGAGTAAGCGGCGAGGAGAGAAATATCTTGGGGCCAGTCGAGACGGGTGACCGATGACTCGCTGGCCGTTGGTTCAAAGAGAATGACCCCGCCGTACACACTTGCCGCGACGTCGGCGCCGCTCCCTACGCCTTGTTGCGCAAGCCGATGAGCCGCACGAGCTCGATGGTAGATCAGCTCTGGTCGTTCTTGGGTGACTCCCGCGCCGTAGCACCACTCCATCAACACCGCGGTCACAGCACTCACCAGCGCAGCGCTGCCGCCCAGCCCCAGTTTTTGCGAGACCTGTTGAAACTCGTGGAATCGGACCTTGAATTCGATTCCTACCGGAAGGCGCAAGCGCTCTTCGGGAGAAAGAGCCGAGATGCACGCTGCGACGAATGCAAGCACCCCTTGGTGTTGCTTCGCGTTGTAACCGTGTTCACCGAGCTTAGCGTGAATCCCAAGTTGCGGCAGGAAAACGTCGACATCTCGGTCAACGCGGTTCTTTCTTGCCTCGACCTCGACGCCCCCATCCACGGCGGCCACGATTGCGGGGCAGCCATCCAATACGGCGTACTCGCCCAGCAAAAACAGCTTTCCAGGCGCTCGCGCGAAAATGGTATCCATTAGTGGAACCCTTCGACTAACTGGGCGTCGCCGCCTGGGTGGCAGAGGATCACTTTTCGTACGCCCGGTGTTGCGGCCAATGCGCCTTGCACTGTGGCTCTATCTTGCGTCCGACAAAGCACCTTGACTTGCGGGCCAGCGTCGATCGTGAAGTACGCGGGAACACCGGCGGCGCGAAGTTTCCAAACCGTTTCCACTGCGGCCAAGGTTGCTGGCCGCCAATACACCAGTGGCGGGCGCGCAGTGAATGCCACAGCGTGCATCTTCAGGCAGTTCCTTTCGGCCACGCTGCCAAGCCGCTCGAGGTCACCGGCCCCAATTGCCCGGCGAGCTTCGTCAAGATCGTCCACCTGAGAAGCGACCCACGCCGGGTAGAATGGCGAAGTTTCAGACTGGCGCATGCCGTCCCGCGAAACCGTGTGCTTTGGCTGGAAGTCGGTGATGGCCACAATGACCGTAATTGGCCAGTCGGGAGGGCTGACTAAACGCGATGCGAAAGAATCGCTGCCATCTGGCCGTTCTCCCCGCCTCCATTCGACGAAGCCGCCCCAAATAGACCGGCAAGCGGACCCAGATCCCTGGCGGGCTAAGGCACTAAGCTGCTCTTTCGATAAACGGATCCCGTACAAAGCAGCCAAAGCTACTGTCAATGCTGCGTAGGTGGATGCTGAGGAGGCAAGACCCGCTGCCACCGGAAAGTTACTTTTGGCCTCGATGGAAAGCCGTTCCTGCCTTCCCGACAGGGCTCGAAACAGGTCCAGAAACCGTCCGAGACCACTCAGCGGTGCCCCTTCTACGAGTCGCCCGTTGGACCGGTACTCGTCTCGGTTTGCTTTGGAGGGCTGAATGGTGACCTCGGTATAAAGGCCGCCCAAAGTAAGAGAAATGCTGCCCACGGCGGGCAAATTGAGGTGCAAATCCCGTTTCCCCCAATATTTGACCAGCGCAACGTTTGGGTGAGCACGCGCGCGAACGGCTTGCAAAGTGACGTGTTCCGCTCCCCTCATAGTCGCCGCCACCGGGACAACTCCACCGATACGTTCCTTCCAGACCGATAGATATAAACCACAGTATATAAACCGAAAGATATAAACCAGACGGTCAGCAACTACCTCGGCCTGCACGAGAAAGCAAGCCCCCCGCGAGGGGACGCCGCCACTGTCGCCGGATTTCTCATATAAGTCCCGGGAATTTCGCCGAAAATTTGTGCGTAGGGGTTGACCCTGTGGGTGATTCAGCGGGTCAGTAGCTGAGTGAAACGGGGAATGGGGGCTAGTTGAGCCAGGAATGGTTGCGAGTACATGCGAGGACAACGGTTGCAGCCAAAGAGGGTTAGTTGCAGCGCTGGCCGGTGGCTACCGGTCGAGGCAAAAGCAAATAAGGTTTTCAACCAACTTAGAGAGACCGTTGCCGGTGGACACTGTGGGACGAGTGAAGCGCTACCAGGGCGGGCTGAGACACCTCTGCGGAGGTGCTAGGAGGGTGACAAACCGCCGGCGTGCGCGCCGCCAGGACCGAGAGAAGGGTAGGGTACCGTCTTCTTCGAGCGACGCTTTAGAGCCTCGCGAGTTGCAACCAAGGTTGCCACCCGGCAAAAGTGCGATGTTTGGGGGAAGGCTATTGCCAAGAGCTTCCGGTTGCCACTTAGCTTCGGCATGCCCTGCGGAAACGTCAGTAAACGCGGTACCGCACAGGCATCCAAGCGAGGACTTCCGAAGGGATAGACCACCCCATTGGCGGTAGCGGAATCGGAGGGGTTGGTTGCAAGCGTTCGAGAAGCGATTGCCAAACTGGCCGCGGGCGTGGATAGTGGACGATGGGTAGGGCCGTCTTCGGGTCGAAGCCAGCCAGCAGTTTTGCGGCATCGAGGGCTTGTTCTAAACCACCTAGGGCGTCAATAAGCCCGCGCTCCAGCGCGGCCGTGCCACTCCAAATCCGCCCCCGTGCCGAGGCTTCCACCTCTTGCTCGCTGAGTTCACGGGCCATGCCGACGACCTCGAGAAAACGTCGGTAAAAACTTTGCGCGTGCCTCTCGAGGAGCGAGCGCTCTTGGGGTGTCAGGGGGAGAACATCCGATGTGAGTCCTGGGTGTTTGCCTCGGACCACGCGATCCTTGTCGATGCCAAGCCAGTGGTAAAACTCTCGCAGAACGAACCTTCCGCTCAGCACGCCAATGGATCCCATGATGCTCGTAGCTTCCGCGAAAAGCGGCTTACCGACGAGGGCGACGTAATAACCTCCAGAAGCAGCAACGTCACCACACGATGTCACCACCGGCTTTCTTTCCGCCACCCGCAAAAGCGCGTGCCACAACCGGTCAGCGGCAAAGGCCGAACCGCCCGGGCTAGCCACCCGAACAACGACCGCAAGCACGTTGGCCGCATCTTTGAGCTGCTCCAAATCGCGCAGCAGCGAGGCGATGCGGGAGTGCGCAATAGGGCTCTCGAAGAGCGACCCCGCTATGTGGACCACGGCGATGTGCTGCCCCCGGTAGCGCCACCAGAGGCGTCGCAGCTCGAGCGCGCGGCGGTGAGTGTACGCGTGGAAGTCGATGCCCTGGCTCTGCGTTAGGCCTAAGTATTCGAGAACCTTGGCTTCTGCGGACGTGGGATCCTCGAGCGCATCTACCAGCTTATTTCCCATCGCCGCCTGCGCATCGTACGGCCCACCCTCCAGAAGCTCCCTGACCTGCTCGACGTCCCATCCCCGGCCTCTAGCTACAGCCTCCGTGATTGTGTGCAGGATGGCGTCAACCAGGGCTTGTGTGGCTTCACGGTGCGCCGCAGACATCTGGGTGGCGGTGAACACCTCTGCAGCGGTTTTGTACTCGCCCACCTGCACAATCTCGGGCTGGATTCCGAGCTTCGCCAGCGCCCGCGCGAAAAACCACACCTCAGCGTTCAGCCCCGCGAGCGCAAGTGACCCGGCAGGGGAGAGAAAGATCTGATCTGCCGCACTTGCCAGCACGTATTCAGGCGTGCTGGCTTGCCCGAGTGCCACATACACCCGTTTCCCTGCCTGCCGCAGTGCCATGAGACTGCGATGGAGTTCTTGGGTTTGGGCCCAACCCAATACGGCTTGCTCACAGTGAACGAACACGGCTCGGATGCGCTCATCGTTGCGCGCCCAGTTCAAAGCGATTACCAACTCGGCGAACGTCCTCGGATGGACCGTGCTCCAAAACCCGGCTGGGGCTGTTTCTGCCAGTTCTCCTCGCAGGGTGATCCGCAAGAAGGCGAAGGGACGTTTCCTCCCGAAAAGCCAACGTAGGGCTTCCGCGACACAATGAAGCACCAGCCGCACTCCCAGCCACAGCCGCCAAACCATACCCGATCGTTTAGCAAATGGCTTTTCTTTTCACGATGCAAAGTCGTTTTCCGCCGAGCGCTCGAGGGGCGGTGCCGTTGTACCGCGACAACACCCCAAAATGAAGCGGGCCGCGTGGGGTGGCGAGTTCATCAAGCGAAGCCGTTCAACCTCCCGCTCCGCAAGTTGCCCTCGCGCCCCTTCTGGGTCGAGGCCAACTCACCGCGAGGTTTCGCCCATGCCTTTGGCCAGTTGGGCCTCTTTCCAAGCCAACAAACCTTTGCGTACGTAGTCTGGGTTGAGTTCTAGCTGTTCACAGGCGTTTTCGAAGGAGAAGGGCCAAGTCCGATCACTCGATGCAATCCATTGCTCGGCCTCTAAAAACAGCTGCCGCTTTCTCCGATCGCGGGCAAACAGGTTTTTCTGGAAACACTCAACCGCATCGAGCAGCAACGCAGCCAGGAGACGTCGCTCCGGCTCGTGTTCCCACCGTCGTCTGAGGGCCGCAAAAAACTGCGAAGGCAGCAATGCGTTGGGTTGCAACAGGTGGGTGAAGTTTTCATGCTGGCTGTGCACTTGCGGCATCGGTCTGCCTCCTTTTACCTGGGACGCTCTCCCAGTGGCGACGAACATTCGCAACGGCTCGCTGAGTTTTGCGTGCCGGTTGTACTCCAGACCACCGCTGCATGGGTTTAGAGCCGGCTACTGCTGTGGCAAGCCAGAACTTGCCCCTCCTTGAATCGGTTGGAGTGGCGCAACTGGCAAACATTCCTGGCCATTGGATTGGCCCGTACATGACGACCCCCGTAGTGTGCTTACACCGCAAAGGACGCCCCGCAGCCGCAAGTCCGCTTCACGTTGGGATTTCGCAGAGTGAAACCGGCGTTCATCAAACCATCGTTGTGATCCAGTTCAGTTCCGTTGAGGTAGAGAAAGCTCTTCCGATCGACGATGACCCGGGCATCTCCATGGGTGAAAACTTTGTCTCCGCTGCGTTCCGTGTCGAGATCCATTTTATATTGCAGGCCCGAACAGCCTCCGCCAACAACTTTGATGCGCAAGCCCAGGGCTGAGTTGCCGGCCTCCCGTACCAGCTCCCGAATCCGATCTGCGGCACGTGGCGAAATGGTGATAGCCATGCTTGGCGCTCCTTGGTTCACAACTGAAACCTTAACCGCACAGACGACCCATAGTGCTCGAAGCCGTTCTGGTGCAAGGGCTCTTCGCGAGTATTGTTGTATCTACGGACATGGCAACACCTTACGGCCTCGGGGGTTTGTGTCGTTTGCGAGCAGCGTAGCGAGGGGAGAGGGCGCGTAGGCGCTTGACTTCTTCGACCACGCGGCCGACGGCATAATCCACCTCGTCTACGGTGTTAAAGCGCCCGAGTCCGAACCGAATAGACGACTGCGCCGTATCCTCGTCCACCCCAATGGCGCGTAAAACGTGCGAGGTTTCGAGAGTCGCCGAGGTGCAGGCGGCGCCGGAAGAGACGGCCACGTCTGTTAGAGCCAAAAGGAGCGATTCGCCGTCGACGTCCAAGAAGCTCACATTCAGATTGCCCGGCAGGCGGCGGATGGGATGGCCATGCAACACCACTTCGTCCAACTCTCGGATCAACCCCTCGTGAAGGCGGTCGCGTAACGCCTCCACACGTTGCGCTTCACTTTCTCTTTCCTCGCCGGCAATCCGACATGCTTCCCCGAGCCCAACGATTCCGGGCACGTTCAAAGTGCCGGAGCGTAGTCCCCGTTCGTGCCCGCCGCCGTGTATCTGCGGGATCAACCGCACGCGTCGGTTCTGGCTGCGCAGGTACAATGCTCCTACGCCTTTGGGTCCGTAAATTTTGTGCCCGCTCAGGGAGAGCAGGTCGACACCCAGTGACTCGACGTCGACGGCAATCTTCCCTACGCTTTGGGTCGCATCGGTGTGCAAGAGCACGCCCGCTGCCTTTACGACACGCGCGATTTCCATGAGTTCGTGGATCGTCCCGATCTCGTTATTGGCGTGCATCACGGAAACCAACACGGTGCGAGGTGTCAGAGCACGCCGTACATCGTCGGGATCGACGAGACCGTGGCGGTCGACGCGCAAGTATGTGACCGCGGCTTTGCCAGTACGTTCTAAGTACGCACAAACGTCTAGGACAGACTTGTGCTCCGTGGCCACGGTTACAATGTGATTCCCCCGATCGGCATAAAACTCGAGGGCCCCTTTGAGGGCCAAGTTGTTTGCTTCGGTGGCTCCGCTGGTAAAAATGATTTCGCGCGCCTGAGCGTTGAGAAGCCTTGCCACCTGGGTGCGCGCTTGCTCGACGGCATCGGCAGCCTCCCACCCGTAGGGATGGTGACGGCTGGCAGCGTTGCCAAACTTTTCCGCGAAAAACGGTAGCATCGCTTCCAGGACACGCCGATCCACGGGGGTCGTGGCATGATGATCCATGTAAATCCGGCGTCGCGATTGCATGATCCTCTCCATCAGTCAGGCTGCCTTTGAGCCACGGCGATGCGTGTGTCTGTCACACCTTAGCGTGGTACGGTCTCCCTCGACAAAGGCTCTCGTCCTTCGATGGGTTTTCCCGGTCATGCCGGCAACAAGCTTCTCAGGTACCGGCCGGTGTGGGATCCCTCGGTCAGGGCGATTTTTTCTGGAGGACCCTCGGCGACGATATAGCCACCCTCTTCGCCCCCTTCAGGGCCGAGGTCAATGACGTAATCAGCAACCTTGATGATCTCGAGGTTGTGCTCGATGATGACCACAGTGTTTCCTCCGTCGGCGAGGCGATGCAACACGTCGACAAGGCGGCGAACGTCCTCGAAATGTAAACCGGTCGAGGGTTCATCGAGAATGTACAGCGCCTTCCCGTGACTTTTGCGCGTGAGTTCCTTGGCCAATTTAATTCGTTGGGCTTCCCCACCCGACAAAGTCGGTGCCGGCTGACCGAGGGTGAGATAATCAAGACCCACCTCGAACAACACCCGCAACTTGGTTTGGATGTGCGGTACGGCAGCGAAAAAGTCGAGAGCATCTCTTACGGTAAGGGCGAGAACATCCGCGATGGTTTTGCCTTTGTAGCGTACCTCTAACGTCTCGCGCCCGTAGCGTTTTCCGCCACACTGGTCGCAAGTCACAAAGACATCCGGCAAAAAGTGCATCGGCACGCGGAGGAGCCCCTCGCCACGGCAACCTTCGCACCGGCCACCGGGTACGTTGAAAGAGAAGCGTCCAGCACCGAAGCCTCGGGCACGCGACTCCGGTAGCTGGGCAAACCAGTGGCGAATGTCGTCGAAGACCCCGGTGTACGTGGCCGGATTGGAGCGAGGAGTTTTGCCAATCGGAGTTTGGTCGACTTGGACGACTTTGTCCAGGAATTGCCACCCTGTGAGTTCTTGAAACGGACCTGGCGGCTGTCGCCGTTGCCCCAATCGCGCAGCGAGTGCGGGATACAACGTATCCGCCACCAGCGAACTTTTACCGGCACCCGAAACCCCGGTAAAGCAGGTAATCGTACCAAGAGGGATCGTGACGTCGATGTTTTTGAGGTTGTGCAAGCGTGCTCCCACAATACGGAGGTAGTTGCCGTTGCCTTGGCGGCGGCGTTGGGGAACGGGGATCATGCGTCGCTGCGAGAGGTACTGGCCGGTTAACGATTCGGGATGGGAACAAATTTCGTGGGGTGTCCCTGCGGCAACTACTTTTCCTCCTTGAGCTCCCGCGCCGGGACCCATGTCGATGACGTAGTCTGCAGCGTCAATGGTGTCACGATCGTGTTCGACAACGACTACGGTGTTCCCCAAGTCACGGAGGCGACGCAACATGGCGAGCAAGCGCTCGTTGTCGCGCTGGTGCAACCCAATTGAAGGCTCATCGAGAATATACAAAACGCCGCTCAACGCGGCCCCCAGTTGACCTGCGAGTCGGATTCTCTGGGCCTCTCCGCCCGAAAGCGTGTCCGCCTTACGCGACAACGAGAGGTAGCCCACTCCCACCTCCACGAGGAATTGCAGCCGAGCGACGAGCTCACCCAAAATCGGCTTGGCGATTTGTTGCTCGACCTCGCCGAGTTCGAGCTGTGCAAGGAAGGTGCGGCAATGTGGAATGGGAAGGTCCGCCACCTCTGCAATCGTTCTTCCGCCTAACCGTACCGCCAACGCCTCCGCACGAAGACGCTGCCCGCGGCAGGTAGGACACGGTTGGGTTCGCTGATACTTCTCGAGCGCCAGGCGTTCGGCCCCGCCGCTGGCCCGTGCGAGCCGGCGCTGGAGCGTGGGGATAAGCCCTGTATAGCGGCGGGAGACAGCTCCGCCTTGAGTCCTCGGCCCGCGGAGGGACTCGGCAGAATGCCTAGGACCGAAAAGAATCGCCTGGCGTGCGATTTCCGGTAGTTCTTCCCACGGTGTGTCCAAGGAAACTCCAAAGCTCCGGAGCAGGTCTTGCAGCATCGTTCCCAAGCGGGTGCGAGGGTCAACACGGCCCCAGAGGTCGATTGCTCCGCCGATCAAAGACGCAGCAGGGTTTGCCACCAAAAGCTCTGGATCGAAGCGCTTGACCTCACCTAAGCCGGTGCATTCGGGACACGCCCCCTGCGGGCTGTTGAACGAAAAAAGCCGTGGCGTGACCTCGGTGAGGCAAAAGCCGCAATGCGGGCAAGCAGGTGACTGGCTGAACGCCCACGACTTCGGCGCCTGGTCAGCGCCCGCCTCGAGGGTTTCCACGAACACCCGGCCCTGGCCCCACCGAAACGCCAACTCGATGGAATCCGCCAAGCGCGAGCGCACACCGTCACGGATGACCACACGGTCGACGATGACCTCGATCGCGCGTGGGCGTTGGCCTGCTAGGGAAGGCAACGAGTCCAAGTCGTGCAGCACACCGTCGACCCGTACGCGCACGAACCCAGCTTTGCGCAGTTGCGCGAGCGCTTGCTTGTCGTCTGCCGCCGGGCCGTGCCTCACAGGGGCAAGAACTTGTAGCTTCGTGCCGGTGGGTTGACGCAGGAGTTCGTCCACTACCTGCTGTACAGAGTGCGCGCGGACCGGAATATCGCACCGTGGGCAGTACGGAACACCCAGGCGGGCGAACAGCAAACGGAGATAATCGTAAACTTCTGTTACTGTGCCTACCGTCGAACGCGGATTCCGTCCCCAAGTCGCTTGCTCGATGGCAATGGCGGGAGACAAGCCCTCGATGGCATCGACATCGGGCCTTTCTAATTGTTCGAGGAATTGTCTTGCGTAAGTGGAGAGCGACTCCACGTAACGTCGTTGGCCCTCAGCGTATAAAGTGTCAAACACGAGGGAGGATTTGCCGGAGCCGGAGACTCCGGTAATGACGACAAGTCGATGGCGAGGGATGCGGACATCGATGTTCTTCAAATTATGTTGGCGTGCCCCACGAATGACAATGTCCTGCTCCATGGTGCGGCTAGTGGAGAAACTCGCGGCGCCGAAGGCGCGCGTCAAGCCAGTGCCTGGGGCTGGCGTGCGATACCGAACAGCAAAATGGCAGACCTGTTTCTTCACCTCGCTTCTGTGTGCTAACTGCCGCCGTATTAGAGGAGGCGCGTGTGGGGAACATACACTTCGGCATCACGCTGCCACAAATTAAGCGGAGCTGGCAGGAAACCCGAGCAGCAGCAGAAACATTCGACTTGTTGGGGTTCGACTCGGTGTGGCTCAACGACCATTTATTGGGTGTGCCAATGCCGAGCCTGCCCATTTTGGAAGCGTGGACAACGCTCTCGGCCGTGGCCGCGGTAACCAAGCGCGTCCGGGTTGGTACCTTGGTGAGCCCAGTAGGTTTCCGGAATCCCGCACTGCTCGCGAAGATGGCAGCAACGCTGGACCAGATTTCCGACGGCCGGGTCATAGTCGGCTTAGGGTGTGGGTGGTTCCAAATGGAATTCGAGGGCTACGGATACCCCTTTCCCCCTTTGCGACGCCGCTTGGAGCAGTTGGAGGAGGCTACCGTCCTGATCAAGAGGCTTTGGACCGAGCCTCAAGTTTCCTTCGAGGGCCGACACTTCACGGCACGCGACGCGTTTTGCGAGCCCAAGCCAGTGCAACAGCCGCACCCTCCACTGCTGATCGGCGGGGGTGGAGAGCGCGTTCTTCTTCACCTCGTGGCTGCGCATGCAGACATTTGGAATAACTTGGCGGTGAACCAAAACGAACTAGCACGCAAAGTTCAACTGTTGCGTGAGCATTGCGCCCGTGTAGACCGCTCATGGGAGTCGCTGACTATCTCGCAACAGTGCCTGGTTGTCATTGGCTCTGACGAAGCCGAGGCGGAGGCAAAATTACAGAAGGCACAAGCTATTTACGGCGGCCACATGGGGGCGCCAGGGCCGTTGACGATTGCCGGAAGTCCTGAGCGGGTGATCGACCGTATCCGTGCCCACGTCGAACTTGGGTGTAGGATGTTCGTCATGGAATTCTTTGGCCGCGATACACGCGAGCCTGCGCAGTTATTTGCCGAGCGGGTAATTCCCGCGTTTGCTTGAAAGTGTACCGTGACCTTGTTCGATCCGGTTCGCTCCCTTAGGCTGTGGTTTTTGTCCGGCACGCAATGGAGGCGTGGCATACAGGCATGCCTCGGAGGGGCGTTACTCGCGAGTATTTCCGGCTGCTTCTTCGTACAGGCCGATTTCAATCCGTTTCGCACGCGGCCGGAGCCGCTTGTGGAGCGTAAGCTGGAAGGGCGTGGTAAAGAGAAAATTTTGCTGATCGATGTCTCGCGGCTCATCGTGTGGGCGGAACGGCCTGGGCTTTTGGGTAGCCCGGGCCCGGGCTTAGTGGCGCGCGTGCGAGAGGAGCTAAAACGCGCAGCCGAGGACGAGCGAGTGCGAGCGGTGGTGTTACGGATCAATAGCCCGGGTGGAACCGTCACTGCCAGTGACACGCTCTATCATGAAGTCCGAGAGTTCAGGGTGAAGACCGGGCGGCCCGTCGTAGCTCATTTGTTGGACGTGGGCACCTCGGGCGCCTATTACGTAGCCTTGGCTGCCGACGAGATCGTGGCAAGTCCCACGACCGTGACCGGGAGCATCGGGGTGGTGCTTGCTGGAGTGAACCTCAGTGGCTTGCTGGATAAGCTCGGTGTAAAGGACCAAACGTTGAAATCCGGCGCGTTGAAAGACGCCGGCTCGCCGTTGCGGCCCATGACCCCGGAAGATCAGGCCGTGCTCCAGCGCATTCTTTCAGCCATGCACGAGCGTTTCCTCGGCTTGGTGCGTGAGCGGCGCCCTGGAATCCGTGCCGAGGCATGGGATGTGATTGGCGACGGGAGGGTGTTTTTTGCCGATCAGGCACTGGCGCTTGGTCTGATCGACCGCATCGGGTACCTGAGCGATGCAATCGAGCATGCTAAGCAGCGCGCTCAATTGTCCGAGGCCACCGTCATCGCCTACCGGAGGCCGTCACAGTACGGAGAGAACATTTATTCCGCGCGAGCTGAGGCTGATGGTCAAACGTTTGCACTCCTACAGGCGCTCGCGGGTGAAGTCACCTTCTTCTCCAGCGGGCCACAATTTTGGTACGTGTGGATTCCTGAGTCGATCCGGTGGCCGTTTGGTGGATCCATTCCCTAGTTCTAGATGGCGAACCTAGTTTGGATTGCCGCCATAGGCGCCGCGACGGTGTATTTTGGAACCATCGCGGAGGCAGACAACGACCTTTGGATGCACCTCTTCGTGGGTCGCTGGATTTGGGAGCAAGGGGCAATCCCCAGAGTGGACGCCTTGAGTTACACTGCCACAGGTTCGCCGTGGGTGGACCACGAGTGGTTGTGGCAAGTCCTCGCGTTCTTGAGTTTTCACTTCGGCGGGCCGAGAGTACTGTTTGCCCTCAAGGTCGCTCTGGTGGCCTTGTGTGTCGTCTGTTGCGCATGGAGTGTGTTTCAGCGCCCGGGCATGGAGCGAGACGCCGCTACAAAGGCTGACACCCATGGGTACTGGCTCGTAGGCATTGTTTTGCTTTTAACAATTCCAGTGCTTGCGCGAGGGTGGGCCATGCGACCCCAACTGGCTACTTACGTCCTCTTGCCAGCATTGCTCGCTCTTTTGGGCCGGTGGGAGCGCGGCTCTCGCGGGCTGTGGGCCCTTGTGCCCCTGGGTTTTGCTCTGTGGGCGAATCTCCACGGTGGGTTCGTGTTGGGGCTGTTGGCTCTGGCGTTTTTTGCTGGTGCCGGTGCCGTGGAGGGAAGCCGGGAATGGGGGAGACGAGGGGTGTTGCTGTTCCTTGGTTTGGTTGCTTCAGCGTGCAATCCGTACGGTCCGCAACTGTACGCTTACCTTTGGGATGAGCTTGGCCGCCCACATCCGATCACGGAGTGGCAGCGAGTGGTCTTGGAGGTTGAGCACGGACCTTTCCTGCTTCTCGGTGCGATCTATGTAGCTACACTGCGCTGGTTACCCCGCAAGAGCGATTCGCTGTGGCGCGCGCTGTTGGCCGGAGGTGCCTTGGTGTTCGCTTGGCGCCATCAGCGACATACCCCGGTGTTTGCTTTGCTAGCCGCTCCCTTACTCTACCTGCAGTTGCGGGGGTTGCTTGCCGTCCTGCGGGCGCGTTCGTGGACATTGACTCCACCGGCACAGCAGGCCATTGTGATTGGCGTCGCCCTGATTGCGCTGTTGCAAAGCGGCTTTGCCGTGGCGGGTTTTTATCGTCACGGCGGGCGTTTCGTGTTTGACCCAAGGGACTATCCGGTGGGTGCAGTGCAGTCGCTTCGCACCGGGGGAGGACGGGGAAATTTAGCCGTGCCGCTCGATTGGGGTGGGTACGTTCTCTGGCACTTGGCACCGCAGGTGAAGCCGTCGCTCGACGGGCGGTTTGCGACGGTTTACCCCGCCTCCGTGGTGGAAGACAACTTCGCGTTCTTCCGCGGCGAGGCAGAGTGGCGCAGACTGATCGAGCTTTACCCCACGGAAGCTGTGCTGCTGCCAGCAGGTGTGGTGCATCCGCTGCAGCGGGAAGCGGGTTGGCTGCGCGTGTACGGCGACGAAACCGCAGTGCTTTATGTCCGCAGCGAGCGCGTGGAAGCGTTCCCGGTTTCAGCGGCAACCGCTGAGCACGGCAGGTGGAGTTGGTTTCCTTGAAGCAGTTTGTTCCCCACCGACCCTGATGGGTCGAGCTGGGACGTGTTCTGAGAGGGTGTCACTCAGGGTGGAGAGATGATCCGCGTCGGCTGTTGTGGTTGGGCCAAGGCGCAGGCGGTTTATACGCGCAAACTTGACGTCGTAGAAGTTCAGCAGACGTTCTACGATCCACCGCGGGCTTCGACGTTCGAACGTTGGCGCCGAGTCGCCCCGCCGGATTTTGTGTTTACGGTGAAGTGCTTTCAGCTCGTGACCCACGAACGGCGGAGTCCAACGTACCGGCGCTTGCGTCGCACCCTGCCGGAACACGTGGAAACCGGCCACTTTCGCGACAACGAAGTGACGCGGCGCGCTTGGAAAGAAACACTCGAGTCGGCGCGAATACTGCGGGCTCCCATTGTGTTGGTGCAAACCCCAGCTCGGTTTGAGCCGACGATCGAACACCTAGCGCGTCTCCGGGCGTTTGCGACGTGGGAGTCCGAGCCTGACATTAAGATCGCTTTCGAGCCGCGCGGCCCGGCGTGGACTGAAAACGTAACCGATCGCTTATGTCGCGAGCTCGGCTGGCTACGCGCCGGCGATCCATTTGCCTGTACACCTCCGGATCCAGGCCTTCAGCCAGTGGCCTATTTTCGGTTGCATGGCCGCACAGGCTACCGTTACAAATTTTCGGAGACAGACTTTCAGCAGATCCACCGCTGGGCGCACGGCTATGCGGAAGCCTGGGTGCTCTTCAACAATCAGAACATGTGGGCTGACGCCTTGAAGTTTCGTGCTTTGGTTGGCGCAGGAAGGGGCGGTGGCAGGTAGAAATTGATCCTTGAGAGGCGAAGGCCTGCCGCCTACGCTGTAGTTGGCAGGGCGCAGCGTGTTGTGATTAGCGAGGGTCTAAGGAAAGGAACTGACAATTAACGTTGGAAGGAGGCATCATGCTGCTCGAGGGAAGAGTTGCCATCGTGACCGGAGGGGGTTCCGGGATTGGACGGGCGGCGTGCTTAGCCTTGGCCCGCGAGGGGGCAGCAGTTGTAGTGGCCGACGTCGATTCCATGGCTGGCGAGGGCACAGCGTCTTTGGTCCGCAAGCGGCGCGGAGTGGCGCGCTTCGTCAGTGCCGACGTTTCGCAGCCTTCCGACTGCCAGCAGCTGGTGCGAGAAGCGGTCTCCGCCTTCGGAGCGTTGCACATTCTGTACAACAACGCCGGAATCGCTTTGCCTCTTCAAGATGGATTTACTCCGAACATCGCGCTGGAAGTCTGGGACCGCGTAGTCCGAGTCAACCTTTCCGGAACATTTTATTGTTCCCATTACGCTATTCCAGAAATCGCTAAGTCGGGAGGTGGCGCGATCATCAATGCCGCGTCATCGATGGCGCTGTTGCCTTTAGGTGCGTTGGATGCGTACGCCGCAAGCAAGGGCGGAGTGGCCGCGTTGACGAAGTCCATGGCCCCCGGGTGCGCCGCCTTGGGGATCCGGGTAAACGCCATTTGCCCTGGCTATGTGGATACCCCGATGAATGCAATGATTTGGCAGAGTGCGGAGTTGAAGAAGGCGTTCGAGCGCAGCCATGCGATGGGTCTCCAGACACCGGAGGAAATTGCCGAAGTCGTTGTTTTTCTCGCTTCGGACCACGGTAGAAGCTTTACGGGTGCAGTGCTGCCTTGTGACCGCGGTTGGACCGCCTTCAAACAGCCCGACCTTCTGCGCGGCTGAGGCCCGAACCCAGAAACCGCCCAGTGTCTTGCGACCTCAGTAGAGGCGAAAGTCACCTCTGAGGATACCTTGCCAATAAATGGGGAGTTGCTGCAGTTCTGTAGCCACTAGTTCCCGAATCGAAGGTTCGATGTCGGCAAGGGACTGCCCCGAGGGCGAGATCGCCTGAACACTGACCCACGGCGCAACGATAGGTTCGCCGATGCGCGCTGCCAGAGAGACGTAAACTTCCGCAAGTTCTGGATGGACGGCGTGGATACGCTCTGCCAGCCGCTGACTGGCGACACTGTAAAGCTTGCCGACGTGGGCAAGTGGATTCTTGCCCGGTGCTGCCTCGCCGCCAACGGGCCGTGCAAAGGAAATGAAACCGCAGGGGCGGTTGCCGCGTCCGACTTGGCCAGAGTCGGCGTCTTCGGCGGAGGTTCCGGTAAGGGTGAGATAAAGGCCATCGGCGCCACGACCCGCGCGATCGAGCGTGTTGAGCCGCAAGTCTACTTCGAGATCGCCCCGAGACAGTTCCACGTACAACGCGTGGAGAACTTCTTCCTTGCGACGAAAGTAAGTGGATTCGGAGTCGATTTGTTCACAGTGGAAGGGCATGGCCACGGTGATCTCCACTTGCCGGTCCGTGCGCACGGCGAACACTTTCACGTCTTGGCCTGTATCGGGAAATTGCTGCTTGAACTCCGTGCTGGCGAGCAAGTCCGCGGCTCTGCGGGCTAAATGCTCCGTCGGAGTGAAAGGCGCAAAGCCAACGGCGCCGGACGTGTCGTTGGAGATGACCGCCTCTGCCGGTTCGTAAATCGTACGCAATGGGGTGGAACCGGGAGCCAAAACCGGCTGCAGAACAACTTCCTGACCGACTCGGATCTTGGGTAAGTGCCGTTGTAACCAAGCACTCACGGCGCGCTCCGCGGTTTCGTGTACGGGGAGTTCGGTTCCCTCGGCGGCGAAGGTAGCTCGATCGCCAACAAACAAGCGCATCGGTTGCGCCAGCCGGCCAGAGCCAAAGCGCTTCTCGCACTGCCCTGCAGCCAACAGTGCCTTGTCGATGTTGTAGTGGGCAACGAACCCGAGGCGCTCGAGATACATGCGGGCAAGACCGACCGAGATAGCCTCGACCAGAGCGTCGCACATCGTATCCGGATGGCCGATACCTTTGGCTTCGACGAACTCGCGGCGACGTCTGACAATGGGGTCTTGATTCAAAGACTCTAAAACGAAACGCATGGTTTAATACCTCTTGCTCCAGTGCTGGTGGCCTAACCGTTAGCATGGGAGAGAATCGTCCCGTGAAGGGGAGAAACAAAGCCAATGTACCCGGAGGTTCTCGGGTGCGCTATTGGCATGACTGGGCAGCCGGTTTTGTTCTTGCCTGCGGCGGCCAAGTCGCCACTGCGCAGCCGAGATCCGACACGAGAGGTGTCACCCACGACCACCGGAAGTGACGAAGCAAAGATCCGAAGCGGGCCCAGAAAGTGATTAAGGCTGGCAGCACGGGGGCACCCAAGAGTGCCGTTGTGCCCGTGGAGGCCACGGCGTACGGAAATTCCCCAACAGGAATTGCTCGTGTCGGTTCGGGCTTACGGGGCGGGTTTGCCTTATGGGGCAAACCTTGCTCGTGATACATGTCAGGGTTTGCCGAAGTCCAGGCTAGTGACGCAGGGAAACAGTGTCCCACGGAGATTGTCTGGAGTCGAACAGCTGCCTCTCTGCCTTTTAGGATCCCGAGGAGGTTATGGTCAGGCCCGCTCAGGGAATTGGTTGTTCGTGAGCTTCCGCGGCGCAAGGAAGGCTTCGTGTCTTGTGCGGGCGGTTGTTCGAGGTTGCGTTGTCCAGTAAGAAGGGAAAAAGGCTGAGCGGCTTTGACCGATGTTAGACCAGACAATTCTCGTTTGTGGCGGTGCCGGGTTCATCGGTGCGAACTTCGTGCGCTTGATGCTGGCCCGTGGGCGCGAGCGGGTGGTGGTGTTGGACAAACTCACGTACGCTGGCAACGCGCTCAACCTGCCCAAGGACCCGCGAGTCGTTTTTGTGCAAGCAGACATTGCGGACCGCGATCTTGTGCAAGCGTTGTTGCGTCGACATAACCCGAAGTGGGTCGTCAATTTCGCTGCGGAAACGCACGTCGACCGCTCTATCGATTCGCCCGATTCCTTTGTGCACACGAATGTGGTCGGAACCTTCGAGCTGCTCGAGGCAGTGCGGCACTGGTGGTGCAAGGCGCCAAAAGCATGGAAAGAAGCTTTCCGTTTTCTCCAGGTGTCGACCGATGAGGTGTACGGGAGTATTCCCGAGGGTGAAACCGCGGCCGAGGGGCGAGCGTACCGGCCCAGCTCCCCTTATGCGGCGTCTAAGGCGGCGGCAGACCACTTTGTCTTGGCGTATCATGCAACGTACCGTCTCCCCGTGTTGCTTACGAACGCATCGAACAATTTTGGTCCGTACCAGTACCCGGAAAAGTTGATTCCATTGATGATTCTCAACGCGTTGGACGGCCGCGATCTTCCGATTTATGGGGATGGGGGGAATGTTCGTGACTGGCTGTACGTCCTTGACCACTGCGAAGCCCTCCTTCTCGTACTGGAACGGGGCGTGGTCGGTACGCAGTACAATGTCGGCGGCGGCCACGGAAAAACCAACCTGGAAGTGGTTGATACGATTTGCAGGGTCATGGAGGAGTTGTTCCCCGCATCGTGTAATCCGCAATTGCGTGAGCGCGGGGTGTCCACCTACCAGGACCTCAAACGCTTTGTTGTTGATCGCCCAGGTCATGACCGTCGATATGCTTTGGCCCCAGGCCGGATCTCCCATGAGCTGGGGTGGCAGCCTCGGCACGATTTTCTTTCTGGACTCAGGTCTACAGTACGTTGGTACGTTGAGCATCGGGATTGGTGTCAGGCAGTCATGGGGGGGCGATATAACCGCGAACGATTGGGTCTCGGTACGTCAACGTGAGTGCAGAGGCCGTGCGTAAGGGTCTTTTACTCGCCGGTGGCAGCGGAAGTCGTTTGTATCCGGTCACGCGTGCAATCAGCAAGCAACTCGTACCAGTCTATGACAAGCCGTTAGTGTATTACCCCCTTTCCACGCTGATGCTGGCGGGCATTCGGCACATCTTGCTGATCAGCACCCCGGACGACCTCCCTTTGTATCGTCGCTTGCTAGGGGACGGGGAGTGGATCGGCTTGCGAATCGAGTACGCAGCCCAGCCGCGAGCTGAAGGAATTGCCCAGGCGCTGATCCTTGCCGAAGAATTTTTAGAAGGCGGTCCTTGTGCCTTGGCACTGGGGGACAACATTTTCTATGGTCATGGACTACCAGAGCTGCTGCGGCGGGTGGCTCGTTCGCACCAAGGGGCGACCGTTTTTGCCTATTGGGTGCGTGACCCTGCACGATACGGGGTGGTCGAATTCGATGCCCGCGGCCAGGCAAGTGCGATCGTGGAAAAACCAAAGCATCCGCGCAGCAATTACGCGGTCACCGGACTGTATTTTTATGATGGGCGTGCAGTGGAAATCGCGAAGGGACTCCGCCCCTCTGTTCGGGGCGAACTGGAAATTACCGACGTGAATCGGGCGTATTTGGAAGACGGCATGTTGACCGTCGAGCGTCTCGGACGCGGAGTCGCGTGGCTCGACACCGGTACCCACGAAGCACTGTTGCAAGCAGCAAATTTCATCCAAGCAATCGAGGAACGCCAGGGTCTGAAAGTGGCTTGCCTTGAGGAAATTGCTTACCGCCTTGGCTATATCGATGAGCAACAGTTGCGCACCCTGGCACGTGCTATGGGGGACAGCGTCTACGGCCAGTACCTGCTGCGGGTGATCGAGCAGGGCCCTTAGCGTTCGTGTTGTCGGGGGTACGGAGGAAATGGTCTGCAGAGAGGTCGGCAGCGGCGGGGAGTAGAAGTTGCCAACTCGGACTGGCAATGGAACGAGGCTGAATCCATCAAGTTGCCTTAATTTTTGGTGCAAAAAAATTTTTCTGTCGTTGCCCCTTTCCCCAAGAAATCTGATCGATAGTAAGAGAGAGAAGGTAGAACAAAGGGTACGGCGGAAAGGAGTTGATAGTTATGACCTACGAGGTTCAAGTAGGTTTGCGTCCCAAGGATCTTCACGGCATCTCGGAGGAGCAAATTGCACAACATTGGAAACTTTATGAGGGGTACGTTGCCCAGGTAAATGCCCTGAGGTCAGAGCTGGAGGGTTTGCGCCGTGAGGGCAAGGCAAACACTGCTGTTTACGCCGATCGGCGGCGCCGGTTGGGATTCGAGTACAATGGAATGGTTCTCCACGAGTATTACTTTGGCAACCTCAAGGCCGATGCGGCGGAACTAAAGGAGTCGAGCGAGCTTTACAAACTGTTAGTTGCCCAATTTGGTGGCTTCGACCAGTTTCGCGACGATTTTCTCGCTTGCGGTGGAACACGCTCGATTGGGTGGGCGATCTTAGCTTTTGACCCACAACTGACCGTGGTCAATAATCACTTCGTACAAGTTCACGAAGAAGGTAATGTAGCCGGGTTCGTCCCGCTGTTGGTCATGGACGTGTGGGAGCATGCATATATGGTGGACTTTGGCGCGACGGGGCGCCCTCAATATATGCAGGTGTTTTGGCGCAATGTGAATTGGCCTGTCGTAGAAAAGAGGTTTGCCGACGCGGTGCGCGGTGTCATACCTCGCAGGTATTAGAAAAAAGGGTTGGCGATTGAATTTTCGTTGCGGTAAATGCGTCTAGCAGAGTTGTGCCGGTGACTACGGGGTTCCCGTAGTGCGGCTTGCGGAGTGCCTCCTTGGCCGTTGCCCCCCGGCCTGAAATGCTCCGTGAGCTGTGTGGCGCGGATGGCGGTTGGCCCGTTACCGCCGCCCGCGCTGCCCCGGCAACCGCATTTTTCGTGCCCACGTTACCTCCGGCGGTGGCCTGTCCCCGCGCACAGGTAAGGCGGCAGTGCCGCGGTCAAGAGGGGAAGCGGCGAGGTTCGGGTGTCTTGTGTCTGGAGGCTCGTCGGGATAGGGCGCCGAGGCGTGGTTCGACGACTCCGAGCGTGTACAAGCCTGGCCCGGCTAGCTGTTGTCGGGTGCTGGATCGTTGTACTGGTAGGTTGTGGGGATGACGGTGAAGTTGCGGATTTCCCCTACCCCCGAGATCACCAATTGCGGCTCAATCACTTCCAAGTGATTGGAACGCACAACAGTTACCACATCGAGCCAAGACCGGCCCTGATGGAGTACCTCTTGCGACGCTTAGGCTCCCTTGCCGAGGCTTTTCAATACACTCATGTGCCTCTTGTGGAACAGTTCGAACGGCAAGGAGTCAGGCAAATCGAACTCGACGTCTTTGCCGATCCAGAGGGCGGTTTGTTTGCCCGTCGCGCGGGCCTAACTTTGATTCGTGAGAACCCGGACGCAGGGATTCCTCAGCTGTTGGCGCCAGGCTTCAAGGTGCTGCATGTTCAAGACATCGATTTCGAAAGTACGTGCTGGACCTTGGTGGAATGCTTGGGCGAGGTTAGGCGGTGGTCCGACGCCCATCCGCTTCATATGCCGTTGATGGTGTTGATTGAGGCAAAGGACGAATGGATCCCGGTTGCAGGATCGGCCGTACCGGTGCGCATTGGCCGAGCGGAATTAAACGCCTTGGATGAAGAAATTCGGTCCGTATTTCCTCCCGAGCGGTTGATCACTCCGGACGATGTGCGAGGAGACCGGGCCACCCTGGAAGAGGCTGTGCGCAATGTGGGTTGGCCCACACTTGCACAGAGCCGCGGCAAGGTGATGTTTTGCCTGGATAACGGGGGTGCCATTCGCGACGCGTATTTAGAAGGCCATTTCTCGTTGCAGGGCCGAGTGATGTTCGTCAGTGCCGGGCCGGGTCAGGCGGAAGGGGGTTTTGTGAAGTTGAACGACCCGGTAGGCGACTTTGATCGGATCCGTGAAGTCGTGGCGCGGGGGTTCGTGGTGCGCACGCGTGCTGATGCGGACACCGTTGAGGCGCGGACCGGTGACACGTTCTCTAGAGACCAAGCTTTGGCCAGTGGCGCGCAATGGGTCAGTACCGACTATCCAGTGCCGGATACGCGCTGGGGTCGCGGCTACGTCGCTCGGATTCCAGGAGGGAGCCCGGCACGTTGCAATCCGATTACGGCGCCTCTTGAGTGCAAACCTACGGACATCGAACACCCGCTGTTTTTGCGTTGAGGGAGGATGAAAAACCTTGTTGGACGGAGGCTGGAATGAGCTTTAACATCGGAATCGTGCCGTTTTGGAAAAATTACGACCGAAAGCTCGTTTTGCGGGCAGCCCAACTTGCGGACGATCTCGGTTACCACTCGATCTGGATTCCGGAGGCCTGGGCTTACGAGCAATTTCAACTCCTCACAGAGATCGCCCTGAATACAAAAAAATTGAAGCTGGCGACCGGGATCGTGAATATTTTCAGCCGCTCGGCAGCATTGATTGCGATGAGCGCGGCAACCTTGGACGAGATCTCCGGTGGGCGGGTGATCCTGGGATTGGGCACCAGTGGCAAGCTCGTCGTCGAGAATTTGCACGGGGTCAAGTACCAGAAACCGCTCACGCGCATGAAAGAGTCGATTCAAATTCTCCGTACCCTTTGGCGCGGTGAGCGGTTGACCCCTGGGCTGAGCACGTTGTTTCCGGTACGACACTTCAAACTGGAAATGACTCCGGTTCGATCGAACATTCCCATTTACATTGCTGCATTGCAAGAAAAAGCGATTCGGCAAATCGGCGCGTTGGCGGACGGTTGGGTGCCCACGTTCTGGCCGTACCGACATTTTCGCACCGGCCTCGGATGGATTGCCGACGGGGCCCGGGAGGCAAATCGGGATCCAGCGGCCATTGAGCTTGCTCCGTTCGTGGGTATCGTACCGCTGGAAGACCGTGAGGCTGCTCGGGCCATGCTCAAGTCCACTGTGGCGTTTTATATCGGTGGGATGGGGACATACTATTACGAGATGTTTTGCCGCTTTGGATTTGCGGAAACCGCAACGAGGGTGCGCGACCTCTACGTACAAGGGCGCCGTTCCGAGGCCATGTCCGCCGTGGAGGATACACTCATCGACGCCATCGCGATTACTGGGCCGCCCCAACACTGCCGCGAGCAGATGGCAGAGTGGAAGAAAGAAGGAGTGGGCACGTTCCTCATGAATTTGCCGACTGGGGTCCCATACGAACTCACGGAGCAGTTGCTCCGTACGATGGCGCCTTAAATTTGGTCTTGAACCCGGCGACATGGCCGGGTCGAGATTCTGTGCGGGAGGGGGGGAGTTGCTCCCGAAAAAGATCTTTTCTCGATTCCCGCCTGCCAGTGCGCATTTGACGAGGATGGTTGGATCGAGGTCCGCTGCGACCGAGGAGGCAACGGGCTCGGCTCTCTCGCACGAGGAAGAGCCGACGCCGGGCTAATTGGCGAGGAGGCTGCCGTGCACAGAGACCGTTGCAAGCGGCCTCGCTCGGACGAAGAGGTTCTGCCTTCCCTGGTCTCGACGCCCAAACTTGGAAGGGCGATGAATATTTTGACTTATGGTGGGTGCAAGCCCCGGGGGAAAACGTACAAGGCCAAGAGTTTAACGCGTCAGCTGACGGGTCGTGAAGCCACGGTCGCCGAATTGAAGCAGCACCTTCCTGCCATTGACGACGGTTTGCAGGGCGACATCACGGCCCCACAACTGGTAGACATAGGCCAAGGTTTTTTCGGCGTACTCTAAGTGGAGATCGCGTCCGTCGTGTTCGTGCACGAGTAACAAGGTGCGGTGGTGCCCGAAGTCTGCATCCTCAACCTTGATCACCGGCACCGTGTTCATCCCCACGGAGCGAATTAAGGTCTCCTTGATCTTGCGCCAACCCTCTTGGTCGGCAACCTCGGTCACCACCCAGTCCCCGCCGCGGACGCGGTATTCGAACAAGTTGAGTTCGCGAACTAATCGCTCTGTCAGATGGCGGCGCAGGAACGACGCATCACGGTCGGCTGCGCGCACGGAAAAGATCTTGTCGAAGCCCGAACGGACTCCCGATTCGAGCTGGTCTTCTTCTTCAACATCGGGCTCCTCGTAGCGACGGTAGATATCTTCCCAAATTTTCCAGCCAATGTGATAGGGGTTGAGACTTCCAGCGATGGGCCGCACGACCTGATTGTGGCGCACGAGGAATTCCAAGTGCAGATCCTGAGGAAGGTTTAGGCTTTCCAAAATCCGCTTATGCCAAAAGGTCGCCCAGCCCTCGTTCATGATCTTGGTTTCGATTTGGGGAACAAAGTATTGTGCCTCCTCGTGTACGATCGTCAGCAAGTCCCGTTCCCATTCGTCGAGAAACGGATTGTGGTCGCGAAGGAACAAAAGGAGGTCCTCTTCGGGTTCGAGCGGCACCTTGTGCAGGTCTGGGGTCTCGCTTTGTTGCCGCTTGTGAACGCGGGCAAAGGGGTCTTCGCGCGGTTGGGCATCCTCGAGTTTTCGCTGTCGCTGTTCTTCTACGGAAAGCTTGCGTAACGCCAGATTGCGGCGGCATTGCAGGGAAAGGGCGTGTGCGGCATCAAGCACACGTTCCACCCGGTCGATTCCGATGCTAGGCGATTCGATGTACGACCGCACCCGTTGGCCGTGGCTTTTCATCGCCCCGATGACAAACTCGGGCCGCGTGGTCTGGAAGGTGAAATTGTTCTTGAAGAAATCGTTGTGCGCGTACACGTGGGCGATCGTGAGAATCTGCAAGGATAAGGTATTGTCGCGCATCAGATAAGCGAGCGCGGGATTGGAGTTGATCACCATCTCGTACGGCAGCCCGGAAACGCCGTGATCGTAAAGGGTTTTTAGTTTCTCGTAAGCCTTTCCGTAGGACCAGTGCGGGTAGTGTGAAGGCATTCCCGCATAGGCCATATAACCGAGCATTTGGTTATGGTCGCAAATCTCGAACTCCTGCGGAAAACAGTCGAGTCCGAACTCCGCCACTTTCTCCCGGATGCGTTGGTCCCATTCGATAAGCTGAGCTAGGTCGTAAGTCTGCATACTCACTCTCGCACACGATCGCGGGCGAGGAATGCTTTGAAGCTCGGCCACACATCTTCTTTTCGCTCTATCAGGACGGTATGAAAGTTGTCGGCCTCGATGCGGCGGAAAAGCTGCAACATCGAGCTTTCATAATAGCGCGATCCCAGTGGCTTGATCTCCCCGTAGCCAAAGAGATTCGACACTTGACAAAGTTCCTCTGCCAGCTTGAGCGCGGTCGCATTGTCCGCGTCGAAGTTGTCTCCATCGGAACAGTGAAAGGCGTAAATGTTCCACAGCGAAGGGTGGTAACGTTCCTGAACGATTTCCAAGGCCTTCTGGTAGGCGGAAGAAATAAACGTTCCGCCCGACTCCCCTTTGTGGAAAAACTCTTCTTCGGTAACCTCCTGGGCTTCGGTGTGGTGGGCGATAAACACTAGCTCCACGTTGCGGTACTTGGCGCGCACGAACTGAAAGAGGAGAAAAAAGAAACTGCGTGCCAGGTACTTTTTCATGGTGTCCATCGAGCCGGAGGTGTCCATCATGCAAAACACCACAGCGTTCGACTCTTGCTTGAGATCCGGCTCCATGTGACGGTAGGTGAGGTCGTCTTCGTGAAAGGGAAAGCGTTCCCCTCTTGTCATTGCGGCTCGACGCTGCGCCGCTAAACGGCGCCGCACTTTGGATTTCACTGTCCGGCGCTTGTCCAGACGAATGCGCAAGCCGGCATGACGGTAGCCCTTGCGTTTGAGCACGCGTTGCGCCGGCAGTTCCCTGAGCTTACGCCGTTCGAGATCAGGAAGCTCTAGATCTTCGAACATGATCTCCACGAGCTCGTCCAAGGTTACGTCCGTTTCGTAATAATCCACGCCCGGACGATCCCCCGCTCGTTCAGGTTGGCCTTGGGCTTCTCCGCTGCCGTGGCGCAGCACCTGGCCAGGTTCCATCTCCCCCTCGCCTTGCCCCACTCCGGGCACGTTTTCACCGTAAATAAACCGGTATTCCTTGATGCCACGGATGGGAACTTTGATGATACGGCCACCGTCTTTACCGATAATCGCCTCTTCCGCGACGATGTCGGCAATGTTCTCACGAATGCATTGCCGGACCTTTTGCCGGTGACGTAGTCGGTCTGCTGCAGCGCGATCGCTCCGTTCGGCATCCGAGGGGTTGTACGGGCGAAAAATGGATTCAAGAATGGCCATCGTCACTACTCCCTGCAGCCGGCGCCGACCACTGGCCGAGCGATCCAATTCAGGGCGCTGGGCCCGAAGCCAGCCTCAATCTTTCCACAAATTGTTCGCCGCGTACTTGAGTACGACGTCGACGCAACTGTGGCAGTATCCCTGTTGGAGGAGATTCTCGACCATGGCATTGTACTTTTCCGTTTGCTCGGCATCACGGGTTCGCGCCTTCGTGATGATCCGGCTAATGTCTCGCACCGAGGTCATCAGCTTCTTTTCGATGGCCTCTTTGAGTGGTTCGTAACTTTGGTACGAAACCTTCTCGCCGCGCCGACTTGCTGCCCAAAGGTAGGCAATGACTTCTTGTCGAAATCCCTCGGCGGCCGAACCAATGATCGCAATTTGTTCTTCGATCGATTTGAGAAAAGCCTCGTCGGGTTGCAACTCCTCTTTGGTGTTACGGTCGCGCACTCGCGTGCGGTTAACGAATGCCTCGGCGTGATCGAGGTAGTTTTGAAACAAGGCTTCTGCCTGTTCCTGGTAGGAGTACACGAACGCCTTGGTGATTTCCCGCTCGAGGATGTCGAGGTACTCTTTGTGCAGCGTGTCTTGCAGAAACTCGAGGTACTGCTTGCGCGTATCGTCGGGGAAGTCTGCTTCTTTGGTCATTTGAATGAGCGCCTCTCGCACACTGATCGGATTGATGCAGTTTCCTTCGATGTTGTCGGAAAGCGCATTGTCTAGCGCCTTCATGATGAAGCGCGTCGAGATGCCGAACATTCCTTCTCGTTTGGCGTCTTCGCGCAGCTCGCGAACATCGATCTTTTTCGTTCGCCCTTTTTCGATGACTTCCTCTCCGTTGTACAGTTTGAGTTTGGTCATGAGGTCGCACTTGGCTGTCGGTTCGAGACGGCTCAGAATGGCGAACATTGAAGCAATTTCCAGTGTGTGAGGCGCAATGTGCGCTCGGAAGTCCGAGTTGCGCAGGATCTTCTCGTAAATTTTCACCTCTTCGGAGAGACGGAGGTTGTAAGGGACCTTCACCACCACAATCCGGTCGAGAATTGCTTCGTTCGTGTGGTCCGACTTGAACTTTTGCCACTCGGCCTCGTTGGAGTGGGCAATGATCACTTCGTCGACGTACACCATTCCATGCCGCCCCGGTGCCGGGATCACTTTCTCCTGTGTGGCGGTGATCATCGCATGGAGGTACTCGGTTTCGTTCTTGAACACTTCGATAAACTCGACAATGCCGCGGTTCCCAACGTTGAGCGCACCGTTGAGATCTAACACCCGCGGGTCGCCTTCGGAGTACAGGTCCAACTTCGAAATATCCTCGGAGCCGATGAGCACCGAGGTGTCTTGGTTGTTCGGGTCCACTGGCGGCACCACCCCGATCCCCACGCGATTGCGCTTGGAGAACGAGCGCAGCACCACGGGAACCTCTTCGTACTTGCCGCGGTATTCCTCTTTCAGTCGGAAGCGGCACACAGGGCAGAGGTCGCCCTCGATGTGCACGCCCAGCATTTTCTCGAACTCGCGCCGCAAGTGCCGGGGAAGCAAATGGAGTGGCTCTTCGAACATGGGACAGCCCTCGATTGCATAAAACGGAGGGCTTTGTTCGAGGCCGCGCTGGATGTGCTCGACCAACGAACTCTTGCCAGACCCCACCGGCCCCATGAGGTAAAGCACTTGCCGGCTTTCCTCGCCTTTCAGGGCAGCGGCGTGGAAGTACCGCACGATTTGCGCGATGACCCGCTCAATGCCGAAGAACGAGTCGGCGAAAAAGTTGTAAATTTTTACCGGGTCGTCCTTGAATAGCCGCTTCGTTCTGGGGTCGTCTGTATCGAGCACGTCTCGCACGCCCGCCTTGAGGATCATGTCGTAAATTCGAGCGTGAGCGAGCTGGGGGATAGTCGGGTCTTGTTTGACTTGCTCGAGGTAGTCGAGAAAAGTTCCCCGCCACTCCCTCGCACTTCGCGCAGCCCGATCTTCTTCGATCAATCGCTGGAACTGGGATTTGTCGTCGTGTGTCATCGCTTTCGAGCTCCTTGGCGTTTGCCGCCGGTGAGGCCCGTGCTGTCTTCTCCTTGGGTCAATCCGGTTGTTCTGTCGTCTGCTCCGCTGTCGTGAGTATAGCGCACACTAAGAGTATACAGGTCGGCTCCCGGTATGGGCAATGAGGAATTCTCCTGCACTCTCGCCCGTGTGCCGAGCGGAGCGCGCAAACCTGAGACGAGTTGAGGAAGAACAAAAACAGCTAGGGCGCGACGTTGCACCAACTACCACCATCTCTTCCGCGACAGAAACATCGCTGGGAAACACGCCTACCATCCATAAGAGTGTTTCGCAACCCAGTTGTGCTTTGCTTATGGAGCGGCCGCTGGCGAGGCTACTCGTGCGGCAACGAGCAGTTGCTCCGTGGCTGTGGACTTGCTGCAGCCGTATTGGGGACGTGGGGAAACGGAGCGTAAAGGCTAGGGGGCAGGTGCCGCAGCGATTGTTTTTTCTGTGAATTCAAGGATACTGGGGTCATGGCAATCTTGTTCCGGCGCGTTGCTCTGGTGCAACTTGCCCCGCGCCTTGGTGACGTGGAGTACAACTTGAATTTGATCGAGCACGGCGTTCAGCGTGCCCGCGCGCAAAGTGCGGAATTGGTGGTGTTCCCGGAGTTGGCGGTAACGGGTTATTTCCTGAAAGACATGGTGTCGACGGTTGCCCTTCGTATTGACGGGCCAGAGGTTGCTCGCTTGGCATCGCTGAGCCGCGGCCTCGAGCTGATCGTTGGGGCCGTCGAGGAAAGCGAGGACTATCGATTTTTCAATAGCGCGCTGTACTTTCGCGATGGCGAGCTCACTTACATTCACCGTAAAGTTTACTTGCCGACTTACGGCTTGTTCGACGAGGCGCGTTATCTTGCCCGCGGCGATCGTATACGCTGCTTTTCCTCGGCGCTTGGACGCACCGCCATCTTGATTTGCGAGGACTTGTGGCACCCCTCCACCGCGTACATTGCCGCGCTTGACGGCGCCGTGGCCCTTGTATGCCCCTCCAGCAGCCCCCTGCGAGGCATCTCGGAGGGGAAGGACCATGACGATAACGCGGCATATTGGGAGCTCCTCAATGCTGTCTACGCACAAACCTTTGGCGTCTTCGTGGTTTACGTTAACCGCGTTGGTTTCGAAGATGGAGTAGGCTTTTGGGGCGGGTCGGAGATTGTGTCGCCTGTAGGAAATCGTCTGGCGAAGGCCAAGTATTACGAAGAAGACTTCGTCGTGGCTGATCTCTCGTTGAAAGAACCGCGACGCCAACGGGTGCAAGCTCCGTTGCTTCGCGACGAGAACCTCGACCTGACGATCCGCGAGCTTCAACGGATTCAGCGGTGCCGGGGAACACTCGGTCACCAGGAATGCGGCGAGAGCCACGCCGATTGCGAGGGCGAAACCGATGCCGGCCTCGAGGAACGCTGAAACAGCGGCCGCTACACCTTGTGCCGGGCAAAGGGCGACTTCGGCTCACCGCACCTGCCCCTCGATTCCGACGAACCCTCCGCTCCTGCGCCGGATTCTTACCGCCTTCATTGACAACGAGGTTCGCAAGGTTGGCCTCACCCGCGTCGTGGTGGGCCTCTCTGGCGGCGTGGATTCGGCAACGAGTTGCCTGCTGGCTGCCGAGGCGCTGGGCGCAGAAAACGTGCTCGCGATCAAAATGCCCTACCGCACTTCCAGCCCGGAGAGTC
The DNA here is from genome assembly GCA_937925685.1 of Candidatus Binatia bacterium. Lineage (GTDB taxonomy): Bacteria > Desulfobacterota > Binatia > HRBIN30 > HRBIN30 > HRBIN30. The sequence goes on along the minus strand of CALAMI010000007.1, from coordinate 196,110 downwards.
TGGCTCACGCAGACCTTGTCATCGCTCGCGCTGGGGTACCATCGCTGGAAATCGACATCACCCCGCAAATCGATGCTTATTTTGCCCGCTTCCCTGATGCCGACCGAGTTCGCCGTGGTAACAAAATGGCGCGCGAGCGGATGACGATTCTCTACGATCACTCGGCGCGGTGGCAGGCGTTGGTTCTGGGCACGAGCAACAAAACAGAACTGCTCCTCGGGTACGGCACGCTACACGGCGACATGGCCTCGGCGTTGAACCCTCTTGGGGATTTGTACAAGACCCAAGTGTGGGCATTGGCGGAACACTTGGGTGTGCCTGCGGAGATCGTCCGTAAGCAGCCCTCTGCCGACCTATGGGCCGGCCAGACCGACGAAGCGGAATTGGGTTTTGGTTACCGGGAGGTGGACCGGCTGCTGTATTGCATGGTGGACTTGCGTTATTCCCGAGCGGAACTCCTCGCCACCGGCTTCCCAGAGCCGTTCGTGCGGCGCGTGAGCGAAATGGTGCGCAACTCACAATTCAAACGGCGGCTGCCCATTATTGCCAAAGTTTCGCAGCGGACGATCGATCGCGATTTTCGCTACGCACGCGACTGGGGCGTTTAGGCATTGCCCTGGCATGGGAGGCGATGATCGATGGGTGTGTTGTACGTGGTGGCCACACCTCTTGGGAACCTCGAGGACATTACCTTGCGGGCGCTGCGGGTGCTGAAGGAGGTTGACTGGATCGCTGCGGAAGATACGCGCCACACGCGCAAGTTGCTAGCTCATTACGGAATTCGCACCCCGCTCACCGCTTATCACGATTGGATCGAGCGAGAAAAAGCCCCGCTTTTGATAGAACGGTTGCGCTCCGGGGAGAGTGGCGCCTTGGTGGCGGATGCCGGCACGCCCGTGCTGAGCGATCCCGGTTTTCATCTCGTTCGCAGTGCTTGGGATGCAGGGGTGAAGGTGGTGCCGATCCCAGGGCCTTCTGCAATTGTGGCCGCGTTGTCGGCGGCTGGGCTCCCTGCGCGGCGGTTCGCTTTCGAAGGTTTTCTTCCTGTCCGCGCTAGCCAACGGCGAGCCCGACTGAGCAAGTTGGCCGATGAGCAACGAACACTGGTGTTTTTCGAAACCGCCCGGCGCTTGCGCGATACGCTTCGGGAATTGTCCGAAATTTGGGGTGAGCGTACCTTGGTGATCGCACGCGAGCTCACAAAACACTTCGAGGAATTTCTGCGCGGCACGCCGCACGAATTGTTGCGTGAGATTGACGAAAGAGGGCGCGCATTGAAGGGCGAAGTTACCATCGTGGCGGAAGGGGCTCGGACGAACGGCGGTGCCGCCGAAGAGGCGTTGGCGGACTGGCAAACAGCGCTTGCCGAGCTCCGTGCGCACGGGGTCTCCTTACGCGATGCAGCGCGGCAAATTGCCGAAAAGTATGGAGTGCCGCGCCGCCAAGTGTACCAGTACGGCCTGGAACGCGGCTAGACGCGGCGAAGTCGAGCTGAGCGAAGAAGCACGACCGTCCCACCACCACGCGCGCCTGCCTCAGGAAAAGAATCGCCGGGGGTTTGCCACCAGCATGGTCTCGATTTTATCCTCGCTAACCCCGGCGTCACGCAGGCGGGGTAAAATGTTGGTAAACAAGTGGGTGGGTTTCCAGTGCGGCAGCATCGTTTCCGGCAGCGGGAGCGGCCGCCCTCGCCAACACCAAACGGAGTCGTGCGAGAGTACGATTTGCTTGGCAAATCCCACACCGAGAAGCCCAATCAGGGCAGCGAGTCGTAACCGATCTGGCTGCAAAATTTCGAGGCCGAAACGATCGAAGCCAAGCAAGCAACCGCGATCGAGCAGTTCCACGTGGTATCGTAAATCGGCGCTGCCACAACTGTGGCCGATAACTACATGGCGCAAATCCACTCCTTCGGCCGCGAAAATGTCGAGCTGTTCGCGGCCCATGGTTCCCTCTTCTGTATGGGTGGTGATGGGGACTCCGGTGGCGCACGCAGCTTGCGCGGCTGCCCGCAAAGCCATTTCTTCGTAAGGGGTGACCTGGTGCGCTCCAGTAGCCGCCTTGATCAGCCCTGGCTTGACACCGGAGGAGCCGATGCCCTCGGTAAGTTCAAGGACGAAGGCATCACGAATCTCGCTGGTGACATCGGCGAAGCGAGCGCGAAATTTAAAGTATGCGGGCGAACCCTGGTCCTCTTTATAGAGGCCCGTAGCACACACGATGTGAACGCCGCTTGCTTGTGACACGCGCGCCATGAGCTCTACGTCCCGACCGAGGTCCATGGGGCAAGGGTCGACCAGTGTTCTCACCCCTAGCGCCTTGATCTCAAGCATACGCTCGGTGCAGATGGTGACGAGTTCGGATAGCGAGGCTCGAGGAGCGGCGGCATCATATTCCCATCCAGGCCAGCCGATCAGCAGGTGCTCGTGCATGAGAGTGATGCCGAGCTCATCGACCGGCACGGGGCCTAACACAGTTTGCACCATCCGCATACAACCTATGAGACTCCACAGTGGATTGCGAGTCAACTCCGGCTTTCGTTTGCCGGAGGAACGTCGGGTTCACAAGGTGCATTGCAAACCGCGGAGCACACAGGCATCAAGCAAGTTCTTGCAAGGAAGCGGGCAACTGTGCGTTCGAATGTTTTGGTGACCATGATTTCGGTTTTGCTGGCCGGTATTGGCTCTATGGCTGTCGCCGGGGAACTCGATGTCGACTGCGATGGTCGTCCCGATGCGGAGCTCATCCATCTCGTGCCAGCGCTGTTTGGTCAAAACCGGTGCCCGGAAGCAGACGTGAACGCCGACGGCACCGTATCCGCGAGCGATCTCGTTGCGTTTGCGCAGTTGGTCGTGCCGACTATCCCACCCACTCAGCCCCCGTCAGTTAGCCCGACGTGGAGTGGCACGGCGTCACCCACAGCGACGCCCTCTTCGAGCCCGAGCATCACGGGCACGCCGAGCTCCACCGTGAGCCCCTCCGAGCAACCCACCGCAATGCCGACGCCGGTAGTAAGCGAAACGCCGACAGTCACCTTCAATCTTCCACCGTCGCCGTCGGCGACATGGACAGTCAGTCCGACGTCGAGCTTCACGGCGTCGCAGACTCAAGTGCCGTCGCCTTCGCCCACCGCCTCGAACAGCGCAGCGCCTAGCCCCACAGCGTCGGCAACCGCCAGCGAGGAAGTGCCCGGCGCAACGGTCACCCCGACGGCAACCACCGAGGGGATTCCCACAGCCTTTCAGTCGCCGACAAGCACAAACTCAGCGACCACGACACCGTATCCCAGTGAGAGCGCAACCGTAACGGCGTCGGTAACAGCATCCCCGTCGCGAACGGTGTCCGCAACGCGCACGCCTACAGGCACTGCCTTTGCTACAGCAACCCCTTCACCAACATGGACCTTGCCCCCGACCCGAACCCGAACCCCCTCAACAAGCCCAACGGGAACATGGTCCCCTTCTCCCACCTCGTCGGCGACGTTGACGGCTTTACCGAGCCAGACCACCTCGTCATCGAGCACTGCGACCGCGACGCCAACGCACTCTCCTGTGCCGACGGTGACGGCTACTTCAAGCGCAACGCTAAGCTCGTCACCTTCGCGCTCGCCGTCCGCTAGTCCGACTCCCCCGTTGACGCTTTCCCCGACGAGCCAAAATTCACCGACTCCCTCGCCAACGTTAACGCCCCCTCCTACCATCGCAGCAACGCCTTCGCCAACGAACTCACCCTCGCCCAGTTCGACGCCCAGTTTTAGTGTGTCGCCGACCAGTTCAGGGACGGGGACAGCGACACGGTCGCAAACGGCTACAGCGACACGCACGTACACAGGTACGACGCCACCATCGCCAACGCTGACGTCCTCTTTCACACGGACAGTGACCGCTTCGCGCACCCCGACGAGGACGCTATTTGCGACGGCAACGCGGACACCTACGGGTACGCCCACGAGCACGCGGACGCATTCGCCCACGTGGACACCGACGGCCTCAGCCACGCCGACAGATACGCCATCCGCCTCGGTAACGCTGACGCACACGGGTACGCAGACAATAACGCCAACGCTGACGTCCTCTTTCACACGGACAGTGACTGCTTCGCGCACCCCGACGAACACGCTATTTGCGACGGCAACGCGGACACCTACGGGTACGCCCACGAGCACGGGGACGCATTCCCCCACGTGGACGCCGAGTTCCTCGCGTACGCCAACGAACACGGCATCCGCGACGGCGACGCCAACGTATAGCGGTACGTCCACGGCAACACGCACGAACTCCGCCAGTTCCACGCCAACTTACACTCGGACCCCTACCAATTCATGGACACCCAGTTTCACGCGGACGCCCACGACGAGTCCCTCCTCGACGCCCACCCGCACCGCCACCGGAACCCCGACGCCCAGCCGCACGCCGACGCTAACCGGTACCCCGACGCTAACCGGTACCCCGACGAACACTTGGAGCCCAACACCAACACGAACCGCCACACCGACGCGCTCTCCCAGTTCAACCCCTACCGACACGGTTAGCCCGACAAGTACACGCACTTTTAGTCTCACGCCTTTGCCCACAGCGACCCCGACAATCACGCTGACTCGAACTATCACCCCTACGCCGAGCGTCACCCCAACCCGCACACCGACGAGCACCGAGATCGGCCCTCTTATCGCCTTCTTTGGGGTGGTGCGTGCTAATGGCTGCTACTGGTGTAACGAGCCCAGTTGCTTGTGTGGGGGAACGCCTACGCCCACCCCCCTGTTCGATGCTTTCGGCCGTCGGGTGTTCGAGGTGGGTTCAGGTACGGGATTTCTTCTCGTGCTCGAGGCTCGACCCGGTAGCGGTGGGGGAACGGTTGGTACGTTCGTACCATCGCCCACCCCGGGCGCTGGCATCTACCCCAGCTTGCAGATTTTATCTTCGCGGAACCTGGGAAATGGATCGGTAACCATTTGTGACACGCAGCCGGTGAATCAAGGTGGTGGTGGAATACCGGGATTTGGCGTTCATGACTTTGCACTTGACAAGGTGGATGCCTTAGTTGACTTCGCCTGCCGTTTTGAAGCGAAACTTCCGAGCGAACCGTGCACCTTGGGCCCCGACGGCCTTGATGCCACCATCACGCCAAACCTGCCGAGTTCCGCCCGCCAATTCTGCGCCGTGGTGACCCGCAACATCGAGTTCCCTGTCGGGGACGTCGTGTTGACGGCACGAGTGGCAGACACACTTGGCCGCACCGGGCCAGTTGTGGAAATCGTCGTCCGACGCAATCCCTAAAACCGGGCGATGGTACGATCAACCAACAAATTTGCAATTTCAGCTTGACTCGTACCCATATTTGCGGCATACATCGCGTGCGTTTGTGCTGGGGTCCTTGGAGCGATCCTGGCGTTTGTCATACGCTGGAGTGACCGAAAGGAGGCGTACGATGCAATTGGTGAAGCGGAGTCCTTGGCTAATGGGCCTGGGCGTGCTGCTGGCGGGGCTGGTGACGGCGCCAGGTGCACGGGGAGACGTGACGTCGGATGAATCCGGCACGCTGCTGATCTACCCAAAGGTGGTGTCCGACGGCGTGCGAGATACTTTGATCCAGATGAGTAACCGCACCAACTCTGTCGTTATGGTGCACTGTTTTTACATTAACGCATCTGGGTCTTGTAGTGCGACAGTTGATCAATCTTGCGAAATTGACGCAGACTGTCCCACCAATGAAACCTGTATCCGCCAGTGCAACGCAACCAACTTCGAGTTCGCACTGACGGCGCAACAGCCGGTGCAGTGGAGGGTGTCCACTGGACGACTCACGACGATTCCCTCGGCTCCTTGCCGGCCTGGCCAACCTTGTCAGTGCACCGTGGTTGCGGGCCAGTTAGTTTGCCCCGGTATGCTCATAGGCCAAAATAACGCTAGCTTCGTTCCGCCAGTAGGTACGGACTTTGTCGGGGAGTTAAAGTGTTATCAAATCAACGCCGATGGTGACCCGTTCCCGGGCAACGCATTGAAGGGGACGGCAACGATCGAGCACCTAACGACTCAACAGATCAGCGAGTACAACGCGCTGGCCGTGGCTGCCAATGCGGACCCGGGTAATGGTTTGAACTCCGACAGGGAGCTCCGCCTGAACTTCAGCGGCTCCGGCGCGGGAGAGCTGAATTATTGTCCGCAAAGCTTAGTGTTTACTGCGAATGCCGACGGGGTGGTGGACCCGTTCACGAACGCAACGATTACCACAGAGCTGACTTTGGTACCGTGCAGCGAGCTTCTGGAGGAGCAGGTGCCGGCGCCAGTGAGGGTTCGATTTGTTGGCTACAATGAGTTCGAGCAATCGCTGAGTATCGAGGCATTTGCGTTCGACTGCTTCCTGAATCGGGGTTTGGCGAATCTCCCGGTAATTGGAGGCGGAGTTTTCGTGAATGGCAACCAGGACTTGTGGAAAATCCGCATTGCTCCGCGTCCGGTGAACGTTTGCTACTCAGGAGCGAATCGTGGCGGTTCGTGCACGGATGACAATGACTGCCCGGGTGCGTTAACGGGGCCGGCCGGGACGCTGTTAGGGTGTCTACCGGCATCGGGCGTGCTGGGTGTGGCGGAGGAATTCTACAACGGCTTTGCTGGTACCGCCGCTTTCAACCTGCGCCATGAGGGCAGTCGGACTGGTTTTGGTGACATCATTACCCTGCCTTAAGGTTGCGGTTCCAGTGGACGGGAGGGTTCTCCAATGGCAGAAGGCCTGAGCGAACAAGAACGGGCAGGAACGAGGAGCGAAAGGAGCGTAACGATGAGAAGCGTGGTCAAAGCAGCCGCCCGGTGGGCAGTTTGCGCCGCTGCGAGCGTGGTAATTTTTGCTGGTATCGCCGGCGCAAGAAGTACGACAAACCGACCAGCATCCATTGTCGTGTGGCCAAAGATTGTTGTGGACACGTCGGGTGCCTTAGTGGGTACGCCAACGGACACGAAGATAATGTTGAGCAGCACGAACGCCAGTGGCATTAAGCAGGCACACTGTTTTTACATAAACGCTACTGGGCACTGTTCGCTCAATAACGCTTTGGCATGTCGGAGTTCCTTCGATTGCTCGTTGAGAGACGCCGGCGAATGTGTGCCGAGCTGGAGCGAGACTGACTTTGATGTCGTGCTCACGCAGGAACAGCCCCTCGCTTGGTATGCCAGCAATGGCTTGTCTCGGGGGCAGTTTCCCTTGGAAGGGCCGTTTCGGTGTAATACGCCGTTCAACAACCTGCAGTGTTTCACGGATGCTCAGTGCCCAAACAACGTAGGCTGCAACACCGGTCAGAGCAACCTAGGGAGTGCGATCCCTCCAGCTCCTGAGGACCCGTTTATTGGAGCCTTGGTCTGCATTCAGTTTACGGGCGGGAGCCAAAGCGTTCCCGACCAGACGGCTACGCGCAATCGCTTGTATGGCGATGCTACGATCGTTCAACGCCTTGTCCAGGGCGCGGTAACCCAAGCCGACCCCGCACGCTACAATGCCATTGGATTGGAAGCGAGTGGACAGGCGGTGCAGGGCGGGCAGCTCGTGTTGGGGGACGGGGAGAATTACGCCTCGTGTCCTGGCGTATTGATCCTTAGCCATTTGTTCGACGGCGCCGTGGATCCGATCTCCAATAACCCAGCCGTACAGTACGGGACAGAGCTGACGCTGGTTCCGTGTTCTAATGACTTCCTCACACAGACTCCGGGGCGCGCGGTTGCTCAGTTCCTAGTTTTCAACGAGTTCGAGCAGCGCTTTTCTACGAGTCGGACGGTGGACTGCTTGTTCGACTCGGTTCTTTCGCGCATCGACACCCGCAACCCAAACCGTTCCATTTTCAACGCAGGCGTGGCGGGGAGCTTGGCAGGGCAGACCCGCATCCGCGGAGTTGGTGGCGTGCCGCGCCTGGGCTCGGGGCTTCTCGGCGTCGCGCGTGCCGTGTTGGGCGGGGTAGCAGCGAGCACTGCTGCTTACGACTTGCATCAACAGGGCAACGGACGTCGGGATTTGATCATTCTCCCTTGAGGCTTTGAGGGAAGGAGTGGGCGGTGGTGAAACTAGCCGGAATGCGGACAAGAACCGCAAGGAGGACAAAGATGAGGGCTCTACGGAGGAGCTGGCTTTTGGGGATGGGTTTTGTGTGCATCCTCGGGGCTGCTACCGCGACACATGCCCAAACGCGGTCGGGAACGGATCGGCCAGGGTCAATCTTGATGTTCCCGAAGGTAGTGCGCACTGCGTCGCGGGATACGATTATCCAGATCACAAATACGGGCAACAATATCAACTGGGTGCACTGCTTCTACTTGTCCGCTCCGGATGGGGGCGGGTACTGTGGGGCGACGGACTTTGAGCTGGTGTTGACCAGGCAGCAGCCAACGCAGTGGCGGGTTTCGCAGGGCCGCCGGGTGAACCCGACCGATCCTTTCGGCGATCCCGGGGCGGGCTTCGATCCTGGATTGATTCCGCCTGTTCCTCTCGGGTTTCAAGGAGCGCTTCTTTGCGTCGAAGTAGACTCGAATGGGAATCCTTTTGGGCAAAACCGGCTCAAGGGTGAAGTGACCGTGCTAGACGACGATAACGGAGATGTAGCGAAGTATAACGCATTTGCTCTGGCAGCGCGGGGCTCAACCCAGGACAACCCGCTTAACTTGGATAACTCGGAGTATGAAAGCTGTCCGAGGCAACTTACGCTCAACTTTACCCCGCGTGGTTCGTTGGATCCGGTGATCGAGGCTCTGGGAAATGCAGCCCTGAACTCGTTCGTTTCGACGAACCTTACGATGCTCTCGTGCAACTTGGATCTGCAAGCGGGGGTGCGCAGTAATGGTACAGTCTCCTTTGTAGTGTATGACGAATTCGAGTCGCCGTTCAGTGGATCGTTCCCGTATCAGTGCTGGTCAAGCATTGACCTCGGCAACACGCCGCAAACCACCGGCCAGTTCCGCTCAACGTTGTTGCCTGGTGGTGCCATCAACACGATTTTTGCGCAAGCCCGTTTGACTGTGTCAGGTGCAGGGGGTGTGGCCGTGGCAGAGTCGGCGCATTCAGATCAGGCCGGCGTGGTGGGAACAGCAGCGAGCAACTTGCACACGGCAGGTGCTGCGGTAGGAACCGTTCGGCTGCCATGAGGAACGAGGTGAAGCCATGGTGCGGTTCGAGCACAGAGAGGTCCGTATGACGATCAAAAGGCTGAGCAAGGTTGCATGGGTAGCCCTGTTGGGTAGTATCGCATGGGTTGGTGTAGCTGGGGCGCAGAAGGTGTCTTCGGAAGAGGCTGCGGGGTATCTGGTTTTTCCAAAGGTGGTGGTTGACCCGAGTGGTCGTCTGAGCGACGGCGTCCCGAAGGATACCGTCGTTCGCATCACGAACACCAGCGATACTGCCACCTCGGTGCACTGCTTTTACGTTGATGGGACGCCACGGTGCACGATTGGAGGTGGTCTCGACGGTGATGGCGCTTGTGAGACCAACGAAGATTGTGACTCCGGGGGGATTTGCACATTGGCCTCTTGCCAGGCGATCAACTTCGACTTGAACCTCACCGCAAATCAGCCGGTTGGTTGGCGCGCTAGCCAGGGGGTGGTGACGGCTGGGTTCTGCGTGGGTGGGACGTCTCCCGGATTCCCTTGTAGTCAAAATAGCGACTGTTCGGGAGTTGGGGTCTGCCAGGCGCAGGATATTGGTCGCGTGCCGCCGCTCGCACCGGGGATATTCCTTGGCGAGCTGAAGTGCGTGCAAGTGGTGGGAACGGGTACGGACCCGAACATTCCGGTAAATCGAAATGACTTGGTAGGAAATGCTTCGATCTATCGGGTGGACAGTGGGTTGGTGGACGTACAAACGTACAACGCTGTAGGTGTTCAGGCGGTCGCCTCAGATGGTTCAGCTCAAAACGACACAAGCTTGGTGCTGGGCGGGGGCAGTCGCGAGTACGCGGGTTGCCCTGCACAGTTAGTGGTTGACCACTTTTTCGACGACGCGGCTCTGAGTGCAGCACGGAGGGTAACGAGCGATATCACGCTGGTTCCGTGTAGTGAGCGACTGGAAGTGGATGACAACCCGGCCGTTCACACCTTGCAGTTCCTGGTATTCAACGAATTCGAGCAGCGCATGTCCGCGAGTACGCGTTTTCGGTGTTTCCGGGAGACGCAACTGTCGCGGCTCGATCGTCGCGTAGGGCAGGAAGGATTTTCCGTATTCAACGTTGGAGTGCAAGGGACGCTAGCTGGCCAGACGGTGATCCGACCGGTGCTTACGGGTGACGGTAACCCGGGCAATGGGATTCTGGCGGTTGTGGAGGAGTTCCATCGGAGTCGGTTAGGCATACGGTCCGCTGCGTTCAATGTGCACTTGCGCGGCGACAAGTCACAACCGGACACGGTTGCGTACTAAAGAAGCTGCTTCGTTCCGTGGGGAAAAGGGGCTGTCACCAGAGCTGGTGGCGGCCCTTTTTTCTTGTTGGCGAGAGGGGCATACCTTTGTAAGGTAGCGGCTATGAATCGCAAGCGAATTTTGGTCGTGGAGGACAATGTCGATAACCGGCGGATTCTTGTGTACCGATTAAAGCGCTTTGGGGACTTCGAAATTGTCGAAGCCGGTAATGGCGAAGAGGCCCTACGCCTTGTGGCTGAGAACCCGCCAGATTTGATTTTTATGGATCTGAAGATGCCCGTTCTCGATGGCTGGGAGGCTACACGGCGCTTGCGGGCAAGCGAAGTTGGACAAAAGATTCCCATTATCGCGTTGACCGCGCAGGCCATGGCGGGCGACGAGGCGCGAGCTTTGGCGGTTGGCTGCGATGACTACATCGCGAAGCCAATTACCGACGCCGAAATCGTTCGGCAGAAACTGGAGCGGCTCCTGGAGCATGGGCGGCCGCAGCGAAACTGAAGGTGGCGTAGGTTTGACGCCGTGGCCTGTCGTGGCTTTGTTTAGCGTTTGTGTGGGGATGGGGTTTGGGTTTGTGCTTGCCGAAAAGGAGGAAGAAGAAGCTCGGCTCCAGATGATTCGTGGATGCGCAGCGGTGGTAGTTGCGGAGGTGCCCCTGTTTGAGCCAGACTCGACCCAGCAGCTGCGGCGGTGGCGGAAGGACTTGAGGCAAGCGCTGCGCCGCTTCCGGCGAGTGGTGGCAACCTCGCTTGGTTGGTGGGTGGCCTGGGCCCCGGCGATGATAGGAGGTTTCGTTTGGATCTTGGCTGTCGGGGCGGTGGATCGAGCGATTTTCACCCGCTACTGGGAACGGGGCATTGGGGAGGCGGGAAAAGCCTTCGCGCAGGGCGTGGCGGTTTACGTTCGTTTACTGCGTGACCGCGCCACCCCGGGTGTGGGGAAGGCCTTGCTCGTTGCCGTTCTCCTGTACGCTGGTTCGCCGCGCGACCTGATTTGGGATACGCGGGGATTGTTGGGGTTTCTGGATGATGGTGCGTTTCTGGCTATCGCAGCCCGCAGTTTTCTGCGGATGTGCCCGCAAGCACAAATAGAGGCGCACGCAAGGAAGGTTGTTCAGCGAAATCGTTCTGGGAAGACTCGGCGTGGGCAGAAGCTCGGTCACGCTGGCATCAAAGGTGGCTCGAGCATTACCGAAGAAGTGTAGTCCGGTACCGAGGGTTTTCTCCGGTGCAGAAGCGGTCCCTAAAGGAACTGCTCCGGGTCGCAGCGCAGCCCGGACCTTCTAGCCATTCTGCAACAAGCGGCAACGCGCTGCCAAGGATACGTTTGCGAAGAACCCGAGCTACCTTGGCCGCCAGGGTGCCCCCTGCTGGGGCTAACTGCGTTAGCCTGCATGGCGCCGCACGGCCTCTGTTGGAGTATTCCGGGGCGATTGGGAAAAAACCGCTTCCTTCCATCGCGAGCATGCTAAGCTGGTCGCTAAGGGATTCCTAGATTGCGAACAGGGCTCGGTTAGCTACCAGTGGGCTTTTTGGGAGGGCCGGCAGCCAAGCGTTGTGGAAGGCTAGCCGCGTCGCCTTGTGGTCGCACTTCTTTGTTTTCCAAGTTCACGCGCCACAATGCAACCTTCTTCTGGTCCCCTTCGGTCCAAAGAAGGGTAACCTCGTACTCCGGTCCATCTTTCTGAATGGCACTCCAACTAAACTCGCCGACGAAAAAGTCGTTTTCCTTGGCCTTGAGAGAGTACGCCCGAATCATATCGTACAAGGTGTCGTTACCCAGCGGCTTACTGTTTTTTACAAGCTCGACCGCATCATTGCCCTTCTCCGCCCATTGCTCGCCGATCAAGAGTGGGGAGGCGACTTGGTAAGCAAACCACAAGGCGAAAACACCTAAGCTGCCCCAGCCAATAATTGTGCCAATTGCACTTTCCTGATTTGCCCTCTCCGCCATGGCTAAAGCTCCTACACGAATTTTTTGCCGGACGAATGCACCAATATCCGACACATTTTTCTCCCGCAAGCCGGCGGTGACTTGGGGGAGACTCGGTGCCCGTACTGCACGATAACCTGAGCATTACGTCTCCGTTGCAGCAACGTTGTCACGGGGACCTCGAGAACGGGCCGTCGGGGCCACGGCTACCGCTTTGCGACGCCGGCAGACTGTGTCTGTGCACGTTTGCCGCGGAGTCATCGACGGCATTGTGGGCAAAGCGGTTCCTAGGGAACAGCGTAGCCGACCTCCTCGAACCCCCTTTCCGGGCCAGGGTTGATCGAGGGGCGTGGGATTCTAACCTTTTTGAATTGGCGTCGAGGAGTGGCAGCGGGTAGCTGGCTTTGAGAGTTTGGGTGTAGGGAGCAAGCCTTCGCCTTCAGCGCAAAGCCGTTCTTCCACCAGGCTCCGGTATTTCGGTTATCTCCCTGGGGCCCGTCAGTCCTGCCAACCGCAAAGGCGGCAACTCATCTCTACTGCGGAGCTCGCGTGCTCCACATAGTGCACGCCTTCGATTTCCCTCCAGGCGCCGAGAGCAACCACTGGCCGGCCGAGAACCAGGGCTAAATGAATTTCGGCAGCCGTCCCATGCTCTCCGGGGAGGGCAATGACAGCACTGCCCGACGCGACCACTAGGACGTTTCTCGCGTGCCCCATCCCGGTGGGAATCACGGTGTCTAGCCAAGGATTGCCTCCAGCGAAGTCTTGGCCCGGTAAGATGCCGACCACCAATCCACCCTCCCGCTTAGCCCCCCGGCTTACCGCCTCCATCACGCCTCCGAGGCCACCATTCACCACGACAATGGCGCGCCTGGCCAGCTCTGCTCCGACGGCTTCTGCCTGCAGGGCGACCTCAAGCGAACAAACCCCACCGCCGATGACTGCGATTTGCCTGCGCATGGATTGTACCTCGAAAGAGTTCTTAATGCCGGTTTCTACCCCGGGTTTGCTCATACAGAAAGGTACCACTGCCGCTGGTGTTGCTCGAATGGAGTCCCAGTCAACTGGAAGGTGCAACGCTAGCCGTGGGAGAAAGTCGGTAAGTTGAGCGGGCTGCTGTCTCAGAAAATTAACCGGGAGTTCGTGCCTGCCATGCAAGCCCGTTTTGGCCCCGGCCCCTCTGGGCGTCAGGACTCCGGTGAGGCAGCACCAAAGCAGCACGGTGGCTTGCGAGCTTATGGATGCGTGGTATTCCACTCTTTGGCGGGGCGCGCATATGAAAGCTCGCGGGATCCATAGAGGATTGGAGTCCTGGAAACTTCTTCTCGACGACTTGCGTAAAGGGCTTGTGCGCCCAGTCTACGCCTTTGTTGGAGAACGATACTTTACGGAGCGTGCAGCGAGGAAGGTGATCGAGACACTGGTTCCGGCTGCAGAGCGCTTGTGGAACGTCGAGCGTTATGATGGGCAAAATGTGGCCTGGCAGCAACTGTTCCACAGTCTCAAAACGCCCGGATTTGGCGCGTCGACCAAAGTGGTATGGCTGAAAGACACTGGCATCCTCGCGGGGCGCGAGAGGGGGCAAGGTTCGGCCGACGGGATGTTGCGAGATTGGGCGCACGGAAAGCGAAGCGAAGCCGCGGAAAAGCTACTGGAGTCGTTGTCCAAGGCGGGCTGGGACACCACGAGGTTCGAGGCTCTGTTGCAGTCGGCTTTCCCAACTGAGGACCAGGTGGAGATCTTCGGTCGCTCGCTCGATGATGCCGAGTGCGAAGAGATCCGCAACATTTTCCAGTTTGCCCTCAGTTGCAACAAGGTTGGTTCTTCAAGCCCTGATCCTGTTCGGGGGTTGTTACAGGTTCTTACAGACGGGTTACCGCCACGAGTGGCGTTGTTGGTTACGGCAGAAAGTGTGGATCAGCGAGGCCGCCTATGGCGGAAAATTCAGGAAGCGGGGCTTGCACTCCTCTTCGTGGTCGATCGGGAGCGCAACCAGGCATTGACTCGTGAGGCAGCAACGGGCGTCATCGAGCAGATTGTCCGAGAGCACGGTAAACGCCTCGGATCGAAGGCGTTAGACCTTCTCGTACAGCGCGCTGGAGTAGAGGTCGAACGGCTTGCTTCCGAGGTTGAAAAGCTTTGCCTTTGGGTCGGCCAAGGTGCGGAAATTCAGCCGAAGGACGTCTTGGAGGCAACCGCCGATCTGGCAGAAAGCTGGGTTTTCGATTTAACCGGGGCCTTGAGTCGGCGCGACTGTGCCGCCTCCTTGGAAACTTTACACGACCTATTGAGCCGTGGGGAACAACCTTTACGTCTCGTGGCACTGATCGCGCGGGAGTTACGCGCCCTGCTCTTAGCGCGGGAGTGTCTCGAGCGGGATTTGATCGAACCGCCAAGCGTCCCAAACCCTGGAGCAACCAGCACGGCTCGCCCAGGAAAACCTGCTGGTGCAGGACAAAACACGAGCAGCGACAACTTCGCCCGCTCGTTGGGGCGCTCTTTGTCGGACTATGGCACCTTCTCCAAAGTGCTGCTCCCGCGCATACCGGCGGAGCAACTGGAAGCGTTTGGCAGGCCCCACCCTTATGTGCTCTTTAGGCGCTTTCAAGAGGCCCTTCTCTGGAGCGTGGAGGACCTTCGAACGGCACTGACCGAGCTGGCGTCAGTCGAGCACCAGCTGAAAACATCGAATCTGGGCGGCCGGATCCTACTCGAAGGATTTTTGTTTCGTTGGTGTTCGTCGCCGAAAACCTTGCCGCTCAAAGCACAATGACTCACTCCACGCCCCGGCGAACCACGAGCACGGGACACGGCGCTAAGCGGATGAGGTTTTCTGCTACGCTTCCCATCAGCAGATATCGTAAACCGGTGCGCCCATGAGTGCTGATCACCAGCAAGTCCACGCTTCGCTCTTTTGCCAGTCGAGTTAGCTCTTCCACCGGATTGCCCCAAATCACAATGGGTTCGACGTCAGGGACGTCTGGTAGATATTCTTCGCGAACTTTTTGAAGAAGGTCCCACGCCCTTTGTTCGATCCGGTCGGAACTCTGCCAGCGGCCGTGTTCGTCATAAAGCGACTCGGTGGGAACGTGGATGATGTGAGGCAGCAAAATTTTCCCCTGCGATATCTCGGCAAACCGGCGAGCGTATCCTAGTGCAAGGTAGGAGTCTTCCGAGAAATCGGTCGGGCACAGAATGGTTTTGAATTCTCGGGGCATAACGTGCGCGTTCCTTTCAGTATTTGCCTTCGCGGCCACTTATCTCACAATCCATCACCGAGGACAACAACTGGTGCGCTGGGTCCGGCGCGGCTGCTGTAATGTTTCGCGCTCCTGCAGGACAATTGGTCGGAGAAAAAGTCCCGCACATGCGCGTTTGGCTCACGTGGGGCAAAAGCAACGTGGCTCTTTCGTACCACTGCTTCCAGGAAACGCGCGGCAGCGTTACACAGCGTTCGATGCGTGGCGGAAAGTCGTCGCAGGATTTTTGGCATGTTACGTTACCGCGAGATTCGTTCACAACAAATGGGCGGTCGCCTTGGCTGCACTTGTGAAAGCACATTGCTGCAGGCCCTCTACGTGGTCAGCCCATAAATGGGGGTTTGCAACAGAGAGAAGAATGGGCCCGAGGGCAAACGCCGCACACTCGTATTCACTGACATCGACCAGGGTTCCTGAGCCTGAGCGATGTTTGTGCCAAAGTGCCACCAGCACAGCCAAAAACGCAAAGAACCCGCTGGCAAGATCCGCGTAGGGGATGTGCCAGCCATCGCACAGTGTATTCTTGCTAGTAGGTTGTCCCCGAAGCCAGGTATGACCCGACCAGGCGTGGAGTGTGTGCGCAAAAGCGACCCAGTGACGGAGTGGCCCAGTTAGGCCAAACCCAGTTACGCGTACCTGAATGATGTCGGGCTTGATGGCACGAAGGTGCGGGTAGTCTAGGCTCCAATTTTTCATCACTCGGACACTAAAATTGTCGATGATCACGTCCGCTTCGCGAGTAAGGTCTAGTAACAGCGCTCGACCCTGTGACGTTTCCGCGCCTACCACCACGGATTTTTTGCCGGCTCTTAAGCGTGCGAACGGTTTGTCACGAATCCGGCCCCTTTGCTGCGCGAGCCCTGGCGGATCGACTTTGATCACTTCTGCTCCATACCTCGTTAACAGCCACGTAGCTAAAGGACCCGCAATGGCATGGGTAAAGTCGATAATCTTGACCCCATGCAGTGGCTTTGCCGTCGCCGACGGGTGCTCTCGGCCATAGAGGCGGTGGCGTCTGTTGGCGAACATCGGTTGGAGAGCTGAAGCCGACGTAGCGCGAGTGGCTTTCGGGAAATCGCAACCCTTCAACAGGATAGGCACACGGGGGTAACGTAAAGTGGCTACAGCGGACCCCGAGGATTGTTGGAGGAAAAACTTGCGCCGCTGAAGGTGTGAGTCAGCCGCGAGTCGAATGGGGCTACGCACTGCAGCAAAAGGAATTCGCCGGAGCTGAGCCCAACGCGTCAACGCGGCCGAAGTCTGGGTTTTGCACCAGCGTGCCACGACTTCGAAAATCTCTTGGGAGCGGAGGTATCTCGCCTCTGGGTCGTCGAGGTTTTGGTTCACGATCCAGCTAGGGCCGCCAGCATCGTAGATGGCATGGGCGAGAGCCGACCAGTTACCCAAGATCGTGGCGCTGATCCAACCGTTGCGCGTGGGCAACAGCGCAAAGCCCTTGTCCCAGTACCCGGCCTGAACTTGGGCGTTCCCGAAGAGCAGCTCGAGGAGCTGCCCGAGAACTTCCTGGGACTCGATTGCTTCATCGTAGACAGCGCCGTGTTGCAAGAGCCCCAAAAGGCAACTCGCGGCGGCCCGTACGCCGGTCAGCAGCGTTTTCGCCTCGACCAAGGTCGCGTCATCTTTGCCGGCAAAGGAGGTTTGGGGAGTGCCACTTGGCTCCCTTTCATAGGGATCGACACGAATCCATACCCCACGACTTACCAGGCGCATCGCCTCCTTCAGGGTTTCCTCATGCTGGGGACGAAAATGGGCGCTAGGAGAGGTCACTGTGGCATCGATTGCGGGGAGGACCCGCAGAAGCCATCCTCGAAATTCGTTCTCCCGCATCGGCGCAGCTAGGGCTCGCTTACCGGAACTCAGAAATGCGAGGGTCAGTTCCCCGGAGCGAAAAGCGCAATGGGTTCCTGTAATCTCTTGCTCTCGGAGTGGGTGGCCGTTTGGCGTTTCCAGCATCCAGACCTGTGCTCCCAAACCCGCCAAGATGCGGCCAGCGATCGCCGCTTCTTGGCCCCCCCATTCAAGAACGTGCACACCCGAGAGCGGAGGCGGTTTAAGTTGTTTGGGCATCTGCCAAGGTTAGCGCCCGAGAGTTGGGGGGGAAACGAGGGAAGCAACGACCGTCGGTGTCAGTTTGCCAATCGAGCGTTTCCTATTTTTTATCGTGCCCCAAAACGGAAGACGGATCATGAACATCTACCTTCTGACCGAGATGGGGCTACGTCAAGTGACCATGGGTCTCTCGAGCGAATGCGGCTTTCCGGGTGGGCTCTGTGCAAAGGATTGAGCTCGTGCGACCGCGTTGCTTTCGCGCGTGGCTATTCTCGGGAGTCATTCGCGGCCGATCGCGGGGGTTTTGGTTGCGCCAACGTCTGCACCCCATTATAAGCGGCAACCGAGAGGATTGCAGTTCCATGGCGGAAATTCATGGCGGGCGAGTGGTCGCTCGGGCTTTAAAGGCGGAAAATGTCGCCTACATCTTTACACTTTGTGGCGGGCATGTGATGCCCATTTACGACGGGTGCGTGGACGAGGGAATTCGCGTCATTGACGTCCGCCATGAGCAAACCGCGGCGCATGCTGCCGATGGGTGGGCACGGGTCACTGGGCAACCGGGTGTGGCCGTCGTTACGGCTGGACCGGGAGTTACCGATGCGGTCACCGGTGTCGCTAGTGCACACCGGGCGAACGTTCCCATGATCCTCATTGGGGGCCAGGGGCCGCGTCCCTTTGCGGACATGGGCTCACTGCAGGACATGAATCATGTGGAGCTCATGCGGCCGATTACGAAGTGGTCGGTGTCCGTCCCAGAGGGCCGCCGGCTAGCTGAATATGTTGCCATGGCTTTTAGAATTGCGACGTCAGGCCTTCCGGGTCCGGTTTTCTTGGAAATGCCCATTGACCAGTTGTTTCAGACCTACGATGAGAGCCGGATTCTATTCCCCACGAAGTACCGTACGGAGGCAGGAATCGCTGGTGATCCGCGATATGTCGAACGCGCTTTTGAGCTGTTACGCTCGGCCCAGCGTCCAGTGATACTCGTAGGTTCCCAACTGCGGTGGTCCAAGCGGCGGGAAGCTTATCCGAGATTTGTCGAGACGTTTGGAATTCCTGTTTATGTCAACGGGTTAGGGCGGGGGTCGTTGCCACCGGAGCATCCCTACTTTTTTTCGCAAACTCGAAAGGACGCTCTTCGACAGGCCGACGTCGTGCTGATTTTTGGCACACCATTGGATTTCCGCTTGGGCTATGGCCGCGAGACTCATTTCAACCCTGCCGCGAAAGTGATTCAGGTGGATCTCGACGGAGCGGAAATTGGCCGGAATCGACCGATCGAGGTGGGAATTGTGGGGGATACCGGCCTCGTGATGGAGCAGCTTACTGAGCTCGCAGAGGCGGAGGGTTATGATAAGTCGTTGATCAAACCATGGCTCGATGAGATCCGTAAACGGGAGACGGAAAAATGGGATCGGATGCGCCCTGAACTCGAGTCTGACGCAGTTCCCATCAATCCTTTACGGGCGTGCAAAGAGATTGCCGATGCTGTGGGGCGGAATGTAATTGCGATCGGCGATGGTGGAGATTTCGTAGCGACGGCGGCGTCCATCTTACGAATCTACGAGCAAGGGCATTGGCTCGATCCGGGCCCGCTGGGGACGCTTGGAGTAGGCCCAGGGTATGCGATGGCTGCGAAATTGGCGAAGCCCAACCACCCAGTCGTGATCATTTACGGTGATGGATCCTTCGGGCTTCACGCCATGGAATTCGAGGCTATGGTGCGACAGAAGATCCCGGTGATCGGAATCGTTGGCAACGATGCTGCCTGGCAGCAGATCCGGCGCGGGCAGATTCAATTGTATGGGCGGGAACGAGCCGTGGCTACAGCTCTGGATTACACCCGCTACGACCGGGTTGTCGAAGCCCTCGGTGGCCACGGTGAATATTGCGAGCGCCCCGAGGAAATCCGCCCTGCGGTGGAACGTGCCCTTGCGTCGGGCAAGCCTGCTTTGGTGAACATCAAGATTGGCACGAGCGAGTTTCGCAAGGACGCAATTTCCATCTGATCTCAAAAGAGAACGACCGTTCCCTCCTGAACTCGGGACGCCGCCATGAATCAAGCCACCGCCGCCATCATCGTGATCGGCAACGAAATTTTGTCCGGGAAGGTTGTCGACATGAACTCGAGTTACCTCGCTAAGGAGCTACGCACCCTCGGTGTTGCGTTGGAACGTATTTTGGTCATTCCAGATGATGTGGATGTGATTGCGGCCGCGGTGTCGGATTATTCCTCAAGGTTTCGTTGGGTATTTACTTCTGGGGGGGTGGGGCCAACACATGATGACGTGACCATTGCGGGCGTGGCACTTGCCTTAGGGGTGCGCGTAGTACGGCATCCGCTCCTGGAGGAGCAAATCCAAAAATTCTCCGGGGGCAAGGTAGACGAAGCGGGGCTCAAACTCGCGGAGGTACCAGAAGGTGCGGAGCTGATTTACGACGAGGGGTTATCCTTCCCGGTGCTTCTGGCCCGTAATGTCTACATCTTGCCGGGCATTCCCGAGCTCTTCCGGGCCAAGTTTCAAGCACTACGAGCGCGGTTTGCGTCTTCGCCGTTCCATTTGCGGGTCGTCTACCTTCGTGCGGCCGAAACAGCGCTCGTTCCCTTCTTGAACGCTACGCTTCGAGCTTTCCCTGCTTTGCTTTTGGGTTCGTACCCGAAATGGAACGATCCGGAGTACCACGTCAAGGTCACGCTCGAGTCGAAAGACGCGGCGTACGTCGAGCGAGCTTTTGCTCACCTTTTAGCGCAGATTCCACCTGAGCTGGTGGTGCGCACGGAATGACTTTGTGGCAGAGTGGTTGGGGTAAGCGATGAGGAGGTTAGAATGCGCAGGTGGAAGCAGTTCGCGGCAGTGACGGTGTTGGCTATGGTGTCGGCCCTCCCGGCTCGTGCTGACGATGACTTTTTGAGCGATCTGGGATGGGGGTCTTTGGCTGTTGTCTGTAACCTGTTTTATGTTCCGGCAAAACTCGCGTGGGCTGGAGTGGGTGGGGTCACCGGATCGCTGGCGTACGTGGTCACACTTGGCGACATTGACACGGCGAAAAAAGTCTGGCGGCCGGCCTTGGGGGGGAATTACGTGGTGACACCGGCAATGTTGCGGGGCGAGGAGCCGTTGTATTTCAGCCCCAGCGAAGACGAGCAGCTTTTACGACGAAGGAGAACAAGGCGGTTGTGAGTCGGAAGATTTTGGCCCTCGTTGGGGTGGCATTGGTCGCCGCGATCGGTGTCTTCGCGGCGTATCAGTATCGGCTTCGGCGCGAGGCGCAGCGCTGGGAGGGGCCCTTGCGTGAAATTGTCGAGGAAAAAATCGAACATGAGAACGGAACGACCCGGAGCCGCTTTGTGGCCATTCTGCCCGCTCGGGTGGAAGAGGTCGAGAAGATCGTCTGGCAAGTGGAGCGACTTCAGGAGGTCGTGCCGAACTTCAAAATCTCGCGTCTGATCGACGCACGGGGAAACACAAAAACCGTAGAAGTGGGTATCCAGGCTTTGAGTTTACCGCTGCTTCGTTACGAAATGGAGTTTACCTTACACCCGGAAGAGCATCGAGTGACCTTTCGGACGTTGAAGTCCCAAGCGCAGGAAATCGAAGGAGAATATAAGTTGGAGCCGTCCCCGGACGGGAAAAAGACTCGTGTAACCTATGTGACGGTGGCGAAGGAAAAAGTGGCAGTACCGTTTCCGCGCGCGGTTTTGGATAGTGCGGGCCGGGAGACCTTTGTCAATACGGTTCGGGGAATCGAAAAGCTCTTGCTGGCGACACCGGCCGCGGGCTAGGACCGGTTAAAGCCATGAAGCGCTCGCACGAGGTGCGCTTTCTCGTTGGCGCCGCAGTGCCTGAGCAGTTTCCCCGGTTGTCTCTTCCCGAGGTGGCCTTCCTCGGGCGCTCGAATGTGGGCAAGTCTTCCTTGCTGAATTGCTTGGTGGGCCGAGCGATCGCTCGCGTGAGCAAAACGCCCGGACGTACTCAGCAAATCAACTTTTTCTTGATCGATCACCGCTTCGTCTTCGCGGATTTACCAGGCTATGGGTTTGCCAGGGTGCCGTTGGCAATCCGCCAGCGTTGGGCAACGCTAATCGAGCAATACCTCGAAAGCCGGCGGCAACTTCGGGTCGTCGTGTTGTTGGTTGACTTGCGACGGGGCTTGCAACGGGAAGAACTTGGGTTGATCCGCCGCTTCTCTCGACTCGGGGTGCGGTACGTGATCGTTGCGACGAAGGCCGATCGTGTGTCGCAAAGCGAGCGAGCAAGGCAGACGAGAGCCCTGAAAGGGCAGCTTGCTGCTTTGGGTATCGATCCCATTGTGTCTTCCACTGTGACCGGCGAGGGTGTGGGGGCGGTTTGGCGTGTGATCCTTCGTCACTGCGAGCCGGCAGCGGATTGCACCCATACAGGCGATGGGTGAGACCAACGGTTTCACCCGTCGCTCTGGAGCATGCTGGAGTCGACGGGTTGGACACGCCTGTCGCTCTCGAGGGACGGCCGCGACGGTCCTGCCGGGAAGCACGTTGTGACCAAACACAAGGTTTGCTGCTGTTAGATCCATGCGCTGGAATTGCTGCGTCCGGACCAGAGCATGCCGCCCGTTGCCAGAAAACTCTGTTGAAGAGAGATTCCTTCGCCGATTGGAGAGGAAACCTCGCCGCTATGTAGGGAGCTGCCCGGTGGTAGGCCGAGACCTAGGCGAGCTTGGCGATAAACGGATGTTTCTCTTCTCTGCCGTTGCTGGGCGATTGCAATTGGGTGGTTCGAGCTCGGAGAGACTGACTGCCGCAAGCGAGTGATGTCCGAACCAAGGCCGAACGTTGGTGGGGAAAGTGGTCAGAGATGGCCGTCGTGACCTGATGGTGGCAGCTGGCTTCCGCGTTTCTCGCCTCATTTCCGGTTCCAGGTTGCCATGCACGAAACAGTGTTACTCACGGGCTCACGCAAGCACGTGACAAGCGGGCAAATCCCTCCGGGCTGGGCAAAGGAAAAGGAGGAAAAAGCAGGGTTCAGCCGATGGCTCGGCGTGGCGTTCGTCGGAGAGCGAGAACTAGCAACTTTCCCCTGTAGGTGTGGTCGTGCTAGACGGGCGGCCATGGCCGAGCATGGAATCAGTGGAAGGCTTACGGAGCCGGAGCTACGCGAAGCGGTCCGGAAGGGTGAAATCGACACCGTGCTTACCGTCTTCCCGGACCTGTATGGTCGTTTGGTAGGGAAACGGATCGGCGGCTGCTTCTTTTGTGAGGAGGTTGCTCGAGAGGGAATGCACGCGTGCGATTATTTGCTGGCCTGTGACATGGAGATGGACCCAGTACCGGGGTACCGTTTTGCTTCTTGGGAGCAGGGGTATGGCGATGTACGCTGTGTGCCCGACATGAGCACGTTGCGCCGTGCCAGCTGGCTTGATCGGACGGCTTTGGTGATTTGTGATGTGGTCGATGAAGAAACCGGTGAACTGGTACCGGTTGCACCGCGCACCGTCTTGCGACGCCAGGTCGAACGCGCTGTTGCCAGAGGTTTCCGCCCGATGGGAGCCTCGGAGCTCGAGTTCTTTGTGCTTCGGGAGACTTATGAGTCGGCCAAGCGCAAGCACTTCGAGGAACTCGAAACTTTTGGTTGGTACATCGAAGATTACCACACCCTGCAAGGGTTCAAGGTGGAGGGATTGATTGGCGCCATCCGGCGCCACCTCGAAGCTTCCGGGATTCCTGTCGAGTTCTCCAAAGGGGAATGGGGGCCAGGTCAGCACGAAATTAACGTCCGTTACACCGACTTCCTGGAGATGGCCGATCGCCATGCAATCTACAAACAGCTGGCGAAGGAAGTTGCCATTCAACAAAATCTAGCCATCACCTTCATGGCCAAGTTCGATGAGCGGCACGCAGGAAGTTCCATGCATTTGCACTCGAGCTTGTGGTCGGTCGATGGTGCGCAACCGCTGTTTGCTGGCGAAGCGCCCGTCGACGGGAACCTTGCCCATGTTCCCGAGGTGTTTCGGTGGTGGCTGGGCGGACTGATCCATCACGCCCAAGCATGTACGTTGTTGTTTGCTCCGTATGTGAACTCTTACAAGCGCTTTCGCGCCGGCTCCTTTGCCCCAACTGCAATCGCCTGGTCGTACGACAACCGCACCGCTGGCTTTCGCGTGGTTGGCCAAGGAAGATCCTTGCGCGTGGAATGCCGCATTCCAGGGGCTGATGCCAACCCTTACCTGGCGTTTGCTGCAACCTTAGTTGCCGGACTCGATGGTATCGAACGGCACATCGAACCGCCGCCGATGTTCCGTGGGGATGCCTACGCATCGACTTCGCTGCCTACCGTGCCTCGTAGTCTGGCCGAAGCTGTTCGAGCGTTCGAGGCTTCGTCTTTGTTTCGGGAAGCGTTAGGAGAGGAAGTGGTCGAACACTTGGCGCATTTTGCCCGCACGGAGCAGCGAAAGTTTGATGAAACGGTGACTTCGTGGGAACGCCAGCGCTACTTGGAACGTGCGTGAGCATGACCATGGTTGCCCCGGTGATCGGAATTACCTCGTACGCGCGCGATGGGCAGGAGCTCCCGTGCTTTAGCCTCCCGGTGGGCTATGTGGATTGCATTGTTGCGGCGGGAGGCGACCCGGTGATTCTCCCTCCGGCTATGGCTGAACCTGTCCGGGTGCTCGATTCCATCGATGGTTTGGTGCTTTCCGGTGGCGGGGATGTCGCTCCGGCGGCTTACGGCGGGGATCACCATGAAACGATTTACGCAGTCAGTGAAGAGCGCGATCAATTCGAATTCCAGTTGCTCAGGGCAGCGCTGCAGCGGAAGGATCTGCCGATCCTTTGCATTTGCCGTGGGTTGCAAGTGCTCAACGTTGTGCTCGGCGGGTCGTTGCACGAACACTTGCCAGACGTGCTGGGTGAAGCGGTGCCGCACCGTATTCCCCCGCGGCAAACATGCCGCCATCAGGTTCGTTTGGACCCCACAAGCCGCCTGGCGGAAATTTTCCGATCCTTGGAACTCGAGGTGTTGTCTTGGCACCATCAAGGTGTGGAGCGGCTGGGTGAAGGGTTACGGGCAGTTGGCTGGGCCGAGGATGGACTCATCGAGGCCGTGGAATATCGCTCTCACTTCTGGTGCTTGGGTGTGCAGTGGCACCCCGAGATGGAGCAACAAGATCAAAGGCAACACAGACTGTTTTCGGCACTCGTGAAGGCCGCTCAAGGACGTGCAGGGAGGAAGAATGACCGGTAGGTTGTCGGGGAAGGTTGCGCTGGTGACCGGTGCTGCCGGGGGGATCGGCGCGGCTACTGTTCGCCTTTTCTGTAAGGAAGGTGCACGGGTATTACTGGTCGATCGTGACACGGGTACGCTCGATCGGTTCGCCGGGGAGCTGCGCTCCCAAGGTGCCGAGGTTGAATGGTTCGACGCCGACGTATCCGAGGAAGAACAATGCCGCTCGATGGTGCTCTACGCCGAGCAACGCTTTGGGGCGCTGCACATCCTGTTCAACAATGCCGGCGTCTTTCCCGAGGCGGACGGCTCCGTCACGGAAACGAGCGAGGAAGTGTTGGATCGGGTGCTGGCGGTGAACCTGAAAGGAGTGTTTTTTGGCTGCAAACACGGAATTCCCGCGTTGTTGCGAGCCGGTGGTGGTTCCATCATTAACACAGCCTCTTTCGTGGCCCTCATGGGCGCGGCCACGTCGCAAAGTGCTTACACGGCGTCCAAAGGTGCGGTTTTATCCCTGACTCGAGAAATTGCTGTAGAATACGCTCGCAAAGGCATCCGGGCGAATGCCCTTTGCCCCGGCCCGGTGGCCACACCGCTGTTGGAATCGCTCCTCTCCGACCCAGCACGGCGTGCACGGCGGCTCGTTCACATCCCCATGGGCCGGCTAGCGCAAGCTGACGAAATTGCTCGCGCGGTGGTATTTTTAGCCTCGGACGAATCGTCTTATATCACGGGCACTGCTTTCCTCGTGGACGGTGGAATCACGGCCGCCTACGTCACCCCGGAGTGAAGGAACATGCAAAAGCTGCTGATTGGCGATCGGAGACCAGTCGGAAGCGGTGTGATCCCCGTGGTGGAACCAGCGACCGGCGAGGTTTTTGCCGAGGTCGCGGCAGCATCCGCCGCGGACCTGGATGCCGCGGTTGCCGCGGCCAGAAATGCCTTTGCCACGTGGTCGAAACTTACTGCTGTCGCTCGCGGCGAGATCCTATTCCGTTTCGCTGAACTGGTTTACGCTCACGCCGAAGAGTTGGCCGTTCTCGAAGCGAGAAACGTGGGCAAGCCGATCAACGATGCTCGCTGGGAGGCTAATCATGTGGCCGAAACGATCCGGTACTATGCCGGAGCGATCGATAAGTTTTTTGGTCATACGATTTCCGTAAAAAAGGGTGGCCTCGACTTTACCGTTCACGTGCCTCTGGGTGTCGTGGGGCTGATCGTCCCATGGAACTTTCCCATGGTAATAGCCACGTGGAAGCTTGCGCCAGCTCTTGCCAGCGGAAACACTGTGGTGTTGAAGCCGGCGAGTCTCACCCCGCTGACCGCTCTACGGCTCGGCGAACTTGCCCTCGAAGCTGGTGTGCCACCTGGAGTCCTCAACGTCGTGCCAGGGCGGGGGGCTGAAATTGGCCAGCAATTGGTCGCGCATCCGGACGTAGCTAAGATCGGCTTCACGGGAGAAACTGCCACCGGCCGTGCGATCATGGCAACTGCGGCGCAGCATATTAAGCGGGTGGGTTTGGAGTTGGGTGGAAAGTCTCCCAACATCATCTTTGCCGATGTCGACCTCGAGCTTGTAGCACGCGAGGCAGCAAATTCGGTGTTTGCCAATGCCGGGCAGGACTGCTGCGCACGTTCGCGGATCTTGATCGAGCGCGCAGCACATGAGCCGTTTTTGGAAGCTTTTGTGCAGGTGACCGAAAATCTTGTTGTTGGTGATCCTCTGGAGGAACAAACCCAAATGGGACCTTTGATCTCCGCCCGCCAGCGAGAGATTTCCGAGAGCTACATTGAGATTGGCCAAAGCGAGGGAACTCGGCGGCTTTGCGGAGGCCAACGGTTGCCGCGGGCAGGGTTTTTCTTGACCCCAGCAGTTCTTGATGGTGGCCGCCCGGGGATGAGAGTGGTTGAGGAGGAGATTTTCGGTCCCGTGGCGGTGGTCATGACGTTCGACACCGAGGAAGAGGCGATAGAGCTGGCGAACGGTACGATTTATGGGCTCTCAGGCTCCTTGTGGACAAACGACCTGAAACGTGGCCTGCGGGTAGCTCAGGCGTTGCGCACCGGTGTGCTTTCGGTGAACTCGTCTACCAGCGTGCACTTGCAAGCTCCGTTCGGGGGAATGAAACAGTCTGGATTGGGTCGAGAGCTTGGCATGCATGCCCTCGAGCAATACACGGAGGTGCGCAACATTTATTTCGAGACTCGGTAGCTGAGGTGGAATGGGTAGACGTTCAGGGCGCCGGGGTGGTGGAAGCGGCAGACACAAGGGACTTAAAATCCCTTGGGGGTATCCCCGTGCGGGTTCGAATCCCGCCCCCGGCACGTTTTGTTTGCGCCATTTGCCCAGTGTGGAGGGCCAACCAACCTGCCGAGGGTTCTTCAGCTTCCTGAAAGCTTCATGATGCCGCGGTCAAATTGCTGACAACAAGCCCCTTCAGAGAGCGATACAAGCAGGGGAGGAGGGGCCAAGGAACAAGGGCAGATCTGATCCTCCCTGCCAGGAGAGGTGGTCGAGTTGCCGGCAGGGGGAAGGGCACTGACCTGGACCAGTCTCCCGCACGGAGACGGCGCAAAAAGTGGAAAGAAGGGGGTCCAAAAACGCCGAGCTGGGGCGAATGTCTCGTAGAACGACGAGAAAAGCACCTTCGCCCTAATCGCTGGTCGGAGCGGGAGGATGCAAGGCGTTCCGCTATGATTGAAAGCACCAAGTCAGGAGTTAATGGGCAGACGCAAGCGGGTCGAGAAGCAGCCTTCCAGGCTGCTGGCAATCTAGAAGGCTAGGGTGCCCTGCGTGTGGTGAAACCTCGTGACCATGGTACACCGACAAGGCTCCAGTAAATGCGGACCGATGCAGAAGGCGGTGAGCTCGGATGGTGGCGAGCGGAGTTGGCTGGCACGAGCGCGACCTGGCAAACCAACTCTTACCGTAAAAGGGGAATTGACGAGCAGATGCTGTGGAGGTATGCGAGCAGAGTAAGAGGCAAAGAGACTTTGACTTCGAGGGGCGTGGACGGTCCGGGGCAATCATTCCTAAAGGGTGTCTGGTAAGCTCTTTGGCCTGACCCGACTACGCCACGGATAGGTAGAGCATTCAACAATGGCGGAAACAAACAGGAGCATGAAAGCGGCCGTTTTCGTAGAGCCTGGCCGCATTGTCTTGGACGAACGGCCGATTCCCGAGGTGGGGCCGGGAGATGCGCTGCTTCGAGTCACCACCACAACGATTTGCGGAACTGACGTACACATCCTTAAAGGCGAGTACCCGGTGGCGCGGGGGCTCGTCGTCGGTCACGAGCCCGTGGGCGTTATCGCGGAACTCGGCAGCGGGGTAAAGGGTTACCACATCGGGCAGCGCGTGATCGCCGGTGCAATCACGCCCTGCGGCCAGTGCTACTCGTGCCTCGGCGGCCGCCAGGCGCAGTGCGGCGGGAAGCCGATGGGCGGTTGGCGGTTAGGCAACACCATAAATGGTTGCCAGGCCGAGTACGTTTTGATCCCCGATGCCATGGCGAATCTCGCACCAATTCCCGACGAACTGACCGACGAGCAAGTACTCATGTGCCCGGATATCATGAGTACGGGTTTCGCCGGGGCGGAGAGGGGTGGAATCAAGATCGGGGACACAGTTGCAATTTTTGCGCAGGGGCCGATTGGGCTTTGCGCAACAGTGGGGGCACGGCTTTGCGGCGCAACCCGGATTATCGGCGTGGACGGCGTGCCCGAGCGGCTGGCGATGTCCCGAATGCTCGGTGCTGACGTCGTCATCAACTACAAAGAGTGCGATCCGGTGGAGGCAATCTTGGAAGCCACGGATGGTCAGGGTGTAGACGTGGCGATCGAAGCGCTGGGCACGCAGGAGACGTTTGAGAACGGCTTGCGCGTGTTGCGGCCAGGCGGCACGCTGTCCAGCTTGGGGGTGTACTCGGGTAAGCTCACGTTGCCTCTCGACGCTTTTGCTGCTGGGCTCGGGGACCACAGGGTGATCACCACCCTTTGTCCGGGCGGCAAAGAGCGCCTGCGAAGGCTCATGAACGTGCTGGCCGGTAAGCGCGCCGACCTTCGACCGCTGGTGACCCACCGCTTTCCCCTTGACCGTATCGAGGACGCGTACGAACTCTTCGCCAATCAGCGCGACGGCGTGCTTAAGGTCGCCATTACCCCATAAGGTGCGCCGGAACGGTTTAATATCGCTTCGGTCACGCAGCCTTCGAGACAAACCCAATCATGACAACTGTGCAACCTCCAGTCGGCGACACCGCTGCAGGTTGGGCGTTAGTCGGTAAGTAACTTCGAAGAGGATGAGTCTATCGGGGGCGTGGCTCTCTGGGTCGGTCGGCCGGTGACTTGGCCGACTTTTTCCGGCGTGCGTAGTCAATCCGGTACGGGTTGGCACCAGGGTCGAGTCGTCGACTTGTCGTCAGCTGCCCCGACTTGCTCTGGGGGTGAAGTCAAGGGTCGAGGGCAGGGGTCAGAAACGAACACGAGAGTACCGCGAAGCACCGTGCCAGGGTGCTCACGCTTTAAAAACCGCGGCCTGGCTCGTGGCGGAATGCCGCGGCAACTCCAGTTCGGCAGCTAACTGGAGCGTGGCCACACATTCGATGTGATCCGTTTGCGGGAACATGTCGAATGGCTGAACATGCTCGGTGCGGTAGCCCTGGGACTCGAACCACAGCAGATCTCGAATCAGTGAGTTTGGGTTGCAAGAGAGATACAGGATGCGCCGCGAAGCGAGCGCGACAATCCCCTGGCGTGTTTCGGGATCAGTGCCTTTGCGAGGCGGGTTCAGCGCGATGACATCGACCTTACCGAATCGTTCCCGGAGCATGCGCACGCCCTCGTTTGCCGAACTGGTGAAAATCCGTACGTTGTGAAACCCGTTCCAGCGGAGATTGCTCCGAGCATCCGCGGCGGCAATCGGTGATTCTTCGATGCCGACGACCAGCTTTGCCGTGGAAGCTAAATAGAACGTAAGTGCGCCCGCGCCGCAGTATAGATCCGCAACCAGATCATTTGCTTTGATCCGTGCTGCCGCTTTGGCGTAGTCGTAAATACGACGAGCGACCAGAATATTGGCCTGCAAAAAGGCTCCCGCATGAGTTTTCAGCTTCAGATCGCCAATGCGCTCTCTTAGGGTGTCTTCGCGAGTCAAAGGGGTAAATCGCTCGCCGAAAATCACGTTACCTGGGGAGGGATTGTAGTTGTGGACGACACTGCGCACACGAGGCAGTTGGGCGATGCGTCGCAACAAGGCTGACAAGCGGCGGTCCAACTCGCTTGCGGTAATCACGATAACTTGTACGGACTTCGTCCAGTGGCTGGCGCGGAGGACAAGGTACCGCAGCACACCGTGTCGTGATCTTTCGTCGTAAGTGGGTAGTTCGCTGTCTTCGAGCAACGGAATGAGGCGAGCCAGTGTCGCGCGAATGAGCGAATGGTGCACCGGACACTCACGAATATCGACAAGAGTATGAGTACCTGGCCGAAACAACCCGACCAACAAGCCTCGACGAGCGGACCTTCGGAGAACGAGCTTAGCCTGATTGCGGTACCCGAATACCATCGGGGAACCCACGATGGTACCTATCGGTGGTGCGGCGTCGCCCCATGCCGTTCTGACAAGCTGAGCGAGTTGATTTTGCTTCCATGCGAGTTGCTTGCCGTAAGGCTCGCCGATTAGGCGACAGCCGACACAGTGGGGGTAATGCGGGCAGAGGGCCGCGGGGGACTTAGAGCTTTCGCGAATGAGTTTGCGATCGGCGGAACGTACCACTACGCCCCCCCTTTTTTTCGACGAGATAGAGGGATGCAATCTCCATCTCGCGGTCTACAGCCTTGCACATATCATAGATGGCAAGCGCGGCGATCGCTGCGGCGACCAGTGCTTCCATCTCCACGCCGGTTTTTGCTGTGACCTTTACATAGGTGCGAACCTCCAGTTCTCCCGGTGCCAGCGGCTCGAAGTCGATCTCGATCACGTCGATCGGGAGTGGGTGACACAGTGGAATGAATTCGCTGGTCCGCTTGGCCGCCATGATGCCCGCAATGCGGGCAACCGCCAACACGTCGCCCTTTCCCATCTTTCCAGCCACGATCGTGTCCATGGTGGCCGGCTGCATTCGCACGAGCGCTCGTGCTTTCGCCTCGCGCACGGTTGGCACTTTGTCCCCAACATCTACCATCTGCGCTCGTCCACGATGGTCGAGATGGGACAATCCATTCCCGCGCTTGCGAGCCTTAGCAGGCGGCAGTACAGTTCGTTTGCTCATGACACATCACAAAATCATCATTCTTGGCTCAGGGCCAGCGGGTCTCACAGCAGCCCTTTACGCGGCGCGAGCGAACCTCGCTCCGGTCGTCATCGAGGGCTCGCAGCCCGGCGGCCAACTGACCATTACCACGGAAGTGGAAAACTACCCAGGGTTCCCTGAAGGATTGCTTGGCCCTGAGCTGATGGAACGCTTCCGCAAACAAGCGGAACGGTTCGGAACCACGTACGTTTACGGAGACGTGATCGAAGTCAGCTTGTCGGAATATCCGTTCCAGCTCAAGACTCACAGCGAACTCTTCAGCTGCGAGGCCTTGATCATTGCCACAGGGGCGTCTGCCAAACTTTTGGGACTGGAATCAGAAAAGCGGCTTATGGGGCACGGTGTGTCTGCTTGTGCCACGTGCGATGGTTTTTTCTTTAAAGGCAAGGAGGTCGTCGTCGTTGGCGGGGGCGACACGGCCATGGAAGAGGCAATCTTTCTCACCAAGTTCGCGTCGCGCGTCACCGTGATTCACCGCCGCAACGAACTGCGCGCTTCGAAAATTATGCAGGACCGTGCTCGCCGCAACCCCAAAATTCATTTTGTATGGGATTCCGTCGTTGAAGAGATTTATGGGACCCCTGATGCTCAGGCGGTCACTGGGGTGCGGTTGAGGAACGTCAAAACCGGAGCCTCGACCGATTTCGCCTGTGAAGGAGTTTTCATAGCCATCGGGCATCAACCGAATACGCAGCTTTTCCAAGGCCAGCTCGAAATGGACGGTGCGGGTTACATCGTGACTCACAGTCGCTCCACGGCCACAAGCGTGCCCGGCGTGTTTGCTTGTGGCGATGTGCAGGACCCGGTTTATCGTCAGGCGGTAACCGCCGCTGGCAGTGGATGCATGGCGGCAATCGACGCGGAGCGGTGGTTGGAAGCGAGGGCTCACTCCTAGCTCGAGAAGAGAGCTCGCGCAAAAGGCGAGTTGGGAGATCCTCATCGGCGGTGCAAGCTGCGTGTTGCCATCCCTTGAATTACCGGGGTAGTTTCCGCGTCTGTGCCCCACTTGCGATGCCAGGGAAGTGGTTCGTTTGGTGCACGATGGTTGTCAGCGCGGTGGGTCTTTGGCTTTGTTCTTCCCCAGCAGTGGGGTTCGCTACTGAGTTGGTACCTTATGACGATGAGAACGCACTGGCTGGGCTGCTCTGGGAGCGTGCTGCTGACCTGCTCGAGGCACGCAAGGGCGTCGCCCGAGGGCGAAGTGATCTCATCCGTGCACGCACGTATCCAAACCCATCGTTCGAGATGGCATGGAATACCATCCCCCTCGGTAGGACGAACCCTCCAGGCCTGAGAGATCCGCTCGATCAGGTTCCGAGTTATTCCCTTGCCCTGACTGAGTTGATCGAAATCGGGAAACGACAGCACCGCATAGCTGCCCGATCCTACGACGTAGAGCGGCTCGGTGCGGAAGCAGAAGCGGTTTTGGGCGAGCGCTTCTTCACCCTCTTGGCAGCCATCGGAGTGGTGGCCACGAACCAGCGACGGATCGGGGTGTTGGAGGAACAAATCCGCGACGGTGACGAACTCTTGGAACTTGATCGCGCTCGCGCCCATCGCGGCGAAATCGCACCGCTCGACGTAGACGTAGCTGAGGTGGAGCAAGTGCGGTTGCGGGCATTGCGAGACAGTGCCGAGGCTTCGCTGCTCGAGGCCCAGGCGGATTGCAGTACTTTGCTCTCGCTGCCATGCCCGAGGTTTGTGAATGACGAAGCTGCTCTGCAGTTTCTCACTCGCACCTATCGCGCCGTGCCGGCCACAGATCCACCTCTGGAAGAGATATTCCACCAACGTCCGGACTTGAGGGCGCTCCAGGCCGCAATTGCCGCAGCGCAAAAGGATGCCGTCGTGGCTCAAAGACGGATAGTCCCGGACGTTACGGTTCGAGCTGGATATACGTACGATCAGTTCACGATTGCGGGAAACCAGCGAAACAGTGTCGCTTTCGGTTTAGAGCTGCCGCTGCCGGTGTTTGATCGAGGTCAGGCAGATCTGCTTGCAGCCCGCGCCGCCGAGGCACAGGCGCGTACGGTTTTACAAACCCTTATGGAGAGCACACCGGAACACCTTCAAAGGGCCCGCGAGGAGCTTGGATTGGCCCTCAGACGGATGGAGCAACTCGACTTGGGCGTGGCCAAAGCACGAGCCATGCTTGAGATCCTGATCCAGGCGCAACGCGCGGCAGGGATATCGGCGATCGAGGTCTTGGTGGCCCGGCGCAGTTATCAGGATCTTGTCCGCGAGCGTGTCGAATTGGACCAGGATGCGTTCGCGGCTGCACTGAAGATCCGGAAACTCATTGGATTGTTCCCAAAAACTTTCTCGAAGGAGTCGCGGGAGTGATCGAATCCTTACCTCCTGAATTGGCCAACCAGGGAGCAAATGCGATCTGTACTGTTGATCGTAGTGTCGGTACG
Source organism: Candidatus Binatia bacterium (assembly GCA_937925685.1). Taxonomy (GTDB): domain Bacteria; phylum Desulfobacterota; class Binatia; order HRBIN30; family HRBIN30; genus HRBIN30. Next base: position 162,529 of record CALAMI010000007.1, on the reverse strand, counting down.
GTTCCAGGTTGGCTCAAAGCTTGCGCTGCTTGTCTCTTCGGCCTGGGAGTTATGGGGGTGCTGCTGTGGCACCGTGCTGGTACGCCCGAGCCTCCCGCCCCACCTTTTGGCGTTCAGGGTGCGGCCGTGCTGATAGAGGCCGGTTCTCCCGCTTTCGGCTACCTCAAGCTCGAGCAAGCTCGGCTGCAACGGGTATTGGAGCCAGAGCCAGTGCCAGCGAGAGTGGCCGTGGCCGAGTCGCGAGCAGAGCCAATTGTCGCTCCGTTACAAGGGCGCGTCGACGTGGTTGCTGTGCGCTTGGGGCAGCGCGTGAACCCTGGAGATCGGCTGGTTTTGCTACGTTCGGCTGCCCTGGTCGATTTGCTTCACGAGATCGAGGTGTTGCAGGCAAGCGAGGCCGTGCGCCAGAAAACCGTGGAGCGTCTGGCTGCGCTGGTGCAGTTGCGCGCTGCCGCGGAAAAGGACTTACTTGCAGCGCAGCTCAAGCTCGAAGAGGTGCGGTTGTCGCGTCGAGCGGCTGAACTAAAGCTCCGGAGCCGTCCCATGGAAGTTTCATCTGACGGCTCCTACTGGCTTTTGGCTCCCCGGGATGGAGTGGTCGTGGAACGGGGGGTGCTCGTGGGTGAGGAGGTGGGCCCCGATCGGGCGCAACCGTTGCTGGTGGTCGCCGACCTTAGCGAAGTTGTGGTCACGGCAGACGTGCCCGAGCATCGTGCGACATGGTTACGGGCCGGAGGAAAGGCAAAAATACGCAGCGGCGCGTTACCCGGGCGTGTTTGGACAGGCGAGATTGAATACGTCAGTGAAGTTGTCGACCCCCAGCGACGCATGGTGAATGTGCGAATCCGTGTGTCAAACCCCGACCACCTGTTGCGCCCCAATGCGTTCGTTCAGGCGATCTTCGACCCGGGCGATGGCCAAGTGGTCGTCGTCCCCGCCACAGCGGTGATCACCGATGACCAGCAGGCCTATGTGTTCGTGCTGACGAAGGAGAATCCACCCACGCTCATCCGCCGCGATGTGACCATTGGTCGGCAAAACGAGCACGCAGTCGAAATCTTGTCAGGGCTCGAAGCCGGCGAAAGCTATGTTGCCGAAGGTGGTAACCTCCTCTCCAACGCGATCGACTTGGCGCGTTAGCGGGGCGTTGTCCGCGATATGTTCGAACGCATTGTCGACCTGTCCCTTCGCAATCGGGGCGCGGTACTGTTTTTCACGGTTGTAGTGGCTTTGGCCGGGTGGCGCGCCTTTGGCTCACTGACCATTGAAGCGTTCCCCGACCCCACGGACACGCAAGTAAATGTCATCACTTTGTTTCCCGGACAACCGGCAGAAGAAGTCGAACGGCAGATCAGCCTTCCCATCGAGCGCGCGCTCAACGGCACGCCTGGCTTGATCCGCTTGCGCAGCATGTCCTTGTTCGGATTGTCCTATATCACCCTGACGTTCGACGACGGATTCGACGTATTGTTTGCGCGGTCGCAAACCCTCGAGCGCTTGCGGGGAGCTGACTTGCCAGAGGGCGTTGTGCCGGAACTGGGTGCCTTGGCCACGCCGATCGGCGAGGTATACCGGTACACACTCGAAGGCGCAGGTGGCGACCCGATGCGCCTTCGCACGATTCAGGATTGGGTAGTGCGGCCGCGGCTGCTGCGGGTCGCCGGAGTGGCCGATGTGGTTTCGTACGGCGGCCTGGTGCGGGAAATTCATATTCAACCTGTGCCTGCGAGGCTAGCCGGATACGAGCTGACCTTGGAGCAGTTGGAAGCTGCCCTGCTAAAAAGTAGCGTCAACGCCAGTGGCGGCATACTCGAGCATGGGTCGGAGCAATTCGTCATTCGCAGCCACGGCTTGTTTCGTAGCCTCCAAGACGTGGCTGCCGTGCATGTTGCGAGTCGTGATGGCAGTCCAGTGCGCGTGGCCGACGTGGCAACCGTGCGGGATGGGTGGACACCGCGTCAAGGTGTTGTGAGTCGAGGAGAAGACTACGACGTTGTCCAGGGCATCGTATTGATGCGGCGCGGGGAGAACCCCTCCCTGGTGCTCGAACGGATCCGCCGTGCCATCGAGGAACTGAACGGCGGTGGCCTTCCCGAAGGGGTTTGGATCGAGCCATTTTACGACCGTACAGACCTGGTCAACACCACCTTGCGGACGGTCGGCCGTAACCTGCTGGAAGGGGCAACCCTGGTTACAGTTGTGCTGTTTGTGTTCCTTTTGGATCTACGCGCGGCTCTGATTGTGGCATCCGTCATTCCGCTTTCTCTGCTGAGTGCCTTTATTTATCTGCACCTCCGCGGCATGAGTGCCAACCTTCTCAGCATGGGAGCGGTCGACTTTGGAATTATCGTCGATGGTGCAGTGGTGATCGTGGAAAGTATTTTGGTGTACCTTGGAGCGAGTGCTTTCGAGCGGCATGGAAGCGAAAGCAAAACGGGGAGCGAATGTATCCGTGCTGGGGTGAGCGCGGTGGTACGGCCGACTGTGTTCGCCTTGCTCATTATTATTGCGGCCTACCTTCCCATCTTTTTGTTGGAGCGCGTCGAAGGGCGGATTTTTGCGCCTATGGCTAACACGGTGGTCGCAGCGTTAGTCGGTGGCTTGCTATTTTCCGTTACTCTGGTGCCGGTGCTGGCCACCCTTGCGTATCGCGGCCCCGTCGAGCATCGCGAGTCTCCTGTGCTGCGCTGGGCGGAGCATGCCTATCGCCCCGCGCTGAGCTTCGCCCTGCGGCGGCCGTGGGCGGTGCTGCTCTCATCAGTTTTCGCCTTGGGGTTGGCTGGGTACCTGCTCTTGCGTATGGGTTCCGAATTCCTGCCGGAGCTCAACGAGGGTTCGCTGTATCTGACTTTTACCCTTCCAGCGAACGCGAGTTTGACCGAGGGGCGGCGATTAGTGCCGAAGGTGACCAGACTGTTACGCGGACACCCCGAGGTGCAAGAGGTTCTCACACAGTTGGGCCGCCCCGAGGACGGAACCGACCCGAAACTTGCCAACAACCTAGAGGTGTTCTTATTGTTGAAACCACCCGAGCAATGGCGCCGACAGATGCGTGGCCTGGGAGATGTGATCGAAGACATCCGGGCTCGGCTCGTCGAGATCCCAGGAGTGGAGGTCAATTTCTCTCAGCCCATTCGGGACAACGTCAACGAGTCGATCTCTGGCCAAAAGGGCCAGGTGGCACTGAAGCTCTTTGGAGACGACTTGGTTCAGCTACAGCAGCTTGCCGAGCGGGTAAAAGCCTTGCTCGCACAGGTGCCGGGAGTGGCTGACCTGGGTTTGGTACTGAGTAGCGAGGTTCCGCAAATCAAGGTCGAACCTGACCGCGACGCCCTCGGCCGGTACGGTCTCGATATGGAGGATTTTCAGCACATCCTCCAAGGTGCGCTTGCTGGCCAACGGGTGGGTGTTTTTTGGGACGGTGAGGCGAAATTCGATATTGTTCTCCGTTATCCACCGTCGGCACGTGCAGACATGGAAAAGATCCGCAATTTGCAGGTGCCAGTGCAAGGCGGAGTGACAGTGCCGTTGGAGATGCTCGCGAAAGTTGCCGTGGGGCGGGGCAGGGCAGCGGTCACACGGGAGAACGGCCGCCGTTACATCGGCATTCGCATGAACGTCAGCGGCCGCGATTTGGGCAGTTTCGTTGCCGAGGCCCAGCGCCAGGTGGCTGCCGGTGTACAGTTTCCGCCTGGGGTTACGGTGGAATGGGGAGGCGAGTTTGAAAGTAAAGAGAGGGCCATGGCGCGCTTGTTCACGGTGGTGCCGGTGGCGCTGGTGTTGACGTTGGTGTTGCTGTTTCAGTCGTTCCAACGCTTCGGACCTGCCCTGCTCGTTCTGCTGAATACACCGTTTGCCCTCGTGGGCGGGGTGCTTGCGCTGTGGATGGCAGGGATGCCGCTTTCAGTTTCGGCCGCCGTTGGTTTCATCGCGCTCATTGGGCAGGCTTCGTTAAACGGGGTCCTGGTGTTATCCCGCGTGGAGGAGAAGCGGCGCGAGGGTAAACCTCTAGATGTGGCTATTTTCTTTGGGTGCGTCGAACGGCTGCGTCCCGTGCTCATAACCGCGTCATTGGCGGCGTTAGGGCTTGTGCCAGCTGCTCTTAGCCACTCCATTGGCAGCGAAGTACAACGCCCAGTGGCGGTGGTCATCGTGGGCGGCACGGTCAGCGCGTGCCTTCTGACTTTGGTGGCTCTCCCGGCATTGTATCGAGTAACGGCGCGGTGGTTGGGTGAGGTTACGCCATGATGGCGACGGTGAACGGTGAACTCGGCTCTCCTCCGTTGCCGCGGCACCGTAGGCTTCACCTGACGGAACAAAATCCTGGCAGTTCGCCAATGGGAACGCTATGGCCGGTCGGCTCTATGCGCCTTTGCGCAGCAAATGGGGGATCCGATGCCGGTGTGCAGGTTTCGATCGTCGTGCCGGTTCACAACGAACGGGAAAACTTGCCGATATTGCACGAGCGTTTGACCCGAACCCTGGCGAGCTGCGGGCGCTCGTACGAAATTTGTTACGTTGACGACGGCAGTACCGACGATTCCCTGGGCTGGTTGCTGCGCTACGCGTTGTCCGATGGTCATGTACGCGTCGTCGAGCTTCAGGGCAATGTAGGACAGCACAGTGCAATTATCGCGGGCTTTTCGGTAAGCCGTGGACAGGTCGTGGTGACTTTAGACGCTGACTTGCAAAATCCGCCCGAAGAGATCCCTAAGTTGCTCGAGGTGTTGGACCGGGGTTTCGACGCTGTGGGAGGCTGGCGCGTCGCTCGAGAAGACCCAAGGAGTCGGGTTGCGATGTCGAAGCTGGCCAACATCTTCGCCCGCCTACTGACGGGCAACGTGTTGCGTGATCACGGGTGTATGCTTCGAGCCTATCGGCGACACGTTGTTGAAGCCGTGCTTGCACGCACTGCTCCAACGATGTTCGTGCCTCTGATTGCCACCGCGGTGGCTCATCGTCCAGCTGAAATCCCGGTGGCGCACTCGGCACGCTTGCATGGTGAGTCAAAGTATTCTGCCGCTGGGTTGGTTCGCCTCGTTTGGGCGCTGTTGGTCAGCGCCTTGCCGTTTGCCGTTCGACGGATGCTTTGGTGCGGCGCGCTGGTCACTTTGACTGGCGGGGCCATGGTCGGCGGTGCTTCTTTCGTGGCTCACCCTCCGCTGGGTAGCCGCAGCGAAGGCGTGATGTTGTTCGGCTCAAGCTTGATGTTGGGTGGAGTCTTGCTCTTCACGTGTGCGCTACTGATTTCGGCTTGGTCTCGGTTCCTCCTTGGAGCAAAACAATCGCCCGGCGAGATCATTCGTGCGGTGCATCAAAACGGCGTGGGTTGAGTACCGGATGCGCAGCGTAGTCTTTGCCTATCACGATATCGGCTATGTTTGCTTGGAAGAGCTCGTACGCTTGGGGAGCGAGATTGCGCTGGTGATCACCCACGAGGACGATCCCGGAGAAAACATTTGGTTCCGTTCCGTTGCAGAGCTTGCTCGGCGCTACCGTCTGCCCGTGTTCGCACCCGCCGAAGTGAATAGCGTAGCCTGGATCGATTGCGTGGCCGATTGTCGACCGAACTTCTTGTTTTCGTTTTACTATCGGAAGCTGCTGCGGCGAGAATTCCTCGAGATTCCTACGCATGGTGCCTTGAATCTGCACGGGTCTTTGCTGCCACGCTACCGTGGTAGGTGCCCTGTAAACTGGGCCATCATTCATGACGAAAAACAAACCGGTTTGACCCTGCACTATATGACGGAAAAGGCCGATGCAGGCGATATCGTTGCCCAGCTGGCCGTGCCTATCGACGACGGGGATACGGCTCTTTCTGTTTACCGTAAGCTGACGGAGGTGGCACCGCGGCTGTTACGGGAAATCTACCCTTTGTTGTGCGCCGGCAAAGCGCCGCGGATTCCGCAGGATCCCACGCTGGCCACGTATTTTGGTGGTCGCCGCCCCGAGGACGGGCGTATCGATTGGCGACGTTCGGCTAGAGAGGTGTTCAACCTGGTCCGTGCTGTGACACGCCCATACCCTGGAGCGTTTGCCCTTTGGCATGGAAGAGAACTGAAGGTGTGGAGGGCCTCGATCGCCGAAGGGGTTGCGCTCGGCGGCCGTCCAGGCGAGGTGTTACAAACGGCGCCTTCGCTCGTGGTACAATGTGGGCGCGGGGCTTTAATTTTGGAAGAAGTACAATTTGATTCCGCCACACCTTGTCCCGGTAGCGTTTGGGCCGACCGACACGGAGTGGACGTAGGAGGCCGACTGCAGTGAGAGTACTCATTACCGGCGGTGCTGGGTTTGTTGGGTCCCATTTAGCGGAAGCATTCTTACAAAGAGGGGATCGGGTGACAGTACTCGATGGCGTGAATGAGAAAATTCACCACCTACTGGCTCACCCCAGATTTTGCTTCGTTCGTGGAAGTGTGCTGGACGGGGTCCTCGTGGACCGGCTGGTGGGCGAGGTGGATGTCGTTTATCACCTCGCCGCTGTGGTAGGCGTGGAACACTACGTGTCCAATCCTCTGAAAGTTCTAGAAGTCAATGTCAACGGTATCCAAAACGTATTGAAGGCGGCGCTCGTCCATCGGTGCAAGGTGGTCTTTGGCTCGACTTCCGAAGTTTACGGGCGCAACCTTCAGGTGCCGTGGCGTGAGGACGACGACCGCGTTCTCGGTTCGACCCGAGTCGACCGGTGGTGCTACGCGACGGCAAAAGCTGTAGGAGAACACTTTTGTTTTGCTTACAAACGTCTGGGCTTACCCGTCACAATCTTACGCTTCTTCAATGTCTACGGCCCGCGACTCGACAACCTGCACAGCGGGAGGGTGGTCTCGGTTTTTATCGGTCAGGCTTTGCGCAACGAGCCGATCACGGTGATGGGCGATGGTGGGCAAACTCGTTGCTTTACCTACGTCGATGATTGTATTCACGCCACCGTGGCCGCTGGAGTTGCAGCGGCCGCAGATGGGGAAATCTTCAACGTTGGTACCGACGTCGAGACGAAAATCATCAACTTGGCGCGGCTGATTCTGGAACTCACCGGCTCGTGCTCGGAGATCCGTTACGTGTCGCACCGTGATGTTTACGGCGCGCGATATGAGGATGTGCCCCGCCGTGTCCCCGATGTCTCCAAAATGCAGGAGATTCTTGGAGTTCGCGCCATCACGTCTTTGCGCGAGGGGTTGCGGCGGACGATTGCCTGGTTCCGCGGGGAAGGCATCGAGCAGAGCGGTACTGTTGTGAGCTATGCGCCTGGGTCTCAAGGTTGATGTTTGCACCTATGCGGGGATGCGCAGTGGCGTGCCCAACCTCTTGCGTTTGTTTGACCGCCTGAACGTCCGTGCGAGTTTCTTCGTGGCTATGGGACCGGATCGTTCGGGTCGCGCGATTCGGCGCGTGTTTCGGTCGGGATTTCTCGAGAAGATGTGGCGCACGCGTGCGGTGAAAACGTACGGGTGGCAAACCCTGCTGTATGGTACCGTGTTGCCGGCGCCTCATGTGGGGCGTCGTTGTGCAGGACTTCTCCGGGAAATCGTAGCGGCTGGACACGAGTTGGCCGTACATGGGTACGACCATGTTCGCTGGCAGGACAAGCTATCGAGCCTCACCGAAGGGGAAATTGTTGCGGAGCTCGAGCTTGCCTGGAAGGTGGCGAGCACTGCCACCGGCAGCACCGTGCGGGCCTTCGGGGCACCAGGGTGGCAGTGCACGGAAACCAGCCTACGTTGCGAGGAAAGGCTAGGGCTACTCTACCGAAGTGATACCCGGGGGCGCCACCCGTATTACATTGCCGTGGAGGGGCAAGTTTTGCCAACGCTGGAAATTCCCACCACGCTGCCAACGTTGGACGAAACTTGGGGGGCTGTTAGCGACGATGGAAACGAGCTGTGCCGGTGGTACCGCCGCCAGCTTCAGCCAGACTGCAACGTGTACACAGCGCACGCGGAAATGGAGGGCAGGGAATATGTAGACTTCTTCCGTTCGTGGCTGGAGATCGTGTTGGCAGAAGGCGCTGCAATTGGGCGGTTGGACGAGTGGGTCGGAAGTTTCGTCACTGCTCCCCGTTGTCGGCTGCGTCTTGGGACCATTCCTGGCAGGGCCGGTATGGTTGCGTTGCAAGGGGAACGAGTTGATTGAGACCGCGAGGACTGAGGGAGCGACGTTAGACGAGCGCGCCCGGCAGTTTGGCCAAGCAAAGTGTTTTTGGGTTTTGGCAGTTTGCCTGGCGGCGGGGGTGACAGCCGCGTTTTTCTGTACCTTGAACGCTAGCCCCCTAATCGAGCCGGACGAAGCACGCTACGCGGAGATTGCCCGGGAAATGGTCGAGCGCGGGGACTGGATAACGCCAACGCTCAATTTCGTAAAATATTTCGAAAAGCCGCCTCTGCTCTATTGGCTTCTTGCGATCAACCTGACGGTGTTTGGGCAACACGACTGGGCCGTTCGATCGTGGTCGGCCTTCTTTGGTCTCCTCGGGGTTTTGTGCACGGGCTTGATGGCTGGCAGTATGTTTGGCCGCACCAGCGGGCTTCTCTCGGCTGCACTTTTAGCGACCACGCCGCTGTACTTTGGAACGAGTCAAGTGGCAGGCCCGGATATGTCGCTGACCGCTTTGTGCACCGCATGTTTGACGGTGGCGTGGAGGATTTTTTCTCGTTGGCCGGCGCGCTCCCGTGGAATGACCGCTCTCTTTTGGCTTTCGTTGGCCTTGGCGATTTTGGCCAAGGGGCCAGTCGCTGCAGTGCTGGTGTTTGGCGTAATAGCGGCGTACTGGTTGGTGACGTGGCAGTGGCATACTTGGCGCGGTTTGTTTTGGACACCGGCGCTCGTGGCTTTTGTTTTCCTGACCGCACCTTGGTTCATCCTTGTGGCGTGGCGAAGCCCGGAGTTCATTCCGTTCTTCTTTATTGAACAACATGTGGTGCGATATGCTTCGCCGTGGGAGCATCGTGAGCCGCCTTGGTTTTACTTGCCGGTCTTGCTGCTTGGCACCTTCCCCTGGTGGCTCCTGAGCGCTGCTGCGGTTTGGAACCGGGGCGCAGCGCCCACAGCGAGGACGAACCGGCTGAGCGCGGAGTTCATCTTTTTGTACGCTTGGTTTGGGGTGGTGTTTTTGTTTTTTTCTTTTTCCGGTTCGAAGCTGGGGACTTACATCCTCCCGGCGCTCCCTCCGTTGGCTGTTTTATTTGCCCGTGCCATCGGCGGCAGCGTGAATGGCGCCCTTGGGAAAACGTACGCCGCTTTGGCCACAGTAACGCTACTGCTCGGCTTGGCGCTGTTAGCAGGGGCTCGGTTGGCGCCGGTGGTATCGAGTCATCACCGTGCGCAGCTCCTCCCTCCCGCGTTAACCGTGGGTGCCCTTGTGCTCCTGACCGGCGGTGGGCTTCTTGGGGCAGTTGCCCACCGGTGGCGTCGCGTACCGGGGCTACCGGTGGCGACCATAATCAGCATCTTGGCGGTGTTCGAAGTGGTGGTATTTGCCCACCGATCCATCGCCGAGCATTATACGCCTTTGGCTGTGGCGATTCGGCAAAACTGGCGGCCCGGAGATCGCATCGTACTGTATCGGCACTACACCCAGGGCATCCCGTACTATACCGCTCAGCGCGTGATCGTGGTCGGATCTTGGGGTGAGCTTGAATTTGGTCGACGGCAGGAAAACAGTTCGGCGTATTTCTGGCCCGGAGACGAGCGACTAATTGAAGAGTGGAGCTCGGGAAAGAGGATGTTCCTCGTTGCGAATCACAGCGATTTTTTGAAACTCGCTCCACTCCTGCACCCCCAGCCGCGAGAGTTAGCGCGGTTCCGCAAGAAGTTGGTAGTGGCGAACTTCTCATGACGACAGGGTTGGCCGGCAGCGAAGGTGGTAAACCGGAACGACACTCGGGGTCGGGGCAATGGATACAGCCGCCGGCTTCGGGTTGGACAGTCCGGCGATGCCTCGAGCTTGTGCTCGCGCTGGTTTTTGTCACGTGTACGTGGTGGCCACTGAGTTGGTGGCGAATTGGAGCGGCACCATTTCACACGAAAGGTGAGCCGCGGGAAGCCCTTGTGGTTTGGGAGATGACCCATGGCGGTGGCTGGATCTTGCCGCGCCGCAACGGCACGGAGATCCCTTCCAAGCCTCCCATGTTTCACTGGTTGGGTGCGCTGGTGAGCCGGGCACACGGTCGAGTGGATGAAGGCACCGTGCGTATGCCCTCAGCTCTTGCGTCGTTGGCGGGTTTGTACGGCGTGGTGCTTGCGGGCAGCGCCTGGTGGTCCGTGCGGGCAGGGCTGTTTTCGGCTCTTGTGCTGGCAACGTCCTTCGAGTGGGCAAGAGCTGCCACGAATGCACGCGTCGACATGGTATTGACGCTCGGTTTGGAAGCAAGTCTGATCGCGCTTCTTTTCTTTTGGCAGACCCGCAACCGGCTCTGGTTAGCCCTTTTGTACCCGGCAATGGTTTGGGCTGTTCTTGCCAAGGGACCTGTGGGCCTGGCACTTCCTACTTTGCTGACTGGTGCTTTGCTTTCAACAACCTGGAATCAGGAAGCTTGGCGTGAACGCCGCTGGCGAGAGTTGCTGGAGTGGTCGGCATTGCGGGAGTTACGGCTGCTTAGGGGGTTATTGTTTGTGGCGGTCGCGGCGGGGGCGTGGTACGTGGCTGCCCTGTTCGAGGGGGGATGGGCATTTTTTCGGAAGCAAATTCTTGCAGAGAACATTTTTACCTTTGTGGACGATCCGGACTGGGGTGGAGGGCACCGCCATGGCTTACTGTACCTCCCGACCCAGTGGTTTTTGGGCTCACTGCCCTGGTCACTGTTGTGGCCGCTCGTTGCTTTGGCGCTTTGGCAACGGCGAAGACTTTTCCAAAAAAGCGACCCACTCGTCGGGCTAATGCTCTGGGTTGTTATCGTATTTGTTTTTTACGAGTTTGCCGCAAGCAAACGGGGAGTTTACTTGCTGGGGTTATACCCCGCCGTCGCACTGCTTTGCGGCTGGTGGTGGGCGAACGAGCTGCAGGAGCAAGAAGCTCGTGGAAGCAAAACACGTGTCGTTTTGGCCTACGGTGCCTATGGAGTTGCAGTAGTACTTGCCCTGGCCTTGCTCCTGTTGGGTGCAGTCAGTTTCGGGCTGAGGGTCACATCGATTTGGCCGGGAGTCGACGCTGCAACATCGTCCCTTATCGCGGGGGTTGCGCGGCAGGCGCTTTCCTCAGCTTCACTGGTGGCCACTGTGGGGGCCATCGGCTTGTGGTGGTGGACGGGGCGTGCGTTGCGAGGAGAACGATGGCCGACGACTTTGGCGCTGTTGTTTTTTGCGACGTGGAGCGTGATTGTCGTTGCCCGCTGTTGGTGGTTGCCGGCTTATGCTCGGCAAGTAACCTTACGGGATTTTATGGCGGCCGTGCGGGCAGTTACCGCGCCGCAGCCGGTTTACTTTTGGAACACCTTTGATTACGAGGCTGTTTATTACTTCTACGGACGCATCCCTACCCTGGCCGCGGAAAATGTAGAATCCGCTCCAGCATTTTTGTTGGTGGATCGAAAAACATGGTTCAGCCCACGAAACGGCTTAGGAGGATTTTACGAAGAAGTGCCGCTGAGCTTGGCTAATGCCGGAACTCGAGCACGGCTCGTTTTGCTGGCGCGCAAGAAGTCCTGAGGTGTTGGTTGCTCGAACCAGGATGCGGAGGCTGATACATGACTAGGTCTTTTTCTGTGCCTCTTCTGGATCTGAAACGGGAGTACGACGGGATTCGTGAAGAGCTGCTTGCGGAATGGGAGCGGGTGTTCCAGCGCATGCACTTACTGAAGGGCGAGAATGTTGGCGCTTTCGAGCGCGAGATCGCGGATTATGTGGGCACGGCTCACGCTGTTGGAGTGGCCTCGGGAACGGACGCTTTGCTGCTTGCTGTGCGTGCTTTGGGCATTGGCGTGGGAGACGAGGTTGTGTTGCACGCCAACGCATTCGTTGCGGCACTCGAAGCAGTGCATCACAACGGTGCCACGCCCGTGCTCGTGGATGCTGCAGCCGAACATTTCGGCCCAGATTTGGATCAACTTGCCCGAGCGATTACGGCGCGCACGAGAGCCGTCATCGTTGTGCATTTGTATGGTATTCCCATTCCTCTTAGGCCCCTCCTCCAGCTGTGTAGCGAGCGGCGCTTGGCGCTCATCGAAGATTGTTCTCATGCTCATGGAGCGCGGTGGAGAGGGCGACACGTGGGAAGCTTTGGCCAGGTAGGGTGCTTCAGTGCAGGCGTGGTGAAAAACTTGGGAGCTTATGGCGATGCTGGCTTTCTGACGACGGACGACGCTAGCCTCGCTGATCAAGTGCGATTGTTACAAGCCCACGGTCAGAGGCGGAAGAACGAGCATCGACTCTACGGGTTCAACAGCCGTCTAGATGAATTGCAGGCAGCGGTGCTCCGGGTAAAACTGCGCTACTTGGAGCAACGTAATGCGCGGCGCAGGGCGATTGCCGCCTTCTACCGGGAGCGCTTCGCTGAGCTTCCCATTGTCCTCCCCCAAGAGCCGGCGGATGGAGTGTGCGTCTATCACCAGTTCGTCCTGCGCACCTCCTACCGAGAAGCCTTGCAGAACCACTTGAAGAGCGTGGGGGTCGACACTGGCATTCACTATCCCGTCCCCTTGCATCGTCAACCAGCTTGGCTGGAACACTACTTTGGCAGATACGCCTTCCCTCGTGCCGAACGGTACGCTGCTGAGCTGCTGTCGATTCCTGTGTTTCCGGAGCTTTCCGATGCCGAGGTGGAACACGTAGCTGCCGCGGTGCGAGGGTTTTTCCACCATGAAGCATATAGAAGCGGTTCCTGAGATCTCTGTTCTAGTTCCGGTGTTTAACGAGAAGGGGAACGCTGGTCCGTTAGCGCGGGAGATCGATGCGGTAATGCAGCGCTTGGGCCCGAGCTACGAGATTCTTTTTGTGAACGATGGCAGCACCGATGGTACCTTAGAGGAGTTGCTGGAAACACTCTCCAGTCTGCCTTCGTTGCGGATCCTCGACCTGGACGGGAATTTTGGTGAGGCGGCCGCCTTAACGGCGGGTTTCCAAGCAGCCCGAGGCCGGTTCATCGTGACCCTGGATGGCGATGGACAGAATGATCCTGCTGACATTCCCAAGCTCTGGCAGCGGTTTCAGGAAGGTTTTCTGGCGGTGTCTGGTTGGCGGCAAAAACGCGAGGAAGGTTTTTGGCTACGGGTTTTGCCATCGCGTGCCGCTAACTGGTTGATTGCGCGGGTTACACGCGTGCCTTTGCACGACAACGGATGTGGGCTCAAAATTTATAGAGCGGAAGTCGCCCAAAGGGTTCAACTCCCAAAAGGATTTAACCGGTTTCTGCCCGCCATTTTGGGGGTTCGCGCGAACGAAGTTGCAGAGGTGCCAGTGCACGATCGTCGGCGGCGGCACGGAACCTCGCACTACGGTTTGAGCCGGACGTTGATCGTTTTGAGGGATTTGCTGGCGATACCGTTCTTGCTGTCTTACCCTCAGGCGTTCGAAGCCCTTTGGAAGTGGTTTGGGATTGCCGGAATTTTTGTGGCGGTGATCTGGGGGGGCAGAGGAAATTTTTTTGCTCTGACCGGCGCTTTGCTGTTTTCCCTACTCGCGTACGCCATTTGGTGGAACTTGCGACGCTTCAATGCAGCCCAGCGTCTCGGTGTCTACCGGCTGCGACGTGAGTTCAGCCGCCTAGTGGACCGGGCTTTGGTGACGCAGGATCGTCAGCGAGTGGGAGAGCGTTGATGGACAGGATACGGCTGGGGCTCGTCGGTGCTGGGTACTGGGGCAAGAACTTGCTTCGTGTGTTCCAAGGGCGCGCCGACGTCTCCGTATGCGCCGTTGCGGAGGCAGATCCAAATGCCATAGCGGCGGTTGGGCGGGAGGTTCCGGTGGTCCCCGACTTAGAGACGCTGATTCGGGACCACGATCCTGAAGCCATTGCGATTGCTACCCCTCCGTCCACGCATTACCAACTGGCGCGCCTTGCCTTGTCCTGCGGGAAACATTGTTGGGTCGAGAAACCTTTGGCGTTGCGTTTTAAGGAAGCACGCGAGCTGGTCTCCTTAGCGAAAGAGCGCCGCTGTCAACTCTTTGTGGACGAAACCTTTCTTTACGACCCCTTAGTACAAAAAGCACGAGATTGGATTTCGAGCGGCAGGCTGGGCCAGATCTATCACCTCTCTTTCGAGCGCCTAGGGCAGGGCCGCATCCGGCGCGATTCGAACGTTTGGTGGAACTCCGCTCCACACGATCTTTCCATCATGTGCCATTGGATGGATTCCCGAGTAGAGAACGTCCAGGTGAGCGCCTTCAGTTACTTACAGCCCGGGATTGCTGACGTCGCAGTTGCCAGCCTCCAACTGGAAGGCGGCATTTCTGTGCACGTTTACCTCAGTTGGATGGCCCCCCAAAAGGTGGCCAGCGCAACCGTCGTGGGGAGCAAGGGGATGCTTGTATTCGAGGGGCGATTTGGCCAGCGCAAGCTGGAGTTTTATGAGTTCGGCGTTGCCGACGGAAAAACAGTGTCGGGGAATGTGCTGCCGATCGAAAGGTTCCAGCGCGTGGACTCTATTGCTGGAGGGAACGAGGAGCCATTAGCTCTGGCGGTGGAAGCCTTCATCACTGCAGTGCGAGCTGGCGTTCTCCCGCCGAGCGCGGGGGTGTTTTCCCAGCGAGTCGTTGAAATCCTTGAGCGTGGGTTGCCGTACTGAAGTTTTGCAGTTCTCAGTGATTTTTTCGCTGCGAAGCCGGTGTTTTCGTGATACTGTCAGGCCCTGCCAATGGCGAAAATCTTAGTTGTTGAGGACGATCCCGACATCATGCGGATCATGACGCACACGCTTCGTGCGGCAGGGCACGTCGTGATTGCTGCTTATGGTGGAGAGGACGCACTACGTAAGGTGAAGCAGCACCATCCAGATCTCGTGTTGACTGATTTAGCCATGCCCAAGATCACAGGCGTAGAGGTTATCGAACAAATCAAACGCGATGAGGCGACAAAGCACATCCCTTGCGTGGCGGTAACGGCCCACGTTTGGGAATTTTTAGCCCATTCTGCCGGGAACGCTGGCTGCGAAGGTTACCTTGCGAAGCCTTTTACCAATCGCCAGTTGGTGGAATTCGTAAACAAACACTTGACCGGTACGACTCACGTAAACTTGCCCGGGGGTAAGGACGGATCAGCAATTGATTGAGTGGAATTCGCGAGCCCCTGGTCCGTGTGTTTCGTTCTGCGGTAGGTTAACCGGCTCAGTGGCAACCGTGCCCTCACGGGTTGCTTGCGACGTTGGACCGCGGGCCTTGCGCACCGAATGACATACCCTGGGGCAGAAAGCCCATGCACGAGCTTACGCCACCGGTTCAAGAGCTGATTCTGTATTCTCTGTTGGGTGCCGCCGTTTAGAGGATGCCGAAACGTTGGCTCTGGCTTCGGAAGCCGTTCTTATGTTGACTACGTTCCCCCGGAGGCGAGCCATCGTTGGAAGTCCCCTATTTGCCGAGGATGCAAAAGTACATAGCCGATGGGAAGTAGCAGAGGCACGAAGGAGAAGTGGCGTGAATTGGCCTCAGCCGCCAGCGGCTGGTGGGGGGCTGCCCTGTCGGCCCGGTCCTCCTGTGGCTGCACTCGCCCGCGTTTGTACGCCTATTTCTCGCTTCACCGGATCGCAACTGAGAACGCCCCTCCAGCGGGGCTATGCTGCCTGCCGCGGGAGCTCACAGACTTTCCCAGTTAAGGTTGCCGGTAGGCAGAGTTACCACCTCGCAAGCGAAACCCGTTTCCCCAACGGAAGGAGCCCCACATTGTTCCGCACCGGGCAGCACACGCTGAAGGCGCTAGATCTTCATGCCGGGCGCGCGGCTCGCCCTATGGGATCCCCCCGCCTCACTACCTAGGGTGCTGTGATCGCGGAGTGCCGCAACATGGATGCCCGCGAAGCGGACAATCAGACCGATCTTGATCCCTCCGACGAGGTGCGGTCTGACCTTGCGCTCGCGCCTGAGGCGTTCGCCAACCGCGAGCATACTGCGTTCCAACCGCAGGGTCTGTGTAGTTCGCTATGCGAGCTCGCCTGAAGAAGTTTTTGTCCTGCTGCCGTCTTTTGTCATTGGTCGTCACCGTAATCGCAGTGAGACGCGCAGCGTCAACTTTTGAGCGTATTTTTACGCCGTGGTGAGGCTGTTGCGGCCAGGGAGTCACGGCCTCCCGCGCTTCCTGGCTAACTCTCTCTGGTTGGCACGATCACTGCTGTTGTGCTGGCCACGTCACGAGGGAAACTGGCGAGAAAACGCAAGGGAGGCGAAGGTCATGCAGCGAGCGCACGCACCACCTTAAGAAACTAAATGGTTTGAAAAGTCCGGGCGGACCGGCATCTGCAAAGGATCCAGCCCGAGGTTCAGGACAGACGTTTTGAGACCCACTCACTTGGAAAATCAAACAGAAAAGAAAGGGATGAGCAACAATGAAGGCGATCAGGGACAACAAAGGGTTTACGTTGATTGAGCTGCTCGTAGTGGTAGCCATTATTGGGATTTTGGCAGCGATTGCCATTCCGCAGTTTGCAGCGTACCGTCAGAGAGGGTTTGACTCGCGGGCGCAGTCGGACCTCCGTAATGCGGCCACGGCGGAAGAGGCGAACTATGCGCAGACGCAAACATACGTCAGCTGCTCGAATGCTGCCTGCAATACTTCTTTGCCAGGCTTCAAGCTCTCCAATGGCGTTACGCTGACGATGACAGCGGCTACACAGAGCTTCACCGGAACCTCTACCCATAGCCTTGGTACGGGGAAAGTCTGGAGTTACGACTCCGCGGCTGGCGGCATTACCAACTAAGCTCTCGTAGAGACCCACCCAGAAAGTCGCTAGACCGATGGCAGGAGGGCCAAGCCCCCACGGGCTTGGCCCTCTGCTTTTGGTTAGAGCCACCGAGCTTTGCCTTGTCGGTTATGGCGTGGATGAGGAGGATTGCCACGGGATCCAAGTGGTGTTGCACCAATATTCAAGCCCAAGAGCATCGGCACGAGCTCGTTCGAAGCTTAGCAGAAGGCCCGAACCGCGGTCGTTTTCTGGACAACCCGGGAAGCACCGAAAGGATCTGTTCGCAGATGCATCGTGAAGCTACTATCGGTCGTAGTGATGGTGGGGCGCTTTTAGGGTTGGCGTCGGTCGCTACGGAGCCTACAACTCACGAGAACGGGTTGGCCGAATGGAGAAAATCCAGGAGGAGTAAAATGGCGTTAGACGAAGGAATTCATTGAGGAATAAATTGTTCCGCTTCTTTTTGGTTTAGGGTTTGCAGTCCTTTTTGAGGCGATCGGGTCGTGGTTGCGTCGCCCGGCCCCCGAGGACTCGGGCGAGTAGTGAACGGCCGTTGACCCGCATGGGCGAGGCCGTCTCCGTAGCGCCCTTCGACGCTTGAGCAGGCAAACAGGTGCGCCCTCGTTATGGCGTAACCGGGCCGTGCGGGGTGTGCTCGGAATCCATGACCTCCAGGTGTGAAGCTGTCTCTGGGAGTTTCAGAGATCACAGGCGCAGTCACAGTGAGCTTTGCCCAGGCTCCTCGGGATAGCCTTAGCGTCGGGGTAAGTTGGAGCCACGGCTGGGCGCCAGACGAACCATCCACCGACCCCTTGTCTTCCTTGAGAACAGTTGGCGGACTTTCCGCCTCTCCTTGCCTCGAGTTGTGCCTCGAGTGGCGCCAGCTCTATGGAGCTAGGCGGCAAGCGGTGGTGCGGTTGTCGATACTTTACATTTCGCTTATGTACGCTTGCCATGGCGGCCGAAGCTGCACGGGGTCTCCTCGAGTTGTCGCCATGGGCCCGCTTGCTCACAGCGTTGCTGGCGTTGGCGGTTGCCCTGTGGGGGCGATTCCTCATTCCCAGCGCTAATTCCACGCAAGTTGGCACTTGGCTGCTTGTACTAGGTTCTTTGGTTGCTGCCATCGTTGTTGGTGGGCCACAAGCTGGGGCATTGCATGGATCTGCTGAGGAGGTTCGAAAAATTCGCAGTCGGTTTTTAACTTTGGCTGCGATCGGCATTTTGGCTCCGGGATTTGTTGCATACGCATTCGCCACGTGGGGGCTCTACGTCGCTTGGCGGGTTAACTTCGATTGGGCGGCGCCGCTGATGGTCGGTGGAGTTGCGCTGACGAGCATCGGACTTGGGATGTTGGACCGCGCCTGGCGCCGCTCCGGTAGTGGGACACCGGTGACGAGAGCTGAGGTCTTCTTGGTGCTGGCTGTGCTCGCATTCGGCAGCTTCCTCCGTTTCTACCGGATCGACTATTTCCCGCCAACCGATGGGTTCGTTGCGATCGAGGAGCCGCAGTCGGGCCAGGGGGCCTGGGTGATCATGACGGAGGGCGTGAGGCCGTGGGAGTTTTTGCTCGACCGCTGGATGCCTGTGCCATTTTTCCATTGGTTGGGGATTTCCATTTTGGCGCTGCGCATTCCGTTCGTGATCGTCAGTTGCCTTACCTTGCTGGCCACTTATATCTTGGTTCGTGAGTTGGTGCGGTGGCCAGCCGCCCTATTGGCAACTTGCTTGTTGGCGGTTTCGCACTGGCACCTTCATTACGCACGCCTCGCACACAACATATTCCCGACCACGTTGCTGAGTGTCTTGGTCTGGTGGCTCTGCGTCCGTCAAGCGCGAACAGGGGGGCTCCGGCTTTATCCGTGGATCGGTTTCTGGAGCGGGTACTCGCTTTACGCCTATGCAGGGTACCGAGGAATCCCCGCTGTGGTCGGAGTGTTTCTCCTGGGTTACACTGTACACCTTTGGTGGCGCCGGAACGAGGCTCCAATGCTGCGGCAGGCATGGCGGCTGCATTTAGCAGGGATGGTCTTGTTCGGCGTGTTCTTGGCAGGGCCCGTTGTCGTATTGGTCAATCAGTTGCGTTCGGACCCAGCGTACTTTTTGGAGGCTTTTTATCGCTCTTACGCCAACAAACAGTACTACGTGTCCGACTGGCCAACCTGGCTGAGGCTTAGGTGGGAGCGAATGGTCGAAACTTCGCGGATTTTCCATCACGTAGGTGACTGGGAACAGGCCTACAATCTTCCTCAAGAGCCGATGCTCGACCCAGTTTCTGGGGTATTGTTCACCACCGCCTTGTTCTTCTGCCTCTTTTACCCGCGAAGGAAATTTCAAGGGTTTTTCGCCTTTGCCTTTCTTTTTCTCCTCTTAGCCGGAGCGTTGTTGACGCAGACCCTTGTGGTTGCCCGCCTACAGATTGTGGTGCCGCTGGTTTTCGTACTGATCGCGTTGTGGACAGACCGGCTCTGGGAACTTGCCCGCGAAGCCAGACGGTGGTGGTTGAGCGGTCTTTGGAATGCAACGAGTGTCGTAGCGGTTGCTGCAGCCACGCTTCTCAACTGGGAGGTGTACTTCGGTCAGATCATTCATAGCCCGGTTATGCGCGCCGTCTATCGGAACTATTACACGACCGCGATCACCTTCCTGCATTCCCTGTCGGAGAATGCTTACGCCCTTCTTTTGTCCGACATGCGAAACTTGTTCATGCCAAACGACTATGCTTGGTGGCGGGGAAACCGGGTGCCAGGAGGAGTTACCACCGATATCTACCCGCTGCTGGCCGGAGAGGATGGGCCGTGGGTCGGACGATCGCTTCATCTCCTCATCCAACGGCCTTTCGAGCAACAAGAGATCGCTGAGCTGGTCCGCGCACTTCTCCCGGGTACGACCTGCGAATGGATTCGCCATCCTGAAGGATATCCTCACCTGGATCAGGTCGCTTGCGCCATTGAAGGTGGGCGCCGACCGCAACCGCTCCGCACGACGCTACGCGCCCGCTACTTCCGTCCAGAAAGCGACCAGCTTTTCTTGGAGCGTAATGAACCTGTGATCAGCTGGGCGTTGTTCCCTGAAGCGTGTTCTCGCTGGCACCAGCCAGACCGCCCCGGCTGCACGGTAGAGTGGGAGGGCACGTTTACCTTGCCAGGAGAAGCGCAACACGAGGTGGCCGTGGAAGCTCGGAACGCTCACGTGGAGGGCTCCATCGACGATTTGAAGTTCACCGCAGACCGAGCGGTTCCTATCGAGGGTTACGTTCTTGGAGGGGATATGCGGGCTGCGCGCCTCGTCCTTGGGCCGGGAACGCACCGAATCTGGCTCCGGGCTCGGCCCCTGGAAGGTGAAGGAGATTTAGGGGTGCGCCTCCGGCGAAAAGATCGAGTGATGGGCTGGCAATTCATATTCTTCACGGATAACGACGCCTCGCCAGGAGTTCCGGAGGTCGGCCGCAGTGTCGCTGGCGAGTCACGGACCAGTTGACCCCGCGAAGGGCTAGCCGCCGAGGAGGTCGATGAGCGCCGTGGACACCACTGCAGTGGCACTGCCGATGGAAGAGCGGCTTATTTTTGTGGTGAGCCCACCTCGATCGGGCTCCACGCTGCTCATGCGCATGCTGGCTGCACATTCGCAAATCTATAGCCGCCCCGAACCCCACATTTTCCCCCCATTGGCGCACCTTGGATACTTCGATACGGTTGACGCGGCGCCATTCGACCACTTGCAAGCAGCGCAAGCAATTCGCGAGTTCGTTGCTGACTTACCTCGCGGCGAGGCCGATTACCTAGACGCTTGCCGGGCGTACACCGACACACTTTATGGCCGAATGCTCGTGGCGCACGGCCAAGGCAAACGATACTTCCTCGACAAAACGCCAGCCAACGCTCTAGTGCTACCGTTTCTCACTCGCGTGTACCCGCAGGCGCGTTACATCGTTCTCTTACGCCACCCAGCGGCCATCTTCGCTTCTTATGCGAACTCATTTTTCGATGGAGATTATCAAGCCGCACATCGGTTTAACCCTATCCTGCATCGTTACCTGCCGGCCATGGCCCGTTTCCTCCGCGAGCGCAGGGTGCCTACCGAACAAGTGCGTTACGAAGCGTTGGTCCAACAACCGGAGGCGGAGATGAGTCGCCTTTGCGCATTCCTTGGCCTTTCGTTCGAACCAGAAATGATCGAGTACGGCCGGCACGAATTCTCGGGAACGGGGTTGGGTGACCCAATTACCGTGCAGCGCCAGACCCGGCCGGTGGCGGAGTCTGTGGACAAATGGGCCGAGGAGTTGGCGCACGACCCACGCAAATTTGCCTTTGTTCGGGGTTTGCTCGAAGGCATTGACGATCGGGATTTGGAAACTTGGGGCTTCGCACGTGCTTCCCTGTTCGATGCCGTAGAACGGGGGCAACGACATCGGGGCGTCAAGCCAACAACAAGGCTGCCACGCTGGGATCGATTCCTCCTGGAACGCAAGATCTTGCGGTGGACGAGAAAATTCGTGCACGGAGTTCCAGGGATGGAAAACGTGGTGCGGCGTATCCGCTTGATTTGCGACGTGGTGTTGCGCGGGTGAGGGTCGGGGCCATGCGACCTTTTGCCGACGGAGACCACAAGGAAGCCACTGCGAACATTTGCGCTTTTGGCCAGCAGGTTGTGCCTTGAGCACATGCGAAAAGCAGTCGGAGCGGAATTCGGGGCGTGGCGGTCCCCTTTGACTTCCCCCACCGCTGCTCGGCTGGCGGTGGCAATCGGTGGAAGTGTTTTCCTCTTTGTGGCGGTGTGGCGGGAGCGGTCTGCCGAGTTTGTTGCAAGGCGGGCGTGGGGAGAGCTTTCGCCGGTGTTGGAAGGGTGGGCACAGTGGAGTTGGAGCCTCACATCCGCGGTGTTGGATCGGCCGGACCCGATTCTTTCCGTTGGCGGTGCAGTTTTAGGCTTACTGGCAATCGCCTCGCTGTTTTTTGGCTGGCGCCGAGGATTGGCCGGCTGGTTGTGGCTTTTAGGGGTACTGAGTGTCGCAATAGCTCAGCGATCACTTCTGCGTGACCACGCGCTTCCGGGGATTATCGGGTATGCTGGGGCATTGTTCGCTGCGTTTCTCTTTGGATGGTTGATTCAACGGAGGCAAACCTCTTACCCCGAGCAGGCCCGAAATCAGGATTATGTGGCTGCGTTGTGGGTGTTGATCGTCGCTTTGTTTCTACGGTTGTGGGCACTGGGGGAACTTCCGGGCCGATTCGAGGGCGAGATGGGAGTTTCCATGCTCGCCAGTTCGAGCTGGTACAGTCTTGTAAATTACTTGGCAGACGCTGTGACGACGTCATCGATCGGGTGTGCGCATCTGTTCGTACAATGGGCATCGTTCGCGGCCTTGGGCGACTCGGTGTATGCGTTGCGGGCGAGTGCAGTGGCCATGGGGGTCGCTACAGTCTGGAACCTGTTTTGGTTCGTGCGGCAGCACGTGGGGCTTCAAGGCGCGCTGTGTGCCGCAGTGCTAGCGATTTGCGGCGCCGAGCAATTATGGTGGTCACGGAGCGAAAATACGTATTTTATTGCGGTTTGCCTCGCGAGTGTGATTACGGTCCGCCTAACTGCGTGGCTTTTGGCTCAGCCGAGTTGGCACAGAGCGTTTGTTGTCGCCCTATGGATGGGTGCGACGCGGCTTTTCTATTTGGCCGCCGTAACTCTCGCAGCGATACCGATACTGGGGTTGCTCCATGGCATAGTTTTTATGCCGGCAAATCGCCAGAAACTTCTAAAGGTCTGTCTTGTACTGCTTCTGGGGGTGGCCCTGTGGGCTTCGAGTCTCTCGTGGGTGCATTTACTCAGCAAGGGCGAGTGGCAATGGATTCACCCGGCTGTACACGGTGAGTTGACGGGTAGCGATTCCACCCCTGTGCTCCAACGCCTGAAGGCCATTGGGGAGCGGATGGTTGTGAATACCCTTCAGGTGGTATGGGAATGTACGGTACAGGGCAGTTTCTCGCAGTGGTACCAGCGCCACACTTGGCCCTACACGCCAACGATGATCAACGTTGGCATTGTCGGTGTGAGCGTTCTTGGTGTGGGGATTGCGCTCGGACAGTGCCGCTCTCTGGCCCCAGCCATTTTGCTGCTATGGCTGGCTGTCGCCTCTTTGCCAGCGTTGCTGAGCATCGAGCCGGCCGACCGCCGAATGGCGGGCGCCTTTCCGGCGGTTTACGCGCTCGCAGGGTACGGTTGGCAGCAGGTGGTGAATTGGCTTCGCCAGGGCGGATCTAAGTTCCTGACAGCTCTGTGGTGCCTACCTGGATGGGTGGTGTTGTTGGTCATTGCGAGTTCGAGCGCCTCGTCGCACTTGCGGCTCCCCAAAGCAGAGGTTGGCTTAGCGACATTGGGTCGTGCCACGAAGGAGATTTTCCGGACGAGTGAGGCGCTGTACTACGAAATGGACGAAGCAGCCTGGCCGTTGCTCGTCATGGTGCACTCTTCTGTCTGGCGCCAGCGCCTTCCGTGTGCGGAGAGGTTGATGCCAGGACGTTGGCTGGCCACCTTGCTGGAGCAGCCGTGCAGCTTCCAGGACGTCGTATGGCGACTCATGGTGCCTCCAGCGGTCGGTGAGCAACGGCGCGCCCAGTACACCCCGCCGAGTCGGTGGTCGGTTTTCGTCGCGGATTTTCCTGACGTCGGGAGGAAACGACAGTTGTTGCGACAGTTATTTCCACAGGCGCGAGAGCGGAGGGTCGGCACTCCGGACTGGAACTTTAGCCTGACATTGTTCAGCGTCTCACGCTCCGACGTAGAGGCGCTGCAGCAGCCGGAGCGCCGAGAGGAACCACTCCGACCCCAGACCCTTGGCGAAGCAAACCGACCCTTGTGCTTGGCGAAGTTGCGGGGAGCTGTTCTAACCCCTGACGATGGTTGGTATCTTTGGCGGGTCGACGAACCGTTCCACGTCGCCGCCTGGAAGATTGGGGACGCATCTGGGTCTGAGGAAATCAAAGTCGCTCTGCCACTTGCCAGCGGGTTTCAGCCCTTCGAGCTAGAAACTCACGGACCCTGCGGAAAGCACCCAGCTGTACTCATGAAGGAAGAAGGAGGAAGTTGGCGCTCTGTGCCGGTATGGAATTGGGGATTGGCGGATGACGAGTTGACGCGGGCAGCAGGAGTCGTTGCCTATGAGGGCTACTTCAGCCAGGGCCGCTTTGGGGAAGAATGGGGGGAGATCGTGGACATGGGGCTTGCTGACAGCGAGGGCGGAGTGGCCCTGGTGTTCCAAAACGGGGGCTATGAATTTTGGGAGTTCGACCTTACCGGGAAGCGGCTGCAGTCCCATCCTCTGGACCTTCCGGGGAGTGTCGTGGTCAACGGTTTCGTCCCCGGGCCCCAGGGGTACCGCTTCGTACACACCGAGTCAGGCATGTTCGTGACGGATCGTGATGGTCGGGTGTTGTATCGCTGGCCTGAGGGTGGTGTCGCACCGATCCGGCCGCAGGTCGTTTGGTGGAACGAGGGCCAGACACTGTTAGCGGCAATCCCGGGAGCGGCCGAGATCCGACAGTTCGACTTGGCGGGTCGTGTGCTTGGGGCCACGCGCGCTTTCCAAGGAGGGCCTCGCCGCTTGTTCGAACCGACGGCCTTGGCTTACGATTCCTCCCAGAAGATCTTTGCCGTCGCCGAGAGCGATGGGCGCGTGCTTCTTCTTCGCATGCAAGGCTTGAATCCCTTGGATCTTGTGTTTGTGGGAGAACTGCGGCCACCGATGAGCGTGCGTCGGCTCGCGGTACGTGTGCTCACGTTCGATCGCCATGGCAGGCTGCTCGTTGGCGACCCCGAGAGTCCCAGACTTTTCGTTTACGACGTTGGAGGGCGGCGTTTGATGGCGCAGGAGCGGGAAAACGATTGGCCGGCGCAGTTGGAAGGTGTCGGAGTCGTGCGACGCGTCGTTCCCTGGGACGGCGAACTCTTAGTCCTGGCCGGTGGTCCCGGAGCAGTTCGTTTCGTGGAACGAGGCAGTGCCGGGGGCACAGAAAGCGGAGTGCATGGCCAACCTTGAGAGGTGTTGCAACCCTCGGAGGGTGGCGGGTCCCACCATCGGAGTAAAGGGCGCGGGTGCGATCAGCCGAGCCGTTCGCATACCCGAAGTTTGGCGCTAGCAGCTCGTGGGTTTTGGGCAACCTCGAACTCGTGGGGTCGGACCGGCTTTCTCGTCAGGATTCGCGCCGTACCTTCCTCTTGCTTTTGGCGGAAAAAGCTCTTGACGATGCGATCTTCCAGCGAGTGGAACGAAAGCACGGCCAGTTTTCCGCCTTCTCGAAGTAACGACCACGCCTGCGGTAGTGCTGCTTTCAAGGCAGTAAGTTCGTCGTTGACGGCAATGCGAACGGCTTGAAACACCCGTGCGGCCGACCGTGCTGCCCGCCAACGCACGGCCGCTGGGAGGCCAGCTTCCACGGCCGCGTACAGCTCGCTCGTGGTGCGAATGGGTTGTCGTGCCTCAATGGATTGAGCGATGCGCCGCGCGTGACGCTCTTCACCATACCGAACAATAATCTGAGCAAGGCGGCGCGCATCGAGTCGATTGACAAGATCGGCAGCCGTTGGCAGCGACCGGTCCGTGGGGTCGAAGCGCATGTCCAGAGGCTCGTCGCGGCGAAACGTAAAGCCCCGCCCCGCTACATCGAAGTGAAACGAGCTTGCGCCAAGATCGAACAAAACAGCGGCGACCTTGTGGAAGCCATGCGCGGGAGCAATTTCGGAGATTTGCGTGAAATTGGCGTGAACGAGCACGACACGCCCCGCGGCGATTTCGGCTTTGAAGCGGTGCCGAGCGTACTCGAGCACCTCCGGATCGCGATCGAGCCCGAGCACACGCCCGTGGGGCCTTGTGGCTTCGACCATCGCCTCTGTGTGCCCCCCGCCATCCACTGTCGCATCCACACAGGAATCTCCTGGAACAAGGCCAAGCAGGTGGAGGATTTCTTGTGTGAGAACGGGTGTGTGGAGGCTGCTCATTATGCGCCGGGAGGCCTAGTCACTTCCATGAGGCTGAGGATTTCCTCAGGTTGCAGGCTGCGGGGAAACACGTGAAAACCTCGAATCCGGCTGTTCGCTCCTTTCGCACCCCCGGGATAATCGGAGCCGATGTACCAAGGCGTGCCCGGGGGAATAATGATTTCGTTTGCGTACTCTGTGCTGCCTACCGGACGCCCATCGATAAAGAAAGTGGCCACAAAGTCGCCCCAAGTAGCAGCAACGTGATGCCACTCGTCGGCTCTCCAGCGGACGATTTGGTAGCCAATGTTTGCTTCTTGCCCGAGAGCGTCAGCGAGAAGAAAACGTAAGAACGGGCCGTTTTTGAAGATCGTCACCCTGTTTTCGAATGCGTGCGGCATGCGCCAGGTGAAATAGGCGTTGTCGCTACCGCTATCCCCGGCCCAGGCTGGCTGAAGCCAAAACACCACGGCCCCGGCATTCGACCCCGTTCCTTCCGGCGGAGCGGCAACAAAGAGTGCGTTTGGTCCGAACACCGCCCCGAATTCGTCGTATTGCACATCCTTCTCCGCGAGTGTCGACACGGCGCCGCTTGCCTTCTGGGGGTCGTCAAAGGGCAGCGAAAGGACCGCTTCGCCGACTAAGCCTTCACCAGGCACTCCCCCAAAGTCCCCGGCGGGGAGCCGATCCATAGGCAGGACTTTGGGACGAGTGGCCAAACCCGAGGGTGACGAGCCACTGTCGCCTTCCGAGACCCGGATGTTGCCTTCTGGTACGAGCGAGTCCCCGCGGGGACGCAAGAGATCACGCCGCTGACTCACAGTTGCGCCCGAGTCTGACCTCGCCCCCGCGGCGAGATTCCCGTAGGCTGGCTCATCGGAGGAACTCCTCACGGATCCTCCTCGCACAGGAAACGTCGGTGCTGCGGCACGGGTACGATGGGGCTGTACGGCTTCGTCAGTGGATGATTTAGGGCGCAGGAACACCCAGAAGAAAAGGAGGCCGAGCACTCCAAACAGCACCAGGAACCAGCGTTGCATGATCTTTCGGTTTAGCCCCTGTGTGCCGCCAAGGAAAGCGAAGCCTCTACCGGGCACAGTTGAATCAGAACCCCTTGCAGGATAAGCGAAGCATCTTCCCATGACGGACTCGGCGCATGGAGGGCAGATACGGAGACGACGAAAAGTTGTGCTCGCGCTCCCGGCCTACAACGAGGAGCTGAACTTGCCTAGTTTGTTAGACGCAGTGCGGGATGCGCTGGAGCCGCACTCGGTGCCCTACGAGGTGGTTGTGGTCGACGACGGCAGTACGGACGGCACAGCTCGAGTCGCGCGCGCGTATGCTTTGGAAATGCCCCTTGTGCTGTTGCAACACGAGAAAAACCAGGGTCTCGGCGCTACGCTGCGCGACGGGCTCAAAGCAGCACTGGAACGAAGCTCGGAGCGTGATGTGATCGTGACCATGGATGCGGACGCTACTCACCCCCCGGGTTTGATCTTGCGTATGCTGCAGCTCATAGAAGAAGGCTTCGACGTGGTCATCGCCTCGCGGTTTCAGCCTGGTGCCCGCGTCTTTGGTGTTTCGCCTCTGCGTAGGTTCATGACGCGTGCAGCATCCTTGCTGCTACGGACATTGTTTCCCATGGGTGTGCGCGATTTTACCTGTGGCTACCGGATGTACCGCGCCCCGGTAATTGCCGCAGCATTTCGCACATACAACGATGCGTTTATCGATCAGGCTGGTTTTCAGTGCATGCTCGACGTCCTATTGAAGCTTCGGCATTTTGGTCTGGTCATGGGTGAACTGCCCATGGTGCTGCGTTACGACCGTAAGGGCGGGGCGAGCAAGATGAGGGTTTGGCGCACGGCTTGGGCAAGCTTCCGACTGATCGTACGACGACGCTTGGAAGGATCAACGCGGTGAGCTCGCTTGCTGACTGTAAGGGAATCGGTGCCTGTTACGTATCCCCGATGCGGAAAGTGGTGCTCCTTACTTTTCGAATTCGCTTCAGCAAGCGTAGGGAGCGGGGGCGTTAACGCTAGAGACTAAGTCCGAATCAACGCCCTTGCGTGGTGATTTTCTCCCAGCCAGTGTCAGCCAACCCCAAGGCTTCTTGTGGGGTCAAGGCTTCGTAAGCGAGGGTATCCGTGTACCCTTTTACCATGAACCAACCAGCATCGTTGCCGGCCGTGGGAGTCACGCGGAGTTCGAGCGGTTCTCCAGGCCTCACGCCATCCGCCGGAACTTCCACCAAGAGCACACCGCTACGACCGGCCGTGGCAGCACGGAAAAGGAACGTCATCCGGTAGCCGCCAGAGGTCCAGGTCTGATTTTCGAAGTCTGCGCTCAGTTCGAACGGCAGCACAAATTTTCCATCGACGTACAGCTCGCCTGCAAATGGTACCTCGGAAAACGATGCGGTGGTCACGGCAACGGTGCGCTTGCGAGCAGGCACTGGGGCGGTTGTCCACACCACCTCACCCTCAGGGTCGCGTACATAGGCCCACCACGACTCTGTGCCGCCACGATAATCGGGGTAAGGATTCTGCGTGTGACGGAACCGCTCGATGCGAGCAAAGCCCTCGATTAATTGAACGTCTTCTTCCTTGCGCACGGTCGGGGCCTGAGGCAGCGGTGCAATGTTCGGTATTTCTGCTACGGTGGTCACTCCACGTGCGTCGTTGCCGGCGGCGTCTGTGAGACGGGCAACGAAATACCAATCCCCCACTGTCTCGCAACTCTGCACCAGCAGCACGTTGTTGCCACGCTCCAGGGTGACAACCTTTCGCACCGGTAGCGGGCCGAGCAGCAACGGTATCGATGTGAGTAAATTCCCATTGAGCCACACTCGGGCTAAGTCTCCACCGCCTTTTAACTCCAGGAAGACCTCTTGCGGCTGTTCGGAACGAATGTTGGTGAGTGCATACGCGCACACATATTCAGGGTTGCCCGGGTGCAGCGGGTCGGAGTTGGCAAAGAAGCTGTTGAAGTCCACCCGTACGTTGCGCTGAAACATCGGACGCCAGTACGCGTCCCCAAAAGTGGCGCGCACGCGGTCTTTGGAAATTTGTCGCGGGTCGATGAAGTCTCGACGGATTCCGTTGCCGTCCGAGTTGCCGAAGAGGCCGAGGGCAAGCCACTGGGTCAAAAACATTTTCCGGGCCCGCACTTCAGCGATGACAAATTCCTTTTGCCCTCCGGGGGCAACGATTTCCTTGAGAATCGTGTAGTCGCTGAAAAAGGCGAGGTCTGACTCCCGAAGCTGGTACAAGATCGGGCCGTCCACCGTGTATTCGGAATAAAAGGCGGGATCGGCGATTAAATAGCCAATGTCGCGTGTCTGAATGTAATAAAGTGGGTCAACCCGGTTGTAAAACAGCGGGAAGATCTGTGGCTGGTTGACTTCGGTGGCCGTGAGCATCAACCGCTGGTACTTGGAGCGCAAAGGTTCCATGAATTGGATTGAGTCGCGATACCCGTATTGGAAACCCCCATATGTTGGGGCAGAGTACTTCGGATACTCGTGAAAGTAGAAAGTGACATAGCGGTACGACTGTTGCCCGAGAACGTAAGCGACGACCGCCAAACCTGCGACTTGTAAGGCTCGCACAAGTGGTTGCCAGCGAAAGATTTGCAGGACCCAGAGGGCGGTTGCGAGCCCTAACCCGCTGAGTAGGCTAAAGGCAGGTACGCCGATGAAGGCTCGTGTGGCCGATGGGACCTCGGTCAGTAACGCAGCGCCAGTGGGGTACACGGCCAACCACCAAAGGAGCAGCTTGCTGAACCGGTCGCGGCGGAGCGCCGCAGCGACGATGCCGAGCAGCAGGAATGGCATGGACACAGGCAACAGCTCGCCAAACTCGCGCACGGCATGGCGAGTGATCGGATCTCCTCGCTCGAACAAAAACACTGGATCGAAAAACGCTTTGTATTGGTCCCAGTAGCGTGCCGCTTGCGGTAGCCAGGGGGCATTCCAGTCGAACGCGGTCGTGCGTTGGAGGTAAATAGCTCCTTGTGGGTTACGGTGGTAAAAGAGCACCAACGGGGCAATGGTGATTACGCCCACGGCGAGCGCCAATAAAGTCTCTTTCCAGCGGCGAACGAGGGAGGGGGCATAGAGTGCAGTAAATCCGAGCAGGAAGAGCGGAACAACAACGGTGGAGATTGCGTAGTTGTAAGGGCAAGCGGCGCAAAAAAAAGCGGCCCAAGGTAACGTCCGGTGGCCCTTGGTGTATCGGATGAGAAGCCATACCGCCATCCCGAACAGGAACGCAAAGGGGGTCATCTCGAAGGCAATACGACTCAAGTGCAAATGCCATGGGGCAAGGGCCAGAAAAATGGCGGAGAATAAACCTACCCACGGGTTAAAGAGCTCCTTGCCAATGAGGTAGACGACGCCAATGGAAAGGATCCCATAGAAGGCGGCAGGAAGGCGCGTGGAGAACTCGTCCAGGCCGAAAATCTTCACTGCCAAAGCGGTGGAGTAAATGTAAACCGTGTTCTTGTATCCGCCAAAGGACCAGACGAGGAGAGGCAAGAACTTACCATTTTCGTCGTACCCACTTTGGGCGATGGCGTAGCCGTTGTAACCGAAGGCAGCTTCGTCGCAGAAAAGCCCGGCGGGTACGTCGCGAAGTTGATACAGCCGCAGCCAAGCCGAACCAACGAGCACTGCGGTGAGGGCTAACGGCCACAGCCATTTTCGGGTCGTCGCCACGTTTGCTCCTCCTGGCCATTCATTTGAGCATTGGGGGAGAGTTTGCTTTGGAGACCTGGATGGATAGCTCGCGCAGTTCCCGCACGTGTTTGCGAATGCGCCACACCTCGAGGTAGGCCTCGACTCCGCGCCAGAGGCTAACCGTGGAATCGGGAACGTTCATCCAAATGACCGGGACTTCGGCCACTTTCCGTCCGAGTGCAAGCGCAACCGCAAGCAACTCGACATCGAACGCGAAGCGCTCCACCGAGAGTTGCTCCCACACAGGGGCCAAGCGCTCGCGCTGAAAGAGCTTGAACCCGCACTGGGTGTCGTGAAAGGGCAGCCCGACGACGAGGCGCACCCACCAGTTGAAGAGCTTTCCCGCACGCTCGCGCAACAGGTTTTGGCGTTTGCGCACTTCCGATCCGGGCAATGCTCGGCTTCCAATGGCGAGGTCGAACCCTTGCTCGAGTGCCGCCGTGAGTTTGGGCAACTCTTCGATGGGGGTCGACAAGTCAGCATCCGTCAAGAGTACCCAGTCACCCCTTGCTTGGAGGACGCCAAAGCGTACCGCATACCCCTTGCCACGATTGGGCGTGTAGCTGAGCACCCGCAGCATGGCTCGCTGGCCAAAGCGTTCTCGAACCACTGCCGCGGTTGCATCTGTACTGCCGTCGTCGACAACGAGAACCTCGTAGTCGTAGGGTTGGGCCTCGAGGTACGAAAAAATGCGCTCCAACGAAGGTAAGATCCGCCGCGACTCGTTGAAGGCCGGAACGACGACGGAAAGCTTCATGCCGGGCGTAGAAAGTTAGTTGACATTGTAACGAGTGGCATATACACGACTTCGGCTTTGCGCGGGCACGTACCCGCACGAGTGGCGTCGTATGGCAGAGAGAGCATTGATTCGCAACCAGTCCGGAGCGCTTGCGGCAGCGTCGGCACCGGTCCCACCGTCGCAAGGTTGGTGGGATCAGCCCATGCTGGGCAGATACACCCGCTGGCAGTGTTTGACGGTGATGGTGTTTTTTATTGCTGTGGTCAATCGGCTCCTTTGGCTCGGGGAGCGGCCGTTCCATCACGACGAGTCAATCCATGCGTTTTTTTCCTGGAAAATCGTCGACGAGGGAATTGCGCACTATAAGTACGACCCAGTCTATCATGGGCCAGTGCTCTATTACTCGTCGGCTCTCGTCATGTGGTTACTCGGCGATTCCGATTTTACCGCGCGCCTGAGTGCCGTTTGCTTTGGCCTCGGCATCCTTGCCTTCACATGGCCGCTGCGCCGCTACATGGGGCCAACCGCTGCCTTCGCCTTCTTGGTGCTGTTTACCGTGTCGCCCGCCTTGACGTACTTCACCCGTTTTCTTCGTCACGACGTGTACGTTGGCTTGGGCATGATGATGGCGATTTACTTCGCGTTCCGATTCGGAGAGACACGGCACGACCGAAATTTGTATCTCTCTGCTTTTGGATTGGCGATTGCCTTTGCCAATAAAGAAGACCTGTATGCCCTCATTCCGGTTAGCCTTTTCAGCCTCATGTTGATGCTTCTTTGGGAGGTTCTTTACGCTCCACAATGGCGGAACCAGTTCTCGATCGTATGGCAGGAAGTCAGCACTCTTCTCCGCACAAAGTGGATTCCCCTCGTTGGCAGCCTCGTACTTTTCGTAGTCGTGTCACTTACCTTTTATACCTCTTTTTACACCCACCCCGAGAATTGGAACCCGGTGACTCCGGCGTTGACGTATTGGTGGGGACAACACCAGATCAAGCGGATTGGAGGACCGTGGTGGTATTACTTTCCCCAGCTCATTTCTTATGAGTTCTTGATTTTTGTCCCTGCACTCCTTTTGCTGCTGAAACCGTTGACGACTCCTCGTTCCGGGGAACGGCAAAGTACGCGAGTGCTCTTTTACATTACCGTAGGTAGCTTCTTTCTGTTCGTTGGCTGGTGTTTTTATGACTGGCACCAGGCCGGTATCGTAATTTTAGTGCCGCTTGCCTTTGCCGGTCTCACGGTGATGCAACGTTGGCTGCCCAACCGGTTTCTTCGTTTCATGGTCATTTACACGATTGGCTGTGTGGGCTTCTATTCGTGGGCGCAGGAAAAGGTCCCTTGGTTATTGTTTCCCATCTTGATGCCCATGTCCCTGTTAGCTGCAGCTTGGTACGCCGAGCGTGTGGAGGCGGGGACTTTTCGCCAACCTGTGCCTGTGTTGGTCACTGCCGTCTTCGGCGGGCTAACGATTTGGATCTTGGTGGCAAGCAACTATTTGTACGGTGCCCCGCGCCCTGCCGAGGCTCCTGGGCCCCGAACGGCCGAGCTACTCGCCTACGTGCAGTCGACGTATGACATCCACATGGTAATGCAAAGAATCAAGGAAGTTGGGGACAAGCTGGGTACCGGGCAGAACACGCGATTGCAGGTTTCCGGGAACGCAACCTGGCCTCTCAGTTGGTACCTGCGACGCTATCCGGTGAACTGGGCTGCCGATGTGCGGCGAGTGGATACACCGGTTGTGATTGTCGACAAGGAACTCGCGCCCAACTTTGACCCGGTGCTGTTGGAGCATTACGAGAAGATCCCCTTTGCGATTCGAGGCTGGTGGGAGCCGGATTGGTCGAAGATGAACGCCGTCACCTTGACGCGCTGGCTCTTTACCCGTCAGGCGTGGAGCCCGGTGGGCTCAAGCGATGCTGTCATGTACGTCCTTAAGGAACTGAGCCCGGGCAAGGAAATAACCCCCATTGCAGTAAATCCGCCACCAGCACCGCGCCCCTACACGATGCAACCGTCTTTTGAAAAACCGGTTGCCGTGTGGGGGAAAAAAGGACGTGGGCCCGGAGAGTTCGACGAACCGCGCGGCCTAGCCTTAGACAGCAAGGGGTTCCTTTATGTGGTGGACAGCAAGAATCACCGGATCCAACGGCTGTCGCCTGAGGGCCGGGCGATGACCGTGTGGGGCAAGCAAGGTGATGGTCCAGGAGAGTTCAACGATCCTTGTGGGGTCGCTGTGGGTCCCGATGGCTCGGTCTACGTTGCGGACACCTGGAACCACCGGGTTCAGAAGTTTACTTCGGAAGGCAAGTTTTTGGCGGAGTGGCGCGAACAAACATCTGGTTTCTGGGGCCCTCGGGGCATCGCTGTCGCACCAGATGGTAGCGCGGTTTTTGTGACCGATACGGGCAACAAACGGGTGGTGAAATTCGACCCCGATGGCAAGCAACTACAAGTATGGGGTAAGGAAGGATCGCGCCCGGGCGAGTTTATCGAACCTGTCGGCCTGGCGTTCGATGGGGAAGGGGAGCTGTACGTGGCCGATACGGGAAACCGACGGGTGCAGGTGTTCCGGCAAGATGGATCCTTCGTTCGGGAACACCCCGTTTCGGGTTGGGAAGAGTTCTACACCGAGCCTTACTTGGCCATCCTAGGTTCCGATGTGGTTGCCACCGACTCCTTCAATCATCGAGTGGCACGTTACGACAGAACTGGAAACTTGGTGTTTGTGTGGGGTAAGAGCGGTGCCGACCCTGGCGATTTTAACCGCCCCATAGGGGTGGTGGCGGACCAGGAAGGAGCCGTGTACGTTGCTGACACGATGAATCACCGAGTTCAGAAGTTTCAAATTCTTGCAACGCGTTGAGGGCAATCTGATGACGGGTGGAAAAGGGCCACTGGCACTGGCGCCCGCGGTGCAGCCCTGAAAGCTCTTCCGGCGGGAGCGGCCTCGCCCTGAACTTGTGTGAGCCCAGGTCTGCCCCGTTTTTCGTCTTTCCTAGCGCTCGGACACGATCTTTTGGCGCAAACGAAACAGATCGTAAAAGGCTCGCAAAATGACTTTCGGATGCGCCCCAGTCTGGGTGCCGGCAGTGCGCGGGTAGTGGTGGACACCGACCTCTTTAATGCCGAAGCCCTTCCGTACCGCACGGCCGTAGAGTTCTGCATTGATCAGAGCCCCCGTGGATTCGAGAGTGACGGCATCCAGCACCTTCTTGGGAATGAGCTTGAAGGCGCAATTCAGGTCGCGCACCCGGACATTCAGGAGCAGGCGCACCAGCCATCCTCCGAACAGGCGAGCATTTAGTCGGCGAATGAAGGGGTCGTTTCGCTTAATGCGAAAGCCCGTGACGATGTGGTTTTCATCCGTAGCTAAGGGTAACAGCAACGCCAGCTCGCGGATGTCGAATTGACCGTCGCCGTCCATGTAAAAGACAAATTGTTTTTCGGCGGCGCCGAAGCCGGTTCTTAAAGCAGCCCCGTAACCACGGTTCTGCGGATGGTGCCGGGCGCGGACCCGGGGAAACTCCCGCGCTAGGGTGTCGATAATGGCACCAGTACGGTCGCGGCTACCGTCGTTGACAATGATCACTTCATAGTCAAGTCCCGTTGTTTCCAGGTAGGAGACAACATCGCGAGTCACTCGTTCAATGTTGGCTTCCTCATTGAATGCTGGGAGTACGACGGAGAGCTCTCTGACGATGCTCTGTTGTTTAGGTTTTTGGTTGCTTTTTTCCCGTTGATTCATATGATCCTCTGCACAGGTAAAACTCCATGTCACTAGAGATTCGTTGTCCCCGTTGTGGTGCGCGCTATCGCTTGAAGCCTGAGTGCGTGCCGCTGAAGCCAGTGTTCTTCCGTTGTCAACATTGCCGACATACGTTTCCGTACGCTCCGGAGGATTCCAAGCGCGGGTCGCCACGTCCCAAGTCGGAAGAGGTGCGGAAAGAGCAATCGACTACCCTTCCATTTGACGCGGCCGATGTGCCGCATGACACTGCGGCACTGGCTACGAAAGCGACAGCCGAGGTCGAAGACCCAGAGAGAGACGCTTCGAAGCCACATGGCGAGGGCGCAGGACTTCTCAGTAGCCGTAAGCCGCAAAGAGACGAAGGGGACATCGCCGAGGACTTTACTTTCGAGGACGATGAGTATTTCATGCCGCAGCCTCGCCGAGGTTCTCGTTCAGACTCGGAAGCGCCTCACCCGAAAGGAGAGCCCCGAGGGCGCAAAAGGGGCGGAAAAACTGCTGAGGTGAGCCGTCAGGACGATCGCGGGCCCTTTCGCACACTGGTGCTTTTGGTCCTCGCGGTCGTGGTGTTTTATGCCTTGGTGACCTTCAGTTTGTTCGCCCGTCCGGATCGTGCTCAGGCATTTGTGGCGAGCATTCCTCTGATCGGTCAGGGTGTCGGTGAGGAGCGCTTGTGGGCTCGGCGTGTACGGTTGCAGGAGGTGGAGGCTTTTTTGCGCGAAGGGAAAGATGGCCGTCCCGCGCTGATCATTGCGGGAAAGGCGCTCAATACAGCGACAACCCCGCTGCAAGCTGTGCAACTGTCGGCGGAACTTTTGCGCAGCGATGGCAAGGTTGTGGATCAAAAATCCGTTTTCATCGGCAACATGGTCTCTGCACGGGTGCTGCAAGATTTGTCCCCTCAGGAGATCTCTATCCTCCAGCAGCTCAGCCCTCCGCGGCAATTTGCCATCGCACCCGGTGAAGCGGCGTCGTTTGCGGTTGTGTTCTTTCTGGACCCGTCTCGGCATGGCGAGTGGCGCGGGGTTCAGGAGTCTAAGGTGCCGGCCGAATTTCGATTGAAGGTTTTGGCAGCGCGACGGCAAAGTTAGCTCCTTTCCGGAGGCGGCTTCCCCTCGCTCCCGTTCTTTGGGGGAGTCACGTCAATTTCGTCGGGCATGCGAAGTTGTTTGCGGAAGTTGCGAATCCCCCGGCCTAGACTTTCGCCTAGCTCGGGTAACCGGCCAGCTCCGAAAATGATCAGAACGATAATTAACAGGATGATCAGTTCACCAAACCCAAGCCCGAACACGGTTGTGACTATATGCGAACACGGTTCTGCTGCGCAAGCTGCCGTCCGGCCGTGTGCTGCCGTTGGCACGGAGGACGTTGCGAGCTTGTT
Organism: Candidatus Binatia bacterium; assembly: GCA_937925685.1. GTDB lineage: Bacteria > Desulfobacterota > Binatia > HRBIN30 > HRBIN30 > HRBIN30. The sequence continues at coordinate 126,133 of CALAMI010000007.1, read as the reverse complement.
CGAGTGATCGGCTCGCCTCAAGATGAGCTGGGTGCGGCCGCACCCTTCCGTGTCACCGCATGCAACAAGGTTTGCATGAAGCCGCTGAGAATATGGGGTGGTTGGTGGGAAAACTGTAACTGCGCCACCATGTGGGCCGCACTGATCATCAACAAGGCGGCGAAATGCGGCTCGAGGTAGGCTTGTATGTTGCCCTCGCGCTGGCCTCGCGCAATGGTGTTGGCAACGATCTCGGCTACCTCGCGCTGGAACTCGAGGTAACGTGGCCATACGCCCTCGCGGATCGACGTGCTCCAGTCGAGCCATACTCGAGCGTAATCTTCGTGCGTGACGACCGACGCGGAGAACTCCTCGGCATGGCGCAACAGAACCTCGCTGGCGCGTAGGTCATGGCGGGCGTGAATGCGCCGCGCCATTTCGATATAAAACGACGCTACCTCGCCGAGTACCGCTTCCACCAAGGCTTTGCGCGTCGGGAAGTAGACGAACACAGTCGCGACAGCGACCTTGCCCTCCTTCGCGATTTCTGCGTGGCGCGCTTCGCCAATCCCACGCCTTGCGAAAACTCTCAGCGCACAACCGAGTAATTGTCGCCGCCGAGCTTCGGGGGCAAGGCGAGAGGCACGCTGTCGTGCGGATTTCCTCACAGGCGAGCGGTGCTTCGATTTCACGCGGTGAGTTCTCCGATGAGGGGCTCTTGCCATGACAGCGCCCTTTTACCATGCACTTTTGGGGGGCGCACAATTTCGAATGGCGCTGACGGGAAAAAGCCCCGTCGTGCATGGCTGGCGCCGGCGGCGTTTTCCGAGGACGTACCTGGACCCCACTCTGGTTTGCGGCTTCCAACACAGCTTGCGGTACTTTATCCGCTGCCTACCTAGGACCTTTGGCAAAACCAGCATCGACCGCATTGGGCGGAATTTCCGTGGTTGTTGATTGACTTGAGCGTGCAAGGGGCGTATTGAGCATTTTATCAATAATTCCGCGAGGAGGAGCACAGGAGTAACCGCGGCGGCGCAGTGCAAGGAGTGCAGCAAGCGCAGAAGGGCAGTAGCGGGAGTGTGGTCGCCACCTTGTCGGGCCGCCGCCCTCAAGGGGAAGTGCTCGACGAGTACGAGGCTGAGTTCCGTCGGTGTTACACGCGGTGGATGGAAATCTTGTACCGAAACGCGGAACGTTTGGCCCGCGGGCAGTTTTCGCTTCATTGGATGGATACGACGCAGGCTCACTGGGGACCTCGTGCGAAGCCCTCGTCGCGCGGGCTTTTGTATGCTGACATTAACCGCTTGCCTGGTTACGGCGAGCTGCCCGAAGTGGCGTCGTGGCTCAACTTCGCCCCACGCGGCTCCGTGCGAGAGTGTTACCGCCAAGACATGCCTGAGGTCGACGACTACACCGTGTTGGAACGAGACGAAGTGTGGGCCGAAAACGTCATGGCGCTTTACGAAGAAGCAAAGGCACGGCAGTGGAATGCGACCCGGGATATCCCTTGGCACGAACTGAAGCCCCTATCGGAAGATTTGGAAAAAGCTACTTGTCAGCTGTGCACGGGGCTTACCGAGGTGGAGTTTGTCGCTGGGGACTTCCCGGCAAAATGGATGTATCGAATTCCCCAAGATTACCTCGAGGTGAAGAGTTTCCTGTCGACGCAGATCATGGACGAGGCTCGGCATCAAGAAGTGTTCCGTAAGCGTGCTTTAGCGGGTGGAGGCTTGTTGCATTCCTCTCCCGGTGCAGAATGGGCTCTAAAGGCGATCTTGGACGCGCCCACCCACACGATGGGGACCTTCCTGCTCAATCTTCTGGCCGAGGGATTGGTGTTGTCCGTGTTTCGATCAGGGGAAATGATTGCCAAAACACATGTGGACAAGGAAATTTTCCGTCGCTGTTTGCAGGACGAGGCCCGGCACGTTTCCTACGGGGTGCTGCAATTCCAGTGGTGGCTGGATCACCAGCCCGAGCGGGTAGAGGCGGAAGAGATGCTCCATCGCTTTGCCGATGTGGGGGAGCAGGTCATTTTAACTGCGTTTACCGAGCCAACTTTGGTCGAGCCGATCGCCATCTTGCTCGGGGGTGGTCTGCAAAAAATCGACGCCGGCATGGAGGGGATGATGCGTGTGTGGTCGATGTTTATCCATGAGTATTTGCAACGTTGCGAGCGTGCCGGTTTCCATCGTCGCCCGCGCTGTGTGCTGCCCATGGAGGCTCCGTGGAGGGTGGCCGCATGATGCTCCACAAGTGGCAAGGGGACTCTCCCCAGTCGGAGTCATTCTCGACTGCGGTGTTTCCTTCCGTACGTTGGTTCGAGCTGCTTGCAGCCGAGGCCAATGGCCAGCGTTCCCGATTCGAGCACCTTGGCTACATGGACTGCGTGGCCGAGTTTTGTGTCACCGATGTGCAACCCATCCCCTTCGTTGTGCAAGTGACGTTCGAGGAGTTCGGGGTCGTCGACGTGCGCATCCCGGCGGCGAACGATCGAGATCGGGCAGACTTCCGTGTCGAGGGGCCCTTGGCGAGCTGGCGTGGCATGTTGGAAAGTATCGCGAGAAACGAAGGGCGCCCGGACTTGGAGCAAACTCTGAACTACCTGACTCATATGGGAACTCCCATGCGTGTCACATCGGAGGATCCAGTGCGTCGCGATCTGTACTTTCGTTACGCGCAGAGCCTACAGGAGTTTTTCAACGGGTCGGCTCGCATCTGCACGCGGTTTGCCGCATAAACGAATCGACGATCTCCATGTCGCGTCACGGGCATTTTTACATTGACGAGACCTGCATTGGGTGCGGCGCTTGTGAGCATGCTTGCCCGGGCAAGGTCGACGCCATATTCCCGGTCACAGGCGATTTTTTAGGGCGTTTCGCGATCAAGTTGGAGGAATGCATCGACTGTGGCTTTTGCGTTCCTCTTTGCCCCGTTTCTTCCATTCACGACGCTCGCCGCGAGGGCTTCGTCCAGGCCAGTGGGGGATACCTTCGGATCAAGGAGCTGCAAGCCTGGGCTGAGCGCGATAGCCACCGGGCAACATAGGATGATCGATCGCGCAGCGATCAGTCAGCCTCGGCCCCAGCGCGGGATGCCTCGCACCGGCCGAGGTTGCGCGAGTTCCTGGGATTACGAGCCGCTTTCGCCGTCGACCCCTTGACATAGACCAGCATCGCTCGAACGAGGGCGGCGAAGTTGTGAAATCCTGCTTGCCTCTTCTTTTGCAGGCTGGCCTTTCGAGCTTGAAGGGGATCAGACGCATCATAGGCAAAGCCTCCCCACTGGACGCTGGCGGCTAGCCTTAAGTCAGCTTTCTTCGCCTTCCAAGCTGGCGCCCACGGCGCGATGTTTCGTTGGTTGAGGCGCCAATGGGTGCTGGGCACCTGCGCTCAACCCGACCCCGCCTCCAGAGCGCCAACCAAGCCGACCTTTTCCCCGTTACAACCGCTTAGAATGCCAAGACCTCGCGTGAACGGGAATGGAGCAATAGGCTCCCTAGTGCAAGCGCTCTCGTGTCGGACTTCCGTCACCTTGGGTAGGCCACTTTAGCGAACCCCGGGCCCCCCGAAGGCTTCGGAATTGGAAGATGCAATAAGTGATTGGCAGCGTCTTGCTGCAGAAACGGGGCGTGCTGATCGATCGAGGATGAAAACGAGGGGTGTAAAAGCTTTTTCCCGCACATCGGAAGCCACGGGGCGAGCTCGATCGGGTTACGCTTTCGCCAGCTCGAGTGGGGTCGGCTTGAGTAGGAGAACATCGGCTTTGGCTCCGATAGCTGCGCTTCTGAATTTTTCTTTTTTACAGTTCACACGCTTTCAGAGGGCATTCTCACCCGTACACACTGCTTTCTAAGGGATCCTTTCGTAAACCGTTGTGGATCGTGCGACCTCGCCTCCCCAAGACGGCGCCCCCGGCATCGTAAACACTGGAAAACATTCGTAGGGGGCGCGTTGATTGCGGCCGCCCCAAGTGCCGGTCACTATATCGACTCGCGTGCCCTTTCTCACTAGAACACCATCGGCGGCTGGATTCGCTGTGTTCGCAGTGAAACGCGGGGCGCGACCTGTGATGCTGCGTTGGGGGTTCCGGATATACCGAATATCGAGGTTTCCGGTGGTGTCCCGGGTGGCGCGCGACCCATGGGAGTTGGCTTGTTTCTCTTCTTCGTTCGATGGCGAGCTTCGATCCCGGCGGTTCAGGACCAGTGCTCTTCCCCGTGACCTCACTCAGGCTCACTTTCACCTCCGAGCCCTAGCGCTCGGCCTCCCCGAGGTGGTACATAGGCAACTCAGACCCCGTGGAGGGCCCCAATGAAGATTTACTTGATTGCTCCGAAAAACCCCGAGTCCTTTTGGACCTTTGATCGCATTTTACCCAGCTTGGGAAAGAAATGCGTATTTCCCAACTTGTCGCTGCCGACCGTCGCTGGAATCACTCCGCGTAAACATGAGGTGATCCTGTGCGATGAAAACGTCGAAGAGGTGGATTTCGACACTGATGCAGACATTGTCGGGCTCACCGGATATGTGATTCATAAGCAGCGCATTTTCGAGTTGGCTGCCGAGTTTCGCAAACGCGGTAAGGTCGTCGTCGCCGGCGGTCCCTTTGCTTCCCTTTGCCCAGAAGAGTTGCGAGACAAGGTGGACGTTGTCTTCATAGATGAAGCGGAGTACACCTGGCCGCAGTTCCTCGAGGATTTCGAGCGGGGAATTTGGAAGTCCGAGTATCGCCAAGTGGAAAAGCCCGACTTGCGCGATTCACCGCTGCCACGGTTCGACTTACTCAAGGTGGACCGTTATCGCACCATGACCATTCAGTTCGCCCGGGGATGTCCGTTCAACTGCGAATTTTGCGACATCATTGTCATGTATGGCCGGCGCCCGCGAACGAAAACGGTGCAACAGGTCATGGCTGAGGTAGAAGAAATTCACCGTCTTGGAGTGCGAAATATTTTTGTCGTCGACGACAACTTCATCGGCAACAAGAAGGAGGCGAAAGAACTCCTCAAAGCTTTAGCCGAATGGCAGCGGAAGAACGGTTACCCAATCGAGATGATGACCGAAGTCACCCTGAACGTGGCGCAGGACGATGAACTGCTCGCATTAATGCGAGCTGCGAACTTTACGACGATTTTCATCGGGATCGAGTCGCCACGGCGCGAGAGCTTGCAGGAAACCCACAAGACGCAAAATCTCCGGGAAAGCTTGCTCGATGCAGTCCACCGCATTCAGCGTGCGGGCATCGAAGTGATGGCGGGAATGATCGTGGGGTTCGATCACGATGATCCGACGATTTTTGATGAGCAGTTCGAGTTTATCCAGCAAGCGCGCATACCGGTATCGATGACGGGCATGTTGAACGCGGTGCCGAAGACACCTTTGTACGAGCGACTCAAACAGGCTGGACGTCTGATTGCGGAGTCCGTGGGTGACCAGTTCGTCTTCACCAACATTGTTCCGGCGCGGATGTCGCTGGCCGAGCTTTACGAAGGTTACAAACAACTCCTGCGTCGCCTTTACAGTTACCGGAGCTACCGACGTCGGGTCATGGACTTTATCTTGAACCGCGGCCAGCTCGCCCACGCACGCCTGCTGACTTCGGTGCAGGATTTCAAGATTTTCCTCCGGGTTCTTTGGTACTGCGTGCTTCGTGCTTCGCCCGCGCGCGCCTGGATGACACTGTCGTTGCTCATGGAAACTTTGCTGCGACGGCCGCGCGCCCTGCGCGATGCAGTCACGTTTGCACTGTTGCATAAGCATCTGTACGAATACATGTGCGCGACAAGCCGCCGCCTGGATGCTTTGTTGGAAGAGTTGCGGCGCTTCCCCCCGCAGCCGGAGATGATATCGCAGGAATCCTAAGTTCGCGGGGGCGTGTGGAAGCGCTGCTGCCTCAAGTCGGTACATGGGCACAAGCGGTTTTTTCGGTTGGAAAATCTTGATTGCGCAGGCGTCGTGTTCCCGGCGCGGTGACGGCAGCGGGCTTGTCCAGCAGGTCGCCGGGGACTTGTAGCGCTCCAGCAAATCAACTGACTTGGGGTTTGGTTTTCGCTACCATTTCGCGCTCCCCGAAGCCGCTGCCGGTCTGATTGCACTGTGCTTCGTGACTCGGGTGCGAGGGGCAGTAAAAAGGAAATGTGTTGCCACACGAGAGGATGCCCTTCGCCCTGCCGAGCCGTTTTCGGCGTGTTGCCCAGCGCCCGCTGCAGCCGCACCGTCACCGTCCACGGCCTAAACGGGATACGGGGTGCTTGAGGGCACGGGAAGGATCAGCGACCGAGCGCGCGAGTGTCTGCCGTGGGCGCGAGAACGGATCCGAGCGGCCGGTGGCGGCGTTACTAGCCAGTTGCAGCTGCACCATCGCGCCAAATGCGAGCAGCTTTTGTTGAGGCTCGGTCACGAAGGCGTGCTCCACTGTGGCAGGGGTGTCCGCTTGGCGCGATCCGGGCCACAGCGCAACTCGAGCGGGTATCGTCAGTGCCGACGTGGTGGCGAGGGAAGCAAGATTGCCCGAGCTTCAGCGTGGATCGGCTGTGCTTTGCGATCACTGGCGAGTCCAGGCAGACCCACGTTAGGGTGTAGCGTCAGCTCTTGTTTAGCCGAGCGCACGTCCTGAGCCGCCAACCGCCAGTGCCGTTAGCGCGCTAGGGATGAAACGAGCAGCTTCCTTGGCGATTGCGTCGCGTCGCTCCAGAAGCGAGCGTGACGGTGGATCCAGATGTAACCTTGACCATGGCTTCTGCAGGCATTTTGCACGCTGGCGTTGGCTCGGTGGGTGGAGACACAGGTTGATCGCGAACGATGAACGAAAGGCCGAAGTCATCGCCGCAGCGAACGCCGCGTCAGGAGCATCGGAGCCTCCGTCAACAGCAAAGAGAGGTTCCACAGCGAGCAATCCTTCGCCACAGCAAGCCGGACTTGGAGGGAAGTTTTTCAGAGCTCCAGAAATAACGGCGCCCCTGCTTCCGCAGTGAGTTGCCGCACCGAGGTCATCCGGTCGACGACCTGGCCCAGGGCAGCTAGGCTCGTCGAGCCTACGTCGATCAGCACGGCAAAGAGCCGAAAATGCAACCGGCGTTTCTGCTCGTGGAAGGCCGATACCCACCCAGCTTCGAACTGACATTCGCCGTCGGTAATGAAGACAATGTCGCCTTTCTGGTATTTCGCCGAGCGGAGGCAAGCAACCGCGGCGTCGAGCGGTTTTTGAAAGTCCGTACCTCCTCCTGGGAAGTAGCCAGCAAAGTCGAGGACCCGATGAGGGTCCGCGGCGTAGCGCACGCCTGGGTTGAGATCGAGTTCTAGCAGTGGGGTGTCCTTCGCGGCGAAGCAAATAACCCGAAACAAGCGCTTTTGGCGTTGAGCGATGTCAAGCAGGGTCAGGGCGACGGCTTTGGCCCAAATTTCTTTGTCCCCCGACATAGACGAACTCACGTCCAGACACACCACGAGAGGGCCACGGCCGCTGTGTTCTGGACCGCGCAGTTCGTATTGAAGAAGTGTGCCTTCCAGCAACCGACGCCCAAAATCGCGTTTACGCCAGGGATTGCCGAGGGCCGAGAGCTCGCATGGCAACAGGCGGCTGAGGTCGTGCCCGCGCGCCACGGCATGAACTTCTTGATTGACACGCTCAAAGGTCTTTTGTCGCAGGGCAAAAGCTTGTGTGCGCATGCGACCCACCAAGCGAGCGAGTTTTTGTAGGCGCGGGTTGTTAGCCAGCCGCTTGCCCAGTTCAATTTGCAGCCCGAGAGACTGTCCGAAGCGACCACCCCATTGGTCTTGCCATTCTTGCCAATGCTGCTCCGCATTCGTAGCTGCCAGCGCCACGACGCCCACGCCTTTCTCCAAGTGTTTCGAATTCCGTTCGATAGCCTCGCGCGTCGTGCGCTCGACGTCGCGCGCTTTGACGGAGTGGCTGCGTGCAACGATGGAGGCTTGCCTTCCAATTTGGTCCGCAAGCTGAGCGGCGGTGGCTCGTTTGGGTTCGCTAATACTCTCGACAAGCTCACGGGCGGAGAAAGCCTGCTCTTCGAGTTCCATCAGTTCCCGCTCTTGGTGGTTGAGATTCCAGTAGTCGAGCATGTGAGCGCGGTGGACCAATCTTTCTGACCTCAGCAAAGCTAGAATTTGCTCGCCAAGGAGGAGCACGCCCAATCCACTTTGGCGCTCGTCGAGCACCGTGCGCTCACGCAGCACCGCCAGGGCCGGAGCTCGCAAAATGATGTCCAGGATCGCGCGATACAGTCCAGCGCTGGCAAGAACCTGATCCGGGCTGCGTAACGCGATCGTCGTTTTGTAAAGAAGGGTATAAAGGTCGAACAGGAATGCGCCAAAGTGAGGCAGCAGTTTCTGCCCACTGTCGGCAAGCCTCTGCAGCGAGGGGGACTCACGGACGAGAGCCGCGAATGCGGCCGCATCGTATGTGTCGGTCTCGATCCAGTTCGGCGCAAGTTCGCCCGCCGGCGTGGTCGCCCCAGTTATCATGGGCTGGGCGAGCCATTGTTTGTCCCGAGTCTTTTTCATTGGACTAGATCACAGGGTCTCCAACATGCGCTTCTGAATTTCTTCAATTTCGCGGCGGACAGCTTCGACCGTTTCCGTCGGGCGCCCCGCGGCCCGTGCGGCTTCAACGATGGAACTTACCTTGCGCAACAGTTGCCGTAGTTTCGTGTGCGCCTCGACCACGGCTCGGTTGCGCAGCTCGTGACTCTCCCATTGGCGGTGGGCGTACTCCTCGATCTCCCGACTTTGAAACAAGAGCGCCCGGGCTTCGTCTTCGTAGCCGCGTAGGAGTCCGCGGATGCTGGCACGTACCTCCGGTTGCTCCGTCGGAGCGCGCCACAGCACGTGTTCGAGGAAGAACAAGTCTTCCTCGGCAACTGTTCCAGAACCACGAAGCAAGGCGTGAGCCCGGAGGAGCGAGACGGATTGATGGTAGCGGCGGTCCGACGCGACGATTTGCTTGCGGGCCAGCTCGCGGCGCAGATCGGCAAGGCAACGATAGATGTTCGGTGGAACCTGAACATCCAAGACCGCCTCTTGCAGCCGGCGGAGTTCAGCAAGAGAGAGCGTTGTGCGTTGCGACGGGGCCCGACCTTCGAGCATCCGCAGAAAGTGAAAGTCGTCCTCAATGTAACTCACCGTAAAGCGTACGAGGAAGCGATCGTAAAGAGCTTGCAACTCGTCGTCTTCTGGAAGTTCGTTGGTCGCACCAAAGAGGGTGATGAGCGGTACCTCGTGAACTTCGCGTCCATTGTGAAAGCGGCGCTCGTTCATGATCGCGAGCAAAGCATTGAGAATGGAAGAATTGGCTTTGAAGACTTCGTCGAGAAAGGCGATATGAGCTTCGGGAAGTTTTCCGACGGTCACGCGCCGGTAATCGTCCTGCTCGAGTCCACTCAGGGAAACCGCACCGAACAGTTCCTCCGGAGTGGAGAAGCGAGTCAACAGCCACTGGAAATACCTTGCCCCTTCGATACGGGAGCAAATTTCATCCGCCAGCATGGATTTGGCCGTACCTGGGGGGCCAACGAGCAGCAGGTGGTGTCGGGCGAGCAGGCAGATCAGAGCACCATCGATTACCGCCTGGCGTTCGACGAAGAGTTGCGAGAGCTCGTCGCGCAGACGTCGCAATCGATCGAGGTGACCCATGTGTCGCAGGGTAAAGAGCAGTCCCAGATCCTGCAAGCAGATGACTCCACCGTACATCACGGCGCGGCCGTGGGCGTCGGTGTAGCGAACTCGACGAGAATCTCGTTGGGTCCGACAACGCCGAAGCGCTCGCGGACGACCTGTTCCAGATACAAGTCGTCACGCTCGATTTTCTCTAAGTGTGCACGAAGCCGCTCATTCTCTTGATGTAACTGCAACAAGTACCCCTCCAGTTGCGCTTGCTGGCGCTGGAGAGCGCGCAAGTGTAGAAGGCCGTACGGACCCCAGATCGCATGTGCAGTGAGAAGGCCGGTGAGCCCACTTGCGAGAAGCAGCAGAATTTTGTGTTTTCTTTGCGAGGGGATTAGACGCACGCTCGCCCCTTTTCTTGGTGCAATGTGAGTCTCTGTATTTCACTGAAGCACGCGAAGAACAACCAAGGAGGTCAGCCGTGAAAATCCGCAAGGTGTGGGCAAGAGAGATTCTGGATTCTCGAGGCAACCCTACGGTGGAAGTGGATGTTTGCCTCGACGGCGGCGCTATGGGGCGAGCGGCAGTACCGTCCGGAGCGTCCACCGGAAAGCACGAGGCCGTGGAGTTGCGCGATCGCAATCGCCGGTATCGAGGAAAAGGGGTCCAGCGTGCCGTAGACAACGTGAACCGCAAAATTGGCCCCCGCTTGCGGGGCCGTGACGCGCGCGATCAGCGAGCCATCGATGCGTTGCTGTGCGAACTTGATGGCACACCGAACAAACGCAGACTGGGAGCGAATGCGATCTTGGCGGTGTCGCTGGCCGTGGCCAAAGCGGCCGCGGCTGCAGCGGGTGAGCCGTTGTTCCGCTACCTCGGTGGCCGGACCGCGCGAACCCTGCCTGTTCCCCTGATGAATATCCTCAACGGGGGTATACACGCAAACAATTCCGTGGATTTGCAAGAGTTCATGGTCGTTCCCGTGGCTAGCCGATCGTACCGTGAGGCCCTACGGATGGGCGTCGAGGTGTTCCACGCGTTGAAGACAGTGCTTCACGAAAGAGGGTACTCCACCGCCGTAGGGGACGAGGGTGGCTTTGCTCCAGCATTGGAATCCAACGAAGAGGCCATTGAGTGTATCGTGCAGGCGATCGATACGGCCGGGTACAAGCCAGGAAAACACGTCTTTTTGGCGATCGATGCCGCTGCCTCGTCGTTTTACGACGAACGGGAGGTCGAATACGTCTTTCGCAAGTCCGATGGCCGTCGCTGCTCGGCAGCAGAACTCGTCGAGCTGTACGCCGACTGGGTCGGCCGCTACCCCATCGTGTCGATCGAAGACGGCCTTGCCGAGGACGATTGGAACGGTTGGCGGATGCTGACCCACGAGCTAGGCGCAAAAATCCAGCTTGTCGGTGATGATTTGTTCGTTACCCACCCGGAGCGCCTCCGCCGCGGTGTGGAAATGGGGGTGGCCAATGCCATTCTCATCAAACCGAATCAAATCGGCACTCTTTCCGAGACCCTCGATACCATCAAGGCTGCTCACCAGGCTGGTTATCGCACGATCATCTCCCACCGCTCCGGAGAAACCGAGGATAGTACGATCGCTGACCTAAGCGTCGCCGTGGGAGCAGGTCAAATTAAAACCGGTAGCCCATGCCGGGGCGAACGGACGGCCAAGTATAACCAACTCTTACGAATCGAGGAACAACTCGGCAAACGAGCGGTGTTCGCAGGCCTGACAGCTCTCCGTAGCTCACGCTGAAGCGAGAAAGCCACAAACCGCCTGAGGTTAAGACTTGAGATTTTGGCCGGATTCCATTGGGGTACCCTTCGGATTCAGATAAAACGACTGCCTACAGAGAAGCCTGCGAGACTGGGAACGAGGTTTTAGTTTCACTCAAGTGGTCATTTTTCCGCACCAATCGATTTTAAAAAAAAATTTCCAAAATGCCATTCTCCTATTGACTTGTCAGCCCAAGTTGCCGTATAAGCGAAACCGATGTGGAGGTTGTGGAGGGGAGGAGAAAGAGTTCGAGACGGGGATGTTCTCAGAGTGAAGACACTCCCCAATTGGTCACAAGGAGGTCGGTATGGCAGCAACGAAGACCAGTAAAGCAAAGAAAAAGGCACCAGCGAAGAAAAAGTCGACAAGCACGAGCAAAAAGAAAAAGTAACTCACTTTTTAGGGCGGCTGTTTCCACAGCCTGTTCTGTAGCAATCCCCGTCTCGAACTCGTGGTTCACTCTTTAGGAGGGTCTTGGGGTTTCCCAAGCCCTCCTAAACTTTTAAGCTAGGCGCCGGTCGGGCCGTGTTCCTTAGGTTGTCGTCCGTGCTGCTAGGACTCGAACAAGGCGATACAGCGGGTTCGTTCGAGGATTGCCCGCAAGTCGTCGGGGTCGCTTAGCGAGGAGTACTTTTGGCGTAGCATCGCCAGGGATTTGGCGTGATATTTTTGCGGTGTCTGACGAAACAGGCGGCCGCGGATTTCGACCTCCAGCCGGTTTTGGCCGCTTTGCAGTGCGCGTTCGTTGGCAAGCGTCCACGGCGCGAAGACGAGGCCGACCTCCTCGCGCAAGATGGGTTCAAGGGTCGGAGCCAATGTTTCCCATGCTTCGAAAGGACCGTGGTTTCTCGGATGCACCATTTGCTCTAGCCAGCGTTGCACTTGGGGAGCGCGCTGGCGCAGGATGGTGCCTGGAGAAGGGTCGGAGAGGCACTGAATAAGTTGCCCGAACAGGCCAAAGTCAGCCATTGAGGGACGCTCCCCGAGAACGTAGCTCCGAGTGGCGAGATGTTGGTTGAGCAGGTTCACGAGCCGTTCAAAGGAGTCCTCAATCGTCTCCTTGGTCTCTGGTGAGGAACCGACGAATCGTAAGCGGTCTACCATGCGGCGGCGGATCAACGATGCGGCCATCGTCGGCTCGCCATCAGGCATCAGGCTAGCGGCGAGTCGATTCGCGGCTGAAATGGCGTCTTCTTCGTAGAACCACCGGTAGTGAAACATGGGCTTGTTCAGCCACTCGTCGGCGTACTCTTCTAAGAGTGCCGCCAGAAAGGCTAACGAAGGGTTTCCCGGTACGATTGAAGGTTCCGGATATCGCGCTTCGAGGGCTTCTAGGATGGGGGTCGAGTCCTGGAGTGCCTCGCCCTCTGGCGTAAGCAAAAGGGGAATCAACGGGACCCGGGCGTGACGGGAGAATTCCTCCTCTGTGGCGGCGTTTCGCACGATCCATGTGTAGGGAATCCCCTTGAACCGCAGGTACGAACGCACCTTGACCGAATACGGTGAGAGCTCGTTGCCGAAAAGACGAAATTGACCCGTCATGTTCTTTTTGAGCCAGGGGTTTACGCTGCCACCGTCACGAGCGAACTCCGCCTGGGCTGAACGATGAGAGCGCTGGCTGCCGAGAGTCGTTCATCGCTCTGATCAACGGCGAACAGAGGTGGGTCGACGCACGGAGTTGTTCGACATGTCGGGATCGGCTGGGTAAGAGAGCGTGGCCGTATTCGTGATCGTGGGGTAGGCGCCGCTCCCCACGCCGACAATCAGTGTGAGTGTGGTGGTCGCGGTCACAGGCAAGGGGTCGCTGTAGGCGCACTCGACATTGTTGCCGGCAGCGTGGCAGCTCCAACCTGGCCCAGTGGCAGAGACGAAGGACAGGCCGTTTGGTAACGTATCGGTAACCACGATCGGCAAATTCGTCGCGTTGGGGCCGAGATTACTTACGGTCAGGATGTACGTCCCGTTTGCGCCCACCACAAAGCGCCCAGAAACAGCCTTGCTCAAAGCGAGATTCGTCGTCGCTGGGACTGGTGTGGCTGTGGCTGTGGGCGTACGAGTGATCGAGGGTGTGGGAGAGATGGTTGGACTGAGCGTACGCGTTGGCGTCCAGGTGGGCCGGTTGGGAGGGAAGGTAGGCGAAGGGGTAAACGTCGGGATCGGCCGCCGCGAAGGACGCACGGTGGTGGTCTTCAATACGGCATTGTTCGTCGGTCGCAGGTCAGGCCCGTAACGCAAGCGAAGTACTGTCGACGCCCGCGGGACCGCCTCCCGAGCGACGGACACGGTGAGAGTGAATGTGCTGCTTTGTCCAGCACGGATAGGGGTACTGGTAGTGCATACTGCGCCGCCTTCCCTGGGTCCACACTGCCACGCTCCGGCACTCGAATGGAAGGCAAGGCCCGGTGCGAGATCGACGACGACGCCAATTTCTCCCTCGGTCGCCGCTGCGCCAGCATTGACAACGGTGATCACATAGCGCCCTGGCATGCCGACTTGAAACGAGGTCGCAGTGACGCGAATCGCTAGGTCTGTAACCCCTTGCGCCCATCCTGCACAAAGAACACCGAAGACAAGGCTGAACGCGATGCCCCAGCGCCAAATGCATCCGTGAACAGAGCCATTTTTGGCCATGGCGTAGTCTCCCCGTCAGTGACCGCTCTTTATGCCCGTGACGAACGCTTGGCAAGTAAATTTCGTCAGGTGGTGGCGCTGCTTGAAGGAAGGGACGACGTCTCGCTACACAACCGAGCTGCCAGCGCACGAGAGGAGTGGCAGTTATGCCCATTTACGAGTTTCGGTGCCGCAAGTGTCGCAAACGCTTCTCCATCCTCACCTTGCGGGTGGGCGAGAGTTACACGGTGCGGTGCGAGCACTGTGGCTCTACGGACGGTGAGCGGCTTTTATCGCGCTTTGCCATGCCGAAGTCGGACGAAGCGCGCATGGAAGCCCTGAGCGATCCTAGTCGCTTCGGCGATGTGGACGAGAACGACCCGAAGAGCCTGGCTCGCTGGATGCGCACCGTGGGTAAGGAAATGGGTGAGGAGTTTGGCGGTGATGACTTCGAGGAGATGATGAACGAGTTGGAAGGCGGGGAGGCCGGGGAGAGCGGAGAGGGCGGCGACTCTCGGGAAGAAGAATAGAGGCGGCTGCAATCCATTGTCGCAGTGGGTGTTTCGTGGCTTCCCCTTACGGTAGCCGTTTGTGGGCGCCAAGCGGATCAACCTTCTTTCCCTAGAAGGGAAAGTCCGAGCAAGGCAGTCGTGGAGAGGTTGGCGGGACGCTATCCCACCGGGGTTTTCCGTTCTTGCAGCAAGGCAACAGCGGTCGCGGAGATCGCTTCGCCCCGACCGATCGCATCCATGCCTTCGTTCGACTTGGCTTTGACACTCACAGCTTCGACGGGCATTCCGAGAAGGTCGGCGATCCGTGCTCGCATAGCGTGGCGATACGGGGCTAGTCTTGGAGCCTCGGCCACGATCGTAATATCAACGTTGATGACCTCCCACCCTTCTTGGTCGACTAGTCTAGCGACCTCGCGGACCAGAGCTGAACTCGGGGTTCCGAGAAAACGTTCATCGCTGTCGGGAAAGTGCTGGCCGATGTCTCCCGAGCCCAGAGCTCCGAGGATCGCGTCGCAGACCGCATGCAAAACCACGTCGCCATCGGAATGACCTAATAAACCTCTGTCATACTCGATGGCGACGCCGCCGAGGTAAAGGCGGCGCCCGGAAACGAGCTTGTGCAGGTCGTAGCCGTGACCGATGCGCATCATCACCTGGGGGCTGTTAGCACAACTGAAAAGTCGCAGGAATCGTCGGCCTCGCGCTCGTCGCCGTCGGAAGGTGTGTGGGCAACTTGGTTGCCCCTTGGCCCATGTGTTACCTTGTGGTGGTGACCTTTGAACCCTTTGATCCGTCGAATGCATTCGCACCGCAGGCGTATCCGGGCACGATGTTGGAAAATGTTTTGGGGAGCTTGGGCGAAGCTGTGGTACTCACGGATCGCGAGGGCCGCGTCTTGTTCGTCAATGCAGCGGCGCAAGAGCTCACGGGTTGGCCGGAATCACAGCTCTGTGGCCGAGCGGTCGCGGAAGCTTTTGCTGCATCCCCCGTGGTCGTGGAGCTGGTGCAGCGCACGTTGACGTCGTCGCAAAGCCAGGTGTGCGGGGAAACCATGCTCCAGCTCGGTGCGGGGCGCTCTTTGCCGGTGCGCGTGAGTTGCTCACCCGTGTGGTCACGCACTGGTGCCATCGAAGGCACGGCATTGGTGTTCCATGACCTCACGTACCAGCACAAGCTCGAGCAAACTGTCCGGAGAACCGAAACGCTGGCACGACTCGGTGGGCTCGTCGCCGGTTTGGCTCATGAAATCAAAAATCCCCTGGGCGGGATCCGCGGAGCCGCGCAGCTTCTGGCGGATCGCTGCCGCGACAACGAGGAAATCCGCGAGTATACCTCGATCATGATCCGCGAGACCGACCGTTTAGCCCGGCTCGTCGACCAATTGTTAATCCTCGGTGCACCAGCCCAACCGAAGATGGAACTCGTGAACGTTCACCGTGTATTATATGAAGTTTTGCGCTTGTGCCGCCCTCAGCTCGAGGACCGCGGCGTCGCAACCGTCTTGGAGATCGATCCGAGCCTTCCCGACTTGCGCAGCGATGCAGATCAGTTGACTCAACTGTTTCTCAATTTGATTCACAACGCCTGCGACGCGATGGAACAAGGCGGCCGCGTGACCATCGTGACCAGGATGGAAACGGATTACCATATCGTGAAGGGTAGCGGCCCCGGTAAATTCCTCCGCGTGGAAATTGCCGACACCGGACCCGGTTTTTCCCCAGCAGCCTTGGAGCATGCCTTCGAGCCTTTTTTTACCTTGAAGCCTAAGGGCAGCGGCCTCGGTTTGGCGATTTGCCAGAGGATTGTGGCGACTCTGGGCGGTGACATTCACTTGGGTAACCGCGAGCCGCACGGCGCGGTAGTGACCGTGCATCTACCGGTTGACGGGCGGAAATGACAACTCCACTGGCTCGTGTACTGATTGCAGACGACGAAGAATCCATACGCTGGGTGCTCCGCCAGGCGCTTGCCGATCTGGGCTGGGTGGTAGAGACGGCGGAGAACGGCGAGGAGGCGTGGAGCAAGCTGACAAGCGGCAATTTCGAAGTTGCCCTGGTCGATATCCGTATGCCGGGACTCGATGGCCTCGAGCTGCTCTCCCGCCTGGCCGAGTCCGGATGTGACACCTCGGTGATCATCGTCACGGCCCAAAACACCATGGCCAATGCGATCGAGGCGATGAAGCGCGGTGCTTATGATTACATTACCAAGCCATTCGATCTCGACGAAGTTCGTATCCTCGTGCGTCGTGCGCTGGAGATGCGCCGGCAAAGCGCGGAGTTGGAACGCTTGGAGCGTGACCAACGCAAACGCTTCGAGCTGGGGGTGGAAATCGTCGGGCGCACGCCAGTGATGCAAGAAATCTTCAAAACGATTGGACGTGTGGCACCCACTGAGGCGACCGTGCTGATCCAAGGGGAGAGTGGTACGGGAAAGGAACTGATCGCCCGCGCAATCCACGCTCATTCGCGCCGGTGGAGTGGACCCTTTGTTGCGATGAACTGTTCGGCTGTTCCTCGTGACTTGTTGGAGAGTGAACTGTTTGGTCACGAGCGGGGGGCGTTTACCGGAGCCACGGAGCAGCGCCTTGGGGTATTTGAAGTGGCCAATAGCGGGACATTGTTTCTCGACGAAGTGGGTGACATGCCGCTCGAGCTGCAAGCCAAGCTCCTGCGCGTGGTCCAGGAAAGAGAACTCACCCGTGTGGGCGGGCGCGAAGTGGTAAAAGTCGACGTCCGCCTCATTGCCGCAACGAATCAGAACCTCGAGCGCGCCGTACGCGAAGGACGTTTTCGCGAAGACCTGTATTTTCGGCTGGCGGTGGTGCCGATTCACGTCCCCCCGCTTCGCCAGCGCCGCGCCGACATTCCAGACCTCGTGCGTTACTTTCTCGCCAAGATTAACCGAGAGCTTGGCGGACGCGTTTCTGGAATCTCGGACGAAGCTATGGAGAAACTGCTCCAGCATTCCTGGCCCGGCAATGTCCGCGAGCTTGAGAATACGCTGGTGCGAGCTGCGGTGCTCGCCCCTGGTCCATTCGTGATGCCCCAAGACTTGGTGCTTGCCGAGTCCGGCCCGGGGAAGAAATCGACCGAGGCCATAACGATCGAGGCTGCCATACGCCAAGCAGTCGAGTCGCTCCTCGGGTCGGATCCCGAAGTTTCGCCGCGCAATGTTTACGCTTGGGTGATGCAACGGGTGGAGCGTCCTCTGATCGAGTACGCCCTGGAACGCACTGGGGGGAATCAACTTCGTGCTGCAGCCTTGCTGGGGATTAATCGCAACACGCTGCACAAAAAAATGCACATGTTCGGTATCGTGTCCCGTCCATCCACGGAAGAAGGCGGCTCGTGAGGCGCAGTGCTGGATTTCACTTTCCGTCACCTGTTTACCCGATTGCCGACTACGACGCGGCACCACATGGAGATTGCCTTCGCTTGGCCCGTGCCATTGTGGACGCCGGGGCGCCCTTACTACAATTGCGAGCCAAGTCACTCGACACAGCCAGTTTCGTTTCTCTAGCGAGCGAAGTTGCACGAATCTGCTCTGCCCGCGGTGTGAGCCTGGTGATCAATGATCGGGCTGACATAGCGATATTGGTGGATGCCGCAGGTGTTCACCTCGGCCAGGAAGACCTCTACCCGGAGGTCGTTCGCCCGTGGTTTTCGCCGCCGCGCATCATCGGCTGGTCGACCCACAACCTGGAACAAGCACTCGAAGCCGAACGCGGTGCGCTGGTGGATTACATCGGTGTAGGGCCGATCTTCCCGACCGCCAGCAAACGAGACCCCGACCCTGTCCTCGGCTTGGAGGGTTTGCGAACGATTCGCGCGGCCGTACGGCTGCCGATCGTGGCGATTGGCGGGATTACAGAATCCAACGCAAAGGCCGTTTTGGAGGCTGGTGCCGACGCGGTGGCAATGATCAGTAGCATCGCTCGAGCCGACCAACCGCATGTGTTTGTCCGGCAATTGCTGGCACGCCTATCGAGCAGATAACCCGCCAACGCAGTCCAGCTACCCGCTCGGCCCCCGCAAGTACTTGACTCGTCGGATCTGATCCAACTGCCGACACAAGCTAAGGTTTCCCGCCCAGGGGAATCGAGAGTAGGTCGCCTTGTAGCGTCGTCACGAGGAGACGTTTGCGCCGGTAGTCTTCCGCGACACCCATGGGTAAGAGTTTCTCCTTGCCCTCCTCGGAAATTACAGGAATGGCTTGCGCCAAATCCCCGGTTTTCTTGTACAAACGGACTTCGTGACGATGCGTTACGTTGACCCACAAACCGCCTTGAGATGCCCAAGAAAGTTGCGGCTCTGATAACGCCTGCAAACTGATCCCCTCGAGGGCAAAGCTTCCCAGGCTTTCGCCCGAGCTACTAAAGATCCTGACCTTGGCTTGCCCATTGTCGGTTACGAAAACAACGCCGCGCCTGTCGTCCACGGCAATGCCCACGGGCTCGCGCAATGGCGATCCGCCAGCGCTTCCATCCCAACTCTGCACAACTTCTCCGTCGGCGCGTAAGACGACTACCCGATTGTTCCCGCTGTCGGCTACGTATACGGTCCCGTCACGCGCCACCGCCACTCCCCGAGGAGAAAAAAAGTTTGCTAGGTACTGCCGCCGATACTCTCCAGACTTGGTCAGCACTTGAATGCGGTGATTCCACGTGTCGCAAACGTACAGTTCGTTGCCCGGGCCAATCGCTAGTCCGCTGGGCTGGCGGAATTGCCCTGGCTCGTGCCCAGCTTGGCCGAGAGCACGTTGGCGCCGCAGCGCAGAGTCGAACCAAACCAAGCGGTCGTGACCAAAATCGCTCACGACAATCGTGCCATCATCGAACACCGCCACGCCCCGGGGTTCGGCTAAAGAGGGAACCTCGGTTGGAGTAGGTGACGCCAGGCTGAGCGGAGTGCGTGTAGGATCTCGCTGTCGAACCATAGCGGTATCGACCGTGGGGACTGTTTCAGTCGGCGGAACCAAGAGCACGCGCGCAAAGATCCTGCCGCTTTCGTTTGTAGGATAGCGGAGGTTGACAATTTCGTGTTTCGGGTAGCGACTGCGCAACTCGGCCATGACCAGCATGGCTACGGTTTCATCGGGGAAGACGAACGCGAGTCCGGATGAGCTCGGGTCCGGTAAGGGCTCACGAAAAATTCGGGCCGGATCTTCGTGTTGGGTGAAGCTCCGTTTGAATGGGTCCCCCTCCCGGTAGGTGAGGTACTCGAGAGTTTCCATCGGAAAGTGCCCGCCGAGAACCCAAATGCGATAGGAGGGAACAAGCGTTGCCAAATATTGCCCCAGAACAGTCGTTTCCGGGTAGTAACCCCAAACTAAGCGCCGTGAGGGACCGAGGTACTGCGCATAGGTGGCCCATGCCGAAGCGCCGACGATAACCGCAGCTGCAGAAGCGATAAACGCTCGACGCCACTGCCGCGGAGCAAGGCGAGCGAGCTGTCGCGCACAGAACAAAGTGCCAAGAGCGGCGAAAAAGTAGACAAACGGCATGGTGCCGATGTCCCGGTTCATGTTGGGCCTGCTCAGCAACCCTGGTAACAATCCGACCGCAAACCCCACAAGCAAGAACTGCGCCCGTGGGTCTCGCACGGCGGCACAGCACCACAGCAGTCCAAACGGGAAGAAAACCGCCGCCACCGACTCCAAACCGGGCGTGTTCACGAAAAAGTCGTCCCCGTTTGCCCAGTAGTGAAACATGAGTACGGTTGCCCCAAGGGAACGGGCGAAAGACCATTGTTGCAGCAAGTACGTTTGCCGGCCAAAGAACTTTTCCCAGTTGTTCAGGGCGTACCACGCGAGGGGGGCTACGGCGACAAGAAACGCGACTGCTCCGCTGCCCAGTGCCCAACCGTAGCGCCGCAAGAATCCTTGGAGCGTCCAGCCTTGGAGGGCGAACAAAGGGATCCAGATGAGAAACAGTAGCGGCAGCACCTGACCCGCATTGTACGTATTCACTGTTGCTGCCAGGGACACCCCAGCAAGGGCGAAGTGCAGCGGCCGCCGTCTCTCCAGGCCACGCCAAAAGAAACAACAAGTGAGAACGGTGAACAAGGGCTGGAAATCAGAACGCCAACCCGTGCGGCTAAAGACGAGACTCCAGCCCGAGACACCCAACAGCGCCGTGGTCAGGATGGCCGTGGTGCGGCCAAACATCGTGCGGGCCCACCAGTAAAGGAAAGGCAACAGGATGCTGCCAGCGATGACCGACGGCAAATACACCGCAAGGGGTACGTTACCAAGCCACCAAACGAAGGGAGCACGAAGGTAAAAGGTAAGCGTCTCTCGGCCCCAGGCTGCCGAGACGAATGGTGTGTAAGGGATTCCGTTCAAGATGGCGAGTGCATACTGCCCTTCCCATGCAGCATCGTGATTGAGCCCGGGCGGAAATTCTTGCAGTTTGTGTACTTTGAAAAAAATTCCCAATGCGATCACCGCCGTGGCCAGCATGGCCTCCCATGGGCGGCTTACAGATTCCCCCGAGAGCCTCGGGAGCTCTCGATGCTCGCGCGGGGTCGAACTCAGAGCGGCCACGAAGAGGACAAGCGCTAGCGGCCAAAGCACCGCCGCATAGTTGACTTGCCACTTGTAAGCCAAACAGTACTGGCCCACGCCGGCAGCAGCGAGGCTGGCCAAGAGAAGCGCAATTTCTAGAGCCGATGGCCGATCGCGGTTACTTGCCTCCATATCGAATACGGACCAGCCGGTTTTCCAAGTCGGAAATAACCAGTTCCCCAGCGGCAGCATCGAACGCAATTCCCATCGGGGTATCAAAAATAACCCCGGCTGAGCCATCCCCTCGGATCGTGCGCAGAAGCTTCCCGGTGCGGTCGTAGCAACGGACTTCTTTCTCCCCAGGAACGGTCAAGCAAAGGTTGCCGCGAGGATCGAGGGCCAGATGGGGCTCGGAAAACACTTTGCTCTCCCACCCTGGAACGGGGAAGCTGCCGAGAAACTTGCCGTCGCGATGGAAAAACTGCACCCGGCCATTGCCATTGTCGGCCACGAACACGGTGCCCGTTTGGTCCACCACAATCCCTGTTGGCTCCCAGAACTCTCCCGCGCCGTTGCCCTTCTTGCCCCACTCGAGTTCTTGCTCCCCGCGCGAGGAGTAGCGGACAACACGGTTGTTTCCCGTGTCTGCGAGGAAGACGTGGCCTAGAGCATCCACGGTAATCCCCCGCGGCCCGTAGAGTCCCTCACCGAACTCGCGCAAGTACTTACCTTCCGAGTCGAATACCTGGATTCGGCCGTTCCAGGTGTCGGCAACGTAAATGTTACCCCCGGGCCCGATGGCCACGCCACAGGGCTCTTTAAACTGCCCTGGCAGCTCTCCCCGCCGCCCGAAGGCTCGGACGAAGGAAAGGTCACGCTGGAAGACCTGCATGCGGTTGTTGCCGAAGTCGCAGACCACCACGATGCCATCGGGCGCGACGGCTATGCCGCGAGGCTGTGACAGAATTCCCGGGGCGTCAGGTGCACGGGGAACCTCCGCCTCCGGTGCTCCCACCGGCATAACCTCCTCGATTGTGGTCACTGCCAGCGATCCGGTGAAGCGCCCGTTGACCGCAAAGATCGTCACCCCAGGGTTTTGGTATACGGGAGTCAAAATATCGCTCCAAGAACGAAACCGCTCCAAGTTACCCCCAGCGTACGTCCGCCGTTCAAGGGCTCCGACGTAAATCAAACTCACTTTGTAACGATCGAGGATTTCCGTGAGCACGTTTTTGTCTTCTGTTGTATAGGCTAGGGCGACGTCCGCTTTGCGGCGATTGATTTCGTTCCAGGAATGTGCCCGTTGATACACGTGGTATGCCCATCCGAGTACTGTGGGTAAGCCCGTGTTCATGGCGATCCGGGTGTACTCTTGGTACGCATCTCCGTGAGCTTCTAAGAGGTAAGGAATCCCTTTGACGTTGCGGTTGAGCCAATCGATGGCTGCGTACTCGTCGGGGGCTTTGAGCCGGAGGTACGCCATCCCATCGAGAGTCGGTTTTGGCGTAGGTACCCGGTTGGTGCGCAAAATCCCCAGCACGTCTGTAGCCGCGGTAAACAGTCCAACGGCGATGGCAAGGACAAAAGACCCTTGCCACACCCGCCGGAACGGCCCCAGAGGCACGCCTCCGGTCCACAGTCCGACAGCCATAGCTGCCGCACTGAGAGCGAAGAAAAACCAGGCTTCTAAGTAAAACTTGAAAATCGTGTTCATGCGGTCCCAGAGGTACACGAGATCGGTGCCTGCCGGGATCGCAAGGCCGAAACTCGCCAGCGCCAGCGCGATCCGCCATTCGCGGCGCGTTCGGGTTGCCAGAAGAAGTTGCAGCGCGAGAAGGAACAGCACCGCCATCCCGACGCGCGTGGAAACGAAAAAGCCAAGCACGCTCAACAGCCCGATCACGATCCAGCCGGCCACGCCGAAGCGACTCCAGCCGCCGCTCGGAGCCTGCAACAGTTCGCCCCACTGCCGCCACAGAAAGGGAACGATGGCTACGAAAAACGTTCCAAAGATGGTGAAGAGATCGAGCGGACGCACAAGGCGCCACGGCGGAAGGCGCTCCCAACCGAAGTTCCGTTCCGGAGCCACGAATGTGGCCCAGTAGGGCCAGAACAGGAGGTACCCGAGGCCGCCCACGATTACGACCACCAAAACCACCCGAACGAGAAAGCCGAAGACGTAGCCGGCAACACCACGGTGCTCGCTTTCCGTCAGCCAGATCGTCGTAAGCATGTATCCAAGCAGGAGGAGGTAGGTGGGCATGCTCCACGTGTTCGTGGTGGTGATCGCTCCTAAGGTGAGCGCTAGCAACACAATCAATGTCACCGCATTGCTCGTCGGCAGCGGTTCCGGGGGGCTCATCACTCGACTGCGGACCCACCGCACCATGAGGGCAACAAAAGTCACGGTCAGGGGCATCACCATGACGTGTGCGTGCAGGTCGGCGAAAAGAAAGCTCCAAAAGGGAAACTCGTTGATCGTGTCGCGAATGACGCGCGAGGTGGCCCAGTAATAATCGAAATTGATTGAGCGGTGTGCTCCTAAAAGCTCACGAGGGCCAGCTAGATTGCCAATCATCACCGCCAAGAAGGCGGCCAATAGCCCCACTCCCCAGCGGTCGCTGACCATCGTCCCGGCAGCGAAGACTGCCACGGCCGTCAGCCCAGCGACGAGCGCAATGCCGAGATTGTACGTTATCGCTGGGTCGATGGCTAACGCCTTCCCCAGGGAAGCCACCATGAAGTAGCCGAAGTAACTGTAGTGCAAAGGAGAGCCAGCAAACCAAGGCTCAGGGGGCGGAAGGTACGTCGTGCGGTAAAGAACATTGAGAAAGGAAAAGTCCATTGGCTTCTCGCCCCAGTAAATTTCCGGATTGAAGGCCCGCACCAGCAAGAAAAACATGAAGGTCCCCCAGAAAACGCTCTCCGTGGCAATAATCTCGCCCGCCGACATCCGTACGCGTCCGTGAAGCCGCCAGGCAAAGGCCCCGACGATGAGGAAGGCGACGACAACAATACCGAGCGTCCCTTGGGAGAAAGGAGCAATCCGCCACCCGGCGAGAAACCAAGCGGCGTACGCAAAGAGGAGAACTGCGAGCGGTTTCGCCAGCCCAAGCGTTCCAGGCCGGACGAACCAGTGACGCACCAGCGGGTAAAGGCTCAGCCCCAGGAGTTCGACCAACGTCCCGAACAAGACGAGAGCCAGTACACTCGACCGAATCCGTTCACCCCCTGCAGCAGCGATCACTCCCTCTGCGCTCGGACGGGCGAGCAAGAGGTCGTTACGCGTCAGTGGTCGAGACGGCGGCCGATGAAGGATACGGTCAATAAGCTCCTCGGCGGTCAAGCGGCCAGTGTTTTGGAAAATTAAAACTTTGGGATGGTCGTAAACCGAAAACGACTCGTCCGCGAGTTCGTCGGGCACTTCCCATCCGAGAAACGACGGCCGCGAGGCAAACTCTTGCAGCAAGGTATACCCGAGGTCACCGGCAAACAGCTGGTAGAAATAATTCGTGGTGAGGGGGAATTTTTCGGGCGCACGGGTTACGGCACCGTAAATCCGCTTAGTCTGGAAAACGATGTAGTCGCTGTTTGCCAGTTCTCGACCGAGTCGTTGGATCTTGCCCGGGCTGTCTGGCTCGTAGTAACTGAAAGCTACAATTTGGTAGCGGTTAGGACTGAACCCGGGTACGGGGAGGGGAAAGCCCTCATCCCAGTCCTGAGAGAGCACCTTGGAGCCAGCGGGAATGTTCTTATAAAACCACTCCGAGGCGGCACGCACCGTGTGTGGTCGCGTATAGATGGAGAGGAAGGCAAAGAGCGCAGCCGTGTTGCCAAGAAGGACGGCGGGAAGCCAGAAGCGTCGCCACCTGATGCCGCTGCGGTACTGCCGAACGAGCCACTCCGCTGCCCATAGGCAAAGGATGGGATAGATCGGCAGGAGATAGCGAGGGAATTTCACCTCGAACCAACCGGTGACGACAAAAAACGGCACCACCCACGAAAGCAGCACCCACTCGGCCGCCCGGCCCGTGCGCCACGCATAAGCAGGGCGCAGCGCTGCTGCCCAAATAGATACGAGTCCCAGCGCTGGCGCCATGCACCACAAGACGAGTTGGCTGAGCTCGTACACGTACTTCGGCGTGTGCATGTATTGGTTCGTGTAAGGGAACAACCCGGCGTTGCGCACCATGTTGCTTTGCTCGAGGATGTCGTGCGCGTACCGCGAGAAGTTCAGCAGGGCATAAGGCTGGGTCAGTGCAAAGGCCCCGGCTGCAAAGATGACCGCGCCCGCAACTTTGGCTGCATTGACGGTGAACCGGCCCTCTTGCCGCCAGCGCAGGACCCCAGCCACAGCCAAGGGCAAAAACAATGGGGCTGCGCTGAATTTGGTTGCCATGGCCGTGCCGATGGCGACTCCGGCTAGAAGGAAGTGCCTCCATGAACCTCTTTCCACCGCTGCCACGAGTTGGCTAAGAGCCAAAAGCACAAAGAAAGTGAGGGGCACGTCCACGGTCAGGAACCGCGAATTCTGAACATGCAGCACAGCTCCGGCTAACAAAAAGCCAGCTACGCTACCCACCACGGGGTCGTACATCCGCGTGCCAAGGCGGAAAAGAAGCAATACCGTAAGAGCACCCAAGAATGCTGTCAGGCGCCGGCCGTTTACGATGATGGCATCATAGGTGGTCGCTCTGGGATCGATGGTGCTGAGAAGCTCCGCCAGGGCACGGTTCAAATAGATCGGCAGCGTGCCATAGGCGAACCAGTCGGGATCGAGAACAAGCCGGGCGAAGGAAATGCGTTGGATGGCAAACGCTACGGCCCGCTCATCTGGGTGGAAAAAGTGCCGATGATCCCATTCGATGGCGGGAAACCGAACGAAGGCGGCAAAGACTACCACTGCTGCAGCCCACAGCCGAGGCCGCTTCCACCAAGTGTTGTTCGCTGTCGTCATGCACTCGCCTCCACACCGCCATCCTCGGCAAGGCTGTGTGGCCCCATTAACCACCACGACCCCGCACGGAAAACCGCGGGTGTAAAAGCGGCACCGCTACAAGCCCGGATCACAACGCCCTCCCCGTTTGCTATCGCGCAAGAGATGGAACATGCCTGCGTACGCCCGTGCCGAGCTTTTAGGGGGAAACACGAGTTCAACATCGTTCTGTGGCTGGACATAAAACGCGCGATTCCGTAGCACGCGTACAATTGCTTCGGCTAGCGCCGGGCTGCTCCTCCGGGGAACGATTTCTCCCATTCCTGTTCGCCGTACCACCTCGAACACGTCTAGGAGGTTCGTTGCTACGACCGGGGTGCCGCACGACCTCGCCTTGACCTGCACCATCCCGAACGTTTCGCTCGAGTTGAGGGGGGTGATTACAACGATGTCACATCCCCGATAGAAGCTTGGCCTTGCCTGACCGGGAAGGAGCGCGAGAAACAGGAGTCGTCGGCGGTGACGCTCGAGCAGCGGCTGCAATCTTTGCCAACACGCTTCCTCGCCAATCGTCTCCTTGTAGGCGCCGGTGGAAGCGGCTCGACTCTCTGGTGCTTTCTCGATGATCGTGGGCATAGCCGCAAGCATGTACCCCACGCCCTTGTCTTCAGTGAACCGGGCAGCGAACCCAACGCACGGGGAGCTCATCGCATGCGCTTGTAACTGGGCGGTCCAATGCGGGTCTTCCGCGGCGACTTGGATCAACGGAGGAATCGCGCGTAGTTTACGAAAGTAGCGGCTCAGGAACGGACGACAGAGCGCGTCGTCTTGGCTGCTGGCGACAACGTAGGCGGCGAACTTCGCCGCCCCCGTGTTCAAGGGAATTAAAGCGGCATCGTCGATGCGATGCACCCACCTAGCGGGAAGCTGCAAATCGCACTGGTACGGTAAAAAAGCGGGTTTGCCGAGCAATCGAGTACAAAGGGCCAGGAGAACCGCCGCGAGCTCGTGCATGGGAACGTTCACCATTCCGTGTTTGCGGGGGAGCAGCCATGCATACACGGGAAGCCATGGCATGATCATGCCCTTGCTCACTTTGCGGCATATGGGGACACGAACGGTCTCGATACGGGGGAGAGGCTCTCGCGGAAGTAAGCGAGCCTGGTAGCGAGACGTGAATCGGGTGACGCAGTGCCCACGCCAGACTAACTGTTGCACGAGGCGCCCTGCGTAAATCGTTAGCCCGCTCACGTCCGGCCGGTGGTACGTGAGCGCTACCAGAACCCGCAGCGGCCTCATCGTTCGTAAATCGTCGTACTCCCCTGCGAGAAAGCCACCCGCAGCTGCCGAAATTTCTCCAGACTTTCGGGCTTGAAGTCGCGCCGCTCCAGTTCTCCGACGACGATGTAACGCACTCGGTAGCGCTCGAGCAGCGGCTGTACTTCCTCGAGCTTGGCTGCGGAATATATCGAGGCAACCTCCCGTCGCCGTGCTTCGACGGACGGTTCGTGACTGCGCCACAAACCTTCGTGGTTGGCCCAACCCATCACCGTCGGTAGCCCGGTGTTCGACGAAAACCGCGCGTAGTAAGAGTATGGGTTCCCGCTGGCTTCGAGGATGACCGGCAGGTCGGTTACGTTGGCACGCATCCATTCGATTGCGGCGAAGTCGTCTGGATGCTGCTGCCGCAGGTAGAAGTTGCCATCGAGTGTCAGGCCGCGGTCAAGATACCTCAAGCGCGTTGCCGTGACCCCGAGAGGATAACAAGCCGTGGCTGCGACGAGGAGCACTGCTGCCGCGACGGCCGGACGAACCCCCCAAGCCAGGCTTCGCCCGGTCTGCCAAAGGCGCCAGGCACACCAGGGCGAGGCGATGGCGAGAAGAAACCACGATTGCAAGTAGAGTTTGAAAACGGTGTTCATGCGGTACAAACGCTCGCCGTATGGGTCTTTGATGTACACCAGTTCGCAAGCGAGAAGCGCCACACTGGCGCAAAGCGCAAGAAGCACAGGGGCGCGGGTTTCGGCGGTTTCGCTTCCGTAACTTACCCACAGTGCAGCGAGGACGAAGGCTCCCATGAGAACGGCCACGGCTTTGCCCGTAAGCACGCCAATGACAAGAGCGAGCGAGAACAAGGCCACGATGAGCTGCCCATACTGCTGCACCCTCGGCTGCCCGCGGAGCTGCTGGACGAAATACCACCCCGGGAAGATCAGCAGAGCGCCGAACACCGTGAGGAACTCATGAAGCTTGGTTGTTGCCAGTTTAAATCCCACTCCACCTTGAGGTGCTTGGAAATGAAGGTAAAACGGCAGAAACGCCACATAGCCGACCACTAGTACGCCAAGGGCAATGAGCCCGGCACGCACTCGTGGCCACGCCACTAGGGGTCGAAGTGGCAATTCCCGCTGCAGCAAAAGAAAGGTCACCATGATGCCAACAGGCAATTCCCAAGGACTGGTGGCGACCATGGCACCAAAGACCGCGCCCAGCACCAAAATCCGGAGCAACTCGCCAACGGTGGTCACGCCACGAACAGCAATGTCGCTCCATGGGCGACGAAGCAACAGCCAACCGATGAGCAAGACGCTTATGGGCATCACCGACAAGTGCGGGTGCAGGTCGCCGTGAATGACCGTAAAGTAAGGAAATTCGTTGATCGTGGCGTCTCGCCCCACGATGCGCGTGGAGCGGAAATAATCCATGTCGACGAGGCTGGCCTTTTCCAGCACTTGCCACAGCCCGTCAAGATTGCCCAACAGCACACCGAACCCACCCGTAAGCCATGCCACCGCGTGCCGCTGCGTGAGCTGCCAGCCGATGGCGGCAAGCTGTGCGAACACTAACCCGCCTAGAGTCGCTACACATAAGTTGTAAGTGACCGGGCTCGGCCAGGGCAACAGGCGTGCCAGGTTGGCGTTCATCAAGTAACCGAAATAGTAGTAGTTGAACGGCAATCCCGACATCCACGGATCTTCCGGGGGCATTTGCTGGGTGCGGATGAGAGTGTTGAAAAAGGCAAAGTCCATGTACTTTTCTTGGTCGACGATGTGCGGGTGCAACGCTCGCTGCCAAGCGAAGAAGAGAAACGCTGCTGTCCACCAAAGGTCAGCCCGCATCGCTTCCTTCACTCCGCCGTGAGCCAGCCACTGCCGCAGGGAACCACGGTCCCGCCAGGCAAGCACAACGTTGCCGACTGCAAACACAATGACCCCCAATTGCAAAGCAACCCCGTACGCAAGGCCCGTGTGGCCAAGGACCCACGCCACGTACGTGATGGAAACGACGCTGATGATCTTGGAAAAGACGTAACTGTATATCGAGGCTTGGCCGAACAGCCGCGCCGCAAGTGGTAGGCCGACGAGCCCTAGCACTTCTAGCAACAGCCACCACGAGACTAGCGCACCCATCGTACCGCCGACCCAGAGCCGGCACGCTATCCGTTCCTTTCCATCTTTGCAACCGCGCATGTTCTCATGCTCTGCCTTTGTCCACGTCCCTCCTTTGCTCGGTGGGAGAAAAACCAAAGGCGGGCCTGTAAGCGTCGGCTGCTTCCGTGGCTCATTTTGCCCCGACGTTGAACCCGGGGTGCCTTTCGCCTCCTCTGGGCGCGCGCTATCCGCGCGTTGGCTGGCGCCAAGGGTCGCATACACGCAGGCCGGCGCTAGAGCCCGCCGCCGTCGGTTCCGTAGCCGGCGTCATCGAAATCGCCGTGGAGAGGTAGCGGCACACACCTTCCTCCTGGGAAGTTACCGGTTCAAAGCTGAAGATCATGCGTGAAGCGGAATTGCATTCGTCCCCCTCTTCTCCCCCTTCTAAGTGCAACTCGGCTGACACTTGATCGTCAGTGTGGCGGTTGCGTGAGAGGAGGCGACATCTAATTGATTTGACTCTTGAGTGACTAACGTCGACAGTTCGCATGGCCTCTGACTGGCTTTCCCGCAGCAGCGTGCGGGCGGCAAAGCGGTCGTGGAGGGCGCGGTTGCCTCTCGTGGCTTGGCGTAGCCGCCGAGGAGGCCGGTGATGCGAGACACCAAGGTGACGCACGGCACAGTTTGGTGGCTGGCGGTTCCGGCAGGCGGACTCTTGCCCCTTCTGGTCGTGACTGGAGGAAATCCGGCGCAGGCGGTTCCGGGGCCTGGACACTGCTTGCCTCTCCAGTCAGAGCTAACGGCCAACACCATTGCGGGTGCAGAGGATGCCACCTACCACATCCAAGAGGTGGATCGGCTCGGAATGGTTCGCGCTCGTGGCGCAATTGCGGCATGGTTCGGCTCGGACCGTGTTTCCCTCCGTTCTGGCCGCCTGGTGGTCTGGCTTGCTTGGCGTGAGCCTACCGAACCGACGCCGGAAAGCTCGATGGGTGGCGGGGGCGTTAGCCAGCCGCTGCCGCTCGTGATGGAGAATCGCGTCGAATATCGCCATGGGGTTGCCGCGGAGTGGTGGGTGAATGGCCCGCTTGGGCTTCAACATGGCGTAACCCTAGCTCGGCGGCCTACCCTGAGCGACCGCGCTATCGTGGAATTCGAGGTCGACACCGGTGTGGCTCTCTGGCAAACGGACTCGAGCGGTGACTCCGTGACCTTTTTCAGCCCCGATGGCAGAGAGGCGTTAGTTTACGGCCCCTTGGCGGTGAGGGATTTTTCGGGTCGTAGGTTGCCTGCACGAGTCTCCCGGGCGGGGCATAGACTGCGGATCGAGGTTGACGATCAGGGGGCCACTTACCCGATTGTGATCGATCCGTTGGTAGAAAAAGCTGAGCTGACGACTGCGTACAATGCGCGCTCGGTGAGTTGGGCAGTCGCGATTGACGGTGATACGGTCGTGCTCGGAGCTCCGGGCGGTGCGACTGGTGAGAGGGCTGCGTATGTGTTCCTGAAACCGCCTTCGGGTTGGTCGAGCACGACAAGCTTTAACGCGAGGTTGATCGCCTCCGACCAGGCTTCGGCTGGCACGAATTCGGGCTTCGGACGAGCTGTGGCCATCTCGGGCGAGGTGGTCGTAGTTGCCGATCCCAGTCGCCGGGAAGGCAGCAACGACTGTCAAGGGGCTGTGTACGTTTTTCGACGCCCGCCTGGTGGTTGGTCGCGAACGCTCACGGAAACAGCCAAGCTGCTGCCGTCCGATGGTGCCAGTTACGACTACTTTGGATATTCGGTCGACATCCAAGAGGACAGAGTCGTTGTGGGGGCAATCCACGATTCTCCGCTGGGAGGACGCTCGGGAGCGGTGTACGTGTTCGAAAAGCCACCGTTCGGTTGGTCGGGAACGCTCACCGAAACCGCCGTTCTTCGCCCGCCTTCCGGCACTGGGCGAGACAGTTTTGGGCATGCGGTTGCTTTGTTTGGGGACACGATCGCTGTGGGGGCGCCGTAAACTGCGGCCGCGGGGCGTAGCTTCGCGGGAGCCGTATATCTGTTTGCCAAGCCGCCAGGCGGTTGGACAAACACGGCCACGCCCGACGCCCGCCTCATCGCCTCGGATGCACAACCCTATGATCAACTGGGCAGGTCCGTGTCGGCTGACGGCGACGTTGTCGTTGCCGGTGCCCCTTACAAGCCCCGTGGGGTCGAGGAAGACGTCGGGCGAGCCTTTATTTTCGTCAAACCAGTGGGTGGATGGGGCGGAGACATGTTCGAAACGGCCTCGCTTACCCCTGCAGCAGCGGACCGATCGGATCTTTTTGCAACGGTGATCGCGATACAGGGAGATCGGCTCGTCGCCGGCGCTGAGCACGGTGGCCCAGGGGGTGAAGGCGACACCGGTGCCCTTTACCTTTACCAAAAGCCCTCTGGCGGCTGGCAATCCGGCGCTACCGCCAACCAGGTGGTGTACCTGCCGCGAAGAGCCGTACACAGCCTTGCCATGGCTGGAGATGCGCTGGTGGCTGGTTCTAGTACTGCAACGGTGGACGGGATTTTCGGGAAGGGCGTCGGAACCTTGGTGGAAAACGTCCCCCTGCCGCCGACAAACTCCGTGAGTGGGTTCTCGGTCCTCGCTGCTCCGGGGAACAGCCCGGCGCGGGTTAAAGTGGGTTTGGGCGCGGCGGTGCAGGGTGGAAGCGTCTGCGGCCGAGTTGTGGCTGTCGCGCGGATGGGTATCGTCGATGGGCACGTAATTGCCATGCGCCGTGTCCGGCTTGGCGCCGCAGCCGTAGTGAATCACCAATGCGTAGCGAGTGGCACGCCGATCAGTTTGAAGCCCGGAGCTGTGTGCTTGGGTGGGACCGATTCTTCTGGTATGAACTTAACGTTGACGGAGTGCGTTAACGCGGGTGATGCGGCGCACACCCGCAGACAAAACCTTCTCGCCCCTCCCGCGGACTTGAGCGTGGGTGACGTCACGCTGTCCGCAGATCAGTTGCTCGATGTCACGACGTTGGGGTCCAACCCAGTTGTCGACTTCGCTTCGTTGAAACTGCAGCCTAACGTTGTGCTCACGGTACGCGGCAATACTGCAACGCAGACGATCGTTCTCCGTATAGCGAGGAACTTGCTGGTTGGATCAGGTGGTCGCATCGTAACAGAGGGCTTCGCGCCCGGACCGCGCGGGTCTGCTGCGGAGCGAGTACGAGTAATCGTGCTCGTTGGCGGCAAGGCAAAGCTGGGTAATGAGAGCGTTGTCGAGGGCACTATTTTCACGGAGAAGAAGCTAGCCGTCGGACGATGGGCCTTGGTACGAGGCGCCTTGCTGAGCCGTGACGGACCGATGACCTTTGCCCGCGGCGCAGTGCTGACTTTTAAGCCCTGGTTGGACTGGTAGCGTCGCATTCGGCGATCGCGCTTTGTGGTGTGGCGGCTTGCACCTCGGGTAGAGCGAGGTGCTTTCGCACGAATGCCCGTGGGCAGCCGCGGACCAGGACGATGTCAGTAGGTGCCTTCGTCAGCATCACTCGAGTCAGTCTATCGGAGCGCTCCACCGTGTCCTGGGGTTTCGGATCCTTAGAGAAGTTCGAGCGCAGGTGGAGGTTTGCCCGCTCAAAGGTCGACCAAGAAGTGTGCTCTGCTCTCGGGAGCGAACTTGCCTTTGGTGTCGAAGGGTTCTGAGAACCTCGTGCGACCATTGGCAAGCGTCCTCGGATGGGAAGAGCCTTTCTCGGTCTGGTATGGTCCACGAACCCCGGGTGGTGCTGGCTACCTTCTTGAGCAAAAACTCGCGAGCCGCCGGTCAGTAGGGGGCTGGCAGCCGCTGCGAAGCGCGAGCAGCGGAAACTCTGGATGGCAGGTGCGGCAGTTCTTTCGCCTCAAAATGCACAAGGTGCACGCAATGAATGTTGAACTTCTTGAGGCGATTGGGCGCCCCGGCTTCGAGGATCTAGTGTTACAGTTGGCCACGGTGCAGCAATCCGGCGGCGCGAGGCAGGCGCCGCGGGCGAGGAGCTTATAGTTCATGGCCGACCACTGACGAAGGTGCAGAAACAAGGCTGTGGCGGAGCTCCGTGGCAACAGCTTTCTACCTAGGGTTCAGGCCGGCACGTAGGCAGTGCGCCGGGTGACGGTTGGTAACCTCGTTTCCTCGGTACTTGCGCCCCTTCCCAAGGCGTATGGCAAACCAGGCAGGGATGCGCGGTTTTTCAGGCGGAGTCGTACAAAATGAAGCGGATTGCCGGTGCGGGCGTTTTTGTGCAGATGTGGCGGGATCATCCCCCTTTTTTACAGGCCTACCGCCCCATCTGTGGGAAAACGTCTTGGGCGCGCGTCGGCCCCTTAAATTCGCTCAACCTGGCGCTTGCTGCTGTAGCGCTGCCGAGCCACAAAAAAGCGGTCGGGCCGCGAAGAACGAAGAAGGTCGCACCGCCATCGAATCCGCGGTACGGAACGAAGGCGCGATGCGTGCCAGGGAAATCCAGCGAGAAGCCAGATGATACGGGGTCCGCGGGGAAACGCGACGTAACTTGTTGCCGACATTGGAAAACGCTAACCAGGAGCTCCACGCGAAAGTGGCGGAACTGGCAGACGCGCAGGACTCAGGATCCTGTGGGGTAACACCCGTGGGGGTTCAACTCCCCCCTTTCGCACTTGTTTCGAGTCGCTCTCAAAGAGGCGGGGGAAGGGCGCTCTGAGCACCCCCTCAACGCGCGACGGATGGTTGGGAAAACGCCTTTGTGGGTCGGTGTTGACGCAGCTTACGACTCCGTGCATGCACTCGTCGCCGCTGCTGCGGTGGCGTGGAACCCAGACGATCGGCTTGTCGTGGAACGACACACTGCCGTGGCCATACAGCCTGCTGCCTACGTGCCCGGCCGTTTTGCGGAGCGCGAAGCTGCGGTGGCGGTGGCTGCGCTTCGGGCTTTGCACGCACGTCCGGCGTTGGTGATGTGCGATGGTCACGGGCGAGCGCACCCGCAGCGTTGGGGCATGGCTTGCGAGATTGCGAGTTTGACAGGCTGGCCGACGATTGGTTGTGCAAAGAGCTTGCTGTGCGGCCGACATGATCCTGTGGGACCCGCCCGTGGGGACTGCGCAGAGCTAAAGCTCGATGGCAAAGTCGTCGGCCGTGTTGTCCGTACACAGACCAACGTGCGGCCCGTGTATGTCAGTGTCGGCGGCTTCCTGGAACTCGATGCCGCCGTGCAAATGATTTTACGGGCCACGCCTTGCTTTCGCATTCCCGAGCCGTTACGCCTCGCTCACCAGTTTGCCCGCCTTGCACTAGCGAGAGTGCTCGCTTCGTCCTGAATTCAGGAATAGGTTGGAGTCCGATGTTGCGGCGACCCCTTTTTTTGCTCGGTGGTGCGGCGTTGGTTTTCTTCCCAGTCGTGGTACTGCCTCAGGTGCTT
Organism: Candidatus Binatia bacterium; assembly: GCA_937925685.1. Lineage (GTDB taxonomy): Bacteria > Desulfobacterota > Binatia > HRBIN30 > HRBIN30 > HRBIN30. Next base: position 91,398 of record CALAMI010000007.1, on the reverse strand, counting down.
TCCGTGGATCCGCTAGCGGCTCGCCCTGGCGAGGAGCACGCGCTCATCGTGCGCTTTGCTGCCGAGGGGACGGAGAGTGTGGCGTTGCAATTTGACATTCATTTTTCTGGTCCGTTTGTCATCCGGCCGCTTGCCGTTGGTCGGCCGGACTGCCGTTTGATCCCAAGTGTCGAACGGAGCGGGACCGTTTTCGTGTTCATTCCCGCGGGTTGCACCCTAGAGGTCGAGCCTGTTTGCGAGGGCACGCGAGTTTTGATTTTCGACTTCTTCGATCGTTCGCCCCTTCCCGATGGACCCTTGTTAAGCTGCACCCTGCTGGTTTCCGCAAGCGCCACCGACGGCGAGTACCCCATTGCCATTCGGAACGTGGCGGTTTCCGATGCCACCGGGAGGTTGCTGGCCAATGCTCGCGGGGTAGATGGGACTTTGGCCGTAAGCCAAGCGGTGCCCCGGCCTACCTTCACCCCCACACCGCTGCCAACTCCGTCCCCCACGCCACCAGCGTGCATCGGGGACTGCAACGGAGACTTCACGGTCACGATTGAAGAACTGGTTGCGATGGTTGGCAACGCTTTGGGAGAGAGGGACATGGACTGCGAGTTGGCCGATCCCAATAGAGACGGCATCGTGACGGTGGAGGAAATCGTTGCTGCCGTCAACTTTGCACTCCATGGCTGCTCGGTCACGGCGCAGGGCAATTTGGTAGTGCCCGCGGTGACGGACCGGCTAGGGTAGCAGCACGATGGCACCGGTGGTGGCCCGGCTTTCCAACGCACGATGAGCCTCGGCGGCCTCACGCAGGCGAAACCGGTGCCCAATGTGGACCCGCACGGTTTTCGACAGCACGACCTCGAACAGCTCTTGCGCAGATGCCAACAGCTCGGCTCGGGTGGACGTATAGGTCGCCAGCGTAGGCCGGGTCAAATAGAGCGAACCCCTCAAGGCGAGTTCTTGAATGTTGAAGGGGGGAACTGGACCGGATGCGTTGCCGAAGCTCACCATCAAGCCCCGCGGCTGAAGGCAGTCGAGGGAGTCGAAGAATGTGGTCTGGCCCACCGAGTCGTATACCACCGGGACACCTTTCCCTCCGGTAATTTCGCGCACTCGGTCCGGTACGCGTTCACGCGTGTACACGACGGTATGGGTACAACCAAACTCGCGGGCCAGCTTGGCTTTCTCATCGGAACCGACTACGCCGATGACTTCGGCACCAAGGTGTTTGGCCCATTGGCATGCAATCGAGCCCACACCACCAGAAGCAGCGTAAAACACGATCGTGTCTCCAGGCTGTACACGGTAGGTTCTCCGGAGGAGATAGTGCGCCGTCATGCCTTTGAGCATCATGGCGGCGGCGACTTCGTCGCTGATCCCCGGCGGCAAACGGACGAGACGCTCCGCGGGCATGCAGCGCCACTCGCTGTACGCCCCAATCGGCGCACTCGCGTAGGCCACACGGTCGCCCACGCTAACCTCAGTGACCTCGGGGCCAATAGCCTCGACAACGCCCACACCTTCGAGCCCAATACCCGAGGGTAGGCTGCCTACGGGGTAGAGTCCGGTGCGGTGATAAATATCGATGAAGTTAACGCCAATGGCGGTTTGCCGGATGAGGGCTTCGCCCGGCCCCGGGTTTGGCACCTCTACTTCCTCCCACACCAAGACTTCAGGGCCACCCGTGCGTGAAAACAACACAGCATGTGCCTGCATAGTTTTTACCTCCGAACGCGTTCGAGAGGCTCGCTGCAGCCGCGGCGTCGGTACTCTTCGACAGAGAGCCCTCGTCCGAATTCCGTAAGCAGCCAGTAAAGGGAGCAGCGTTCCGACTGGCTTTGGAAACGAGGGTCCTGTTCCACGCGATCGAGTAATTCGAGGCGGCGTACGACGTCGCTCGCCATGCGGATTCCACCTCCATCTTGCGTGTCGAAAATAATGAACTTTGCGCTGTCGGGCTCTGCTTCGTCCCAGGCGAGCCACAGCGGCAATTGGCGCTCACGCCCACGGGCAGGGTTACCATGCCAGGCAAACTCTGCCCAGTAAGACATCATCGCCTGGCTCAAAGCGATCCTTCCCGGCTCGTTCTCCCGTGTGAATAACAGGCCAGAGGCACGCCCCAGGTCGAAATGGCCGAACACAAACGGAATTTCGAAACCGTGCGCGGCGCCGAGTAGCATGCCGAGGTCGACGCCAAAGCGGCGAGGGAGTTCGTCCCAATCGAAACGGTAGACGAAGACTGATGGTCCTTGTACGAGCCGCATGCGCTCGGCCGGTTCATCGGCGCCGGTTGCTTTCCACATTTTCGACGCGTACTCGCTGAACAGCTCGTAAAGGCGAACATCGCGAATCCGCGGGAATAGCCAAAGGCGCCAGCGAACAAGATCTGGTACCTGCGAGAAAAAGAGTTTCATTTCATCGCGGTTCGTGCCAAGGATCACGGGAACCTGGTGATACCGGCCTTGCTCTAGGAGAACGATCGCTTCCTCTCGTGGCAGCACGACACCGTCTCGGAATAAAAGAGGCATGCGAATCATGCCCGAGTCTTGAGGCTCGTAGAGCGACAGGAGTTCACTGGCGGGAATTTGCCGCAAACGTGCGGCCAGGTTTGGTAGGTCCTCGTGCGCCCGTTCGACGGATTCGAGCTGGCCCGACGTTGCGGCCCGACCGAGCCAGTCGGCGATCACTCGTGCGGAGCTGTGCGGTTCCGTTGGGTCTTCGCCTCGCTCTGGCGAGCTGAATCGCAAGCCTCCGCTTTGCACGATGGCACGGTGGAATAGACCATGTGCTAGCGGCGACAAGAGGAGCGCGAACACATTGGTCCCCCCTGCCGACTCACCAAAGATGGTCACGTTTCCAGGATCGCCGCCGAAAGCGGCGATGTTGCGCTGTACCCATTGGAGCGCCGCAATGAGGTCGAGCAGCCCGTAGTTGCCAGAAGCATCTAGCTCTTCGGCCGCAGTAGAGCGAAGGGCCGGGTGACGAAACCAACCGAATGGTCCCAGCCGGTACTGCACGGCAATGACGACCAATCGATGCGCGGTAGCGAGATGCCCTCCGTTGTAAAGCTGTGTAGAGCCAATGGTGTTTCCACCTCCGTGAATCCATACCATGACCGGAAGCCGCGTTCCCTGCTCGAGCTCGTTGGTGGAAAGAGGCGGGGTCCAAATATCCAACACCAGACAGTCCTCGCTGCCAGTGGGGCGCCCCCGCTTTCCTGGTACGCCCCCGAAGGGGCTCGGAAACTGCATGCATGGTGCCCCGCGCTTGGTGGATTGCCGCACCGTGGACCACCCTGCTGCCGGGCGCGGCGCACGCCAACGCAGGTCACCTACGGGAGGGGCTGCGTAGGGAATTCCATACCATCCGTAGCTTCCGTACAAGTCATGAGCCCCTATGACCGGGCCAGCGGGAAGCTGGCGGAGCGTATCCGCGGCCGGCGCTAGCTTAGGCGGCTGTGATCGGCCACAGGCCGCCGCACTTAGGCCCACAGCCAGGGCTAATAGAAGGATTCCCATTCTCCCGCACCATGCGAGAAGCGCAAATGTCACGAAAAAAGAAGAAGTACGAGCCATACTGCACGCGTAACAAAGAAACAAAGGATACGCCGCCCATCGCCGCCGTAAAAGCGGCCACGCGGTATTCGGTGGTTTGTAACCTTGGCGCCGGAGCACTGGCGTTGGTGATTGCCTTGGGTTCTTTGGGAGGCGGCGTCGGCTGCTGGCGCCTCAAGGGCCCCGGTTACTCCTAAGGGCACAGCGCGGAGCGATAGCGCCCATGCAGCTTCTTAGATGTACTGTGGTTGGTGGGCATCGCTGTAGGTTGTTCTCACCGAAACACTCCCGAAGAGGGCGGATTTGGCCGTTGGGCTAAGCCGGGGCATCGAACACCGGCTTTATTTAACGGTACCCTCGGCTCGGGCGGGCCCGAAGGATGAAGCAACGCCCTGCAAGAGCTTCCGGGGCGGCGGTGCCACTGCGCGGGTAGCGATCCTGGGTGAGTGCTCATCGCGAGGAGACCCACGAAGGCCTTGCAGTTCCCACTCCGTCCAGATCTCTGGTCCATTGGCAGTCCCTGTTGACAGGCACTTGCCACTAATGCGAGCCTGCCACAACTTCCGCCGCAGCGGCAACAACGAGGAGAACCGCACAATGCGAAGGATTCCCACTCACGGGCGTTCCAAGGCAGAGATCCTCCGTGATCTCGAGGGTTTTCGCGCGCAAGACGTCGACTGGCGGAGCGGGCGCACATGGGCTTACGTGTACGATCCGGGGCCGGAGGCCGAGGAGGTGATCAAAGAAGCGTACATGATGTACCTATCGGAAAACGGCCTCGACCCTACAGCCTTTCCGAGCGCATTGCACTTAGAACGCGAACTTGTGGCGATGGCCGCATCGCACCTTCGTGGCGACGACAACGTTGTGGGCAACTTTACCTCGGGAGGGACGGAAAGCATCCTGCTTGCGGTCAAGACAGCGCGCGACTGGGCACGGGCAAACCGCCCTCAGATTCGCGAGCCGGAAATTGTGCTGCCGGTGACTGCGCATGCCGCGTTTCAAAAGGCAGCGCACTACTTTTGCCTAAAGCCGGTGTTGGTGCCGGTAGACCCGAAGACCTTCAAGGCCGATCCCGAACGCATGGCTGCAGCGGTCACCGACAACACGATCCTTTTAGTGGGTTCGGCGGTTTCGTACGCTCACGGAGTGGTGGATCCCATTTGCGAACTGGGGGAGCTTGCGCTGCGGCATGGCTTGCTGTTGCACGTTGACGCCTGCATGGGTGGTTTTCTTCTCCCGTATTTTCGCCGCTTGGGAGCGCCCGTACCCGACTTCGAGTTCCACGTGCCTGGGGTGACCTCCATTTCGATGGACTTCCACAAATACGCTTTTGCCGCCAAAGGCGCCTCGGTCATCCTCTATCGCAATGCCGAGCTGCGTCAGTACCAGATTTTTACCTGCGCGACCTGGACCGGCTACACGATGATCAACCCCACGGTGCAAAGTACGAAGTCCGCGGGGCCTCTGGCCGCAGCCTGGGCCGTACTGAACTTCTTTGGCGACGACGGCTACCTGGAACTCGCCCGCAAAGTTTTGGAAGCCACTCGTTACCTCGCTGAGGAGATCGAGCGCATTCCTGGGCTGCGTTTGCTCGCTCGCCCAGAGATGAATCTCATTGCGTTTACTTCTGACGAGGTGAACGTGTTTCAGATCGTCGACGAGATGAAAATTCGGGGCTGGTACGTGCAACCCCAACTTAGTTTCGGTGGCTCGAAGGAAAACATTCACTTGTCCGTGAACCCGGCGAACGTTCGCTGGGCTTCGGCGCTGTTGGCCGATTTGCGAGAGAGCGTCGAAGCAGCCCGTCGGGCACAAACGGAAGAGCTGAAGCACTTGCGCGACATGCTTCGAGGTCTCGATTGGAATCAGCTTACACCGGACACACTGCGAAGTATGCTGGCCATGGCTGGGGTGGGCAGCGGTTTGCCAGAGCGGATGGCGGCCATCAGCTCGTTGCTGAATCAGCTACCACCGGAAGCCGCCGAACGCTTGCTCACCGTGTACTTTAATGAACTGTACCGGCCTGCAAAGGAGCAGGAGCGTGCGTGACCGGCGGGGCGGGGGCTGGTTGAGTCGGGTCGCTGCGCTGGCCCTGTTCGCTACGTTAGCTTTGGCCACGGTCCTGTTGTGGCGCGCGGCTACCTTGCCGTCGCGACAACCTCCAGTGCAACCGTCGGCGCGTCCCTTAGCGGTGGACGCGCAAGCTGCCGCAGAGCGTTTGGCAGGGGCTCTGCGCATTGCCACGGTTTCGGAGGGAGAGTCGGTTCCAGTCCGTGCCGCAGAGTTTGCCCGGCTCCATGCTTACCTCGAGGCGGAATTTCCGCGCGTCCACAACACTCTGCAACGGGAAGTCATCGGCGGTCACTCCTTGTTGTACACGTGGACGGGGCGGAACGCGGCAGCCCAGCCCGCCGTACTGATTGGGCATTTGGACGTCGTACCCGTGGAACCCGGTACGGAAAGCGCCTGGCATCAACCGCCTTTCTCCGGCGCCATTGCTGATGGCTTTGTTTGGGGTCGGGGGGCGATCGACGACAAGTTTACCGTGGTCGGGATACTCGAGGCGGCGGAGCTGTTACTTGCCGAGGGTTTTCGACCGAACCGCACAGTGTACTTGGGCTTTGGTCACGACGAGGAAGTAGGCGGCAATCAAGGGGCGGCGCTGCTAGCCGCTGAGCTCGAGCGCCGCGGTGTGACGGCAGAGTTCGTCCTGGACGAAGGTGGTGCCTTGATGGTGGACGCGATCCCCGGCCTGCGGGTGCCAGTGGCGTGCGTCGGTGTCGCTGAGAAGGGTAGCGTGAGCGTGCGTCTGGAGGCTCGAGCCGTTGGTGGCCATTCTTCTGCGCCGCCGCGGCACACGGCCGTCGGAAAAATTGCGGCGGCTGTGGTCGCACTGGAACAGAACCCCATGGCGGCCCGTCTTTCGCCGCCGGTGCGAGCCATGTTGGATTACCTGACACCGGAGTTACCCTGGTTTCCCCACCGAGTGGTGGGGGCAAATTTGTGGCTTTTCGAGCCTTTCCTCCTGCGAACCCTTGCGGCGGAGCCAGCGACCAATGCAAGCGTACGAACCTCGACAGCCGCAACCATGATTGGTGGCGGGATCAAGGAGAACGTGTTGCCTGCCTCTGCCTGGGCGGTGGTCAACTATCGTATTCTTCCCGGCGACACAGTGGCTGACGTTGTCGACCACGTAAGGTCCGTCGTGCACGATAGCGATATTGAAGTGCGCACCCTGCCTACGAGCCGCGAGCCCACAGGAATTTCGCCTACCAACGTGCCAGCATTCCTTTTATTGTCGAAGACCATCCGTGCGACCTTTCCGCAGGCCGTGGTGGCTCCCTACTTGACTATCGGCGGCACCGACGTCCGCCACTACCAGAGAGTGAGTCGGAACCTGTACCGTTTCATGCCCCTTGTGGCCGACCGGACCGATTTGGCCCGGATGCACGGCGCCAACGAGCGCGTGAGTGTCGGTTCCTATGCGCAGGGAGTAGAGTTTTACGCACGCTTGCTTTCGAGCTTATAAGCCGCGACTCCTGAGCTGAATCCGCAATTTATGGCCGGTCTGAGTTCTCTTGACTGTTGCAAGTGTCAACAGAATATGAATAACCAAGGGAAAGCCTGGTGGGAGGGGCTTCGGGATGCGTTGGATACGTTTGTGGTTGCTCGGTGGCTGGTTTTTGCTGGTGGTCCCACCGACTGGAAGCAAAGCAGAGGATTGTGGGTGGGCCTGCATCCAAGGTGACTTCTGGCGGATCCGTGGTCGGGCGCAGTACCAAACCCGTCTAGAGGGTGTGAGTACGTTTCCGCTGGACCGCTACGGAACGACACTGGAGGAGAACTTTTTCTTCTTGCCGGTGCTGCGCGTGGGCTTGAGTGGGGAGACGACCGACGTTGCCCGAAGGCCTTATTCCCTTCAATTCGACTACGAACATGACTTGGTCACAGGAGTGGAGGACGGCGCTCCTCCCGACCGCTTAGGGAGAGAGCTCCCTTTCAGCAGGAAGGGTCACGCGGAACTTAGGCGCCTTTTTCTTCGCGCTACGGTGCCTTCCGCTTATCTCGTAGTCGGTGGCGGCTATACCCTGAGCCATTGGGGGCTGGGCTTGTTGGCGAACGACGGCGCCCATGGGTGGACCAAGGATAACGCTTACTTTGGCGACCCCCGCAGCGGAGACCGTGTGATCCGCGCTACCATCGGCACGACGCCCCTAACCTCTGCCAACGTTGTGCTCCGCCTGGCCTATGACGAAGTGGTTGCCGACGACCCGCTGCTGCGTGACGATGACGCCCAGCAGTACATTGCCAGCGTGCTCGTTGGTTCGGGACTGCGGCACTCGGCTGGTCTCTACGTTGTGTATCGAACCCAAGATGCAAAAGTGCGCCGCGGCTTCGATGTCGTGGTGTACGACGTTTTTGCGCGGACGAGCCGAAACCTCGGCGCCATCGGCGAGTTTACGCTCGCGGGCGAGGCCGCCGTGATTGACGGCAGCACGAGCCTGGGCCCCACCGTAGACTTTCCCAAGCATGACCTCCTGCAAGTGGGCGCAACCGTGCAGGCTAGGCTGAACCGGGAAAATCATGGGTTTGCCTTGGATTTTCTCTTTGCCAGTGGTGACGAGAATTTCGATGATCGGGAGCAAAATGCTTTCAAAGTCGATCCGAACTACGAATTTGGCTTGCTGCTTTATCGCGTGGTAATGGCGGCGCAATCGGGCCGCACCGTGGTCACGGCTGCTGACCCTACCCTGGTTGGTCGGCCAGTGCCCGACCTCGAGCGTTTGCCGACGCGGGGTGCGCCCTCGAATACGATCGCAATTTTCCCGCGGGTGTGGTGGCAAGTGCTCGAGCCGATGGTGGCGTACGGTGGGCTGTTGCTCGCATGGAGCGATGTGGATTACGCGGATGCCTTTAACACGCGCTTGTTCGGAGGCGAACCGCACAATGCCTTGGGAGGACGCCCCGGCCGTTTTTACGGCACGGAGCTCGACTTAGGGTGGCGCTACTTCCGCAGCGTACGTGGCTTCGATTTTCAGCTGGGGGCCGAAGGGGCAGTGCTGTTTCCCGGCAGCGCGTTCCGCCGGCTAGATGGTAGCACCATGAGCGAGGTGTTCCTGGGCAGGGTCCTGTTCGAGGTCCGGTTGTGAGGAGTGCGGTCATGAGGAAGAAAACGAGTGCACATTTGGTTTTGTTCTGGTGGGCGTCGGTGGGATTCGCCGCCTTGTTGAGCGGCTGCTCGCTTTCCGAGTCTGAAGGCATCGCCACGTCGCAACCGGCGCGGACCACGGTGAAAATGGATTTCTTCCACAAACCCCTGCCTGAAATTCCCTTGCCGAACGACGTTGCCACGGTGGTCGATCCAACGTCGGTCACTGGCCGCCGCATCAACGCGTCCATGGTCGCTCCGACCGGATTCGAACGCTTGACCCGCCAGAAAATCGACGAACTCGATGGATGGGGAGTGTTTCAGCCGATTACCATTCCGTTCACGGGTCCGATTGATGTTGAATCGCTGCTCGCTGGTCACCGCGACCCGTTGTACGAAACCGACAACGACGTCATTTACTTGATCAACATCGACCGTCGTTCCCCGGAATTTGGTCGTGTACATCACCTTGACGTGGGCAATGGCAACTACCCCATCGTGCTGGAGCGGCGGGACAATTACTGGGACAACGACCCGCGTGCGGGAACCGTGTCGATCTTGTTCGACGAGGTCGACGAAGACGTCAATGGCAACGGCATCTTGGACCCTGGGGAAGACACCGACGCCGACGGCGTACTCGACAAGCCGAACTACTTGCCCGGCTCCAACCCTCCGCCCAGCGACCTAAAGGCTCGAGTGGATAACTTCATGAGCTTTTACGAGCGCGAAACCAACACTCTCGTTTTGCGCCCACTCGTGCCTTTGCGCGAGCGGACTACTTATGCGGTCGTGGTTACCCGACGGCTGCGGGACATCCGTGGGGAACCCGTAGGCTCGCCTTACCCGACGATTCATCACACCTCGCAAACCGAGGCGCTTCGCGCTTTGCCCGAGGTGCTCCCGACCGGGCTCACGCTCGCCGATGTCGCGTTTGCTTTTACGTTTACCACTCAGTCGGTCCAAAGCCACTGGCGCGCCGTGCGCGAAGGGCTGTACGGCTATGGCCCGCAGCGCCACTTGGCCCATGAGTTTCCAGCGAAAGTCGAGGCTTTGCTGCCGCTGCGCGACGCCAACCGGTTTCCTAACAGCAAACGGCTTTATCTTCTTTACGGGGAAAACTGGTTAGAAGCAGCGCGACCACTGGCAACTACCTTCCTCGGGCTGAACCCCAACTCGGAACAATACCGGCAATTGGCAACGTCGCTGGAGTATGTGGATTACTTTGTCATCGGCACGTACCGTTCTCCCCAGCTCTTTCCCCGAAACGATGAGCAGGGAAATTTCTTGAACTTGAACTTGCAAGCGTGGCCGCCGGACCTCGACCGCATACCCGCGCCGGCGCGAGAGGAAATTGTTTATTTCACTCTCGCGGTTCCGAGAAAAGAGGTCTCTGCACGGAAAGACGGCCGCCCGGCCCCCGTGGCCATCCTGAGCCATGGATACACGGGCAGCCGGTTTGCACTCATGCAGTTCGCTGGTTTCTTTGCTCGTCACGGGCTTGCCGCGATCGCCATCGACGGACCCTCACACGGCATTGGGCTGACGTCTGAGCAAGAAGCGCTGGCCAAACAACTCCTGGGCGTCATGGGTTACGGTGCTGCCGTCGATGCTACCTTGTCCGACCGCGCCTTCGACCAAAACGGCGATGGCGTGAAGGACTCCGGCGCCGATTTCTGGAGTGCATACTTGTTTCATACCCGCGACGTCGTACGCCAGTTCATGCTCGATTACTCGCAGCTCGTGCGCATTTTGCGCAGTTGGAACGGGCGGCGTCTGTGGGATTTTGACTTAGGGGAAGATGGTGTTCCAGACATCGCTGGCGATTTCGATGGCGACGGGCACGTCGACGTCGGTGGCAATGCCCCAATCGTGATGACCGGTGCGTCGCTCGGTGGCATCATGTCCATGCTGATGGGCGGCGCCGAGCCGCAAATTACCGCCGTGGCCCCGATTGCTGGCGGGGGCGGCTATGTGGACATCGGCATGCGCACCGTGCAGGGCGGCGCCCTCGAGGCGTTCGTGTTGCGGATGATGGGTCCGTTGTACGTTGGCACTCTCGACCCCGCGACGGGCCGCATGCTGATGCAAACCGTGGTCGTGGACCTCAACGACTTGGGACGCAGGCCACTCGGGTCAGTTGAGGGTGTGCGCGTTGGGGACACGTTGGTTGCGGAGAATCTCACCAATGGAGCGCGCGGCTGCGGCTTGGTGCTGCCTCCCGGACGTGTCCGCGCCTCGCTGGAAAGCGACCGCGGAGACCTGGTTCGACTCGTGTTTTATGCGGGACCCGTGCTCGTGCCAGGCACGAAATGCGAGGTGCAACCGGGGAGTTCGGTACGTGCCGTGCTCGATCGCTTTGGCGTTGATTTCACCTATCAGGCGCAGCCGTTCCGTGCGGGAGAGCCACTGCGGGCGTTGGAGGACGGACTAGGCCGCCCCCGAAATACGCCCGAGATTCGACGCTTAGGCTCCATAGGTCAGTTGGTGGTCGACCCCGCCGATCCGGTGGTATTTGCTCCCCATCTTTTGCTAGAAGCGTTGGAGTTCCCTCTCACACGCGAGCGCACGGGTAGTCATGCCCTAGTGGTCACGTCGCAAGGAGACATGAACGTGCCCTCGAGTTCCGCGGTGACCTTTGCACGCGCTGCCGGAATCGTGCCCTTTTTGGAGGTCGACCCCCGCTACGGGCGGTCTGCGAACCAGATGCTGATCGACACGTACACAGTGGAGGCTGTCGATAACTTGGCGCGTTTCACCGACGCAACGGGAAAGGGTGTGCACTTGGACGTCGAGAACTTCAGCGGAGGCGATGACATCTGGGGACCGCAATATCCCCGCCTCCACCCACCCTTGCGGCTTGGTTTCGACCGCTGGGATCGACTTGGCGGCCGCTCTGCTGCAATCTTTCCGCTAACGCGGGATACCGGTGAACATGGGTTTAGTTTGCCCGGAGCAATGACGGATGATTTCCGCGCCAAGTGCGCCCGGGAATGTCCGATTCCCGGATCGGGCGATCCATGTGGCTGCCGCACGCAGACGACGTACGACATCGGCAACTTCCTTTTAAATATGATTGCACGATTCCTGGTGACGAACGGCATGGAACTGAGCGCCGACCTCTGCCAATCGCGCAACGACTGCCCAGGTTACTTGCCTCCCCCTCCTCGGCGAGATGTCGCAACGTTGCCTTAGTAACCCTGGGGGCCGAGCAAGCGCTACCAGCTAACACGAAGCCTGTTCCAAGGTCATTGCCAGCACTGCTGGGGCTCATCGGATCGAGTGACATCGACCTGCGGGCAAGCATTTTCGCCACCACGGGAACTCAGAAATTCCGGGGAGAGGGGCTTGATCTTTCGTGCCCCATCCCCCTGCGCGCGGCCCGTAAACGGCACCCGGGGGTCATCCTCGGATTGTTTTTAACGTTCGCTGTGCTGGGCTTCTTGGCGGAACTGGGAGGCGAAAAACTCGACCAACGCTTGCGCAATGCGCACGTGCCCTCTTTCGGAGGGATGGTGGTCAGCAAGTAGCTCTTCGCATTCCCAGTTGGGGCAGTGTGGTTCGATTGCTTTGTTCACGTCGACCAAGGGCGTGCCTGTGGATTGGGCAACGGCGCGTAACAGGTGGTTAGCCACACTGTAAAGGAAGTGGCCGGATGGGTAAGTGATGAGCACTAGCGGTACGTCCCAGCTCCGTACGCACTGAACGATATTTCGCAGGTTCGACTCGGCCCGCTCGATCCACCCTGCGCGCGCTGTTGGATGCGACATCCGGTGTCCGAGCTCGAACTCCTGATTTCCAAATCGAGCGATCCCACGGCCTTGAGTTACGGACAACGGGTCGGAGAGTGGTATGACCTCGAGGCTTGAGTGCTCACGTGCGCGAACCAGCATGTACCCGAAACGGTACAGGCGGGATTTGCGCCACAGCAACTGCCGAAGAGAATCCCCGAGAGAGGTCTCTGCTTCGGTGGAAACCGGTTGGGTCCACGCATCATTCACCCCGATCATCAGCGTGACGATGTCGGGACGAAAACCCTCCAGGTAGCGGTTGCATCGAACCAAAACTTGAGACGAATTGGTTCCAGGATAGCCGAGATTGAGCACCTCCACCCGTAGTGCGTGGTTGCGGTCGTTCCACATCCGTTCGAGAAGTTGGGGATAAGCGGCCTCTCTGCCCACGTACAGGCCGTAGGTGTTCGAATCGCCGAGGGCGAGGATCCGAATCGCGCTGGAGGGCCAGCGCGGTGCAATGGCCACCGGTCTTTCAGGGCGGAGGAGTTTGGCTCCGAGTTGCAACAGAATTTCCAGGAGTACGCAACCTGCGACCAAGCCAAAAAGGACGAGGCTTGCCCGACGAACCAAAATGGAAATGTTCCGTGCCCGGGTGTCGGTGCCGTTTGCGAAACTCATGGTCGACCCGTGAATTGGGACCGGCAGTGCGACTGGCTTTTAGCCAAGCCTGCTTGCAATCCTGCAACCTCTATGACCGAGGCACTTCCGCTGACGTTCGTGTGGAGACGGCTGGTCATGTACCCGATCTCCACGTGCTCGGCCGACCGCGAACTCGGATGCGTTGCTGCACTTTCGAGTGGAAGGGCACATCGGCAGTGTTCACTCCGGAGTGCTGTCGGTTCCTAAGCCCAGCAGCTTTGCCAACCGGTCGAGCGCGGCCTCGGCCTCGGAATCCTGCTGCCACGGTAAAACGACGAGGCGCGTTACCCCGACTTTCGCGAAGGCTGCGCATTCTTCCTTCGTCACGCCACCGGCGCTCACAGTAATTTCGAAATGTTCGAGACTTCGCCCTTCTTGGTGCAACAGTGCGCGCAGGCGCTCGATTTGCATACGCGCGCTTTCGGGCGTGTGCCGTACGCCGTACCAACCGTCGCCCAACTGTGCTGCCCGACGCAGTGCTGCTTCCGTCTCCCCGCCGAACAAAATCGGCGGACCCGGCCGCTGTTTCGGTTTCGGCTCGAAGACGACTGGTCCGAAGGCGAAAAACCTCCCTTGAAAAGATGGCGTTGGCTCTTGCCAGAGAACGTGCCAGGCACGGACACATTCGCGAAGCCGCGCCCCCCTGGAAGCGAAGTCCACTCCCAGGGCGGTAAACTCCTCTTCCAGCCATCCAGCGCCAACGCCGAGGGTGAGCCGCCCTCCGGACAAGACGTCGAGGGTCACGATCATTCGAGCACTGGCGATTGGGTGCCGAAGCGCGGCAAGATAGACGTTCGTGCCTAAGCGAATCCGCTCTGTTCTGGCAGCCACGTGGGCGAGCAGAACTAGGGGGTCGAGCAGTGGCGTCGAGGGCTGCACTGGAGCCCCGGTTTCCGCGTAAGGGTAGCGACTGCGGATTCGTGGCGGAAACACGATGTGCTCCGGTAACCAAACCGACTCGAACCCCAGTGCTTCCGCATGGGCGGCCACGGTAGCCATCCGCCGTGGCCGCAGAAGAAAGAGGGGAATACCAATGTGCACCGCTCGAAACTCCTCCAAGTTCTGCGCTTATGCCACGCAGCCATGGGATTGGCGAGTGTGGTGAAGACCCTGTTTTTGTTTTCTACAGGCACGCAGACCGCTCGTCACGGGTTCCCAGGCGTCGCAAGAATGCTTAGAGAAGGGTTGCCGTAGCTGCCGCTCTGGTAGCAGAGGAACGAGCAAGAGGAGAGGAAAAGATGGGATCGACGAAGGGTCTAATCCGAGCCATGAACAGGAAGGGCAGTCGGAAAACGAAGAAACCTCCTGTAGCCACAAAGTTACCACCACCGCCGGACCCCTCTTGTTGCGAGCGGTGCGGTGCCTTGTACACCAAGCAGGCTTGGCGACGAGCCGGCGAACGTTCGCATACGTTACTGCAGAAAGTGAACTGGACGCTATGTCCGGCGTGCAAACAGGCAGAGCGGGGCGAGTACTTTGGCCGTGTGGTTATTCGCGGTAGTTTTGCTGCGGAGCACGAAGAAGAAATTCGCCGCCGGATCCGTAACATCGAGGAACGGGCGCGCTTTACGCAGCCGCTGCGCCGCTTGGTTTCGGCAGACCGCGAGGGGAACGTCATCGAAGTGCTGACGACGTCGCAAAAGCTAGCGCATCGCATCGTCCACGAGCTCAAGAAACTCTACAAGGGGAAAGCGTCGTATCATTGGTCGCCCGACGACGGGTGTTTGTACGCGGTTTGGGAACGGGATGCATGAACAAAGAAAGGGTGGGGTGACAACACCCCTTTGACTTTTCTCGCCAATGGAAAAATAAATCGGGATTATGGGTGAGGTCGTTGACTTCCGCTCTTATCGACAAAAGAAACAGGGCGGCGCGAAATTCGTCCACTGTGTTTACTGTGGAGAACGGCATCCAGTCGTCCGCTTGGTGAACGGGTCGGAAACCTGCCCCACTGCCTTCTGCGATGGGGGGCTTTGGTTTTGCCGGAATCGGGGCTGTCGGTCGGCTTATTTCTCCGGAGGGAAACCTCGCAGGTGAGAACACGGGAGCGTCGGTTCGTGGGCTCGGCCCTGGGGAGCAACCCGGAAAACCTTGGGCGTCCGGCACAGTCCGCTTCCCTGAGCCACGGTTGAGGTTGGGCGCAAGGTGGTTGCCGCAGTTGGTGCGCGCCGCCCCGTGAGGGGTGCTCAGCAGGCCGCGCTGTTTGCAGTGCCGGACTCTTTGCCCTGGGCCCGTGCGCTGGGAAAAAAGCGCCAGCTTCCAGTGTTCCCCATTGGCGTGCACCGCTTCCCCGATGGAGAGACACTCGTGCGTGTTCCCGCGAACGTCCCCCCGCGGGCCATCGTCGTGCAACGGCTCCATGAACCTGACGCCAAATTGTTCCCTTTGCTTTTAGTTGCCGATGCGCTTCGCCGTGCTGGGGCGAGGGACGTGACGTTGGTCGCCCCGTACTTGCCGTACATGCGGCAAGACACGGTGTTTCGTCCCGGCGAGCCAGTATCCCAGCGAGTGCTCGGCGACATCTTCCGCCTCGGCTTCGAGCGCGTGCTCACCGTCGAAGCGCACTTGCATCGAGTGAAACGGTTAGCGCAGGTGATGCCCGGCCAATCCATTTCCGCTGCGCCAGCCATCGCCGCTTACTTGGAAAAGATCGGTTGGCGCGGATGCCTGGCAGGGCCGGATGTGGAGTCGGCCAGTTGGGTGCGGGGTGTTGCCAACCTCAGCGGCTTGCCATGGGTGGTGGGAACAAAAGAGCGGCGCAGTGACCGTCGTGTGCGGGTTGCGTTTGCCGGAAAGCTACCACTCCCGGAAGTGATGCTCGTCGACGACATTGCCAGTAGTGGCGCCACCCTGGCGCAAGCGGCCCGCGCGCTTCGCCACATGGGAGCACGAGTCGTCGAGGTGGCCGTCGTTCACGCCATTTTTGCTCCGGGAGCCGAGGAACGGATGCGCCGCGCTGGTATCCGCCGCATCGTTTCGTGCGACACCGTGCCTCATCCAACGAACCAAATCTCTTGTGTGACACTGCTGGCGGAGGCATTGTAACCGCCGATGAAAAGTGGCGCCCAACCTCCTCGCCCCGGTGTGCCCGTGCTCCGTTTTCTGGGCGCCACGGAAACCGTCACTGGCAGCCGCTTTTTAGTGGATACGCCCCGTGCACGCGTGCTGGTGGATTGTGGCCTGTATCAAGGACTCAAGCACCTCCGCCTGCGCAACTGGGAAGGCCTACCAACGCCCCCCGAGTCCATCGACGCCGTCGTTCTCTCGCACGCGCATTTGGACCACTCGGGATACTTACCGGCACTCGTGCGCGATGGGTTTCGCGGGCCCGTGGTTTGCACCGCGGCAACGAAGACGCTCTGTGGGATCGTGCTCCCCGACAGTGGGCGTGTGCAAGAGGAAGACGCGGCTTACGCCAACCGCAAAGGCTTTTCCAAACACGCTCCGGCGTTGCCCCTTTACACGGAGGAGGACGCACGGCAAGCGCTCACTCACCTGGAGCCCACCGAGTTCGAAACCTTAACCGAGGTAGCGCCAGGGGTGGGTGTGGTGTTTCATCGCGCTGGCCATATCCTCGGCTCGGCCACCGTGGAGCTCAGACTCGGTGGGATGCCTTCGCGCGTAGTGCTTTTCAGTGGCGACCTGGGCCGGCCGTTTCACCCAATTTTGCGCCCCCCAGTGTTCCGGGCGACGTGCGACGTGCTCTTGATCGAATCGACTTACGGCGACCGCATCCACGAAGATGTTACATCGCTGGAACGCTTTCGAGATGCCATCCGCCGCACCGCCGCGCGTGGTGGTATGGCAGTGATTCCCTCCTTTGCCGTCGACCGGACGGAAGTGGTGCTGTACCACCTTCGCAACATGATGCAGTCTGGCGAGTTGCCGCGGCTGCCGGTGTGGGTGGACAGTCCCATGGCCCTTGCAACATTGCAGATCTATCGCACTGCTTTGGCGAGTGCGAATCATGACATGCACGCTTCCCTTGCGGGCAGCGACCCCTTCGACCCCGGTCATCTGATCGAGGCGCGCACGGTCGAGCAGTCAATGGCCATCAATGCAGAGCCCGGTCCGGGCATTATCATCTCTGCATCGGGCATGGCGACTGGAGGCCGCGTTTTGCATCACTTGCTCCACCGCCTGCCGGACCCGCGCAACACCGTGTTGCTCGTCGGCTACCAAGCCGAGGGTACCCGCGGCCGTGCCCTTCTCGAGGGCGCACGGGAGATCAAGCTGCTGGGTCGGTACGTTGCCGTTCGTGCCGAGGTGATCGATGTACCTGCCTTCTCCGTGCATGCCGATCGTAACGAGTTGCTGGCCTGGATCAGGTCCAATGCCCGACCACCGGACATGACGTACATCGTGCACGGTGAACCATTGGCATCGCAGGCCTTGCGTTCGGCGATCGAAGCCGAACTCGGCTGGCCTGCCGTGGTGCCGCGCTATCTGGAAACCGTGCGCTTGGATTGATGGATCGCACCTTCTGTCATTTTGCCCAGCCACCCCGATGAGCGTAGGCGTCGGCGTTGGTCGGCGTGAACGGAGTCGCGCGCTGAAACAAGCGAGTGTCATCTGAAGAGCGGCTGGCCTGGAGTCGCCGTTGGCCGTGGTTGCAGCCTGAGCTTGCGGTCTCGTTGTAGTTCCCGTTGCGTGGCGGTGCTCGGACAGTGGCCCCTCGAACGGGCCATTCCCAGAGATTGCGATGGCTGCTCGACCACTGTTGGTGGTGTCACCTCTTACGGCTGGTCAGAAGACGGGTATTTTCCACCGGCTCGGAGCTAAGAGCGCTGTGCCTAGTGGCGGCGGCGAGTCTGTTAGACGAGAGACCTCCACTCACCTGTAGATCCCGTGAAGCAAACGGTGGCACGGTTGCAAGGCGCCACGGCAAATCGCCGCAAGGATGACTCTGCCATCGTTAAAGGTCATCGTGGCGCCCGACCAACACGCAAGCACCGCCTTGTTTCCCGCCCAGACGATTTCCACCCCGTTGACCTCCGTGGCAACAAAAATAATCACCTTCGCCCCACCGTAGGCGCCGTTGTCCTCTCCTTCTGGGAACGGCGGGGTGGCTGAGAGCACGCCGCCGGATGCGGACGTGCGTCATCAAAAGGGAGCGGGGCCCTCGGCCGAACCTTTTGGGGCACCCTCTCCTAGCCAGCAGGAGAGAGCATTTCGCGTGGAAGAGGGCGCGATGGGTTGTCACCGGGGGGCCGATGGCCTTTAGGGGTTCGATTTCCTTGACTCGTTAGGGTACGCTCGTTAACCGCGTTAACCTTTAGGGGTTTCCACAGTGTCCCACGAACGATCGGATCAGGAACGAGTTCGGCTGCAAAAGCTGGAACAGCTGCGTGCGCGCGGCGTGGACCCGTATCCCAACGACTTCCGTCCGACACACACCGCCGCCCGGGTACTCGAGTGGTACAGCGCACACGACGCCGCAGCCTTGGAACAGTGCAACGATGTCGTCTCCGTTGCCGGGCGCATGCTTACCCGCCGCGATTTTGGCAAGGCTTCGTTTTTTCACCTGCTCGACCGTAGCGGGACCATTCAAGCATATGTGCGTCGCGACCTGGTCGGCGCGGAAACCTTCGAGATCTTCAAACTCACCGACTTAGGCGATTTTCTCGGAGTGGTCGGCCGCCCGTTTCGCACGCGCACCAACGAGCTGACGATCGAGGCGCACCAGCTGCGCTTGCTGGCGAAATCATTGCGCCCTCTTCCCGAAAAGTGGCACGGGTTGACGGACGTCGAGGCTCGTTATCGGCAACGCTACCTTGACTTGATCGCGAACCCCCAGTCGCGTCAAGTGTT
This sequence comes from Candidatus Binatia bacterium, assembly GCA_937925685.1. Lineage (GTDB taxonomy): Bacteria > Desulfobacterota > Binatia > HRBIN30 > HRBIN30 > HRBIN30. Next base: position 72,460 of record CALAMI010000007.1, on the reverse strand, counting down.
CTTGCTGCGTTCCCGCCTCATCGAGCGTGTGCGCGCGTTTTTCAACGCCAGAGAGTTCCTCGAAGTAGAGACACCGATGATGCACCCGATCCCTGGAGGAGCGGCGGCGCGCCCCTTTGTAACCCATCACAATGCCCTGGACATGGATTTGTACCTCCGCATTGCCCCCGAGCTTTATCTCAAGCGCTTGCTCGTCGGCGGTTTCGAGCGCGTCTACGAGATCAATCGGAACTTTCGTAATGAGGGTATCTCGGTCCGTCACAACCCTGAATTTACCATGCTGGAGTTTTACTGGGCTTATGCGACTTACGAAGACCTGATGGTGCTCACGGAGGAACTCCTGGTGACCTTGGCCGACGAACTCAAGGGTACACGAACCGTGCCCTACGGCGACTGGATGCTGGATTTCACTCCGCCGTTTCGCCGGATTTCGATTCCGTCGTACCTGGCACAGCGATCCGGTGTGGACGTGGCCGCGGTGTTTGCCCTCGACTTGGGAACCATCGCTACCGTGGCCCAGCGCTTGGGTGTTCCGATCGAAAAGGATTACGCTGGTCACTACGGGCCAGCTGCCGCGGGTCATTTGTTGGTTGATGTCTTCGAGGCTGCCGCTTTGCCAGATTTAGTGCAACCGACTTTTGTGTATCATTACCCGGCGTCCGTTTCGCCACTTGCCCGCCGCAACAAGGAGCACCCGACCTTCGTGGATCGTTTCGAGCTTTATTGCGCGCAGCGAGAGATTTGCAATGCCTTTTCCGAGCTTAACGATCCCATCGACCAACGGCAGCGCTTCGAGGAACAGTTGCGCGCCCGGGCGGCAGGCGACGAAGAGGCTCATGCCATGGACGAAGACTTTTTGCGCGCCCTCGAACACGGTATGCCCCCCGCAGCCGGCGAGGGCATTGGCATCGATCGTTTGGTGATGTTGTTTACCAACTCGCCCTCGATCCGTGACGTGATTTTGTTCCCGCAATTGCGTCCGGAGTGACCGGGGCGTGCGTTAGACACCGAAAGTTGTCAACGAAAGCATGCGTTTCGAGTGGTTCCTTGCGTTACGGTATTTGGTCTCCCGCCGGCAGAAATCATTCGGCTCGTGGTCCACAGTGGTCTCTGCTCTGGGGCTGTTTGTCGGAGTGCTCACCCTCAACGTTGTCCTTGCCGTCTATACGGGTTTCGAAGAGGAGCTGCGGCAACGCATTCTCGGTTTCCACCCCCATTTGGTGGTCGTAAGCTTCACCGGTACGGTGAGCGAGCCCGACGTGGTCGTGGAAAAGCTCCAAGGCCACCCGGAGGTGCGGGCGGTGGCGCCCTTCGTTTTAGCGCAAGGGATGTTGACCGCAGGTCAGGCAGTCACTGGCGTGCTGCTACGGGGGGTGACTGCGGCCTCGGAACAGGTGATGCCCTTGAGCCGTTTCTTGCGCTCTGGATCTTTGCTGCCGTTGTACCAAGGGGAAGCTGCCCAGGATGAGTCCCTGCCTCCCATTGTCATTGGTCGAGGGGTAGCGGAGAAACTGCAGGTTAAGGTGGGGGACACCGTCGAGTTGGTTTCCCCTGCAGCACAAGCGACGTCCGTGGGCTTGGTGCCGCAGATGCAGGCGATGCGAGTTGTCGGCGTGTTCGACTCGGGGCTCGGTGAGTACGACAGCGTGCTAGCGTACTCTAGCCTAGCGGAAGCACAGCGGCTGTTTCAGTTTGGCGATCGCATCACGGGTTTCGAGGTTCGCTTGAGCGACGTGTACGCCGCTCCACGGGTGAGCCACGAATTGAGCGAGCGTCTCGGGTTCCCTTACCGCGTGCGCAACTGGATCGATTTGAATCGCAATCTCTTTTCCGCACTCACCCTGGGCAAAATTGTCTATTCGATCGTTTTGCTTTTGATCGTACTGGTAGCGGCTTTCAATATCGTGTCCACCCTACTCATGGTGGCGATGGAGAAGCGCAAGGACCTTGCCATTTTGCTCTCAATGGGAGCGACGCGTGCCAGCGTGAGGCGTATTTTTGTAGGCAAGGGAATGATCATCGGGGCCGTGGGCACCCTTACGGGTAGCCTGGCGGGATACGGGACGTGCTTGTTCATCGAGCACAGCCGGCTCGTGAAACTTCCGGCGGATGTCTATGCCATCGACCGCTTAGCGGTGCGCATCTATCCGGAGTACTTTCTGCTGGTGGCTGCGTTGGCGTTGCTGCTCTGCTGGCTCGCCTCGTTGTATCCGGCACGGCAAGCAGCCCGTCTCTCGCCCGTGGAAGTGATCCGGTACGAATGACCCGCCTGTGGAACCTCGTGCTGGATCGGCTGCCTTTTTCCCTTTTCGTCGGGCTTCGCTACTTGCGCGCTCGGCGGCGCGAACGGTTTATTTCCTTGATCACGTGGATTGCCCTCGGCGGCGTCTTTCTCGGGGTGACTACCCTGAACCTGGTTCTCGGCATCATGAGCGGTTTCGAGGAAGACCTGCGCGATCGCATTCTCGGATTTCAAGCCCATGTCGTCGTTCAAGGTAAAGACGGGGCGTTACCCGATCCCTCAGGAGTGCTGGAACTCGTGCAGTCCACCCCGGGTGTGGGGGGTGCGGCGCCGGTGGTCATCGGCCAGGTGATGCTGACGACGACCGCGGGCGTAGCTGGCGCCCAGGTGCGCGGCATCGACCAGCGGGCCGATTCCGTATGGTCCCTCTCTAAAAGAATTAAAGGAGGGGAGTTGACCGACCTTTTCCGCCTGCACTCCATCGAGGGCCAAGAGGAAAGGCAGCACTCAGTCCAGCTCCCAGCGATTTTTCTCGGGCACGAATTGACGCGCCAGCTCGGCGTCGTTGTGGGGGATCCGGTGAGCGTGGTGTCGCCGTTGGCAACGCCGTCGGCAGTGGGTCTTGTCCCGCGCGTGCGCCGCTTCGTCGTTGCCGGCTGGTTCGAGTCGGGTATGGTGCAGTACGACGAGGGGCTTGTCTACATGAACCTTGCGGACGCTCAACGCTTTTTCGATCTGAAACAAGGGGTTTCCGCAATCGAGGTTCGAGCGACGCACATCGACCGTGCACGGGCCGTTCGCGACCGGTTACGCGAGCGCCTCGGCGCTGAATATGACGTACGCGACTGGATGGACAACAACCGCACTCTCTTCGCGGCGTTGCAAATGGAGAAAACGGTGTATTTCCTCGTTTTGTTGCTGATCATCGTGGTGGCTGCCTTCAACATCGTTGCCATGCTTGTCCTCACCGTCATCGAAAAGCGCAGAGACGTCGCGGTGCTGAAATCCTTGGGCGCAACTTCGCTGGGCGTCGCCCGCATTTTTCATTACAAGGGCTTGGTCATCGGAGCGGCTGGGACGGTGACGGGCAGTCTCGTTGCGGCCCTCGTCGGGACCGTGTTGGAACGCTACCCGGTCATTCCCCTGCCGGAGAACGTTTTTTACGTGAACGCTCTCCCGGTACGGATGCACTGGGTGCACTTCGCCTTGGTCGCGCTTGCCTCTATGGCCATTTGTTTTCTGGCCACTATTTATCCGGCGCGGCGTGCGGCTCGGTTGATACCGGTGGAGGTGTTGCGCAGTGAATGAGGTGCTCATTCGCGCAGAGGGATTGTGCAAGGTCTACGGCGATGGACGCCCCATCACCGTGTTGGATCAACTCGACCTCGAGGTGAAGCGTGGCGAGGTGCTGGCCATCGTCGGGCAATCAGGCGTGGGAAAAAGCACCCTCTTGCACATCTTGGGCACCTTGGACACCCCAACCGCTGGGCGGGTATGGTTCGAGGGGAAGGACCTGTTCGCACTTGACGAACAGAGTCAGGCGGCGTTCCGCAACCGCGAGATTGGTTTCGTGTTTCAGTTTCATTACTTGCTGCCCGACTTCGCGGCCGTGGAAAACGTGATGATGCCCGCGCTGATTGCTGGCATGCGTCGCTCCGAAGCTTTCGTTCGTGCTCGCGAGCTGCTTCACCGCGTCGGTCTGGGGTCGCGTTTGGACCACCGACCGGGGCAACTTTCTGGCGGGGAGTTGCAACGCGTGGCGATAGCTCGCGCGCTCGTATTGTCGCCGAAAGCGATTTTGGCCGACGAGCCTACCGGCAACCTGGACCCGGAAACCGCTGATGGAGTGCACACGTTGCTACTCGAGTTGAACCGCGAGCGCCAAACCACCTGCGTACTGGTAACCCACAACGAGCGCTTAGCTCGTTCGGCTCACCGCGTGCTCTGCTTGCATCACGGCAAGCTGCATCAAGCCTGATCTTTCCCCTTGCCGGAACGGCGGCTTGACCAGCGGCATCTCCCGCGGCTGACAGCCTCCGGAGGCGGCTTCGGAGCCGAGTGGCGAGGTTGTTCGAAGCGGCCCCATGACCGTGAGCAACGGTTGTCCTTCACGATCTCGGCGCTTTTCCTCTACTGCCGCAAGAGAAACCAAGGCTCGATCGCCGAACCCTAAGGCGCAAGTCGTGGGATCTAGACCGAGCCTGGAGAAGCTGGCGGCGGGGCGGTGGTATTCTTGCGATAGCGCAGTCCCGATTCGGTGTAGGGCTCGTGCGCTGGGCGGACGTCGCGCCCTCGTATTTGTCGGCGGCGTCGCTTCCCGTGGAGAGCTGCAGGCGCCCTTAGCCAGAGCGGTTGAAGGCGCCACGGGGGGAAACGCAATGCGCGCGGCGCTTGGCGATCCGGAGCGCCTGGCGAGCACGCGACAACAAACCGCAGGGTTGATCGTTGCTGCCAAGGCGTGCGCGTCGGTATGAACAGCGGCATGCATCTCGGCGCCAGTTGCGCTTTTAGGCACCCGCGCTCGCTGAACCAGCAGCGGCTGGCGAAAAGGCAATCGCCGATCTCGTGGCTTGCGCCGAGCAGGGATTGTTCGGGCTGCTTGGTCTCGCGCACGGATGACCGGTTGCCTGGCGAAAAGGTTTCCATCGTACCTCTAAATAAACCACCCTAGGGTCAGGGAGAGAGTGAGCTTTGGCGATGAACCTCCGGGTTGAGGGCACCGCGAACCCCCCGGGTAAACGGACATTGGCTGGACGTACGGAACGCATCTTGTCGAGGAGGTTTCGAAATGAAGCAAAAGTTAGGATGGTTATTCGCTTCGGTGTTTTTCGCGTGGTTCTGGAATGGGGCAGCCCAGGCTCATACTCAGGGATTGATGTTCATTGGTTCGCACATGAACGGCGGGGGCGACCTCGAGATCAAGTACGAATTTGAAAGGCACGTGGCTGGGCTCGACTATACTGGGTTTGGGACCGTATTCGAAACGAACGAACTTGGTTTTGGTGCGGCCGAAGACGACCCCCCTCACATTTACGAGCTGGACCTCAACACTGACGTTGCGCTCGAAGTCATTCACCTCGACCCCGGAACCTCCATGGAACTCAACGGCAACCCTATTACGGCACCGGGCACGTATCTGATCGGCACCCATGACCAGACGGGTGCGAACATCGAAAACTCCCAGTTGCACAACCATCCGTACTTCCGCCTGGTTGCGGCTTCGGATTCGTCCTTTGCGGAGGGGATCATCGTGTTCCGACTGGTGCAGGGTACGAACGGGCCGGGTTACACCCCTTCCGACACGTACGTAGTGCACCTCAGCAATGGCTACGTAGAAGAAGTGAATTATGGCGCCGGGCCGAGTATCGACCACGCCAGTCTGGAGTGTCAACGAGCCGTTGGCGCAGCTGGTGCCAAGTACTTCTTCAAGGTGCACGGCTTGCTTCGGAAGTGCTTGGACAAGGTGGCGAACTGGAAGGCGCGGCAAGCTGCCGGGCATTCTTCAGCGTCCGCTGCGCTGGCTCAGGCGGAGAAGGCGTGCACCGACAGCTCTGGTACTGGGCCAGATGCCCAAACTTTGCTGGGAAAATTGAGCACGTTGGAAGCGAAGACCGTGTCCGATGCCCAAATAAAATGCGGTACTCCGAGTGCGACCACGATGGATGGCCGAACAATTCCTGCCAGTGCATCCGGCGATTTTACCGAGCGCGAGTTGCGTACGCATCTTGGTATGGTCCGCTGCCGTGCCGAGGAAGCGCTGGGAGCAGCCTATGCCCATGTGCTGCATGACCTCGAGAATTTCACGGCTCGGCCGAGTCAGGGAGGTCAAGACCTCCCTCACTATCTCCCTTGCTTGAAGTCGCGAGCGCATCCGCAGTGAATTCATGCTTGTAAAGAGTGGAGGCGAACATGGGTCGGGCGCATCCCGCGCCCGACCGTGTGTTGGACCATGCTGCGAACTTCGCGTGTTCTAAAAGGGTGATGAGGTCCAGGGCGTGTTGCGTCTGGCCCTTTCCTCGAGCTTACCCACGGCTATGGCGTTGTTACGGTTGTTTGTCGGCCTCGTGGTCGTTCTTTCGCCGATCTCTGGTTTTGCCCACGAGGTGTTTGTCATTGGCACCACCGGGGTGAACAGCGGCGATCTTCGCATCGTCCGGTTCGCAGAACGAAACATCCCGGTGTATTTGGTCCTGTGCCAAGGGGGTTCTTGCCTCTTTGCTGGATCGAATCCCGGTTTTGCGGGCGACCCAGCTCACGGAGAATTGACAGAACAGGACCTGGCTGCCGAGGGCTTGTTCCCCTTGCCCGAGCGGGTGGAGGTTTGGCTCGAGGTGGTAGAGATCGTACCCGAGGTGAAAATTGGCTTTGGGCGGATCATTCTCGAACGTGGGGGCGCCTCGCGGGTCTTGCTGGGTACTGGCCCCGGCCTGCACAATCATCCGTCGTGGCGTTTAATTTTGCCCGAAGGCAGGGTGGGAGCGTTCCGAGTTGTCTTCCGCCTGACCACCACAACCCCTGGCTTCCGGGCATCGCCTGACTACACGGTATGGGTGACCAACGCTTCTGAGCCGCCAACTCCGAGCCCTACGCTCACTGCGACCCCAACCCCGACCCTGACCTCCACGCCAACGACTCCGCCCACCCATACAGCGACGGCCACTGTTGCCTCGACCGAAACGGCTCTTCCCACGGCAAGCTTCACGGCATCCGCGACGCTGACTCCCTCGCCCACAGAGCCACCACCCTCTCCTTCCAACACCTCTCTACCCACCGCCACCGAGAGGCCGCAGCCGACGCCAACGCAGAGAGCCTGTGTAGGAGACTGCAACGACGACGGCGAGGTTACCATCGATGAGATTGTCTTCGCGGTATCCGTTGCTCTAGGAACGTCCGAGGTGTCAGGCTGCCTCGCGGCGGACCGTAACGAGGATGGAACGGTCACAGTGGATGAGATCGTTGCCGCGGTAAACGCCGCCTTGCTCGGCTGTCGTTTTGAATGAATCGCGGGCAAGTGTGGGGCAACACGGAACGATCTGCCGCGCGACGATCCCAACGTTGGCCGGGGTGGATGGGCGGTCATCGTGCATGATGCCCACCGGATCATCGTATTGCCTCCCGCTCCGTTCGCTGTTTCCCCGGTTGCCTCGGCAGGGGCCGGTTGAAAACCCACCCCTGCCGGGTGGTGGGTGCGTTCCTGGCCTGAGGGAAACGGTGCGCGCCTTCAAAACGTTTTCGGTTCGCTGCATCAACGAACGATGTGGCACGCCTAGTGTGCGCGTCTGGCAGCGGAATCGTGAGAACACATCTTCCGCTGGGACGAATTCCTGGATCGCCTTCAGCCGATACAGTGCGAGCAATCCGTTGCCTTGGGCATGGGACCGCGAAAACCCCGATATCCCCCGGTAGTGGCGGGTTTCGACCCCGTCCGTAGCCATGCCACGACGATGCCCGATCCAGTGGGCCCAGGATGATTCACTCGGTGATCCGTTCAATTTCCCCGTGATCCCATCGTGCAAATTACCCAACTAGGGATACAGTTATTTCGCCACCTGGGCGTAACTTGTGGCTATGGTGACCTAGCATTGCCGGGCCGGTTCCTAGGGATCGCTGCGAGCGCATTTGAAACCCGCCCGTAGGGTTGCTAGCGGTGGCCGCCGAGGCGGAAAACGAGGGAACAGCATGCATTGGCGATGGGTGGTGTTGGGGCTTGTGCTCCTGCTGGGCCTCGCAACCACGCTCCGCGCGCAACCGCCACGGATCGACCGGGTGGAAATTCGTGGCAACCAGCGCGTCGAAGAACAGGCCATTCGGGTGCAACTCCGCGCTCGTCCGGGAGTGGAGTTCAACGAAGGCATGGTCGACGAGGACATTCGTGCGCTGTGGCGCACCGGCTTTTTCGACCGGGTGGAGGCAGACTGGTCGGTGGAAAATGGTTTGCACGTGCTGACCTACCGGGTTCGCGAACGCCCCTTGATCAAAGAAGTGGTCATCGAAGGGCAGAAAAAGATTTCCAAAGAGGACATCGACGCCGCGTTGAAAATCCGCCCCAACACGATTCTTGACGTCAATAAAATCGAGCGCGGCATCGAGGAGGTGAAAAAGCTTTATGCGAAAAAGGGCTACCTCGATGCCGCTGTCGACTACAAAATGGAGCCCTTGCCGGATAACCAGGTGCGCCTGCGCTTCGTTGTGGACGAAGGCAAGGTGGTGCGCATCGCTGACATTCGCTTCGAGGGCGCCCGGGCTTTCTCGAAAAAGCAACTGCTGAAAAACATGCAAACACAGGAAAAGTGGTTGCTGTCGTTCCTCACCGGTGCTGGCAATCTCGATAGCGAGGTGCTCAAGACCGACTTGGAGAGACTCACCGCCTTTTACTACGACCACGGCTATATCGATGTGAAAATCGATGAGCCGAAAGTGGAGCGACAGCGAGATGGGTTGCACCTGACCATCCGCATCGACGAGGGCCAACCGTACAATGTCGGACGTGTCGACATTGCTGGCGACTTGTTGCCCGACATGGCTCCGGCCAGAGAGCGTCTGAAGCTCAAACCGGGCGAACGATTTCGCACCAGCAGGCTCAGGGAAGATATCTCCATGCTCACGGATTTTTACGGTGACGCTGGTTACGCCTTCGTCAACGTCAGCCCAGACACGGACGTCGATCCCAGCGCCCGCACGGTCGATGTTACCTACAGGGTGAGCAAAGGCCCCGAAGTGTACATCGACCGCATTCTGATCAGCGGCAACACTAAGACGCGCGACAAAGTCATTCGCCGCGAACTGCGACTGAGCGAACAGGAGCGCTTTTCCGGCACCAAACTCAAACGCAGCCAAGAGCGGCTGCGCCGCCTCGGGTTTTTCGAGGATATCAACATGACCACCCGAAAAGCAGCGCGCGAGGATCGGCTCGATCTGCTCGTGGATGTCAAAGAGGGCTCCACCGGCGCCTTTTCTGCGGGAGCGGGAATTTCCAGCGGAGAAACTTACTTGTTCAACGTGCGCTTGTCGGAACTCAACTTCTTGGGCCGCGGACAGCGGCTCGTTCTCAATGCCGACTTCGGTTCCATCCGCCGAAACATCAGTTTCGATGTCTCCGAACCCTATTTTTGGGACACGGAACTCACGCTCGGCTTCACAGCCTTTAACTGGGAGTTGATTTTCAATCAGTTCACCCGCGGTGGAACTGGCGCTGCAGTACGGCTTCTTTACCCCCTCCCTGCTCTGGGTTGGGATCGGCTCGGGGGCTACTCGCTCGAGGATACCCGCCTCGGGCTCGAATATCGCCTCGAGAACGCCGAGATCAGCGATGTCTCTGTTGTCGCCCCGGCGCAAATCGCAGCGGAACAAGGAAGCAGCCTCACCAGCAGCCTGACTCCACGGCTGTTTCGCGACACCCGCAATCACCCCTTCGATCCAACGGATGGCTCGATGCAAGATTTGTCGTTGGAGTTTGCCGGGCTCGGCGGGCAAAGCAAGTTCTTTCGGTTCGAGGCTCGCACCCGTTTTTACTACCCGTTTTATCGTAGCGAAAATTGGGGCACCTTCGTGTACTCGCTGGGCGCCCAAATCGGGTACGGGCGAGGATGGGGAGAGCGCATCGAGTTGCCGCTGTTCGAACGGTACTTCCCTGGCGGCATCAACTCGGTGCGTGGCTTTCGTATCTTATCCCTGGGGCAGCGCGTACCGTTGCTGGATCCGTTCGGGAACAATCTGGGGCGCACGTCGATTGGCGGTAGCCAGCAGCTCATTTTCAACAATGACCTCATTTTTCCTCTCGTCGAGTCGATCGGCCTCAAAGGAGTCATTTTCTTTGATGCGGGCAACGCCTTCCTGGCGACCCGGGGTATCGACCTGGGGGAGATGCGCTTGGCCAGCGGTGCCGGACTTCGTTGGCTTTCTCCCATTGGACCACTGCGCATCGAAGTTGGTTTTCCCCTGAATCCGCGCGTGGGGGACGATCGGCAAACCGTCATGTTTTCCTTTGGTGCCCCTCTGTGATCGGCTTGCGCCGCCAGCAGATTTTCTCGATACACGCTAGCCCCAGATCCCATCCGAAGGAGTCAGCGATGAAAGCGATGCGTCCATATTTGCCCCTGGGACTTTTGCTGGTTGCCCTACCGCTGTGGGCTTCCGAGGTGAAAATCGGCTACGTCGACCTGCAGCGGGCTCTGAACGAGTCGAATCGGGGGAAAAAAGCAAAGGACGAATTCAAAGCCGAGGTGGAAAAACTGCAAGCACAGTTGAAACGCAAACGGGATCAGCTCGAAAGCCTGAAAGAGCAGCTGGAAAAAAAAAGCGCGGTGATGAAAGAAGAGGAACGGGCGAACCTGGAGGAAGAGTACCGCAAGAAGCTCCGCGACTTCGAGCGCGACTACAAGGATTCGCAGGCAGACCTCCAGCGCAAGGATAGCGAGCTTACCGGAGCCATTTTGAAAGAGCTACAAGAGGTGATTCAGGAGTTTGGAGAGCGGGAAGGCTACACGATGATTTTCGAGGCTGGGTCGACGGCAGTGCTGTACGGAGCGAAGGCGGCGGATTTGACGGATGCGATCTTGGAGGAATACAACCGCAAGAAGCGTTAGGTCGCGCTGGGTGACCAAGGGATCATGAGTTCGCCGCTAAAATTTTACGAAATCGCGGAGTTGCTTCCTCACCGGTACCCATTTTGTTTCGTCGATCGTGTGGTCGAATTGGTGGATGGCCAACGGGTGGTGGCGTGGAAAAACGTTTCTTTGAACGAACCCTTTTTCCCTGGTCATTTCCCGGGCCAGCCGGTGATGCCAGGGGTCCTAGTTTGCGAAGCGTTAGCCCAAGCAGCAGCATTGTTGGCACATCGTACGCTCAGGGCAGAACAAAATGACAAGGTGGTGGTGTTGAGCGGCATCGATGGCGCTCGATTCCGCCGGCCGGTGTTTCCAGGAGATCGACTGCTGTTAGAGGTTCGAGTGGTGCGCCGGCGTTCGCCGCTGTGGAAATTTCAAGCAGTGGCGAAAGTCGAGGGGGTTGTCGTGGTAGAAGCCGAGCTTCTGCTCAGCGAGACCGATCAGGTGCGGTTGTGAGCGAGAGCAAGATTCACCCCTTGGCCGTGGTGGAGCAGGGGGCCGAACTCGACTTCGGAGTCGAGGTCGGCCCCTATGCCTTCATCGGTTGCCGGGTGCGCATTGGTGCCCGCACCCGAGTGGGCGCTCACGCGGTGGTGACCGGAAACACGACCATTGGGGAGGACAACCAAATTTTCCCCTTCGCGTCCGTAGGACAAATTCCCCAAGATTTGAAGTACCGTGGGGAAGACAGTCAGCTGCACATTGGCAACCGTAACTTGATCCGGGAATTTGCCACGTTGCACTTGGGAACCGCTGGCGGGGGGATGGTGACCCGAGTCGGCGACGATAATCTGCTGATGAATTACACGCACATTGCGCACGACTGCCAAATCGGAAACCGAGTCATTGTGGCAAACGGTAGCCAACTGGGCGGCCATGTGATTGTCGAGGACTATGCGGTGATTGGCGCCTTGAGCGGCATTCATCAGTTCGTGCGGGTTGGCGAGTCGGCCATTGTGGGGGGCGGCTCGATGGTCACCCAGGACGTGCCCCCGTTTTGCAATGCCACGGGCAACCGTGCCACCCTGCATGGACTGAACGTTGTTGGCCTGAACCGCCGCGGCTTCCCCGCGGAGCTCGTTCGCCAACTCAAGCGCGCTTATCGGATTTTGTTTCGCTCGGGGCTTACCGTCGCTGAAGCGGCGGCTCGGGTACGGGCAGAGATTGCTAACGTGCCCGAGGTCGAGCGGCTCGTGCGCTTTGTCGAGACCTCGCCGCGCGGGGTTTGCCGCTAAACGGAAGGGCTTTCACTGCGTGCGCTGGCTCGCGGTAGTGCATCGCCCTCGTAGGATGGGGTGCTAGCTGGGTCGCGACACAGTCCTAGCCTGCGTGACGCCGTGAGTGCTCCCCTGGGCAGCCGCCAGAGCTACAGCACTAGCGGAAGAAGTGATTTTCCCGTGAGGAAGAAATGCGCCGGGTTGCTATCGCAGGATTGATTCGGCGGCTTCTTGTGACATCCGAGACGTGCAAACCGGCAGCAAACGAGTTAGTTTTCCCCCCTGGCCATGCAACGGATCGGCCTTATTGCCGGGAACGGTCGGTTCCCCCTGATTTTTGCGCGCGCTGCCCGGGCTTTGGGGTATCACCTCGTCGCCGTTGCTCATCGGGGCGAGACTGACCCCGGGCTCGAGGCGGAAGTCGATCAGCTCACCTGGGTTCGAGTGGGAGAGCTTGGTCGTATCATCGAGGTCTTTCGTTCTGCCGGGGTCGACCAAGCAGTGTTCGTAGGCGGGATTCACAAAGAAGGGTTACTCGAGCATTTCGTTCCAGACGAACGCGGCTTGGCATTTCTCTCGCGTTTGTCCCACTTGGGCGACGACGCCGTATTGCGGGGCTTGGCCGAAGAGTTGGAGGGCGATGGAGTCCGTGTCCTACCGTCGACCCTATTCCTCGATTCGTTGCTGACCCCAGTGGGGGAACTCACGGACGCCCGCCCCACGGAAGAACAATGGGGCGACATTCGCTTGGGTTTGCGCGTGGCCAAGGCGATTGGCGAGTGGGACATCGGCCAAACGGTGGTGGTGCAAAAGCGCATCGTTCTCGGGGTCGAGGCGATCGAAGGGACAGATGCCACTATCGCCCGCGCGGGCCGTCCTGGGGCCGTGGTGGTCAAGGTCTGCAAGCCCCAGCAAGACTTGCGGTTCGACGTGCCTGCCGTGGGCCCGCGAACCATCGAAGTGTGCGCTAGTGTCGGCATTGCCGCATTAGCCCTGGAAGCGGGAACAACCCTGATGTTGGAAAAGCAAAGCGTCCTCGCTGCCGCGAACGCAGCGGGTATAGCCGTAGTGGGAGTGGTTCCGTGAGTCAGCGAATTCGCGCGGCAGTGATCGGTGGCGGATATCTCGGCCGGTTTCACGCCCTTAAGTACGCGAGCATGCCGGAAGTGGAACTGGTGGCGGTGGCCGACGTCGATCACGAGCGTGCCTCGGCGGTTGCCGCGGAAGCTCGTTGTCGCGCTGTGGCCGACTACCGGGAAGTGCTCGAGGAAATCGACTGCGCAAGTTTGGCCGTGCCGACACCGCTCCATTACGCGATCGCGAAAGATCTCCTCGCGGCTGGGATCGATGTTTTGGTGGAAAAACCCTTGACGGCGACCGCCGAAGAGGGTCGAAGGCTCGTGGATCTTGCCGCTCGGAATGGCCGGATTTTGCAGGTTGGTCACTTGGAGCGGTTTAACCCTGCGTTGCAGGCGGTGCGCGCGATTCTCACCGAGCCACGTTTTGTGGAATGCCAGCGGTTGGCTCCGTTCGTAGATCGGGGGACCGATGTCGATGTTGTCTTGGACCTGATGATCCATGATCTTGACGTGCTGTTGAGCTTAGTGCCCAGCGAGGTCGCCCACGTGGAAGCGGTGGGAGTGGCGGTGTTGACGCCTTACATCGACCTGGCAAACGCGCGGCTGCGGTTTGCCAACGGCTGCATTGCCAATCTCACTGCCAGCCGGGTGGCGTTGAAACGCGAACGCAAGCTTCGTTTGTTCCAGGCGGACACCTACGTTTCTTTGGATTACGGCGAGCGTCACATTCGTCTCGTGCGCCGGGTGGTGGAAAAGGGCGCTCCGCGCATCGAGGTCGAAGAAGTGGATTTGGGCGACGGTGATCCCTTGTACGCGGAAATCGACCACTTCTTGAACTGCGTGCGGAACCGTGCCCGGCCGTTGGTTGACGGTGCGACGGCTCTGCGTGCACTCGAAGTTGCCGAACAAATTTGCCAAGGGATGCTGACGGCATGAACCGCACGGTCATGATCGTCGCCGGTGAGGCATCGGGCGACTTGCACGGTGCCACTTTGCTGCGGGCGTTGCGGCAGCGGGACCCGGCGTTACGGGCATTTGGCATTGGCGGCGAGCATCTCGTCGCTCAAGGGCTCGAGGTGTTGGTGCCGACGCGCGACGTGGCGACGATGGGTGTCACGGAAACCTTGGGCAGTTGGAAACGGGTGTGGCGGGCTTATCGCCGAACGCGTCAGGCCTTGCGTGAGCGGCGTCCTCATTTGGTGATTTTGATCGACTATCCGGAGTTCAACTTGCGTCTGGCCGGTTACGCGAAGCAGCTCGGGCTCAAAGTCTTTTACTACATCAGCCCCCAGGTGTGGGCTTGGCGTCGTGGCCGGGTGCGGTTGATGCGCCGGGTGATTGACCGGTTAGCTGTGGTTTTCCCCTTCGAAGAAGAGCTGTACAACGATGGCAGCAGTCAGTTCGCCTTTTTTGTCGGCCATCCGTTAATCGACCTCGTGCAGCCAACGCGTGCCGCAAGCGAAACCCGTCAGCGTTACGGCCTGGATGTGGACCGCCCTTTGCTCGTGCTGCTACCCGGCAGTCGCCCAAAGGAGTTGCGCATGTTGCTCGACTCGGCCGTGGCGACCGCGCGGGTGTTGGCGGGCCGAGGCTGGCAAAGTGCTTTGGCCTTGGCGCCAACCCTGGATCGATCGGATTTGGCAGAAGCCGTGAGGGAAGAGGTGCTCGACGGCATCCCTGTGGTCCAGGGTGACACCTACAACCTCGTCCACGCGGCGGACGTGGCACTGGTTGCCTCGGGCACGGCAACGTTAGAAACCGCATTGCTGGGCAAGCCGATGGTGATCGTTTATCGGGTATCTCGATTGACGTATGCTTTAGGCCGTATGCTCGTCCGCGTCGATCATATTGGCATGCCGAACTTGATCCTCGGCCGCCGTGTCGCGGCGGAATTTTTACAAGGGGACGTGCAGCCGAGCACCCTCGTTCCGGCTATCGAAGAGGCATGGTCCGCACGGGAGCGCTTTGCCCAAGCGTGGAGCGAATTACGCCAGCGGCTCGGTGCGCCTGGAGCGGCAGGCCGGGCGGCCGCGTTGGCTTGGGAGTTGATGGCATGAGTCGCAGCTCGTTGTATCGGCGCTTGCTTCGCTATTTGCGGCCATACCTGTGGCCGTACTTCGCTGTGGCTGTGTTATGTATGCTCTTGTTCAGTGGCACCAACGGTGTCATGCCCTTTCTGATTCGCCACATCTTCGACGACGTTTTCACCGCCAAGGACCGGGCGGTACTGCAGGTCTTGCCGCTGGTCATTGTCGGTGTGTTTTTGCTGCGGGGGTTGGTCAGTTTCGGCAGCACTTACCTCACGGAATACGTGGGGCAGCGGATCATCGCCGACTTGCGTCGCGAACTCAATGACCACATTCAACGCTTGCCGCTGTCGTTTTTCCATCGCACCCCAACCGGCACGATTATCTCGCGCGTAACCAACGACGTCGCGTTGGTGCGTTCGGCACTGACGGACGCAGTAGCTGCGATTCTGAAGGACGCCTCGTCGCTGGTGATTTTGGTCGGGGTGGCCTTCTACCAAGATTGGCTGCTGGCCTTGATCGCTTTCGTCGTGTTTCCCGCCTCGGTGTTGCCCTTGCTGCGGCTTTCGAAACGCCTGCGGCAAGTGGCATGGCGCGGCCAAGTCACCATGGGCCAACTCACGACGTTGCTGCAAGAGACCATTCAGGGTAACCGTGTGGTCAAGGCCTTCGGCATGGAAGAATATGAACAGCGGCGCTTCAACGCGGAAAACGAGCGCCTGTTTTCTTTGGCGATGAAGAGTACCCGCATTCGCGCCTTTACCACGCCGATGCTGGAGGTCTTGGCGGCTCTCGGAATTGCCGGTGTGGTCTGGTACGGGGGCTACAGTGTCATCGTTGGCGGTCGGACCCAAGGCGCCTTTTTGGCATTTTTAGCGGCGCTGTTTCTGCTTTACGAACCTTTCAAAGGGTTGGCTCGCACGAACACGATTGTGCAGCAGGCTTTGGGGGCGGCTGAGCGCGTTGCCGAGCTGCTGGACACTCCTCCAGAGGTGGGCGATCGTCCCGACGCTCGGGAACTGCGAGGGATCGAGGAAGGCGTTCGTTTCGAGCATGTGAGTTTCCGTTACGAACGCGATTGGGTTCTTCGGGATGTCAACATCGAACTCCGACGTGGAGAGGTGGTGGCTCTGGTGGGAATGAGCGGTGGAGGCAAGAGCACGATCGCCGACCTCATCCCACGGTTCTACGACGCAACCGAGGGAGCGATCTACATCGACGGGGTCGACATCCGCCAGTACACGCTGAAGAGTTTGCGCCAACAGATCGCAATCGTGACGCAACATACCTTTTTGTTTAACGACACGGTACGGAACAACATCGCCTACGGTAGCGCCCACACCGACATCGAGCGCATCGTGGCCGCCGCACGCGCGGCGAATGCGCACGAGTTCATCGAACGGCTGCCTCAAGGCTACGATACCGTGGTGGGCGAGCTCGGGGTGAAGTTATCGGGTGGTCAGCGCCAACGTATCGCCATTGCACGGGCATTGTTGAAAGACGCCCCGTTGTTGATTCTCGACGAAGCCACCTCGGCATTGGACTCGGAGTCGGAACGACTGGTCCAAGACGCCTTGGAACGGCTGATGGAGAAGCGCACGACTTTGGTCATTGCCCATCGCTTGTCCACGGTCCGCCGCGCCGATCGTATTTATGTTCTCGTTGCTGGTCGCATTGTCGAGCAAGGCACGCACGAGGAGCTGTTGGCGCTCAATGCGGAGTACCGCAAGCTTTACGACTTGCAACTGCGTGACGATACCGTGCTGGCCGCTCAGGATCGGGTGCTGCACTGACAGGAGGCGTACGGGAGGGACCATGGCGCCACTGTTCGAACGATTATGGCTCGCCTCCGTTCCGCGGCTTGCTAGTGCGGCCGTAGCCGCGCTGCAGCGCACCTTGCGTGTTGAATTCGTAGGAGCCGGTGAGCTCTTCGAGCGCTGGCATCGGGAGCGGGTGATTCTGGCCTTCTGGCACAATCGCGTCGTCCTGATGCCTTTGGCCGCCCAAGGCCAACCCGTTTGTATTTTGATCAGTTACAGCCGCGATGGCGAGCTTGCCGCCCGAGCTTTGGCGCGTTGGGGGATCGCCACGGTGCGGGGCTCTGCTTCACGCGCTGGAGCATCTGGCTTTTTGCAGTTAGTGCGGGCCTATCGGCAGGGTTACCACTTAGCGGTGGTGCCCGACGGGCCGCGCGGCCCACGGTACCAGGTAAAAAAAGGCGTCGTCCATTTAGCGAAAGCAACCGGGGCGCCATTGTTCCCAGTGACTTACAGCGCCAGCCGTTTTATTCAGTTGCAGAGTTGGGATCGGCTGCTGATCCCTTTGCCGTTTGCCCACGTGCGCTATTACGTGGGCACCCCTCTTTGCGTTGCTCGGGAAAACACTGAAGAAGAAATGGAGCAAATTCGCACCGAACTCGAGCAGCGGCTGGTCGCCTTGACGGATAGAGCCGACCGCGAAACAGCGCGACGGCGACCCGATTGAGAGGGGAGCTGTCACCATGCGCGACAAATCTTCGCCAGCTCCTTCGCCGGTCTCGCTGCCGCTTTCCTATACGCTGTACGATGCGCTGGGTTTAGCGGTATGGGCCTTAGCCTTTCCGGCGTGGCCGGTTTTTGCGTTCACCCGTTGGGGGAGGTATTGGCTCGAGCGATTGGGGCAGGGGGGGCAGTCGAATCCCGCGACAGAGTCGCCGGTGTGGATCCACGCGGCATCCGTGGGGGAGGTTCTGGCAGCGGAACCCCTCGTGCGCGAGTTGCGGGAACGCCGCCCCGGGTTACCCATCTTCGTCTCCACCACCTCGGTTCCGGGTCGTGAAGCTGCTTCCCATCATCTTGGCGCCGATTCTGTAAGGCTCGCGCCGCTCGATGTCGCGCGGCTCACCGATGCCACGATACGAAAAATTCGGCCAAGGGCGTTGGTGCTCATCGAGACGGAATTATGGCCGGCGTTGATCCGATCTGCGAAGCGGGCGGGTGTGCCGGTGGTTCTTGTGAGCGGCCGCATTTCCGAGCGCGCTGCGGCTCGCTATGCCCGCATCCCGAAACTCATGCGCGCCATGTTGGGGTTTGTCGATCTCTGTCTGATGCAAAGTGCCGTCGATGCGGAACGCATCTGCGCTTTGGGTGCGGATCCCCGAAAAGTTCGCGTCTTGGGAAATTTAAAGTTTGCTCGCCAAGCATCGACAGTGGTTGCCCAACCTGGCGAGAATGCGTTGGCGCGCTGGCTAGCACAACAGCCGTTGTTCGTTGCCGCAAGTACACACCCTGGCGAGGAGGAGTTGGTGCTGCAAGCGATGGCGCGGATTTGGCCAACCTATCCGCGGGCGCGGTTGTTGCTCGCGCCACGGAGGCCAGAACGCTTCAAGGCCGTTGCCGGGTTGTTGCAACACTGGGGTATGGCTGCGGTTCGGCGCAGTGAGTTTTGCGAACCTACGGAAGACCTTCGTGTGGTCTTGTTGGATACCCTTGGCGAACTGCCCAATTACTTGAGCTGTGCCACAGGAGTTTTTGTCGGGGGGACGTTCGATCCGCGTGTCGGCGGTCACAATGTTCTCGAGCCGGCGCTCTTTGGGAAGCCAGTGGCCTTCGGTCCGCACACGGAGCACGTTGCCGAGGCAGCGAAGCAGTTGTTAGCCGCCCGGGCTGGCGAGCGCGTGCACGGAGAAGAAGACTTGGCCGCGCATTGGATGCGCTTGCTTCGGCAACCCGAGGTTGCCAAAGAAATGGGCTTGCGTGGTCGCGAGGTGGTCGCGGAGCAGCGTGATGTCGCAGTCCGCTACGCTGCGGAGATTTGCCGATGTATCGAACACAACCGAACAAGCCCGTGAAGGAAGCCGTTGCCTGCTGGTTGCGACAGGTGGTTTGGAAACGCAAGGGAATAGCTGGCCGATTCGCTGCCGCCTGGCTGCGCCCTCTGAGCGCTGTTTACGGCAGCGGAGTGACCCTGCGGAATTGGCTGTACGATTCGGGACTGTTACGGAGCACCCGACTCCACATTCCGGTGATCAGCGTCGGCAACCTTTCCGTTGGCGGAACGGGGAAAACTCCGGTGGCTCTGTGGCTGGCACGAAAGCTCGAGGCACGAGGGCACCGTGTGGCCGTAGTGTTGCGTGGCTATGGGGGGAACGCCAGAAGTGCAGTCATGGTGAGCCGTGGACGCGGCCCGGAAGTCGACGTTCACCACGCCGGCGACGAGGCAATCGTGCTTGCTAAAAGCTTTTCCGGAGGCGTGATCGTGAGTCCCGAGCGCGTCCGTGGCGCTGAGCTTGCATACACGTTGGGTTACAACGTGATTGTCCTCGATGACGGTTTCCAGCACCGCGCGCTCGCTCGTGATTTCGACTTGGTACTCTTGTCAGGTGCGCCGTGCGGGCTTCTTCCTGCGGGTCCGCTGCGGGAATCCTACCGCGCCTTGACGCGCGCAGATGCCTTGGCTGTCGTTGACAAAGGATTGGGCAGCCGCCCGTTGGGCCCGCCTCGTAGTGCAGCGGGCAAGCCCTTGTTTTATGTGCGCTTGGAGCCAAGAGCCCTGGTCGAGTCGAATGGCGGAAGGTGGGTCCTTCGCCCGCTGCAAGAGTTATCGGGGCGCAGGGTAGCCGCGGTGACGGGAATCGCAGAGCCAGAAGCATTTTATGCGGCGCTGCAACAGTGGGAAGTGCAGATTGGCGAGATTTTTGAGTTTGGCGACCACCATGCGTATTCCCCGGCCGATTGGCATGTTCTGAGCCGCAGTGCCCAGCAGTTCGATCATTTGGTAACCACGGAGAAGGACTTGGTGAAACTGGAACAGTTCCCCTTCGCACGGGGGAAACTGCTTGCGCTTCGTGTGGAGCCGGTGGTCGAGCCCGAGGAGGAGTTGTTGGCGATGGTGGAAGAAAGAATCCAGGCGCCACGGAGCAACGTGCGCGGCGTGGTCGGGTCGACAGGAGGTGAGAGCTATGGCCATTAGCGAAGAGTTGTTACGAATTCTTGCCTGCCCCAAATGCAGGGGGGAGGTGGTGCTAACGGCGGCCGAAGATGGCTTGGTTTGCCACGCGTGCAAATTGCTGTACCCGATTGAGGATGACATCCCGGTGATGATCGTCGAGGAGGCCAAACCGCTTGGAACCTAGTCGCATTCCCTGCGGGTGTGCCGCCGGGGCTCGGACCTGGTTGTCGGGTTGCACTAGTCGAGACCAACCGCTGCTCGCTGAGTGGTCCCAAGATCGCTGGAGCTTTTTGGCCATTTCCGAGGCAGTAGAGGAGCTGCCTCGGTTGCTTCGAGCCGTGGCCTCAGGTCTCTGCCTGCCAGGGTGGGATCGTCGGCCGTGGGGACGTGACTTTATCGTGATTGCGCCTTTTCACCTAGGACGACGTCGCGTGCGGGTGGTGGTGCGCCCTTACCGCCGGGGGGGGGCGTTGCGCGGCATTCTCAAGGCAACGTACTGGGGCGTTCGTCCTCGTTCGTTCGACGAGTTCCGCACTTTGGTGGAACTACAGGGTCTGGGTGTTGCCGTCGTTCCCCCCGTGGGTGCAGCGGCGTATTGGCTCGGGCGTTGGCGCTACCAGGCGTGGTTGGTGACGGAGTACGTCGAAGGGAGCATGACCCTGTGGGATTGGCTACAAGAGAAGCCTGCAGAGGAAAAGCGAGTGCGGATGTTGGAAGCGGTCGCACAGGTGATTGCGCGGTTTCATCGAGCTGGAGGCACCCACCCGGATTTGAACTTACGCAATGTCTTGGTGCAGTGCCGAGAGGCCGTGCCGTGCGCTTGGCTGGTCGATTTGGATCGGGTTGTCCTGCAACCCCACCCGACGACCCCTCGGCCCACTCTGCGGCGGCTTTGGCGTTCCGCCACAAAGCTCGACCCTGCCCGGAGGCACTGGAGCGTGTCCGATCAGCGGTTCCTGAAGGAAGCGGTGGATCGCCATTGGACTGAAGAATGAACACGTCTTCGCGGCCACGCATTGTCGGTGTGCGAAAAATTTTGATCGTTCTGTTGGGCGCCATTGGCGATGTGACTCGGGCGCTGCCGCTTTTGCCCCGCTTGCGCGCTCTTTACCCAGGGGCACGCATCGCGTGGGCGATCGAGCCGGCGAGCCAGGATTTGGTCGAAACCCACCCGCAGGTGGATGACGTTTTCCTCTTCGAGCGGAGAAACGGGGTCGGCGCGTTTTTCTCGTTGTTGCGGGCCGTGCGCAATTTCGGTCCAGAGTTATCCCTCGACTTGCAACGTCACGCCAAAAGTGGCCTGGTGACCTTTGCCAGTGGCGCCAAGGTGCGCCTGGGCTTTCACCGAGTCAATTCCCGCGAGGGCAATTGGTTGTGTCTGACCCACACGATCGCGCCACAACCGCACCTCAGTTCGAAACTCGAGCAGTTCCAACAATTCGCCGACTGGCTCGGTGCACCGCCGCTGCCCGTGGCCTTTGGCATCTCGCCGAAAGAAGAAGAGGAACGTCGCGTCGAAGATTTGCTGCAACAAATCAAGCGCCCTTTCGTTAGCGCTTTCGTAGGCTCGAGTTGCCCGAGCCGTACCTGGTTTGCGGCGCACACGGCTCAGGTCATCGATGCCTTGTACCGACGCGGCTTGGGCACGGTGATCGTGGGCGGTGCAGCCGAGGGGGAGTTTGCGCACGCCGTGCGAGAGCAAACCTCTGCCCCGGTGCTGGACTTAACGGGTCGGACCAACCTCCGCGAGCTCTTTGCCGTATTTCAGCGCAGCGCAGCCGCCTTTGGGCCGGATTCTGGCCCGATGCACATTGCCGCCGCGGCCGGGATTCCCGTGGTGTCGCTTTGGGGTGCGACTAGTCCCTTACGCTCGGCTCCGTGGGGAAACGAATCCTGGGTGATCAGCGGATCGGCACCGTGCAGCCCTTGCTTTCGCAAGCACTGCCCGGTGGGGCGCATCTGTATGCAGAGTATTTCGGTGGAACACGTGCTTCAGTGTCTCGAGGCTGCCCTTGTGGCGAGGGAGAATGTATCCGCTCAAATGTCGTCGGCTTCTTGACAAGCCTGGCGTGCACGGTCGCAGGGGCGGTGGCTCACTCGGGAAGTTCCACGGCTGTCTGGGTCCCGTATCTTCGCAGTCACCTGGTTCAGGGCAGAAAGCGTTTCGACTCGGCCTCGGTGTGCCACGGGCAAGTCGTGGCCTGTCCGAAGAGGAGATAGCGCAGGCGTGCTGTGAGGCGATAGCCCAGGTCCAGGAGCGCAACGGGTACGTGGCGCAGTAACCGAACCCACCATGGACGATATTCCACAATCTCGCAAAGCTGTAAAAAGGCGCGAGCTCGTAGGAACACCTGGGTTTTGGACGGGTAAAGGACCACGAGCGCCACGCTTTCCAAGTTCTCGGGCACTGGTACCCGCTGGCTGCGCAGCCGGGCCGCGGTGGTTCCTTGCAGGGGAGCAAAGAAAAGACGCTGGTAAGGATCGTGATCTAAAAGCCAGCGCACGCTGCGCTGGCACAAGCCACATGCGCCATCGTAAAGAACGAGGTAACCCTCTTCCGGGTGCTCGCCAGCGGGGAACACGATCCGAAGCCTAAGGCTTGCTGCCGCCGAAAACAACTTCGGTTGCTTGGTCCTTCAACGGTGTGCGCTTTTCTTTTGTCTGGGGTGCTGATAACGATGGGCGCCATGTCGTCGTTCCAGGTGCTGCGGAGTCCTCGAAGAAGGCTTGTCCTCAGCGTGATTGCTGCGGTTCATTTCTTCGCTTGTGGGGGTGACGATATAGATCCGTCGTCCCGGGCAACGCCAACTCCATCGCCTTCGGTAACTGGGCGTCTGCCGATAACAGCGACCCCTACCTTCACAACGGTCTTCCCCTCCGCCACGCCCGAACCGACTTCCACGGCGAGCCCAACCTGGACATTGACGCCGGCGAGCTTTCCCACCCTGACCTGGTCACCTACCGCTACCAGTACCGTGACACCAACCCAGTCCCCGAGTGCCTCGCCCACCCACACAACCACCCCCACGGCGACAGCCTCGCCGACCCCTTCGCTCACTCCGCTGGGCTCCCCCACACCTTCGCTTTCCCCGTCGTTGACGGGCCTCTACGTCGGCGTTGCCAAGCGCAACATTACTCCGGATACTCCAGTGTTCTTGGGTGGATACGGGTTCGGCCCTGGGCGACGGTCCACTGGCGTGTTGTCGCCCATCTTCGTGCGGGCAATGGTGATTTCCAATGGGGTGAAAACAGTGGCGTTCGCTGCCAACGAGACTCAAGGGACGTTTGCGGCATACAAGCGCGGGCCCTTTGGGCTTTCGGACGTGCGCCAGGCTGTAGCACGAGCAAGCAGTGGAGCGATTGCCGCCTCGCACATCGTAGTCAGTTCAGACCACAGCCATGCCGGGCCGGACACGACCGGGGTCTGGGGTGGTTTGCCGGGCGCGTACATGAGTTTCCTGTTCGATCAAACCGTGGGGGCGATCATCGATGCTTGGAACAATATGCGGCCGGCAGAACTACGCCTGGGCAGTGTCGACGCAACCGAGCTGTTACGGAGTCAGTTCAACGAGCCGCCGAACGATCAGGTCGATGGCGAGCTGCGGGTACTCGCTGCCTACGAAGTGGACGATCCGCAGCGTTTGCGCGCACTGCTGATCAACTTCTCGGCTCATGCCACAGTCATGGGTGCCAGCAACACCCTCATTTCGGCTGACTGGCCTGGGGTCGTGGCCGAGCAGTCGGAAAGCGAGTTTGGGCTCGACGGCGCAGTGGTCATGGTGGGCGACGTCGGGCGAACGCAACCGGCCGATCGCGGTGACTTGGACGACGTCGCCCGGTTACAAGAATACTCCGAGCGGGTGCAAGCGAAAGTGCGCGCAGCCATGCAAAATTTACAGCCGGTGCACGGAGCGGTCATCGAGGGCAAAGAGTTTTTCCTCCGCGAACCGTATGGAAACCCGCTGGTGAACTACTCCCTGTTGGCCAGTTTGGTGTCCCGCTCGTTGAACCCGCCATGGGCGGAACTTGAGGGTACGCTTGTAGGGACGGTGGTGTCGGCGGTACGTGTGGGAGAACTTCTCTTCGCGGCGTTGCCCGGCGAAGGGTATCCGGCAATTCAGTTCGAACTACAGCAGCGGGTGGTGGCACAAAAGCACTTTGTGTTTGGTTTGGCCAACGATCAGTTGGGCTATCTCATTTCGCCCGAGGAGGGTTACGAGCAAGTGAGGGCGGCTGCGCCAGACAATGACAATGCCATCTTTAACGTAAGCCCATCGATTGGCGATCATGTGTTGTGCGTCGCTCTCGACGCGGCTGTCGCGGTCGGTTTCGAGATGCGAGAGCCCTTGGCGAAATGCGAGCGGTGGGCCGACGAAGACCGCTCTCTGCCAAGTCAGTGAGCTTCGAAGAGAAGGCTGGCACCATGGTTGTTAGCTACCGCGACGCCGGTGTGGACATCGACAAGGGGCAGATCGTCGCCCGAGTAGCGGCGCGGCTGGCCCGAAGGACGAAGCGGCCCGAAGTCGTGGCTGGCGTCGGTGGATTCGGAGCCGTGTTCCGCTTACCTCGAGGGTATCGGCGGCCCCTCTTGGTGGCTGCCACCGATGGCGTGGGCACCAAACTTGCCATTGCCCAGATGGTGGGACGGCACGACACTGTGGGCGTCGACTTGGTGGCCATGAACGTGAATGACATTTTGACCTTGGGTGCCGAGCCTTTGGCGTTCTTGGATTATTTTACCACGGAGCATCTGGATCCGACGGTGGCAGAAGAGGTGTTGCGAGGAATCACCCGCGGGTGTCGGATGGCAGGGTGTGCTTTGGTTGGTGGGGAGACGGCCGAGCATCCCAATTCCATGCGGGCGGGCGAATACGACCTTGCCGGATTCGTGGTAGGCGTGGTGGAAGAAAATCAGGTGATCGACGGGCGAAAGGTTCGTGCCGGCGACGTTCTGCTTGGAATCGAGTCGAGCGGATTGCACAGTAATGGGTTTTCGTTAGTTCGTCACGTGCTCTTCGAACGTGCTCGCCTCGATATCGAAGCACGGCTGCCGGAGCTGCAGCGCCCGTTGGCGGACGAGCTCCTGGAACCAACGCGCATTTACGTTCGGTTGGTTCGCTCGTTGCCGCTGCCCGCCATACACGCCATGGCTCATATTACCGGTGGCGGACTGGTGGAAAACGTGCCGCGGACGCTGCCTCCCAAGCTGGCCGTGCGCATGGTACGCCGTTCTTGGCCGGTGCCTCCCATCTTCCGGCTCGTGCAGCGCCTCGGTCCTGTGGCAGAAGAGGAAATGATGCGCACCTTTAACATGGGCATTGGCTTTGTGTTGGTCGTGCACGCGGCTGCAGCCGACAGCATCGTAGCCGCGATCCGCCGTCACCGTATACGGGCTTGGGTGATTGGTGAAGTGGTGCGCCGGCGCCCAGGTTGGCCGCGCGTGGCTTTCGTCGATTGAACTGCGGACCGAGAACGCTCATGGCGGAGCGGAAGGCCAGTCTGGGTCGGGGAGAGAAAACGACACCGGCCGTGCACCACGCACGAACACAAGCAGACCAAAGCCGGACGCACCGCGCGGAACTTCCTCACGTGGCCATTTACACAGATGGTGCGTGCAAGGGAAATCCTGGCCCGGGTGGTTGGGCGGCGGTCTTGGTTTCGGGGCAGCATCGTCGAGAACTCAGTGGTTTCGAAGCTCGCACCACCAATAACCGTATGGAACTTACAGCGGCCATCGAAGCCTTGCGAGCGTTGAGACGACGAGCGACAGTCGACCTGTATACCGATTCGCAATACTTGCGGCAGGGTATGCAGGAGTGGTTGCCAAGGTGGAAGAAAAATCGTTGGCGCACGGCCGGCCGGCAGCCGGTAAAAAACGAAGACCTGTGGCGCGAACTCGATCGCCTATGCTCCCTACATGAGGTCCGTTGGCACTGGCTGCGTGGCCATGCAGGGCACCCGGAAAACGAACGCAGCGACCGCCTGGCGCGCGCTGAGATTTCGAAACACGTTTCGTCGCGGTAATGTTGTCGACAGACCCCTTTGCCTGCGGGCGTCTGTGCTCTGGCAAGACCTGAATTGGCCGGTAAACTGATGCGGCAGTTGTCCCGTGGAGGTCGAAACACGATGGCTGAAGAAAGTAAGGGCTGGTCGCCGCCAAGAGCCGCCTTGGTTGCGGTGGATTTCTCTGGCCCCTCCCGGCGGGCCTTGGAGCTAGCACTAGCTTGGTTGCCAGAAGCGGATATTACGGTGCTGCACGTCGTGGATACAGAATTTGCCGACCGCGTCGATGCCGAAGGGATTGCGACGAGGGTTCAGGTGATCGACCGCTTGCGTGGGCAAGCGGAAGACGAGCTGGCGGCCATTGTCAGAGATTGCGGAGGCGATAAAGTCGAAACGATGATCGTTGAGGGCAGTCCCTTTCTGGAGATCGTGAAATTAGCTCGGGATTTGGACGTTGACTGCATCGTTATGGGGATGCGGGCAGCCGAGCGTGGATTGGGAGAGTTGTTGACGGGCAGCACGGCAGAGCGTGTCTTGCGCGCCAGTCATTGCCCGGTCATTTGCGTACCATGAGCTTCCTGGTGACAGAGGATCCCCTGCATGGGTGAACGACGTTGGCCCATTTCCTTGTGGTACCTGCTCGCCGGCCTGTTCGTCGTCGTGCTGCTTTATTCGTATGGCTTGTACGAAGCCCCTCAGGAAATTTCTTATTCGCAGTTCAAAGCGTTGCTCAACGCTGGCAAGGTAACGGATTTGGTTCTTACCCCCGACGAAGTGCAGGGCCGGCTCACCGACCTTGAAGTCGACAACATCCTGTCATCCGAGCAAGTTTCGCATTTCAAGCGGTGGGGGCAGCGCGAGCTGAGGTTTCGTGCGGTTCGCGTGGAAGATCCGAAGCTCGTCGAAGTTCTCGAGGCCAAAGGGATCCCTTTTGCCGGTCGTACGGCGAGCACTTGGCTCATGAACATTGTTTCTTGGGTGCTTTCCGTTGCGTTGTTCATTGGGATTTGGTTGTTCGTCCTGCGGCGGCTCTCGGGCTCGGCTGGAGGTCCCGGCGGGCTCATGGCAGTGGGTCGTAGCCGGGCAAAAGTGTACGTGGAAAGCGAGACCAAGGTGACCTTTGCTGACGTTGCCGGCATCGACGAAGCCAAGGAAGAGCTGCGGGAAATTGTGGAATTTTTGAAGACGCCGGAGCGTTTTCGTCGCCTGGGAGGGAAGATTCCGAAGGGGGTGTTGCTGGTGGGTGCCCCGGGAACGGGAAAAACCTTGTTGGCGCGTGCCGTCGCGGGAGAAGCGAAGGTGCCGTTTTTCAGCATCAGCGGCTCTGAGTTTGTCGAATTGTTTGTCGGCGTAGGTGCTGCCCGCGTGCGCGACCTGTTCGAGCAGGCAAAGCAAAAGGCACCCTGCATCGTGTTCATCGACGAGCTAGATGCTCTGGGAAAATCGCGGGCGATCAACCCTCTGGGGACGCACGACGAACGAGAACAAACGCTCAATCAGCTTCTCGTGGAGATGGATGGCTTCGATCCCAACGTCGGCGTCATCATCATGGCGGCCACGAACCGTCCGGAAATCCTCGATCCTGCGTTGCTCCGTGCGGGGCGATTTGACCGTCATGTGGTGTTGGATCGCCCGGACGTCCGCGGCCGCGAGGCTATCCTACGGGTGCACACACGGAGCGTGAAACTGGGCCCGGATGTGGACTTGCAAGTCGTTGCCCAACGCACGCCTGGATTCGTGGGAGCCGATCTTGCCAACGTGGTGAACGAAGCGGCATTGCTGGCCGCTCGACGCAACCGCGAGTACGTGACGATGCAGGATTTTGACGACGCTGTGGATCGCATTATTGCTGGACTCGAACGGAAAACCCGGGTGATGAGCCCGCGCGAGAAGCGGATCGTTGCCTATCACGAAGCGGGTCACGCCGTGGTGGCGTCGCTGCTTCCCAACGTGGACCCGGTACGCAAGATCTCCATCATCCCAAGGGGCATCGGGGCGCTGGGATACACCCAGCAGTTGCCGACCGAGGACCGCTATCTCATGACGCGTTCGGAGCTGGAAAACCGCCTTGCCGTGCTTCTCGGAGGGCGGGTGGCAGAGGAGATGGTGTTTGGCGACGTGTCGACGGGGGCGCAGGACGATTTACAGAAAGCGACCGACATCGCGCTTGCCATGGTGAGCCGGTACGGAATGAGCGAAGCCCTAGGATTGAGAACCTTCGAATCGGACCGTCGCCCTTTGTTCTTGGAATCTCCCATGGCGAGCCGCCGCGACTACAGCGAGGCAAAAGCAGCAGCCATCGATTCCGAAGTGGAACGGATCCTGAAATCAGCCCACCAGCGAGTCAGGGAGTTGTTGCAGGCTCACCGCCGGGAGTTGGAGGCGGTGGCTGACTGGTTGCTAGAAAAGGAAGTTTTGGATGGAGATCAATTGCGCGCGTTGCTCCAGCAGTATGGGGTTCAGCGAGAGCAGCGTGAACCGCGTGAACAGCGAACAGCCGCCGGGAGCTGAGCTCACAGGAGCCGAGACCCGGGCGAGCCGCTTCTCGGCTCCTTGCCGTTGCGCTGGTTTCCTCGAACCTCAAGCCGCCTCGGCTAATGGGGTTGCTTCGAAGGTTAACTGGCCGTTGCGGTAGTCGATGAACACGCGCGAGTGATCGTGAATTTTGCCTGCCACAATTTGCCGTGCCAGGGCAGTTTCCAGCTCGCGTTGAAGTAGCCGCTTGAGCGGGCGTGCCCCGTAGACGGGATCGTATCCTGCCTCGGCGAAGTGCTGGATGGCCGCGTCGGACAAGTCCAACTCGATCTTGCGCTCGCTCAGGCGCTGGCGCAGCCGCTCTAGCTGGATCCGCACGATTTGTTTGATCTGATCGCGGGTCAAGCTGTGGAAGACGACAATGTCGTCGATGCGGTTCAAGAACTCCGGCCGGAAGTGGTGGCGAAGGGCCTCCAAGACCTCTTCCTTCATGCGCTCGTAAGCCGACGGATCATCGCCACGGTAGTTCAAGATGAGGTGGCTGCCAATGTTGGACGTCATGATGACAACCGCGTTCTTGAAATCCACGGTCCGGCCTTGTCCGTCTGTCAGTCGGCCGTCGTCGAGGATTTGCAGCATGATGTTGAAGACGTCGTGGTGAGCTTTCTCGATTTCGTCGAACAGGATCACGCAGTACGGACGTCGACGTACTGCCTCCGTCAGTTGGCCTCCTTCTTCATAGCCGACATATCCAGGCGGTGCGCCGATGAGCCGGGCCACGGTGTGCTTCTCCATATATTCCGACATGTCGATGCGCACCATGGCGTTTTCGTCGTCGAACAAAAACTCGGCCAGTGCTCGAGCAAGCTCGGTTTTCCCTACTCCGGTCGGGCCGAGAAAAATGAACGAGCCAATGGGGCGGTTCGGATCTTTGATCCCGGCGCGGGCCCGCACGATGGCATCGGCCACGGCGCGCACCGCCTCGTCTTGACCGACGA
Source organism: Candidatus Binatia bacterium (assembly GCA_937925685.1). Lineage (GTDB taxonomy): Bacteria > Desulfobacterota > Binatia > HRBIN30 > HRBIN30 > HRBIN30. The sequence continues at coordinate 42,884 of CALAMI010000007.1, read as the reverse complement.
CCCGCTTGTGCAGTTGCTCCTCGAGGCGAAGGAGTTTTTGGGTCTCGCCTTCCATGAGGCGGCTCACGGGAATCCCTGTCCACCGAGAAACAATCTCGGCGATATCGTTTTCGTCAACCTCTTCCTTGATCAGTCGCAACCCGCCGTCTTGCTGGCCAAGTTTGGCCTCTTCTTCAGCGAGCTCGCGTTCCAACTGCGCAAGCACACCGTACTTGAGTTCTGCCACGCGGTTGAGATCGTATTGCCGCTCCGCCTTGCCGATCTCCACCTTCGTTTCCTCGATTTTTCGGCGAAGCTCGCGGAGCCGCTGGATGGCTGCTTTTTCGACCTCCCACCGAGCACGCAACGACTCTTGTTGAGCTTTGAGTTCGGCAAGCTCTTTTTCCAATCGCTCGAGCCGCGTTTGCGAAGCCTTGTCGGTTTCCTTCTTCAAGGCTTCGCGCTCGATTTCCAACTGCATGACGCGGCGTGATACCTCGTCGAGTTCGCTGGGCATCGAGTCGATCTCCGTGCGTAGCTTGGCTGCAGCTTCGTCGACCAAGTCGATGGCTTTGTCGGGAAGAAAGCGGTCAGTGATGTAACGGTGCGACAGCACGGCTGCTGCCACCAGTGCGGCGTCCTTGATCCGTACCCCGTGGTGCACCTCGTAACGTTCTCGCAGGCCGCGCAGAATCGAGATGGTATCCTCGACCGAGGGTTGGCTGACGAACACGGGTTGGAAGCGCCGCTCCAAGGCTGGGTCTTTTTCGATGTGTTTGCGGTACTCGTCGAGAGTGGTGGCACCGATGCAGTGGAGTTCCCCGCGGGCGAGCATTGGCTTGAGCAAGTTGGAGGCATCCATGGCTCCCTCGGCCGCTCCCGCCCCAACTACGGTGTGCAGCTCGTCGATGAAGAGGATAATCTCCCCTTGGGAATCTTGTACCTCTTTCAGAACCGCTTTGAGCCGCTCCTCGAACTCGCCACGGAACTTGGCCCCGGCGATGAGTGCTCCCATGTCAAGAGCGATGATGCGTCGGTTTTTGAGCCCTTCAGGCACGTCCTTGCGTACAATGCGCTGGGCCAAGCCCTCGACGATGGCAGTTTTCCCGACGCCCGGCTCGCCGATGAGCACCGGGTTATTTTTCGTACGCCGCGAAAGCACTTGGATGACACGGCGGATTTCCTCGTCCCGCCCAATCACTGGGTCGAGTTTTCCTTGTGCCGCCAGCTTCGTGAGGTCGCGCCCATACTTCTCCAAAGCTTGATAGGTTGCTTCCGGATTCGGACTGGTCACCCGTTGTCCTCCTCGCACTTTTTGCAGGGCCTGCATGAGCGAGTCACGGGTCACGCCGGCATCCCGGAACATCCGCTCGCTCGTGCGGTCCTGAAGCATCGCTAACAGCAGGTGTTCGATGCTGACATACTCGTCTTTCAGTGCCTGGGCTTCTTCTTCTGCACGGGTCAGTACCCGGTTCAGCCGCTGGGTGACGTAAATCTGGTCAGGGGCAGCCGCCGGACCGGTCACTTGCGGCAGCTTGTTCAGCTCCTGCACTGCACTCTCTTTGAGGCGCGCCATGTTCGCGTTCGCCGCTTGCAGGATTGCTGTCGCCAGCCCGTCTCGTGGCTCGAGTAAAGCGAGCAGCAAATGCTCGACATCGATGCCTTGGTGATTGCGGCGGGCGGCTAGCGATTGTGCCTGCCCGAGTGCTTCTTGGGATTTTTCCGTAAAACGCGCCAGGTTCATAGACTCTCCGATCGTTGCGCCAAGCTAATCACCTTTTTGTGCTTGGCAACCTCGGACTTCGTCGTCGACGGAGCGGCGGAGCTGCCCGAGAACGCTTCCGCGTTCTCACTCCTTGTGGGCGAAGGGAACGATGGTGGGCTGCACTAAGCGCTCGAAATCGGCGTAACGCATCCGCACGGTTTGTGTGTGGGTACCGGCGTTGAAGACGATGGATTCGTCCTTCGACAGTTCTGGGTCGACGAACACCGGTAAGCCAAACAGATTGCCGAATGGCGGCATGGCGCCAACTTCGCAGCGCGGGAACAAATGGCGGAACTCGTCCTCGGTGGCCAGTCGGGCCTGGGAGTCTCCGAGGATGGTACGCACCCGTTCGAGATCGACCTTGTAGGGAGCCGGGGCGACGAACAGAGCGAACCCTCCAGAGCTGTGGATCACGACGACCTTGGCTACCTCTCGGCCCGGAACATGTTCTACCTGGGCGACCTCCTGGGCCGTGTACGCGGGTGGGTGCTGGGATACCTCGTAGTGAATTCCCTCGCGGTCAAGCAGCTCCTGTAGCTGCGGTAGGATCGGCATGGCGGCAACCTCCTTTACGTGGCGGTAGCACAGCAAACCATACCACGAATGCTTGCCCCCGTATAGCGGAAGAAGCCTGCGGGAAACGTGAGGGGTCAGCTTGTCCTGTGGCCAAGTTCGAGCGCCGTCTGGGTCTGCTTTGCAAAAGCTTCACTTGCAGATCGACCGCAGAGATAGAATCGGGTGGCTAGCCGTGGCGCAGCGTCGGGTCGATGCTGAAAGCGTCGACAAGCTGGCGGCCAGGCGTTGGCAAAACGGCCCCTCCGCCAATCTCGCCTTTGATTGGGGAGAAGAGAGCTTAAGGGCGACAGTCTCGGCGCCCGGGTGCCGAGTTGGCAGGAGGTGGGGTCGGTGGCGGGATACGCCCGCGATGGACGGACGCGACCGGCCTCTCACGGAAATGGGGGCGGGAGTGGAGGCGCCAAGGGCGACACCAGCGGCACGGGTACAGCGTACTGCCGCAAGCTGTCCTCGACACGGATGGCCAATTCGATCGACGGAGCGCTGGTGTCGACGACAAGAACGTCCGATTCGTCCTGCCCGGGAGGCTCCTGCTCCTGGCGTTGTCGCAGGTAAATGTTCCAGTTCGCATCGGAAGCGTCCTCGGCTTGGGTGGACCTAGTTTCGAGGCGGCGGCGGATGTCCTCCTCGGGGCAGGTACACCACACGAACAAAAGAGGGGCACGAAACCTCTCTGCGAGGGCACGGAGAAGATCGCGCTGTTCGCGGTGCAGATGAGTAGCATCGAGTATCGAACCTCGCCCCCGGTCGAACAAGTGGGTAGCGCGCCGTCGTAGCTCGAGATACGTACGGGCAGTAAATTCCGGCGAATAGATGCCCTCACCGAAAGGAACCGCGGCTCGTTCCATTGGCTCGCGGCCTGCAAGCTCCTTGCGTACGATGTCAGAACGAATCCATTCGAATCCGGTTCGTTCAGCCAAGAGCGAGGCCAGCGTAGACTTCCCGGTGCCACTGAGCCCGGCCATGGCTACGATGGCGCGCAGTGGCTCCCAGGTGTAGCGGTAGGCAAGGGTGAAGCGCTTTTGCGCTACCGCGCGGGCCCGCACTCTCTCCTCCTCGGGTACGTCGGCTTGCAGGCTTTTCAGTGCTTCTACCTTCCCACGGACGTAGGCACGATAGCACTTGTAAAATGGTAGCAGGCGAGGCAGGTCGTGATCCTGCATGACCGCGTTGTAAGTGAGGAGAAAACGGTCATGAAGATCTCGTCGCCCGTAGTAGTCGAAATCCACCGCCAGGAAAGCCACGTCCGAGACGACATCGCAACAACGCAGCCGATCACTGAACTCGATGCAATCGATGATCGATAGAGGATGGGTCGCGTAAATGTGGTCGGCGTGAAGGTCTCCATGACCATCACGGACCCAGTCCTCTGCTTGGCGACGACGCAACACCGTGTCCTGTGCACGCAGGAACTTCGCGACAAAGGCGCGGATCTCGTCATCGTCATGGGGGAGAACCAAGTCTCCCCGCATCGCTTCTACGTCGGCGAAGTTTTCTTGCCATGTTGCTGCCAGCTCCTCGGGTGCGCCAAAACGGGCGATCGATGGGCCAGTAGCGGCGCTGCGGTGGAATTGTGCGATGAGGCGGGCCAACTCGTCGATCAACTCGTTGTGAAGGCGGCCCACGAGGAGCAAACGGTCGAACCGCAAGTCGTCCGGTAGGTATTCCATTTCTACCGCGTAGTCCACTGGGTTCACCGCGTCTTCGACGGGGGCGAGGGAAAACTTCCCGTCTGCCGTACGCACGATCGCGACCACCCGCCGGTACACCTTCGGGGCCAGCCGCCGATTCAGGGTAAGCTCTTGCTCGCAAAACCGGCGCCTGAGCTCGCGCGTGGAAAAATCGAGAAAGCGAAAGCGCACTGGCTTTTTGCACTTGTACACCAGGGGCGGTGCCACCACGACGTAGGAAATATGGGTTTGCTCCAGCCTGACCCAGGCAGGTCGGTGTGGAAAAAACGAGGGTTCCAGCATCGAGCGAAGAAATTCGGGCAAGCGTTGGTGCGGTGCGCCATGTGCGCCTACCGCTGGCTTTGCTAGAGGCTCCTCCATACATGCCATCATGCCTTGTCTCGATAGCCTGCGCTAGAGCGCCCTTTTATGCGGCGCGGTGGAAGAGGGAAGGGCAGCGTTTATGGACTCGGCAACGCGGGGGCACTGTGCGACCGCGAATTTTTTCGGTTGCAGCGGCGTCGTCTCGTGCTTTCATGAAACGAATGCAGTGCGGGAAAGACATCCTTCACCGCGGGAATGGAAGGTATGCAGCTCGCTTGGTTGGAGGTGCTGTGTTGCTTGGCTCGATTCTCGTGAGCGGGAGGCTCTCCGCCGAAGGGCAGAGGTGGACCGAGGAGGTGTTTTACCGCAAGCCTCTGGGTCGCCCTTACATCGTGACACCGGGACGCGATCCAGTGAGCGCCCACACAGTGTTTGGCTCTCTGCGTTTCTATCAGGCTCAAAAAGGCGACACCTTTCTCGACATCGCCCGTTATTACGATTTGGGGATTAACGAGCTTGAAGATGCAAACCCAGGGATCGATCCGTGGCTTCCGCCGCCGGGGAAGCCGATTTTACTGCCGACGCAGTGGGTGCTGCCAGACGTAGAATACAAAGGGATCGTCGTGAACATCCCTGAGATGCGCTTGTATTACTTCCGCTCCGCTGGGCCAAACGCCACAGTGGTGACGACCTATCCGGTGGGGCTCGGGCGGGACGACTGGAAAACCCCAGTAGGGAAATTCACCGTGCAAGAAAAAACCGTAAACCCGGTGTGGGTCCCGCCGCAGTCGATCAAAGAAGAGCACCGTCGCGACGGTAGGCCTTTACCGGACTTTATCCCCGGGGGCCATCCCGATAACCCACTGGGAAAATACCGGCTCAGACTCAGTATGCAACTCTACGGCATCCACGGAACGAACATCCCTTGGGGTGTCGGCATGCAGGTGAGCCATGGCTGCGTTCGTCTATACCCGGAGGATATCGAGCATTTATTTCCCTTGGTGCCCGTGGGTACCCCGGGGGAATTCGTTTACCAACCGGTCAAGGCCGGTGTTCGTGACGGGCGTGTTTACCTGGAAGTCCACAAAGACATTTACGACCACACCGTGGCCTTGCACCGCGAGGCCCGTCGGGTGTTAGAGAAGTTAGGTCTGGCTGCGCTTGCGGATCCCGAAAAGGTCAAGGAGGTTGTGCTGCGGCAGAACGGAGTGCCTGAAGACGTGACTTTGGAGCGGGCAGAGGCACGGGGGGCATCCCCGTCGGCGAAGTCTGCCGCTGCCCCGCTTCCGTAGCGTGCAGCGAATCGCCACAGTAGCCATCCATCAAGGGTAGAATTAGCCCCAGGGGCCGGCAGCACAAAAACAGGGCGAACCCGCTGTTTGATCCACTCGGCGCCCGAGCTCGCATTCGGGTTGGCTGCGAAAGATGCGCCCGGCATGGTCGCTCACCACGACAACCCGGCGAGTCGCTGGGAACGTGTTTGGTCGAGGAAAGGAATAATAGCCCCAAATGGTGCATGGAGGCAGCGTCCCGAGACGGAGTCGTAGCACATCGAGTTCGTCGGACAGGACGCGATTTTGCTGTCGCAGTTGGCTCAATTGCTGTTCTAACGATGCAATGTGTTCCGAGTCCTCGTCTTGGGCGCTTGACAAACTTTCGAGCTGGGCCAGCAGCTTTTCGCTTTCTTCGCGAAGCGCTGCGTTCTCTTCAGCAAGCGACTGCGCACGCTGGTTGGCGCGCTCTCGCGCGGCTCGCGACGCCTTGATCGCGCGCAGAATCTCCTTGAGACCTACGCCTTTTTCTCTTTTCTTCGACAAGTTGGTGTTGGCTGCGGAAGCTGCCGCCGGTGCCGCCGGCCGGGCGAAAACCTCGAACTGCCGCCGAGTGTTAATCCATGAGCCCAACCGCGGCGCGACCAGTTCAAGTTCATAGCTGCCGTCACGAGGAAAGAGGTGGGCAGGCAAAACGGTTGGGGAAGCGCGCAAACCTAAATCGACCGGGTCACCTCCGGACGGTCGCAACCACACACGCATCTGCTTGGGCCCCTCCCACTGCACTTCCACCGGCGGTTGATAAACGCGCCCCGGAACGGGGGTGAGCACCAAAGGGCGAATGTGCTGCACGATACTGGTACGAAAGAACGTGTCTGCAATGAGGACGGTAGCTCCACAGAGAACAGCGGTGACCAGGATACGAAGGACGCGCACGGCATGACAATTTTGACATAAAAGATCGTCGAGGTAAAACCTGCGGCGATTTCCCTGCCAGGGCGTTACCTTGCCGGGCGTGAGCAATTCCGATAGACGAAGCGGCGATGATTCTCGACTTTTTGTTGGGGATGTTTTCAAACGATTTGGCCATCGACTTGGGTACGGCCAATACTTTGATTTACGTAAAAGGCGAGGGGATCGTTTGTAACGAACCCTCGGTGGTGGCCGTGCAAAAGGACGCCCGTGGCGGCCGTCGTGTGCTGGCGGTCGGAGCGGAGGCCAAAAAAATGCTGGGGCGAACGCCGGGGTCCATCGTGGCGATTCGACCCTTGAAGGACGGAGTGATTGCCGACTTTGAAATCACCGAGGCGATGCTCCGCTACTTCATCCATAAAATCCACAACCGGAAAGCCCTGGTGCGGCCGCGTATCATTATCTGTGTGCCGTTTGGAGTAACCGAGGTGGAGAAACGGGCCGTGCGTGAGTCAGCGGAGTCGGCCGGGGCACGCGAGGTGTACTTGGTGGAGGAGCCCATGGCTGCTGCGATTGGTGCGGGGCTGCCGATTACAGAGCCGACAGGAAGCATGATTGTGGACATTGGCGGTGGTACAACCGAGGTGGCCGTGATCTCGTTAAAAGGCGTCGTGTTCTCGAAGTCGATTCGTGTTGGCGGTGACAAGATGGACGAGGCCATCGTCCAATACATCAAGCGCAAGTACAACTTGCTCGTGGGCGAGCGTACCGCTGAGTTGATCAAGATCACTATCGGATCCGCTTATCCCGGAAACGAAATTCAAACCATGGAGATCAAAGGGCGCGACTTAGTCGCTGGCGTGCCGAAGACAGTGGAAGTTTCCGACGAGGAAATTCGCGATTCGCTTCTCGAACCGATCAACCAGATCGTCGATGCAGTGCGCATTGCTTTGGAGAGGACTCCACCCGAACTGGCCTCCGACATCGTCGATCGCGGGATCACCTTGGCAGGTGGGGGTGCATTGCTGCGTAACTTGGATGTTTTGTTGCGAGAGGAAACAGGCCTGCCAGTGATGCTAGCCGAAGATCCGTTGACGGCGGTCGTCATGGGTGCGGGGAAAGTGTTGGACGAGTTGTCATTACTCAAGGACGTAGCGATTCAGTGAAACAAGAAACCCCAGGGCGAAGATGCGCTGGGGTAGGATGCGACGGTCCACGCCGTTGCGGGCGCGGAGAATGGAGCAGCGTGGGCGAGGGTCATGTGGGAATACCTACAACGCAACCGCGTCGGACTAGCGGCTGCGGTACTGTTGACCGTATCGCTTCTGCTCTTGACGTCGAGCGTGCGGAAGTACCGAAACGATCCCGTTGGTTACCTGGTGTTGGAAGCCCTCCGACCTTTGCAAGGGGCCGTAGCGGCGGGATGGGCAAGCGTGCGCACCGTGTGGCAATCGTACATCGACTTGGTGGGGGTGCGAGAAGAAAACCTGCGATTGCGGCAGCGCTTGGCTGAACTCGAGCACCAAACATTGCGGATCGCTGAAATCCTCGAGACCGATCGGCGGTTGGCTGAGCTGTTGAAATTTCGCACCCAGTTCTTGGGTGAGTTGCAGGCGGCAATGATCATCGGCCGAGACGCCTTCCCCGCCTTCGGTACGGTGATCATCAGCAAGGGGGAGGCGGACGGGGTCCGCAAGGGCATGCCGGTTGTCTCCGCTCAAGGTGTGGTGGGACGGATCTTGGCCACCAGTCGCCACTCCGCACGGGTTCTTTTGATTACCGACCACAATAGTGGGGTCGATGCGCTTGTTCAGCGGACCCGAGCGCGGGGCATCGTCGTGGGCACTGTGGACGGGCGTTGCACGATGAAATACGTGCGCCGCGAAGACGCCGTGGCGGTAGGAGATCGCGTGATCACCTCCGGACTGGATGGGATTTTTCCCAAGGGATTGTTGATTGGTGAGGTCACCCAGGTTACCCGGGGTACCCGTGGCTTGCTGCAGATCGCGGAGGTGCGGCCGGCAGCAGCCTTGGATCAGCTCGAAGAGGTTTTGGTGCTCAGTCCCGGCACCCAATGGAGAGGGGACACGTCAGAGTCGCGCGAAGATGAAAAGCCAGCCTCCCCGGGGTTGTGAGCGTGCGCCAGGCGAGCCTCTTCGTGGTTTACGTCCTGGGGGCGCTGCTAGTCCAGACTACCATTGTCCCGTTGTTGACGAGGGGAGCGTTCACGGTCGACCTACTGACGATTTACGTGGTTTACCTGGGCATGCGCCGGCACACGGTGGGGGCGGTGGTCGTGGCTTTTTTCGTTGGCTATCTGCAAGACACCATTTCAGGCACTCTGTACGGGCTCAACGCTTTTGCGACGACGCTCGTGTACGTTACGGTTTACCGCATTTCCCGTCACGTTTGGGTAGACAATGCTGTGAGCCAAATCTTCGTGGTGGGGTTGGCTGATACGTTGAAACACGCGGTGACGGGGCTGGTTCTTGCCATGGCCTGGGGTGTGGAACGACTCGGTGGCTGGGCCGCGGTAGCGTCTTGGTCGGTCGTTGCTACTGGACTGCTTAGCCCGTTGATTTTCGCAATGTTGCAGCGAGCCGAGGAAGTTGCCTCACCCGAGGGAGATTGAGGATGGCCTGGGCGAGCTTAAAGCAGCGTGAGGCGCCAAACTTGCTGCGCCGCCGCGTAGGCTGGAGTTTCATGCTCTTCACCCTCCTGTTCGCGCCAATCGTAGCTCGGCTGTGGTACTTGCAAGTACTGCGGGGAGAGGAAATGCGCCTGCTTGCCGAGAACAACCGCGTTCGCCTCCACCGTGTGCAGGCCACTCGGGGGACGGTGGTCGATCGATACGGCCGCGTCGTGATCGACAGCCGCCCTTCGTTCGATGCCGTGTTCGTTCCCGAAGACGCTGGTGACCTGAGCTTGACCATTGAGAATTTGGCTTCCGTGTTGGGTGTGAGCTCGGCCGAGCTGCGTCACCTCGTGGAAAGGAGAGGCACGCGGCCATTCCAAGAGGTATTGGTCAAGCGCGATCTAAGTTTCGAAGAGGTTGCGGCCATAGAGACCCACCAGTGGGATCTCCCCGGAGTAAGTTTGCAAATTACGCCGCGGCGAAGTTACCCCCATGGACCTCTGTTAGCACATTTGACGGGCTATGTAGGCGAGGTCGGGCCGGAAGAACTTCAACGTGATTCTTCGTATCGAATGGGCGACATGGTGGGTAAGATCGGCCTAGAGCGGGCGTGGGAAAGTTTCCTTCGTGGGACCGATGGCGGCCAGCAGGTGGAGGTGGACTCCTTGGGCCGTCGCCTGAAGGTGTTGCGGGAAGTGGCCGAGGTGCCAGGTCACACGGTAAGACTCACGATCGACTTGGATTTGCAGCAAGCGGCTCATCGCGCCCTAGGGGAACGGGATGGGAGTGTAGTGGCCATTGACGCGAGAAATGGGGAAATCTTGGCGATGGTCAGTCACCCAAGCTTCGACCCCAATTGGTTCGCTCGGGGCATTCGCCCGCAGGAGTGGCGAGCATTGGTGAGCGATCGGTCGCGCCCCTTGATGAATCGTGCCATACAGGGCGTTTATCCTCCTGGTTCGACATTTAAGTTCATTGTCGCGGCAGCGGCCCTCGAAGAGGGAGTGATCAATCCCTTTACCACGGTGTTTTGTCCGGGAGGCTTGTCGTTCGGAAACCGGTATTTCCGTTGCTGGCGAAAAGGGGGCCATGGGCGAGTGAACGTGCACGAAGCACTAGTGCAGTCGTGCGACACGTTTTTTTATCAAGTAGCACAACGCTTAGGTGTGGACGTGATTGCCGTTTACGCCAGGAAATTCGGCTTGGGTTTGCCGACAGGAATTGCCCTGGAGCATGAACGGAGCGGTACGATCCCCGATACGGCTTGGAAGCAGAGGCGTTTTCGCCAGCCGTGGTACGCGGGCGAAACCCTCTCGGTAGCGATTGGCCAGGGTTACGTAACGGCCACTCCTTTGCAGATGGCGAACGCCATTGCCATGATGGCCACGGGGCGCCGCTTTCGTCCTCGCTTTGTGCTCCAAGTCGAGAGCCCGGAGGGCGACGTGGTCCAGCGCGAAGACGCTGAGGAAATAGCGCGGCTGGAATTGCGGCCGACGACGTTGAAACAAATTCGCGACGCCTTGCATGACGTGGTCGCGACGGAACGCGGCACGGGTAAGAAGGCGCGGCTGCGCGGTGTCGCTGTGGCCGGCAAAACCGGAACATCTCAGGTGGTGAAGCTTGGCAAGGAGCGCTCGAAAACCACTAGACTCCCACGGCACCATCGCGATCATGCTTGGTTTGTTGCCTATGCCCCAGCAGACGATCCCGAGATCGCCGTGGCGGCTATCGTGGAGCACGCCGACGGAGGTGGCGGGCAGGTGGCGGCGCCCCTGGTCCGAGAGCTCTTGCAGGAGTACTTCGCGCTAAAGGAAGAACGGGAAAAGCGTAGTTATGCTCAAAATTGATCGAAGGCTCGTTGCCCACTTTGACTGGCCCCTGTTGCTCGCCTTGGTGCTGCTGCTGGGAGCGGGCTTGGTGACGGTACTCAGTGCCACGCATACAAACGAGCACTTGATCAGTAGCTTGTTCCTCCGCCAGCTTATTTGGGCATGCGTGGCGGTTGTGGCGATGGGTATCGTCTTGTTGTTCGATTACAACATGCTCAAGCGCTGGGGCTGGCTCTGTTATGTGGTGTCGCTCGTCTTGCTCTTGGCGGTACCTTTTTGGGGGCTAAAGGTTGCCGGAGCGCGCCGATGGCTGAGCCTCTTTGGAGTCTCCTTCCAACCCTCGGAATTGGCCAAACTGGCGGCCATAGTCATGCTCGCCAGTTTCCTCCATCACCGGGTGAGCGAACGGCTTTTGGACTGGAAAACGGCAATGTTTGCTTTGTTGCTCGCGGTCATCCCGGCTTTGTTGATCCTGAAGCAGCCTGACTTGGGAACCGCCGTAGTTGTGCTCTCCGTGGCATTGGCCATGGTGTTCGCTGCCGGCCTTTCCGTGTGGTGGGTAGTGGGAGCCGTGCTCGCAGCTTTCCCCTTGCTGCCCTATGTGTGGCATCAGTTGAAGCCGTACCAGCAACGACGGCTGTTGATGTTTTTAGACCCGGAGCAGGATCCCCTCGGGCATGGCTATCACGTCATTCAAGCGAAAATCGCGATTGGCTCCGGGATGTGGACGGGGAAGGGGTTGTTCCATGGTACGCAGTACCGGCTCAATTTCCTACCGGAGCAGCACACGGACTTTATTTTTGCCGTCTTCGCGGAAGAGTGGGGCTTTGTCGGCGCCTGCGTGCTGTTGGCGCTGTACTTGTTCCTGTTGTACCGGTGTTGGATTGCCATCACCCGGGCCCGCGATGCGTTCGGCTTACTTTTAGGATTCGGCATCACCTCGATGATTTTCATGCAGGTGCTGATCAACATGTTGATGGCCGCAGGAGCACTGCCCGTAGTGGGAGTGACACTGCCGTTTCTGAGTTACGGCGGCTCGTCGCTGTTGGTGTGCACGATCGGGGTCGGCTTGCTCCTGAATATCAGCATGCGGCGTTTTATGTTTTAGCGACTTCCTGCTCTCGTTCGGTCGGACGAGGCTCGCGATCCCCCGGGGGAGCGCCAATCGAGCGCAGGTGCGCGGACGTCTCGAGCACTCAGCCCATGGGCGCCGATTTTTGTCGGCGCTTCCAAGTGACATACGCATCGGCAATGCGACTGAGCCGACGGATTGCCAGCAGCGCGAATTCAGGCCCGAGATCGATGACGTGTGCTGGGTTGTAACGGTGCACCAAGGCGCGGAACGCTTCGTCGACCGCATCCGGCGAGGCATCCGACGGCAGGCCGAGCACGGCGAGTGCGCTCTCTGCCTCCGGGCTTAAGCCATTGCCCGCTGGTGTCACCGAAGCCCGATCGGCTTCGGACTCTGCCGCTGCAGGCGAACGGTCTCCTGTCTTTACAGGGACTCGCACCCCCTTGCTGTCCGCGCTGGCGTGTGCCTGTGGCCCTGGAGCGGTCGGCTTCTGCCACGGTGGGGGAACCTCCAGGTCCCACCGCGTTGCAAGCTTGTCTAGAAGAAGAGCCTCCTGATTGCTGAGTTCTCCGTCCGCAGCCGCTAGCTCTGCCAAAACCTCGAAGATCACGGCACGGGCGCGCGGTGAGAGGCGGCTCACTGCCGCAACCGCGGGCTCCAGGTCGAGCCCTTCGGTGCGAGCCCGCTCTAGCTCTGCCAGCAGTCGTTGCCGCATTGGTCCGAGCCCGAGTTGGTCGAGTACGTCGGCGGACATGAGCTCAGCGGTAGTGACTCGTCCGTCGGCAACGATGACCCCGGCAGCTAACCGTGCCAGTGCCGAGGCGGGGTCGAGTGTGAGTTCCATGGATGCTCCTTCCCGCGAGCCACTATGGCACCCATCGGCAACCGCGGCAATCCGCACAACATAAAATCGTTCTGGCGATGGGGAAACTGCTGGATCTGACTGATGCAGAAACCGGGAATCAGCGGTTCGGTGGCATTCCAGACGGTTCGTTGGTCCAAGTCGATGCTCGAGCGCAGGACGGTCTGCCGGGAAGAAATGCCGGGGGCAGCCATCTTGGCTGCGAGCCGAAGAGATCCCCCGGCTGCTGCTCGTACGGTGCGCCGAGACAAGGGTTCGACTTGCCTTAGGCGGTTCTTGGCGCGAGGATCGAACGAGCAATGGTCTGCAGTTGGATTTCGTTGGTGCCCCCGCCAATCTCGAACATCTTGGCGTCGCGCATGAGCTTTTCTAAGGGCAACTCGGCCATGTAGCCGGCTCCGCCGTGGATTTGGATCGCATCGAGCGCAACGCGCACGGCCTCTTCCGCGCAGTAAAGCTTGGCCATCGAGGTCAGTTGCGCCTCGAGTTTGCCCGCGCGTTGAGCCCAGGCGAGCTTGAAGACCAGGTTGCGAGCGTTCTCCATGGATAGCGCCATGCGCGCGAGCTTGAACGCCACCGCCTGAAACTCAGCAATCGGGCGGCCGAATTGCACTCGCGTTGTCGCATAGCGGACCGATTCCTCGACACAGCGTTCGATGATCCCCAGGCACATGGCTGGCATCACCGCTCGTTCGAGGTTCAGCGTTTCGACGGCGGCTGCGGCAGGGCGATCCTGCGTAGCTTCAGAGTTGCCAATGAGGTGCTCGCGGGGCACACGGCAGTCCTGCAGCAACACCGCTCCCGTGGGTGAATCGTGCATTCCCATCTTCCGCATCGGCGGGCCGGTGTCGAGCCCGGGTGTGCCACGCTCAACGACGATCGGGCGGATGATGCGAGTACCATCCGCTGTTTCCAGTCGCGCGTAAATGACAAACACATCGGCAAACGGCGCGTTGCTAATGAAGGTTTTCTCGCCATTTAACACGAGGGTGGCACCCTCAAGGCGTGCTGTGGTCCGCATACTGCCAAAGGCATCGCTGCCAGCGCCGGGCTCGGTGAGAGCCCAAGCACCGATCATATCGAAGCTCAAAACGGGAACCGCATACCGCTCGATCACCGAAGCCACGGTACTCGAAAGGATGGCCGTGCCGCAGCCCACCGTGGCCAGCAGCGCCATGCCGAACCCGGGGGAGATCCGCGAGATTTCCTTCAACAGGATGCTCGTGACCATTGGATCTTCGCCGAACCCAGGACCGGACTGTGTTTCTCCTCCCAGGGCGCTGCCTTGGAGAGCTTGCAGGCGCGCTAATCGGTGTTCAGCCAAGCGAACCAGCGCTTCAGCAATCCCCAGCTCCTTGCCCATTTGGCGTAGCAACGGGTAAGGTAGAAGCTCCCCTCGCTCCATCGCTGGAACGGCCGGCGCCAGATTCCGCTCGCACCAGGAACGCACCGCCTGCTCGATTGCGCGTTGAGTCTCGTCGAGCTCGAACACGCTTCGAGCCTATGCCTGCTTCGTCGACCCGTCAATGACGGAGAAGCAAACACCACTGAGTAGGTGAGCACGAGGTTCGAGAGGGTCGTGGCTCGAGGGGCATGCGCGCATCACTAGCCCGAACCACAAGGGAACTCGTTCGGGTGTAGGCGAGCGCGAAAGTCGCTGTCGTTATCGAGGGCGCGCTCGTGGCCGATCGCGGGCCCGTGGCTTTGTCTTCGGCTTTCCTCCCCTAAGGACGGGGCGTGCATTTAGGGGAGCGCCATCCGGGGTTTTCGTTGGTGAGGCGGGTGACTGGTTGGCCGCACTCGCCCATGAAAGGCTTGGGCGCCCGTGGAGCGGAGTTAGTCGAGGTTCTGGTGTCGTGATCTGCAATCGACCTGCGGTTCAGCGATGGTCTACTCCGCCACTTCCCGCCTAGGTTGACTTCATCCACTCGACCTCAGGGCACCGCGTCGGGCGTTGGTGGTGGGTCGTAACCGTGCCCAGCCTTGACCCGGTAAGGCTCGTGAGCGGTCACGGGACTGTGGTGCAAACGTGCGACGCGTAGCGTCGGTTTGCACACCGCCTGCTTGCCATCCGCCACTCACGCTCGCAGACCCCCTGTTTGGCATCGGGGGCGTCAGAGGAAACGCGGCGTCGCGCTGCAGCGCACGCGGCATCGCAGATACCTCGAAGTGTCGAGCCTGATTCGCTGCGGCTTTATAAATGGGGGCGGTTTCCGCTGTCGCAGGGAACTGGGCTCTTTCTTGCTTGATCTCTGCGGCTTTAGTGGCGATCGATGTTGTCTTTGCCCTCGAAAGGGCCGATCGGAAAGACTGCGTTACCAACGATCTCTAACGGAGATTTTGTCCCCGTCGTTTTGCGTAACCACACTTTGGTGTGCCGTGGGCGGCGGAATTTTGTTGTACGGTCGGGTAGTTGCAGTTATTGGTCAGTGTCGCCATGGCACGGATTACTGCGGACCAACTCATCCAGCAGTTGCAAATGACGGTGCAGCAATTGGCGGGAGACCAAGCCAGTATTGCTGACTTGAAGATCGCTGCGGGGGCGCTGCGCGAGATGCGCGAGGGATTCAAACTCTTCGCTCCGTACCGAAATGTCAAAAAAGTAAGTACCTTCGGCTCGGCACGGGTGAAAGAAGGGGACCCGGTTTTTCATCTTGCGGAGGAATTCGCTCGGCGCATTGCGGATCACGGCTTCATGGTCATCACCGGCGCTGGGGGAGGCATTATGGAGGCCTGCCAACGGGGAGCAGGCCGGGATCGCAGCTTCGGCGTGAATATCCGTCTGCCATACGAGCAGCAAGCAAACACGATCATCAGTGGCGACCCAAAGCTCATGTCTTTCCGGTACTTTTTTACCCGAAAGCTGTTTTTTCTAAAGGAGGCCGACGCAGTCGTGCTGTTCCCAGGGGGATTCGGAACCCATGACGAGGCTTTCGAAACGCTGACTTTGTTGCAAACGGGGAAAACACGGCCGGTACCCTTGGTGTTCCTCGATCGACCGCGCGGCACCTATTGGACCACTTGGCGCCGTTACGTGGAGGAGCATATGTTGCGGCGCGGAATGATCGACCGCACTGACTTCGCGCTCTTCCGCGTGACCGACAACGTCGACGAGGCGGTTGAGGAGATTCTCCGCTTCTACATTGTCTACCACTCGATCCGTTACGTCCGCGAGCTCCTGGCTGTTCGGCTGAAACGACCCTTGCCCGAGTCGTACGTGAGCCACTTGAACCAGGCATTTGCGGACATCGTTGTCCGGGGGCGAATCGAGCAGCGAGGACCACTACCGGTGGAGCAAGACGAGCCAGATCTTGCATCGTTGCCGCGCCTTGTGTTGCACTTCGACCGCTTGCACTACGGACGTTTACGTGAATTGATCGACGCCATTAATGCAGCGCCAACCCCCTGAGCCTTAGGAGGTTCGAGCAAGTCATGCAGCAGTTCATGCCGCAAGGACGGTTCTTCGAGGACTTTACCGTGGGCGAGGTGATCCACCACTGGCCGGGTCGCACGATTCGCGACTTCGACGACACTTGGTTTACCCTTCTGACCATGAACACCAACCCTCTTCACTTTGACGAACACTTTGCGAGCCAATCGCAACATGGCCGATGTTTGGTCAATGGCACGCTCGTGTTCGCTATCACCGTGGGAATGAGTGTGCGCGATATTAGTCAGACCGCCATTGCCAACTTGGAGTACGAGTCGATCAAACATCTCGCTCCAACGTTTCATGGCGACACCATTTACGCCGAGAGCGAAATCTTGGATAAGACCGAGTCGCGTTCCAAACCGGACCGCGGTGTGATTTACGTTGAAACACGTGCCCGCAATCAGCGAGGAGAGTTGGTGCTTACCTTGCGCCGCAGGGTGCTCCTACCCAAACGCGCCCGCCCCTAAAGCGAAAAATCCCTACGTTCCCTGGGCAGCTCTCTGCTGATTTCGTGGGCAGTTGCTGCTTCAACCAGCACAGCCTCCTGTGCAGAGGGGTAATCCGCTCGACCGCAGTCAGCCCGACTTTCCAGAACTGCGAGGGGCCGCTTGTGGCATTAGCGTTGCTCGCGCCTGTGATCGTCGTTGAGACGGTCACAGCTCTGAGGAGGTCGAGCGCAATGAGAGGAAGCGATGTTTCAAAGGTCTGGGGAGCCTTGGCGGTTGGCGCGGTAGGCGCGATGTGCTTGTCGGCTTTGCCGGTTTACGCCGAGGGCAAGGAGGCCGAGCTTGAAAAGCGGGTCCGAGCTCTCGAACAGCGGTTACAGGCGCGTGAGCAAGCGGGTCAAGAGCGGGGATTGAGCCAGCGTGTAGGTCAGCTCGAGCGGGAGGTCCAAGGGGTACGTGAGAAAGTCAGCGCCTCGTTAGGGATCGACATCCACGGCTTCGTGGCAGGGAGCTACAACTACAACATCAACAGTCCCGACTCGAAAGCGAATGGCCTTGCCGTTTTCCACCCGGATGCGAATTCGTTCCAGCTCGATCAGGCCAATCTCTACCTCCAGCGGCAAAAGGAGAAAGAGCCAGTTGGATTTGTTGTGAACCTCGACTTTGGCAAGGTTGCCGAGGTCGTCGGTGGGGTGACGAACTGGAGCAACAGCAACACTGCGGAGCGGCAAAACTCCATTGAACTTCGGGAAGCTTACCTCACGTACCAGCTTCCCATCGATCTCGATATCAAGCTTACGGCCGGAAAGTTCGTCACGAAGCACGGGGCCGAAATCATCGAGAGTTGGGACAATCACAACTACAACATCACTCGTTCGTTCAACTTCGGCTTTGGCATTCCGTTTACGCACACCGGGCTCATGGCGACCACAAAATTCAACGACGTGCTCGTCCTGGACCTAGGTATTGTCAATGGCTGGGATAACGTGGTGGACAACAACGACGGGAAGAGCGTCCATGGTGGCTTGAGCATTGCCCCGAGCGAGCTGTTCAACGTCTACATTGCGGGAATCTATGGACCGGAGCAAAACAACAACGGCCATTCGCGCCGTGGCCTGACTACGATCGTTGCCACATTGAAGCCGCACGAACAAATCACGCTGATGGGGGAACTCACCTATGGGAGCGAAGAGGATGCCAAGCTCTCGGACCCATCGAAAACGGCCGAATGGTATGGTGGGGCCGGCTATGTGATCACTCAGTTGACTGACGACTTGCAGTTCGCGCTCCGCGGCGAAGTATTCGATGATACCGACGGCTCGAGGTTTGCGATCGCTAGCGTGCCCAACGGCGTGACCGCGTGGGCGGTTACCCCAACTCTGGCATACCGCCTGACGGAAGGACTTCTCTGGCGCGCAGAATATCGCCACGATAACGCCAGCGCGAAGATCTTCGACCACAACGGCAACCTAAACCGCGGCCAGGACCAAATTCTCACGCAGCTGATTTACTCCTTTTGACTCTGTTCGCCATCATCAGGGTGTGGCCATGAAGAAGATCGAGGCGATTATCAAACCGTTCAAGTTAGACGAGGTCAAGGAGGCGCTGGCTCGGGAGGGGGTGCAAGGCATGACGGTGAGCGAAGTGAAAGGCTTCGGCCGTCAAAAGGGGCACACAGAAGTCTACCGCAGCGCCGAGTACGTCGTCGACTTTCTGCCCAAAATCAAAATCGAGGTTTTGGTAAGCGACGACAAGGCGGCGGCTTGTGCCCGCCTCATTGAAAACACCGCAAAAACCGGTCGCATCGGCGACGGGAAGATTTTCGTGCTGCCGGTGGACGAGGTTGTGCGCATCCGCACCGGCGAGCGCGGAGCGGATGCAATCTGAGGCTGATCCGAGGGAGGCGAACATGCATAGGGAATGTTTCGGGCGAACCAATCGAGCGGGTGCTGGGGTAGCGCTGGCGATGTTGTGGGTGGCGTCGAGCGCGGCGGCCGAGGAGGCGAACTTGCTGACTGATCCGAAGGTCATGATGGACACGATGTGGACGCTGGTAGCTGCCATGCTCGTGTTCTTCATGAATCTTGGGTTTGCGCTGGTAGAAAGCGGTCTGTGTCGAGCCAAGAACGCGGTCAACATCCTTGCAAAAAACTTCATTGTCTTCGGTGTTTCCTCGCTGGCTTTCCTGGCCGTGGGCTGGGGACTGATGTTTGGCAATGGCACGGCATTCTTCGGCACCGAAGGGCTATTTTTCCTCAGCGGACCGGACAACAGCCCCGCCACGGGCGAAGCCTACCAAGGGGCGTACCAGGCGATTTCTTGGGCAACGGTTCCCTTGCTCGCTAAATTTTTCTTTCAGTTAGTGTTTGCTGGAACCGCGGCGACGATCGTATCCGGAGCAGTGGCCGAGCGCATCAAGTTCCTCTCCTTTGTCGCTTTCTCATTCGTCATGGTGGCGCTTTTGTATCCGGTCACTGGGCACTGGATATGGGGCGGTGGTTGGCTGGCGAACTACGGCATGTGGGACTTTGCTGGCTCCACGGTGGTCCACTCAGTGGGTGGCTGGGCCGCGCTCGCCGGCGTGCTCCTTTTGGGCCCCCGGTTAGGAAAATACGGGCGCGATGGCCGAGTCCATCCCATTCCAGGCCACAACATGACCTCGGCGACGATCGGTGTGTTCGTGCTTTGGTTGGGCTGGTTCGGCTTTAACCCTGGCAGTACGATGGCCCTCGATCCAAAGGCCATCTCGCACATTGCCGTTACCACAAACACTGCGGCCGCTGCGGCTTCCATGAGCGCCCTCGTGACCGCAATCGTCTTGCTCGGCAAGCCTGACCTTTCGATGATCTTGAACGGCTGCCTTGCGGGCCTCGTAGCTATTACCGCACCGTGTGCGTGGGTCAGCGTTGGCAGTTCGCTGATCATAGGTGTCATCGCCGGTATTTTGGTGGTTGTTTCGGTGCTGGCCTTCGATCGTTGGGGAATCGATGACCCGGTGGGTGCATTGTCGGTACACCTGGTATGCGGCGTGTTTGGAACCTTGGCTGTGGGACTCTTTGCGGACGCGAGTGCTGCACCGGTGACCGGGCCGGCGAACGGCTTGTTCTACGGCGGTGGTTTTAGCCAGCTTTCGGCACAGTTCGTGGGTGTGATCGCTGTTGGAGCGTATACGCTGGGTGTGTCGCTTGCGGCTTGGGCCGTTATCAGAGCCGTGATGGGGCTGCGGGTTCCGGACTACGAGGAGATCGAAGGCTTGGACCTCGCAGAGCACGGGATCAGCGCTTATCCGGACTTTCAACTCACCAACGTCGGCGCTGGCTTGCTGACTGGGGGTGGCGGCCCACGGGGTGGTTCGGCTCAGCCAGCTTGGGCCGCGAAACCCGCGACCGCACAAGGAACGTAACTGCTGCACCGCCCCCGGTGCCAGCGGGAAAGACAGGGCGAGCTGCGCCCCGCGAAAGCGCAGCTCGCCCTGGTGTTTTTGTTTAAGAGGAAAAGATGTGCTACCCAGAGGGGCGTGGTGAAGAAGCGAGCGAAAAACTGGAGGAAGACGGCCTCTTGGTCGCGGGTGTCATGAATTGACAACTTGACGAAACCTCTGATAAAAGTTCTAACTACCATGGTGAACAAAGTGATCTTAATTGGAAATTTAGGGCGCGACCCGGAAGTGCGCTTCACCCCCAACGGTCAGGCTGTGGCGCGGTTCTCGGTAGCCACGACGGAAAAATGGCGGGATCAGCAAGGGCAATTGCAGGAACGCACGGAGTGGCACAACGTTGTCGTCTGGGGTAAGCAAGCGGAAAGCTGTGGTCAATATTTAGCTAAGGGCCGTCAGGTCTACGTGGAAGGACGTTTACAAACGCGGTCGTACGACGACAAAGACGGAGTCAAACGGCAGATCACCGAGGTCGTGGCACAAACCGTCCGCTTCTTGGGTGGCGGAGGTGCTCGGGCTGGGGTGGAGGCTGCGCCTTTGGTCCCGCCTGGAGAAGGGCCGACGGCTCCTCCGGAGGAAGACGACATCCCGTTTTGAGGCGTCCGTCCCTAAGCAGGGGATAAGTTACTTGGGCGTCAGCTTTGCCGGGTGTTGCCACGGGTCTCCGTCAGGGAACTTTATGGACGGTGGAAGTAAGCTGAGGCGCTGGCGCGTGGGCTTCCTTGGCGTGCTGGTGGGTTTGTCTGCGTTCCCCATAGGTGCACTGGCTCTTCGTTACGAAGTGCTCCCGGATAGCTCCCTTACGGTGGCCTGTACGAAGTGCTCCAAGCCAACGAGTTTCACGGTCCGTCTAAGGGGCAACTGGGAAATGGTTTCCTTGATTGGTAGCGAGGCACCGGGGCTTGTGGCCATTTCCTCGATGGAGCTCCGCGGCAGGGAGATGGTGATCGAGGGGAACGGCTTTTGGCAGAGGCTAGGTCTCCAGCGGCAGGCGATGGTTTTGGACCTCGTCATCAACGAGCAACGCTTGCGCTTCACCAGTGGTCGTCGCCAACGCATGCCAAGCGGACCACCAGTTGACGAAGCCCTGCCAGCTCAGCTTTCGATCGTACTCTCCGCGGGTGCCTCCACGGACAGGACGTACATTTTGGTTTTGCACGCACGGGCGGTTGATCCCACTGGCAACGACAGCGATGATGACGGTGTACCGGATGTGTCGGACAATTGCCCACAGACCCGGAATCCCGATCAAGTGGACGCAGATGCCGACAGCGTGGGCGATGCGTGCGACCGTTGCTTGAACTCTCCTACGGCTGCAGAGGTGGGACCTACGGGTTGCTCGCTGGAACAAAGTTGTCCATGTGCGGGACCACGCGAGGGCGAGGTCTGGGCGTCGCCCCGCGAGTACGGCCGCTGCGTGGCACGCGCGCTAAGGCAAATGCAGCGCGCCGGTAAGCTTACCCCGGAACAGGCGCGCACGCGCCTCAAACGTGCCCTGAGATCCGGTTGTGGCCGCGTCGTCCTCGCCCGCGTGAGCTAAGCGCCAATCCGAGGGATCGTGCTTAACGGCGCCCACCTGCATAGCCTGACGTGGCGCGTGCCGCTGACTCTGTGGCTTCCGTCAAGTATGCGAACACCGCCGGTGGATCGATGCGTTCGTAGGCGTACCAAAAAGCCAGCCCACAAATCACTCCCCAAATGAACTGCCGCATAGACTGCGATCCTCTCAGTACCGTGTACCGCGGAAGGATCGACCAGTCAAAGGAAAAGTTCTCCGCACCAAGGGTGAACTTTGCCGCGTCACTCTGGGTGTCCGTGCGCTCAAGCGTGCTCGCCCGAAAGTTCAGGGGAAGGCTGCTGCGAGGGAAGCAAGCGGGAACCGGACGTACGGCGATGCAAATGGCTTCTCCGCCAACAGCGAAGATGCCCGCAGGCAGCGGCCAGTCGGATGGCCGGCGAGTGGCTCTGGGTAAGGAGCCCCCCTCTACGGCAATGACGGTGAGACATTTCCCCTCGGCTGGAATCGAGTATCGGGCGGAGAAAGCAGACAAGGGTACGGATGGGACATGGTGTCAAGGAAGGGATAGCCGTCGGAGCAAGCGCCACGGAGGGAGCGGTAGGAACCCTGGGGGAGGCTGGATCCGGCGGCTTGGTGGCGGCTGGACCCTGGGTGGCGAGCAAAATCCGACGGCGCCGTTTCACTTGAGCTTACGACCTGCGGATTTCCCAGGAGGTCAAGCGCGCCACCATGCAGCGGGGCGCGATCGGCGCACTGCAGGGGCGTGGGAGTTGTATCCTTCTCACCTGGCGAAATGGGGCGAGCAGCAGACGTTTGGCTTCGAGCCCCGTTGGCGCGCCGCAGGCCGCAAGCGAATCGGTTGCAGGCGTGAGCGCCAGAAGGCTTAGGTCATCATCGAGGTTCGAAACAATGGCGTTGTTGTCAGGAAAGGACGAGCTGAAGGGGAGCCACTGGCGACGCACGCAGCGTAGCTAGCCGACCGCCTAGGCGTCCGGGCCGCGTGCACGGCAATCGCCGTTCCGCTTCCACCCAGTATCGGCGTCGCTGCCCAAACCCGGCTGCCCAGACGCGCCCGCGGCCATCGCTGGCGCTGAGCGCCGCCGAGGAGCAGGCGGTGCGCGACGTGCTGCGAGCGCCTCGTCGACCTCGCGCCGCCGGGAGTCTACGTCACCTTCCTCGACGAGCAGGTTTATCACTGCGCTGCGCGCACAATGCACCGGATCCTGCACCGGCACCACGAGCTGCATAAACGCTGCCGCTAGCGAGTGCGACCCGTAGCAACGAAACCGGAGTTGCTGGCCACTGCGCCGAACCAGCTATGGTTCTGGGACATCACCAAACTGCTCGGCCCCGGGAACTGCACCTACTTCTACCTCTACGTGCTGATGGATGTCTTCGGCCGCTACATGCGCGGCTGGCTGAGCGCCGAGCTCAACTCCGTGGCCCTGGCGCGCAGGCTCGTTGCCCAGAGCTGCCTGCAGCAAGGCATCCGCCGGCGCTAGCTCACCGTCCACAGCGACCGCGGCGCGAGCACGGCCTCAAAGCTGATGGCGCGGTGGCTCGCCGATCTCGGGACCACTACTAAGACGCACCGCCTGCCCTGCACCAGCGACGACACTCCGTTCAGCGAAGCGCCGTCCAAGACCACAAAGCGCTGCCCCGGATTCCCCAACCGCTTCAACTCTCTGCACCGCGCGTTGGGTTTCGGCCGGGTCTTTTTCCCCTGGTACAACACCCAGCACCGCCACGGTGGGGTCGACTTTCTCACCCCGGGGATGCTGCACTACGGGCAAGCTGAGCGGGTGCTCCAGCTGCGGGCGGCCACCCTGGCTGGCGCGCTGGCGGTGCATCCGCAACACTTCAAGGGCCGTCAACGCCAATGGCTGGCCGTGCAGCTTGTCGGGGGCATCAACCTGCCGAAACCATCGCGCAGACCGGCAACCAAAGAACCCGCCTCCGCGGAGCCTCGCAGGGCCACGATCGCCAGGCAGGACAGGGTATAGGCACCCCGGGAAACGCTGCCGCCAGCGACGTCACGCTGCCTCGTCGTTGCCGGTGGTACACGAATGGGAAGTGTCTCACTTTCAATGACGAGTTCGCCAGTTTGGCTGTTGTCGAGGATATGGCGTGGGCGTCGGACCTCCAACGGAAGACATCTGGCACGGCCGGCATAAGGAAGGCGTATTGCTCTGTCGGCTCCGCAACTCACTCAGCCAAGGTGCTTGTGCTTCGAGCTCTCTTCGTCGTAGAGAATCAGTCAGGGGCTGATCCGGCGGGTGTCGCACAAACGGGCTGGCGATCATTGCTGTTCGTGGGCTGCTCGCTCGCGGAGGTTGCCAGTGCCGGCTCTGCCTCGCGTCAAGTGGTGAGGAGTACACAAAACTATGGATTCTAGTTGTTGGCATTGGCTATTCCACAAAGGGAGGTTCAGTGCCGTGTCAGAAGTCCGATGCGCCGTGCACAATACGGAATTGAGAGTCAGAGAGGCCTACTGCTGTCCGCAATGCGAGGCATGGTATGGCTCCTGTTGTGCCAAGCGCAGTTGGTGGGATGGCAAGCGCTACTGCCCCAAAGAACACCAGATACCAGAGGGACAGGGGTAAGGGTCTTCGCGAAGCCTCGACGGGTCTCACACCTTTCGCCCCTGCGCACGTGTCCCCCGCCAGTATCCAGTGTATGGTAAGCTGCCGATCCGCAACGGTCGCTCTGACCGGGTCGTGCCCCGTTTCCCTTTGTTGGCCTCTTTTCTCCCAGTTGGCCACAGGAAGATCGGCAAGACATCGCCGTAGCGAGCAAAAGAGCTTTCGATAGGGCGGTGATTGCGGGACACGATTGGGCCAAGCGACGGCGTTGAGACCACGAGTCGGGCGGTCAGAGAGTTCGACAGAAGCGCCTGAAGAGAGTATCGTAAGGGCTGTCCCTGGCTTGTTTGCCCTGCACCGTGCAAGGCATGGGAGGGAGGACCTCAAGGTCCAGGCTCGCTAGCGAACTAGTTCCTAGAAGTACGCGCCGCGGCATCCAACCGCTGCCGGAAACTTTGCTCCAGTTCCGCTCGCCTACTACGTGCGCACAACGGCTAATAATGCGGTTTCGTCCGAGTTGCTTTTTTGAGGGCTTTCAAGTGAGGAAACAGGGGAGCCAGGGTACCTTTTGGCCTTCCAAACAGCCGGGCGAGTCACCACTCCGACGCCAAGGGAAGACGATGGCCGTTCCCGCTACCCTCAGTACTCATCCCGGACGCAGACATCGGGCGGCTTCCGGGAAATGTCCCACAGACACGGTAGCTTTAGGATTTTGTGCTTGCTCACTGCCTTGACGTCAGAACAGAAGGGTCCGACGCGAACTCCCCAAGAGAGGGATAGAGTTTGCCCAGCTTTGGGCTCTTGGCACTTTTGCGCAAGCCATGGTGCGTCACACTGGGATCTTGCTGCAGGCCTCGGTGCTGGACTTGACACAAGGCAGATTTTCGGGACACATAGCGCCGGTATTCTTCCCGGCGCGGGTGTCGCGAGGAACAGAGCATGCACGATCCGGCTCGCGCATTGCAATGGTTTCCTGTTCAGCGGCTGGCGCACCGCACGAGAGTCGATCCTAAAACAAAACAAGTACAAGGGAGGTTAAGATGGCGCGTTTGCTAGAGGGAAAGGTGGCAATCATTACGGGTTCCGGACGCGGAATCGGGCGTGAAGAGGCGTTGCTGATGGCGAAGCTGGGCGCCAAGATCGTCGTCAACGACCTAGGCGCGCATTTCGACGGTAGTGGTCAGCCCACGGATACGCCTGCGCAACAAGTGGTCTCGGAAATCAAGGCAATGGGGGGCGAGGCGGTGGCCAATGGCGAGAATGTGGCAGATTTCAAAGGAGCGAAGCGCATCATCGAGTGTGCGCTCGATCATTTCGGAAAACTGAACATCGTCGTGAACAACGCAGGTATCCTCCGCGATCGCATGATCTTCAATATGTCCGAAGAAGATTGGGATGCGGTCATTGCCGTACATCTCAAGGGCTCGTTCAATCTCGCTCGACATGCGTGCGAGTATTGGCGGGAGGAGCACAAAAAGGGCAACGTGCTGAATGGCCGACTGATTAACACGTCGTCGGACGCCGGCTTGATCGGCAACGTGGGACAGTCCAATTACGGCTCGGCGAAAGCTGCGGTGGCTGCACTGGCCATTATCGTCGATAAAGAAATGCAGAAGTACGGGGTGACGGCAAACGCCATTGCGCCGATTGCGCGGACGCGGCTGACGGTTGACGCGACCCCCTCGACAGCGGCGATCATGGGGCAGCAGCCTAAGGAGGGCGAGTTCGATCCATTCTCGCCAGCACATGTCGCCCCACTGGTGGCGTGGCTGGCAAGCGATGACGCGGCCGACGTTCATGGAGAAGTGTTCCGCGTCGGCGGGGGAGCGGTTTGGCTCATGAAGGGTTGGCACACTGTGGGTCAAGTTTCCAAACGCGCCGTCTGGGACGCCGCGGAACTCGGCCAGGCATTGAAGGCAGAACTGGCCAAGGGGATCACGGCAAAGGAAGATATGGGCCGTATCCTTGCTTCCGTGTTGCAAGGTTAACGTCGCGTCAACTTCGAGTTCAGCGCCTGCGCGGGCTGTGGACCGTGGTTGGCCCACAACCCGCGCGAGGCCATGAGAAGCGATGGAAAAACAACGCGTCGTGCTTGTGGTTTGTCAGGCCAACACGTGCCGAAGCGTGATCGCTGCCGAACTCCTCAAGCGCGAGCTGGAACGCGAGGGTTTGCACCGGCAGTGGCGGGTGCTTTCCGGTGGGGTTGCTTTGTATGCTCGCGATGGGGCGTTGGTGTCGCTGGAGGCGCGTTTGGTTCTTCGAGACGAAGGCATCGAGCTGCCAGAGGGTGCAGTGTCGACGGATCTGAAACAGCATCGGGATTGGGTGGCTCGGGCGGATTTGATCCTGGCGATGACGCGAGCCCAGCTTGCAACCCTGCGGGAGCATTTTCCAGAGTCCCACGGGAAGCCTGTATTCACCTGGAAAACTTTTGCCGGGTTTGAAGGAGATATCGAAGACCCTTTTGGTCAGCCCGAGAGCGTCTATCGCCATTGTAAGGACGAGATCAAATTAGCCCTTCCCGGAGTTGTGAGTCGTTTGGCGAGGGGGGACTTTGTGGCATTACCGGGCTAGGAGTTGCGGTGAGACCGGGTAGTGGCCGGGCCCTGCTTGGGCTCGCACTGAATCTTTTTTGCTCGCACGTTCTCGTATGATGGCATCGGGCCTTTTTTGCGTGGCCGGCGAGAGTGGGGAAAGTCCACCCGTAGCCGAAGGTTCAGGTCTGGGTTTGGTGTGGCACAAGGTGGTTGGCATCTTTCTAGACTAACCACTGCAGCGATTCGTCGGATGCGGACGCAACAGGGTGGTTTTGCTCCCTGCCAAGGTTCCGCTGGTCGGTTGACGAAAGGGGTGGCGAGCGTTGGCTGCTTCCCATAAAAGCAAGCTCAGCGTTCCAATGAGGCAGAGAGGGGACTGAGCTATGGGTTTGGGAATTACCGACTACATCGGACGTTGGGTGGCTGGACTTACGCCAGAGAGCGTTCCCCGGCGCGTCATCGAGGAACTCAAAAACCAGGTGCTGAGCTGCATTGCCGCCATTCACGCCGGGCACTTTTCAGAAGCGGGCCGCGTCGTCAGCCGAACGGTGCGGCAGTGGTCGGGTGGGAAAGAGGCAACGTTGATCCCATCGGGGGAACGGACCTCGTTACACTTCGCGTTGTACGCCAACTCGGCCTTGAGCCTGGCTTTGGATTACGACGACTATCTTTTTGCGGCCCATACCGGCCACTCGGCTGTGGTTGGCGCTCTCGGCGTGGCAGAAGCGGCGAACAAGTCAGGCTCGGACCTGTTGTTAGCGCAGCTTGCGGCCAACGAAGTGGCAGGGAGACTTGGGGCGGTGGCATTAGGCGGAGCCCTAAATGGCCAGATGTGCACGTTCGTGCATTTGGCGAGCGGCGCTGCCTTGGCGGCGCGATTGTTAGACCTCGACAGCACAAAAACAGCGGCTGCACTCAACATTGCCTTCGCTCAACCTCCTCAGCCGTCGCGAGCGGCGTTTTTTGGTTCCGAAGCGAAAGCTGTCCTAGCGGCGCAAACGCTAACCATCGGCGTGCAAGCGGCGCAATTGGCATTGCAAGGTATGCGCGTGGTTGCTGATGTCTGGGAGGGCGAGGACGGCTTTGCGAAGCTGTTCGCAGTCCACCCACTGGCCGAGGCATTTCGAAACCTCGGCGAACTTTGGGTTTCTGACACGCTTTCGTACAAAACCTACCCTGGATGCGCTTACCTGGCCGCGATTATCGATTGTGTTTTGGCTCTTCAGCGACAGCACCATATCGACGGCCGAAAGGTACGTTCGGTAGAAGTCTCGGCCAATCCTCTGACCTTGGGAATGGAGGCGTTGAGTCAACCCTACCTACGGGGCCCCGAGAGTTTGCCGGTGACACTGAACTTCTCGGTCCCTTACAATGTCGCGGCTGCACTGCTGGACAAGGAGTTGAGCCCCCGCCAGTTCTTGCCTGAGCGGATCAAAGATCCAGCCACGTGGGAATTGGCAGCTCGAGTCCGACTGACACTCGATGACGGGATGACGCAAAAAATGCAAGAGACTGCGTTGGTTCGGCTGGACTCAACGGGGCGGTCTTCCCTGCCGATGCGGATAGACTGGGGGCCTCGCCAGCTTCTTACGCAGAAGATGAGTTTTGGGGCGCGGGTACGGATCGAGCTGGAATCCGGCAAGACTTACGAGGCAGAGCAAGAAGTTCCCTTTGGCGCCTTTGGACGCACCTTCGACGATCGCCGGAAGCAAGTCGAGGACAAATTCCGCCGCGAAACGCGCTACACGTTAAGAAAAGAGCGCATGGAGCAAGCCATCGACATGATCTTTCATCTAGAGGATTTGAATGCAGCTCAGGTAAGAGAATTGGTCAGGTTGTGCTGTTCCGAACGCTCCTGAAAAACTCGGAAGAGTGCCTTTTCATGGATCGATGGGTACGGGAACGATCCCTTTTTGGCGTGTAAGCCAGCCGCCAGCGGCGCAATACCTCGGCGGGGTTACGTTCCTCGGTCGCCAGGGAGGCGCGAGCACGGGTGAGTTTGCGTCATTGAACCTCTCCCATGCCGTGGGGGATTCAGTCAGCGCTGTCGACCGAAATTGGAGCAAGGTGAAGAGTTCCTTCCCTGCCGTTCGTTACTGGGCCCGTATGCGTCAGGTGCATGGCTCAACTGTGTTTGTCGTTGACGAGTGCTCATTGGAGCAAGTCAAGGAGTGCGATGCCTTGGTTACCGCTGTCCCGGGCGTGGCGCTGTGTGTGCTGACTGCGGATTGCGTGCCCGTGTTGATGGCGGCACTTGGAGGGCGCGTGGTTGCGGCTGTCCACGCGGGTTGGCGTGGGACGGCGGGCCGACTGGTGGGCGAAGTGGTGCAGGTCCTAGTTCGAGAATTTAGCGTCGAACCGAATGCCTTGTGGGTAGCTCTCGGTCCCTCAATCGGCCCTTGCTGCTATGAGGTTGGGGCTGACGTAGTGGCTGCGTTCCGCAGTGCCGGGTTGGGAAGCGCTGTTCGCGATCTTGGAGGCAGCCCGTCCTATCGTGTGGACCTGCGGTATGCCAATCGTCTCGCTCTGAGCGACGCTGGTGTACCTCTCTCGCAAGTGGTCGACGTCGGTGGCTGCACGGCGTGTCTGGCGGCAGAATTTTTCTCGCACCGGCGTCAACAGGGCTTAGCCGGGCGTCAGCTCTCTTTTGTTTCCTGCGGTCAGACCCCGCTTCAACTTGGCAGTGGCCAAGGGTAAAGTGGCGGGGAAACGGGAGGTTCGACAGATGAAACGTCGGATTGCAGCCGCAATAACCTCGGTGGTTTTGCTGTTCTCTGTGCCCTCGTCTGGCCAGGTCCATGGTGGGGACGAGTTCGATGAAACGCAAACGCATCCGCTCCGGGTGGCGGCCTATCTCGTGCATCCGGTGGGGTTCGCCCTCGAGTGGATGCTATTTCGGCCCTTGCATTACGTGGTATCGCGTCCCGGATTGGACAAGGTTTTCGGTCATCGCCCACATGGGGAAAACCGGATGTATTGATGCTTGGAGTTGCTCCTTTTACCGTGGCGCACCTCCTCCTGGGCCGCAGTGCTATGCCGCGATACCAGCGTAAGGACGCATTCTATGCCCAGGCCAAAGAGGCGGGGCTGCGCTCGCGGGCGGCGTACAAGCTGGAGCAGCTTCAAAAACAGTACAAGTTTCTGCGTAGTGGACAGAGAGTGGTCGACTTGGGCGCCTGGCCAGGCGGCTGGTTGCAAGTGGCTGCCCGTATCGTCGGTCGTAAAGGGAAAGTCGTGGGAGTGGATCTTAAGCCCATTTCACCGCTTGCGGATGCGCCTCACGTCGCCGTGTTGCAGGCCGATGTGTCGGATGCGGACTTAATCGATCGCGTTCGCGCCGAACTCGGGGCTCCGGCGGATGTTGTCCTAAGTGACCTTGCCCCGAGACTGAGCGGCGTGAGAGACCGCGACCAAGCGGAGATGCGTGCGCTCGCGGAGCGGGCAGTGGAATTGGCGTTGCACTGGTTGCGGCCAGGCGGAGTATTGGTGATCAAAGTATTCATGGGGGCAGATTTGCCGGGGTTGCTCAATCGAATCCGTGAGGAATTTTCCCGGGTGGTGACCACACGGCCCGAAGCAACCCGCAAGGGCTCGTCAGAGTTATACGTTGTCGCTTTTTCCCCTGCGGCGCAGGTG
Organism: Candidatus Binatia bacterium; assembly: GCA_937925685.1. Classification (GTDB taxonomy): domain Bacteria; phylum Desulfobacterota; class Binatia; order HRBIN30; family HRBIN30; genus HRBIN30. The sequence goes on along the minus strand of CALAMI010000007.1, from coordinate 12,400 downwards.
GTGCGAGCGCCGGGTAAGCGCCAAGATTAGACAGCCAGACAACGCCGCTTCGTCGGGTTTCGGGGGTGTCGCCACTCCGAACGAAATGGAAACGGAAGGCTCTTATGGTTTGGCGCCCCCCAAAGCGGTTGAGGAGTACCCAGCCAGAGTGGTGGGGTAACCGCGGATCGTGAGCGTGAGTCCCAGTCTGTTGATCGGCCAAGTGCGCAGCGAGCTCCCACCAGCGTTGGTACAACTGAACTGGGTGCGGTGCTTTCGTTCCAGCACTGAAAGGCCAGCAAAACACCATTGAATAGGACCGAACTCCCGAGAAGGACAACCCTTTACGCTACTGGCAGATTGCCGTGCGCCGCTACCGATCCCGGATAAATCCCGTGCTGGGGAGCGAGCTATTTGGGTACTTTCGGTAGAGCTGGGGATCGGTCCAGCCCTAGCCGCCCGTGAGGTGGCGAATTTTATTGTGCCTGCATCGTACAAGTTTGCCACTCGGGGCCAGCTCCGTGGGGACTTCCTTTGCGCCTGGAGATGATTTGGGTTGGCCCAAAATTCGCTTTATGCCGGCCCACGAGGTTGCGAAATTATTCGTAGGAGGCGGTTGACAAGGGAAGCCACATGCTTTCTTACTCGGTCCGACCAAGGGGGGAGGCTTCGGAGCGTAGCCCGTAGCCAGTCGGCAGCGAGACCGGGTGGAAGGTGCGGCTGTGGCGTTAAGAGGGAGATTCTCGATGGCGGCTGGGCCAAGCTGGATCGATCGTGTGAGCCGTGTACTTTCCAGTTCTCTATCTGAGATCAATCCATTTCGCGGTGAAGAGCCGTACCTCGCCGTGGACATTGGCTCGAACACGATCAAGCTTCTCGAAGTTCAAGGGAAAAAGAGCGAGGTGAGGGTGCAGGCCTTGGCCGCGTTTCCAGCACCTGCAACCGCGGTACAGAACAACATGGTGGTCGAGATGGATCGCGTGGCAGAGCTTATTCGCGCGGCTTACACGCAGCATGGCTTTCGAGCAAAAAAGGCAGTCACTGCCGTCCCTGGGCCGGCGGTCATTATCAAGCGCTTTTCGATGCCGGCACACAACGAAAAGGAGATGGAAACGGCCGTTCTCGTGGAGGCAGGGAATTTTATCCCCGAGGAGTTGGACAACGTGAATCTCGACTACCAGGTTATGGACTACGTCGATGAGGGTCAGCGGGCCAACGTCCTCATCGTGGCAGCAAAAAAAGAGATCGTAAATAGTTACTCGGAGACGCTGCGGGCTGCGGGGCTGCTGCCAGTGGTTGTGGACGTGGATTACTTTGCTTTGTGCAATATGTTCGAGCTGAATTATGAGTTAGCCCCGCATGGTACGATCGCCTTGGTGAACATTGGTGCCCGGTACACGGCGATCAATATTATCAAGGATGCGCAAAGTGCCTTCACCCACGACGTAGCTGTCGGTGGGCGCGACATCACAGAAAGCCTCGTGCAGGATCTCGGCATTTCCGTCGAAGCCGCAGAGCGGCTCAAGCTTGACCCATCATCCGATGGTGAGCTTGCCGAACATGCGCACGCGGTGATTGAAACCGCGGCGGCCGCGGTCACGGATGAAATTCACCATGCGCTGACGTTTTTCTGGATGAGTTCTGGCGATGAGACCATCGACCGCATTTACTTGAGCGGCGGTGGGTCCCTCTTACCCGCCATGGCGGAGCAGCTTGGGGAACGCATGGGAATTTCCGTCGAGGTGGTCAACCCTTTTTCGCACCTCACGCTGGGGGAAAATGTGGAAAGGCAAGTTGTGCTGCGCCGTGGGGCGGAGTTTGCGGTGGCCGTGGGTTTGGCGACGCGGAGGCCGAACGACAAATGATTCGCATCAATCTACTGCCAGTTCGCGAAGCAGAGCGGGCATTGGGGCGTCGTCGCCAGATGTCCCTGGCGATTTTGACGGCGGTTGTGGTCTTGCTAATGATGCTGTTGCCTTATTCGTTCCAAGCGCGCCGTCTGGCACAGCTCGAGGAAGAGGCGGGTAAGCTGCAAGAGGAACTCGCGCGGCTCGAGCAACAAGCAAAGGAAGTGAAGGACTTGGATGCCAAGCGCGCCGAGTTGCAGGAGAAGTTGCAGGTCATCGAGCTCCTGAAGCACCGCCGTGTCGGTCCGGTCCGTGCTTTGGAAGACTTGAGCGATGCAGCGCCCGAGAAACTTTGGCTGACGGAATTCAGCGAGTCGAACGGCGCCGTGTCGATTCAAGGCTTAGCGATTGACAACCAAACGATTGCGGAATTTATGCGGCGGTTGCAGCAGTCGCGCTACTTTTTCGACGTGGATTTGGTGGAGACGGCCCAAGCCGTTGCCCAGCCCGGTGCGCAAGCCGGGCCGTCGCTCAAGCGCTTCCAAATCAAGGCGCTTCTCGATTACGTCGGTCGGCAGGGCAAACCGCTGAAACCGGAGTCAGCCTCTGCTGAGCAAAAAAAACCAACGTGAGGTTGCCGTGAACGCGCTTATCGAACGTTTACTCGAACTCCCCCCGAGGCAACGCATCCTCGCCATCGTGGGAGCCGTGGCCGCACTGGTACTGCTTTACGCATACTTTCTCTATTGGCCTCGGGAGGCGCAAATCGAGGCAAAGGCAAAGCAAGTGGAGCAACTGCGGCGAGATCGAGACCGTAAGGCGGCGCTTGTGGGTAACCTCGAGCAAGCCAAGCAAGAAGTGCAAAAGCTCGACGGCGACTTGCGCCGTGCGGTGGCGCAGCTTCCGGACACGAAAGAGATCCCCGAACTTTTGAGTTCCGTATCCTCCTTGGGGATCGAGTCTGGTCTCGAGGTCGTACAGTTTAAGCAGCGCGAAGAGCAGTACGAGGAGTTTTACGCTTCCGTACCGGTCGACATAGTCGTCCGTGGCACGTTTCACCAAGTGGCGACGTTTTTCGACAAAGTTGGGCGCATGCCGCGGATCGTCAACCTGTCTGGTGTGTCCATGAAGGCTCCGCAGCGGATCGAAGGGTCCGAAGTGGTGTTGGATACCTCGTGCGTGGCTGTGACCTATCGCTTCCTCGACGACGCTGAGCGTGAGCGGATTAAAAAACAGCGTGAAAAAGGAGGCAAATCGTGAGCCTCTGGGCATTGCTCCGCTTTGTAGTCGGTGTGTTGCTGTGGATGACGGCCTGGGGCGCTTTACCGAAATTGTTTGCGGAATTGCCGTCGGATGCGGCGTCGGTGCAAAACGGCGAAGTGCCGCCTTACAACCCGGTAGGGCGACGCGACCCGTTTCGCCCGTTCATGCTCGACCTGCGCCGGCGTGAGCCGGAAAGCGTCGAGCTTACGCCCCTTCAGCGTTACGAGCTGGGGCAACTGACTGTCGTAGGCACGATGTGGGAAATGAGCCCGCCCCGTGCGGTCGTGGAAGACAGTGCTGGCATGGGTTTCATCGTCACCCTTGGCACGCCCATGGGACGCAACGGTGGGGTGGTCACTGCGATCGAGCCGAGGCGCGTCATCGTAGAGGAGAAGACGGTCGACTTTTACGGCAACGAACAAGTGAATCGAATTGTCATGGAAACCCCGAGTGAAGAGGGGCCGAGCCAACCAGGACGGGAGAAAAGATGATGCAACGGAATGGGTCGGTTGCGGTTCGTTGTGGGCTGGTCGGAGGGTTGTTCCTTGTTTTGGCTGCTGGGTGCAGTCGCCCGGCTATCGAAAAAGTGGAAGCTCCGCTGACCTCCGTTACCTCCCCGTTGGGGGGTGCCGAACAAGGCGGGCAGCTCACGGAAACGTTACCGTCAGATGGGACTGCAGCGCCAGAGCTTCGAGCAGGTGAAGGAATGCCAGTGCTCGAACTTCGCGAACTGCGCGTGGTGAGCGACAATGGCCAAGAGGGAGTGTTCTTGAAGCTCAGCTCCCGTCCACAAGCAGTCACCCATTTGGCCTTGGAAAGCCCGCCGCGCCTCGTGCTGGAAATTGCCTCCCCGAATGTCCGCCCTGGCGTGGTGGAACGGTTTCCGGTGCGACGCAATCCCTTGATCAAGGAAATTCGTTTGCAGTCAAGCGCGACAAGTTTGCGCGTTTCGGCGTACCTTAAAGCCAAGGTACCATCGTACACGGTCAGCGATCTGGACTCGACGGTCGTTGCCTTTTTAGGGGAACCGTCCGGGGGCACCCAACCGATCGAAGAGGAGTTAGTGTACTCGCACCGGTTGGGGGCCATTGCCAGCGCGTTGGAGGAGGAAGCTGTGCCGGCGCGGCAGCTGGCGCCGGAGCCCTCTCCCGTGGCTGTGCAAACCACGGAAACCCGAACGGTTACCGGTGCCAAACCGAGTTACGTCGGTCAGCGTGTGTCGCTGGATTTCAAAGATGCCGACGTGCACAACGTGCTCCGGCTTCTGGCCGAGGTCAGCAAGCTCAACATCGTGGCGACGGATGATGTGCGCGGCAAGGTAACCTTGCGCTTGTTCGACGTTCCCTGGGATCAGGCGTTGGACATTATTTTGCAAACTCTCAATCTAGAGAGCGTCCAGGAGGGCAATGTCATTCGCATTTCCACCGTCAAGCGCCTGCGTGAGGAGCGCGAGGAAAAGCAAAAGGCTTTAGAAGCCGCGAAGGTTCTCGAACCCCTCCAAGTGGAATACATCAAAGTGAACTACACCAAGGCGAAAAACTTGGCCGACATCATCAGTGGTGCGGCTGCAAGTCGCGCTGGCGGCGGTGCGGGAGCACGGGGGACGACGCAAGAATTAGGAGTCTTGACCAACCGCGGTAGTGTGTTTGTCGACGAGCTGTCGAACACGATCATCGTGCGTGACATTCAGCGGGGCATCGACAACGCCAAGGAGGTGGTTCGTCGGCTCGATGTCCAAACGCCACAGGTGCTCATCGAGTCGAACATTGTCGAGGCAACCACGGACTTTGCGCGCGAACTTGGGGTGCAGTGGGGGTATCGGTACTTGGCGGGTCCAGCCACCGGGAATCCCACGGGATTGAATTTCCCGGGGACGATTGGGGTTGGCGGCAGTGGGCTAGGGGCCGGTTCGAGCGGCGTGCCGTTTATCGCGGATTTTCCAGCCGCACAAGCCGTTGCCAACAGCGGTAGTGCGCTGAATCTGGCCTTGGGCTCGCTGGATGGTGCTCATGCGCTCGACGTGCGGCTCAGTGCTTTCGAACGCCAAGGTAAGGCGCGGGTGGTGTCTCGCCCGCGGGTGGTCACTCTCAATAACGTACCCGCTACGATCAAGAGTCTCACCATCATTCGCGTGCGTCTGCCGAGCACGGGGACGATCATCAACACCGGTGCCGGTGGTGCTGCTGGAGCGGCGTCGGCGGCAACGGAGAAAATTGAAACGGGTATCATTTTGGTTGTCACCCCACAGGTGTCGTCCGATGGGTTCGTGCTGTTGGATATGTCGACCAAGTCGAGCCAGGCGGATTTCGCTCGAACGGTGGACCAGATACCCACGGAAATCACGCGCGAAGCCAACTCGCACATTTTGGTGAAGAGCGGGCAAACGATTGTCCTTGGCGGAATTTACCGCGACACATTCGCCGAAACCCACACGGGGATCCCCTTTTTGAGAGACGTGCCGGGCATTGGGTGGCTCTTCCGCAACTTTAATAAGAGCAACCGCCGCGAAGACTTGTTGGTATTCCTGACCCCTCGGATCCTGGGGACGCCGGCCGCCAATCTGCCGTCGGCGGAGGAGCTTTGGCGCAATCGCTCGGTGGCGCCACCGGAGGGTTGAGGCGCTCTGGGGAGACGTCAGGCAAAGCGATCATGACCACCATTGTCCTTACCGGTTTTATGGGCACGGGAAAGTCCACCGTAGGGCGCGCGCTGGCGCAGCGCTTGGGCAAAGCCTTTGTCGATGTGGACGAGCGCATCGAACAACGCCTTCGGTTGCCGATTTCAGAGATCTTCGCCCGCTATGGGGAGGCTTACTTTCGTCAGATCGAGGGCGAAGAATTGGCTCAGGCTCTTCAAGAGGATGCGGTGGTTGCAACCGGCGGTGGCGCGATCGTAGACCCGGAAAACCTGGCGCGCATGAGAGCCGCCGGGCCGGTTGTCTGCCTTACCGCTTCGGTGGATGCCATTCTTGCCCGTACGAGCTCAGATTCCTCGCGGCCTTTGTTGGAGCATGAGAATCGGCGCGAGCGTATCGAAGCCCTTCTAGCAGAACGAGCTCAAGCATACGCTCAAGCCGACGTTTGCGTTGACACCACGCACCGTTCGCCCGAAGAGGTGGCGGAGGCGATCCTGATTTACCTGGGTGCGATTTTGCACCCGAAGGAGTTGTCTGCATGACTGGCCCGGTCATAAACCGAAGTGTTTCCCCTGCCCCGATCGTTGTCGGTTTGGGGGATCGCTCGTACCCGATCGTCATCGGCGAGGCCATTCTCGGGCAAACGGGGTTGTGGGCCCGCAAACTCTGCCCGCCGGGCAAATGCGCTGTGGTGACAAACCCAATAGTGGGTGCCCTGTACGCGGATATCGTGATGCAGAGCCTTCTTTCTGAAGGGTTCGAGCCAGTGCGCGTGGACGTGCCAGACGGGGAAGAACATAAAAACCTCGCTTCACTGTCGTTGATCTACGATGCGCTGGTCGATGCGGCGCTGGAACGCTCTTCACCGCTGTTGGCATTGGGAGGCGGCGTTGTCGGGGATCTCGCTGGCTTTGCCGCCGCGACTTATCTTCGAGGAATCCCTTACCTGCAGTTGCCGACGACGCTGCTAGCGCAGGTAGACTCGAGCGTGGGTGGAAAAACCGGGATCGATCACCCGCGGGGAAAAAATCTCATTGGTGCTTTTTATCAACCCCGCGCGGTGTTGATCGACGTGAGCACATTGCGCACGCTGCCGCGACGGCAATTGTTGGCTGGCTTTGCCGAGGTGGCCAAGTACGGTGCGATCCTCGACGCGGAACTCTTTGCCCTTCTCGAGCAAAAACTCGCCCAGTTCTTGGCGCTGGAGGCGGAAGTCGTAACTCAGGTCATCCGCCGTTGCTGCGAATTGAAGGCAGCGGTGGTGGAGCGGGACGAGCGCGAAGCCGGTGAACGTGCGGTGCTGAACTTCGGCCATACGATCGGGCATGCCTTGGAAAGCATTACGTCCTATCAGCGCTTTCTTCATGGAGAAGCCGTTGCCATCGGTATGGTTGCTGAAGCCCGGGTCAGTGCTGCGCTAGGGCTTTGCCCACTAGAAGTTGTCACCCGCTTGCGTAGCTTGCTCGAGCGCGCCGGGCTACCCGTAAATCTTCCGGACGACGTTGACCGCGCTCAGCTCGCCGCCGCCATTGAACTCGACAAAAAGGTCCAAGGCGGACGCGTGAAATTCGTGGCCCTCGAAGCCCTAGGCAAAACTCGTTTCGTTTTTCTTCGCAACGAAGAAATTGTCGAGCTCGCCGACCGGGGGGCCACTGGAAACGTATGAGGAGGGGTCCATGCGGTGGTTAGCCTCGTTAGCTTTGGCGTTTTGGACTGCAGTGACCGCGGGAAGCTGTGGCTCGAGCGGCGACGCCGTAGATGGTGATGATTCGTTGGTTTTTCGGGTCGTGGGGTTCTCTAGCGAAGGGATTACGCAAGCGGACGCAGTCCGTCCGAACAGTGCCGACGTGGACGTGGTTCGAAATTTTTGCGTTTCGACCGGGGGTGGCAGTGGTGGTGGCGGCCAGACGCAGGTCACCTTGGAAGCGTTCACCCAGACTTCGCTGAACGTCGTTTTGCGGAACGAACAAAAGCTTGACTTGCGGTTGTTCCAGGTGCGGGTCCGTTTCGATGACCCCCGCACTGGCCTCGGGGACTTGACGGAAAACGTGGCTGCAACCGTGATTGGGGGGCGCTGTTCGAACGCGCCACAGCGGTCCTGCGCCAGTGCTGATGATTGCGTCGTGGGCACTGTGCGGGGCAGCTGTAACTTTACAGAGACCACGGTTACCGGCCTGCTGTTAGTCGATTTCTTGGCCAAAGCCGCCGTGCAACCTCGCGTGTGGGGTGAAGCGCAGCCGCTCACCCTTACCTTTTTTGCTCGTGACTCGGTGGGCAACACTTACCGCGCCACCGCGGGTTATACGGTGACATTTGACAACTTTTGTAATTGCCAGACAGGCGAGCTGTGCTGCAACTCGCTCGAAGAGTGCCTGTCGGTGCAACAGCCCACACAGTGAGGCTGGAACGGTGGAACGAGGAGAGGGGCTATGAGACCCGAAAAGGCGCATCACATTTGGCTCGCACTCGTGTTCAGTGCGTTGGGGCTTGCCCACGGTTGTGGTGGCGGTGGCGGGGGAAGTGGCACTAGTTCTCCGGCCTCGTCTCCGAGCGCGCCTCGGTTCACGCCAGTCCCGGCCACCAGCACGCCAGTGCGTAGCGGCGCCAGCCGAAACGAGCGCACCGTGGCGAACGACGCTGGGTCTTTAACGCTCCGGGTCGAGGAAATCACCTTGGTGGGGAACCAATCGACAGCCTTTTCCGTATTTGCCCGCGATGCCGGTGGTCGTCCGCTTGCCAATTTGCCCTTGGAAATTGAAACCGCTTTGGATGTCTTTGGTTTGAGCGACCCGCTGGTCCGCACGGGTGCCGATGGAAGTCTGAGCGGACGTGTTGCGGCGCCAATCGGCGGTCGGTACGCGCTAACGGTCAACGGGGCTCCGGGATCCCCGTTGAGTGGGCTCAGTGTAAGTTTGACCATTCTCGTGCAAGCGCCTTTGGGCACGCCAACGCGCCCGACGTCAACCCCGATTCCATTTACCTCCACGCCGACCCAGACTCCCACTCCTCGGCCCTGCGAGGACCTAGCAGCGATCATCGTGCAGACAGACGCCCTGTCGGTGAGCTCACAGACGGGAGGCGCCGCGCGCATTACCGCGGTGGCATTCAACAGTGACAATCGGCCCGTGCCGAACGCCAACATTTTGTTCGATGTGCAACCGCGCGTGGCGACGTTTCGCGAGCTGGTGCGAGCAACCGACCTATCGGGAATGGCGTCGTCTGTCTTGGATATCCCAGCCGGCACGGCCATTGGCACGCTGCGCGTGACTGCCTCTGCTTGCCAGAAATCCGGGGAAGTGAGCGTCACCGTGGTTTCCGGGCGAAGCACCAAACCTGTGTCGGTGGTTGTCCTCGAAGCCGACCCATCCACTGTCGGCAACGCAGTGGACACCAACATTAACCTTAAGGCCTCGGTGTTCGACTCCGACAACCAACCAATGAACGACATCAATGTCTTGTTTGTGACCCAAGTAGGTCAAGTCAGTCCTTTGGTGGAGGTCACCCGCCCGTTTGGCTCGGAAAATGGGGTGGCCACTTCCTTGTTGCGCGTGCCTGCAGGTACTTTTGAGCAAGACTTTTTCGTGACGGCAATGGCTGGAGGAGTAACCGGTCGCACCCGAATTACTGTGGTACCCGGGCGGATTCCACCTGGCGGAAAGTTGCCGAACGTACCTCCGGGTAAGCCGGCGTCTCTGCTTTTGTCGGCAAGCCCCGCGCGCATTCAGGTGTCGGGCACCGGGGGCACGGATCTGAGCGCCATCGCCGCTCGGGTCCTGGATAACAATGGTCAGCCGCTCAGTGGCGTTCGCGTTTACTTCAGCGTCGTGCCCGGGGAAAGTGCTCCCGGCGCGGTGATTCTGGCGCCGACCCAGGCCACCCCTGTGGTTCCTGACCCGCAGTCTCGCTGCCCGATCGATGCTCCATTCGCAAGCTCGGATTCCGCCGGTTTTGCCATCCTACAGCTGAAGGCAGGATCGCAGTCTGGACCGGTTACCGTACAAGCTTGCGTTGACACAGTGTCGGACAACGCCCCAGTGGCCCTGGTCGAAAAGCAACCGTTGGTTGCGATTTCGGCCGGCCCGGTGGCGCGCATTCGTATCGCGCTGAATCCCCGATTCATCGACAACAACGACGGTACGCTCCTGACCACGTTGAGTGCGATGATGGTCGACGCCCAAGGAAACGCGGTGGAAGATGGCACTCCAGTGGTGTTCGAAGTGGTTCTGCGCCGCCGTTGCGTGGGCGGTCCGGCAGATGGCACTGCCTGTTCGGGCGACTCGGTGTGCGCTGGCGGGGCTTGTTTGGAGGACGAAAGCGACCCGTCTGCTGCAATCGTGATTACGAATGGCGCCGTGACGAACTCGTTGCCACCATGTGACGTTTCCCAATTTTCTTCGCAGACGGGAATTCCCGTGGTCCCGCAGCCGGGTAATGCAATCACTTGCCTGAAGTTCACGCCGCACATGCAAGGAAGCGAAGTGTGGGTACGAGCGCGATCGGGTGGCGTGGTCAACGCCGTAAACGGCGAGGTGGTTACCTTGCCCGGTGCAATCGAAACCTTAAGTGCGATCGTGCGACCCTTCAGCATTCGCGTGGATGACAGGAACGATGGGCTGGCGGTAGTTCGGGTGACGGCACTCGATGCATTAGGGCGCCCGGTAGAAAACGTGCGCGTGCGATTTGCGGTTAACATGGGAACCATTGACCGCTCTGCCCTGACAGATGTCAATGGCGAGGCGATGGCCACGCTCGTAATCCCTGCGGGAACTCCTAGCGGCACAGTGACGCTCCGGATCACTGGTGGGGGCGTGAGCTTAGCTGCCATTGATGTCCCCGTGGTCAACATGACGGGAACCCCCACACCAACGCCGGGCGAAGGTGACCGTGCCGGCGCGCTCGAGTTCGTTGGCTCCTCGACTTCAACGTTGGGTGTGCGCGGGTCGGGTTTGCCGGAGCAGGCTACTCTGACCTTCCGTGTCAAAAGTCGCAACGGCGAGCCCTTACCTGGGGTGCAGGTGGTGTTCTCCTTGCCGCAGGTGTCAGGTGAAAGCTTGAGTCCGCGCCAACAGGTCAGTGATGCAGAGGGCTTAGTGCGAACAGTGCTGACCACGGGCCGGCGTGCCCTACCGCTGCAAGTGACGGCACAAGTCTTTTCGGTGGAACCACCGCTGGTCACACGCTCGACACCTGTTCAGGTGCTCGGCGGCCCACCATCGCAACGTAACTTCAGCTTAGCTCGTGAATTCAATAACATCGCCGGAAGAGTCACGTTTGGCTTGGAAAATCAAATTACCGCATTCGTTGCCGACCGCTTTGGTAACCCAGTACCTCCGGGCACGGTGGTGACATTCACCACCAACGGAGGTGCGGTCGGGAACCAAACGCCGACAGATCTGCTGGGACAAGCGAGCGCCGTGCTCATTTCGCAGGCTCCTATTCCGCCTGGGGGGACCGTGGCCACCCTGGCGACCACGCGCGGTGAGCGGCCGTTCTTGGATAACAACAATAACGGTATCTGTGACGAGGCTGATGACCTTCTCCCGCTCGCTGAGCCATTTTACGACGAGAATTGCGACGGTGTACGTAATGACACCGAGCCGTTCGTGGACGTGAACGGGAATGGTCGATGGGATGCCGACCAAACCGGCGATCTCCGCACTTGTGCGGACGAAATGCTGGTCTTCGCTTCGACATGCTCCACCTTCTCCGGCCCGACGACTGCGGTGCTGTTGCCGCTGACCGTCGATCCCCTTCCCGCTGGGGGAGTTCAGGAATTTACGCTCATCGTCAGCGACAACCCCGATCCTTTGGGTAACCCAGGTGTCGGTAACCCCATTGTGGGTGGCTCTCGTATCACCGTTTCCTATGAGGGAAACCGAGGGAAGCTCTTGGGGCTCACGGACTTTACCGTCCCCGACGCGTTTACGAACAACCGCATCGTGGACGGCTTGAGCCGCTTCCGTTTCCTTCTAACGGACTCCGACCCGCAAGCAAACAGCCCCGAGGTCGCAAGCCTGAAAGTCCAAGTTGACTCGCCGCAAAGCACGGATGCTCCTGGGGGAAATGGGTCCGTTACCTTGTCGCGTCTGATCCAGTTCCTACCGGTACCCACGGCAACGCCGACGTCTACACCCACGGCAACGCCTACGCCCACGGCAACATTCACTCCGACCTCAACGTTCACGCCGACGGCAACTCCGACCTCGACGCCCACTGCCACGCCCACGGTGACTCCAACGCCGACGATTACCCCGACGCCAACGCCGGAGGTTGCCTTTGTGCACATCGAGCAGAATATCCTGGGGGTGACGAACAACGGCGATGGCACCTTCAGCATGGTGATCACCGCCTTGGTGACCGACGCCCGCGGTGTGGCGGGGATGAACGGCATACCGGTGGAATTTTCGCTGGTGACACCGATTGCCGGGGTGTCGGTGCTAAGTCCGGCATTGGTGGGGCAGCCACCGAACTGCCAGTTGAGCTTCCAGGTGAATGCGCAGCCTGGGGATGCGCTGTCGTGCGTGAAGTACGCGGCGGCGCTGCAAGGGCAGACGGTACGGGTGCGAGCGCGGGTGAGTGCACCGAGTCAGCCACTGGGTTACGTGGAGGACGTGCGCGACATTATCTTGCTCGACCTGCGTCCGACGGCGACACCGACGGCCAGCCCGAGCTTCAC
>CALAMI010000006.1 GCA_937925685.1 Candidatus Binatia bacterium | reverse complement strand
TGATCGTGGCGTTGGTCGGCAACACAATGGTGTCGGCTCCGCTGCCCGCCGAACACCCTCCAGTGGCAGCATCGGTGTTGGCCGCGGTGATCGCGTCGCGCAGTGTACACCCCGGCCCACCGGTCGTGCCCGAGGTATCGTTGACCGTGATCATTGCCGCCATCAGCGGCGTTACCACCCAGTAGCCGAGAAGCCACACCGCCGACGCTGCCCGACGTTTGCAGGCAGTCTTCATGGACGCCTGCAAGCGATGCCGCGGTTTCCACACCCGTTACCCTAGCCCGTAGCGTTGCCGGCAGCAAAAGCACGAGACCTCCTGTAACCGAGGCAGAAAGCGCTGCCGCGACCACGTTCGTCGAAGCCCGTTCCTCGTAGCGTGCCATCGTCGGACCTCCTCTATGCCCTGAACAGCAGACGCCAGCCCCACTGGAACCACGGAGGTCGTCCACCGATGATCGAGTGGGGATGCGCCCCAGCTCGATCAAAGGTTGCGACCACCAGTGCCACGGGAGTCGAGCGCAATCCGTTGCGGCCGACACACAAGGCGTGGTGACGAAGCCGCCCGCCACGCGCCCATGCTGGTGGCATCGTGCGGCCAATGTCCTGTGCTCTGGAAACAGCCCCTTCCCCTTGGCGGCGCTCGGTGCAAGTTTGGTGTGCTGTCGTGCGCCACCTCTGGTGGCGTCGCGGACTGCGCCCGCGAGTCTCCCCAGCGCGCCGAGCCCCGCTACGGCACGGGGCGGATGATGACCGGGTGATGCCGTGTGGAAAACGTCGGCTCTTCGACGCGCTCGCGGATCCGCCAACCTTCGGAGGTGCGGACGAGTCGGTCGTGATAATACCCACCCTCCAAGAACACGACGAGGTTGCCTTCGTCGTCGTCGATCCCCATCGGGTTGAACAGGCAGGAGTGGCACTCCGCGGTGTCACCATCGATGCGGATGTCGAAGTTGGTCACGAGGTGCTGGGTCATGGCGAAAGCAGCGAGCACCTCGGCTAGCCAGGTGCGCACCACCGCAAGCGACCCTTTGATGCCACCGGCGGCCGTGTAGTCGATGACCGCGTCGGGGGTAAAGCAACTCGTGAACAGCTCCCAGTCGCGGGTGTCGATTGCGGTGGCGTAGCGCGTGAGCAGGTCCTGAATTTCGAGACGATCGGCAAGTTGCTGCCAACGTTGGTTTGCTACCGTGTCCATAAGGCAGCCTTTTCGCACATCGGGGGTGGATCGTCGATGGACTCTCTCCCCAGGACCCACTGGGAGGTGAGCTGGGGTCGAGCCGAGGGTTGGCGAAGCGCTCTTTGTTTTCGGCGCACACTGGCTGCGCTTTGCTATGTGCCTTGCGGTGGTGAACTGCTTGGCCGTCGAGGTGCGAGGTTAACGTTTTTACCGTAGGCGGCGTATTTGCACCGCAGAGGCTTTGCCGTACGGCAAGAACCGTTTCGCTGCGGCGAAGCAGCTGGTTTGGTACGAGCTTCGCTTGTGGGGGCCGCTCGAGGAGAGCTGCATGGCCCCACCGTGGAGGATTGCTTTTGTCGTGGTTGCGTTGAGCACGGCCCTCGGGCCTTTCGACGCTCGTGCGACCACGCTGGTATACGACAACGACGGCGAACTCGCGGAGCAATCAGAGGCAGTGGTGTTGGGGAAAGTGGTCGATGTTGGCTCGGAGTACGTGCCTGAAACCCATGGCGTGCGCACCCGGGTGAGTATCCGAGTGGACACTGTTGTGGCTGGGCGTGCGGATGGCAACTCTGTGGAACTCACGGAACTTGGTGGCGAGGTGGCGGAGCTCAGCGAAAAGGTCTTCGGTGTGCCGTCTTACCGCGTCGGCGAGCGCGTTTTGGTCTTCTTGCAACGCGACCGGCACGGCCGCCTCCATACCACCGGATTGTCGGCGGGAAAGTATACGGTGCAAGCCAACCCCGGGGGAGCGTGGGTCGCTCGCCGTGATTACCGGGGTGCGAGCCTGCTGCGGCCGCGCTCGCATCGGTTCGATCGCGACCCACGGCCGGAAGAGCGCCCACTTGCCGACGTGATCGCCGAAGCCCAAGCTGCCTTTGCGGCGCGTGGCATTGCGCCGCCGCGCATTCAACTGCCGCCCCCGGGCGACGACGTAGATTTCTCTGCTCCGTTTTCCTTGCTGGGTAGCGCGCGCTGGTTCGAGGCCGACGCCGGCCAGCCCGTGTCTTTTTGGCTCGACCTTCGCGGTCTGCGCGCCCTGGGGCCGGTGGCCACGGAGCAAGCAATGCAAGCGGCTATGGAAGCGTGGAATCGTGTACCCGATTCGACACTTCGCCTCGAAGTGGCGGGGGCGGCCGAGCCGGTGCCTTTCCAGGGGTGCAGCGGGCCGACGCGGATCACCTTCGATGATCCTTTCCAAGAACTCAACGATCCGAGGGAGTGCCGGGGAATCCTGGCCGTGGGGGGATACTGTCCCACGAGGCTCGGTGTGGTGCGGAACGGTGTAACCTTCGACGCCATCGTTATCGGAAAGGTCGTTTTCAACGATGGTTGGGACGCTTGTTCGATCTGGACACCGTGCAACGTGGAAGAGGTTGCCACCCACGAGTTAGGCCACGCCATTGGTCTGGGACATTCTTCCGACTCCAGTGCGACGATGGCGGCCTATGCCCACTTCGACGGCCGCTGCGCCGCGTTGGCCGCGGACGACGTCAACGGCCTGCGGTTCCTGTACGGGGAGACACGGCCAGACCTAGTTTTGTTACCCCGGAGTCCCGTGACCCTGCGCATTCCAGCCGGTGCCCAGAGCGTGACCAAAGAAATTGCGCTTCAGCTTCGCAATGCAGACCGTCTTGCTGTTGCGTCGAGCGCCGTGGAGGCCCGGCTCGAGGTTGGCGACGGCACTTGCCCGATGGGTACCGTGCAAGCCGTGGATAGCGACCCGAAAACGCCTGGAGTCCAGGACACCGTATCGTTAAAGCCGCGGCAAACGAAAACGGTTCGCGTTCTCGTCGGCGTGACGAGCGACACCGTGAGTACGCCGCTCTCGCGCAGTCCGCAGCGATGCGTCCTGCAGGCGAGCTTACTTCCCCTTGCCCATGAGGGCGAGGATCGAACACCGGCGAACAACACGGCCGCCGTGGTGCTGGAGCTTAGCGACGGCAACGACCTTGCCACGGCGCGTTTGCAGGTTGCACGGGAAACTACCATCTCCAGCCTCTCTCCGGTGCGTATCGTGCTGCCAATTTGGATGCCAGTGCAGTCGCGCGTCGTGCCATTTCGTATAAGAAATCTCGACATTGGCGCTAAAGAGGGACGGACGGTAACGGTGAACGTCGATTTGGGCGACTGCCCTGCGGGGATGGTCTCCGGTTTGGACGTGTCGCCTGCAGCCGGGGACCAGAACACGGTGTTCATCACCCCTGGCGCTACCATTGCGGGTCAGCTTTTGCTCACTCCTCCGCTGGGGAGTATTTTTACTCCCAGCCGCACTTCGCCATTCCGATGCACGTTATCGTTGCAAGTGTCGGCCGCTGATGGCGAAGCGAACCTTTCGGACAACGTGGCTCCTTTGGTGGTCGACGTGATTGACGGAACGGACTTCTAGCCCTAGATCGTCCTGCCCCGCGACCCTGTAGTACCGCACCAGCTTCGGGCGGCTCGAGCGCTCGAGTCGACTCGGCAACGAGCTCTGGGAAGAGCGCCGGCGAGAGGCCTGGCAGGTGTTTTCTAGCCGCAGGTGCGAGGGTCCAGCAGGGTCGTTGTGTTCGTGGTATATAGGTTCCGCTGCAGCAAACCAGCTTGCTGGTGGGCCTGGGCACGGTAGCGGAGGCACATCGTGAACGAGAGAGAAATGACTTTCACGGAGATGATGCGGCTCGAGTCGCACGGTCCGGATACGTACGTCGGTGCGGGTCCGAGCTATCCCTGGGGCGGGTTGTATGGCGGGCAAATCGTCGCTCAGGCACTGCGAGCGGCGGCCATGACCGTTCCCCCGCAATTCCTGGTCCATTCCCTGCACGCCTACTTCATTCGTCGGGGCGAGGCGGCCGAGCCGATTCGTCTCGAAGTCCAGCGGATTCGCGACGGGCGGACGTTCGTCACCCGCCACGTCGTCGCCCGGCAAGCCGCTGGTGCCATCCTCAACTTGGCGGCATCGTTCCACATCCCGGAAGAGGGCGCGGATGTGCAAGTGGAACACATGCCTCGGGTTCCCATGCCCGAGGGCTTGCCGAAGGATACCTGGAGTCCGCTGATCGACCGTGCCTTTGTCGACGGAACGACACCGAGGGGGACCATGGCGGCGTGGATGCGCCTGAACGAAGCCCTGCCCGATGACCCTGTGTTGCATGCGTGTGCGTTGGCTTACCTTTCCGATGACCTGCCGACCGATGCGGTGATCCGTATGCATCCGGAGTATCGCGGCCGCGGTACGAGTTACCACACGTTTTGGTCCGCGAGCCTGGATCACGCCATTTGGTTCCATCGGCCCGTGCAAGCAGACTCTTGGCACCTGCACGAATTTACCTGTCGCGGACTCATGGGAACGCGTGGCCTCTCGACCGGTGCGATTTTCGACCGTGACGGCCGTCACGTAGCCACGGTGACCCAAGAAGTTTTGGTGCGCTTGCACCGCGAGCGTGCTGCCCGGTAGAGGAAAGGCGGTCGTGCAGCGAGGCGGCGCTGGGTCCAGTAAGAGATTGGACCGGTCCGTTCCCAATGCGATCGGCATATTGCCTGGAGCTGCGCTGGGAGTAGCAGGCACGAGGCCATGCGTTGGTTACCCTGCCCGTAGCGCCCTTTCCCGGGGGAAGGAGCTGTTGGCCAATCCTTGACCGAAGCGAAGGCAACGACCCTGTCGTTGCTGAGCAAGTTCTGGTTCACGGGGTTCACGCCGTTGTTCGCCTGGTTTTGGTTCGCGCTTTCCTCCGCCACGACCCTGACTCGTGGGCAGGGGTGGTACTGTACAAGTTGACGCCGTGCATGGGTCGATTTGTTATTTTGCTCGACTTTGGTCAGGCGCGAAGTGCCCAGGGGCGTGGCGCTGCTGCCCTGGAACCTGGTGCTGCAAATCGTGCTGCTGCGGGTTTAGCTCTGGCTGCGAGTGGGCACGGTGGTGCGAGTGGATGCGTTCGCACGCCTGTGGAGCGTCGCGCTCTTTTTGTTGCTCGGGTTTGTTTGCGGCTGACTCGCCGGCTCGATTTTCCTGCCTTGGCGCGGCACGGAGTGCCTGTACAGCACGTTCCAAGCGTTTCATAGGGGGAAGGGAACTCGTGGTCGTGAGTAGCAGGGGTCGTTGCCCTTTTTCCGTTGCAGAGCGTTTCGAGTTCCAGCGACTTGCGCCGTGTGGCACCCCTCGTTTCCGCGATCGGTTTGTTTTTTTCAACCGGGTTCTCGTTGCTGCGCTGGTGAACGGTCAGGCAAGTTCGGCGACGAAGACGCCGTCCCCCCGTCATCGCCACCAGGGCGCACAACGCGGAAGCCATCCTGCCAGTTGCGGCATCGGAGTGCTTCGGGAGCGCGCTGGTGATCTTCGCAATTTTGGTCGCACCCCGCGGTCGGGCACTCAGTTTTTGCGGCCAGCGCGTACCTTGCCCAGGCCAAAAGACGGGGCGTCTGCCCCTGGGGGAACTGGGGCAGACGCCCTTAGAGAGCGGGCGACCGGGTTCGAACCGGCGACGTCCAGCTTGGGAAGCTGGCATTCTACCGCTGAATTACGCCCGCATATGCTGCTGATTGCTTTTAACCGGTTACGGGAATTCCGTCGACGTGTCAACGACCAGCACGTGCCTCTGATGGAAGGGCCTCGTCCGGGCTCGCGAACGGCCCGCGATGCCAGCTTGCAGGGAAGGGGTTGGCCCGTGCCACCCGTATCCGGCTATCGCTGATTCGTGTTGGAGCCCGTCGCAGTTCGTCATCGATGGGGTGTCGCACGGATGAACCGAATGACAACGTCGGCCAGCTCCTCCCCCTTGTCTTCTTGGAGGAAATGCCCTGCACCGTGGATGGTGGTATGCTGTTGCCCCGCGGCGCCGGGGATGAGGGCTTGCAACAGCTTGTCCGCTCCACGGGTAATCGGATCTTGGTCGCTGAAAGCGGTCAGGAACGGCTTTCCCCATCGCCGCAACGCCTCCCACGCCCTGCGGTTCGGTTCCGAAGCTGGATCGTCGGGCCGGGTAGGCACGAGCAGAGGAAACTGCCGCGCGCCCGCTTTGTAACGCTCGTCCGGAAACGGTGCCTCGTAAGCTGCGATGACTTCAGGGGGTAGTTTTGTCACGCAGCCCATTTGAATGATTTGTCCAATAGGCAATTCGGGGGTTTCCTGGGAAAACTTTTGCCAGGCCAAAAACGCGTCGGGCATAGGCTGGTCGCCGGTGGGCAGAAATGTGTTCGCCGCCACCACCCGATCGAAGCGATGCCCGTGCTCGGCCACGAGCCGCAGGCCAATGAGACCGCCCCAGTCCTGACACACCAGCGTGATGTGCTCCAGGTCCAACGCGCAAACAAATCCCAGCATCCAGTCTACATGGCGCTGGTAGGTGTAGTCCTCGCGTCGTGCAGGCTTGTCCGAGCGACCGAAACCGACGAGGTCAGGGGCGATCGCACGCAGGCCAGCGGCGACCAATGGCGGGATCATCTTTCTGTAGAGGTACGACCACGAAGGCTCTCCGTGGAGAAGGAGCACGGGGTGGGCGTGGCGCGGGCCCTCGTGCACATAGTGGATTCTGACTCCGTCGACCTCCACGTAACGCGGCGGAAACGGATAGCCGGGGAGATTGACAAAACGCTCGTCAGGGGTTCGTAGGATTTCCATGGCAATGCCTCCTCCTTTGTGCGACCGTTACTCTGTTTGGGGGCGAAGCGGAGCGGTCAAAGAAATGTCTACAATCGTACACGCCACGTATCGTTCATGAAACCCCAGAAAAGATCCTTGGAGCGGAGAACCAGGCGACGCGATCTGCGTTCGCGCCGCAGCCTTCGGCCGGAGGATTGGGGCCCGCTGGCCAGCGAGGGTTTTTTCCCTGCGCCGACGAGGGAGGAGATTCGGCGTGAAAGGAAAAAAGCTCGCGAGTTACGGTCCTCGCAGTGGTGGAAACGCAAGCGCGCAAAGGGTGTTTGCCATTACTGTGGCCGGAAATTTCCACCCCAGGAGCTCACCATGGACCATTTGGTTCCCCTGGCTCGTGGCGGCCGGTCAACGAAAGGCAACTTGGTTCCCGCGTGCAAAGAGTGCAACACGAAAAAAAAGTACTGGCTCGCCTTCGAATTCGAAGCGGGCTCTCCCGGGGAAGGTCAGTAAAGGCGCCGCCCGCGCGGCTGAGGCACGGGTGCCGTTAGCCCATGCCAGGGTGCAGCGGGCTCCGGCAGCCTGCTGCAGTAGGGCTCGTCAGCTTGGCGGCGACGAGAAAGTTCGCTTGCGATCGAGCGAGCGTTTTTTTCCTTGCTGCTACTCAAACCCGCGCCTCGAAGACAAGGTTGAAAGGAGTTTCTGCGGCTCGGCGAAAGTGACGAAAACCGGCTTCGGCGAACAACTCTCGCCAACGTGCTTCGCCGGCTTGCGCGCCCAAGGCAAGCCCGACTTCCTGGGCTTTCGAGGCCATGGTGCATACCACCGTGGAAGCGGAGTAAAACACGCGGCCGACGGGATTCAGATTGTCTTCCAGCCGGTCCCCAGCAAACGGTTCCACTAGCATCACTGTGCCCCGGGGGGCCAACGTGTCGCGTACGTGCCGCAGGGTGCCGAGCGGATCGCCCATGTCGTGCAGGCAGTCGAAGAAAGTAATCAAGTCGTAGCCCTCGCCCGGATAATCCTTGGCTCCGGCGAGCGCGAATGTCACGTTAGTGTGGACGGCTGCGTTTTTCCCCAGCTCGGTGGCTCGTTCGATCGAAGCGGCATGGTAGTCGCAGCCGAGAAACTGCGAGCGGGGAAAATGGTTTGCCATCAGCAAGGTGGTGACCCCGTAGCCGCACCCGACATCGACCACTTTGGCTCCGCGCTGGAGAGTTTCTTCCACGCCGTGCAATGCGGGGATCCATTCTCCGAGCAAATGTGCCGCGTAACCAGGTCGGAAAAATCGCGCTGTGCCGCTGAACAGTCGCGGGTCGTGCTCGTGCCAACCGACGCCGTTGCCGCTGTGAAAGGCAGCGAGTAGCTTGGGCTCGTCGGCAAACAAGCTGGCGATGACTTCGTATGCGCCGAGAAAACACGAGGGGCTGTTTTCGTCGGCGTAGCACGCGCATTGTTCCTCGGTCATGAAGAAGTGCATACGGGCGGCGTCGTAGCTCACCGTTCCACTGGCCGCTTGACTGCAAAGCCACTCCTTTACGTAACGCTCAGCCAAGCCGGTTCGTTGGGCCAGTTCGCTCGCCGTTGCCGGACCGCTGTCCCTGAGAGCACGAAAAAGTCCGAGGCGATCCCCGAGGTACACGAGAAACCCAGAGATCGTGGCCCCCATGTCTTGGACGCCTTTCTGCACGAGTGCGGTCAACTTCTGTTCATCGATGGCCATGGACTGTCCTCCTGGTCGAATCCTATCGCCATGGGAGGAGGCACAACAACGGCCGCACGAACTATTTTAAAGGCCCGCCTTTTTGGGAGGTCTGGGAGTCCGTCGGCAAAGTACCCCTGATGGCGCACCGCCGTGCAGCCGTCGCGTGTTGCCTTGTGGACGCCGAGCATGACTGCAAGCTGCGCGCCGCTGCTGGCGGCTTTGCATTCTCGGTTGGCGAAGGTGTGCAGAAGCACAGAGACTTCCACAGCCCCGATCGGGCCTTGCCTGGGCACGGTTCCGCGCGCTTCGGTCCGCCTGCATCCTCTCGTGCCGCGGACGCTAGGGGCACAGTGGACACGGGCACGCGGAAGCTTCATAGTGTGCAGCCGTGACTCGGCGTGTTTGTTTCGTTGTATCCGTTGCTCTGGGGCTTTTCTTGGGAGCGGTGGCGCTCGCGAAGGTGCCGCAGTTGCTCCCCATCGAGCTCCCCGGGGCGAAGGCTTTCCCGCTAACGCTGACCCAAGAATTGTGGCGTGCCTGGGAAGCGGCAGGCAAGCCGATACATTCGCGCTACCGCCGCGCCGATGGCCGGCCGAAGTACTTGAATCGATTGATTCTCGAGGCGAACCCCTACCTGCAGTTGCACGCACAAAATCCGGTCGATTGGTACCCCTGGGGCGACGAAGCGTTTCGCCGTGCGCAGAAAGAAAACAAGCCAGTGTTTCTCTCGATCGGCTACTCCACTTGTCACTGGTGTCACGTGATGGAGCGCGAGAGTTTCGACAACGAGGAAATCGCTCGCATCCTCAATGGCGACTTCGTTTGCATCAAGGTCGATCGGGAAGAGCGGCCAGACATCGACGCCGTGTATATCGCTGCGGTGCAACGGCTGATGGGAAACGCGGGCTGGCCTTTGACGGTGTTTCTCACTCCGGAGGGAGAACCTTTTTACGGGGGCACGTACTTTCCGCCAGAGGATTCGCCCGGACGACCGGGAATCAAGCGGCTGCTCGAAACGGTCAAAGGTTCTTGGAAAAACCAACAAGGGGCGGCGCGCCAAGCGGCGTCGTCGCTGCGCGATGTGCTGCGTAGTTCCGGTCCGCAACCCGGGGGGTCGCTCGATGAGGTAGTGCTACGCCGGGCGGCGGTGCATTTGACCCAGCTCTTCGATGCGACCAATGGAGGGTTCGGCAAAGCACCCAAATTCCCCCAACCGCACATCGTGCAGTTCCTTTTGCGGTACTACGCTCGTACCGGAGATCAGGCAGCGCGACACATGGCGCTGTTTACCCTTCGCCGCATGGGCCAAGGAAGCATTCGCGATTTCCTCGGTGGCGGCTTTCATCGGTACGCCACCGATGCTGCATGGCGCGTGCCCCACTACGAGAAGATGCTCGTCGATCAAGCCACCATTGCGCGCGCTTACGTGGAAGCTGGCCTAGCGATGCCCAGTGCCGAGTACATTGGCGTGGCCAACGACATCTTTCAGTACGTGTTGCAGGATTTACGGGCGCCCGCCGGCGCTTTTTACGCCGCAGAAGATGCGCAAAGCGGAGGGGAGGAGGGTGGTTACTATCTTTGGTCGCGAGCCGAAATCGTGAAAGCCGTAGGTGCCGAAGACGGTTCTTGGGTAGCGGACATACTTGGGTTACCCGCAGACAACACCCGTCTACCGCTGGCGGTATCGATGTCTGCCGAAGAGCTTTTGCGAGAGCGGGGCATGAGCCAGCAAACGCTTTTGAACAAAATGCAAAAAGCCCGAAGCGCGCTACTTGCGGCGCGAAGCCAGCGGCCCCGCCCTAGCCGCGACGAGAAAATTCTCGCGGGATGGAACGGCTTGATGGTTGCGGCTCTGGCAGAAGCTGGAGCGCGTTGGGGCAAGGCGGAGTACGTCGATGCGGCGACGCGTGCCGCCGCTTGGATTCTCGAGCAGATGCAGGTCGACGGACGCTTGCACCGCAGTTGGTACCGAGGACAGTTAGGGAGCCGCGGGTACCTCGAGGATTACGCGTATCTGGCCTTGGGGCTGTTCGAATTGTTCCAGGCCACAGGCGAAGCGCGCTGGCTGCGGGAAACCGACCGCATGCTCGCCGAAATGTTGCGACTCTTCTGGGACAAGCAAAGGAACACCTTGCGTTACCACGGGTCCGACCAACCGGACTTGGTGGCTCCGCCCTGGCCTTTGGAAGATGCGGCCGTGCCGGCCGCGCACTCCGTGGCTGCCGACGTACTCCTTCGGTTCGGGCACCTGACGCAGAAAAAATTGTACCAAGAAGCTGGCCACGACGTCCTTCGGGCTAACGCAGCCGACATGGCGAAGGCTCCGACGGCATACGCGTATGCGCTCCTGGCATTGGACTTTGCTCTCGGCCCGCGGCAGGAAATTGTCGTGGTCGGTCCCCGACAGCGCGAAGACACCAAGACGCTGTGGAAGACCGTGCAGCAAACCTATTTGCCGCGTGCGGTTACGGTGCTGCACGACCCGGAGGATGGCGCGAAGCGCACTTTGTTGCCTTTTTTGGCTCGCCAACCGATGCAAGGGGGAAAGGCGACAGCGTACGTCTGCGAGAATTTCACTTGCAAGTTGCCGGTAACCGATCCGGGAAAACTCGTCGAGCAACTGGCTGCCCTGCAGACTGGCTCGCTCAGCCCGACGCCCACCCTGGGCCGCTGAAGAGCGTGGTTGTGGCCCGTCTCCCAGTGGCGTGGTGGTGCTAGGCGTGGTTGCGATACGGCGGCCGCGGCCGAAAAGAAAAGGCGCGGTAGACAGGCTTCGTCTACCGCGCCATGCGTTCACGAGGACAGTTTCTCGTCAAGGCGTGCTCGGATTGTACACCGATAGCGCCCAGCCCATGCGTTCGTGGCCGTACTGGTTCCAAACCGGGTTCTTGCCGTTGACGATTTGCGAATCGCTATAGTCTGGGGCGCCAGAACCGGAGCCAGTGCCGCCAATCAACCCCAGCCAAATGGTACCGCCGATGTAAGTGGGATGTGTATCATCGGACAAGATGTAATCGTAGCTGGTGCTCGCGTTGACGAAGTGCGTGTTGGCGTCGCGGATCGTGGGCTTCAAGGTCACTGTAATCCTCTGAACGTAAGCCGCTTCGCTCTCTCCGGGAATGTAGCGCAGGGCGTCGCTGTCGACCTGGCCGTCGTTGTTCGAGTCGTAGTCCGCCCCCATGTACTGAGCGAACACGTCGGCGCAAGCAAACCCGTAACGGCGCGCCAAGTCGCACGCACGCCAATTGCTCTTTGCGAGGTAGCCTAGAAATTTATCCCTCTTGTTGACTCGCTGTCCGGTGCTCGGGTCGGTGCAGTTGCTCAAAGTATTGTCGGCGTTGTACCCAGGGTAGTAAAGGTTGGCGACGATCTTGAGTCGTGTGTTGGGGTGGGCGTACTGGTTGATCGCTTGCATGGCCAACTCTTGGTAAGTCGTGCAGGTGGCCAGGGCATTATCCAGCACGGAGTAATTGCACGTCCCGGTTTGTCCGCTGAAGTTGCTGCGCGCTTGGAGGAAGTCGTTACCGCACATCTCGAAGGTGACAACGCGCGTGTTCGAGGTTTGCATGTACGAGCGCTCGGCCACGATTTTGTTGTTGTAAATATCGTCTGCTTTTGCGCCCGATTTCGTGCGACGGATGACCTCGATGTCGGCGTTCCACAGTTTGGCCAGGTATTCGCCATCGACGTAAGGCGCTGCCCGCTTGGCCACACGCGACAGCGATCCGTAGTAGCCGGCGTAGATGGAATCGCCGTACGCGGTCACGCGATATTTCGTGCTCGTGCCAGCACGATCGATGGTCCACGACGAGTTTTGGGTCAACGTGTTCGCGACTGCGCTGCCGGCAAAGGCGAATGGGCCGAGGACTACCGCCGCCGCGACGAACCTCAAAGGCTTCCCCTTCATCGAAACCCTCCCTTCGTTTGTCGCTCGAAGCTTTCGAGCTGGCCGACTCGCCTACCACAACGTGGCTGGGTTTGGCAACAGAATCGTTCTCCTGCCGATCCTGGTCGACAGGGCCGTGTATCCTCTCTTGCACCACACCGCCGGCAAACCACAGTCGCCGACTTTCGGGAAGTGGCCGTTGGGGTGTGGCTGCACCAGCGCGCCGGGAGGGAGCAAAACCGGAGTGTTGTGCAAGGTCACCTTGGGCCGAGTGTCGTCGCCGTTGGCATTGCCGCTACCATCGGCAGGTGCTCGAGCCCCGGGCCGTAATCACTCGTCAGGGTCCATTTCTTGCCGAGGAAGGACGGGTCGGTGGAAGTTCCTCGACGTCGCAAAAGTGGTTTGTTGTCGCGGGGCGTTGTCCTGGACATGGCGTTGCGGCGAGCTATGGGCCGTCTTTTGCCTCGCCCTAAGGTGTGGCAGCAAGCAAGGCGAAGTTCGCGCTTTGAGCCGCGGGGCCGTGCTTGAAACGGGGAGCACCGATCCCACTCGCACGGGACAGGGGCAGCTTCGTCGCGAGTTGGCTTCTCGGCGGTTCGTCGAACAGATTAGCGCTGTTCTGCCGCTCGCTTGCCGCTGCCGTGTTGGCGAATGAGTTCGCCCAGGATGTCCATGCCGCGCTCGATTTCCTCGAGAGGTGGCCCGAAGGAAAAGCGTACGAAGCGGGCAAAGCGGCTAACGCGCTCAGGTCGCCGCTGCCCAGGATTGATGTCGAAGAAAACGCCGGGCACGGTGATGAGGCCACGCTCCAGCCCAGCACGAAACAGCCCCATCCCGGAGTTCAGAGGAGGCGGCAGCGCCGACACGTCGCCCCAGCAATAAAAGCCGCCGAGCGGTCGGTGCACCTGCACCCCCAACTCTTCGAGTGCCTCGATCATCGATGTTCGTTTATGCGAGAAGTGGCTTTGAATCGCGCGGGCTTCTGCCGCAGCAAGCTCGAATTCGAGTAACGGAAGGGCGGCGATTTGCATTGGCCGCGAACAACCCCCGTCGAGGAAACTACCCGCCGAGGTGACCGCTTCGATGATCGGTTTCGGTCCGACTGTCCATGCCACGCGATAGCCCGGGTAGCGCCAGTTCTTGGTCAGACCGTCCAAAATCACCACGGGGTCGTGATCCACGTCTTCGACGTAAGCTGCGGCCGACACCGCTTCGAGGCCGTCGAGGTACACATAGTGACTGTAGAACTCGTCGAAGATCAAAGTGCAGTGGAGTTCTCGCCCGACCCGCACCCAAGCCTTTAGGTCCTCGCCATGAATCAGAGCCCCTGTGGGATTGGCGGGGTTCGAAAGCACCACGGCAGACAACCCACGGCCAAGGATTTCGTTGCGCAACTCCTCGGCGGAGAAAGCGTAGCTTGCCTCGGGCCGGCGGATGAGCGGAATGGGAACGAACGTGCCGAACGAGTCGAGAAGCTCTTCGTAGGCTGTGTAGTCTGGCAAGAAGTGGCCGACATTGGTGCGCCCTAAGGTGGACACCAAGCGGGTCAAGGCCGCGCGACCGCCTGGGCTAATGGCCACGTTGGCGGCCGTGTACTGGCTTTTCTTCCCCGTGCGGTAGCGCGCGTTGTAAAGGGCCGCCACCCGCTCGCGCAGCTCCTCGAGCCCGTCAATGGGCGAGTACTCGAAGGAGTCCTCGGTCAGCCGAATCTGCCCCTGCCTGGGAGGCGCGCCGGGAAGAGGTCCGGTTTCCGGCGCTCCTTGACCGAGGTTGGCCCAGCGCGGGTCTCCTAAGCGATATCCGTGCTTGGCCGCTTCCGTCATGACGTAAATCACACCGGTTCGCGGCACCGGCCGAAAGCCCGGAGGTGCTTGGCTAGTTCGCTTCATGAGCGGTTTTTCAAAGCGAAGTTGCTGCCGCCCTGCCAGCCCCTCCCATTGCAAGCAGTGTTGTGGTGGCTAACCGGTGCATTGGTGCCCCTTGGGAAGGGAGGTGAACCGTATGACTAGGAAACATGGTGAAGCCACACCGTTTCGACAAGCCGCCTTGATCATCGTGGACGTGCAAAACGACTTTTGCCCGGGTGGTCGTTTGGCGGTTCCAGATGGGGACCGAGTGGTTCCGGTGATCAACCAGTTGGCCCCGCTGTTTCCTGTGGTGGTGACCACGCAGGATTGGCACCCGGCGAACCATTGCTCCTTCGAGGCGCAGGGCGGGCCGTGGCCACCGCACTGCGTTCAAGGTTCAGCCGGGGCGGAACTGCACCCTGCCCTCGATCGGCAGCACGTCACTGCCCGCGTAAAAAAGGGGATGCGGGCGGACGCCGATGCCTATTCGGGCTTCGAGGGAACGGACGATACGGGTCACACACTGGCCGAGATTTTGCGGCAACACGGGGTTACGGAAATTTACGTGACAGGCTTGGCCACGGACTATTGTGTGCGTGCCACGGTGCTCGACGGCCTGAAACAGGGATTCAAGGTTCACGTTGTCACCGATGCGATCCGGGGGGTGA
The DNA here is from genome assembly GCA_937925685.1 of Candidatus Binatia bacterium. Classification (GTDB taxonomy): domain Bacteria; phylum Desulfobacterota; class Binatia; order HRBIN30; family HRBIN30; genus HRBIN30. The sequence continues at coordinate 70,737 of CALAMI010000006.1, read as the reverse complement.
ACGTCAAACCGGGAGACGACGCGCGAGCTCTCGAGGAAATGCGATCGGCTGGCGCTTCCTTGGAGACCTCGGCAGAAGTGCTCTCGCACGCCGATGTCCCGGCACGTGGCTCGACGGGCGCTGCCTATCGTGGATCGGAAGGATCAGTGGGCGAGTGAAGGCGCTTGGTTCCTGGGCAACCAGGGCGGCTACTTTGGTTGCCCGCCTAGTTGCCAACGTTGCCGACTTGATAGATAGCGAGTGGGGTGAGCAAAAAGGGCAAGTCTGTTGGCGCCGAGCCCGAGCGTAAACGCGCGGCTGTGAGCAGGGAGAACAGTGCCGAGAAGCGCTCCACGACGACAGGGCGTTCTCGGAAGCGGCCGGCGCGAGCGGAAAGTGCGCTGGAAACAGCACCAGAGGCGTCGCCGGTTACCGCGGGGCCGCGCCGGGCCGTGTTCATCGACGTGGAAAACACAACGGCGGAGGCTCCGCTTCTCGACGTCTTGCGCTCTTTGGATCTCGACCCACAAAGACAAAACGTGGAAGTTACTGCCGTGGGAAATTGGCGAGCGGTACCACCGGCATTGGGCCGAAGGTTGGCGAGCATGGGTGTCCGGCTCGTTCACAGTGCCCCAGCTCGAGGAGTGCGTGACTGGAGCGATTTGTGGATCGCGGCGGCTGCGGGTTGTTGGTTGGGGCAAGCTCGCCCTGGAGACGTCCTCGAAGTCGTCTCGAACGACCGTGCCTTTGACGCCATTGGCGACCTCGCTGCGGCCCGCGGAGTCGTGTTCCGGCGAATTTCCCACATGAGGGTTCTTGCGGCAGCCAGTGGAGCACGAGAGCAGAGCTCGGCGAAAAGTGCAGGGGCGAGTGCGTTAGCCCGCAAGAAAGCGGTCAATGCTGTGCCGGGGGCGACTCCGGGAACGGAAGGGCTACCACACGCGGCACCTGCAGAGCAGATTATCGCTACAATCGAGCACCTGACCCAAGGAGAGGCAGGGCGTTGGGTGAACCTGGACGTGCTGGAACGAGCCCTCAAAGAGCAGGGTTTTGTGCGGCCTCCAGGGTCGCCCCGTTTGGTGACGCGGTTGCGGGCATTGCGGCAAGTGGAGGTCGACGCCCATGGACGCGTGAGAATCCGCTTCCCAGAGCCGCCGCAGCAGGCCGCCCCGAGCACCGCCACTGGTTAAAGAACCGAGCTCCGTTTGCCCGCCGTGCTTCAAAGGGCGCAGCGAGCGCAAGCACCGCCACTCGGTAAAGGAAGGCATTCCCTTCCCCCGATGAGCGATTCGCCGACGCGCCTACACTCACCCAAACGCCCCCTGGGTGCGTAACTCTTCGAATTGTTCTGGCGACACCTTTAGCAACTGCGCCAGCACGGCGGCGGTGTCTTGTCCCGGCTCGACCGCGGCAGCTTGCGGTACTGGGAGCTGTTCGCCCACGAGCCGCACCGGCGAAGGCATGAGTTCCGTGCCCACGTGCTCTCGCTTCCAGAACCCAACGCGCTCCTGAAAGTGCGGATCGCGCACGATCGACTTGGTATCGTTCACCGGAGCAATGGGCGTGTTGACTTCCAACCCGAATTGCACCCACTCGGCCGTTGTCCGCGAGGCAAAAATAGCGGCCAACTCCCGCCGCAGTTCGAGGTTACCGCGAGCATGGTCGCCGTAGCGGGCTCCGGGGTGAGCCTCGTACAGCTCGGGCCGACCTACACCGTAGGCAAAATTCCGCCAAAATTCCTGCTCCGAGCCCATGAACAAAATCATTCCATCTTTGGTGCGATAGAACTGATAGCGGACAGACTCGGTCATGCTATCGTCGCCCACCGGCCGCCGCGCCCCCTGGCCGTCGCCGTCGTTGCCGGTCACTTCGCTTTCTGGACGCTCGTACGCCTTATTGCCTTCGATCCCGTTCCAATTGAAGGCTGCTGCTGCGTCACTTTGCGCGACCTCGAGCCAACAAGGCTGGCCGGTGGAACGGGCGCGTAGAAGCGCCGCCAAAATGCCCATGGCGGCGTACAGGGGACCGGCATTCATGCCCACCGCGGTGTAGCTCGGAATGGCAGGAAAGCCGTGCGCCTCCACGGTCGGTCGAGCCACACCCGCCCAAGCATCGAACGCAATCCCGTGAGCTGGAAGATCCCGGTAGGGACCGCTCATTCCGTATCCGGACAACGTGCAGAACACGATCCGCCGGTTTCGCGCACACATGCGCTCGAACGTAATTCCGCGGCGTGCCAGTGCTCCGGGGCGCATGCCCTCGATGACCACATCGACCTTGGCGACGAGCTGAAAAAAAAGATCGACAGCAACGGCTTTACGAAGATCCAAAATCATGCTGCGCTTGCCACGGTTGAGGTGCCAGTGAAGAAGGGAAATGCCGTCGATAATGGGGAAAGCCATTTTGCGCACGTAGTCCCCGCCCGGCGGCTCTACTTTGATCACCTCCGCCCCGAGATCGGCTAAGTGCATGCCCACCGCAGCCGGACCCAACAAGGAGCATTCCAGTACCCGTACACCTTGCAGGAGACCCTTATCAGCTTTTGAAGCCATCATCGTCTACGCTTCTACCATGCTTGTTGAGCGCGAAGCACCATACCCGGGCCCAGGCTGCGTAAGCCTTTGCCGCACCCAGTTTCCTCCCAGGCAAGATGCGCGGTCGCCAGCCTACTGGTCGCGTGCGGTTGGCTTCAGGGGCCACAGAGAGGTCGTCGTTGCCCCCGCTTCCTCGAGGTGTCGGGGATTTCCTAGGCAAGGGAGCGTCACTTTGGTTGCTGCGGCGCTTGCAACGGGTGACACTTTTTGGGGGGCTGCAAGAGCCACGGGTTGTGTTTTGTAGCTCCTGCATGTTGGTATGAACCACGCTAACGTTCCTTGATTTTCCATGCCGCAGATGCCGACCGATACTACTCGAACCCCATCGCCTCAGGGCGGGCCCACTGGCTCCTGGTTGGGGGAAAGCGCAGAGGATTTCCAGGGAGGCGAAAAAAGCCTCCGGCGGATTTTGGTCGAGGAAGGGGCGATGGGGTGGAGAGACGTGGTGCAGCTGGGAATTGACGTCGCGACCCAGTTGGACGCGTTCCATCGACGCGGTGTTTGCCCGCACGGTGGCGTCTGCCCCGAGTCCATTGTTCGAACCGCAAGCGGTGCGGCCTACGTGCTCGGTCTTCCCGTGGTTGGAGCGCCACTGGGGTATCGCGCCCCAGAAACGTTTCGCCGCCCGGGGGGTAGGGACGCGGATGCGCGTGCGGACGTGTTCTCGCTGGGAGTCGTGCTGTTCGAGGCACTGGCGGGGAATCGGGTGTACCCGTTTCGCGTTGTCGAAGCGCCCTCTCCAGCGGTTGGCAATGCTCTGCCGTCTTATCTGCCAGAGCACGATTTGGGTTCCTTAGCCCCGGGAATTCCCACGGAACTTAGGCGGGTGGTCGAACGAGCAACGCGTTTGGCGCCGGAAAACCGGTTCGAATCAGCCCTGGCCTTGGCCGACGCCTTGCGGGCGGCGGCAGAAGAGGGAGGGCTTGCTCGAGCGCCGCAGGTCTCCCGTGGCCAATCTTCCCGTCATCGCTCCACACAGCGGCTGCTTTTCACGCTTGGAGCCGTTGTTGTTCTTATGACGCTGGCGCTGGCAGTGTTTCTGTGGCGTCAACCTGCTCCGGTGAGCACTTCCTCAGAAGCCGAGCGGATTCGTGGTGAGGCACTCGAGGTATCCGCTCCGACGTTGGTTCCCGAGCTTTGGGCCGCAGCGGAGGGTTACCGGCCGCAAGGCGACGACGCGACGAAAACGGAACTCTACCGCCGGGCTCGGGATGCTGCCTGGCAAAAACGCTTGCAACAGGTAACAGCGGCAGGAGAACAAGCCAGCGCCTTCGACGCCAGCGGCGAGGCGGCCTTCGCTCGAGCGAACGATGCCAGAGCACGTGCCGAACACTTGTGGAGCGCCCAACGGGTGACCGATGCATGGAAAAGCTTGGCCGACGCCGAGGCCTTTTACCTGGCCGCTGTCGCTCATCGGCGGGAGCGCTGGGTGGAAGGAATTCGCGCGCAACTGCGGCAGGAGAGCGAGCGGGGGCAGCAGCGCCTGCGCCCCGAGGATGAGGCAAAGCTGCGCACGCTGGTGGAAGAAGCGAAGGCTTTGATCGACAAGGCCGAGCCATCCATGGCCGATTTGCGGAGGGCGGAGGCAAAGGTGACCGAACTGCGCCATGAAATCGCCTCTGCACTGGAGCGATCGGGCGAATGGATGGCAGCACGCCAGCGCGGCTCCGAAGCGGTCCAAAGGGCGGAAGCGTCCTATCGGTCAGCCGCTCGGGCGGCGCAAGCATTTCCTCGTCTTCTGGGTGCCTTCACCCGAGGAAAGGAACTCCTCGATGCCGCACGGCAGGCGGTGGAGCGAGATCCAAGCCAAGCAGTGACCTTGGCAGAGGAAGCAGCACAGCGCTTCCGTCAAGTGGAATCGCAAGCGGAACGAGAACTGGCAGAGCTCCGCCAGTTGGCGTGGAGCGCTCGCCGTCGTGCCCGCGAGCTCGATAGCGAGGAAGACGCTACCGAGGCGTACGATCGAGCGGAGGCCTTGTGGCGCAAAGCAGAGGCGAAGGAACAAGACTGGGTGGCGCGCCGCGATGCGTACCAGCAAGCGAAGGTGGCATTCGACAAAACTCTGGAAGAGGCCCGACAGGCGCGTCTAGCCGCGCCAGCCGTACCGGTATCCCAGGCGACTGCTGTGGCCCCCCAACCAGCGGCCACTGCTGTGCGCCCTCTGCAGCCTGCCATCGACATCCAAGCGCCTACCCCGGCACTGGCGGCTATGCCAAGCCCCGTTGCCCCTAGGCCGCACCCGGCGGGCCCTGCTCGCAGCGGCAGCCTGCACGACCAGCAAGGACCTATGCCCGCCGACTTGGCAGCGGGTATTCAAACGTGGCTACGCGAGACCTGCGCCAACCTGGATCGATCTCTGGCGCGCAGGGGCGAGGGCAGGGCACGCTGCGAAGAACTTGTCGTCCACGATCGAAGAGATCGCAGCCAAGTGCGGATCACCTACTCTTTAGTGCAGGGCGCTATGGTTCCGGAAGGGATTCGCTGGGCTGTTCCGAACCGTCGTTCCGCAACCTTGGATTGTTCTCGGGTCGGTTGCCAGTGCGTGGCAGGGGACGATTGTTGACAGCCTGCACGCGACCGTAAAGCGGCGAGCCTTTTCCACGACCTGAGTGGGGGCGGCTGCCGCAGGTCGAGGATGAGACAACGGCACTCGAGAAAATCGGTGTTTGCCCGACGGCACTCGTGTCGTTTTGGACGAGCACGGCCGTTGTGCCAAAGGGAGCGGGCCGCTTTCATGAGCGGCGTCGTTCGTCGGGGGCGGCGCTATGTTTGGCGCGCTGTCAAAGAAAAAGTACGCAGTCGTTGTCCGGGGGGTCGCCGTCGGTAAACGAGTTCACGTATGCCGCCAGGGTGGCGCTACCGAGTTCTTCTGCGGTGTAGGCGAACCGTTCGTCTCCCTCGGCGATCGTGGGCCACCAGTCGCGTAACCGCCGGGCTGTTTCGAGCGCTTGGGAGCGGGAGAGTTGAAATGGGGGTTTTTGCAAGGACTGAGAAATGATCTGCACGAAGGTTTCGCTGGTGTAAAGACGCGAGTATTCCTGCAGGTTCGGGATCGAGGGGATCGACCGCAGCCGCCGACTCTCGATGCAAAGCTTGCCTCCTTCGAGGGAAAACACCCGATACGCGTGGGGATAACCAGCCAGAGATGCGGTGACGATGTTGTAGAGCCCGGCTTCCTCCTTGATGTCTTGAATATGCAAGTGGCCGGAGAGCGTGATCCTGACTCGATAGCGGCGGAGGATGGCTTTCAGCGCCGCGGAATTTTCCACGTGAAACCAGGAAAAGGTCGGGTCCACCTGCTCGTTAGGAACGTGTTCTACGACGCTGTGGTGCAAGAGCACGATCGTGTGGCGTTCGGGGTCGCGCTGCCGTGCGAGGTCGTCTTCGAGCCAGGCAAGGGTCTCTCGGGGGATGTACCCCCGGTCGTCGTTTGGTTTCGCCGAACACAAGCCAATGAGGTGGATGTCTGGTGTCGGATCGCAACTGAAGGCCAGCACATCGCCGCGCCGAAATCCGAAGTCGCGATAAAGCCAGGGGAGTTCTTCCGTTCGGAGAGGGCGCACATCGGGATCGAGTATTTGCGGTGGGCGCAAGTGTGGTGGACGCGGCTGATCGTGATTTCCGGGAACGCAGTACACAGGCTTGCGAAAACAGGAGAACAATTCTCTCGCGGCATCATGATTGTAAGGTTCGGAATCTTTCGTCAGGTCACCGGCGCAAACCACAAAGTCGATGTCCGGAATTGCATTGATTTCAGCAATTGCTTGTTCGAGCAGTTCGACGCTGTAGGCGTACATCGTCGGCTCGTCGGGTACAGGCTCGCGGAGCATCCAGCCTGTTTCGGGGTTGGGCACGGTGACGTGAGGGTCGGAAATCAAGGCAAACTTCGCCATAAGCGCATCCTGTCGGGTTCTTTGCGGGGAAGCAACCGGTAGAAATAGCTCGGCCCGGTTGCCGCCTGGAGTAAGCAGGGGCACCGGGCCGAGGTTGTCGTGCAAGAAAGCTTAGAGCTTTTGCACGTTGGTGGCCTGTGGGCCCTTGCGGCCCGCAGTCACGTCGAAGCTGACCCGTTGGCCCTCTTCGAGGCTTTTGAACCCCTGGCCTTGGATCGACGAGTAATGAACGAAGACATCCTCGCCATTTTCTTGACGAATGAAACCAAAGCCCTTCTCAGGGTTGAACCACTTCACGGTTCCAACTGCCATGCGCGATCCCTCCTTTCTTCGAAACTCGTTAACCGGAGGTGCTGCATGTCCTACAAGGCCTTGTTTTTGCCCAACGGAATGTAAACAACCATTCCGGCGTAACTGGATTTGGCTTGTACCCGCTTCTGGGACCCAGCGCAAGGCATCGGGCAAAATATTTTCGATGTAGCTCCTTGCCGTTTCACTGGGCGGCAGTGTTCACGACCGGCTGGTAATCACGGCAGTATTGGAGGCGCAGCGATGGACAAGGCGGCAACGTTTCCGGAATTCCAGTCACGCCGGGAATCCACGGCAAGACAATGCGCGACGGGGCCGATGCCGAGCGCCCAACAAAGTTGGTCACCGGCTCGTCGAACTCCAGCGTCTCGAACTTCCAGCGGGGGCGAGAATTTCCGGGGCTGTCTACGACCACGCGGACGCGCGATCCGCTACGGAACACGTGTGCAAAGGGGAAGATCTCGATCCGCACAAGGGAAAATTCATCCGGCGGCAGTGGCTCTACGTCTTCGCGCCTTCCGCTGTATGCCGGGCGCAACAAAGTGCTCTGGCTCAAATCGAGCTTGCGGAAGCTTGCGCGTCCCCACCCATTTTGAATGTACACTTCCTTGCCATCCGGTCGAACCTCGCTCAGGGTGACCTCGAGATCGCTGTCTGGCGCTGTCGAACGAATCCATAAATCCGCGCTACCGGAACCGACCATGACCATCGTTTCCGTCAACGGCTCGGTCTCGTAAGCTACCGCTTTGCCCGGCAGGTATGGGCGCCAGTTCCACTGGGGCAAGGCCCTCCAAATCCCGCCGTCGCCGCCATCGAAAGTCGTCTGCTGTCCCTGAGCGCTGTCGTACAAATAAGAATCGGCTCCAGACTCTGCCGTGGGGGGCGCGGGCACCAGACGCCCGCCAGCATCGAAGTACCAAATGACGGGTTGTGTATTCGGGGGCGGCCATTGATCGAAGTTGAGCTCCGCGCGCGGAACGGGAGCTCCCGGCTGTGAATTGCCCGCCCCGTTTTCCAGTAGGATACGAACGCGGGGTTCTGCCTCGAACTTCGCTAAGGCGGTTTCGAAGTCACGCTCGTTGGCAAAGCGATCCGGCTCCACGGGCACGCGTTGGACCCCAAAAATCTCTTGCGCAAGCACGGTGAGAGCAAACTTTGCGTTAAGGGGCAGCACCGGAATTTCGCGGCGTACGTAAAAGGAGAGGAACTCGTACCACCGGGTAAAGATTGCTGGCCCCAACGAATCTACGTGGCCACCGTTGGTGATGGTGAAGCGAGCTTTGCTGGTTCCCGTGAAGTTCGGAATCATCGTGGGGAAATAGCCACCGGTCTGTTCATCTTGCCAAGCGCCCGCAAGGAACACCGGCACGTCGATGTTGTGCACGAATGTGGTTGGGCTCAATGGATCGGCTACCACCGGGTTGTAGTAACGGTTCTCCCGAATCATCTGCAGAAGATCGGGGTTTTGCCCTCGGAAGCGTTGATTGTCGATGCAGATTTGGTCGCCTTGGTCTCGCCGCTTTGCGGCCCAAGCCTGACCAAACGGGCGGGCCTGTTCCTGACGTTCCCGGGCCCACTCCACGGCAAATCCGTTGTTGAGAATCCCTCCTGGGTACAGGATTCCTCGTCCGATGTCGGAGATCACGGACAGAGGTGCGATCGCAGCCAAGTGTGGCGGCCGTGTTTGTGCCGTGAAAAGCTGCGAAATACCTGGATAAGAGATCCCCACCATGCCCACCTTGTTGAACTTCACCCACGACTGTTGCGCGATGATCTCGATGGCGTCGTAGCCGTCGGCAATCTGGGCGGGTTCGAAGAAATTGAACGACCCCCCCGAACACCCGGTGCCGCGCATGTTCACCCCCACTGCAGCGAACCCGAGAATTTGGGCGAGCATCGTGCTGGGTTGCGGGGAGTCGGGATTCGCGGGATCGTAACCTGAGTATTCCACCAAAGTGGGATACGGGCCATTTTCGGGCGGACCCGGCAGAATGACGTTGACCGCGAGCTTCGTGCCGTCACGGGTCGTAATGTATTGGTAGCCGTTCACGAGGCGCTGCGAAGTGTAAAATTCGTTGGCTGGAACGTCCTCCACCCCCCACACATCGGTAGGCTGCGATTCCGTTGGCTCGCCATCGGTGCTCGGACCCTCACCTGCCTCGAACACAACGTAACCACTACCCCGCTCGAGGTTGCGGAAAATGAGCGTGCCCTGGTCGTCTACCGTTCCGCTTTGCAACACCTCGCCGGAGGCGTTGCGCACCGCCAAAGTTGTTCCGGGTGTGGCATCGAGAATCAAAAGTTGGCGGATACTGCTTTGCACGCGGAAGCCGAGACCAGAAGCAGGGCTTGGGGTTGCCGTAACCGTGGGTGAAGCGGTCGGCGTTTGCGGTTGCGGTGTCGCCGTAGGAGTGGGTACCGATGTCGGCGTGTCAGGCAGCGGAGTTGACGTGGCCGTGGGCACGGCTTGTGTGGCTGTGAAAGTAGGGAGAGGGAGCGTCGCCGTCGCAGTCGGATTGACTGTTTGGGTGAACGAAGCGGTTGCCGTGGGGGTGGAAATCGCAGGTGTTCGGGTAGGGGAAAAGCGCGGCGCCGGACCAGTTGCCGTGGGTGTTACCGGCAAAACAACCTGATCGTCACTGCCGCCGCAACCCGCAGCGACGAGCAGAAGTGCAAGTAAGGAAAAGCTGCCTACAATTCGCGAAGCCTTTTGCTCGAACGTTCCGGCCATCCTCTGCCCACTCCTAATGTGTTCTACGATGCGACCCGAGTCTTTTTTGCGATGCAACCCGAGAGCCCATGGCGGCAGTGGGCGCTGGCTGCAAAGCGCGGCACGCTAGGCGAGCTGGCATCTCGTTGTCAAGCGGGCAAATGACTCAATGGCCAGAATGGCAGGGCGAAAGGTTTTTTCGGCTGAGGATGGCTCCGAGATTGCCTCGCAGGGAGCACTGGCTTGTCTAGGGCTTGGCTCGTCCAACGCGGCCTGAACCTGGGCGTTGTCCGGGGGGTCGAGTGCCCGCCTCAATCCCACCCCGGCCGCTCAGTTCTTGGCTGACGACTGCGGGGCGTCGACTCCGTGCGCGCGTATCTCCTTTGGGGGCGTTGGCCTGGAAGTTGCGCCACACTTTCCTTAAGGAATTTGGCGTATTGTCCCACGCGTAGGCTCAGCGGCATGACTGCGGCCAGTTCCGATTTCAAGCAACTTGTTCTTCCCGACGTGCCCGGCCTGGTACGGTCGACGCTTCCGGCACGGGTGCGGGTCGAACGACTGCTCGAACACCCGAGCGCCGCGCATCTAGTGGCGCAGTTGCCCGTGCAAGACTTTTATTACTTAGTGAAGGAGCTTGGCCTTACGGATGCCGCAGAGCTGCTTGCGCTTGCCAGCCCAGAGCAAATTCAAGGCTGTCTGGATTTGGACGTGTGGGATAAGGATCGCGTGGACATTGCCCGTCTGCGCCGCTGGTTCGAAGTGATGCTGGAGGGGTTTTTGCCAAGCCGTTTGCTTCGTGCTGTCGGAGGGGTCGACATCGAGCTTTTGGCCTTGTGGCTACGGCGCAGCTGCCACATTTACGATCGGACGCTCGAGGAAGGCGTGGACGAAAACTCCAATTTGCCGCGCTACCTCACACCCGACACCTTCTTTGTCGTGGAGTTTTTGCCGGAAACCGATGCCGCCACGGCGCTCGCCTGGGAGCGTTTGCTCGATCGGCTTTACGCTGCCGATCAGCAGTTTGCGCGCCGGCTTCTTCTCGAGGCGAAGTGGGGGCTAGAGAGCGAACTCGAAGAAACAGCGTATCGGTGGCGGCGGGGGCGGCTGGAAGATCTTGGCTTCGTAGAGTACTTCGAGGCGATTGCAGTCTATGCACGCATCGATCCGGTGGAGGCGAAGGAGGCGGCTGCGGTCGATTGGCGCCCGCGGGGTCCGCGGGAGGCACCGGTCGTGTTGCCGGTTCCAGTGGCCGACGCGTTCGCGGAGGGCGGCTTCTTCGCCACGGTGTTTGCATCGATTGCTGACGAGGCGTTCGCGCAAGACCTGGCGGAGGCATTGCTGGCGTTGGTGAACCGTGTGTTGTCCGCAGACCGGGTTGACCCTGGCGAACCAGATCACGTACGGACTGTGAGCGCGCGCGCGTTGGCGACTGTGTCGCTCGGACTGGAGTATCTAGCGCAAGGCTCGCCGGAGGTGGCACGCGGAGTGTTGGAGCGCACGCCCCTGATCACGGTTTTTCGCGTTGGCTTCTCCCTCACCGCCGAGCTTGGACGCTGGGCTCAACGGATCTACCAAAAGGGTATCGACGATCCCAATCTCGATCCGTTGTTGGCGAAGCGGCCTTTGTTTCCCCGGAGCTTCGATACGCCTCCTTATGGCGGGGGTCGCCCGTTTCGATCGTTGGCGGACCTTGCCGTCGTGCGTCAGTATCTCGAGAGCAGGTACGGCGCGCTCCTGCGCAGCGAAGAGCAGCGGTGAGACCGCGGTCGGCTCTACAGCCGCTGCGTCGAAGGCAGGGTCGTCACTTGAGCGCCCGGAGGGTCGTAAGTCGGTGCGCTGTGGCTGAGCAAGGGAAGAGGGGAGAAAGCTGGTGCTGCCCATTGCGGCGTCCGAGAGCCACTACCCACCAGTAGGCGGTGTGGCTGAAGAAACGCAGCGAGGGTGACGAACGAACCGGCCGTGCCCGCTGCAGCGTTACGAAAGGTACGGAACTTTTGTCTGGTTGAGCATGCGTTCGCTGATCAGGCACACTGCTGGCAGTTCACCGTGTCTTTACCAGAGAAACTTACCGTTGCCCGACGCCACCGGTTTGCCGGGATCCGTTTGCCACGCGACCACGTGTACATTGGCAATCCGTTGGCCCAGCTTGAAGATCTCCGCCCGGGCGTGCGTGTCGCGCGGTCGAGCAATGCGCAAGTAGTCGATGCTGAAGTTAATCGGTTTTGGAATCCGGTCGCGTACCCCGGCATCGAGCAAGCACAAGATTGCTGTGAGTTCCAAAAAGGCGCCCAGAACACCTCCGTGGATTGCAGGAAGAACCGGATTGCCAATGAGCTCTTTGCGGAACGGCAAGACGAGCTCCCGGTGGCCCTTGCTCCCACCGACCCGCACCCCGAGGAAGCGAGCATACGGGATCCCATCCAAGAGACTTTGCGTCCGGTTAGAGGGATTGGCCACGGTGTGTCTCTCCTGTGGGAAATGGGCTCCCAGCACGGTTTGCGCCCAACATGAACGTTGCCAGACAGAAAGCAAACGGGTCGTTGGGGTCTTCTTCCCAGGCGCTGGCGCGAACGAAGGCGACGTTCTTTGTGTGCCGATAACATTCGGAACGAACGAACAAGTCCTTCCTGGGGGCCGCGGCTCTCAAGTAGTCGACACGCAAGTCGATAGTGGCGATGGCCACCAATTCCGGGAGCGAACAGGCCACGGCCAAACCGGAGGCATGATCGATCAAGGTGGTAATAACGCCGCCAAAGACAACCCCACGTGCTGGGTCGCCCACGAACTCCTCGCGGTAAGGCAACGTCATCACCGCATAGCGCGGACCGATTTCGACCACGCGAATACCAAGATAGTCCGCGTGGGGCGTGTGTTTGACCATTCCTTCCACACCGGGTCCGAACAGTGATTCCAGGGCGTAACGAGCTTTCTCCTCGGGCATGCGCTCTCCCTAATCTAGTGTCGCTCAAAGCGCGAGAGGGCCGAGGACAGGAGCTGCGACAACCGTGGATGGAACGCTTGCACCGCAGGGCGGCAAACTCTAGCCGGTAAATCTCGTGCTCTTAACGGAAATGGAGGAGCAAATTGACAGGTCGCTTCCTTTGTGGTTCAAGGGCGTGTTCGCGCCGGCAATAAGCTCGGCCGCGGATGGCTCGACCATGGTGAACGCGGCCAGTCGCGACTTGCAACGAGGCAACCATGAAACGAACGTATCAACCTCACAATCGCAGACGCAAACGAACTCACGGCTTCCGAGCGCGGATGGCGAGCCCGGGAGGACGGGCTGTACTCAAACGGCGCCGGGCCAAGGGGCGCAAACGACTCACGGTGACCATCCCGCCCAAACAACCCAGCCAACACCGCGGGTAAAGACACAGCGGTTTCCTAAAGCGCTGCGCCTGCGGCGACGCCAGGACTTTCTTCGTGTCCAAGCACACGGCGAGCGGCGGGTGCGGGGGGCATTTGTCGTGCTGGTCTTGCGGCGGCAAGAAGGGCCGTCGCGGCTCGGTGTAACTGCCAGTCGTAAGGTCGGCCGAGCCGTTGTTCGCAACCGGGTGAAGCGCTTGGTAAGGGAATTTTTTCGGAGGTACGTGGAATGTATCCAACCCCCAGCGGATGTAGTGGTCATTGCCCGTCCGCAGGCTGCAAAGCTGAAATTCGAAGAGGTGAAACGTGAGTTGGCGAGCGCCTTGGGCCTTCGCCGTTGATGGCGGTGAGCGTTTCCTCGAGGCGGAAAAAGCGAGCCTAGGCAGCGACCGAGCGCAGAGCTTGCACTGGTCTCGCTGGGCAACTGCCTTCGCCATAGCCTTGGTTCGGCTGTATCAGGTTGCCCTTTCCCCGCTTCTCGGTCGGAACTGCCGCTTTGCCCCTTCCTGCTCGGAGTACGCTCGCCAGGCGTTAGGGAAATACGGCTTGAAGCGTGGTGTTGGGTTAGCTGCCCGCCGCATCCTGAGGTGTCACCCGTGGCACCCGGGGGGCTGGGACCCCGTGCCCTAACGACGAGGCAAACTCATGGACCGCCGCGCGTTATTGGCCGTTGTCCTGTCGCTGTTGATTCTCATCGCCTACGAGCAATTTTTGCGCTTCTATTACGGCACGCCACCCTCGCCTACGGAAGGTGAGCGCAGCGCTGGTCGCCAAGCTCTGCCGGAACTCGCTCCCCAACAAACCGAAGCCGCCCCGGCGGCTCTCGAGGCAGCCGGACCTCCAATAGAGGAGCCGGCCGTGGGCGCGGTTCCCACGCCCGCCGTGCCGGAACGAATCGTCGAGGTGGAGTCGCCGTTGTGGGTGGCACAGTTCAGCACTCACGGCGGCCGACTGGTGAGTTGGCGTTTGAAAAAGTACCGCACCACCGTCGAGCCGCAAAGTCCACCTCTGGAATTGATTTTACCAGCTCCGGAAGGCGAGGCCCCGTTTGCGGTGGAATTGCGCGGCCCTGCAGTACCGAAGTTGGATGACCGGCGAGTTGCTTATGAGCCGAGCCAAGAGCGACTCGCCGTCTCGGACTCGGAACCGGTCACTCTTGTGTTTCGCGGCAAGATGGAAGGCGCGCAGGTGGTGAAAACCTTTATCTTCCGAGCAGAGGGATACGATATCGGACACACCTTGTCCGTTTCGGAGGTGCCCCCCGGGTATAACGAGTTGGTGACCTCTTGGTCGCGCGCACGGGAGCCGAAAACGCGCCTCCCGCCCGTGTTCTCCAAGGTTGCGTACCTAGAGGGCAAGAAGTTGCTGGAGCAAAACTTTAGCGACCTGGAAAAAGGCGTGATTCTCTCGGGCGAAGTGTGGTGGACAGCCTTTACCGACCACTACTTCTTTGCCGGTCTCGCTCTGGATGTGGCTGCCGACCAGCCACGACGACTGTGGCTGAAGGAGCGCGGCTCGTGGGTCGAACAGAAATGGCTGCTGCCGTTGAGTGGGCAGAACCTGACGCTGCAAATGACGGCTTACCTCGGACCCAAAGACGTGGACGCCTTACAACAGGCTGGCCACCGCTTCGACCGCGCGGTTGACCTGGGCTGGTTTGGCTTCGTTGCCGTGCCGCTGCTTCACATCATGCAGTTCTCGCACCGCTTCACCGGCAATTATGGCATCGATATCATTCTCCTGACGGTGCTGGTGAAGCTTCTCTTTGTCCCGCTGACGCAAAGCAGTTTTAAGTCGATGCAGCAGCTTCAGAAGCTGCAACCGCAAATGGCCAGAATCCGCGAGAAATTCAAGGACGACCCCCAGCAGATGAACAAGGAACTCTTGGAACTGTACCGGCGGCACAAGGTCAATCCCCTGGGGGGGTGCTTGCCGATGCTGTTGCAGCTCCCCGTGTTCATTGGCCTGTATTCCGCTTTGACCCACGCTGTCGAGTTGCGCCACGCTCCTTTTATTTTATGGATTCGGGATCTGTCGGCTCCCGACCGTCTCGGCTCCATCGCCATTCCGTTCGTGGAGCCTCCGGGGATCCCAGTTCTCACCTTGCTGATGGGTGCGAGCATGTTCGTTCAACAGTGGATGACGCCAAGCGTTGGCGATCCCACCCAGCGCCAAGTGATGCTGATCATGCCGGTTTTGTTCACCTTCATGTTTATCGGATTCCCTTCCGGGCTGACCCTGTACTGGCTGGTGAACAACGTCTTGACCATCGCCCAGCAGTATTACATGACGCGAACAACCAAATGACCGCCACGAGCGGTGCGGAGGAAACACAACCATGCGCGCCATAGAACTCGAAGCAGATACGGTTGACGCTGCCGTGGCAGAAGGCTTGCGCCAGCTGGCTGTGTCGCCGGAGGATGTGCGGGTGACGGTGCTCGATCCTGGATCTCGTGGGGTGCTCGGCTTAGGGGTTCGCAAGGCACGAGTGCGCCTGGAACTCGTGCGCGAAATTTCTCCGCAGGCGGTCGCAGCGGAGCCGTCGACGGGCGAGGGGGCGGCCGAGAGCGTGACCGCCGATGCTGTGGAACGCGCACGCGCAGCGCTTGCGGAAATTTGCCACCTGCTCGATGCGTCGGTGAAGATCGAGGTGAACCGAAGCGCAGGGCAGGTGATCTTCAACCTAGTCGGGGGGACTTCGGGATTCCTCATTGGCAAGCGCGGGCAAATGCTCGACGCGTTGGAATATGTGGTAAATCGCATCGCCGTGCGCGACGAACCGCACGCTCAGCAGATCACGTTGGATGTAGAAGGATACCGCGAGCGACGTCGGCAATACCTGGAAGGGTTGGCGCGCCGGTTGGGCGCCCAGGTGAAACGCAAGCACAAGCCGATCGAATTGGAACCGATGAGTCCCCGCGACCGGCGTGTGATCCACATCACCCTGCAAAGCGATCCAGCATTGACTACGAGGAGTACGGGTGAGGGCTATTATCGCCGCTTGGTGATCGCGCCCAAACAACCGAGCCGCTCCGGAGCGTGAGCCTGGGCGGCGCCGGGCAATTGCGCTCGCGCTCCTCTTCCATCAAGGTTGACCTGCCATGTACGAGCAGGACACCATTGCCGCCATTGCCACAGCCCCGGGGCGCGCTGGCATCGGCATTGTGCGCGTCAGCGGCCCTAGGGCCAGCGCCATTGCTCGGGCAGTATTCCAGGCGCGCCGAGCCCCGGAACAATGGGAATCGCATCGGCTTTACTTTGGCGAGTTTCTCGACCAGGAGCGCCGGGTCATGGACCGTGGCCTTGCCGTTCTCATGCGGGCCCCGCACAGCTACACTGGCGAGGACGTGCTCGAATTGCATACGCATGGTAGCCCGGTCGTCCTCCAGCATCTTCTCACCCATACGTTGGTTGCGGGTGCGCGTCATGCAGAGCCAGGAGAATTTACGCGAAGGGCTTTTTTGAACGGCCGCTTGGACCTGGCCCAGGCCGAAGCCGTCGCTGATTTGGTGGAGGCTCGAACCTTGGGCAGCGCCGTTGCGGCCGCGCGCCTCCTTGGCGGCCAACTGTCGCGAACTCTCGAGTCGTTGCGGGACAAGCTGGTTCATGCGCTCTCCCTGCTGGAAGTCCAAATTGACTTCGGTGACGAAATCGAACTGCCCGTGGAGCGAACCCTCGCTGCCTTCCACGATGTTCGCGCGGAACTCGTGCGGCTGCGAGCATCGTACCGCGCGGGCGCCTTGTTGCGGCAAGGCGCCACCGTTGCCTTGGTAGGGCGACCGAACGTGGGGAAATCGAGTTTGCTGAACCGTTTGTTAGGTACGGAACGGGCGATCGTTACCGAGTTTGCCGGTACCACGCGTGACACCCTCGAGGAGGTTTGGGACTGCGACGGAATACCGACGATTCTCACGGACACTGCCGGATTGCGGGCCGAGGAGGCCACCGAACCGGTGGAGCGCATCGGCATCCAGCGTGCGAAGCAAGTAATCGAGCGCGCCGATCTGTGCGTTCTCGTGTTAGACCGCAGTCAGCCCCTTCAAACTGAGGATTTTCATGCATGGGACCAAGTGAGCTCGCGGCCACTCCTCGTTGCGCTGAACAAAAGCGACTTGCCGCCGCATCTTAGCCCCGCAGCCTTGCCCTTCGCGGTGCCCCCGCAGGACGTCGTCGCCGTTTCTGCACGGACAGGGCTTGGTGTGAGCGAGTTTCGCTCTGTCGTCGCGCGGCACCTGCGCGGCAGCGCGCCAACGCAGGGGAACGACCTGGTGTTGACTCATCCGCGACACGTGGCCGCAGTGGAGCGTGCTCTGGAGGCCCTCGACCGAGCGGAGCAAGGGCTCAGCGCTGGTTTGCCCTTGGATATATTGAGCGTCGAGCTGCGCACCGCGGTCGACGCGCTTGGTTCGATCACCGGTACAGTGGGCGCAGAGGACGTACTGGATGACGTCTTTCGCCGGTTTTGCATCGGGAAGTAGTTTCCCTGAGGTCGACGTGCTTCTAGGGGTCGGATCGTCTCGCCCAACCGGCCCACGGCGAGCCGGCAGCGATACCGAGCACCCGAGTGGGAACAGGGCGGCCCGTCTGCCGTAACCTCGGTGTTTCACGCCGCATCCACTGCGCTGCGGTGCTTGGGCACCAGCGACTGGGCGGTTGCTGGTAGCGGGAGTTCTAGGCGGTAGTGGTTACGTTGGGGTCGAGAGCGCAGACGGGTAAGGCGTGAACTTCGGTGGTGGAAGCCTCGATGATGAGGAACGTTACCTGGAGATTCTTGGCTGCCTTGCGTTGCCGGAGGGCTCGAGGCGCCTGCCTTATGGAGAGCTGGTGGCTGTCTGGTGAGGCCGAACAAGAGGCCGTTCTTTGTTTCCATTGCTTCCCGGCGTCGGATGCAGTGGAAGGCGAGTTTCAGGGTCCGAAAACCCGCCGGTGTGGCCAGAAAGCTCGTCGGGCATATTCGGTCAATGCATCGCGAAATCGTGGATGGGCAATTTCGATCAGGGCTTGTGCCCGTTGCCGCTGCGTTCGCCCCTGTAAGTTGGCGATTCCATACTCCGTCACCACATAATCCACGAAGGTGCGTGGCACAGTAACCAGGGTCCCTCGAGGTAACGTTGCCACGATGCGGGAAACAGTGCCTCGCTGTGCCGTCGAGGGCAGCACCAGCACGGACCTCCCTCCGGGGGAATACAAGGCTCCCATGGACCAAACGAGCTGACCACCTGGCCCCGTGTACATCACCGGGCCGATCGACTCCGAAGCCACTTGCCCGGTCAGGTCAATCATGGAGGCTTGGTTGATGGCCACGAGGTTTTCGATCTGGGCGATGCGCGGAAGAGAATTACACCACTCGATGTCATACAGGGCAATGCGGGGGTTGCGGTGGCAAAACGCGAAGTCGCTTCCAGGGACGATGAACGACGCCGTGGCCACGCCCGGGTGAAAGGTTTTGTACTTGCCTGTGGCCACGCCGAGTTTGACGAGATCGACGGCCGTGGCCACCAGAATCTCGGCATCGATACCCAGGTCGTTTTTCCCCGTGAGGTAAAACCCCATGCAGGAAGACACTGTCCCGGTGCCGATCTGTACCGTATCTCCATCGCGTACGAGGGTGGACACGTAAGCCCCAATTACTTCTGTGACTTCGATCCGTTCGGCACTGAGCTCGGGAGGTGGAGGGGGCGGCAGGTGCTCGCGAGCTTCGACGATCCAATCGAAGGCGTCGAGGGGCACAGCATTATCCCCAAAGGTGTGCAACACGTCGGGTGCCACCTCAGCAATCCGCAAACGGGCGTTTTGCAAGAACTGACGGGAATGCCAGAGCGTGTAGCCGAAGCTGACCAGCCCTTGGCTGTCAGGCTCGGACACCGCGGCCAGGAACACGTCCGGGTGCCAAATATCGTTGCGATCGAAGTACTGGGTTCGCGAGCCAATGCTGTAGTCGGTGACGAGGAAATCGGCCCACCGTTGCTCGATGGCGGGCCGGAGAATCACGGAGACGAAATCGGTGATCGCCTCGACCTTTCCCTGCCACCGTTGCGGTTCTTCGAGAAAGGGCAGTGGTTGGCGCGACGAGCCTTGATAGAGCCGAATGCCTTGCAAACGGTCACCTCGTCGGGCCAACGCGCGAACCAGAGTGAGGGGCACTTGGCCCATGGGTATTCTCACGGATGCGTAGTTGGGGATCGAAGAGACTGCCTCTTCAGGTGTGCAAAGCTTGTGGCGGTAACAATCTTGCCAGCTCATGAACTGCCTCCCTTGCGTCGAATCTGCTGTCGGCGGAGATATCTTCCCGCTCTCGCGTTTGCGGCCGCTGCAGGGCAGGCGCAAGAATCCTTGACTTCTCCGGCGCCGGTAGCGATACCCGCCGCATGCTCACGGGGTGGAGTGGTAACGGGAGCGCCGGCCACGTTGGTTTTGTCGTCATCTTGGTGACTACGATCGGTTGCAGCGGCGGTGGATCATCGAGGATGGTTTTGCCGTCGCCGTCGCCGTCGCCGTCGCCGACATTGACGCCCATCCCCGTTGCGCTGCCGACCCGAACCCCGACTCCCTCCTCTACCCCCAACGCTTCGATGACCCCCCGAGAGCCCACGGCGACTGCGACACGGGAACCGGAGGCACGCAACACACCGACATGGACAGTGACGCCGACGGTGACTTTGACGGCAACTCCGACGCGATCGTCTACTCCTACCGCCACCCACAGCCCTAGTTCCGTACCCACGCTTACGCCAACTCCGACCATCTCCACTGGTCCTATCGTGACTGCTCTTGGCCTGGCTGACGCCGGCGGGCTAGTCAATGAGCCCGTGGGGCGGGACGAGGCGGGAAGGCCGATTTTCACTCGCACTGAAGAGGCAGGCTTCATTCTGTTCGTCGAAGGGCGTCCGGGACGCAGCCAGCTCCCTGTCTCTACCGTGGTCTTCAACCCCAAGCGCGGCGATCCCTTGGCACAGCCAGATTTGCAAATTCAGGTCAACCGCGCCTTGGGAGACGGCAGCGAAGCGGTATGCGATGCTACGTACCCGCGCGTGGGTGGTGTGCCCGGTACGTTGTTAGGGGTCTTCGATCCTGTTCAGAATGTGACCGACGCTCTGAACGACTTGGGCTGTCGCTTTCGTGTTTTTGCGGAACCTGACTTTGCGTGTACGCAAGACCGTGGAGCGAATTTTGTTTACCGTAACCCAAGCTCGACAGTGCAGTTTTGCACATTGATTAACGACGCGTTGACTTTTCCGCCGGGTGAAACGATAGTCACGGTGCGATTGCGAGACATCGGGGGAAACGTTGGTGAGCCGGCGCAAATTGTGGTGCGGGTACCGTAAGCTTTGTACGCCGCGTTGCACCCCGGGGGGAGTCGGGTCATGCCGCAGTACGAGGTGGAAGTAAAAATTTTGGACATCAATGAACCAGATGCCCTTGCCGCTCGCTTGGCTGTGGAGGAGCGGCTGCGTTCCGCAGGGTTCAAAGAGTGGCGCGTGCTGGCGGTATCCCCGAAGTCTCGGCGCGGGGCCATTCCGGTAACCCCGGAGTCGGCTTTTCGGCCACGGCGCACGGGATCGTACGTTGGAAGCGCCCTGCTCGTTGCTGCGGTGCTTGCGTGGGCGTTGTGGTTTCTGTGGGTGGTTACCGGCTGACGGAAGTCACGCCACGTGCCTTGATTGCGCCAGCGAGGCGAGCACGGCAAACAGCAGCGATTCTTCCGGGCGGCATCGGGAGACGCTGCGGGTCCGTCCCCGTCGGAGCGACGTGCGCTACTTCGAGGGAAGCGCACGTCGCGGGCCGTAGTTTACCGACACGTCAACGTTGCAGGGTCGCAAATCCCGCTGACGCAGTCGATACTGCGGTTGCAAGCGTCGCCGGGCTGCCCCAAAGCACGGGTGGGCGTGGGTGAGGGGCGCGGGGGCAGGGTGGGGATGACTCCGCCCACAACAATGTCGTCGTCGCCGCAGGCACCAACGAAGAGGCAAAAGCCAACGCCCATCGCGCAAAAAACGCTCCGCCTCTTTTTGCCTCTGCCAGCAGTAGACGTCCTCGGGGGCCGAGACAAAACGACCCCCGCCTTCGGCGTCACCCCCGGGGTGGTCAAATCCATTGTGCGTCCACCAAGGTTACTGCGTGCCGTTTTCCGGAACGAGTATCGGAGCGGGTTTGCCAGCCATGAGAGCCCGGCGTTGGGCCTGGTAATGAGTGGCACAAAGCCCCTTGGCCACACGCTCCCGCTCGCATCCCTTCACTGTGCACCGACGTTCCTTGGGAACCGGTGGCTTTGTAGGTGGCCTCCAGCCTTGGAGTTCTTTTTCGGCGGTGAGCAGGCCCTCGTTGAGCAGTGCCACAACGATCTCCCCTTTGGTTGCGGGAAGTAACGTCGCCAGCCGATCGATGCGATCGAGCATGCTGGAAGGGACCTTGACGTTCAAAAGTTTCAGGTTCTCCGTCCTTCGCCTTCCCCGCTGCAACAACTCATCGAGGCGCAAATCGGGATCTCTCATCGGTCTTTTCCCTCCTGAGCGTTTCGAGGCTTAGCGTGAGTTTCTGTAACATGCTTTACAGCTTTGTCGACCCCCTTGTTCTCGGGGACGGCTAAGGATGCATGACGAATGTCTCGCTGGTTGCCATACAAACTCGATCTCGTGATTTGTTTGCTAAAGGCAACCCTCTATTTCCCGTGCATGCCCCTGCACGCTGGTCGGCGCACGGCCATAGGGCCGCGGCTAGCGTTGCAGGCGCAGCGCATTCCGGCCGGTGGGGTTTTACTGCGGGCGTTGCGCCCGCACGCCGCAGCATGGCTGCCGCGCTCCACATGCCGTTCCGGTCGCCGGCCGTATAGGCTGGCCCTGCGCCCGCCGCCTGCGCGGCAGCTGGCGTCGCCCTTGTATCACCCACGTCGCCTACGTTAGGCGCTCGCTTGCAAGGCTTGCGTCCCTTCCCCGTACAGCTCTTTCCAAAACAGCTGTTCGATGCATTCGGCAATGTGGCTGTCGCGGGTCGATCCGAAAGCCTTCCTCCACGCACGCAGCGAGACGATGGCTTTTGCCATGGAACGATGGCCGCCAGCGCGCCCCACGTTGCCAAACAGGCGGCGCACGACATCGCCAGCACTGCGCACGTAACCAGGGTTGCGCACGGAGAGTACGATGGAATGGTGAGTTTTGCCTGACACCACCACCCACTCGGTGTTCTCGAACTGCATGCAAAAGTCGGCAAGTTGGGGGATCACGTCTTCGCGGTCGACTCGACCGACGTGCAACGTCAGTAACTCTTCGCGCTTGCGAATTCGGGGCAATACTCGCGACAGGAAGTTTGCGAACGCTAGCGGCAACTCTGGCCGTTCGATGCGGCGAAGCACGTTGTAGTTCGTCAGGGGGTACAGTGCCATGAAGGCCCGTAAGTCAGCTGGGCCGGTTTCGCGATTGAGCATGAGGGTGTCGCTCTTGATCCCGTACAACAACGCAGTGGCGAGGCGCTGGCTCACGTCTGCACCGGCGGCCTCGAGGTATTCGGTGAGGATTGTGGAAGTGGCCCCGTAGGAAGTGCGTACGTCGCAAAACTCGGCATCCAACGGTCCGCAGCGCGGATGGTGGTCGATCACGATGTGTACGTGTGGCAGTCGCTCACCGAAATACCCTGGTTGTACGTCGAGCAAGGCCACTCGGGGGAAGGCGCGCAGGGTTTCCGTATTCACCGGCTCCACGGACACATCTAGCAGTTGGATCATGGCTAGATTCTCCGCGCGGGTGACTTGCCCAAAGGTGAAAATTGGCGTGGTCGACCGATTGCGCCCCAGCACGGTGCGCAAAGCGATCGCGCTGGCGATACCGTCGGGGTCGGGATCGTCTTGCAACAACAAGGCAACGCGCTCAGCGTCGCCGACGACCTTGCGCAGTTGCTCTAAGCGAGTTCGGTTGCCCTCGAGATCGACTTCGTATGTCGCTGGATTGACCAATTGCATAGAACACCTTTAGCCAAAGGGCGAGTTGGCGGGCTCCATTGAGCGTGGTGCGGTTGCGCTCGTAGCCGCCGGTTGGAGTAGAACGGCGGTGGTTGTCCATTCGCCTACCCATTACCTCTCCGGCAGAGAACTCGTGCCTATCACGGTTCCGTTGACCGAACAACCTTGGGGTGGGCTTGTCGGCTTTCGTTCCTCAGCCACGATGCGCGGAAGACGCCAGTGCTTTGGCTGTAAGACCGAGAACCACTCTTCCGATCGAGCGAATTGCTCGAGGAACGACCGCATGATCTGCACCTGCGAGGTATACTTCCACAAAGCCGATTCTTTGCTCCTAAGTTCCTGCTGGTCGAGTTCGATCCGCAACCATGTCGTGTTCGATAGAGCGTGCATCCCTTCTTCGCTGCCGCATACGCCACTGCGCTTCACTGCTTGCCTCCAACTGGGGTCACCGGGGTAACTCGGGAAGTGCACCAGGTAGCCTAGAACCTTGGGCTCTGCCGTGGCGCCCCTTCGGCGCGCTTCGCGCACGGCGTCGAGCACGAAACCACCGAGAGCGCAATGATCGGTATGGAGATCGCGGGGATCGGGAAGAATCACGATAGTTGGTTGCCAACTGAACAAAATACGGACCAGTTCTTCCTCCAGTTCAGTGCCCCGGTATTGCAGCCCTTGGCCTTGCGGCGACTGACTTTGGAGAGTGAAGGGCGACACGTACGGCTCTGGCGAACACCAATACCGACCCCAAAGCGCACGGATTCCCCCATCGGGGAACCCAAGAAACTTCAGCCAGGCAGGTGGAACCCCAAGCTCCAGTTGTGCCTCTATGGCTTCAGCTTGGCGCTGGCGCCCGTAGCGCTGGAAATCCTCCGCGGAAAGCTGCCGCCTTTGCGTGCGGGCCTGAACAGCTTCGAGGTAACCGTCTCCGTTCGTCGCGTACACGATGCGCACGACCCCCCGCGCTTTGAGGATCCTTTGAATCAACCCTCCCGCCGCCAGAGTTTCATCGTCTGGGTGGGGCGCCACCAGCAAAACCTTGGACCAGAGCGGAGTGGGCCACTCGGATCGCCCGAGCGTGGTCATGTCTTCGTCGGCCGCGCTGGGGGCGAGCCAAGGAAATTCGCCCAGCTTTGAGGGGGAGGCCAAGGGCCGGACGAATGCATCGCCGCCGCTGCCCCGACAAGCCCGCAGCGCTGCCAGACCGGGCAGCGCCTCTCGGCTCGGTGCCATCGAAGGGGGCAAAAGCAAACACGCCAATCCAGCAGCGAGGCGTAGGTACATCGAACAGAGGCAGACGGGGTGTTCACTCGCCGTCGGGGTCGGTGGGGGGCTGTAAAACTTTTTCTACCGTCGCCGACAACTCACGCGACAGACTGCGTGCGTGCAGTTGAGCATCGATCCGAGTGAACAGCTCCCGCCGATTCACCGGTTTGGTGAGAAATTCGCTCACTCCCAGCTCCATTGCGCGGGTACGGGTGTCCATGTCGTCTTTCGCGGTCAGTAAAATCACCGGGATTTGGCGCAGCCTTTCATCTTCCCGCAGCTGCCGGCAGACTTCTAACCCGTCCATGCCGGGCATCATCACGTCTAATAAAATCACGTCCACGTTTTCCCGCCGCAGGGTCTCGAGCGCTTGTGCACCGGAGGAAGCGGCAACGCTGGTGTGGCCTTCTCGGGCCAGCATTCGGGTGAGGATTTCCACGGCATTCTCGTCGTCGTCCACGACCAGGATTCGACCTTTGAGAGCATCGGACATACTTGACGCCTTTCTTGTGTTAGAGAACGCACCCTTGATCCGAACTACTGGCCTTGCGCCGCAATTTCGCCACCAAGGTGGTGCGTTTCAAACCCAGGAGCCGTGCGGCCGCCTGCTTGTTCCCTTTGGTCCGTCTCAACGCCTCGTCAATTAACCGATACTCGAACTCTTCTACGGCACGGTTGAGATCGATGCCCTCGTCGGTCAGCGTGGGCCGTGGAATCTTTTTATCGGAGATGAAAGTGCGAATGTTCGACGGTAGGTTTTCCACGCGAATCATCCCGTCCTCGCTCAGGATCACCAGCCGCTCGACCAAGTTCTCCAGTTCCCGCACGTTGCCCGGCCAGTCGTACTCCCACAGGTGTACCATCGCCTCGTCGGAAATACGCACCGGCTGGCCTGGGCGTTGGCTGTTGTGTTTGTCCAGGAAGTACTGAACCAGCAGCGGGATGTCTGACCGCCGCTCCCGCAATGGCGGGATGGTGATCGGGATCACCTGTAAGCGGTAAAAGAGGTCTTCGCGGAAGCGCCCGCTTTTTACGTCTGCAGACAGGTCCCGGTTGGTTGCCGCGATCACCCGCACATCGACGCGAATCGTTCGGTCAGCCCCGACTGGGCGAATTTCCCGCTCTTGCAAAACACGTAGGAGCTTCACCTGCAATGCCGGGGTCATTTCCCCGATCTCGTCCAAGAAAATGGTGCCCCCGTTGGCGTACTGGAACAGCCCCATGCGGGCTGACACAGCACCGGTGAAAGCCCCTTTTTCGTGACCGAACATCTCCGATTCCAACAAATCGGCAGGAATGGCCCCACAGTTAACAGGAATGAAGGGATTGTTCGCCCGACGACTGCGCGCGTGAATGTAACGGGCCACCAATTCTTTCCCCGTACCACTTTCCCCTTGAATCAGTACCGTCGAGTCCGTGGGGGCCACGCGGTCACAAATCTGGAAGATTTTCTCCATGACCGGGTGGTTGCCTTTGACAATGTGCGGCTCCATGGGCCTCCCGTGAAAAGCGTCAAAAAATTAGCGCCAGTTCGTTTGTGGAGCAACCCAAGGGAGGAAATTTTTTTATGGTGGCGGTCCCCACCATCGCAGCCTTGACCTGCGAAGCGCGCGCCGAGTGTATAGTAGTGCCGCGGGTATGAAAGGTTGCTTCCTTTCCTTCGAGCTTGGTACAGTTGGAAGTTCACATTTTTCTCACGGAGGGCTCTGCAGATGAGTCGCATCGATGGCCGCCAGCCAACGCAGCTTCGCCCGCTGGTGTTGCATCCTGGGTTCATACGACAGGCGTTAGGGTCAGTGCTCGCAGAGGCTGGCAACACGAGAGTGATTTGCACGGCGTCTGTCGAGGAAAGCGTGCCCCCGTTTTTGGAAAATACGGGGAAGGGTTGGCTAACTGCCGAGTACAGCATGCTGCCAGGCTCGAGCCCACAGCGGATTCAGCGAGAGGCGGCGCGGGGAAGGCTCGGGGGACGGACCCACGAAATCCAGCGTCTGATTGGGCGCAGCTTGAGATCGGTGGTGGATCTGGCCAAGCTTGGGCCGCGCACGATTTGGATCGACTGCGATGTGATCGAAGCCGACGGAGGCACGAGGACGTTGGCGATCACGGGCGCATATGTGGCGTTGGCGCTGGCAGTGCGGCGATTGTTGGAGAGTGGGCTGATCGATCAGACTCCACTGAGCGGGGCGGTGGCGGCAGTGAGTGTTGGGGTGGTAGATGGAGTGGCGATGTTGGACTTGTGTTACGCCGAGGATTCCCGGGCCGAGGTGGACATGAACTTCGTCATGACGGATGCGGGCCGTTTTGTGGAGGTCCAAGGCACGGCGGAGGGGAATCCCTTCAGTCGCGCCACCCTCGATCAGTTGGCGGATTTAGCTTGGTCGGGCATCCAGGAGTTGCTGCGGGCCCAGGAACGCGCGCTTCCATGAGTCACCGAGAGCCGAAGCCTCGCCTGGTTCTAGCCTCGGCGAATCCTGGCAAGGTGAAGGAGCTGGGCGAGCTCTTGGCCAACGCGGGCGTCGAGTGTTTGTCCTTGCTCGACTTCCCTGGCTACCCTCGGGTCGAGGAAACTGGCCGTACGTACGTGGAAAATGCGACCCGGAAGGCCCAAGCCATTGCGGCGTGGTGCGGCTTGCCAGCATTGGCGGACGACTCGGGTTTGGAAGTGGATGCGCTCGGCGGCGCCCCCGGTGTCGACTCGGCTTACTTTGCCGGCCCGAAAGCCGACGATCGAGCGAACATCACCCAGTTGCTCGCTGCTTTGGCAGGGTTGCCGCCGGACAAGCGCGGCGCACGATTTCGTTGCGTCTTGGTTGTGGCGCGGCCCGACCGCAAGACATTGACCGTCGAGGGAAGCTGCGAGGGCACAATCGCCTTGGAGCCCCGTGGCAGTGGCGGCTTTGGTTACGACCCGGTTTTCGTGCCCCTGGGTTGTCAAAGAACGTTTGCCGAGCTCAGCCCGGAGGAAAAAAATCGATACTCCCACAGAGCGCGCGCGGCGCACAAGTTACGAGGGCTTTTGCTGAGCTTCCTGACAAACGATGGCAGCGGGGGAACTGCGTGCGGTTGAGCGGGGCGGGTGGGCCAGGTCACTACAGGCATGCGACAGTGGACTGTGGTGCGCGGGGGGGTCGAGGAAAGGGCGGTGGTAGTTCGTGACGGAGCGCTCGCTTGCGTTGATTTCTCCAAGGGGTACTGTTAGCCAAGCTTGGCCTGTAGTGGCCGGCGAAAGGGAAAATCGTGGCGGGGTGTAGCGCAGCCTGGTAGCGCACCTGCCTTGGGCGCAGGGAGTCGGAGGTTCAAATCCTCTCACCCCGATTGATTTCCACGATGGGAAGTTCTCGGTTAAGTCTGTGTAAGCGCCAGTAGCTCAGCAGGATAGAGCAACGGCCTTCTAAGCCGTGGGTCAGGGGTTCGAATCCCTTCTGGCGCGCTCGTGAGACGATCGCCCTTGCGAGGGCGAGCGCCTTTGCATATTCCTGAGGGCTTGCCGGCATGGCGCCCGTGCGTGGTGAGTGTAGCTCAACTGGCAGAGCACCGGACTGTGGCTCCGGGGGTTGAGGGTTCGAGCCCCTTCACTCACCCATCGGTGCCGCCGCGTTCCGCCGCACGGCGGCTCGTCGTGCTTCTCTGATCGCATTACGACCTCGACGGCCGCACCCGCCGGAGGGCCGTAAGGGCGTGCGCATGCCCGCCACCAGATGGCCTGCGTCGTACATGGTGCCGCGGGTGATGCCGGCGGCACCCGCGTGGCTGGGGTGGACCTACATGTCCACCCACGATGCCATTGGTGCACACTGGCGCTGCAGGGGGCGGGGGGATGTGAGGGCGCAGCGCAGGGCCACACCTATGTGTCCGCCCGCGGGGGAGCGGGTTGCGTGTTGCGGCGCTGACCGATACCAAGAGGGGCCATGTCGCGGGAGAATGGGTTCAAACGATTTCAAGGTACTGCTGGTTACATTGCCTCGCCTGCGCTCGTGGATGCAGTCAACTGCGCCA
This sequence comes from Candidatus Binatia bacterium, assembly GCA_937925685.1. GTDB lineage: Bacteria > Desulfobacterota > Binatia > HRBIN30 > HRBIN30 > HRBIN30. The sequence goes on along the minus strand of CALAMI010000006.1, from coordinate 42,675 downwards.
TTGCTTTGGAGCGTCCGTTGCTCATCAAGGGAGAGCCCGGAACGGGCAAGACGGTTCTGGCCCGCCACGTAGCCGAAGGGCTCGGACTGAAGATGCTTTCTTGGCACATCAAGTCCACGAGCAAGGCGGCCGAAGGGTTGTACGTCTACGATACGGTCCAGCGCCTCAACGATAGCCGCTTCGGTACCGGCGATGTCTCCGATATCCGCCGGTACATCAAGCTCGGTCCGTTGGGGCAAGCGTTTGCCTCCCCCGAGCGCGTGGTGCTGCTCATCGACGAGATCGACAAGGCCGACCTCGAGTTCCCCAACGACTTATTGCGCGAACTGGACGAAATGCGCTTTACCATCGTGGAGACGGGAGAGGAGATCGTGGCGCGTCACCGCCCGATCGTGATCATTACCTCCAACAACGAAAAGGAACTCCCCGACGCGTTTTTGCGGCGTTGTATTTTTTACTACATCGAGTTTCCCGACCCCGCGCTCATGCGCCGCATCGTGGCGGTGCACCACCCGCACCTCGATGCCAAGCTTTTGGACCAAGTCTTGATCAAGTTTTACTGGCTCCGCGAGCAACCAGAGTTGCGCAAGAAGCCCTCCACCTCCGAGCTGATCGACTGGATCGCGGCACTGGTCCGAGCCGGGGTGAGCCTCGATAAGGTGGAAGAACATATCCCCTTTGTGGGAGCGCTCTTGAAAAAGGAACAAGACGTGGACGCCCTTCTTCGTTACGACGCGGCTGGTGGACGTTTCCCCAAGTCCTGGGCGGAACTCGGCCCGCGATATCATCAATGACCCGTCCGAGGCGACGTAGCGAGTGGAGGTCATGTTCCTCGAACTGTTTTACGGTTTGCGCGAGGAAGGGGTCCCGGTGGGCATCCAGGAATGGATGACCTTCCTCGAGGCGCTGGAAAAAGGCCTTCATGGGTCGAGCCTGCTCGGTTTTTACCAACTCGGCCGCGCTTGCTTGATCAAAAGCGAAACTTACTTCGATGCGTACGACCGCGTTTTCGCTCGAGTGTTTCGCGGGGTCGAAGGATCGCTCGGAGGGGAACTCGTCGAAAAAGTTCTCGATTGGCTCCGCAACCCCAAAAACTTTCCCAACCTGACCCCGGAACAACTCGCTCGCCTAGAACGATTGAGCCACGATGAGCTCATGCGCCGCTTTCTGGAAACGCTGGAGAAGCAGAGCGAGCGGCACGATGGCGGCGACAAATGGATCGGCACGGGCGGACGCTCTCCCTTCGGGCACTCTGGGCAACACCCCACGGGAATCCGCGTTGGCGGGCCGCCGCGCAGCCGTTCGGCAATGAAAGTGGCGGAGGAGCGCCGGTTTCAGGACTATCGCACCGACGTCAGCCTGGACGTACGCCAAATCCGCGTTGCTTTGCGCCGTCTCCGCCACCTCACCCGCACCGGCGAGGCCACGGAACTCGACCTCGACCGTACCGTAGACGAGACGTGTCGCAATGCCGGAGAAATCGAATTGATTTTTCGGCCACCTCGGCGCAACGACGTGCGCTTGCTTTTGTTCATGGATGTCGGCGGCACCATGGATCCTTACTTCGAACCGGTAAGCCAGCTTTTAACCGCTCTCCACGAAGAACGCGGCTTGCGTGCTTTCGAGGCGTACTACTTTCACAACTGCATTTACGATCATGTCTACACTCGCGCGCGCATGTGGCGCAGCGACGCCGTGCCCACAGGAGATTTGCTGCGCCGCCTCGACTCCCGCTGGAAAGTGCTCATTGTCGGCGATGCGTCGATGCATCCAGCAGAACTTCTCGAGCCCTTTGGCAACATCGATCCGCGCCGCGTTTCCGCCACGCCAGGACTGGTTTGGCTCAAACGCATCGCCGCGTACTTCGATCGCTCGGTTTGGGTGAACCCGGAAAAACCAGCCTACTGGGATGCAGATACCTGCCGTATCATCCGCAAGCTCTTTCCCATGTTTTACTTGAGCGTTGACGGGTTGACGGAAGCAGTGCAATGTCTTGTAGGCGCAAGAGTGGCTACATCTAGCACGCAGTAGGCTCTTTGGACCGTAGGCGAAGAGGAGGGCTCGCTATGAAGTTGTGGAGCGAGAGTTTTACCGACGGCGGACGCATCCCCGAACGGTGCGCTTTTGGCAAGTACCACCCAACGACACACCTGGAACTCAGCGACAACAAGAACCCGCACTTGGCTTGGTCTGACCTGCCGCAAGGAACGAAATCGCTCGTGCTCTTGTGTCACGATTCGGACGTTCCCAGCCGTGCCGACGAGGTGAACAAGGAAGGGGTCGTGGTGCCAGCTTCTTTGCCGCGAGTGGATTTCTTTCACTGGGTGCTCGTCGACGTGTCGCCGAGCATCGCGGAAATTGCCGAGGGCGAGTTTTCCAACGGTATCGTGCCTCGGGGAAAGCCAGGACCAGAAGGTCCTCGTGGCACCCGGCAGGGTATCAACGATTACACGAATTGGTTTGCGAACGATCCCCAAATGGCCGGCGATTATTATGGTTACGATGGCCCGTGCCCGCCGTGGAACGACGAGATCGTTCACCACTACCACTTCACGTTGTATGCCACCGATTTCGATCGCTTCCCCCTTTCGGGAAAGTTTTCGGGCGGCGACGTGTTGCGCCTGCTCCAAGGGCACGTACTCGGCCAGGCGCGGATCACAGGAGTCTACGCCATCAACCCTTCGGCGCGGTGAAGTTCGCCTTCTGGACTCGGGCTCGGCGATCTCGGGAGCGGAGCTGGCAGGTTGGTCCGCTCGAGCCCCAGCCGATCGTCGAGGTCTGCACCCCCTTGTCGCCGCCCTCGGCGCCTCTACGGTCCCACGGCCACCGGCCGCAGCCCGAACCACAAAGCGTACAGTGCGGGCAGCAAAAGCAACGTGACGATGGTCCCCACGGCCACTCCACCCATGAGCGCAATGGCCATGGGCCCCCACAGGGTATCGGTCGCTAACGGGACGAAGGCGAGCACCGCCGCCGTAGCAGTCAAGACCACAGGACGGGCGCGGCGCACGGTAGCTTCGACAATCGCCTCGCGCGGGGCCATGCCCGCCTCGAGATTGTCGTCGATTTGTTTGGCTAAGATGAGCGTGTTCCGCATCAGAATTCCAGCCAATCCAATGATTCCCAACATGACCACGAAGCCCAATGGCTTTGCGGTCAGGAGCAACGCCGGAGTGGCGCCGATGATCCCCAGTGGGGCCGTAGCGACCACCAAAAGGGTACCTCGGAAGCTGCGCATCTGCAGCATGATCACCATGAGCATGAGCAGAAGCATGGCGGGCTGCACCGCTTGGATCGACCGTTCGCCTGTTTGCGACTGCTCGACCGTTCCACCGATGTCGATGCGGTACGCCCAGGGAAGGCGCGCCCGCAACGGAGCTAGGGCTTCCCAAATTTGCCAGGTTACCTCCGTGGCCTGGGCGCCACGCACCTCCGCATTGACGGCGATGAAAGGCTCGCGGTTGTACCGTTTGAGCACGGGATCCTCGAAATCGAGTTGCAAGGTGCCCACTTGGCTCAGAGGGATCGACCGTCCATCGAGTGTCTTTACCTGTAAGGCGCTCATTTGTTGGTCGTCGACCCCTCGAAGGTACAAGGGCACGTTGCGCGTTCCATCACGTAGCTCGGTGGCTGGAAGACCAGCAAATTCGAACTCGAGCTGATGTGCCAACTCACGCGGGGTGAGTCCGATCGCCCGGAGCCGCTCGCGGTCGATGCGCCAGCGCAACACCGGCACACGCTCTTGCCATTCCACGTGAGCATCTACGGTGTAGGGATTTTGCCCGACCACGTCGCGCACCTCGCGCGCCAGGTGCCGTAGCTGGATCGGATCGGGCCCTAAAACTCGAAAGCTGACGGGCCACCGAACAGGCGGGCCATAGAATAGAGGATGTGCGTGCACCCGAGCTTCGGGGAACTGCCCCTCCGTGACCGCCTCGCGGATCGCGGTGATGACCCGATCGCGCTCGTGGGCGGAGCCGGTCACGGCCACCACTTTTGCGAACGCTGGGTTGGGCAATTCAGGGTTCAGCGAGATGAAAAACCGCGGGGCCCCTGCGCCGACATATGCGGACAGGCTTCGAACCTCCGGTTTTCGGCGGAGGAATTCTTCCATGCGCCGGGCCACTCGATCGGTGACCTCGATGCTCGTGCCCTGCGGGAGGTAGAGATCGACGATCACTTCCGGCCGATCCGATGTGGGAAAGAATTGTCGTGGCACAGCCGTTTGCATCACGACGACGCTCGAAAGCAAGACGAGGCCGCTAATCGTGGCAACCTGCACCCGTCGCTGCACGCACCATTCGATGACTTGCCGCAATTTTCGGTACGGCGGAGTGTCGTATAGCGATTCCCCGCCTGACCTCCCTCGCTTGAACTCGGAGAGGAGGGTGACTCCCAGATACGGAGTGAACACTACGGCAACCAGCCAAGAAATCAATAACGCGTAGGCCAACACCCAAAACATGTTTCCGGCGTACTCCCCGACCCCAGAGCGGGCAAAGCCAATGGGCAGGAACCCCAACGCCGTGACCAGCGTGCCGGTGAGCATAGGCGCAGACGTGACGTTCCAGGCGTGAGCTGCCGCGGCCGTGCGTTCCCACCCCTCCTCCAACTTCACCACCATCATCTCGATAGCGATAATTGCATCGTCCACTAACAACCCGAGCGCCAAGATCAGGGCGCCAAGCGAGACGCGATCGAGGTTGATTCCTGTGATCCACATGAGCAAAAACGTCAGGCCCAAGGTGAGCGGAACCGCGAGGCCGACGATGACACCGGCTTGCAGCCCGAGCGCGAACAGGCTCACGAGCGTGACTACAGCTACAGCGATGAAGAACTTTGCTTGAAAAAGCTCGATCGCTTGCTCGATGGCGTGGGCCTGGTTGGTAAGCTCGTCTAAATGCAAACCTAGCGGCAGCAACTGTTGTTGGTGTTCCAGGAAACGGCGCAACCGTTCTCCCAAAGCCAAGCCGTTTTCGCCCTTGCGCATAACGACGCCGAGCAGCACAGCCTCGATGCCGAAGGCACGCGTGCTGTAGGTTGGAGGATCCTCGTATCCGCGTTGAACCTCGGCCACTTCGCCGAGCGTCACCAGCCTGCTGCCGATGCGCAGCGGCACGTTGCGGATGGATTCCAAGTCGGCCAAATCGGCATCGACGCGCACGAGAATTCGTGGCCCCCGGCTCTCGAAAAACCCCGAGGGTAGCAAGCGGTTGTACGCATCCACCGCATCTTGCACTTGCGCTGCCGAAATTCCCAGCTGGGCCAGGCGGTGGTTGTCGAAACGCACAAATACCCGCTCAGGTTTCTCGCCCAGGATCTGCACTTTCTGCACGCCAGGAATGGCCTGGAGCCGGTCGCGTATCTTTTCCGCCTCGCGCACAAGTTGCCGGGAGGGGATTTCAGGAGCCCTCAGTGCGTAGAGGGCAAAGTAGACGTCGGAGAAGTCGTCGTTGACGAACGGCCCTCGTACCCCAGGCGGTAACCGTGGTGCTTCATCGAGCATTCGCTTGCGGACTTCATAAAACAAGTCGGCGATTTTGGCCGCCGGCGTGAAGTCCTGGAACTCGACGATGATGTCCACCCTGCCTGCGCGGGCCGTCGTTTCCATGCGGTAGAAGTACTCCACTTCCTGGATGCGTTTCTCCAGGCGGTCGGCCACCAACTCTTGCATTTGCTGGGCGGTGGCACCGGGCCAGAGAGCGGAAACGACCAGAGCGCGCACGGTAAATGCGGGATCTTCGGCGCGCCCCAACGACCAGAACGCCAGTGCTCCGGCCAGAGCCGCGGCGATGAGGAAAAACAGGGTAACCGACCGTTGCCGAACGGCAACTGCAGAAAGGTTGAACTCAAAGCTGGTCATGGGGCCACGCGGACCGCCTGCCCGGAGTGCAATAGGTGCACCCCGAGCGTCACCACCATCGCATCAGCGGGTAGAGACCCTTCCACAAAAGCGGAATCTCCATCGATCCTGTGCACACGAACGGCCGTGAGTTCCACCCGCTCGTTGCGTACGAGCCACAGGTGTGCGCCATCGCCGTTTTCGAAAATGGCCGACAACGGCACACGCCGCAACGCGCCGGCGTTTTCCTGGAACATTAGACGCACCGTGGCACCGAGCGGCAAGGCTGCCGTGTCCCCAGCCAACGCGAAGCGGGCTCGCCACGTACGTGCAACCGGGTCAGCACTTCCGGCGCGTTCTCGCAGCGACGCATGCCACTGGCGCGAATCGCCCCAGACGGACGCCACCGCCTCTTTCGGGGGGTCTGCATGGCGGGCTTCTGGCAAAAACACCTCCGCCTCTCGTGGGCCGTCGAGGGCAAGCACGGCCACCGTTTGCCCGGGTGCCACTATCTGGCCGCGCTCAGCATAGAGTTCCGTAATCACGCCATCGGCAGGGGCCTCCAATTTGGTGTACTGAAGCAAGTTCTCGATCTGGGCGAGCTGAGCCTTGGCTGCCCGCAAGCGTTCGCGGGCTGCAGTGGCGGCGGTCACAGCAAGTTCGTACGCTTGTTCGCTGACGATGTTTTGTTCGCGGAGCAGTGCTGCTCGTGAGCGCTCGCGCTCGGCGTGCTCCGCTTCCGTCAGTGCAGCTGCAACCTGCGCCTTGGCGGCAGTGACCGCTTGCCGAGGGTCCTCGTCGTCGAGCTCGAACAGCACTTGCCGGGCGTGGACCCGTTCTCCTGCTTGTGCCCTGCGCTGCCGAATCTGCCCCCCGATGCGAAAGGCGACCGGTGTCTCGTGGCGCGCACGAATCGTTCCCGTGAGGCTCCAGAGCATCGGCTCTGCGTGCTCCACTCTGGCGACGCGGACCAGCGGGGGCAGTTCCCGCTGCTGCACATCAGCTCCTTGGCGGCAGCCCCCCAGAAGCCCGAGGAACATTGCAGTGCACGCGGCCCTGTGCCAACAAGGTTGCCGCCGACGATGCGAGCCCATAGACGCGGGAACGAAGTATATTTGAACGGCACCGTTCAGTAAATGGCGAGGGGAAAAAAACGGGGCGAGCCATTGCCACACCTGGATAAGCGCTTGCGCCGACCCAGGGGACGACCGCCCGACCTCAGCAAACGTGTGGCTATTCTCGCTGCCGCCGCACGGATGTTTTTCGGCGGCGAACCACGGGCTTTGCGGATGGAACGAGTGGCCCGCGAGGCCCGCGTATCCAAGGCCACGCTTTACGCGTACTTCCCTAGCTTGAATGCTTTGCTTCGCGCCGTCATCCAAAGTCAGCGGGAGACCATGACGGCGGCTCTCGATCGCCTGCCCCAAAGTACCTCGGACGTACGAAGATCGTTGGTGAATTTCGGTGAGACTTTGCTCGATTTTCTCACCGGCAAGGAAGCGATTGCCTTGCAGCGCATGCTTGCGGCGGAGCCGGCACTTCGGCGCCGCCTCGGGCCGCTGACGTACCGCGAGGGCCCGGAGGTGATACGGGCAAAAGTTGCTCGGATTCTTGCCGCCGCGCAGCGCCGTGGCGACCTCCGCCGCCACGACAGCGAACTCGCCGCGGAGCAGTTGCTCGGGATGTGGCTTGGCACGATCCATGTAGGGTTGTCGATCGGTGGCCGGCGACGTCCTAGCCGGTCGGAACGGCGGCGAGTGGTGCGCCAGGCAGTGGAGGTGTTGCTTCGAGCGTACGCCTAGCCAGGTAGCTCAGCGGATCCGAGTGGTACCGTTGCCGAGGGAAATCGACAACAACCGGCCCCTACGCGGAACTGGCGATGACGACCGCGCCAACGGTAATGTCGAAGCGGAGTCGATCAACGATTCGAGAAGTGCGGCTTGAGCTTCTCGTAGACGGCGGTCAGGTGGTCGGGCATCACCTTGATACCCCCTACCACGGGCATGAAGTTGGTGTCTCCGGTCCAGCGCGGGACCACGTGCCAATGCAAATGATCGGCGAACCCAGCTCCGGCGGCAACGCCGAGGTTGAGGCCAATGTTCATTCCATCTGGCTGGTACAGCTGCTGCAGGATGGCGGCGGCGCGTTGAACGGCGGTGATCAGCTCGCACGATTCGTGGGACGGCATGCCGGCGAAGTCTGCCGTATGACGGCGCGGGGCAACCATTAAGTGGGCCGTGGCATAGGGGAACTTATTGAGCATGATCACGACCGGCGAGGTCGTAAGCACGTACTGCTCCGCTGGGTCGTTCGCATCGCGTGCGTGGCAAAAGATGCACTCGGCGGGTTTGGGCTGGCTCAGATACACTCCCCGCCACGGGGCCCATAAAACTTCTACCAACCGACCCGCTCCCTTCCGTTTCCGGGCACGAGACCGCTCAGTGTTGTTGCCCACTCTGCCCCTTCATCGAGGTGCCGTTTTGGGGGCTGTGGTCGATGACGCTTTCCTGGGTTTTTGCCCGTCGACGCGAAGCCGTAACTCCTTCCCGGCACGGAAAAACGGCACTCGCTTCGGAGCAATGTGCAGCACCTCACCGGTTTTCGGATTCCGTGCTTCCCGCCCTTGTCGCTGGCGCAACTGGAAGGTGCCGAAGCCACGGATCTCCACACGATCCTCTTTCTGTAACGCTTCCACCATGCTGCGGAACACGGTGTGAACGACCAGTTCGAGGTCTCGTCGCGGGCAGTACGGGAATCGGCGGCCCAGTTCGTCGACCAGCTCTCGCTTTGTCATACCGATCGCTCCCCAGTCGGATGCCTCTTCGTCAATGCTTATTCCTTCTTTTCCGGGTCCACGCGGAGCTGCTCAGCCATGATGTCCTGCAAGGAGAAGCGTCCCTGGTTCCGATCCCGTTGCAGGTACGACTCCATCTCTAAGCGCTCCTCGGTACGGCGCAGCGCGCGGATACTGAGGCTGATCTTGCGATCTTTGGGATCGACCAACGTGACTTCAGCTTCCACTTCTTGGCCCGGTTGAAACAAGTCCTGCGGACGATCTACGCGCTCGCGACTTAACTGCGAGACGTGAATCAGCCCTTCGACGCCTTCTTCCAGTTCGACAAACACGCCAAAGTCGGTGACCGAAGTCACCTTTCCCCGTACCCGGCTCCCTACGGGATACCTTTGTGCCATGGTGTTCCACGGATCTTCGGTGAGCTGCTTCACTCCCAGGGCTACCCGTTCGTGTTCGGGATCGATGCTCAGGACCACGGCCTCGATCGTGTCACCCTTTTGGTAAAGCTCCGAGGGATGCTTGATTTTCTTCGTCCAGTGCATGTCGGATACGTGGACCAGTCCATCGATACCCTCGGCAATCCCGACGAAGACACCGAAGTCCGTGACGTGCTTGATCACCCCGGTAATGCGCGATCCCACGGGATGATTGATGCGCAGCAGATCCCAAGGATTCGGTACGGCCTGTTTCAGGCCGAGCGAGATGCGCCGGTTGGTTTCGTCGACGTCGAGTACAACCACCTCGACCTCCTGGTTCAGCTCGACGATCTTCGAGGGATGCACCACTCGCTTTGTCCAGGACATTTCCGACACGTGCACCAGCCCCTCGATGCCCGGCTCGAGCTCGACGAACGCGCCGTAGTCGGCAATGTTCACCACTCGGCCACGCACGCGCGACCCAATGGGATAGCGCTCTTTCGCACCCTGCCACGGGTCAGGCATGATTTGTTTCATGCCCAGAGAGACCCGACCGCGGTCCGGGTCGTATTTCAAAACCACGACCCTCACCCGCTCCCCCACTTTCACCACGTCGGAGGGGTGGTTCACCCGTCCCCACGCCATGTCGGTGACGTGCAGAAGGCCGTCGATCCCGCCCAAATCGACAAAGGCGCCGTAGTCGGTGATGTTTTTCACTACGCCCTCCAAAATCACCCCCTCTTCGAGCACGGCGAGGGTCTCTTTGCGCATGAGCTCGCGCTCTTCTTCGATGACCTTGCGGCGCGACAACACCACGTTGCCGCGCGCGCGACTGCACTTGATCACCGCGAACTGTAAGCGTTGACCAATGAAGCGATCCAGTGAACGTACCGGGCGGACGTCTACCTGAGATGCCGGCAAGAAAGCGGGCACACCGACGTCGACCTTCAACCCGCCTTTGACTTTGCCGACAATGGTCCCTTCGATGGTTTTTCCCGTCCGCTCTGCCTCCTCGATATCGTTCCAGACGCGCAGTTGTTCCGCCTTGACCCGGGAGAGGTACACCGTGCCCATTTCCGGGTCGACTCCAATGAGAAACACATCGATCTCATCGCCAGGCCGAACCTCGACGTTTCCTTCGCGGTCGGTGAATTCCGCGACGGGAATGCTTCCTTCTGACTTGTAACCAATGTCCACCGTGACAGTGTCTTGTGAGACCTCGACCACACGACCGCGAACGACTTGCCCTGGGCGGGGTGCACGGGCACTTTGCTCAAAAAGCTGCCGAAAGTCGTCCTGGCTGCTGGGCGCAGCTTCGTCTCTTGCTTGTTCCATGTACAGGGTACCCCCTGGGGCTGAACTGCGGTTCTTCATATCGTCACACCTATAGCCTTGCAAGTTCTGCGCGACGGGCAGTAACGATCTCGTAGAGCAATTGCACGACTTCGTCGATGCTCTTGCCCGTCGTGTCGACGTACACCGCGTCGTGCGCTGGTTTGAGCGGAGCGTGGGCTCGGGTACGATCGCGCGCGTCGCGCTCGGCGATGTCCCGCGCCACTCGCTCGATCTCGTCCTCGCTCACCTGCTGATGTAGTTCGGCAGCGCGTCGCCGTGCTCGTTCGCGCGGCGACGCATCGAGGAAAAACTTGGCCACAGCGTCGGGGAAGACCACGGTGCCAATGTCCCTGCCCTCCATGACCACGCCACCCTTGGCCGCGAGTGCCCGTTGCTGCGCGACAAGATGGGCACGTACTTGGGGCACGGCGGACACTTTGGATGCCCACTGGGCAGCTTCCGGCGTGCGGATCGCGTCGGTGAGGTCGCGGCCGTCCGCATATACATGAGTGCGCCCTTCAGCATCGTCTCGGAAAGTAATCGAGGTCTCGCGGCACAGCCGATCCAGGGCTTCTACGTCCTCGCAAGCAATACGCCGCTCTGCGGCGAGTACACCGACGACGCGATACATGGCGCCGGTGTCCACGTACTGAAACCCTAGAAGCTGCGCCAAGCGCCGACTCACGGTGCTTTTCCCGGCGCCGGCCGGACCATCGATGGCCACCACAACCGGTTTCATGCGTGTAACGCCTCCAAGCGAGCAAAAAAATCGGGAAAGGTTTTGCGCACGCACTGCGGGTTGCGGATGCCTATACCTTCGACCCGCAAGCCCACTAGGGCCAAGCTCATGGCAATACGATGGTCGTCGTACGTCTCGACCACAGTCGGGGTCACTTTGCTGGGATATACGGTCAGAGAATCCACCGTTTCTTCCACCTTGGCCCCGAGCCGATTCAGCTCGGTGGCCATGGCATGGAGCCGGTCGCTTTCTTGCAAGCGCAAATGAGCGACGTTGCGGATTCTTACCGGCCCACTGGCGAACGGAGCAATGGCCGCCAATGTCATGGCCGTGTCCGAGATGGCATTCATGTCGATGTCAATTCCGCGGAGCACACCGCTGCCACGCACCTCGACAAATTCGTTACCGAACTCGGCCTCTGCGCCCATTTCTTCGAGCACGCTGGCAAACTGTACGTCGCCCTGGAGCGAGGTGCGATGGAGCCCCGGCACGCGCACGCGCCCGCCGCAAAGTGCCGCTGCCGCCCAGAAGTAATGTGCGCTGGAGGCATCGGGCTCGATTGGATACTGCCTGCCGGCATACCCTTGGCGACTTATCCGGAAGAAGCGCTCCGATGGGCGCTCCACCGTCGCGCCAAAGGCACGCATGACGCGCATGGTCATTTCCACATAAGGTTCGGCAATGAGCTGGCCGACCAACTGCACCTCGACTCCTTCGTCGCTGCACGGCGCCACCTGCAAAATCGCCGAAAGGAACTGACTGCTTTTGCTGGCATCGAGGCAGGCGCGACCGCCCCGCAAACCGCGGGCGTACACGACCACTGGGGGGCAACCATTGAGCTGCTCGGCACGTACGTCGGCACCGAGCTGGCACAAGGCATCGAGCAAGGCTTGGATGGGACGCTGACGCATGCGAGCCGATCCGTCGATGCGGAAGTGCCCGTGGCCCAAGCACAGTGCGGCGACAAGAAAGCGCATCGCCGTTCCGGCGTTGCCCACGAACAAATTGGCCGTCTGCGCCGGGAAGCTGCCTGCCCCGCCTTGCACCCGGAAACGGGCACCGGCACGGTCTGCTTCGACGGGAATCCCGAGTGAGCGCCACGCTTCTGCCATATACAGGGTGTCGTCGCTGAACAATGCTCCTTCGAGCGTGCTATCGCCGCGTGCTAGCGCGGCGAGGAGCAAAGCGCGGTTGGTCAGGCTCTTGGAACCTGGAACCGTAACCACTGCATCGATGGGACGGGTGAGGGGCCGAACCCAGTAAATTTCGTCGCGGCTCATTTGTCCTCTCGGCTGGCGCGAAGCTGACGCTGATGGGCTTCTCGACTGCCTTCTAGCCACGCCCGCAACTCCTCCGGTGTCGCTGCGCAAATGGCGTGGCGTAACTCCTCTACAGTGGTCAGGAAACGATCCACAGCCCGGGCGATTTGAGCCCGATTGGCAACGAAAATGTCGACCCAGGTCTCCGCACTGCTTGCCGCAACCCGCGTCAGGCTGCGAAAGCTGGGACCCGCTAACCCCGCGGCCTGTGGAAAGTGACGGTCGACCGCTCGACTGGCAGCAAACGCGAGCACGTGAGGCAAGTGGCTCACCCAAGCCAAAGCGCTGTCGTGCTGGTCGGGGTTCATTTCCACCACCTTCATGCCCACCGTTTCCCACAGTGCGCGCACCTGGGAGACCGCCTCGGCGTCGGACCGAGGTCCCGGCGTAATCACGCAACGCCGGCCGCGAAACAAATCCGCAGTGGCCGCCGCTACCCCACTGGCTTCGGTTCCCGCGATGGGATGCGCTCCGACGAAGGAAACTCCCCCGGGGAGTAAAGGCTCCACGGCATCGAGCACGTAACGTTTAACGCTACCCACATCGGTAACGATGGTCCCGGGCCGAAGGGCGTCGCGACACTGGGCCACGACTGGAGCCATTGCCCGGACCGGTACCGACAGCACGACCAAGTCGGCGTTCGCCACTGCTCCCCGCGGGTCTACGGTGTAAGAATCGACCACTCGGCGACGAACCGCTTCCTCCAAGGTTGCCAGAGTACGGCCGGCGCCCACGACGCGTCCGAACACTCCCGCCGCTCGACCGGCCAGCGCGAGCGATCCACCAATCAAACCGACTCCAATCACGGCGACGCGGTCAAAACGTGGAGGCACGCAACCCTCCTCCCCGGAGCACCTGCTCCAGCGCCGCGATGCACCGCTCGTTTTCCGGGGGCGTGCCAATGCTGATGCGAACGTGCTCGGGGAATCCGTAAACCCCCATGGGCCGCACGATCACGCCTCGGCGCAGCAGTGCTTCGTAGACCCGCGCTCCGTTGCCAACTCGAACGAGGATAAAGTTTGCCCAACTTGGCACGTACTCCAACCCCAGCCGCTCGAATTCGCGGCGCAGAAATTCCATCCCCTCGCGGTTAACCCGTCGGGTACGCTGCACGTGCTCGTCGTCTTCCAGAGCAGCTATGGCTGCCGCTTGGGCAAGGCTGCTGACGTTGAAGGGAGCACGTACTCGATCCATTAAATCCACCAGCGCCGGTGGGGCGATCCCGTACCCGATGCGTAGGCCCGCTAAGCCGTAAATTTTCGAAAACGTGCGCAGGGTCAGCAGCGCTCGTGTTGGCGCTTGGCTCGAAAGCGAATCAGGGTAACGAGGGTCGTCCACATACTCGAAATATGCTTCGTCCATCACCACGATCACGTCCTCCGGTACCCGAGCGAGAAACTCCTCCCATTGGTCGCGAAAGAAAATGGTCCCGGTGGGATTGTTCGGGTTGGCGAGGAAGACCATGCGCGTGGCTGGCGAGATGGCGTCAGCAATGGCGTCGAGATTATGGGTGTAGTGACGCAAGGGGACGACACGTGACCGGCCTCCCTGCGCCTGCACAACGAGGCGGTAAATGACAAAGGCCTGATCGGCCATCACGGCTTCCTCGCCTTGACGCAAAAACGTACGGACGACGAGTTCGATCAGCTCGTTCGAGCCATTGCCGAAGATCAGGGCGTCAGGCGACACGCCAAGTTTTCGGGCCAAGGCGCGCTTGAGATAGTAGCAGCTTCCGTCCGGATAGCGGTGGAGTTGGCTCAAAGCCTCCTGAATTGCAGCTAACGCACGGGGGGAAGGGCCGAGGGGATTTTCGTTGGAGGCAAGCTTGATCGAATCGCTAATTCCGTACTCCCGCTCCAATTCTTCGATCGGTTTTCCCGGTGGGTAGGGGGCAAGAGTGCGAATCCACTCGGGGGCGATCTGCTCCAATTTCGTGGTCATCGCGATGATTCGCCCGGGTCTGTCAGGCCGGCCGTGCTGCCGCTGGGTACGACCCCAACACCTTGCAAAACAACGAGCGGCGTTCGACTTCGGCTAGCGCTTGCGCCACGTTGGGCTCTTGCACGTGCCCGACCATGTCGAGAAAGAACAAGTACTCCCACGGCCGATGGCGCAACGGTCTCGACTCGATATTGCACAAACTCACCCCATGCTCGGCGAACGGTTGCAGCACACGGTACAGGGCGCCGGCCTCGTGGCGAGTCGAAATCACGACGGAGGTTTTGTCTTCGCCACTGGGGTTGGCGACACCGTCGTGCCCGAGCACCAAGAAACGGGTGAAGTTGTTGGGAAGATCCTGAATGTTTTCTGCGAGAATGTTCAAGTTGTAATGCGAAGCGGCTAGCTTGCTGGCCACGGCAGCGACACCGCGCTCCCGTTGCGCACGTTGCGCTGCCGCTCCGGTACTCGAGGCGCCCATTTGCGGAACGTTGGGCAAGTGGTGGCGCAACCAGAGGCGACATTGCGCCAGCGCTTGCGGGTGAGCCACGACAAGTTTGATGTCCTCTAATCGACTCGCACGAGACAGCAGGCAGGGTTCGACTCGCAGCAGAATTTCTGCCTTGATTGTCAAGGGCGACTCGGCAAGGCGGTCGAGCGTGACCGCGACCACGCCCTCCGTCGAGTTTTCCACCGGTACGACGCCGTAATCTGCACGATAATGCTCCACCTCCTCGAACACCTCCGGAATGCTCGGCAGCGGTACGATATCGGCCTGATTGCCGAACTGTTGCACGGCAGCTTGGTGCGAAAAGGTGCCCAACGGTCCAAGGCAAGCAATTTTCAGCGGCTGTTCCAGGGCAAGACAAGCACTGATGATTTCCCGGAAGATACTGCGGACTTGGTCTGCTCGCAGTGGGCCGGTATTGGCACGTTGCAAACGAGCGAGAATGGCTTTTTCCCGTGCCGGAGCATAGATCGCGGTGTTTTGCCGGCGCTTGTGCTCGCCGATTTCGCGCGCCAAACGTGCCCGACGATTCAATAGGGTAAGCAATTTCTTGTCGATCTCGTCGATGCGAGCTCGGATCTCTTCGATGGAAGTCGGTCTTCGCACTGTTCCCTCTCGTTGCAGTTGACCGCGTCGCCTGGTCACTCCCTCACCAGCACTGGTTGTGGTTGAGCTGCGGCCCGCATTCCTTCGTGCATGAACGCGCTTGAGTGGTTGGCTCGCGTAGCCGATGTGCCCCAGGATTGCAACGGAACCATTCGGCGGTTAGCGCTCCTGGCTGTTGCGGGCAAGCATGCGGGAACGCCGCCGCGAACTCTCCTGATTGCATCTGTAGCGAGACTGCAGAGAACGTCCGGGCACGACGCCGGAAAGGGGGAACGAAGAGGCACGGCCCTGCCGTTGTTCTAGGCATGGTGCTGTGTGCCCGCCAACGGCTTGGCGAGCAGTGGCCGGTGTATCTGAGAAATCGGTGCGTAGGCGCCGAACTCAGCGGTGCAGCGGCGTGATCTCGTACGGTGTCTCGTGTTTGGGCGGGACGGGCCGTGGCGCACCACGCGTCGAAGCGTGATGCTGCCATTGCCAAAGCAACGGAGGTGGTACGTCGGCCTGGAACCAAGGCAGAGGCGATCGCTGTGGAAAAAGGAGTCGATTGCGGTGCGACCACCGCCCCTGTCGCCACGGTCAAAAATACGGTGGAAGGTGGCTGGGAACGTAGCGAAGCACGATTCAGTCTGGCCTGCACTGGAACAGGTTGCCGCACCCACGCCGTCGTCGAACGCTGGTTCGGGCAGCCGGGGCGGAATGCGGAGCCTTTTTGGTCGCGGAAGCGATCTCGGTGGCACGGTCGCACCCCGACCCGCAACGGAGCAAGCGCGCGCAAAGAAATCGGGCAGCAGGTCGGTTCGCCGGCGCGTGGCTCGAGGCCACGCAAGAGAACTGTCCGTCCACCTGCGGCCGAGAGTGCAGGCCAGGCGCTGATCGAAGACGGGATTGGGAGTCATCGAGCTCGCCACACTGTTCCCCCAGTGCCAGACGATTCGTTCCGGATGGTGCCCCCGGCCACGGAGGCGAGTTACCAAGGGAAGTTGCTCCGCTCACGCTGTGCATTCTGTTGTCCGTAGCGTTTTTTGCCAAGCGGGGCGCCACGAACAATCTTTTGATTCCCTACCAGGGCGGAGGCGCTTGTTGGAACCGGGTGACATATGGCGACTTGTTTGCGTTCGACTTTAGCGCGGATCCGGCGGGCTCGGACCAACCCAACGACCTCGCAAGTCCTGCAGGCGTTGCGAACCTGAGCGATCCGAGAAATCCGTTCGGCGATCGGGACATCGTCTGGGTGCCGTATTGCACCGCAAACCTTGATTGGGCGACGCTGATCGCCTTTACGTGGGGTCGACCGACGTCACCCTCTTACCCCGCGGCCACCGCAACCCCCGTGTGGTGGAAAAATGGGTGCCCAAGCATTTCGTGAGCCCAGATGCAGTCTGCCTGGCCGCGACCAGTGCCGCGGCGTACGGAGCTTTTTTCCATGCACCACTTCGTCTGGTTCGCCTCGCAGTTTCCCGTGCTTGGCGATGCAGGCAACGGTGTCGTCACCACCAGGTTTATCGTGGACGATTTGCCCACGTGGAATTTGACGGCACACGTGCCCGGCAACATCGCCGGGGTTTTAGCGGCGCTCGAAGGGGGCGGACTGCCTGCGTACACGAATGCCAGGCCGTGTTACTTTGCCGACACGGCCTGGGGTCACTACACGACGGCATACGCCGGCGGTTCGGGCGACCAAAGTGGTTTTTGCGACATCGTATCGAACCCCGCTTTAATGTGCTTCAGTGGATCTGCTGGTGGGAAGCGTGCGCACCGGGAACACGTTGGCGGTGAGCCAGCTTAGTGCCAGCTGCAAAGCGAACTCGAGCAACTATCGCATTTACAAGGGGTGGAATAGCCACATGGCATATGGGATCAGACCGAGGTGTGCACCGACCAAAGCGGTGGCCAATCCACGACCATGGCTGCTCGGGTGAAGTGATGCAACAACGTTCGCCCCAGTGGGGAGCGTTCCGTGTGCCGGCTGCAGCAAGGTGCTCGCTGGCGATCCCCGCTCAAGCCCGCTGGAGCTGCCATTCGTGTCCGGCCGGTGGAGCCCCTCAGGGGCGCGGATTCCATGTCCCTGACCAGCGCTGGGCAGTGGCACTGCTGCTGCGTCCTGCTTGGTTGCGCATCCATGGGTCACGCGGGTACCGCCGCCGAGACAAGTTCGCCGGCGACCGCGGAAAGTGCCCGTTGGCACGATGCCGTAACAGGGCCTAGCGGCCAAGGGACGGAGGGTAGCAGAACGGGGAGCAGCACGACCTCTGACATCACAGGCAAGGAGAGCAAACACCCCGTACTTCCCTGTGGCTTGTGGCGTGCGCCGGTGGATGGTCACGAGCCGGGTCGACGAGCAAGGATGGTCTGCGCTCGCCATTGCGATGCGTCCGCAACGCCGCGGCCCGTACCCTCGCATCGATGGGCCACATCGTGCTAACCCGACGAGCAGCGTGATCGACCTGGGCAGCGGTTTGTCGAGCCAGGAGGCCCGTGAACGGCTCGAGCGCTTTGGGCCGAACGAACTTGGGAACGCTCGCCGCGTGCAGTTCCTGCGTGAGTTGGCTTTGCGCTTCACCAACCCGCTAGTGCTGGTCTTGCTGTTTGCCAGCACAGTATCCGCGTTCACCGGCGATGTCGCGGGGGCCGGGATCATCGCCGCGATTATCCTGATGAGCGTCTCGCTCGACTTCGTTCAGGAACATCGTGCAGCACGGGCGGCCGAGGCACTGGCGCAGCGGGTGGCATTGACGGCGCACGTGCTCCGCGATGGTGAGAGGCGTGAAGTGCCGTTTTCCGCCATCGTGCCAGGTGACGTGGTTCTGCTGGCTGCAGGTGACTTGGTTCCCGCCGATGGTGTGTTGTTGGAGGGGAAGGACCTTTTTGTCCACCAAGCCGCCCTCACCGGCGAGCCCTACCCCGTGGAGAAATATCCTGCGCCGGTGGAAACTCTTGCGAAGCGAGCAGAAGCGCTGCCCCCGGACAGCCCTCATGCTGTGTTCTTGGGAAGTTCCGTGGTGAGTGGAACCGGCCGCATGTTGGCGCTGCAGACTGCAGCGCGCACCTTTCTGGGGCGCATCGCAGGCACCTTGCAGCGCCCAGCGCCGCCGACGGCATTCGAGGTGGGCACGCGGCGCTTCGGCATGTTGATCATGCGCTTCACCGTTGGCCTCGTGCTGTTCGTGTTGTTGGTCAATCTTCTGTTCGAGCGCCCGCTGCTGGAGTCGTTTCTGTTCGCGGTGGCTTTGGCCGTGGGTCTGACGCCGGAACTGTTACCGATGATCTTGTCGGTCACGTTCGCCCGCGGCGCCCTGCGCATGGCGAAGGAAAAAGTGATTGTCAAGCGGCTGTCCGCCATTCAGGACTTGGGTTCGGTGGACGTTTTGTGCACGGACAAAACCGGCACTTTAACCCAAGCCAAGATTCGCCTGGAACGACATGTAGACATCGATGGAAACGTGAGCCAACGGGTACTCGAACTTGCTTATCTCAACAGCTTTTTCGAAACGGGGCTCAAGAGCCCTTTGGACGACGCGATCTTGGAGCATCGCGAGGTCGATCCGTCGCCGTGGCGCAAAATCGACGAGGTTCCCTTCGATTTCGAACGGAGGCGGGTTTCAGTGCTCCTGGAGCCGCAGCAAGGCCCTCGTTTGCTGGTGGTCAAGGGTGCTCCAGAGGAAGTCCTGGCTCACTGTAACTCGTTCGAGGTCCGTGGCCGCGGGGTGCAAGGGCTTGACGACGCCGCACGGGGGCGTGCGGCCAAGCTGTTCGACGAGCTCAGCGAGCAAGGGTTCCGCGTGCTGGCCATCGCTTGGAAAGAAGTGGAGCCGACGCGCAGTCACGCATCGGTGGCCGACGAGACGGACTTGGTTTTTGCTGGCTTGGCTGCCTTCCTCGATCCGCCCAAAGCTTCGGCCGCTCGAGCCATAGAGGCGTTGGCCGAAAGCAGGGTGGCAGTGAAAATCCTCACTGGCGACAACGAGCGAGTCACCCGCCACCTCTGCGACGAACTCCGCTTCTCCGTGACCGGGGTACTGACAGGCAAAGAGGTCGCGGCCATGAGCGACGAAGCCTTGCAGGCCCGTATCGAGGGGTGCAATGTCTTTTGCCGGCTCGACCCCATGCAAAAAAACCGCGTCCTGCTGGCGCTGAAGGCGCGGGGCCATGTCGTGGCCTATCTGGGCGATGGCATTAACGATGCTCCATCCTTGCACACGGCCGACGTGGGGATTTCGGTCGATACCGCCGTGGATGTGGCCAAGCAGGCAGCTGACTTCATTTTGCTCGAACAGGACTTGAGCGTGCTCCATGCCGGCATTCGCGAAGGGCGGCGCACGTTCGGCAATGTGATGAAATACATCATGATGGCGACCAGCTCCAACTTCGGAAACATGTTCAGCATGGCGGGTGCCACGTTGTTCTTGCCGTTTCTGCCCATGTTGCCATTGCAAATCCTGCTGAACAATTTGCTCTACGACCTGTCAGAAATCCCCTTACCTTTGGACCAAGTCGACGAGGAAGACTTGCGCGAGCCGCGCAGGTGGGACATGCGCTTCGTTCGCGATTTTATGTTGTCGATCGGGCCCATCAGTTCGGTGTTCGATTTTCTCACGTTCTATTTGCTCCTGGCGTTATTTGCTGCCGACCAGGTGTTGTTCCATACGGGTTGGTTTGTCGAGTCGGTGGCCACTCAAGTACTCGTCATCTTCGTCATTCGAACGCGGCGGAGCCCGTTCCGTAGCCGCCCCCACCCAGCTCTCGCTGCGGCTGCACTCGCGGTTGTCGCCCTGACTGTGTTCCTACCGTTCGCTCCGTTTGCCCGTTACCTGGGCTTTACCCCTTTGCCCCCGTTGTTCTTCGCCGTGTTGGCTGTCTTGGCGCTGACCTACCTGTTCGTTGTCGAACAGGCCAAACGGTCCTTCTTCCGCCGTCACCCCGTCGCTTTGCCGCCCTAAGGCCCCGAACGAAAGGGAATGATCCGGCGCTCGGGCCAGATGGCCACCCAGAGCAGTGCGGAGAGTCGGTGAACGGGTTCGGCGGACCGTGCCTCCACATGCACGAGGGGGGCGGTGCGGCTTGCGCCAAAACGAACACCACGGGTAAGGTGAAGTTCCCTGCTGGTGCGGTGCGTCCATGTCTCAGTACATAGCCAACCAATCGGAGGAAGTGCCCATCGAGTCGTTCGAAGACCTCGTGCGGTATTTCGAGTCGGCCTGTAAGCCGCGCGATCAGTGGCGTATCGGCACGGAGTACGAGAAGGTTGGGGTGCGCGCTGCAGATGGCGTGGCGGCACCGTTCAGCGGGGGAATCGAAGAAATTCTGCGGCAGATGGCAGAGCGGTTCGGCTGGAAACCGGTGGTGGAAGATGGCCGCGTCGTCGCGCTGAGCGGGGAGCGAGCCTCGATTACACTCGAACCCGGGGGCCAGTTGGAGCTGAGTGGCGAACAGTGGCGTAGCGTCCACGAAGCCGCGCGGGAGTTTCGCGAACATGTGCGCCAAATCGTCGCTGTGGCCGAGGAGTTGGGGATTGTGTTCCTGGGGCTGGGCATGCAGCCCATCAGCCGAGTGGAAGACATCGAGTGGGTGCCGAAGCGCCGCTACCGAATTATGGCTCCGTACATGGAAAAAGTTGGCACGCTCGGGCACCGCATGATGAAACAAACGGCTACGGTGCAGGTGAACATCGACTTTGCCAGCGAGGCCGACGCGATGGCCAAGCTGCGCTTGGGCAATGCGCTCGCCCCCTTGCTCAATGCGATGTTTGGCAACTCGCCACTGAGTGACGGGGATTTGAACGGGTTTTTGAGTTTCCGCGGGCACGTGTGGACCGAAACGGATGCGGCTCGTTGCGGTTTGCTGCCGTTTGTCTTCTCGGCCCAGGCAGGTTTCAGTGACTACGTGGAATACGCTCTCGACGTACCGATGTACTTCATCGTCCGTGGCGAACAATGGATCGACATGACGCACACGACGTTCCGCGCGTTTTGGCGCGACGGCTATCGAGGAGAGCGGGCTACCCTCTCCGACTGGCATTGCCACCTGACCACGTTGTTTCCCGAGGCGCGGATGAAGCGGTACATCGAGATCCGCTCGGTCGACAGCCAAACGCCCGAGCTCATGTTGGCAGTGCCGGCGCTCGTCAAAGGTGTGTTTTACGATTCCGATGCGTTGCTGGCCGCTTGGGATTTAGTGAAGCGCTGGCGTTGGGAGGAGCTGCTTCGATTGTATCACGCCGTCCACCGCCAAGGTCTGCATGCCCGGATTCGCAACCTCGAACTGCGCGAATTTGCACGGGAGCTGATCGATATCGCCGAATACGGCCTCGACCGCCAGCGCCCCCCTGGGGAGGAAAGCGAGGCGATGTACCTGGAGCAGCTCCGCGACTGGAGTCGGAAAGGGATTTCCCCGGCCGAGCGGGTGATCGAGAAGTGGGTCGGAACCTGGAACCGTGAACCGAGCCGTTTGGTGGCCGGCATGGCGTACCGGTCGAGCGGAGGAGAAAAATAGCCAGCAAAATTCGCTTTCATGAAGCAGCGCATTGTGACCTTGCTCACCGACTTTGGGCTTGCCGACCCTTATGTCGGCATGATGAAAGCTGTGATCTTAACGCGCGCGCCGCAAGCGGTCATTGTCGACTTGACCCATGACATCCCTCCGCAACAAGTGTTTCTTGGCGCCTTGGCCTTGCGTAGCGCAGTGCCTTTCTTCCCTGCGGGCACGGTGCACGTGGCGGTGGTCGACCCGGGCGTAGGTTCGGATCGCAGAGCGATCGGCATCGCCACCGAAGAGCATGTGTTCCTCGGTCCGGACAATGGTTTGCTGACCTTGGCTGCTCCACCGGCGCGCCGTCAGGAAGTGCGGCAGATTGCCAACGATGCGCTGTTCTGTCACCCGGTGGCGAACACCTTTCACGGGCGGGATATTTTTGCTTCCGTTGCCGGCCATTTGGCGAAGGGTTGCAGCTTCGATGGAATCGGTCCGGAAGTGTCCGAATTGGTGGAACTCGAAATGCCCCGGCCCATGCGCGTCGGTGAGGAGCTGGTTGGCCAAGTGCTTTATGTCGATCGCTTTGGCAACTTAATTACTAATTTCGACAGTCCTTCTTTAGCGCACTTTGCTGGGGGTCGGCTTTGGTTTAGGATCCGCGGGACATGGATACAGGGACTTGTTCCGACCTATGCCCATTTGCCCGAGGGTACTTTAGGGGCCCTGTTCGGGAGTTGGGGCCTCGTAGAGATTGCGCTGCGCAACGGGAACGCATCGCACTGCCTCCAGGCGAGTATCGGCGATGAGGTGGTGGCAACGAAACAGAACTCCCAGTGCGGTAGAAACTGAGCCAGAGCCGTTGCCCAGGTGGATCGGTCGAGTCGAGGACCCGTACAGGGCCATTCCAGAGGGGGTGGCGCCTGCGCGCCGGCGAACGCGCCTTTGGGTTCACCTCACCTTGTTTTTGGTCACGTTTGCCACCGTGACCATCAACGGCGCGCTTCTAGAAGGCGTGGACTTGTGGCAAAACCCTTCCGGAGTCGGGGCGGGCCTGCCGTTTGCGGTCGCTCTCATGTCCATTCTGACGATTCACGAGTTGGGCCACTACTTTACAGCTCGGTATCATCGAGTGCCCGCAAGCTTGCCCTATTTCTTGCCAGCGCCTCCGTTTTTTATCGGAACGTTCGGAGCGTTTATCCGGATGGAGGCGATTCCCCATAGTCGAGCTGCGCTCTTTGACGTTGGTGCCGCCGGGCCCTGGGCTGGTTTTATCGCAGCGGTGGTTGCGTTCGTCATCGGCTTGCGCCACTCGCGCATCGAACCGTTGCCGTCTGACGGCATGGGTCTGGAGTTAGGGGACTCGCTACTGACGAAGCTCCTCGTGCATTGGGTTCATGGTCCGGTGCCCGACGGCTACGCGTTGTATTTCAACCCCGTTGCCTTTGCGGGATGGGTGGGTTTTTTCGTCACCGTCTTGAACTTGCTTCCGTTAGGCCAGCTCGATGGCGGCCATGTCACTTACGCCTTCTTTGGTCGGCGGCATGCACTGTGGGCGCGCTTCGCTTGGGTCGGGGTGGTGGCGTGTGCGTTGTTTTTCTGGCCAGGCTGGTACTTTTGGGCGATTTTCCCCTTGCTGTTGGGCTTCGATCATCCGCCGACACGAACCGATTGGATTCCGCTGCGGGGTTGGCGCCGTTGGGGGTTTCTGTGCACCTGCTTGTTGTTTGTTGCGTTGTTCGTTCCGAAACCCCTGGCCCCGATGTACCCCAACGAATCGGTGCCTTTGCAAGGTGTACCCGAGGAGCGACACCGAGAGCAAATTCGGGAATTGGGCTTGCAGGAAGCGTAGCGATGGCAAACGTGCGTCCAAGTTGGGATCAGTACTTTTTGACGATTACCCGCACCGTGGCAGAACGGTCGACCTGCCTGCGGGCCAAGGTGGGTGCTGTGATCGTGCGCGACAAGAACATTCTTGCCACCGGCTACAATGGAGCGCCTTCGGGTCTGCCGCATTGCCTCGATGTGGGATGCCTGATTTATCGCTCGACCACCCCCACAGGGGAAGTGGAGGAGAATTGTTTCCGCACCATTCACGCTGAAATTAACGCGATCGCCCAGGCAGCGAAAAATGGCACGTCCATTCGCGACGCCACGATCTACATCACTCACACCCCGTGTATTCATTGTTTCAAGGTGCTGGTGAACACTGGCATTGTGCGCATTTGTTACGAAAAAGAGTACAAACTGCACACGCTGAGCCCCCTGCTCGAGTACACTCCCCACGTTCGCCTGCACAAAGTGGATTTGTAGGGGCGCACGGCAGTGCGCCCGTTGCTGTGTTACGACGCGCGTTGCCGGCAACCGCCTGCCGCGGTAATCAAAAAAACGATGAAAGCCCTTGTCGTACGGCAACCGCGGCCAATCGAGGAAAGACCACTCGAGCTGATGGAGCTGCCGCCGCCAGAGGCGGGTCGCGGCGAGTTACTGGTGCGGGTACGGGCGTGCGGGGTGTGTCGCACGGATTTGCACGTCGTGGAAGGCGACCTGCCGCCGGTGCGGGACCGAGTGGTCCCCGGCCATCAAGTCGTGGGTACGGTCGCTGGGTTGGGCCCGGGCACGTCGCGTTTTCGCCTTGGCGACCGTGTGGGGATCGCTTGGCTACAATCGACCTGTGGCCGCTGCCGTTACTGCAGTCGGGGACAGGAAAACCTGTGTCCTGACGCCCGCTTCACCGGATACCACGTCGATGGCGGTTACGCCGAGTACGCCGTCGTACCCGAAAAATTTGCTTACCCTATTCCTCCCTCCCTGGGCGATGCCGAGGCAACGCCCCTTCTTTGCGCGGGCATCATCGGTTACCGAGCTTTGCGGCGCGCGAACACGCGTCCAGGGTGCCGTTTGGGCCTGTATGGCTTTGGCTCGTCGGCTCACATTGCCATCCAGGTGGCCCGTCATTGGGGTTGCGAGGTGTACGTGATGACGCGCGAGCTCAAGCATCGGGAGCTAGCTCGCACCCTTG
Source organism: Candidatus Binatia bacterium (assembly GCA_937925685.1). Lineage (GTDB taxonomy): Bacteria > Desulfobacterota > Binatia > HRBIN30 > HRBIN30 > HRBIN30. The sequence continues at coordinate 17,691 of CALAMI010000006.1, read as the reverse complement.
GCGCGGTTTGGGTAGGCGACGCGGCCGAGCGACCTCCCGCACCGTTGGATGCGGCGATTTTATTCGCACCTGTGGGGCGCCTCGTCCCCCCGGCTTTGGAGGCACTCGACCGAGGCGGCACGTTGGCCATCGCGGGAATTTATTTGACCGACGTACCCCCACTGCAGTACGAGCGCCACTTGTTTTACGAGAAGAACGTGTGCAGCGTTACCGCTAATACCCGTGCCGATGGAGAAGAACTACTCACCCTTGCAGGAGAAATTCCCATCCGTCCCCACACTACGGTGTTTCCCCTGGTGGAGGCGAACGAGGCCTTGCGGCGGCTGAAGCACGATGGCTTGGAGGGCACGGGCGTGTTGCTCGTCGAGTCGGTTGCCGAGGGTTGACGCACGCGAAGCCTCGAGCAGTGGGCAAATCCTCCTGCGGCGAGAGCAGGTTCGCCGCGGGTGGTTCGCTGCCCGGATTGTCGCGACTCCTCGTCCTTTTCCAGCTCCCCTATGAGGGGAGACCCGTATGCCCAGGCAGCCCCAGCATGAGGTTGAGGTTTTGAATGGCGTTGCCAGCCGCACCTTTCCCGAGGTTGTCGAGAATAGCCACCAGGAGCACGTGGCCCGAAGGGTGAGGAATGGCATGCAAATCGATGCGGTTCGTGTCGTTGCAAGCGAGCGGACTCAAGCTTTGTTCCTCGAAATCGCCGTCTTCCGCGTATGGCTGCACGCGCACGAAGGCTTGCCCTTCGTACCGCTGCGCTAGCGCATGCCAAACATCCCGGGGAGAGCCACGGAGCAAGCGCCCATGCAGCGGAACTTGCACCCGCATTCCGCAGCGAAACGCACCCACAGCTGGTTCGAAGTAAGGTTCGACAGCGAGCCCGGTGTAACGCATCATTTCCGCTACGTGTTTGTGTACCCGCTGCAAGGCATACGGTGCTTCGTAGGGAAGGCCGCCGAGTCCTCTTTGTGGATCTTCCCATCGTTCGATCAGAGACCGGCCTCCTCCAGAGTAGCCGGAAAGAGCGTGGCAAACGATGGGCGTTTTCGGGTCGAGCAAGCCGCGGTCGATCAATGGGCGGAGCAGCAAAATAAAGGCGGCGGCGTAACAACCTGGGTTGGCGACGTGTTGCGCTCTGCGAATCGCGGCTTCTTGCTCCGGTGCAATTTCCGCGAGGCCGTACACCCACTCGGGGTGCGTGCGGTGGGCGGTACTTGCATCGATCACTCGCGTTCCCGCTTTTATCGCCCAGGTGGCGGCCTCGCGCGCGGCTTCGTCAGGCAAACAGAGAACCACCACATCGGCAGCGGCCATGGCTTCGTAGCGCGCTTCTGGGTCTTTGCGCCGTGCATGAGGGAGCACGATCAGTTCAAGATCTCCGCGCCAAGACAGCCAGTCGCGGATCCGAAGCCCGGTGGTCCCTTCTTGGCCGTCCACGTAGATTTTCGGTCGCATGACCCTTAGGTGTAGGGGCCCGCTGCGGCCGTCTCAACCGTTCGCGCGATTCGACCGGCAAGCTGGCTCGCTGACCTCGGCGACGGCCGACTCAATTGCCTCATCGAGAGTGGCGACGATTTGCTTGAGCTGCGCAGTTTTCACCACCAGGGGCGGGCAGACCGCCACCACGTCGCCGCTGGCCCTGACGATGAGGCCGCGTTCTAAACATGCCTGGCGCACGCGCACGGCTAGAGGCCACTGGCCGCTGCCCGGAGGTGCGGAGCTGTCGTCGAATTCCACCGCTGCCATCAGCCCGATCACCCGGATTTCTCGCACGACGCTGTGCCGGCGTAAGGGTTCGAGAAGGTTCGACAGGTAAGCTTCCAGTCGCCGCGCGCGCGACATCAGTCGCCGCCGCCGCATGAGATTCAAATTCGCAAGTGCTGCGGCACAAACCGCCGGGTGTCCGGAATAGGTGAACCCGTGGTGCAAAGAAAACTCGGGCCCGGCTTGCACGAGGGTGCGGTAAATGTCCTCGCTCAATAACACACCGCCGAGCGGTAGGTATCCGCTGGTTACGCCCTTGGCAAACGAGATCAAATCCGGCGTCACTTGCCAGCGTTGGATGCCAAACGGATAGCCCAAGCGACCAAAGCCGGTGATCACCTCATCGCACGCAAGTAGGATTTCGTGCCGCGAACAAATTTCCCGCAGTCGCTGGTGGTAGCCCTCGGGGGGCACGATGACCCCACCGACACCTTGGACCGGCTCGACGAGCACGGCGCCAATGGTGTGGGCTCCTTCACGCTCGATAAGTTGCTCCAGCTCCGTTGCGCACGCAATCTCGCAGGAGGGGTACTGAAGTCGGAGCTCGCAACGACGGCAGTGGGGGCGAGGCAGGCGGATAACACCCTCCAGTAGCGGTTCGTAGTACTGGTGGAAGTACGCAAGTCCGGTCAAACTCGCAGCACCGGTGGACGATCCATGATAGCCGCGATTCAGCGTGACGATGCGAAACTTTTCCGGATGTCCTTTCAAGCGCCAGTACAGGCGCACGAGACGGATGATCGACTCGTTGGCCTCCGAGCCTCCGGAGGTGAAGAGCACACGCGTAAGCCCGCGCGGAGCCAGCTTCACGATGCGCCGGGCGAGTTCCTCGGCTGGGCGGGAGGAAAACCCGAGCAGCGTGGGCGCGTAAGCGAGATGGTTCATTTGCCGCGCCACCGCGCGGGCGATGCTGGGCTGGCCGTGCCCCACAGCGACGTTCCACAGAGAGGCAAGACCGTCGATGTAGCGGCGTCCGTGCTGATCCCACACGTAAATGCCTCGGCCTTTGACTAGCCGCAGGGTTCCCTGCTGCATCACTTGGTAGGGTGACACAAACCCGCAAACCAAATGGCGAGGGGCAAACCGATGCATGGTATCTGTCATGACGCGTCTCCTCGAGCCATTGCACAGGAGAAGACCGCCCTCGCACCGCTCCGCCACACAACTCCTGTGTGCATTCTCCTCAGCCGTGAACGTTGCCAGTGGCCACGTCCACGGCCACTTGAGTGTGTTGGGGGCTGCTGCGACACGGCGCCCTTATATCGAACTGTCGCAGAAGAAACGAGTGCTTGAACGCAAGGTGGTTGGCGCCCTTGATGGAGCACGGCGCCAGGCCGAGGGTGAAGTGGCGCGCCCCTTAGGCAGCCGTCCCAGCCAGATTCCTGCGATAGCGACTCGACGGCACCCTTACCCAGGCTAGCCTCACCGCAGAGCGTACCGTCCAGGCGTGAGTGGCAGGTCAAGAGAACTTTTGACCCCTGGGCTCGCTTGGCAAACGGCGGGGATCGCGTGCACTAAACGCATGGCGGTAGCCACGCAACCATCGATGTTGTGGTCGGTGCTGTGAAAGCCCACCTGCAAGTCGCAGCGCAGCGAAGGCATGCCCTCGATCGTCACCCGGTAGGTTCCAGGCCCCACAGCTTTCGGCCAGTGCGGTGCTAAGTCGTCGCGCAGCCGGGTCACATGCTCCACCACGATGCGCGGTTCGCCCCTGACGATGCCCATGATTTCAAAGCGCAGTGCAGCGACCGTTCCCTTAGGAATGGTGCCGCAAGAGATTTCGAAATTTTCCGGAGCCACCTCGACTTCGTGGCGTTGCTCGATGCCGTCGAGCGTGACCCCGAGAGCATCGGCAACCATGCGCACCGATGCACCCCAAGCCATCGACAACGCCCCGGGAGCCAACAACGGCACCGGTGTGCCGGGAGGCTTGCCGAAGCCCATGACTTCGAAGAGCGTTTGCGGCTGATCGTAAGTGGCATAATTGAAGATTTCCTGTGCCCGGATGGAATCGATCCGTTCGCACAGGCTCGACAGCGTAATCGGCAGAAAGTCAGGGGAGAACCCGGGATCGATGCCGGAGCAATAAAAACTCGACTGCCCACGGCGGCAGGCGTCTTCTAGTTGCTCGGCAAAGGCTGGCACCACCTGCCAGGGATAAATCAACGGGACAAAGGAACTCGTGACGACGTTTTTCCCCGAGGCGAGCATGCGGCACATGTCTTCGATGGCTTCCGCTGGCCGATAGTCCGTTGCCGCGGTGTAACATACGCAGTCGGCTGAGGTGGCCAGGAGACTTTCTGCATCGTTCGTCGCTCGAATCCCGGTGGCTGCTCGTCCAGACAGTTCACCCGCATCGCGCCCTGCCTTGTCCGGGCTCGACACCCATACACCCACGAGCTCGAGGTCCGGATGTTGCAGTATGGCTCGCAGTGCATGCTTACCGACGTGGCCGGTAGCCCACTGAATGACACGATATCCACCCATGCTGACCTCGTAATTTCGCTTCGTTATTCCTTGGCCCTGCCAGAGGCAAGCCTCTCGCTCTCTAATCTTTGCCATAGGACCCAACACTTGAGCAGCAGCGACGACCGCCCGAGGTGCTCTAACTCCTTTGCCGTTACCCATCTTCGTTCCCCGGGTGGTTGCACTTTACGCAGTAACTCGCTGCCCTCCGTGGCGGAAATTGTCCGGCAATACACCGATACGGAAAACTGCCGCTTGCCTATGGCGTGACGGATCGTTCCCAGGAGCCGTCCGCGATGAGCGGCCATATCGGGAGAAGACGTGGCCCGTCGGTGCAAGAGGGGGAGCCATAAATGCCGCAGGTAAGGGAAAACGCCTCTTTCGATGGCGATGCGCCCCGTGGCGTCGAAGACAAGGTCGGCGTCGAGTTCCATTCGCTCTGGCGTGGAACGTCGCCGCGGCCGCGATGCCGTGGAGGTGAAGTTGGAACTTTGGGCGCTGGCACAGCGGCCTTGCCACGGGCATGCTCGACATTGCGGGGCCTGCGGCGTGCAGCACCGTTGCCCCAACTCCATGAGGGCTTGATTCCAGTGGCCGGGGACCCTGCGGTTGAGCAGCGCCAGAGCTAACTGCTGGCAAAGCTCTTCACTATTGGTGGCGTTGGTGAGGCCGACGAGTCTCCGTAACACGCGCCTCGCGTTGGCGTCGACCGCCGCCAAGGGTTTGTTGTAGGCGATCGAGAGCACAGCCGCTGCAGTGTAGGAGCCTACACCTGGTAAAGCGCGGGCGACAGCCGGCTCGCGTGGAAACTCGCTGTAACCACGCTGCCACAGCCACTGGGCGGCGCGGTGCAAGTTGCGGGCGCGCTGGTAGTACCCAAGGCCGGACCACGCTGCGAGCACCTCCTCCAGCGGAGCCGAAGCGAGTTCGGCGAGACGTGGAAAGCGTGCCATAAAACGAGGAAACGCTTGGCCCACCACTTCGACGCGGGTTTGCTGCAGCATGACCTCGGCAACCCACACCTCGTAGGAGTTGGTGGAAGCGCGCCACGGCCAGGGGCGTGCGTGGCGATAATACCAACGCAACAACCGCCGGCGGAGCCAAAGAACGTCTGCTGGATCGAGTAGTTGACCTTTCCTGCTGGTCGAAGCCGTCGCCGGGCGAGGCTCTGGCGTTTTTCGCGGGCCGCGGCCGTTGCGCCGCTGTGCAAGAGTGGGAAGCATTGGCACTGCTACGGGCAACATGATGCCGGCGAACAATCAAGTGGCCCCACTCCTCCGGCGCGGCGGCTTTGGGGAGAAGCCTTGCCGGGATCGTCCCGGAGTGGGCTCCGGCCGTTCACGTTGACCACGAGGGAAGGTGTCGATTATGCTGCCGCTACGAGTGGAACTATGGCGGCGCTTTCCCTGAGTGCGCACGACATCGAGGAGCGGCTGCAGGCGATCGAGCGGCGCTTGCGAATGCGAACGCGATTGCACGGGCTGGGTTATGCACTCGGTATGATGTTGTTCTTCAATGCGCTGGCACTGTGTTTCGGGGGGCAGTGGCCGGTTGGACGGCAGCTGGCATGGTCTGCAGTGCTCTTCGTTGCCCTTACCGTTGCCTTCACCGCGGTAATAAGCGGGCTACGGGAGCGCAGGCTCGATGGGCCAACCGTGGCTGCTTGGGTGGATCGCGAAGCTCGGCTGAACTTGCGTTTGGTCACGTTTGTCGATTGCAACGGCGCCTCCAGGCGCTCTCCGCTTTTCCCTGTTCTTTTGCTTCAGCTTTGGCGGTTGCTCCCACGCTATGAGCCGACTGCCCTGGTTCCTTGGCAGCCGCTAAAACCTGTTGCTGCTGTTTGCGCGGGGCTCCTTGCATTTGCACTGGCATTGGCTCGCCTGCCCGAGGCGCCAGTGGAACAGCAAAGCGCACCCAGGGTTGTTCCAGAACAAGAGTCGGCATCTGCTGACGCCAGCGAAGATGGAAGGCGCTTCGCCTCATCCGACACTGGGGCTTCCCAGGCCCTTGCATCCCAGGGCGAAGGAGAGGCGCTGACCCAGGGGGAGACGGAAGAATCTACCGGCGGAAGTGGGAGCGACGCCGCCACTTTAGCGGGCGGTCACGAAACCAACAGGGCCGCTGTTGGTCGCGGCCATACCTCCGACGGACGCGCCGACACGGAGCCACAGAGCAGAATCGCCCTGGGAGGAGTTGGTGGGCATTCGAAGAATCGCACCGATGCTAGCGGACGAAACGATAGCCGGGTACAGACCCGCAGCAGCTCGGAGAGAGGGACACGTGCCGAAGCATCGGAACCACGAGATAACCGTGCCTCGGGTTCGCTTTCCGAACCGCTTGCACGATCAGCAGAAACTGCTGCAGAAAGGCGGGAGGGGAATCCGCTCGAAGAAAAAGATCAGCCGTACCCCAGTGGGGATTCGTCCACTGCCCGGGGGGGGAACCAGGGGATGGCTGGTACGGGGGCCGATGGCACGGGACTCTATGGTGAACCTGGGGCAGCGAGCGATGGTGCTGCAACGCGCCCGACCGAGGCTCTCGTCGTCGAGCTCCCCATCAGCAGCGTCTGGCGTGGCAGAGGGGAACGCCAAGGCCGCTCGACGGAGATGGGCGAGGCGCGCGACGGCACCATGGTTCGCTCCACCGGCTTGCGCCCTTCCGCACCTTTGTTGGAAAAGCCATTGTTGCCGCCGGAATACGAGGCACTGGCGCGGCGATTGTTCTCGCGAGCTTCGCAGCCATGACCACGCCACAACGCAACGTGCAGTTTTTTGTCGACACCTTCGACCGCCTGCGCTCGGAGCTGCAGCGTGTGATCGTAGGGCACGAGGAGCATCTCGAACTCATTCTGATTGCCTTTTTTGCAGGCGGACACGTGCTGATCGAAGGCCTGCCGGGAACAGGCAAGACGCTGATCGTGCGGAGTTTGGGCGAGCTATTGAACCTGAGCTTTGCCCGGGTGCAGTTCACGATCGATCTAATGCCCGCCGACATTACCGGGACGCGGGTGCTGGTAGAGGAGAACGGACACCGATCGTTCCGCTTTCAGCCTGGACCCCTGTTTACCCATGTGCTGCTCGCGGACGAAATCAATCGCGCCACACCGAAGACGCAGTCGGCTTTGCTCGAAGCCATGGCCGAACTGCAAGTGACGGTGGCGGGCCACTCCTATCCTTTGCCGCGGCCGTTTTTTGTGCTGGCCACGTTAAATCCCATCGAGATGGAGGGAACGTACCCCCTGCCGGAAGCGCAGCTCGATCGGTTTTTGTTCAAAGTGGTGTTGCGTTACCCTTCGCACGATGAGCTGCGGCGGATCCTGGCGCGGACCACCGGGGAGAGGGAGCTGCACTTGTCTCCACTGTTCGATGCTGCCGTTGCCGCGGAGGAAGTCGAGCGCATGCGCGCACTCGTGCGGCAAGTCATGGTGGCACCGCAAATCGAGTCGTATGCGGCGGCGTTGGTGCGCGCCACCATGCCCACCACTTCCAAGTTCCTTCCCCGAGGCGACGCCCCACTGGCCGCAGACGAGCCGATCAATCGCTACGTCAGTTACGGCGCGAGCCCTCGCGGGGGGCAAGCATTATTGCTGGGGGCCAAAGTGCGGGCGTTGCTAGACGGCCGGGTGCACGTCACGTACGCGGACGTGGACGCGGTTGCCGTACCGGCACTGAGCCATCGATTGGTGGTGAATTTCGCGGCCCTCGCCGATGGCATTGAACCATCTTCCTTGATTGAAGGTATTTTGGCGCGCGCGCGACACCTCCGCGAGTAGGCAACCTATGCCGTGGCCTTGGCGAAGAGCGAATCGGCCCAACGACAACGCTGCTCGAGCGCGCACGGAATTCCTCCGCCCCGAGCTTTTACAAAAGCTCGACCGCGTGCAGTTGATCCTGCCACGGCCAACGGCGTTGCGCGAAGGTTCCCAACGTTCCCGCAGCGCCCAGGCGGCCCACGGGTTCGAGGTACACGGCTTTCGCCGGTATGTTTGGGGCGACGATTTACGGTATCTCGACTGGAGTGCTTACGCGCGCACCGACGAACTCCTTCTCCGCGTATTTCGCGCCGAGCGCGAAAGTGCCACCTACCTCTTGTTGGATACCTCGGCCTCGATGGCGGTGGCGGAGCAGGGAGAAAGCCCCTTGTCGTTCGCGCGGAAACTCGGTGTTGCCTTAGCGTACCTGTGTTTGCGCCGTCACGAACCGGTCATGTTCGGATTGCTCGAGGGAGCGGATTCTCGCTGTCGCCGCTCAGCAGTGTGGCGCCACCGCAAGCAAGTGTTGGAGGTGGTCCGCTTCGTCGAGACGGCCCGCGCCTCGGGGCGGGTCGACCTTCGGGCGGCTTTGGAAAGGTTCGTGTCGCAGGCACTTTTGCCTGGAGTCGGCATCGTGATTTCCGACTTTTATTACCCAGGAGAAGAAGCGGTGCGTGCGCTTGCGTGGTTGGCCGCTCGGCGTCTGGTCGTGGTGGCGCTGCATCTTCTGCCGCGCAGCCATTTCGAGTGGGACTGGCCTAGTGCGGCCTTGACCGTGCGCGATGCCGAGAGCAACGAAATGCGCCCCCTTGCTTGGGGCCCTGCGGCTCGCGCGGCGTATCGCAAGGCACTGGAGCAGCACCAGGCAAGGTTACGTGAAAGCTGTCACCGCCATGGGTTTTTTTATGTGCACGTCGACCCCGAGGAGGGCTTGGAAGCGTGCGTGCTCGGAACGCTAGCGCGTGCCGGAATTGTGGGTTGATACTATTTTCTCGAGGCAAACCGTGGGCTTCACCGAACCCGTTGCTTGGATGTTCGCGAGCTTGGCGCTCGTACTCCTTTATCTCTTCCTCCGACCAGAGCGCTCGGTCGCACGGATTGTGCCTGCGGTCTTTTTATGGCCGGACTTGCCCCCAAAGCGCCGGCGCCGCTGGGACCCGCTGTTGATCCTGCAGCTGCTGGCCTTGCTCATGCTGGTGGCGACGCTGGCCGGACCCTATCTCGAGCGGCCCGCTCCACTGCTGCCGGAGCGGCACGTGCTGGTGGTGGATCGCACCGCGAGTATGCAAGCAAGCTACCGAACTGGCACTCGCCTCGATGCGGCGAAAGAAGCGGTGGAGCGCTATTTATCCGGGCTCGGGCCAGGCGACCAAGCAGCACTGGTGGTCGTGGGGGAGCAAGCTGAGGTGCTGGTTCCCTTTTCCCACGACTTGGAACGGTTGCGGCACGCCGTGCGAACTCTGGCGCCTTTCGACAGCGGCGGGAGTTTGGCTCATGGGCTGGCGCTCGCCCGTTCGCTGCTTGGGGGATCCGAGGCAAGCGCAACAGTGGCTGTGTTCAGCGACTTCGCGGATCCGGACCTCCCCCGTGGCTTGGTGGACGAGGCTCTCCTGTTCCCCGTGGGTGGCGGCGATGACAACGTCGCCATTGCTGACTTCGCCGTAATTCAGCGGCCATGGCAGACAGGATTTGCAGCCGAAGTCTCGCTGCGCGTACGGAATTACGGGAGCAAGGTGAAACACGGTCTTGTGGTGATTGAATGGCAGGGTCGAGTCTTGTTGCAAAGGGGGTTTACCCTCGGCCCGGGAGAAACAACGGGGGTCGTGCAGCAAGTGCCAGGTGGAGGGGCGATTGCCGCGAAGATCCTTACCGACGATTTACTGGCAGTCGACAACGAGGCGAGTGCCTGGGTTTCGGAACCTGAGCCCCTGCAGGTGTGCTTGATTTCCGCACAAGGCAGCCCATGGCGCGAGCTACAGGCATTGGCCGAGGCGGCGGGAAACCTTCGTGTGACCAGCAGGAGTTGCACGGGGGGGCAGACCCACTCCGATGTGTACCTTTTCTATCGTGCACGTCCGCCGGAGGATTTCCCCCACCCCGCATTGGTGGTCGATCCTCCCGGAGGTTCCAGGCAGTGGCCCGAGCGTGTCGTGCGCGACGTCGCGGTAGTAGCATGGGATGCCCACCACCCAATTTTTTCTGGTTGGACCCCCGCATTTCCTTTGCCCTTCAATCAAGTTCGCGCCATCGAGGTGCCGGACAATTCATCTCCGTTCATATGGGGGCGAGCCGCGGATGAGCTGGTGAGTGTGGCTTGGGTCAGTGAAGGTCCACCCCGCCAGGTATGGTTAGCTTTCGATGCAGCACGAGAACCTTTGCTGACTTCGCAAGGCTTTCCGTTGGCGGTGTTTTTGTTGCAGAGCTTTGCCTGGCTCCGCCCGGCGCAGCCGTTAGCCGCGGTGTGGCCCGTTGGGCAAGCTCACCCGTTGACCGTGGGTAGCCCTGCAGTGGTGCTTCTTCCCAGCGGAGAAGAGCGCGCGTTACCTTTGGGAACCCAGAGCTTTGTCCCGCACTGGCGGGGCCGTTACGAACTCCGTGGCCCGAAAGGTCAAGTGTCGCTTCATGCCGTGGCACTCGATCCCCGTGAAAGCGCGATTGCCCCGAGGCCCCCGACGGGGGATCGGCGATCGAGCGTATCGTCCACGCAGGGTGCGCAGAGAGTCCCATGGGGCCAGGCGGCGCTGATTGCTGCCATGCTTTTGTTGATGTTCGAAGCCTGGCTTGCAGCCCAGGTTGCTCCAGGGCAAAGGCCATGAGTTGGTACTACGTGTGGTCCAGGGTCACCGAGGTCACCCTTGGGGTCACGAACCCCTGGGGACTAGTGGCTTTGGTCGGACTTGCCTGGTTCGTGTACTGGGGAAAATTTCGGGCTGGCTGGTCGCCGTTGGTCGTCAGCTTGCGTTGTGTTGTCTGGATATCTGCGGTGGCTGGGCTTGCAGGAGTACATTTGCGTGTGCCATTGCCAGACCAGCCCTCGACCCTCGTTGCCTTAGTGGATCGCTCAGCGAGCATCAGCGAAATGGGCCGAGCGTGGCAGGATCGCTTTCTTTACGAGCTGGATCGGCGCCGTGGGCCCAAAGACCATCTCGGAATCGTTGTCTTCGCGGGTCAGGTGCGAATCGCCCGTTGGCCCGAGAGTGGTCCGCTGGCGGGCCCGGTGGGTGCAGCGCCAGAGCCCGAAGCAACCGATCTGGTTGCTGCTCTCGAGGCAGCACGCGGCATTTTGCCCGACAGTGGTGAGCGCAAGGTATTGCTGCTCACTGACGGCAACGAGACCCGCGGCAATGCCCGCCATTTGATTCCGGTGCTGCGCGGCATGAAGGTGGCTGTCTACGCAGCGATTCCCCCGCGTGGGCACGACGGGGGGACGGAGGTCGCACAACTGGTGGTACCGAAGGTAGCTCCGGCGAACACCATGGTGCCAGTGCGAGCACTGCTCCAGCATCGCGGTGGCGAGCAACTCGCTACCTTACGGTTGTGGGTGAACGATACGTTGCAGGAAATGCGAACGATCCAGCTGCGCACGGGAACCATCCCCATCATGTTGCAGTGGAGAGGAACGGAGCCGGGATCGTACCGGGTGCGGTTGGAGGTCGAGCCCCCCGGCGGCGGATATTTTGCCCCGTCCGCGCGCAAGAGCGTGAACCTGTCTTTGACCGCTCCTCCGCGCGTGCTGGTGGTGAGCCAGCATCCCCATTCCCCACTCTTGACAGTAGCCCGGGCGCAAGACTTCGAAGTACGCCGCGTCGTGCCCGATTCTCTGCGCGACCGCGCGTGGGATTGGGAAGCGTATCATGTGGTCGTTTGGGAGCAGCCCACGGGCAAGGTCCCCGCAACGGTTTGGTCTGCACTCCGCCGCTATGTCGAGCGGGGCGGTGGGCTTTTCGTCGTTGGCGGGGAAACCACCTTTGGGGCTGGGCAGCTCAGGTCCACCGACTTGGCCAGTTTACTGCCTGTCACACTCGAGCCGCGGCGGCCGCCGCGCCCGGAACGCGAACCGTTGTCCCTGGTTTTGCTCATCGATCGCTCGAACAGCATGGGGTATCACATTCACGATCGTCTCCGCCGCAGCGAGGAAGAATCGAAGCTATCTTATGCGCGGCGGGCGGCGCTTTCCTTGGTCGCCCAGCTACGAGATACAGACCGTGTCGGGGTGATCGCCTTCGACTCCCAGATGTACGAAGTCGCCCCTTTAGCTCCTCTTGCTGAAAACCGCGGGTTACTGGAATACAACGTAGGGCGATTGCAGCCAGGCGGCGGCACGGATTTTTATGATGCACTCAAGCGAGCGAGCGCCGAACTAGTACGGCACCGCGCCCGCCTGGGTCACATCATCTTACTGACCGATGGCGACACCAATCGCTCTGCCTCCGAGCACGAGCCTCTACTGCGCGCCTTGGAAGAGGCAGGGGTGAGCGTGACCACCATCCGCATTGGTGACGACACGGTCAACCTCGAGTTTTTGCAGTCGATTTCCGCGCGCACCGGGGGCAAGTTTTATCACGTACGCGACGCTAGCGAGTTGCCGCAGTTGTTGTTGCAGGACACGAACCGGCTCGTCACCCAAAAGCCCCGCGGAGAGAACCTCGTTACCGTGCGGCCTGGGCAACGGAGTCAAGTTCTCCAGGGCATTGTCTGGGACAGTGCCCCGCCACTGGTGGGCTACGCTTACACGCGTTTGAAGCCCGATGCGGAGTTGTGGCTGCGAGCGGTGCAGGGAGAGCGTGCCGACCCTCTCTTGGCGGCGTGGAATTACGGTGCGGGCCGGGTTGCTGCCTTTACGGCGGGTTGGAACGAAGGTGCCGAGCCCTGGCTTGCCTGGCCGCAGGGCACAAAGTTGTGGGCTCAGTTGCTCCGCTGGCTCATGCGAGAAGTCTCGCCTCGCGACCTGGCTGTTGGTGTGGAACCGATGGAGGGTGGTAGCTGGAGGGTGTGGCTCGAGAGCTTCGACGCTGCCGCCCCTGACGAGGCCGTGGGGCGGTTGATCGTGGGCGAGCAAGGACAAGAGTTACGCTTTTCCCGAACCCAAGAAGGAACGCTCACCGCGATCGCAACCGGGGCCGCAGGCTCTCGCGGGGAACTTACTGTGCTTTGGCGGCCTCCAGGCCGTGACTTGGAGGAACGACGCTTTGCTCTGTACTTCCCTCGGGAAAATGCCGAGCGGAGCGAAGAGGTCCGGGAACCGAACCGAGCGTTGCTGGAGACGCTCACTCGCGAGACCGGAGGGCGCCTCGATCCCTTACCGGAAGAGATCGTAACAACCCGTGCTCGCGGGAGCGAGACCAAGGAAAAAACCCTGGAGTGGATCCTCCTGCCTCTGGCCATGTTCGCGTTCGTGGGCGATGTAGCGGCGAGGAAACTGTTGCGGCCGTGAAGCTGAGGTCGGTTTTTCGCTGCGCCTGGAGCTCTGCCGCCGAAGATCGAAGCGGGGGTGCTGTGCGGTAGCCATGCGAACCTCGCCCCTGCTGGAGGTGCGGGCCAGTGCAGTTGCCTGGCACGACTGCTCTCCAGAAGCGGGGTAAGGGTGTCAAGAGTGCGACGAGACGGCGAATCCGGATGCTGCCCCCACGGGTTGGGGGGCAAGCTTCGTGGCCACGGGTCCAGGCCCAGGGGCCAGTGGGACCGCTCGCCTAGCAGCCACTTAGCGCCCGGTTCACGGCAGCGATGATTTCGTCCACGGTGATGGTGCCGTCGTGGTTGGTGTCGCCTGGGGTACATGCCGCAAGCGACTGTAGCTCCAAGGCCACGTTGACCATGCGCAGCAATTCATCGATGGTCACATCCCTGTCATTGTTGCAGTCCCCAGCGCAAACTGTGCTTTGTGCTTGGCAGTTGGCCACCGGCAGGCAGCGCTGCTGTTGCTCGTCGCACTGCTCGCATGCCCCGGGGCATGGCACCGGTCCCGGACTGCAAAGCAGTCGGTCCACGCAGCGCTCAAGCCCATTGCAAAACACGCCGTCGTCGCAATCGGCATCGCTGCTGCAGCCGGTGCGCTCGCACTCTGCAAACCCCGCTACACACTGCAAGCGGCCGCCCCGACACTGCAGCGTGCCAAACTCGCACTTGCCTGCTCCTGCCAACCTACAGACCCCGCCTTCCTCCGGGTCATCCTCATCCACTAACCCGTCGCAGTCGTCGTCCACCCCGTTGCAACGCTCCTGCCCACACGGCCGCACCACCACACCCACCACATCCGCTTGGCTTTCCACCCCACCAGCACGCACCACCAACGAAAAACTCAGCACCGTCTCTTCTTCCACCCGCGGTGCCACAAATCGCGCCACCGCCGTCCTCGCTCCCTCTAACTCCACCTCCGGTCCTGCCGTTTGCACCCACTCGTACTCCAACGCTCGCCCTAAAGAGTCACGGCTTGCCGAACCATCCAACAGCACCACATCCCCAGAACCCACCACCTGATCCTCCCCCCCGTTAGCCACCGGCACCTCTAACCCATCCACCTCCACCTCCATGGTCCCGTCTCCGTCCCGATCCACCTGCAACGGCGCCAAGCTCAGCCCGTAAGGCTGCTGCCGCCCCACAACCCCGCGCCCCTGCGCGCTCTTCATCCGCCGACCCAGCGCCTCCTGCTCAATCTCCAACACCCCCTTGCCCCCTGCCTCAACACCAAACCGGTACACCGCCTCCTGCACCACCTCGTACTCCTCCAACACCCGCAACCGTAGCATTAACTCCCCAGCTCGCTCGCTCTCCGCCTCTATGCGCAACGGCTGCAACTCCACCAGCGCACTCTGGAACAAGATAAAACGATCGAACCGACTCCCCTCGATCTCCATTGTCACCTCCCCCTCCCCCTCACCGCCAGGCAAGTACCCGGTCACCCGCCCAGCGCCATCTACTACCCGCAGCCGCACCCCCTCACCGTAAAGCGCCACATCCAAGCGCATCGGCACCTGCCCCTCCTGCCGCATCTCCGCCGCCCTGCCCCCCTGGCACTTCGTCGTATCCGGCGTATCGGCCAACAATGCAATCGTACACTCCCGTACTGCCTGATTCCTCACCAAAGCCAAGTGTTCAGCCTTCTTGAAGCCAAAAAGCCCCTGCCATCCATTGACCCCCTCGGCGCTCTTCAACACCACCGTTCCATCCCCATCTCCCCAGTCCTTTCCACAAACGTAGCCGGTCCCGCCACTTTGGCTTACAACCAGCTTCGTGATGGTGGACTCGCCATATCCGTACAAAGCATAAGCCGTAACCCCTGAAGGCGGGCTCCACGTGTCTAGCGCTTGCCTGGCATCTAGCCAGTCGAGCGCCTTCGGGTTCAGCGTCTCCCACCGATCCGCACACGTATCCCACCATCCTGACGGACAGTATGTGCAAGCCTCGTGCTTCCACCAAAGGTCCCGCACTTCCCGTAAACTGCCTGATTTCCCGGAGTTGCCGAGCCGCTCACACGTGTCAATCTGGTAAATATCCTGGTAAATATCTACATACGATCCCTGCAACCCCAAGTACTGCTTTCCCGGTGCCAGTTGGTAGGCGCTAGGCATGTTCCTCGCTGCGTATGCGCGCACTGGCTCCCTCTCGAGCAGCCCAAAGCTCATCGGCTTCCCTTCCAGCAACACCCGCACGGCATCCGGCGTTCCAAGGTGCGGCGTGCCAATCGTGATCAGCCGCCGCACCCGCTTCTCGTTGCCGCTCTGGCTCAAAAACCACTTCGCCACCAACCCACCCATGCTGTGCGCCACAATATCTACCTGCTGGTGGCCGGTGTGGTTAACAAGCGCGGCGATCAGCCCCGCCAGCTGCGCAGCCACCGTCTGCAAGTTCAACCGCCAATCGTATGGAAATAAGTGGAGCTGGTTGTTGGTGGCATTGCTGTTCAGATAATTAGAAAAGTCACCGTAAACGTCATAATAGGACGCAACACTCCATAGAAGACTCCCGGGACGGCCAACCTGCGGCACTCCCGAATCGTCCGGTCGCAGCTTGGTAATGTCACAATTGTTCAGGCTGAACCACAACTTATTATTTCCGTCCACAATCTCCGTCCCCATGATTCCCGGAATGAAAATCAGCGGCCGTTTCCCCCGGGGCGTCGGGCTCGCTGTCGGAGTCGCTGTCGGAGTCGGGCTCCGCGGTGCCGGCGACGGTTGCGTCGTAGTAAAACTCCATACTTGGGAGTACTCCCCCATCCTCTTGCTCCCGCTCGGGAATCCTTGAACCTTCCAGTAGTAGGTCGTTGCCGGAGCTAACGCCCCTGGCGGATTTGTCGAGCCCTGGCTCACGCCTTTGGGGAAAGGGTCGCCCCATGTGTACGTGGTACTGTCCGTGTACCCGGCAGCAAGACAGCCCCTACACGTCGTCGCCTGCAAGTCGGTGGGAAACACATCCGGCGAGGTGGCCACCAACACCCAGTACCGGTTCGCCTCGGGCACTGGATTCCAGCTCAGCGTCGGGGTCAACGACTGGCCTGTGGCCCCGTTGCGCGGACCCTGCAACTGGGGTGGGGCCAAAACGGTATAGAACGTCCACTTCTGCGAAAACTCCCCGTTGCGCAACGGGGTACTGACGTACGCCTGCACCTGCCAGTGATAGGTCGTGCCATAGCTTAACTGCGTTGTCCGCCCGCTGGTGCACTCACTGCTCTGACCCGCAGTGTGGCTCGTCGAAGTCACCGTACAACTGATCACGCATTCTTCACACCTCGTTGCTGCAGGATCGCTAGGCAACTTCCCAGGGTCCGTAGCCACGGTCAACCAATAATTCTGCGCACCGCTTACCGCCTGCCACTGGAACCTCACCTCCCTGGCCGCGTTGATCGTCCCATTCGCAGGTGCCTCCAATGTCGGAGCCGCCAGCAACCGCGGAGTCTCCGTGGGCGTGCGCGTCGGCGAGGAGGTGCGCGTGGGCGTCAGTGTGGCCGTGCGGGTAGCGGTCGAAGTCGCCGTGCTAGTCCATGTGGCCGACGGGCTCGGCGTACGAGTCGTCGTCGCCGTGGCTGTGGGCGTACGCGTCCATGTCGCCGATGCGCTCGGCGAGATGGTGGGCGAAGGGGTGGCAGACGGTGCGGCCGTGGTCGCTACCGCCGAAGGTGTTTCGGTGGCACTGGCCGTCGGCGACGGCGTCGGTGTGGCACTTGGGCTACGAGTTGCAGTCCCTGTGGCTGTAGGTGTCAGGGGGCTCGTTGGAGTCAGTGGCGTATGGGTTATGGTGGGGCTCGGCTGTGCCGGGCTGACCGTTGGCGTCTGGCTCGGGGTGAGCGAAGCCTGCGGCGTCGGCGACCACGTTTCGGTAAAGGTGGCACTCGGCGTCAGCACCGTCTCCGGGGTGAAGGTGGGCGTCGGGCTCAGCGGGGGTTGCGGCGTGGCTGTCGGTGTGGGGCTTGAGGTGGGGCACGCCGTGGGTAGCGGGGTGATGGTGGGAGGCTCCGGACAGCCACCCTCCAGTGGCGGCGGGGAACTCTGGCCGTAGCGGTTCCATCCCCAGCATTGCACCTGCCCGTCCTGGCGAAGGCCACAGGTGTGGTGCCAACCGGCACTGACGCTACGGAAGAGGCCAGCGGGCGGGGAACTCTGGCCGAACCCATTATCTCCCCAGCATTGCACCCGCCCGTCCTCCAGAAGGCCGCAGGTGTGCGACAAACAGCCACTCACGCTACGGAAGACGCCTGGGAGCGGGGAACTCTGGCCGTAGCCGTT
>CALAMI010000005.1 GCA_937925685.1 Candidatus Binatia bacterium | reverse complement strand
CGACTCCTCAGGCGTCGGTGTCGGCGATTCCTCCGGTGTGGCCGTCGCCGTGGGCGACTCCTCAGGCGTCGGTGTCGGTGACCCCTCCGGCGTGGCCGTCGCCGTCGGCGACTCCTCAGGCGTCGGCGATCCCTCCGGTGTGGCCGTTGCCGTCGGCGACTCCTCAGGCGTCGGCGAGCTAGAGGCTGTGGCGTCAGGTGTAGCGCTGGGGCTTGTCTCCGCTGTTGGAGTGCCGGTCGGAGTGAGCGATGGGGTATTCGTTGAAGTGGGCGTTGGCGTTGGCGAGTCTGGCGCGGGCGTGATCACTTGCCCGCGGCACTCTCCAGCAACGCACACGTCCGCGGTTGTGCATTCATTGCCATCGTCGCACGGGGTTCCATCTGGGGCGTTGCCTGCGTACGTGCATGAGCCTGTTTCCGGGTCACATGTGCCGCCGACTTTGCACGGATCGTCGCAAACAAGGGTGAAAGTGCCACACTCGCCCGTCAACGGGTTACAGGAAAGGGTACAGAAATCCGTTGTTGGTGGATCGCACACAAGATCACCCAAGCAAAAGCCTGAATGGCAACGGTCGTTGGTCGTACACGCGCCCAGCACGTCGCTACACGCGGTGCCATCGGGAAGGGGCTCGCCTCTACAAACTCCTGCAACGCAAGCGTCGTTTGCCGTGCACGAGTTCAGATCGTCACACGGCGTCCCGTCTGGAAGCGTACTACCCACGCAGGAGCCATCTGGCTGACAAATGCCACCCGTCACGCACGGGTTGCCCACCTCGCAAGATACCTGCGCGCCACTTTCGCGCACACCGATGAAGCTAGTCGCCCCTACCAGCAGCCCCACCATCAGCAAGGCGAGCCGGGACCCGTGCCCTCTCTTCCCCATACAAGCACCTCCCACGCAATTATTCGTGAATTGCTACCGTACCAGGCCCGCCAATGCAAGCACGGAGCTTGCAGTCGACTACACACCCTAGACCACGTAAATGCGCGCCAACGGCCCGGGGGCCGCGCGTACATCTTCGAGGACGAGGACAAGGAGGGTTTCAATGAAGCGAAGTGCGGTTCTTTTGTCAGCAGCTCTGCCGCTTTTGTTGGCGGCGTGCCAACCAGTCGTATCTCCCCTGATGGCTACCTTGTACATGGACGTGAAGGGACCACTCACTGCCACAGAAGCGACCTCGGCAACAAAACAAGGGCGCGCCTGTGCACAGAATATCTTAGGTTTGGTCGCAACCGGCGATGCCAGCATCGATACTGCCGCTCGCGCCGGCGGTATCAAACAAATCGTGTCAGTAGACTTCGAGTCGAACCACATTCTTGGAATCGTCGGGAACTTCTGCACGATCGTGAAGGGCAACTAGCAGCTTCGATAGGGTTCGTTGTACATTGGTCAAACCCCGCGACGTCCCCGGGCCGCGCGGTTTTTCCGAATCCCGACCACCTGACTTCTGACATCACGTGTTCCGAGCAAACGTCCACACGAAAAAATGGGTTACCCGCGCCTCCTTCTGCGTGTTCGCGCTAGCTGACAACGGCCGAGGCAAACCAGTTGAGCTGTCCGAACGCACCCCGTATTGCAACCGCCATCGCTGCAAACTAGCAAGTGCACCCATGCGTATCGAGCCAGGAACGTTGGTTTGTCGCCCTCGCTCCAGCCCTTACCCGCTCTACGGGCGTGTAGTTGCCCTGGCGGACGAAGGTCGTGTGCACGTCACTCAGGTCGTGTGCGGTGATCCTCGTTGCGCCAGTGAGCACAACCATGCGGAAGCGGTTTGGCAAGTGGAGGAACTCGAGGCCGTGCATGCCTACCAAGGCCGCGCCGAGTGGGAGTTCGGACGGCCTAATTCCCCAAATGCGATCCTGCTGCAACAAGCGGCCTGAATTCGCTGGGGTCGGCCGATGAACCAGTGGTGGCGCCATGCCGTATTCTACGAAATTTACGTTCGCAGTTTCCAAGACTCGAACGGCGACGGCATCGGCGATCTTGACGGCATCATCCAGCGTCTCGACTACCTGAACGATGGCACGCCCTCCTCACTGGGCGTGGACGCCGTGTGGTTAACACCCATTTACCCCTCGCCAATGCGCGACTTCGGCTACGACGTCGCTGACTACGTCGACGTGCACCCGGTGTTTGGTGATCTCCGGACCTTCGACCGTTTCGTCGAAGAGGCTCACCGCCGCGGTATCCGCGTCGTCCTCGATTTTGTTCCGAACCATACCTCATCGGAACACCCGTGGTTCCAGGACTCACGAACCAGCCGTACAAGCCCACGGCGCGACTGGTACATTTGGCGCGATCCCAAACCAGGTGGTAGTCCTCCGAACAACTGGGTCAGTTCTTTTGGTGGACCCGCTTGGAGCCTCGATCCTCACTCGGCACAGTACTACCTTCACTCGTTCCTCCCCGAGCAGCCCGACCTGAACTGGCGCAACCCGCAGGTCATCGAGGCAATGGAAAACGTCCTGCGCTTCTGGCTCGACCGCGGTGTCGACGGCTTCCGCGTAGACGTCATCCACAAACTCGTCAAAGACCGCGCCCTGCGCGACAACCCCAAGCCGCTACCCGAAGAGGAACACCCGGTATATCACTTCGGTGGACAAGTCCATCTCTATGACGAAGATCAGCCCGAAGTGCACGACATCATCCGACGATGGCGAACGCTCTTAGACCGCTACGGTGAGCGCATGATGGTTGGCGAAGTGTATTTGTTCGATGCGGAACGGATCGCTCGCTATTACGGAACCGGTGGAGACGAACTCCATCTCGCTTTTAACTTTCGCTTCCTCTGGAGTCCGTGGGACGCCGCGTCCTTCCGCCATGAGGTGGAAACCATGGAGCGTCTCTTGCCAGCTGGCGCTCAGCCCACTTACGTGCTCTCGAGCCACGACGCGCCTCGCCATCTTACCCGCTTTGACCACCCCTCTCTCGCCCATGCGCGCGCCCGAATGGCCGCTCTCATGCTACTTACCTTGCGGGGCTCTCCGTTTCTTTATTACGGTGAGGAAATTGGGATGCGGGACGTTCCCATTCCTCCCGATCGCATCTGCGACCCAGTTGGCCAGCGCTTTCCGGGCCTCGGGCGCGACCCGGAACGGACACCCATGCAATGGGATGCTGGTCCGTACGCTGGCTTTTCCACCGTGGAGCCTTGGCTTCCGCTGCCCGAAGACTACAAACAGTGCAACGTGGAAGCGCAGCGCCAAGATCCGGCTTCGCTTCTCAGCTTCTACCGGGCACTCATCTGGAAACGAAAGAGTAGCCTCGCACTGCTCGAAGGGGGATACCGCACTCTTCCTTGCCCGGAGTCTGTGTTCGCCTACCTGCGCGAACATCGAGAGCAGACCCTCGCAATCGCGCTGAATTTCGGCAGCGAGCCAGTGACGGTTACGTTCCCTCGGGGGGGACGGCTATGGTTCGCCACCGACCCGCACCAGCAGCACCCCGTTGGCTTGGATTGGCAACTCGCACCGTGCGAAGGGATCGTAGTCGAGTTGGAAGCAAGCCCGATCCACTAGGTGCTGCCGCGCCCGGAAAAGCAGGCACTCGTTGCTGTCGCCTCAGACGCTGCCTCGGCGCGCCGCTGTAGTCTACTGTCCGGCCTCCGCCACTGCGGCCCATGTCCGTTCCACCATCACACGTAAGTTCTGACGGATACTGGTTGCCTCTTTGACACAATTGCGGCAACAGAATTTCCTCGTGAACCCGTCCGCTCCCCCACCCGAGCCGATCGCTCAGCTGGAACAGGTCACCGTCCACTTCGGTGACACACGCGCGGTCGACGGGGTCGACTTGACTTTACGAAGAAGTGAAATTCACGCTTTGCTGGGAGAAAATGGTGCAGGCAAATCCACTCTCCTAAAGGTAATTGCCGGGGTTCTGCGGCCGCAAAGCGGACGTGTCACCACACCGCCCGCAGTGCGCATTGCCTATGTCCCTCAGGAGCTCGAACTGCCGTGGACACTGACGGTCGCCGACTGGCTCTTCCTTGGCCAAGAGCTCAAAAGGCGTTGCCGTCGTCTTGACCGATCACGCCAGCAGCGAGAGGCCCAGCACTGGCTGCAGCGCTTCGGGGTTGCTTTGGATCCCGAGGCTCGCCTGGCCTCGCTCTCCACACCACAGCTCAAATGGGTGCAAATCATTCGTTCCGCGCGTGCGGAACCGGATCTCCTCCTTCTCGACGAGCCCTCGGCCCCGCTCCCGCAAGCGGATAGCGTCGCTTTGTTCCGCTATCTTCGAGAATCGAGGGACCGCAGTGCGACCGTTGTCTACGTGACTCACCGGCTAGCCGAGGTACAGGCACTTGCCGATTGGGTCACCGTGTTGCGCGACGGGCGTGTGGTCGCAAGTGGTGCACAGCAATCGTTCCGCACCGCCGACCTACTTCAGCTCATGGCCGGCCGGAGACGGAGCGAGCCGCTGCTTCCCATCCAGCAGCAGCGCAATCTCTGCTTGCACGTTGCCGGATTGACCAGCGGTGTGGTGCGCGATGTTTCCTTTTCTGTCTACCAAGGGGAAATCGTCGGGGTCGCCGGCCTAGCTGGCTCTGGGCGCTCGACCCTGCTCGAAGCGCTGGCTGGTCTCCGGCGGTTTCGAGCACGCGAGTTCTGGCGGACAGGACCGACAGCCTTTGTGCCAGAGGACCGCCTGCGTAAAGGGCTCGCGTATCGCCTATCGATGCGAGAGAATGTCTTCTTGCCAGCACCATCGTTCTGGCTTCGACCACAACGAGAGCGAGCCGAACTCCGCACTTGGCTCGAACGCCTGCGCATTCGCGCCCCCAGCATGGACGCCTCCATCGCATCGCTTTCCGGTGGTAACCAGCAAAAAGTTTTGCTCGCACGTGCACTGCGGCATGCCCCGCGCCTCCTGGTTCTCGACGAACCGACAGCAGGAGTGGACGTGGCCACCAAGGCAGAGATCCATCATCTCTTCCAACAGCTGGCTAGTGCCGGCTGTGCGTTGATCTGGGCTTGCAGCGACAGCGAAGAACTCCTGCAAGCCAGCCACCGGGTGCTGGTCCTTCGCCACGGCCGACTCGTGGCCGATCGCACCGCCGCATCGTTCACCGAGGCTCAACTCGTCGCGCTCATCACTGGGGCGACGGAAGCAGTGGCGTCGGGTCATCCATGAACTCTCGGCTGTCCTTGCCGCGATTTAGGCTCGTGCCCGGGTGGAGCGCTGCGGTGTTGCTCCTCGGTGAAGTGGTGTTGTTTTCCTGGCTGTTGGCTCCAACCGATGGCCGACCACACTCCTTCGCAAATCTCGAAAACTTCGCCCTCGTTCTCAAGTACTCTGCCGTCTTCAGTTTAGGGGCGATTGGGGCGGCGCTCATCATTGGCTCCGGGGGTATCGACCTCGCTCCTGGGGCCGTCATGGCGCTCGCCTCGGTGGTCGCTGGGCACCTTTTGACCGACGCCGCCTGGGGGTGGACCACTGCGGCGTTGGCAAGCCTTGCGATCGGTACCGCCTGTGGTGGCCTGGCGGCTCTCCTGATTACCGTGCTCGAGCTACCACCATTCGTGGCAACGCTCGGAACGATGGGGCTAGCGCGGGGCAGTGCGTTTCTCATCACCGAAGGGCGCTTTTACGATCTCTCCGCCCACCTTCCCCGAGATTTTGCCCCACTAGGGATCCCATTGCCATGGTGGCCCGGGTTGCTCGTGCTATCCAGCACTCTTGTGTTTCACCTTCTCCTGACACAGACCGCGCTTGGTCGCCACATTTTGGCGGTGGGCAGTAACCCCTTGGCCGCTCGCTATGCCGGGGTGCATGTAGGTAGGGTGCAAGCCTTCGTCTACCTTTGCGGCGGTTTCCTCGCCGCACTTGGGGGTGTGCTGTTGGCCTTCGTGCAAGGCCAAGGCAAGGCAGACCTCGCGCTGGGCTACGAGCTCGACATCATCGCCGCGGCGGTCATTGGCGGTGCCTCTCTGAGCGGTGGTCGAGCTTCGGTGGTCGGAGCAGTGTTCGGCGCATTGATCTTCGGTGTCCTGCGCAATGCACTCACGCAGTTCCCCGGAGGGACGTTTGCCGACCGCCTCGTCCTTGGAATTGCCGTGCTCGTGGTCGTCGTGCTCGATCGGGTTGCAACGCGGAAAACTCTGCTGGACAGGGGACATCCGTGAGGTGTTGGGTTGCCGCCCTTGCTTGCGTGGCCCTTTGGACCCTCGGCTGTCAGCCTCCGGGCGAAAAAGAAGCGCGTCAGTTGCGTTTTGCTTTCATCCCCAAAGCCCTGCACATTCCGGTCTTCCAGTACGCCCGCGTTGCAGCGGAACAGGAGGCCAAGCGGATCGGAGGAATTGAAATCCTCTGGCGCGGACCGGAAACGACCGACGAACTTCGGCAAAAGGAAATCCTCGAGGCGTTCATCGCCCAGCGGGTGGACGGCATTGCAATTTCGTGCCTCAATGGGGACCTGCTCACCGACGCCATCGATCGTGCGGTGGACGCCGGTATCCCCGTGGTGACCTGGGATTCTGACGCGCCCAAGAGCAGGCGGCTGGCATTTTACGGGGTGAACGACTTCGAAGCGGGCAAAGCCCTAGGGGAAGGCCTGGCACGGCTCTTGGGGGGTAAGGGCAAGGTCGCGCTCATTACTGCGTTGGGCGCCGACAACTTGCAAAAACGCCTCGACGGAGCTCGGCTGGCCCTCCGCCAATACCCGGGCATCGAAGTCGTTGAAGTTTTTGATATTCGCGACGACGCCGTGCGAGTGAGCGAAGTCATTGCCACGGGAACACAACGCTATCCCGACCTAAACGGTTGGCTATCTGTGGGTGGCTGGCCCGTATTTCTGCGGAACGCTCTCGACCCTGTGGATACAACTCGCACCAAAGTCGTGGCCTTCGATACGATCCCACCCGCACCCGACCTGGTCCGCGCCGGGAAGGTCCATTTGCTCATCGGGCAAAAATACTTTGGCTGGGGCGCTGAATCGGTACGTTTGCTCCACCGGCTCCGCCAAGGCGAACGGCTCGAGCAACCGCTGCAGTACTCTGGGATCGATGTCGTCACGGCAGAAAATTTGGATGCATACCTAGAACAATGGCGACAATGGGAGCAGGGTGCACAACATTGATCCCGAAGCCTACCACTGGCTGCGTTCCAGCCAAGGACGCAATGCTGCCAGAGCACCAGCTTCGTCTTCGGCGATGTTCACCTGGGGAACAATCCACCAATCCTCGGGCAGCACGCTTTCCTCGCCCGGAAGAATGGTCGTGACCGGTCCCAAGTGTTCCAACTCGAGGAACTCCGCGCTCGAGTACACCTCGATAGTCGCCCCCCCATCGGGGTACGTGGCACCAGGAACGTAAGCGAAGCGCTTGAGAAACAAAGTCCCGTCCCACACGTATGCCGCCCATCCCTGGTGCGAATCGGTGCCTATTTTGCTCTCGTCGCGCCGACGCCTTGCGCCCGGCCACGGGTCACCCGGGCTTACACGCCGGTGGTCGATTTGCACCAACGTGTTTCCCCAACGATACCGCGGGTCCTCCATTCGGGTGTAACTCCATAAAATATACCGTCGCACGGCATCGAACGCGTCCAACGGCCCACCATCCACCGGCACGACTGCCCTTCCCCCGGGGCGCATCACTGCCAAGCTCCATAAGGCGTAGGCGCGCGGCTCTTGGGAGATATTGCGGATGCGGCTTTTCAAGCGCACCCGCGGCTCGCCCGAAGATAACTTGATTTCCACTATTTTTTGGATGCCGGCTCGCGGTTGCGGGGGACCCGTGACCACCACCGTATCCCCCGCTACGTCCACCTTGCAAGGCTGATTGTCCGGTTCGTAAGTCGTCTCCTGTCGCTCCGGGGCAATCCACAGCCGCCAACCGCCACGAAACACCCACTCTGGCTCGCCGCTCCTTCCCACCTCGCTTTCCCTCACATAGAACAAATTCGGTCCACCTCGCCTAGACAGCGCCATGATCCGCGGGCCAACGTCCGTTACTACCCGCACTTCGACCGCTTCGTTGCGGAGGACGTAGGTGTTCGGCCAACCTAGAAACTCTTCCTTGCTGATGCTCACTTGGCCCAACCCGCTCGACCCAGCGACCGTGCAAACCACCACGATCGTGCCGATCCACCATCGCTCCCCACGCCGGCTCCTAGCCACCTTTGCAGGTTGACTCCCATACCACCGGCGCCGCTGGCCATTCGTGGTCATGCGACTTTATTTCTCCCCCCTTTCCTGCCTGGGGGGTGGGTCCACGATCAACAACGTTCCCTGCGCCGCGGCGGCAAGAGTCTCGTCGTTTTTCACGTGCACTTGAACGACGGCGGTGCGCTTCGTCATGGCCAGCACGCGCGACTCCGCTACGAGTGTACCACCTTTGACCGCAGCGAGGTAATTAAGCTTGAACTCTGTGGTCGCTGCCCATTGACCGGGCTTCATCAAAGGATACAGCACACAGCCCAAGACATGGTCGACAAGCGCAGCCATGACCCCACCGTGGAGCGTACCCATAGGGGTGATGAGCTCGCTGCGCACCGGCATTTCAGCACGCAGGTAACCGGGCTGAAATTCCACGAACTGAACGCCCAGGTACTGAGGCAGTCCTGTGGCAGCAGCATTGGCTCGGATCATCATCTGGGCAATTTGTGGGTCGTATTGCTCGAACCTTTGCGAACCAGCCATGGTCTGACTCCTGAATTTTCGGTGAGCCCTTCGTACTTCAATTACCTCCCTACAGCTAGAGGGGCCGCAAGCTCGGTCCGACCGCCCGGCCACATCTTGCAGCCATTGCCGCATCGTCCTTAATAAGCGGCGCAATGCCGTGGCGTAGCGAAACCTTACGGGTGGGCGACATGGACGTCCATCTGTTACGCGGAGGCCGAGGAGAGCCGTTGCTCGTGCTCCACCCCGAGTTTGCCTCCAGCCGTTGGTTCCCGTATCACGACGACCTCGCCCAACATTTCCACGTCTACGCGCCCGACCACCCGGGTTTCGGGCAAACACCTTGCCCACATTGGCTCGAGAGCATCGAGGACTTCGCAATTTTTTACGCCGATTTGATGGACCACTTGGGATGGTCTTGCGTTAACGTGCTCGGGCTATCCTTCGGAGGGTGGATTGCCGCTGAACTCGCCGCACTGTTTCCCGAGCGTGTCCGCGGTCTCGTACTGGTCGGGGCTGGAGGGCTTCGGGTAGAGGGGGAACAAAGGTTCGATCTTTTTGCTCGGCCTTTCGAGGAAACGCTTCAACACCTGTTCTTCGCTCCCGACCGGTGGCTGCAGCTCTTGCCCACCGAGCCAGCTCGCGACGTGATCCTTCGTACCTACAGGGAAGCGACAACACTGGCTCGAGTGAGCTGGAACCCGTACTTCTACGATCCCAAACTGGAGAGGCGGCTTCGCCGCGTGCGGTGCCCCACACTGGTCGTTTGGGGCAAGGAAGACCGCTTTCTCAGTCCGGCACATGGAGTCGCTTACGCCAACGCTATCCCGCACAGCAAGCTCGAGCTTGTAGCCGATTGTGGCCATTTGCCCCCGCTCGAGTGTCGTGAAACGTTTATTGCGCTGGTTCTTCCCTTCCTTCAGGGTTAATCCATGTTGCAATTCTTCTATTTCCACCTCATGCCGTGGCCTCACCTTCCTCCTGACTTCGACCGCACCGAAGCAAGCGCATGGGTAACTCTGTCCAACCGCTTTTACGACCCACAGCGAGGCCACGAATTGTACAACGAATACCTGGATGAACTCGAACACGCCGAAGAACTGGGATTCGACGGGTTGGCAGTCAATGAACACCATCAAAATGCTTACGGCACCATGCCTTCTCCCAACCTCATGGCAGCGGCGCTCGCTCGCCGAACCCGGCGAGCGAAGATTGCCATCTTAGGCAATGCGATCCCCTTGCACGACCACCCTCTGCGAGTGGCAGAAGAAGTGGCCATGCTCGATGTGCTTTCTGGGGGGCGCATCATTTCTGGCTTCGTTCGCGGCATCGGGTGCGAGTACCTGTCCCTTGGAGTAAATCCCGCGCATTCGCGGGAACGGTTTTATGAAGCCCACGATCTCATTGTGCGGGCGTGGACCGAGCCCGGCCCTTTCCCCTTCGAGGGGAAGCATTACCGCTTTCGCTACGTGAACGTATGGCCTCGACCCTTGCAGCAACCTCACCCACCCATCTGGATTCCCTCGCAAGGGAGCACAGAGACGATCCGTTGGGGAGCCCAGCACCGCTACCCCTTCGTCAGCGTATTTAACTCCTATGCCCTGACCAAACGCTGGATCGAGGAGTACAAAGACGCGGCACGGGCTTGCGGTTACGAGGCCCCACCGGCCCAGATTGGTTTCGCTCTACCGATTTACGTCGCGGAAAGTGATTCCCAAGCAGTACAAGAAGCCGAACCTCACTTCCTGTGGCTGTTCCGCCGTGGACTGAAAATGCCCCCGAGTTACTTGCTCCCGCCCGGGTATATCACCGAGGAGTCGCTACGCAAGTTTCTCGCAGCCGGCGTCCGTCTCCCGTCCGATCTCTCTTACGCCGAATTGCTCGATCGGGGCTACGTGCTTGCCGGTAGTCCGACCACGGTGACCAACCATCTCCTCTCCATTCACAAGGAGCTTGGGGTCGGAATCTTCATTTACAGCGGTCGCACTGGCGACATGCCCAAAGATAAAGCGTGGAAAAGTATGGAACTATTCGCCTACGAGGTCATGCCGCAACTTCGCCGTTTGACCGGCTCAGCCGTCGCGCCGCCAACTAGTGCTCGATCAAGGGGGTCTTGCCCATGAAACAAGCAGCGCTAACGACCGATCCTGCCTTAGTCGCCCGGGCTTCTGGGTTGTTGGCTACCGCTTTACGTGAAAGCTTGCAACTGGCGCGTGATCTCGTGCAAGCGGAGGAGCCTCACCTGCCCCCGGGCACCCTTCCCCGCTTGGACCAACTCCTCGGTGAATTTTCCCGACGCCGTATTCGCATCGCGGTGTTCGGGGAGGTCAAGGCTGGCAAATCGACACTGATCAATGCCATCGCGGGCAAGGCCCTATCTCCCGTTGCCTTCGACCCTCTGACGTCCGTTCCCGTGCACATCACGTACGGGCAAGAAACCAGCTGGTCGGTCAACGAGCATCGCCTGCACTCCCTGCAAGAACTCGAATCCTTCATGCGGGAACACCCGTTCAATGCTTCCGAGGTGCGGGTGACCACACCGCTGGACCTCTTGTCGCTGGGGGGGCAAGTCGACTTGCTCGACACCCCTGGCATGGGCAGCCGCGATCGCCACTTCGACGCCGTAACCGATGAAATTCTCGAAGCGCTCGATGCCGTGATTCTAGTCGTCCGATACCCCGGGTTGTTCACCCGTTTCACGGGCGAACTGGTGAACAGACTGGACGCAAAAATTAGCAAGCTTTTTGTCGTTTGGAATCTCGATCGGGGCTGCAGCGACCTTTCCGCCGCCGAACGCGAACGGTTCGCCCGCCAGCTTTCGGATTCCATCGACATGACCCACGAACTCCATCTGGTTGACGCACGGACCGCCTTCGAGCGAAGAGAAGACGTGCGTGCCCGCTCGGCGAGCGGTATCGAATCTTTTCTGAATTCCCTGCGCCGCTTCGCTGCATCGAACGCTCGCGACGTGGCAGCGTTGCGGGAGGCAGCCAAAGCTGGCACGCGCTGGCTGGAAAGCGTCCTGCCTGCGCTCGAGGCGCGTTTTGCTGAAGTGGACCGCTACGTGCGTGAAGTGCGCGCTACCATTGCCGCTGTTCAGCAGGAGGGAGAACAGGAGCTCGCTGAAGCCCGGCAGCGCCAAAGCGCGTTCGAAGCCAGCATCTCGCAGTTGGCACAGGCAAGCAGAGACCGCGCCCAGACACGACGGGCCAAACTCCTCGAGGAGGTGTATACCGCGCGCCGGCGGTGGATGCGCAACGGACACTTGTTGCGACTCGAACGCGCCGTAGCGTCTGCCGTTCACGCTTTTACCAACGACATGACCGTCTTGGCCAGAGACACCCGCGACCGATTGGTGACCGCCGCCGCTGCCTTTGGAGCTGACGTGTCCCTGACGCCCCGCACCACAAAACCCCTCGAGGTAGGACGCCTCACCCCGGAAGACCGTAACGTTCGTGCAAACAGCGGGAGCTTCAAGATACTAAGGCGCGCGCTTTGGAAGCAGTGGTACTTACCTGGGCTGGAACGGTTTGCGCGCGACACCCTGACAAACGAAGTCAAACACTACGAGTTGTGGGTCGACAGCGCCGCTCGTGCCGTTATCCAAGCCGGGCAATCGGCAACCGCCGAGCGCTTGCGGCGCATCGCCGAGCGTACCACGGCTCGAGTGGAAGAGGTTCGCCGATCCACGAGCCTGGAAACGTTCGAGGCAGAGTACGAACGCTTGCGCCAAGGTGTTCCCAATCTCAAATCCGAAGTAAATCACATCGCAGAGCTCGCACGCCGAGCCCGCGAGCTCGTCGAAGGAGGGGTGTGAGCCACCCGCGAGAACGTCGGGATGCGTGTAAGCAAAGAGCCAGCCCACGGAACCGCCAAAAGCGAGATCGTTCCTCGGTGATTCCTAGATGTTCCACTGGCAAACACCCCGCTGCACGACGCCCAACCAGCCACCCCTAGCCAAGCAAAAGCCGAGGAATCTCTTACCAACCGTAGGCGGGAAAGCCCCGTTTGTTGCGACGGCTTGCTTGAGCCTCCTACCTACCCACGTCCCTGCCCTTCGCCCCCAAGGAAATTGCTGCCGCTGAGTGCGCAGATCCCTGCGCTCGGGCGCATTATCGTATAAGCAAAGTGGCCGGCTGTGGGCGGGTAGGCGTCCCGTTAACGGCAACGCTTCACGCGGCTAGAGGGCGCTGCAGTTGGGGACAACGGAACATCCACGTTTCCTTTAGAGTTTGTTGCTAGCGTTTTCGTTTCATGATACCCGGCCCGCAAGTTCGATATTTCAGGTCGGCCTTATGAGTGAGGTCGCACGTAAGTGGGAGGTGGGTGCGATGATTCGGAAAGCAAGGATGCGGTATGCTTGGGTTGCCATAGCTTTCGTCAGCTGCTGGCTCGCTTCAACTTGCCCCGTGGCCGCGCAGGATGGCGAAGAGTTTGGTGGAACTGGCTTTTACCTAGCAGCGTTGGCCGCTTACTCCTTCGAGAACTTCGACACGGATGCAACCGGGATCAACGTGAGAAATGCTCGCGGCTTCGACTTGCGCATTGGCTACCGTGCCCACCCCAACCTTGCCATCGAAGGTAGCTTTCAACACTACCGGGATCGGGAACTGCAGCCCCCTGGGGGGCCCTCCGTAGATCTGTTGAGCTGGGGCTTCTGGATGAACGTCAAGCTGTATGCGCTGACTGGCCGAGTGCAGCCATACGCTTTGATCGGCCCTGGGGTGATGCATTTGGATGCCGGGCGTTCCGGATTACTCCGGACCTCGCGAGATGACAATGGTTTCGCGCCGCGTGGCGGACTTGGTTTCGACGCCTTCATCACGCGCAACATTGCCGCAACGTTAGAGGCCTCTTACGTGTTTACTACCTTCGACATCGAGGACAAGGACCACATTCCCGTCGTCCTCGGGCTCACTTACCGCTTCTAGCGTGCTTTTCTCTCCCTAGAGCGCAAACTCGGTGCGAAACCCGGGAGACGCCGCTTTACGTTTTGCCTCCCGGGGACCGGCTGTCCTCGTGTGCCGCTGCGCTCGCCGGCATTTCACCTGGGCGGTCGTGGCGCGGCAGCCGCCGGCACCTCGCCAGCTCACTCGCTGGTTACCGTGCGCGACCGTTTGCTAAGGGCCCTGTATGCGCCGCATCGAGTCGAGGATCCGAACGCACTCCCTCGAATTTCAAGAAAACCGCCGGTATCACGAGGCGTTAGCCGAACAATTGCGGGAGCGGATTCGTTCCGCACAA
The DNA here is from genome assembly GCA_937925685.1 of Candidatus Binatia bacterium. Lineage (GTDB taxonomy): Bacteria > Desulfobacterota > Binatia > HRBIN30 > HRBIN30 > HRBIN30. Next base: position 203,526 of record CALAMI010000005.1, on the reverse strand, counting down.
CAAGGGGGCCCGCCAGAACAACGCGAGCGCCACCGCCAGCGGGGAAAGCTTTTGGTGCGCGAGCGGATCGACGCCCTGGTAGACCCCGACACGCCGTTTCTCGAGCTTTCGCCCCTAGCTGCCTACGGTCTGTATGACGACGAGGCTCCGTGTGCCGGGATCGTGACGGGGATTGGCATCGTTCACGGACGCGAAGCGATGATCATCGCCAACGACGCTACGGTCAAAGGGGGTACGTACTATCCGCTGACCGTCAAGAAGCACTTGCGCGCCCAGGAAATCGCATTGGAGAACCGTTTGCCCTGCATCTATCTCGTCGACTCGGGTGGCGCCTTCCTGCCGTTACAAGCGGAAATCTTTCCCGACCGCGACCACTTTGGTCGCATTTTTTACAACCAGGCCCGCATGTCTGCCCTCGGGATCCCACAAATAGCCGTGGTCATGGGCTCGTGCACCGCCGGCGGGGCATACGTGCCGGCCATGAGCGATGAGACAGTTATCGTGGAGGGTACAGGAACGATCTTTCTCGGCGGGCCACCTCTGGTCAAAGCCGCGACGGGAGAAGAAGTTAGCGCTGAAGAGCTTGGGGGTGGCGACGTGCACACACGCATCTCGGGGGTCGCTGACCACCTGGCGCGGAACGACCATCACGCCCTGGAAATCACACGCAATATTGTTGCTAGTTTGGGGCCGTCCCAGCGAGCGGCCTTCGACCTCGCCCCACCAGAAGAGCCAGCCTATCCCCCCGAAGAAATTTACGGAGTACTGCCACGCGATCCGCGTCGGCCCTTTGACGTTCGCGAGATTATCGCCCGGCTGGTAGACGGTAGCCGGTTCCATGAGTTCAAAGCACGTTACGGAACTACGATCGTCACCGGCTTCGCTCGCATCCACGGTTACCTCATCGGGATTGTTGCCAACAACGGAATCTTGTTTTCCGAGTCGTCGTTGAAAGCTACCCACTTCATCGAACTGTGCGGCCAACGTGGCATCCCGCTTTTGTTTTTACAGAACATCACGGGTTTCATCGTCGGTAAACAATACGAGCACGGTGGCATTGCCAAAGACGGCGCAAAAATGGTGCATGCGGTGAGCACCGTGGGCGTCCCGAAGTTTACCGTGATCGTGGGTGCCTCCCACGGTGCTGGGAATTACGGCATGTGTGGACGAGCTTACCAACCTCGGCTGCTATTCATGTGGCCGAACGCACGCATCTCTGTCATGGGAGGAGAGCAAGCAGCTCAGACATTGCTCACGGTAAAATTGCAGCAACTCGCTGCACGCGGACAAATGATGTCCGCAGAGGAACAAGAAGCATTCCTGGCGCCGATTCGGGCAAAGTACGATGAGGAAAGCAGTGCGTATTACTCCACCGCGCGTCTGTGGGATGACGGCATCCTCGATCCGGCAGAGACGCGTGACGTGCTCGGGCTTGCTTTGGCAGCCGCGCGGAACGCGCCGATCGAACCGACGCGGCCCGGCGTGTATCGCATGTGAGCACCAAGGTTGGCCACTGCCCTGCAACGAAATCGGGCGGCGTTTGCATCAGACGAAGCGAGCATCTCCCCAAGGAAATGCCTACGGCAGCCGCCGAACCCTCGGAGTTTCCGCGGGAGCCGGGAACCGTTCCCATCGGCGAGCCGATCCGTGGCTACACCCATGTGGACACGAGGCAGCCGCCCCGGGGAACAGCTAGAAAGCGTGACTCTGGTTACCCCGCCTCGCTGCTGCAGCTCGAGCAGGCGCTCGGCTGTTAGGCTTGCTGTCGGGTCTACCGGCGGCGGTCCGCAAGCGCGTCCAAGCCAACACCGGCGATCCCACGGTATCCGATTGCTACACGGCCCGTTCGAGGATCGGGCACCGTGACGATGTCCAGATCGATCAGAAGCAAGAAGTGGATGTAACCGTCGCTGCCCTCGGCACCGGCTGGTGGGTTCGCGTCAAAAAAAGTTTCCGGGGTCGTTGTGCTCAACAGGATGCGATCCGCCCCGAACGTGCTCGTACTTTGCCGCTCCACAACCCGTGCTTGCACGAGGCGGCCCTCTCGGTCCATCACCGCCTCCACTACCGCGTATTCGCGACCTGCGCTGGCGTTCCCGGCGCGCGCCGCCTGGCGCAAGCGAATGTCTAGGTGTTGAAAAACGCGCGTGGCCACCCGGCGCACGAACGGCGCAAAACGCTCCGCTTTGGTGTTCAGCAACGTGACGTTGCCTTCGCGAATTCCCGGAAGGAAGTCGGCCGTACCAGGCCGAAGAGAAAATGTCGGTCCCCCGCTGTCCATGAGAAGTCGCCTTGCCGACCCACCGCCAGCGGCTTCCCCACCGCTTGGCGTTGGTGGTGGGCCAGGCGCAACCGCCACATCGCCAAGGGTAGGCAAGAGCTGATCGATTTTCGGCAGGTGGGCAACCTGGGGGTCTACTGCTTGTGGCTTCTTGCTGCTGCTCTCGCCTACTCTCGATTGCCCAACAGCGATTTTTCCGCCACGTCGCTCTGTGCCCTCCTTCTGCTCTGATGGCGGTGCTGAGCGCGCGGCGTCCATGTAGCGGTCAGCCCGAAGAACCATTTCTTCGCGAACCTGATTGTCGCGGTCACTCAAGAGCCGCGTCTTCCTCGGGGAGACTTCCTCTCCTGCGTCCGGCGGTGCCACAATCTGGCGCTCGGGTAGGGTCAAGTTGGGCTCCACCTCGGCCAGCTTTTCTGAGCTTTCTTTCGCTGCAGTGAGCGATTCCCTCGGCAGCGCTACGGCAGCTTGTGGCCGCACCAGGGGCGGGGCAAGCTCGACTTCGATGGGCGACCGTTCCGCTGGAGGAGCGAACGCGAGCCGCGAGCTGCGCAACAAATTCAGGAAGACGGCATGCAAGATTAGCGACCCAAGCAAACCCCACAAAAGGCCTCGCTCGGTAAACGGCTCATCCATGAGCATCCGATGCTAGCTCCGCTTCTGCACGAGGGAAACCGTGCACGGCGAGGAGCACCGCCCCAAGAAACTTTCTTCCACCTCCAGCGGGAGCCAAGCGCGGTCCGGCAAACTCACGGCGCCGGGTTTCGTCCACCTTCCCCGGCGTGACCCGTGGTTACGCCAAAGGCAAACCCCGGCGCCTCGGTATCGCAATCGCACATAGGTATGTCGCCGAACCCGCGCGGACACCCCGTTCCACGCGCATGGAAACTGCGGGAGGATGCGCTGCGGTAGAGGCCGGCGGTTCATCAGTGGCTGGGCTGACTCTCCCAACACCGCCGCAGGGCTTGCGCCAAAGAATCAGTTTCATCCACAGGGAAGACACCAAAAGGTATAGCCAGCTCACCCTCCTGAGGACTGCAACGAGTCCGACCTGCCTCCGACCAACAACGCTGCTTCCCTCTGCAAATGGTTACCTCACGCGGAAGGGCTTGCGCCGTCGGCCCGCTTGGGGAAGCTCGTTCCCCCAACTCCTCATTCGGACGGCTCACTTCCACGTGGACTCGCTCTTCACCGCAGACGGGGGCCAACCACCAAAAGCCCCACAAGGCAATGAGCGTTGCCACCAAGCCCCGCGTGGAAACCATCCTCAACCACTTTGCAGCGCCAGGGCAAACCCCACCATCGCCGCAACCAGCACCGCCCACACCAGCTCCACAAGGGCAACTACCACCGCGGCCACGACCGGTGCGCGTTTTCCCCCAGATTTTGCCACTGCGGCACAAACGGCAAGGGCCCCGGCAACCACCGGCAGGGCGGCCAAGACAACGGCAACCGAAAAACGGGGAGGCAACCAATGTTGCCGCACAGTCAACAGATATGCGAGAGACAATGGCGGCTGCGTTGCGAGCAACAACCATATAACGTGCAGCCGGGAACCCGTCTTTGGTTTAGCCCGCAGCGGTCGCATAGAGTGGGCAGTCATTCAGGATTCTCCGCCATGGCTTCTAGCCGGTGCAACTCCTCCGTCTCTCGCTCGATGGCTTCCAAGTAAAACGGGTCATTGAACGGTGCAGACGTAAACTGCGTCGCTCGGTACGGCTGGGTTACAAACTGCGGCTCGGCGAGACGACTCAAAGCGTTCGGCATCGACGTCGTCGTCATCAACGAAACGAAGCGCAAAACATAAGGGCCATCGACCGGCCCACTGCCTGTTTCCAACCCGTGAAAGATCCGGCCGTAAAACTTGAGCGGCAACCAGTGCGTGCCCGGCTCCAGTTCTGCGCTAGTCTGGGCTAGCCCGAGAGGGCGGTTGGCAGTGGAATACAATGTGGCAGCCAGGTGGAATCGGCCAGCCTGGCGAACCTCCACTTCGGCTTCGATCAGTAAGCTGCCGTCCTCAAAGCGGTCGCGAAACTTGCCGGTAATACGCGCATGCGGGCGGCTTACTTGGAAACTCGTTCCCGCTCGTCGTTCGATCCCTTCCAGAGACAGTCCGACCACTCGCACAAAATAAGAAGAGGCGAGAGCACGGTCTTCGCGTGGAGCCCGCCAGGTGGCCGTGTAAACGTAGTCCCCTGCTTGCACATCGCCTTCCTGGCCATCGTCGTGAAAAGCGAGTTCCCCGATGGGAACCATTTCGTGGGTGAATACGGTTCCTGTGATTTCACGTGCTGCAACTTTTTCCCCAGCAACAGTCAAATATGCATAGACTGTTGGCAATTCGTCCTCCTCGAAAGAAGCGGCCTCGGGAAAGACGGTGAGCACCGGGTCCTCGCCATTCGGGCCCGCCGCGGAGATTGGCGAAACTTCACGATCGCTGAGCAACGGATCTTGCTCTTGCATGATCGGTTTCGACTCTGGAGGATACGCCGCCCGATTTTTGTAGTCTTCAATTAGCTGCTTGGTCATGGCAATTGCCGCTGAGCGCGGATCCAGCTCGGCACCCACTTCGTCTCTGTTTGCCGTTGGTGTGAGCGGGGGCTGAGACCAAATACCGAGCGTCGGGGAACCTTGGGATACTGGAGCGCGAACTTCGTAAGCCTGAGACAATCCGGGCCGGACATGAGCCGTGGGGCTCCGACTAGCCGCCTGGCCTTCGGGCAGCGAGGCGTCCTCTGTCCGAAGCAACCATACACCAAGCCCCAAAAGCACCGCCACCGCGAGTCCCCCAGCAAGCCACACCCCCCTTGCCACGCGTGGCCCCTGGGTTCGTTGGCGATCCTTTCTCGTCTCGCGCTCTTCCATGGTACTGAACCGTATAAAAAAGAGCGCGCCTCGCGGCCATGTTGCCAACGGCCGCTGGGCGCGCCCCTGACGAAGCTTACGAAGGCGTCAGTACAGCAATGTGATGAACTTCGCCGTCGACATCGAGCTTTGCACCGTCGTGTCCGGCGCGCAGGGCGAACCGTTACAATACCAAACCCCATCGGGAATCTGCTTACGGGTGCTGTAGCGAGAGTCGTTGCGGATGTTGTCGTGGTTCTCGTACCCAGCATCTAAATTGCGGAATCCAGACACTTCTTGTTTGTAGGAATTGTTGCATACGTTGCTGTTGTTGTATCCCGCGGTCGCGCTGCCGTTGCAGGCGTAAATCGATGCGTATTGCACAATCCCGTCATCCTCTCCGCTCAAGCAAGCACTGGCACCGAAAATTGCCTGGTAGCCGCCGACAAGGTACACGTTTTTCGCCGGCGCATTGGAGTATGTCCGGACCTGGACGTCGTCTGCACTGCGTAGCCAATAGGTTGCTGTATCGCAGCTTTGAATGAAGAAAGCGATGAAGTTGCAAAGAATATTGCTCTGGCCACATACAGCATCAGCTCCCTGCGAACCGCGGTGCGCGCCGCTGACGGCAATGACACGGCTGATCCTCTGCCCGACGGTTCCGTAAATGCTCTTGTAATTCGGGTCGGTGGTGCGGCTATTTCCAAGGATGAAGTCCATGATCGTGCCGCCCATGCTGTGGGCAATCACCCAGAAGGTGCCGCCATTGGCGTAAGTTCGGGCGCAGCGGTTGCCCCCACCATCAGCGCCGCCGTTGGTCGCGTTGATAATCTCGTTGGCCACTTCGTCCGCCGCTCCCGCTCCCCAGTACGGATCGTTACCTTTGTAACCCACGACGTAATAGCTCGCTGTAAAGTTCTTGGTGGCCGTTTTCACAAAATCCGTCGTACTCGTTTTCCAGTAGTTTCGCGCGTACGACCAATTGGTGTACGTGTTCGTGTCGGTTTGCTTGCCGTGGACGAAAATCATGCACGGCTGCGCCTGCGCTGCAACGCCGGCGAGCAAGACGCTAGCGGCTAGCCCTACGATGGTTGTCGACGGTCGGTGCATTCTCCCTCGTCCTCCCTCATTCGTTGTGGCGCCCCGAGGAGCCCCATGCCGGCCCTTTGCCCCACCCCGGCAAGAAAGTCAACGCGCAACGGCTGTGGCAAACCCTGGTGCGGGGATCGCACGCACCAACTTTACGATGTGCCTGGCGCGAAAGCCGATATGCCATGGGCTCGGCTACCACTTGACGGCAACGTTCGCCGTAACCGACAACGGCGAAGGTGTGAACTTACTCGTAGGGAGTTTACGGGGTCAGAGACGGAGATGCGGTTGCCGATGGGGTATGGCTCCCGGTCGCTGTGGGTGTGATAGTTCGTGTCGGAACTGGGGTTGCTGTCGCGGTGGGGCTCTCGGTGGATGTCGCCGAAGGTGTGGTCGTTCGTGTCGGCGTATGGCTTCGGGTGGGGGTGCGTGTGCGCGTGAGCGTCACCGTTGGTGTGGGGGATGGAGAAGTGGGCGTAGGTGTTGGCGTGTTCGTGGGAGTCGCAACAATGACGACAATTTGAGCGGTAGGGCCCGTGTTACCCACCACATCGCGTAGCGCCACGCTAAGTAAGTTTTCCCCGGGCGGGAACGCCATCGTGGAGGTTACGGCGCCGCAAAATTGCCAAGTAGAACTGGCGTGAAGCAGTTTCGGATCGCGCGAGGGATCCACGACGGTGCATGGGGCGTTGGCGCCGATGTAAGGGTCGAACCGGCATGCAAAGTCCACGAGGGCGTCAGTGACGAACGGATCACCGGCGTCAAAACGCGGTGGATTCACGCCAGGAACCCCGCCACCGCCCGAGGACGGGGGGCCAGTATCGCAAACGGCGAGGCTACCGTTGCCCAAATCACGATTGTTTTGAATCCACAGGTCAGGACGTCCATCGCTACCCGGCTGCAGCGACGTCCCCAAGGGTCTTGCACTCACCCCGGGACGCCCCTCGACGACGATGAGAAATTGCCCTGATGCGACACGAAACACGGTTCGACCATAGGGATCGTACTCTGGGGTAGGCGTTGGCCAGCTTTGGCACTCGACTTCGCAGCAAAACACGCATCCATCGAGTCGGGCAATCGCAGCGAAGGCCGTCACGATCGGACCCTTCCCGGTCGGGGTGGGCGTAGCAGAAGCACTAGGCGAAGGAGACGGTGTCGCTGTCCATGTGGAGGTCGCGGTGGCCGTACGGGTGGCCGAAGGCGTGGCCGTGCGCGTCGGCGTATCTGTTCGTGTGGGGGTGCGCGTGGCCGTCCGTGTGGCCGTCAGTGAAGGCGTGAAAGAGTAAGTAGCCGTTCTCGTAGGAGTGGTGGTTGGAGTCTGCGTCGCTGTCCCCGTCACGGTCGGTGTACGCGTGATCGTTTGCGTCCGAGTGGCTGACGCCGTCGGCGTACCGGTTATGGTTCGCGTGGGGGTCACCGTCGCTGTTGGTGTAGGGGTCGTCGTCAGCGTAGCAGTGGGTGACAACGTCCCTGTGCCGGTGTGCGTCCGCGACGGGCTCGCAGTTGGCGCTCGCGTCGACGTGTTGGTAGGAGCAGAGGTCGGTGTCAGCGAAGCGGTGCGCGTTACCGTGGCTGACCGCGTCGGCGACACCGTTTCCGACGCCGTGCCCGTTGCGCTCGGAGAAACCGAGGCCGTTGCTTTGGCCGTGATCGTGGAAGACGGAGTGACAGTCAGTGTAGCCAATATTGTCGGCGAAAGGGGGACGGTAAACGTCGTCGACGGTGTCGGAGATAGATCGCCTGTAAACGAAGGAGACGGTGTTACCGGGGCCGAAGCGGTCGCCGTGGTCGATGGGATCGCGGAAGGAGTTGGCGTGGCACTTGGGGTGGCGGACAGCGGCGCGGTACGTGACTCACTGGGGGTGAGGGAAAGGGTCAGGGAAGGCGATGGTGTGACCGCAATCGTCTCGGTGGACGATGGATTCGGCGAAGGAACGAACGTCGGCGACGGCGTCGGCGTACGCGGCACCGTGTCGGTGAAGGACGCCGTCGGAGTTAAAGACGGCTCGTTCGTTCTAGTTCTTGTTGGCGTCCGTGTGCGTGTTGGCGGAAGGGTAAAGGAAGGGGTGGGGGTGTTCGTTGGCCGGCTCCCGGGAATCGGTGTTCGTGTAGGCGAAGAAGAGGGGCTTGCAGTCGGCGTCCATGTGATGCTCGGTGTCGACGTGGGGCTCCATTGAGGGGAGTCGCTCGGCGGCATGGTGAATGTTCCTGTTGCCGTACTGGTTGCCGTCGCCGGCAAGGGAGTTTCGGTGACCGTGTTCACCAACGTGCTGGTTGGCGTTGACTCGGCCGTACTTTCCTCAGTCGGAGTCGAGGTAGGAGAAACAGGCAAGGCCGGAGTCGAAGGCAAGGTTGCTGATCGCGTCGCCGACGCGGAGGGACTCGCTGACCAAGTCGGCGTAACGGTTAGCTCCACAGTTGGAGAGAGCCTGGGCGTATCCGTGGAACTCGGCGAGGGTAACGTTGTGAAGCTCGGTACCACCGTAGGCGTTGCTGTCCCAGTGAAGCTGCGGGTCGCGGTCGGAGTCGCGGTACGGCTCTTTGTCAGTGAGGGAGAACCACTGGGAGTGCTGCTCTTCGTGGGCGTCGATGAGTGTGTCGGGCTGTGGGAGCTTGTGGACGAAGGCGTAAACGAAGCGGAAGCAGTGGGTGTGGCACTCGGTGTTGGGATTGGCGAGGCAGATGCCGTGTTTGTTGGCGAGGGTGTGAGGCCTGGGAAATTCGTGGGGCTGGCGCTCGATGTAGCACTGGGTTGCACGGCAGCGGTGGCCGTCGGCGTTGCGCTCAAGGTCCCCGTGGGGACAGGGGACGGTACCGCCCGTAACGCTACCACCGCAACGACGTCCGCAGCATTCGTAACGCCGTCTCCGTTCACGTCGCCATCGTTGCACTCGGCAACTTCGCCGAACAAGAGACCGAGCCAACTGAGAGCGCCCAAGGGGTCTAATACGAGCCCACAGTCGACTGCCCAGCCTGCACGCGGCAGGAACCAAAGGAACAAACCGAGCATCGCCCGTTGTACTCTCGTGCCCCGCATCGTTGTCGCTCAAGGACTCCGTGTCGGCGTAGGCGTAGCCACGACGACCACGATTTGCACCGTCGGACCTGGGTGACCCAACACATCGCGCAATCGCACGGTGAGAATATTTTCTCCCGCAGGGAAGGCGGCGGTAGCCGCCACGAAATTGCAGAACTGCGCAGTCGACATCGGCTTTACCAAGCTGGGCTCACGCCCTGCATCCAAGATCGTACAAGGCGCGGTGGCGCTCACCGAGGGGTCGAAGCGGCAAGCGAAGTCCTGCAAGGCTGCCGTAACAAAGGAGTTGCTTGCCTCGAAATTCGGCGGCCATACTCCCGGTACACCGCCACCGCCTTGAGACGGCGGTCCTGTGTCACACACAGTCAGGCTGCCGTTACCCATGTCGCGCGAGTTCTGGATTTGTAAGTCGGGCCGCCCGTCGCCCCCTGGTCCCAAGGAAGTTCCCACCGGAGCACCACTCACCCCGGGCCTTCCTTCCACCACGATCACGAACTGACCACTGTTTGCACGAAACACCTGCCTGCCTTCGGAATCGAACGCTGGGGTTGGCGTAGGTGTCCGACGGCAACGGGCGTCGCAGCAAAACACGCAACCATCGAGGTTGGTCACGATCCCAAAAAACGTGACCTGCGGCCCAATGATCAGTGGTGTTGGAGTGGCGCTCGGTGTTGCCGATCTAGTACGAGTCGGCGTCGCCGTTTGTGTCGGTGTCCGGGTCGGCGTACGCGAGCGCGTCTGGGTTAGTGACGCGCTGGCCGTTGCCGAGTAGCTCGGTGTTGGAGATGCGGTATTCGTGTTCGTAGGCGTGGCGGTACGCGAGCGCGTCGGAGAGAACGACGCTGTCCCAGTTCGCGTGGGGCTGCGCGTGGGCGTCATCGTCGGGGAGAGCGTGAAGGCCAACGAGCGCGTTGGCGTCGGCGACAGGGTCGGCGACCTAGACGGGGTTACCGTAGGTGTTCCCGATGGAGACCGGGTGACTGTTCGGCTCGGTGTCGGCGACCCGGTCACGGTTGCTGTCGACGTTCGGGAAGCCGTCGCCGTGCGGGTCGCGGTCGTCGACGGTGATGGACTCAGCGACCTTGTCGCCGTGGGTGTAAGCGTGAGCCTTGCCGTGGGTGAGTCGGTGCGCGTAGGCGTTTGCGAATGCGAGCGAGTTGAACTCGCTGAAGCGGAAGGGGTGGCTGACACGGTAGCCGTTGCCGTGCGAGTTGGCGTAGAGGAGCTTAAGCGGCTCGGTGTCGCAGTGGGCGTTGCAGGAGGCATCATCGCCGGCGTTGCACTGTGTGTCGGGGTGCCAGTTGAGGTACGGGTTGGGATCAGGGTCAACGTTGGCGTACGCGTACGAGTGGGAGGACTGGTGTTCGATGGTGTCGGAGTCGACGTCGGTGTTCCCGTTCGCGTGGCGGTCCGCGTCGGTGAAGAGGAGCGGGTGGGAGTCGTGGTTCCCGTACTTGTCGGTGTAAGGGTCCACAGGTGTGACGCAACAGCCGTCGGTGTGGGTGAATGCGAAGGAGGAGCAGAAGGTGTTGGCGTGGGTGACATGGTGTCGGTCGGCAGGGAGGGCTCGCTAGGCGACCATGACGGAGTGGGCGACTCGGTGAAGGTTGCAGAGGCCACGGGTTCAAGAGTCGGACGAGGCGATTGCGTCGGTTCTCGCTCCGTCGGCGAGGGAGTGACCACCGGTGTCACGGATGCCGCCGTTGCACTCGGGGGCACCGCAGTTGACGTGGCGCTGGCCGGCGCCGTCGGCGATGGCATGGGGATGTAGAGCATCGATTCCAGCGCGGCGACCAAATCGGCGGCGCCAATCCGCCCGTCGTTGTTTGGGTCCTCCCCGTTGCACAGAGGGGCACCACCGAACAAGTGTTCGACTAAGGTACGCACGGCCTGTTCCGGCCCTGCCGCTGGGACACAGTTCTCGAAAGCGAGAACGATGCAAGGGCACAGCACCACGAAAAGGCAACAAAGTGCGCTCCACCAATATCGGCACCCACGCCCACACGATCGCAATAGCGGCATCTAGAGCTTCCATCTATGCGTGGGTAACGCGGAGTTTTCAATCGACCAAATGGGCAAAGGGTACGGTGGTTGTTCAGTACCCCCCACCAAGCTTGCTGTGATCCCAACTGCTCACTCGAACGGGACGAATACGCACCACCACCCGTTTTTGCGCCTGCTTCCGCATCGCATCCTCTACCGCTGGCACCAACGCGCCCAGCATCTTTTCGTGGATCCGTTTGAGAACAGAAACGGCGTACTCGAAGTCGCGGATCAGTTCGGCCTCGCCGCGGATCAGAACTCCCTTTAACGAGTCATAAGTCTCACCCGATTCGACCATGAAGGCAACTTTCGGGTTGCGCTCCACGTTCCGCGCTTTTTGCGACTTGGCATACGTCGTCATCACTGGGCAGCCATTTTCCATCGCGAACCACATGGCCACCGTGTGCGGGTAGCCCCAGGGATCAATCGTGGAAAAGGCCGCCGTCCGGGCGGTAGCGAGAAATTCCGCTCGTTCTTCCTCTGTCATCGCAATTTGTTTTCGCCGATGCACTGGCTGACTCCTTCTGTGAATGCCGGTGTCTTCTCAGGCTTGCTGACAGCGTTCGAGATCCACCCCAGCAAGGAAACCGAGTACCCCGAACACGAACGCATCCGGTCGTTCGATGGGCAAGTTGTGGCCCGCCTCGGGCACGAACAGTAAACGCGCATGGGGCAGTGCGCGGGCCATTTTCACCGAACCGCCTGGAGGGGTAAGCTGATCGTCCAGTCCTTGAAAAATGAGCACGGGTTGTTGCACGCGAGCGAGTTCGGTTGTGAAGTTGTAAGCTGCCACGGCTCGAGCTGCTGCTGCGTAGGCCCATGGGTCGCACTGCCGAGTAGCCTCGCCAAGAGCACGTACACGTTCTGGGTAACGTTTGGCAAACACAGGCGACACCGATCTCGTCGCATCCACGGCACTTTCAGAAAAGCCTCGACTTTCCACGAAATCAGCAAGACGTAGCCAAGCTGCTTGTGCGCGAGGTCCAACCTCGCTGGAGGTCGAGACCAGGATGAGCGAACGGACCTGGTCAGGGTAATCGAGCACGAACCGCTGGGCGATGACCCCTCCCATGGAAATACCCAACAAGTGAACCTCACCAAGGTCTGCATGCTCGAGCATCGCGGCCAGATCACCGGTGTAGTCCGTCAAAGCGTACGGGCCTGGTGGGCAATCGGATTGACCAAACCCCCTCAAATCGGGGCGGATGACTCGGTGGTGGCGCGAAAATGATGGCACAAACTCGTCCCACACGTGACAATTTCCCCCGAGGCCGTGGAGCAGCACGAGCGCGGACCCGTCACCCTCGTCCACATAGTGGAGCTTGACACCTCCGCCCACTTGCACCACTGGCATTGCCCGCCGCTTGTAGAGAAACTGGCACCGCATTGCCACGGGCCCGGACGATGCGTGGGCAGGGGCTGGTCCGCCAGGGGTGTAGCGCGACCGATTGGAACACTGGGGCGCCTTGGCTCCCCCAAATGGGTGACCGCAAGGGAGCGCCGGTGGTGGCGAAACCGCGGGCGCACTGCCGTGCGCCCGTACGATACCTTGGTACGAGCGTTGGCCTAGGCGACCTGTGTCGGCGTCGGCTCAGCGAATGATGTCTTTCACAGCGACTTCGATGTCTTGAGCGCTCTTGAGCAAATAGTTTTTCAGCTTCTTCTTCACCCGCTCCTCGAGCTGGCGCACGCGCTCGCGACTGATGCCGTAGCGATCCCCAATTTCTTGCAGGGTCAGAGGCTCCTCCGCCATGAGGCGCTCGTCGAAAATGACTTTCTCCTTCCCGCTCAAAGTTTGCCCAAATTCGCGAATCTTTTGCTGCAACAAGGCTCGCGCTTCGGTGTCAGCCACCTTTTCTTCAGCATTGGCTTCGCGGCTTGCCAGGAAATCCAATAGCGTGCTCTCTTCACCCTCTTCGATCGGGGCATCCACCGAAAGCTCCCGCGAGGAGAGGCGTTGATCCATCTCGATCACTTCCGACTCTTTGACGTCTAGCCTCTGGGCGAGCAGCTTCGGCGTGGGTTTGAATCCTTCCCGCTCGAGGCGTTCTTTTTCTTTTTGCAAGTTAAAGAACAGCTTGCGTTGCGCCTGTGTCGTACCGAGTTTGACCAGCCGCCAGTTATTCATGATGTAGCGGATGATGTACGCCCGGATCCACCACACTGCGTAAGAGGGAAAGCGAATCCCGCGGTAAGGGTCGTAATTTTTCACCGCCTCGAGGAGACCCATGTTGCCTTCTTGGATCAAGTCCAGCAGATTCTGGAAGGCACGCTGGTATTCGCGGGCGATCATGACCACGAGGCGAAGGTTCGACGTGACTAAACGGTACGCGGCTGCAAGATCGCCTTTTTCCTTATAACGAACCGCCAGTTCGTGTTCTTCCTCGCGCGACAAAATCGGGTAACGCTTGATTTCGGCCAAATACCGCTGCAACGGATCGAAGGGGACGACCTCGCGACTCGTCGGTCCGGCTTCTTCCTCTTCGATTGCGGGCGGCGGCAGTACCTCCAGGGCTGCCTCTGAAAGGTCCGGCAGTTCAGTTTGGATTCCGACCTCGTCGGGTTCGACCGTAGGGAAGATCTCTCCTGAGTTCTCCTCTTCGGCAACCGTGGCCTGTCGTTCCGCTTCGCTCATGGACGCGATGGCAACGTATCCGCTTTCTAGCTAGGCGGCAAGTTCACCAAGGTGGCCCGCGTACACGCGACCTTCAGCGCTTGCTCAATTCCTTACGCAGCTCTTGCACGAGCTCCTCGAGGATTTCGCCAAATTGCCTCTGCAAGGACAGGAGTTCTTCGCGCAAATGCAGGACCACCTCTACGCCCGCCAAGTTCACCTCGAGATCCTGCATCAGCACACGCGCTAGCCGCACCCGCTCCACGTCCTCAGCAGACAACACCGTCTCCCCCTCCAAGGAAAGCTTCGGGTGAATAATCTCTTCCACTTCCAGCACGTGGATGAACTCCCGATCGACTTCGAGATCACGGAGTACTTCTTCCAAGCGCAAATACCGATGCATCGGCGCAAGATCCTCAAAGCTTCAGCTGCTCTCGTGGGTGCGGGAGCATATGTTCCTCCAACGCTCGCGCCGCTTCCCGCACCGCTGGGGTGTCTTGGGCTGGCACGTGAATCATCAACCGCAAGTAGAGGTCGCCCGCGCCACCTCCGTGCAAATGTGGGACACCCCGCCCGCGAATCCGCAACAGCTTTCCACTTTGGCTTCCAGCGGGCACCTGCACCCGCAGGTTTCCGCCCGTCGGACTCGGTACAGTGATCGCGGCACCCGCGACCGCTTCAAGGACGGAAATGGGAACGTTCATGTACAAGTCATCGCCTCGCCGCTCCAAAAGCGGATGCGGCCGGATGCGCACACGCAGGTACAAGTCACCCGGGGGCCCACCGTGAGCCCCTGGCGCTCCTTTACCCGGGAGCCGGACCCGCGAGCCGTCGTCCACTCCAGGAGGGACTCGCACCTGTAAACGTTCGGTTCGTACGGTCTGCCCTGCACCGGCACACGAGGGACACGCCCTTGTCGAGATGCGCCCCGAGCCTGCGCAACGAGGGCAGGTCCGCGAAAACCGAACGGGTCCCCTCGCCACCTGAATTCGCCCGCTACCAAGGCATTCGCTGCAAGCGATGGCACCCGCCGTATCCTCCCCTGACCCTTGACAGGCGCTGCAAATTTCGGGGCGTTGCAATGAAATCTCCATCGTGTGCCCCCGGATGGCATCGAGCAAATCGATTTCCACCTCGGTCTCCAGGTCGGCCCCTGGCCGCGGCCCTGGTCGAGCTCGTTCGCCGAAGAGATCGCTGAAAATGTCTTCGAAACTCTCGAATCGCCCAAACCCACCCCTAAAGCTGCGAGCGGACTCTTGTTGCGCCCGCTGCCACTGCTCGTACGCCCGGGCCCGCTCTGCGTCAAAGCCCGCCTGTAGCCCAGCCATTCCAAACTCATCGTAGAGTTTACGCTTCTCCGGGTCGCTGAGAATTTCGTGGGCCTCAGAGATGTCCTTGAACTTTTCCTCCGCCTCTCTGTTGCCCGGATTCACGTCGGGGTGATAGCGTCGCGCCAGCTTACGATAAGCGCGTTTGATCTCCTCTTGGCTGGCGTTCCGCGGAACGCCGAGAATGGCATAGAGGTCCTTCTCCGGCATCGGAAAAAATCATCCGCCTCTGGTTAGTCGCCACCCACGCGACATCGCCGCCCCCCGGGTCGAACACGCACCAGCGATTGTTAGCGACCCTCTACCGAGTAGCGGCGCCCTACTCGCCCCGCCGCAACTTCCCGTAACGCGGTGACAATCTCCTTATTCTCCGATTCCACCAACGGGCGCGCACCCTTAAGCAACATTTTCGCCCGACGAGCAGCAAGCAAAGCCAGTTCAAAACGGTTGGGAACCTGATTCAAGCAGTCTTCAACAGTGATGCGTGCCATGGGGAATCTCCTCCTCTGTTACTCGGACAAGGCTCTCGTTTAGCGAAACGCCTGACCCACTGGTAGGGATCCCAGGGAACCCAGTCCCATCGCAAGAAACGCAGATGAGCGCTGAACCCTGTCGCCGTCCGACGAAAAACCCGCACCCCGACGAGCACAAGGTACGCCACAACCGACGAACGCCACCCCAGGTCGGAAGGCAACCTCGTTCAAGGGTCATGACCAGGATTTGCAGCCGTGAGTGTGGCGAAATTCGGGGCGTGCGTTAGTTTTCGAGGCCATGAATTCGCCGAAGCGCGGCCAAGCACCCACCATAGAACCAGCGCAAAGGGGCACTATCCAGTGGAGCATGGAGCTAATTGCACGCCGACTCCGCGGGCAGGTTTGCCAGGTGATCAGCGACCCACCTGGCCTTCCCCGTGCCGCGGTCGCTCTCCTGCTCCGCGATGGCAAGGCAGGCGGCGAATTTCTTGCCATTCATCGCGCCCACCGTAGCGGCGACCCGTGGTCGGGCCACATGGCTCTTCCTGGTGGACGGCAGCAACCTGATGACCCGGATTTACTGTCCACCGCGGTGCGTGAGACGAGGGAGGAAGTCGGCATCGACCTGGAACGTGTTGGCCAGGTCCTGGGCGAACTCGACGAAGTTCGTGCCGTTGCCCATGGTCGGCACTTGGATCTCGTTATCCGTCCCATCGTGTTCGGGTTGCGCCAGCCAGTGCAGCCGGTTCCCAATTCCCGCGAAGTGCAAACAGCGCTGTGGATCCCGTTGGCTGCGCTGCGGCACAATTCGACCGACTACCGACACCCACAATCCCCGGAGTTAGGGCCATTACCCGCGGTTGAATTTCAAGGTTACACGATTTGGGGGCTGACTCACCGTATTCTGTGGAGCTTCGTGGAACGGATCGAGACCCCAGAGGCTACACCGTTCTAAGCTTGCACCTTGTAGAGCATTTCCTATGTCTAACCGCCTCCCTGGGTTTGCCAGGTGACAGTGCCTCGACACAGAACGGGGCTCACCACCCAAGCCCCTCACCACGGTGCTATGGGCGCTCCATGGAAGGGGAAGACTGCAGAAACCAGAAAGCTATCCCGTGGAACTGCTGGGTTTCCGCTCCCGACCCCGACCCAAGCGGACACAGGAGTCTCTCTTTCCCCCGGTTCCGCATCCTTCACCGGCTCTCCGGCGCTTTCTGGTAGCCACGAAGGCCAGTACGACTCCAGCCTAGATGAGTTCTCGTTTTCGAGGACGCCCGCAAACTGCCGTGCCAGCGATGCCCCCGAAGTGGCGATCTCTCCCTCGCCTCGTACTTTGTATTGACTCCCGAGCCCCTAGCCTCTACCAGGTTGATTGCCGTGCGTGTGGTGCTCCTTCCAAGCCGCGAGGAAGTAGAACTTCGTGGGGGCTGTCGCGTGGGGGATTTATTACGCGAACTGCAGCTGCTGCCAGGAACCGTGCTCGTGATCCGCGACGACGAAATGCTCACCACGGAAGACGTGGTGAACGATAGTGATACGGTGGAGATTCGTCGGGTGATTTCTGGCGGCGCACGGAAGCGGAACCCGCTGTGCTGACCGCGGACTCCCTCACCGGTTGACACTTGCAAGCCCCCGCCAGGCCGGAACAGGGTGGAACGAATTGCCCGGAAAGCCTAAGACTTCGGCGGTTTCTCGGCCGATGCGTGCCATCTGGCAACGACTCCGGCGCACGGTCATGACCGCTCATGTCCTAGCAACCGCGCCAATCAACTTTTGTGTTTTGCCTTTGGTCGAAGAGGCAGGTAAATTTACGAACATGGCGCGGAAGGCGAGGCAGTGCTGCCAAGTGCTTACCGTACCCCTGTCCTGTATCGCCCTTCTCCTCCTTCGGGCACCGGCTGTCGGGTTCAGCCTCTTCAACGACCGCACCGACCTGCCGGCTGACGAGGCTGCCGCCTTCGCTGCTCGTTGGAATGCGGCACCTCCGCGTCAGGCACACGAGCCAAGCCTCGGCGATGCTATCCAAGTTGGCGTAGCCCCTGACTTGTTGGCTCAGCTAGGCATCGCGGAGGAAGTAGCCCGCCATTACGGTATCGACGTGCTAACACTCCAGGAGCTTTCCCGCCGCGTTGTCCAAGATGGCGTCCGAGCATGGGAACACGGCGCTTTACGATTCGAGATCGTGTTCGATGCCCTAGTGGTTCCTGGTTCTCCGCGAGAGGGGTTTGAAATCGACCTCTACGTTGGTGAGGCCGGAACGTTTTTCGGCTGGACCGCCGCTACTTGGCGGTACGATGCCGATCGTTTGCTTACCAATGGACTCTCTCTCCCGGGGAACGTGATCGAGGGAGCGGATATCACGATCAACCGCGACCGCGTTGCCGAAGCCGCGCGCGCACTCATGGCTATCGGGCAGCCGCTAGACATCCTTGCAGCAGCGTTCCAGGTATTGATCACCCACGAGGTCGGACACGCAATCGGCTTAGGACATCCAAACGAAGGACGCTTTCTCGATACCGACAGCGATCCGTTGAACGTGATGGTAATCGATCCGCGTGATCCGTTCCGCGACCTGCAGATCTGGCCAAATCCAAGGAACCCACCGATCGCTGCCATGCCACTTATGTGGGGCGGACTTTCGCAGACAGACCCTGCCAGCTTGCTGAACTTGCTGCGGCGTCTGCGAAATCCAAGCCTTGCCCCTGACGACATCGCTGGTCGCGACGTGCTCTACCCGGCCCTTGACTCTCCCTCTCCGACACCAACGCGCACCGCCACACCTACCCCCACGGCGCGTGCTACCCTGTGGCCGACCGCGAGCGTCACCCCGACTGTGATGTTACCCACGCCAACTCCAACTGCCGTTTCCTGTTCCGGGGACTGTAACGAAGATGGCTCGGTGACTGTCGACGAGATCGTTTTATTGGTGAACATCGCCCTCGAGCACACTCAGCAGACACTGTGTTCGGCTGGCGACCGCAATGGCGATAGACGAATCACCATTGACGAAATCGTCCTCGCCGTTCGCGTTGCCCTGCTTGGATGCCAGGGGCTTACCCGTTTCGCGCGATTCACCTTGTGACCACTGGCTGAATTCGTGGAGCATCCTATAAAGATTCTTCATGAGCGCGACTCGACCTGGTCACAAACCGAAGTGCAAACGCTGCCGTAACCCTGCGGTAGTGCAGTTGCACTCCCACCACACTGCTTTCTGCCGTGACTGCTTCCTGCTCTACTTTCAACGACAAGTCCAGCGCGCCATTGACGGCGAGCGAATGTTCAGCCGGGAAGAGCCCGTACTGGTTGCCGTCTCTGGCGGGAAAGACAGTTTGGCTCTCTGGGATGTTCTTCAGCTTCTAGGCTACCGCACCACCGGGCTTCATCTCAATCTTGGCATTGGGGCGTACTCCGTTCTCTCGCGGACGAAAACTGAGGCCTTTGCCCGTGAGCGTGGCTTGCCCCTGCTACAGGTTGACTTTGGCGCCGAGGGCCATGCGATCGCCGATGTCGTTGGTCTCACGCGGCGCCCCGCTTGCTCCGCATGCGGTACGGCAAAGCGCCATCATTTCGATCGGATAGCGATGGAGCACGGTTTCCCAGTTGTCGCCACGGGGCACAACCTCGACGATGAAGCAGCCCGTCTTCTAGGAAATGTCCTGCGGTGGGACATGAACTACCTTGCCAGGCAGTCCCCTGTTCTTGCTCCCTCGCACGAAAAATTCGCCCGCAAGGTCAAACCTCTCTTCCGCCTCAGCGAATATGAGACCGCGGTGTACGCCTTCCTGAGAAGGATCGACTACGTGATCGAGGAATGCCCAAACGCGGCCGGAGCGTCCCAACTGCTTTACAAGGACGTTTTGCAACGCCTCGAGGCAGAAATGCCGGGAACCAAGCAAAACTTCGTGTTGGAGTTCTATCGCCGCGCGCGCTCGCAGTTGTTTGCCGGTAATCTTGAGGCGCCAACAACCTGCAGCCGTTGTGGTCTGCCATCCCATCGTCCCGTGTGTCGCTTTTGCAGCTTGCTCGACGAAGTGGCGGCGAAACGCCAGGGGGTACGACCGCTAGCTCAGACCTCGTCCTAGTCGCGCATCCTGGTGGAGGGGAAAGAATGCAGCGTGCATCCGGCCGGTTGCAGGAGGGAGAACACGTCCTTTTCGTAGACTGCAAGCAGCGCCAATACATGAGACAGCTCATCCCAGGCAAGCGAGTCCACATTCGCAACGGGTTTTTCTGGGCAGACCACCTAATCGGCTTGCGTGAAGGGCACACGGTATACAACTCGGCTGGCGAGGCCTTCGTTCTGGTGCGCCCGACCTTTGCCCAATTTATCCCCAATTTGCCACGGCAAGCGCAACCAATTTACCCGAAGGACATTGGCCCCATGCTGCTCTGGGGGGACTTTTACCCCGGGGCCCACGTGGTCGAAGTTGGTGTTGGTCCGGGTGCCCTCACGATTGCGTTGCTGCAAGCCATTGCGCCCCACGGCCGCCTGGTATCGTACGAAGTGCGGCAGGACTTCGCAGCACGGGCGCGCAGAAACGTGGAGATTTTCCTCGGTGCCGTGCCGCACTGGGAACTCAAAATTGCTGATGTGTTTGCCGGCATCGAAGAGCGGGACGTGGACCGTATTGTCGTTGACCTACCCGAACCTTGGCGCCTTCTGAAAAACGCCACCGAGTCCCTTCGTCCCGGAGGAGTGTTCTTGAGTTACCTGCCTACGGTGCTCCAGGTCAAGGAACTCGTCGACAGCCTGCGGTTGAATTCGTCCTTTGGACTGATCGAGGTTTTCGAAACGCTACAACGGTTTTGGCATGTCGAGGCCCGCAGCATGCGCCCCGAGCATCGCATGGTGGCTCATACGGGTTTCGTGGTGGTGGCACGACGACTGCTCCACGTACCTTCCCCGCATGAGGGTTGAGCCTGCAACTGTCGGCTCTCCGGCAACTTTCCTGACGTCGTCGTGATTCGCCCGCTTCGTTGACAACCTCGAACCCCACCGATACCGCTTACATCGTGCGTGCACACATTCTCCAAGAACCCGGCCGCATCGAGCTCCACGAGTTGCCTGTCCCGTCTCCTGACGAAGGGGAAATCGTTGTGCGCGTGCGTGCGGCATTGACCTGTGGAACGGACATTAAAATGTTTTTACGCGGGCACCCGAAGTTCCCCACGCCCACCCGGTTTGGGCATGAGTTCAGCGGTCAAGTCTCCGCCGTAGGACGAGAGGTAAAGCACTTGCGCGAGGGCGACGAGGTGATGGTCGCCCCCACGGGGCCTTGCAATGCTTGTTACTACTGCTCGCGGGAGCAGGAAAACCTGTGTGAGACCGTGATCGAAACCATGGTTCTTGGGGCGTACGGCGAATTCGTGAAGATTCCGGCACGCATAGTTCGAGCGAATGTTTACCCGAAACCTCGGGCTCTTTCTTTTGCAGAGGCTGCTTTACTCGAGCCTCTATCCTGTGTCACCCATGGGCTCGAGGGTATTTCCTTGCGGCCCGACGACATGGCGGTGGTTATCGGAGCGGGGGCCATTGCTCTCCTTCACGTTTTGGTGTTGCGTGCCCATGGCGTTCACAACGTTTGGGTGGTCGGACGCAATCCCGAGCGGGCTCGTTACGCTTCCCGGGTGGGGGCACAACGCGTGCTCATCTCGGGATTGAGCGAGGCACGCGCAGCTGTTCTCTCGGCGACCGCAGGGAGGGGCGCCGACCTGGTCATCGAATGTACCGGACAAGTGGAGGTATGGGAGCGGGCTCCGGACTTTGCCCGTCGTGGTGGCACGGTAATTTTGTTCGGTGGATGTGCCGCAGGCACGCAAGCCCGCTTCGACACTTTGCGGCTCCACTATGATCAACTTCGGGTTCACAGCCCGTTTCACTTCACGCCGCGAGCGGTGCGGCGTGCGTACGAACTGCTCGCCGATTCGAGCTTTGCCGGAGAACGACTGATCTCTGGTTATTACGCCCTCGAGGAGCTCGCCAAGGCACTCGATGCACACCGGGCCGGCCGAGGCCTCAAATTTGCCATCGAGCCATGAGCACAACGATGCGTGCAGCCAAGGCGTATGATTACCTCGACGTGCGTATCGAGCATGTCCCGCTCCCCGGTATCGGCCCCGGCGAACTTCTCGTGCGCACCCGCGCGTGCGGGATTTGTTCCGGCGATGTGACACCGTGGTACATCCGCAAAAAAGCGCCTGTGATCCTCGGCCACGAACCAGTTGCGGAAGTCGTGGCGGTCGGTGAGGGAGTGGAACACCTCGATGTTGGCAAGCGGGTCTTCGTCCATCACCACGTTCCTTGCTTTTCTTGCGCCGCCTGTGACCGGGGTGAATTTGTGCAATGTCCGACCTGGCGTGCGACGTCCTTGGATCCGGGCGGCATGGCTGAATTCTTCCGCGTGCCGGCACTGAACGTACGCGCGGACACCTTACCGCTTCCCGAGTCCCTGACCGACCTTGACGGCGCTCTCATCGAGCCGTTGGCCTGTGTCGTGAAATCGTTGCGCCGTGCGGGACTGGTGCATGGAGCGCAGGTGTTGGTGATCGGTTTAGGGGTGATGGGGCAGTTGCATGTGCGATTAGCCCGGCACTGGGGAGCCCACAGCGTCATCGGAGCTGACCTACAAACCGTTCGCTGCGAAAAGGCGCGGGAACTCGGAGCCGACCATACCGTCGACTGCACCGAGCACAATTTGGTTTCGGCGGTGATGGATTATACAGGTGGCCGTGGATGCGACATCGTGATCGTCGGACCACCTACAACCGAAGCGATGGACCTCGGACTACGGTGTGCGGCACGCGGTGGTACGGTGGTTCAATTCATGGGCACACCTGCAGGCGAGCACTACGCACTGGACACCCATGACCTCTACTTCCGCGAAGTCCGGCTAATTCCAAGCTATTCCGCAGGACCGGTCGATACTCGCGAGGCCTTACAACTGATCCAGCAAGGGGTGGTTCGTGCGGAGCACGTAGTCACTCACGTTTACCGCTTCCCGGACGTGGCCAAGGCGTACCGCACTGCCGCTCAAGATCCGTCGGCGATCAAAGTGGTGGTGACTTTCTAAAGATCCCTCCGAACCCTGTGCTCGAAAAAGAAGAGCACCCGGCAGCAACCACGCCACCGGGTGCTCACTCAGTGGCTCAAGAACCAGAGCAACAAACTTACTTACGGACGCCTTTAGCAAAGATAGCTTCTGCCTTCGCTGCTGCTGCCTCGGCGCGGCTGGCAGCGTCCGCTGCGGCGCGCGCTGCTTGCTCCGCACGACTCGCGGCACTTTCCGCCCGGCTTGCAGCTGCCTCGACCCGAGAAACCGCGTTTTGTTCCTCGGCGCTCATTTTGCGGGCACAGCCCGAGCCAACACCTAGCACAGCAATGCCTGCTACCATCGCTACGAGAGCTTTCGTTTGCATCCCAAACTTCATTGTTTTCACCTCCTTCGCTGACTTCCGGAGCACCCGCTCCGCATCCGCCGATACCAAACCAACTCCCGGTGGCTACTTTGCCAACCGACCTTTGAATCGACTCGCGGCCTTCTCCGCGGCTGCCTCAGCCTTTGCAGCTGCATCGGCCGCACGCTTCGCGGCCGCTTCGGCTTGGCTTGCGGCCGACTCCGCCCGACTTGCGGCTGATTCCACGCGAGACACCATGTTCGGGTCAATCACCGGCTTTCGCTCAGCACACCCCACGGAGACAAGCCCAGCGAAGCTAAGTCCTGCGATTGCCAAGGCCCATTGCGAATTTCGCATCTTCTCTCTCCTTCCTCTCAACTTGGCAAACCGACAACGGCTCCCTTGTTGCACAAAATTTTCGTACCTGCAAGGCCAAAAGGGTCATGAGAATTTCTACAACAATGCTTTAAAAATCCACGCGCACGTCCCCCGTGAGCGGGCGCCCCGGCGGGAATGCCTGAAACACTTCGAGCGGTTGTGTGTTCGTGTATACGTCTGCAGACATTTGTTCCGGCAGCGGTCGTTGTGGAGCCTCGGCCACTAAACTTCGAGCTCGACGCTTCCCAACGGCATCGGCTGGATCGAGGAGGCGGCCTAGGGTAAGGGGATGTAGTACGTTCAGCCCATCCCGTCGTCCCGTACCGAAAAGCTCGATCCCCTCGGCGTACTGACGGACCCGCTCCGGCCCCCACTGGACCGGCGCCTGCGGTAGCCTCCCCTTGGGGACGCGCACGGCAAAGCCTTGGGCAACACCAACCCGACCACCCGCCATGGCTTCGACCTTTGCGGTCACTTCCGCCTCGCCAGTGAGCACAGCGGCTTCGGTAAATTCACCTTGAGGGTCATAACGAACCACCACCTCTCCACTGGGCACGGAAATGCTGGCAGTGCCGGTTTCTACCAGGCAATGCGAGGCCCCATGGGCAAAAGCCGAAGTCGTGCGCAAAAGGACCCGCCCTTGGAACAAACGGAATGCGAACTCGAATCGCGGAGGGTCGCTGACAGCGCTGAGCTCGTCGACGGCCAACTCGGTGTTCGGGCCGATGTCCACCACTGCTGCATCCAGAACGAGGATTTTGGCGCGTTGAGCCGTCCCAGTACGGATACGATCTCCAACGCTCACGATCTCTCCGACCTGAGCAGAGGTGCGACCACTCGCCCGAACCCATTGCACTTCGCCCTGAACTGCCGCGAACCGGCTGGCCGGCTCTGCAGCAGCACTCCTACCCCAGGCCACAACCGCGAACCCGAGAGCCACAATGGCTGCGTTCCCGAAAACAGACATGGGTTTTCTCCTTAGAACACAACCTGAGTCCCCGTGGAAACGACGTGGCGATCGTATTCGAACAGCGCCACGTTAGACTCGTGTCTCTGGCCTATGTAACCAATGGTCCACGCCCAATGGTCCGTGAGCTGATAGCTGAAACCGAGGGCGAACTCATGTGCATCGTCCTGCCGACGCACTCCAAAGCCGCTTTCGCGATTGTCGTAATCGTGCCGGCGGTACACGTACGCAGCCTCCGCGTAAACCGCATCCGCCAACGACCACCGCAGGTCGGCATCGAGCAAATGTCCTTTGTAAGCAAAGGCGCGGCCCTGAGGACCGCTCGAAACTGTGTCCTCGATTTCGTACCGGTAACCGATCCCCAGGAGGCGGTTTGCACCACCCAGCGAAAAATACTGTCGCAGGCCAGGTGCGTACAGCCACGCGTCGCGGCCGGGGTCGTACGGGGCCCGCAGAAAGTCGCGCCCACGAACACTCACGAATGCTTGCGTTGCCACATTCTCTGACCATGGCAACGCTGCCCACGGCGTAACCAATGCCTCGTGGAAAAATGTTCGATAGTCCAAAGCGAAGAAATTGTATTCCGTACCCACGCCCCATGACCAACGGTTAGCCGGTGAAGCCAACGCCACGCTCAAGCGATGGCCCTGGAGATCGAAACGCCTCAAATCGAAGTGCAAACTTTGCGAGACTTCGTATCCTCCAACCAAGTTGAATGATGCCGCGTCGACAAAGCGATACCGCAATCCCGCCACAATCACCGCCCGCCCATCTGCCTTTTCGGTCACATCCCGAGGCGCAAAAACCGTGACACTGCTGGGCCCAAGGGTAACGTTCGAGTCGTACTCGAAACTCAATCGGGCAGCAGCCCTCCAGCGGTGCTCGCCCGACGGGGTCAGCCCCGAGTCAGTCCCGGCTAGATACTGCGCAGCAGCTTCGCCGATCTCCACCCCAGCAGCCTCACGTGCAACCACTTCGAGCAAGGGGCGAGCGTTTTCAGGTCTGCCTTGACGTTCTGCCAGTAACGCTGCGTAATAGGTCGCAGGGAGCCGCACTTCGGGGTCCGCTTGGGCTTGGCGGAAGAGTTCGCTGGCCGCTGCATATTCTCCTAACCGGTATTTGACTAAGCCAAGGAAAAACTCGGCCACGTGCCGCTCGTGACCGCGTTCGACCGCCCGCTCCAGTGCCGCTCTTGCATCGTCGAGGCGCCCGGCACTCAAGTACGCAATCCCGAGGTCCAACCACGCGTGCGGCAAATCCGGCTGATCCCGAAGCGCCTGCTCCAAATCCACAATTGCGCCGGCGGTGTCGCCCGCCCGAGCCCGGGCTAGCCCGCGGTAATAGCGTGCCCGTGCATCTTTGCTGTCGGCTTCGAGCGCTCGACCGAAGGCAGCGATGGCCTCATTCCATTGGGCGCCGTGAAAAGCCACGAGACCGCGAGCGAAAGCAACGTGCGCATTCACGTCGGCCCGAGCGAGCCCGGCACCCACCCATAACGCGAACGTGACTGCTATCAGCGCCGAGCCGCGTTTGCTTAACCGCCACCACGTCATCGTTCACTCCGCTTCAAGGGGCCGCACCAGGTCGCACGAAAATGCCAAAGGCTACTGGAGCCTGCTGTACCGCGACCGTTTGAACCACGGTGTTGCCGCCCGCATCGACAAGGGAAACCGTGTTGTCTTCAAAGTTGGCGACGAACACGCGGCTTCCACTCGGGTCTACGGAGACCCCCCATGGACTGCGTCCCACCAAAATCGTACTGACGCTTCGCGTGTTAGTATCGAGCACCGATACTCGCCGGTTATCGATATTCGACACGTACACGCGATCGCCTTGAGGACGGACGGCAATCCCAAAGGGCCGAGGTAAGACAGTATAGGTCCAAACTGTCTGTAACGTGGAGGTGTCGATTTCTCGAACGGTATTGTCCCCTAAGTTGGTCACGTAAAGCCGCGTACCCGCGGCGTTCACGGCAACAGCAAAGGGCTGGTTGAATCCGCTCAACGTGGTCACTACAGTTTCCGCGGCCGTATCAACCACCGAAACGGTGTTGCTCAACTGATTCGTCACGTAGGCAACAGCTGACCGCGGGTGCGTCGCTACTCCGGTCGGACTATTCCCCACCGTGACCTCACGCAAGCGATCAGCAACGGTGTCGTACACCGCCAGACGACGCAACGTGGCCGGAAGCTGAATGGCCACCAACACCTTGCCGCCATCAGCAGTCACAGCCACACCAAGCGGCCGCAAACCAGCGCCCAGCTCCACGGTGCGTAACAGTGCCCCCGTTCCACCGTCGAGGATCGAAAGCTGTGCGCTCAAATTGTTCGTGATGTAGGCCCGTCCTCCCGAGGCGTCAACGGCAACCCCTAAAGGACTCGATCCCACCACGGTTGTGCCCACGACGTTACCCGTCGCTGCATCGACGAGAGAAACGGAGCCGGCTCCCGAGTTGGTGACGAACACCAAAGGTACTGGTGTCGCCGTCGGCGTCACTGTTGGTGTCGCTGTCGGTGTGGGTGTGACAGTTGCGGTGAAGGTGGCCGTCGGTGTGGGTGATGAGGTCGGTGTCTCCGTGGGCGTTGCTGAGGGGGTAGAGGTCGGGGTCGGCGAGGGAGTTTCTGTCGGTGTTTCGGTCGCTGTCGGCGTCGGTGTTTCCGTGAACGTGGCCGTTGCCGTTGGCGTCAATGTCGGAGTATCCGTCGCGGTTGGCGTCTCTGTGGGCGTTTGCGTTGGGGTGTCCGAGGGGGTCGCTGTCTGGGTTGGTGTTAAGGTCGACGTCGATGTGACGGTGGGTGTCAAAGTCGGCGTGGGGGTTGGCGTCTCTGTAGGGGTGGCGGTGTGAGTAGCCGTGGCAGTCTCTGTTGGAGTCTCCGTTGCCGTGGGAGTGTCCGTGGGCGTGGGAGTTGTCGATGGTGTCGGCGTTTCGGTTGCGGTCGGCGAGGGGGAACTCGTGGCAGTTCGGGTAGGCGTAGCCGTCTCGGTTGGCGTCTGCGTTGGCGTGCGAGTCTCTGTGGGCGTGGCGGTCTCCGTCGGAGTGTCCGTAACCGTAGCAGTAGCCGTTTCAGTCGGCGTATGAGTAACCGATGGTGTCATGGTCGGTGTGGGAGAGTCGGTCGCGGTGGGAGTCAAGGTCGGTGTGGCGGTTGTGCTCGGTGTGGCGGTGTCGGTGGTCGTGCTTGTCGGCGTCGGGGTTTCTGTGGGGGTGTAAGTTTCGCTGGGCGTTGCCGTCGGGCTTGGTGAAGCAGTATCTGTGGGCGTGAAAGATGGAGACGCCGTCGGAGTTTCCGTTGCGGTTGCGCTTGGTGTCTCCGTGACAGTCGGCGTTCCGGTTTCCGTCCACGTCGCCGTGGGACTTGGAGATGGAGTATCTGTCGGCGATGGGGACTCCGTCGGCGTTGCGGTCGCGGTCTCGGTCGCCGTTCCCGTTGGCGTCTCGGTAGCCGTCGGCGTTTCGGTCTCCGTGGGTGTCGCCGTCTCCGTTGCCGTTTTTGTCGCTGTCGGGGTTTCCGTTTCGGTCGCGGTCGGACTCACAGTTTGTGTTGCGGTGAAAGTGGTGCTCGGTGTAGCGGTGAACGGCCCGGTTGGCGTGGGGGAAGGAGAACTCGTCGCCGTGCTCGTCACGGTGGGCAGGAAGGTCGCTGAGGGTGTCGGAGTCGGCGTCTCTGGGGGCAGCGGGGTTTCCGTCGGCGTGGGTGAGGGCAAAATCACCCCGGTGCGAAAACTATAAGAGAATGCAAGCCGACGCTGTGGGTGCGTAAGGGAGCGGATTTCCATGGTTACCGCAACCTCCGTCTCGGCTGCCAGAGGCTCGTCGGGCTGAAAGCGAACGATCAATCCGACGAGTCGCTTGTTTCCTCCCGATGTACACCACAACTCCGGCTCCCCGCTGCTGTCATCGCATGCATCCAAGTCGGCGCCGAGCCCTATGCCCGAGCGCACCACAGTTCGCCCGTTAACTGTGACGTTGAGACTCTCGATATCCAACGTGCCAACCGCTGTGGCTAAAAGAAACTGGATCATCGGTTGGCGGGACACGCCACTGGCCCCAGGAGGCGGCTCCAGTTGGGTCACAAACGGCTGTGCAAGCATATCTACCTCAACCGTTGCCGTGCGGCCAGCCACCACTGTGGCACTCGCCCCTCCCAAGAAAGCGGGTGGCAACCGGAACTGCGCAATTCGCTCGCGCTCGGAGAAGGGAACGTCCCAGCCGCGCACCTCAATTCCGACTGGGCCGGGAGGGAGTCCGCGGAAGAGCACGGTACGGCTTTGCGTCGGGTCGACCGTTTGCACGCGGTCGCCGACACGAATTTCTACTGTACTGACGCTCGGAGGCAGCTCTGTCGTGCCCTCGAAGACCCGCGGTCGAAACCTTTGAGCCCGTGCCGGCGCGGCTGTTTCCCAACGGGTTTCTAGCCTTAACTCGCCGTCGTTAACCGGGGCAGAACCACCTCCGCAACCCGCGGCCACGATGGCAAACAGGCTAGCGACCTCAGCAACCCAACCCCAACCCCAAGTTCGCAGCACTCCCCGCAATACAACCTCCAAACGGGCCACATACACCAACCGAAATCACCTGGTCAAGCCGCACAAGCAATCTTCATCTTCGGAAGCCTGCGACCGCGCTCCACGCCTCACCTCGTGGCCGCGCATCGACGAGCAGCCTGACCCACCCCTCACTGGCGTTTGGTCGTCGGATCGACGACCAAGGTGTACGGCCCGTTTGTCCCTGTAGAGCGGACGCGCAGCAGCGCGCTCCGGTTCCCACGAGGTATACGGAGCATGCTCTCCGGATCGCCAGAGAAAATCTGGGATTTCTCCGTGGTGCCGAGCGCATCCGTCAAGGCGGTCAACACCGGGAACGCGCTTTCGATCGAGCCGCCGATCCCCTGGTTAAAGCGCAGCAAATTCTCCCCCGCAGTGAGCCAATACCAGTCGGCCCTGACACCATCTGCTGCCAGGCAATTCGACAACCCCAAAGTTCCGGCAATCCTCTCGCCGGAGGTCACCGTGCGAGCCAAAGGGCACCGGCGAAACGACAACACAAACGAGGCCGGAGCTTC
This sequence comes from Candidatus Binatia bacterium, assembly GCA_937925685.1. Lineage (GTDB taxonomy): Bacteria > Desulfobacterota > Binatia > HRBIN30 > HRBIN30 > HRBIN30. The sequence continues at coordinate 174,014 of CALAMI010000005.1, read as the reverse complement.
GCCAAGCTCCGAGGCCACCATCAGGGCATAAGTGCCCTCTCGCACCATCGGAACTTCGAGCAAACCAGTCGCGCAGGAGTAAGCGGGAATGGCCTCGCCGTTGGGCAGCAACGCTTGTAAGCACACACCATCACTCACAGAAAAGCTCGCCACCTGCGCTCCTTCACTGGATTGCCAAGTGAGAACCTTATACTTCTGACCCGATGCGAGCTGGCAATCCTGGTCGCCAAATCCCAAGCCGTGAATACCTGGCTGGAGTTGCTGGGTGACACACCCGCGAGCGCGCACGACGAATGTGTTGAAAGCCGTGAAATCGAATTCTCCGTCCGCGCGTGAGGCGTAAACCTCGAGCAAATAATCCCCACTCTCCTGCAAAACCCGCGACACTCGTGCCAGCCGTTCGTCGCCGAACGGATCGTCATCGTTTTCGCTCACCGAGCCATCCGGCGCCCACAGTCGTAAAGCCGGGTCCAAGGTGTCGTCTCCCTCCATTTCCACGGTGAGGAATTGACCCGCTTGTCCAGGGACAATGTAAATTCGATGGGGAGTTTGCCCCGAACCCAGGCAATCGGTCACTCGAAACGAAGACTGTAGGCTTTGTCCGCTGCCCGGGCTGATCACTCCTGCCGGAAGGCACTTTTGCGCATAGAACCGGTAGGGAAGCACGTCGCCGGGATCACCGACGCTCGAATCTGGGGGACTTAACGGGCTGACGTTGCCGAGCAACAATGTGTAGGTGCCCGTACGAATCAACGGAGCGGAAAGCTGGGTGATCGTGGTATTGGAGAGCACCGTGGATTCGTAGGCGACAATTGGGTTGCCATCGCTCGATGGCCCCAACAGAAGTGCGTATCCATCGTCGCTCTCCACCTCCAGCCCGACACTGAACAACTCCCCACGTTGGCCCGTGAAGGTGTAGGCGTTAGCCCCCGCAAGCATAATCGGCGCTTCCTCGTCGGAAAACACCGGCAGAGGCGCACCACAGGTGCCACCCATACGGCTACCGTAAAGGGTTCCCTGGCACCCCGGACCTGCCTGACCGGGGCACAGCAGTGGCCGATCGGAAGGGATGTTGGACAAGCTAGTCGCCGGGCACCGCGGAGAGCTAACGACCAAAGAGTAACGCCCTTCCCCTCCGCCAGCAATCAACGTGTACGTGCCCGGCCGGATCGCCAGAAATCTTGCGCCAGCGTCCACACCGAACGGGCCGCCAGCGGCATCGTCCATTTGATCAGGGGGCACCGCCTCGACCCCGTCTGGTCCGAGGAGCACCAACGTTGGGTCGAGTGGATCGTCTTCGATCAGTTGACGCATCACGATGTCGACCTGAGTCGGAACGCTGTTCACTTGAAACGTGTAGGTGTGTACGGGCTCCACACGCCCGTCGGTCCCGAAGTTCGCTGGGTCCGCACAATCGCTACCGCTCAAGCGCAAGTTGGATAGACTGAATCCGACGCTCAAGTTGATCGCCCGCGGCGTCGGGCAGGGCCGGCTGATCGCCCGCAAACGGTACGTTCCCGTTTCCTGCGGCTGACTAACGTCCGACGTGACGAAAACCAAGTATGGTTGCCCGGCAACTGCGGTCCACTCCACCGGCGGCCGACCTTGGCCAAAGCCGAATTGACCGTTGAAGTCGACCACCGCGACCCAAGGTGCAGTAAAGCCGCCGCCCAGGTTGGAGAGTTCGACCCGAATGGCTCGGCCGGGTACCGAAACGATTTCGTATGCATCGACGACACGACGCGTACCCGCAACGAGTCGTTCACAGTCGCCCGGCGTCAAAGCCCCGTCGACGAAGCTATCGACGGCGAGACGTTGCACGGTACACACTGCTGTGGGGGTCCGTGTGGGCGTGGCGGTGGCTGTTTGCGTGGGTGTCGGCGTGGCAGTGCGCGTGGACACAGGGGACGAAAGCGACGGCGAGGGGCTCAAAGCTGTTCGCGTGGCTGTAGGCGTCAAAGATGGCCGCGGTGTCGGGCTCACGCTTGCGCAGGGCGCACCCCACCGGCGCAGCAGCGCAACCAAGTCCGCCGCGCCGACCTCACCGTCGTAGTTCGTGTCGGCAAGATGGCCGATGAGGCGAATGCGTTGCTCGTCAAACAACAGCTCCTGAAGCAAGCCCAAATCGCTTGCGGTGATGACGCCGTCGGCGTCTAAATCACCCAAGCAAAAGGGTTGTCCCAGCAGGCGCACCGGGAACAAAACTAAGCTCGGCCACGCGAGCGAGAGCCAAAGGTACCAAAACAAGCGAGATCGCGGGTTCTTCTGCACAACGGAGCACAACCTTTGAGGAAGGACCGAGCAATGTCAACGCACCTTATCCGTCCTCCGCGTCCTCTGGCCGCCGTTGAGAGTTTCGGATATGCGACAAAGGCATGACCACTAAGGGGGATAAGGGAAAAATCCGCGAGGAGATCGAGCGTTTACGGCGCGAAATCGAGTACCACAACTATCGTTACTACGTGCTCGACTCTCCGGTCATTTCTGATGCCGAGTACGATCGGCTTTTTCGCCGTTTGCAAGATCTGGAACAAGCCCACCCGGAATTTTTCGACCCGAACTCTCCGACCCAACGCGTGGGCGCGCCACCGGCGGAAAAGTTCGAAACCGTGCGCCACAGTGTGCCCATGCTCTCGCTTGCCAACGCCATGTCGGAGCAGGAATTTCGCGAATTCGACGAAAGGGTGCGCAAGGGGCTCGGCATCACTGGCCCGGTGACCTACGTCGCCGAGCCCAAACTCGACGGTCTCGGCGTCGAACTCGTTTACGAAAATGGCGAACTCGTTGTCGCCTCCACCCGCGGCGATGGCATCCTTGGAGAAAACGTCACCGCCAACATTCGCACGATTCGCTCCATCCCCCTGAAGCTCTGGCACGAACGAGGAACCCCACCGATTCCACGGCGGCTTGAGGTTCGGGGCGAAGTGATCATGCCGAAGTCCGCTTTTCATCGGCTCAACGAGGAGCGGGCGAAAGCCGGCGAGCCTGTGTTCGCGAACCCTCGCAATGCAGCAGCTGGCTCGTTGCGCCAGCTCGACCCACGTGTGACCGCATCACGCCCCCTCGACATGTTTTGTTACGCGCCAGGAGATACCAGCCACCTTCCCTTCGAAACCCACTGGGATTTTCTCGAAGGCCTCAAAGCGTGGGGTTTCAAGACCAACCCTCTCAACCGCCGTTGCGAAGGGGCCGAGGCGGTCATCGCTTACCACGCAGAAATGGAGAAGCGCCGAGCGGAGTTGGACTACGATGTCGACGGCGTGGTCGCCAAGGTGGACCGCTTCGCCGACCAACGCCGCCTGGGCGAGGTGTCGCGCTCGCCGCGGTGGGCCATTGCATTTAAATTCAAGGCGCAACAGGCCATCACTCGTGTGATCGATATTATCCCCTCGGTCGGACGCACCGGCATCATCACGCCGGTAGCGCAATTAGAACCGGTGCAAGTGGGTGGGGTCACAGTCTCCAGTGCGTCGCTGCACAATATGGATGAAATCGAGCGGAAAGACGTGCGCATCGGCGATTATGTCATCGTCGAGCGCGCCGGGGATGTGATTCCGTACATCGCCGGCGTCGTTCGCGAACGGCGAACGGGCAAAGAACGAAAGTTTCGCATGCCTGCCAAATGTCCAGCCTGCGGAAGCCCGGTGGTGCGGGAAGAGGGGGAAGTCTTTTACCGCTGTGTCGGACTGAGCTGCCCGGCCAAATTGCGCGAGAGCATCCGCCATTACGCCTCCAAGCATGCCCTCGACATTCATGGCCTCGGGGAGAAACTGGTAAGCCAGTTGGTGGAAAAGGGGCTGGTGCATAACGTCGCCGACCTGTATCGTCTCGAACGCAGGCAGCTCGCAGAACTGGAACGCATGGGGGAAAAATCCGCAGATAACCTGCTGCGAGAAATCGAGCAAAGCAAGCACACAACGCTGGCACGTCTGATCTACGGGCTGGGGATTCCCCACGTCGGCGAGCACCTCGCCAAGGTTCTCGCGGAACACTTTGGAAGCCTCGAAGCGCTGGAAAACGCCAGGGAGGAAGAGCTTCTCGCCGTGCCTGAAGTCGGACCGGAAACAGCACGAGAAATCCGCGCCTTTTTCTCCGTTCCCGATAACCGCGCAGTGCTCCGTCGGCTCCTGCAAAGTGGGGTGAAACCTCGCGTAGAACGTCGCCCTCGAGCAGGCCCGCTTGCCGGGAAAACGTTCGTCATCACCGGAACCCTGTCGCGCCCGCGCGATGAAGTCGCTCGGGCAATCGAAGCGGCCGGCGGGCGAGTGGCCTCTAGCGTCAGCAAGAACACCGACTACGTTGTCGTGGGCATCGAGCCGGGTTCGAAGCTCGATCGTGCGCGAGAACTGGGGATTCGCACCATAGACGAAGAAGAGCTCGAGCGCATGCTTCGGGGGTGAGATGATGGCGGACATGCCAGAGAACGCGCGAAGACTTCATTTGCTCCTTCGTGGTGTGGTGCAGGGGGTTGGCTTCCGGTTTTTTGTCGAGCGACAGGCCCGAGAACTCGGTCTGCGCGGCTGGGTACGAAATGTTGGTCACGATATGGTGGAGATCCTCGTCGAGGGACCGGTGGAAGCGCTGGAACGCTTCGCAACGCGTTGCCAACAAGGCCCGCGGGGAGCGGTGGTCGAATCCGTGGATGCTGATTGGGCTGCGGCCACAGGTGAGTTTGGGCGCTTCGAGATTCGTCCGACGGCGACATCTCCGCTCTGGGGACGCTCTCCTAGGCGGTAAGCACGTGGGCTAGGAGAAAAAGCGGCGGCCGGCACAGCGCTGACAGGAACCCAGGCGCACCCGCCAAGCTAGCCAGCCCAAACCTTCCAGAGCCCGTCAACCCCTCGTACCCTCATGCCCTATGCCATCGCTCCCGTTGCAGCGTGTCGTGACCGGTCTTATGGTGGAGGAGCGATACAGGAAGGAGGCACAACGTGGGACAAGTAAAGGAAGTCACCGACGCAACGTTCGACGAAGAAGTCGTCCACTCCTCGATCCCGGTCTTGGTGGACTTCTGGGCACCGTGGTGCGGCCCTTGCCGGGCCATCGCCCCCATCGTCGAGGAGTTGGCCCAAGAGTACGAGGGCAAGCTCAAAGTGGTCAAGGTGAATGTGGACCACAACCCCGACGCAGCTACCCGGTTCAATGTACGCGGCATTCCCACCTTGCTGTTGTTCCAAGGAGGCAAGGTGAAGGACCAAATCGTTGGTGCTGTTCCGAAACACCTCTTGGTCCAAGCCGTAGAGGCGGTGGTTTGAGCGTGGGCTGAGCGCGGCACTCTGCTACCGAACCTCGGAGAGCTTTATGGCAGCCCGAATTCGCCGCAATGACGTGGTGAAGCTGTTTGGCACACCCGACGTTGCCGAGGGCTCGGTGAACGAGCCACGGGAGCGCGAGGAAAACGGATTTCATTTCAATGAGCGATGGTTGTACAAACGCCCCGCCAACGACCCGGCTCGCGCCTACGAGCGGATCATTTACTGGCACCGCTACGACTTCGTGGGCTCATGCATACGGCGCTCTCCGGATGCCCCGTGGGAGGCCGATTTGTCCTTGGCAGCTGCTCTACACGAGGCCGCGTAGATGGCGCAAGCGACGAGGCATCAACCTGCATGCTGCTAACAGACCAGATAGCCAACAGCACGCTCCGGGCGTACCGCTGTTGAAGAGGCAAACATGATCGATCGCGTTCGTGAACTTTACGAGGCTTTGGCTCGGCGTCTCGAGCCGTTTCGCCGACGGTTGAACCGCCCTTTGACGTTGGCCGAGAAGATTCTCTTTGCTCACCTCGACAAGCCAGAGCAGGCAGAACTCGAGCGAGGTAAAAGTTGGGTGGACTTATGGCCCGACCGGGTTGCGATGCAAGACGCAACGGCCCAAATGGCATTGCTCCAGTTCATGCAGTCGGGCCGCAAACGTGTGGCCGTGCCCACCACCGTGCACTGCGATCACCTCATTCGGGCTCGCATCGGCGCCGAGCCAGACATGCAGGCTGCCCTGCGAGAGAACGACGAGGTGTACCAGTTTCTCCTCTCGGCATCGCGCAAGTACGGCATTGGGTTCTGGAAGCCTGGCTCGGGGATCATCCATCAAGTCGTGCTCGAAAACTACGCGTTCCCGGGCGGTCTGATGGTCGGTACCGACTCACACACCCCGAATGCGGGCGGGCTCGGAATGCTCGCCATCGGCGTCGGCGGAGCGGACGCCGCGGACGTCATGGCTGGGCTGCCTTGGAATGTTCAACTCCCGAAGATTGTCGGTGTGCGGCTCACGGGCCAACTCAGCGGCTGGACGGCCGCCAAAGACGTTATTCTTAAATTGGCCGGCATCATGACTGTGAAAGGTGGCACAGGCAAAATTATCGAGTACTTTGGCCCGGGAACGCGATCGATCAGTTGTACCGGCAAAGCGACCATCACCAACATGGGCGCGGAACTTGGAGCAACAACTTCGATTTTCCCTTACGACGAGCGCATGGCAACCTACCTACGCGCCACAAACCGTGAAGCCATCGCTGATTTGGCTGATCGTCATGCGGCTTGGTTGCAACCAGACCCGGAGGTGGAGCGGTTTCCAGAGCGTTTTTACGACGAGATCATCGAAATCGACTTGTCCGCATTAGAGCCGCATGTTGTCGGACCACACACCCCCGACCTGGCACGCCCGATCTCCCGCTTGAAACAAGACATTCGCGAGCATGACTACCCCGTAGAAATCCGCGCTGCCCTGGTCGGGAGTTGCACCAACTCCTCTTACGAAGACATCGGACGGTCGGCTCATGTGGCGCAGCAAGCCTTAAAGCACGGGCTTCGGGCCCGAACGAAGTTTCTCATCACACCTGGATCCGATCAAATCTTCCAGACCATCAAACGCGACAGCTATATGGAAGCGCTCACTGCTCTAGGCGGTATCGTGTTGGCCAACGCTTGCGGTCCCTGCATTGGCCAATGGCAGCGCGACGACATCCGCAAGGGCGAGCGCAATACGATCGTGACTTCGTTCAACCGCAATTTCCCAGCCCGCAACGATGGCAATCCAGAAACGTTAGCCTTTATTGGCAGTCCCGAAATGGTCACCGCCTTTGCCCTCGCTGGCCGCCTCGACTTCAACCCGCTCACCGATGCACTCACTGGGCCGAACGGCGAGGCCGTGAGACTCGAGCCACCCGACGCCACGGAGCTTCCGGAGCAGGGTTTTGCTCCCGGAACTGCAGGCTACGTGGAACCACCCGAAGATGGAAGCGACGTAGAAGTCGTCGTCCGTCCAGACAGCGAACGGTTACAGCTTCTCGAACCGTTCCCTGCCTGGGATGGCCAAGACTTTCACCGCTTGCCGGTGTTGGTCAAGGCCAAGGGCAAGTGCACGACGGATCACATCTCGCCCGCCGGCCCGTGGCTGCGCTACCGTGGGCACTTGGACCGCATTAGCGACAATTTGTTCACCGGCGTGGTGAACGCCTTTACCGGCGAAGTGGGCAAGGGCAAGAACGTGCTCACCGGTGAAAGCGGGGTGCCGTTCCCCCAGATCGCGCGGTATTACAAGGCTCAAGGTGTCGGCTGGGTGGCCATTGGCGACGAAAACTACGGCGAAGGCTCGAGCCGAGAACACGCCGCCATGGAACCGCGCTACCTCGGCTGCAAAGCCGTGATCGCCCGTAGCTTTGCCCGCATCCACGAGACCAACCTCAAAAAACAAGGGCTGTTGCCCCTCGTCTTTGAAAATCCGGCTGACTACGACAAAATCCGCGAAGACGACCGCATTAGCATCGTTGGCCTCGCCCAATTAGCGCCCGGCAAGCCGGTCAAGGTGATCATTCACCACGCCGATGGCACCGAGGACGAAATTTTCTGCCGCCATACCTTTAGCACGGAGCAAATCGCTTGGTTTAAAGCCGGCGCCGCCCTCAACCTCATGCGGGGGAAATAGCGCCGTTTCGCACCGGGCGTTCACGCCACCATTGGTAACGTCGCGCCACCTGCCCCAGCACCACTCTCGGTGGGCATGCAGTGCCGGCACACGAACCGAGGAAGGACAATTGCTCGATTCGCCGTTTTGCAAAGAGAACACCCGTGTGCACGTCTAACGTCGTTCCCCCACCAGGGCCACTCACGGTCTCGCTTGGTCAGCACTTTCGGCGCTGGTCTCGAAACGACCCTGCGTGGGTGAAATGCTTCGGCTGCCTGCAGCTGCCTGCCGCGGCGGCCACGAGGTTCTCTGCCCGTTCGTTTCTTACATCTTGCCCCGTTGCGTCAAAATACGGCGGGCTTGAGTGACGATCGTCGCCGACACGTTCTTGCTCTTCGCCAGAAAACGTAAGTCCCGCTCGTGCAAGGAACTGACGAAATGAAGCGCAACGGCAAGTGGTGTTTTCGGGTTCGTAACCAAGGCGTGCCGTATTTGGTAGTTGCGCGGCCAGGTCTTGTGCTCACCAATTTCCCGGAGGACCTCGCTATCGAGGTTGCGGTTGCGCGCAAAGCCGAGCACTTCTTCCTCGGTAAGCCGTGGATTACGCAGGACGAACCGGGCAATCATGCGGTTCCTATCCCGCACCAGCAGAGCGCGTGCCTCGCGGTTGCCCAACAAGGCGAGCTTCACCTTCTCCGCAACGGTCATGCTCGCAATGCGGGCGTACAAACTTTTATTCGGGGGACGCTCTTCCTTCGGCTCCTCCAGGAACTCCGCGGGTACGTGGTAAGGGTCCGCCCCGCGTTCAATTTCTTCAGCAATGCGCTGCAGGTCTTCCCCAGTCATGCTCAGGCGTGCTGCTTCTGGGCTCGCATGGCCTCCGCTTCTTTGATGATCCTTTCCGTCAAGTGCGGGGGCACTTCTTCGTAATGGGAAAAAGCCATGGTAAAGGAGCCGCGACCACTCGTCATGGAACGCAAGTCCGGCGAGTAGCGTAATACCTCGGCCAGCGGCACTAACGCCTTAATCACCTGACTTCCCGGCTTTGCATCCACCCCGAGTACTTTTCCCCGACGGGCGTTGATGTCGCCTATGACATCGCCCATACATTCGTCGGGTACGGTGATTTCCATCGACATAATGGGCTCGAGCAGCACAGGCTTAGCCTGAGCCACCGCGTTCTTGAACCCCAAAGAAGCAGCAATCTTAAATGCCAGTTCTGAAGAGTCCACTTCGTGGTAAGAACCGTCGTACAAGGTCACTCGGATATCGGTCATCGGATAGTGGGCAAGAAAGCCCTCGGCCATTGCCTCGCGAACGCCCTTCTCCACCGCCGGGATGTACTGGCGCGGCACCACACCACCGACGATTTTATCCACGAACTCGAACCCAGCCCCCCGTGGCAGCGGTTCCACTTCAAGCCATGTATCCCCATACTGTCCACGCCCTCCTGTTTGCTTCTTGAGCTTTCCCTGCGCCTTGGCCCGCCCCTTGATCGTTTCCTTATAAGGAACTTTCGGGGCCTTGAGTTCTACCTCCGCCCCGTACTTCCGCTTTAAGCGCTCGATCACCACTTCCAGATGCAACTGGTCGACGCCGGAGAGAATGAGTTCGCGAGTTTGCGGATCGCGATGCAACTCTAGCGACGGATCCTCTTCGCTCATTTTTTGCAGCGCCTGAGTAGCTTTTTCCTCGTCCCCTTTGCTTTTCGGTTCGATGGCAAAGGAAATGGCTGGCGGAGGGAGCGTGTCGCGCGGGTAAACGATGGGTGCTTTTTCATCGGCTAAGGTGTCCCCTGTGTAGGTCTCCTTGAGTTTTGCCACCGCCACGACATCCCCCGGAATGGCCTGTCCGACACCTGTCTGCTTCTTGCCGTTGAGCTGCAGAAGGTGAGCAACCCGCTCACGAACGTCACGGCTAGTATTCAGCACGGTACTGTCAGGGGTCAGCTTGCCCGAAATGACCCGCAGCATCGACAAGCGGCCGGCAAACGGGTCGACCATCGTCTTAAACACGATCGCAGAAAACGGCTCATGCGCATCCGGCAGACGCTCGATCTCCACCCCCACTTTCGGATCTTTCCCCGCGTGCTTTCCCTGATCGGCGGCCGAGCCGAGGTAACGGACAATGGCCTCCAACAAAGGCTGCGCCCCGATACCTTTCGAGGCCGAACCACAAAGTACCGGGACAAACCGCCTCGCCAACGTCCCCTGTCTCAGCGCTTCGCCCAATTCTTCGTTGGTCAGTGTCCCGTTCTCCAAGTAACGCTCGGTAAACTCATCGCTGGCATCTGCAGCTAACTCGATCATCAGCTCGCGAGCGTTTTGCGCCGCGGTCTCGAACTCCGCGGGAATAGGTTCTTCACGCCAAGTGTTCTCCCCGCTGTGGACGAACGCTTTCATGCTCAGTAGGTCGATGACGCCGCGGAACGAGTCCGCGCTCCCCAAAGGCAACTGAATGGCCACGGGTTTTGCTCCAAGGATTTTCTTCATGTCCTCCACGGCCGCCTCGAAGTCGGCGTTGTCACGATCCATGCGGTTCACGAACGCCACCGTTGGAAGCTGGAGTTCTTGTGCGCGTGCCCACAGCTTCTCGGCCTCCACCCGCAATTCACCGGCCGCTGGCGCCAGGACAAAGATCGCCCCCGTACAGGCACGCAGAGATAAAATCGTATCCGCTAAGAAATTCGAGTACCCGGGCATGTCGAGCAAATGGATGGAGTGCTTTTTCCAAGAAAAATGAAACACGGAGGTACTGAGAGAAATTTTCCGGCGAATTTCCTCGGGCTCGAAGTCGAAGTTCGACGTACCGTCGTCGACTCGACCTATACGGTTCACCGCCCCGGCCGCATAGAGCAAGGTATCCGCAACCGACGTCTTACCGACACCGCCTTGCCCAATCACCCCGATGCTGCGTACCAACGTGACGTCCTCTGCCATGGCCTACCTCATCCTTTCTCCTGATTGCGCTCGTAGAGCAAGCGAAGTCCCTTGAGGGTCAAAAATGGGTCCACCGCGTCGATGGTGACCGATTCCGGTGCGATCAATTCGGCGTACGTGCCCGTGGCCAGCACGTAGGCGTTTTCTCGCGCCTCTTGTCGCATTCGTTCTACAATACCGTCCACCAAGGCCACATAACCATAGATCAAACCCGACTGGATGGCGTGCACGGTGTTGCGGCCGATCACGTGTTTCGGACGCTTGAGTTCCACACGATATAAACGCGCCGTTCTTTCGAACAACGCATCGCTGGCAATCCCTAGGCCCGGAGCGATGACCCCTCCCACATATTCCCCTCGCGCCGAGATGAAATCGAAAATCGTGGCCGTGCTCAAATCCACTACGATGGTTGTCCGGTGGGTGTGCGCATACGCGGCAATTGCGTTGACAATGCGGTCCGCGCCCACCTCTTGGGGCTTATCGTACAAAATCGGCATCCCCGTGCGCACCCCTGGACCAACGACCAGCGGCGCGCACCCGAAGACGTCACGCACCAGGGTTTCGACGATGGGAAGCATGGCCGGTACCGAGGAGGCTACGGCCACAGCCGAGATCGACGGGTTGCCCGCGCGGTGAAGTAAGCTGCGCAAGAGCACGGCGTACTCGTCAGCCGTGCGACCTGGGTCGGTTTGCAACAGCCAGTGGTCGCGCAACTCCTCGCCCTGGAATGCCCCAAAAGCGGTTTGTGTATTGCTCACGTCAATGGCCAGCAACCAGCGATGGCTCATGGGTCAGCCACGGTCTCCTTTTTCCTTTGTCGCTCGGCAAAGATCAAGCGAATCCCGTCAAGGGTGAGGGAGTCGACCACTTCATCCACCCGCCGGCAGAGCGGAGCCAAAACCCCAGCAAAACCCCCCGTAGCAATCACTGGCGCGGAAACGCCACTGTCGGCAAGAATCCGCTCTACCATGCCGTCGATAAGTGCCGCGTGACCGTAGAGCAACCCGACCTGCAAGGCATGAACGGTGTTTCGCCCAATGACATGCGGCGGCGCCGCCAGCGGCACGCGGTAGAGGCGAGCCGCGCGGGAAAACAAGGCGTCGCCTGCGATTCCCAGGCCCGGGGCAATCGCCCCACCGCAGTAGACTCCCGCATGGTCGACAAACTCGAATTTTGTCGCCGTTCCGCAATCCACCACTACCGCGGCGCCACCTGTTCTGGCGTGAGCCGCTACTGCGTTGGCCAGTCGGTCGGTTCCGAGCTGCTCGGGCGCGTCGTAACGGACGCGCTCGAGCCCGACATCCGCCGCGCAGAGAACCGCGGGCTCAATCTTGAGGTACCGCCTGGCCCATTGCACCAGTGTGGCTGTTACCGCGGGCACGACTGAAGCCATCGCCACACCTTCCAGCTCAAGACATCGTTCGTCCTGCAGTAACGCAGACAAATACACCGCGAACTCGTCGGCCGTCGTCCAGGGGTTGGTCTTTAGCCGCCACCGCCGCACCCAGGTGGCCCCAGCGAACAAACCCAGCACCACGTGCGTGTTCCCCACGTCAATGCACAGGAGTGGTCGGCTCACGCAACCAGACTTCACCGCTCGTGACCTCCACTTCTTGTCCGTCAACCCGGCGCACGCGCAAACACCCGTGCTCGTCAAGACCTATTGCGGTTCCGAGAAATCGCTCCACCCCCATCTCCACTTCGACCGCTTGTCCGATAGTGGCACAGGTCTCTTCCCATCGCTGCCGCACAGGCCCGAAACCGCTTCGCAGAAATCGCTCGTACTCTTCGCCAAACTGCCGCAACAACGCAGCCACAAACGCTTCTCGGTCGACCGCCGTACCACACTCGATCCGCAAACTCGTGGCCATCTTGCGTAGTTCAGCGGGAAAATCCGCTTCTACGGAGTTGACGTTGACACCGATCCCCACCACCACGAAGTCGAGCACCCGGTCGGGGCGCGCACTCATTTCCGCCAGAATTCCGCAGAGTTTGCGACCACGCACCAGCACGTCGTTCGGCCACTTTAGCTGAGCCACGGGAACCACGGCACGAATAGCGCTCAAGGCGGCCAAACCCGCAGCAATTGCAATCTGGGGGCAGTGTTGTACGTCGATGCGTGGACGCAACAGCACCGACACGTAAATGTTGACATGCGGCGGTGACACCCACACGCGCCCTCGCCGACCCCGCCCCCGCGTCTGGGCATCGGCAATGACCGTGCTCCCTTCTGAAGCACCTGCCCGCCCGAGGCAAGCCGCATCGTCGTTGGTTGATTCGGTGACCTCACGGTAATGTAACGGCAGCCCTAAACGGGATCCCCGCAGCAACTGTTGCACGCGAGCTACATCGAGTGGACGTACAACTGGGTCACTCATCCCTCGAGCACCATATGCAAGTCGATCGCTGGCGCTGAATGGGTGAGGGCTCCGACGGAAATAAGATCGACCCCGGTTTCGGCAATCGCGCGCACCGTCTCTAAGTTTACACCTCCGGAGGCTTCGGTCAGCGCTCTCCCGGCCACGCGCTCGACTGCGCGCCGCAGCGTGCCGACATCCATGTTGTCCAGCAAGACCGCCGCCGCTCCTGCGGCGATTGCCTCATCTACCTCGTCCAACGTGCGGCACTCCACCTCCACCAGCAGAGTGTGCGGACCCTTTTGCCGCGCCGCCTCCACGGCCTTGCGAATGCCACCGGCGGCGGTGATGTGGTTGTTCTTGATCAAGATGCCGTCGCTCAAACCAAAGCGGTGGTTGTATCCGCCGCCGACCCGCACCGCATATTTTTGCAGCAGCCGCAAACCTGGAATGGTCTTGCGCGTATCGACAATCCGGGCGCGGGTGCCGGCAATCGCGTCGACATACCGACGAGTCAGGGTCGCCACACCACTCAAGTGCTGCAGGATATTCAGAATAACCCGCTCGATAGCTAGGAGTTCCACCGCCGCCCCCTCCAACTCGGCCACGACGCAGCCAGGCTCCAACTCACTGCCGTCGGGAAGCGGCCGGGAAACCCGCACCCGCTCGACGCAGGAAGCAGCTAAGGCCACGGCCGCACTTCCAGCGAGAACGCCGCGCGACTTCGCACGGATATGCCCCTGAAGGTCGCGCTCCGCAGGCACGGTGAGCGACGAGGTGAGATCGCCGCTACCCCAATCTTCTTGCAAGGCGCGGCAGACTACTTCGCGGAGGCACAATCGCTCGGCTGTATTCATCACAGGCACTCGTACTGTTCCTTTGCCAAGTTTTGCCTCGCTTGCAAACTGCGCCTAGGGTCGTCCGGGCGGTTTTCTTAGAGAATCCCCAGCCCATCCCCCAAGACCGAGATTGGCCCACCGTCGGCCGTTCTGCCGCGGCGGTGGGGGCACGCTCTCGAACACCTCGGCGGCAAGAGGGGTTCCGCTACCAGCCGCCACGTCTGTCGGATCCAGCAGACGCGTGAGGGCCTCGCTCAGCGGCCCCCTTGGTTCGGCAAAGAAAGTCACCGAGCCTCGAAAAAACTCCAAATACGCTCGCCCGCACCCGCGGGCCAGTGATGACCAAGATCGTGCTCGCAAAACGCAACCTCACCTCCAGCAACGCAACCCTTATAAACGGTGCAACCATCAGTGCGCCTCTCGCCGTTCGAGCCGCAACCGTTCAAGGACCGCCAGCGGTCGCCCAACGCCCTCGCCCGTTCAACGTTCACCCGCTCGTCACGCACCCCATGGTGAACGATGACCCGGACAGGCCGAACTGGTTTGCAGGGTACGTCGACGATACCAGCACCAACGGGCGCAATTCCGGCGATGCGGTCGGCCATTTGGCACGCCAGTAAGTGGGTGAGAAAGCCACCATTGGAGAACCCGGTAGCGTAGACCCGACTCAGATCGAGACACAACTCCTCGCCCAACTGGCGAATTAGCTCCTCGACGAAACGCAGATCGCGGTTGCCTTCCGTGGTAAAGATTTCCCAGCCGGCTCCTTCTCGACCGAGCAACTCGACGGGAAGTCCTTGCGGGTAAGCCGTGATGAAACCCCTTTCTTCGCCCAGGCGCCTAAATTCCGAAACCCGCCACACCCCGGCGGCACTGTGTTGGAAACCGTGAAAGTCGATCAGCAGCGGCGCTGGCCGGTGCTCAATTGCCGCCTTCGGCACATCGAGAATATAGGCTCGCGGCTGACCATCGACTGTCAGCGTGCGCTCGATGCCTCGTTCTTCCGTGCGCTTCTTTGGTTGCGTATGGCAACCTGTACTGGGCCTCGGTGTCACCTCTACTCCCGTGGCCGGCGTTGGACCAGCAAGGATGGCGAGAAGCAACCAGGCTATCGCTCCTCGCCCTCGTCGCGCTTGCCACAGGGCTTCCCGCACCCCCCGGCGCGAGCCGATTACCTTGGTGGTTCGTTCCACACTTGACATTGGCGCCAAAGCAGGGAGTTAAGAGACATGCCGTACATCGAATTTCCTCGGGATTTCACTTTTGGCTCTGCCACAGCAGCTCACCAAGTGGAAGGTGACAACGTGTATAACGATTGGTGGGCGCACGAACACGCTGCCGACACGAACGCGATCGAGCCCTCCGGAATTGCCTGCGATCACTACCGTCGCTTCCGAGAGGATTTCCAACTGCTTCGTGAGCTCGGGCATCCAGCCCACCGACTGTCTCTCGAATGGAGCCGGATCGAACCCGCACCGGGCGAAATCGACCGCGATGCCGTAGAGCACTACCGCCGCGTGTTGGGAACGTTGCGCGATTACAACATCGAGCCCTGGGTGACCATCCACCATTTCACTTCCCCACGATGGTTCATCGAGCGTGGTGGTTTTACCGCCGAGGAGAACCTCGACGCTTTGGTGCGCCACACGGAACTTTTGGCTCGGGAGTTCGGCGACTTGGTGTGCCATTGGTGCACGATCAACGAGCCCAACGTCGTCGCGGAGATGGGCTACCGGTTCGGCTACTTCCCGCCTCGCCTGCTCGATCCTGATTTAGCGGCACGGGTGCTCACGAACTTTTTCCGCTTGCACGCCCGCATGGCCGAAGTCCTTCATGAACACGCCCGAACGAGCCCCAAAGTCGGCATCACCTTGGCTGTCCAAGCCCACGAGCCTTTGCGCCTGGAAAGCGAGGCTGATCGCGCACTAGCGGCACGACGCGATGCGGAAACCAACACGGTGATGTTCGAGGCTTTGCGAACAGGGATCTTCTCGTACCCTGGGCGTGAACCAGTTTCCATTCCTGGGCTACGTGAAGCCTCCACTTTTGTCGGCGTGCAGTATTACTCACGGGTGCGGTGGGACGGGGAGTCGCAGGGGCCGGCAATGCCTGACTTCGATCGCATTTTGAGCCACATGGGTTGGGAGGTGTATCCGGAGGGTTTCGGCCCACTTTTAGAGCGCGCCGCTGCAACCGGTTTACCGGTGGTGGTGACGGAAAACGGCCTGGCACACGATGACGACCGGGTACGGGTACGCTTCATTGCCGACCACCTGGCTCAGGTCGATCGCGTGCGACGGCGAGGAGTGGATGTCCGCGGCTACTTTTATTGGTCTGCCATGGACAACTTCGAATGGAATTTCGGTTACGGGCCTAAATTCGGGCTCGTCGAAGTGGATCGCAGGACACTGGAACGCAAGCCACGCCCCAGTGCGTATTTTTTCCGCGATCTCATCCAGCAACGTGGCTTCGACGAAGCACTGGTGGAGCGCTGGAGTCGATGAGTTCGATTTCTCCACAGGATTTTCCCCGCGCTCCGGACCACTTGGATTCCCTATGGCTTGCGCGGGTGTTGCAGCCGTTTTTCCCGGATCTGGGCTCGGTGTACGGGCTGCGTTGGGAACGCATTGGCACGGGCCAAATGGGGCACAACGTGCGGATTTGGCTGGAGTACGGGACGGCAAGACCCTTGCCCGGACCTCGCAGTCTCGTCGGCAAATTTCCATCGCTCGACCCCGCGAGTCGTGCCACCGGGCTGGGGTTACGCAGTTACGAAATCGAAACGAATTTTTACCGGCAAGTGGCATCGCGCATTCCTTTGCCCGTGCCTCGATGCTTCTTCGCCGGTTTCGACTCCAGTACAGGAGACTTCCTGATCCTCCTCGAAGATTTCCCTAATGCCGAGCCAGGCGATCAATTGGTTCCGTGCACCATCCAGCAAGCCCGCAGCGCCTTGGATGCACTTGCCGCTATTCACGCGGCCACGTGGAACCAAACCTCGCTAGGTGGGCTCGAGTGGCTCAACCGTCGCACGCCCGAGGAGCTCGCTCGAATGTCGGCCTTTATTCACGCGGCAGCACCAGTGTTTCTCGAGAGGTACGGCGACCAGCTCGCGGCGCGGCACGTGCGCGTGCTCGAGGAATTCCTGCCGTTGGTCCCCAAATGGATGGAGCTACCGCGAGGACCCTTCGCCATCGCACACGGTGATTTTCGTCCAGACAACCTACTTTTCTTGCACAATCGAGCGGCTCACTATCGAACTTTAGTCGTCGACTGGCAGACGGTTTCTTGGGGTCCTCCCCTAGCCGATGTCGCCTATTTTATTGGTGGCGCCTTCGAGCCCGAGCAGCGTCGACGCTACGAGGGCGACTTGTTGCAATTTTACTGTCGGCGTTTGCGCCGTCGCGGGGTGCGGGATCTATCGTTCCTGCGCTGCGTCGAAGACCACACGCTGTTTGCCTTCGCTGGAATCATCATGGCTGTCGGCGCCGCCGTGCTCGTGGAGCGCACCGCACGCGGCGATCAAATGTTTCTTACCATGTTCGCACGACACGCACAGCACGTGCTCGACTTGCGCGCTTTTACTTTGTTCGAACCTAAGCGCCTGGCAAGGCTACGGGAGGATCGTGGGGGTCCTTGAGCAATCTCCATTACGGGCGATTTCAGAGGTGTGGGCAAGGGTGGGTGGAGGGGTTGTTGTACCCGGCGCAGGTTGGCTGCCCAGCTCGAACTTTGCACCGGGAGCAAAGCGACCTCCCAAAGAGTCCATGAACTCACCCGCGGCTGGGGCGAGGGCGGATGCTGCGGGAATTCTGATGCGCCGCAAATGGCCGCCTGCAGCGGCCCGTAAGCGACCAGCGAAACGCCAAACCTCCGAGAAGTTCTATCATCCTGTTGCGCGCTGCCTATAACGTGTAAGGAAAGCCCGGCAACCGGAAAGGTAGTCTGAGGGTGTTGGCGGACACGGAGCGGCAATGGTTTCGAGATCGCCGAGTCACGTTGCTGTGGCTCGCTGTACTCTACTTTGCCTCCGGGTTACCCCTCGCGGTGTTCTTCGATGTCGTACCGGTATTTCTGCGCCAACACGAAGTTACTCTCACCAGCATTGGCTTGTTGTCTGCGCTCGGCACTCCGTGGAGTCTCAAGGTGTTTTGGTCGCCTCTTGTCGACCGGGCACCACATTACCAAGTGTGGATCGGGGCTTGTCTCCTCATCGTCGCCTGCGCCCTCCTCTTGCTTGCGGTTCTCGATCCGCGCCAGTCGGCGACGGTGTGGCTGGCAGCTTTGTTTTTCGTGTGTTTCGCTGGGGCAACGCAAGACGTTGCCATCGACGCTTACTCCATTCAAATCGTTCGCCGCGGCGAAGAGGGCATGGCCAATGGCGTGCGCCAAGCCGCGTACCGGATTGCGCTCATGACCGTCGGAGGAGCGTCGCTGCTTCTCGTGGCACCGTTCGGCTGGCAGGCGGTGTTTGGCGCCATTGCGCTCTCGGCGCTTGTTTTAGCCGCCACCCTACCGTTTAGCCCGCGAACCCAGCCTGCCATCGATAGTGCTAGCGAGTGGGCGCGCGCGTTGGTCCGCTGGCTGACACGGCCGCGAGCTGCTGTGCTGTTTCTCTTCGCCCTCACCTACAAACTTGGCGACGCCAGCATGGGTCCGATGATCAAGCCGTTTTGGGTGGATCGCGGCTTGAGTCCGGCTGAGATTGGTATGGTGTCCACCACAGGCGGAGCTTTGGCGACCATTGGCGGAGCGCTCCTAGGCGGCTGGTATACGAGCCGTGTGGGGCTGTTGCGCGCCTTGACCGTACTTGGCCTAGCCCAAGCACTGTCGAATCTGGGATACGCCACCGTGGCTGCCGTGGGCTGGGGGCGTTGGGGCATTTATGCCGCCTCGCTAACGGAAAGCTTCACCGGTGGCCTCGGTAGCGCTGCTTTCCTCGCCTTTCTCATGCATGTCTGCGAGCGCGAACGCGCAGCCACCGAATATGCACTTCTTTCCGCGCTTTTCGCGGTTCCGCGCCAGGTCATCGGCGCTGCCAGTGGTTGGCTCACCGAAATGCTCGGTTACGCGAGCTACTTCGCCCTTACCTTTGTGTTTGCCTTGCCGGCACTGCTACTGATTCCGTGGTTGCGTCCATGGGTTCGCGAATCCTAGGCTCCGAACTCCTGTATTTCCTGATCTGGATGAAGTGGTTGGTGAGAATGGCTACCACGGTTTCAGTCGCTCTGACAGCCTCAGCGCAGGCACAGCTCGGACCGCAAACTGTGGTACGCGAGTTTTGCCGGCTCGATGCCATGGGGGCCCGTGTCACGATCCACGGCTGGCCTCAGATCGCTCCACTCGTCCATTGGCAGTACGAGCCCGCGTGGGACCACGTTGTCCTCATTACCAGCTACACGGTGGGGTGGCCAGTCGCTCGGGAGGACCAGTCCTTCCATGTGGAGGTTCGTTACGCGGTGGAAGGGACCGTGACGCCAAGCGGCTTCGAGGACTCGCCGCGCATCGAAGCCCGCGAGCTCACCCTGACGCCTACTGTCGACGGCAACTGGGAAATTGCCGGCCCTCTCCTGCCTCCACACATCTTCCGCAACCACGTCGATGTTGGCGCCATGCAGCAGTCCCTGCAACGAGGCGGGGTCAACTTCTTACCGAACTCCTTGTTCGTTTGGGATCTCTACCGCAGAAACGGCTGGGAGATTCCCTTTGAGCACACTGTGGCGCTCGCCCGCACCCAAATCTTTCGGGTCACGCAAAAGCCCGAACCGGGGGATCTGGTGCTTTACCTTGGCGAGGACACACCCTACCATGTGGCGGTGTTGGAAAGCGAAGACATCGTAGTGTCGGCCACGTTAAACGGTGGAATCGTGCGCACTCCACTGGATGCCTTTCCTGGCGAACGCCGCTTTTTGCACTTACGGCCGCCAGAACTCTGGCCCGCAACCCCGACGCCGCGAGCCTCAGGCGAGGAGATCCAGGGTCTTCTCCCCCGTCTGCTCCCGACCACGACACCTCGTGGTAGCGCGGCTGCGGCGCAGCGGAAGCCTCGCCGGACGAACCAGAAGCCAGGCCCGCGAAGCAAGCCGGCTCTCGGCAAATCCGAAATCAGGAGGGAAACGCGATGACAACGAAACGTATTGTGCTTGGCCTCAGTATCATCGGCTTGCACCTGCTCGGTGCTTGCGTCAAAAAGCCGGTCACGGCGCCCCGTGCCGTGGTGCCGGAAACAGTCAGCGACCAAGTGCGTATTGTGGCCTCCGAGGGCAAAAACTTCGGCAGCATGGTGGCATTGGGTGTGGGCATCGCCAATGGTGAACCATCGAACACGTACCTGGCGTCAGCCGAGCGCATTTATGCGGTTGACAAGGCAGGCAACCGCATTGCCCCGCTCAGCGTGGAAGAGGCGGCACGGCAAGCCGGAGGAGCCACCGCACTTGCAGCAGGGCTGCAAGGTGCCGGCGCTGGCGCTTTTCTCACCGGCTTGCTCGGTGCGATCCCTGGCGCCATCCTTGGCGCTGCCCACGGGGGGGCCGAAGGGGCGGCAAAAGGTGCCGCCATCGGCGCCGGGATCGGTGTGGCCGTCGGCGCCATTGGTGGTTACCACGAATCCAAGTCGAAGACGGAGCAGGAAATTATCGACCAGTTACAGGGTCTTTACTTTGGTGAACGCGAAGTCAAGCCCGGAATCCCCGTAAGCGGGTTTGTGTTTTACCCAGCCGGCGAGTATGCCGGGGTTCGAGCTGTGCTCGTGGACAGCCAAACGCAAGCAGTGAAAGAAGTTACCGGTCCGATGGTGCCACGTCCATGAGAGTTCGAGCGGAGCCTCATTTTCCGCCAAACCATCCGAGCTCCATACCGCTAACGGTTAGCGAGCAGTTGGCTGCGTTCGCAGCGGAAACTGAATTCCGCCATTTACCCGAGGAAGTGCGTGCGAAGCTGCGGGCCCACTTGCTCGACACGTTCGGCGTGGCACTCGCAGCAGTACCGGAGCAATTTGCCGATCACGCACGAAAAGCCATCGGCACGCTTACCCCAAGGGGCCGTTCCACCGTGCTCGGCGCCAGCGAGGCTTGGCCGGCTGCTTGGGCAGCTTTGTACAACGGCATGCTGGCCCATGGGCTGGATTACGACGACACCCATGCCGAAGCGGTGCTGCACGTGAGCACGACAGTCGTGCCGGCGGCTTTGGCCATGGCTGAGGAGGCCAACTGCTCAGGGC
Source organism: Candidatus Binatia bacterium (assembly GCA_937925685.1). Taxonomy (GTDB): domain Bacteria; phylum Desulfobacterota; class Binatia; order HRBIN30; family HRBIN30; genus HRBIN30. Next base: position 152,758 of record CALAMI010000005.1, on the reverse strand, counting down.
CGGAGTTCCTCGCTGCTGTCGCTCTCGGGATGGAAGTCAATGTACGGATCGGCTTAGCGGCCCCGGGAGGGTTTCACGACCGAGGCTTCCATCCCACCGGCGTTTGCGGCGCTTATGCAGCAACGTTAGCCGCCAGCAAGGCCTTGCACCTTCCTGCCGAGGGCATCGTCCACGCACTGGGGCTTGCCGGCAGCCAAGCCGCTGGGACGCTGGAATTCCTCGGTGATGGAAGTTGGTCCAAGCGGCTGCACGCCGGCTGGGCGGCCCATGCAGGCATCGTGGCATCTCGTTTGGGCGCCACCGGTTTCTCCGGCCCGCGCCGTACTTTCGAGGGGAGGTTCGGTTTGTACCGCACCCATCTCGGCGACAGTCCCTGGGATGCTGCGGCAGTCACTCGCGGCCTAGGCAAAGAATGGCGGCTCCTCGAGATCAGCTTGAAACCGTACCCAGCGTGCCACATGACGCATGCATTCATCGACGCGGCGCGGGCCCTGCGGCGGCGCGAAGGTTTCGCCCTCGAAGCAGTGGCCGACATCGAGGCGGACATCCATCCGCGCGCGGTTCCCGTGGTGTGCGAACCGCTAGCCGACAAGTGGTCTCCGCGGACCGACTACGAAGCCAAGTTCAGCTTGCCGTATACCGTGGCATCGATGCTCGTCCGTGGGCACGTGAATGTCGACGACTTTACTGCCGAGGCGATTCACGACGAGACCGTGCTCGCTGTGGCGCGCCGTGTCCGCTACCGCGCCGATGAGAGCAGCCAATACCCGCGTTACTTCGATGGCACGCTGCGGCTGCGCTTTCGCGATGGCACCGTGTGGGAACATCGTGAACCGATTAACCGTGGTCACCCCGAAAATCCTTTCAGTTTCGATGAGGTGGTCGCGAAGTTCACCGCCAACGTGGAACGGATCGCGAGCGATGCCGCGGCCAAAAGCCTCGAGAACGAACTCACCGCGCTACCGCTGCGCAATTCGTTGTCCCCATTGCAGTCGGCATTGCGCCGTCTAGCCGCCGAAATTCGCTACCGCGAGACCACCTGAAGTGAAGGCGCCGGCATGCCTTTCCCCATTTACGTTCCCTTTTTCCCCGGCGCCGAGCCCCATCGCATTTTGAGCCGAGAGGCCACACCGACTGACGAACGGGGTTACCTCGAACAAGCCGGACAAATGATCTCGGCACCGGTGTTCACGCAAGCGCTGCCGCGGCAGGGGCTCGTGGTGGACGCCGGTTGTGGCGGTGGCCGGTGGACGCGCTTTGCCGCACAGCTCGGGTGCAACGTCGTGGCCGTCGATTGCTACCGACCGGTCTTGCACCAAGTGCGTGTTCGGGTACCAAAGGCACACCTGCTAGCGGCTGACGCGGGCCGCTTACCGTTGCACGACGGCAGCGCGGCCGGGGCGATCTCCCTAGGGGTGGTCGAACACGACCCACAGGGTCCTGCCCCGATGCTCGGGGAACTCGCCCGCGTGTTGGAACCGGGCGGGATTCTGCTGCTATCCGTTCCCTTCAACAACCTTCTGCGCCGCTTCGTCTTCAATGCGTTGTACCGGCGTTACAACAACCGCTGGGCGGGAAAGGGCCATTACTTTGTGGAGTATCGGTTTTCAGCGGCTGAGCTACGCAAGGCCTTAGTGGAACAGGGCTTCTCCGTGGAGCACTTCGCGCCCCATGAATTCTTTCCGCCACGGAACATGGGCTGGGTTGCCGACCGCAACTTGTTATCCCTGCGTTTCGCTCCCGACGGTCGGGGCGGCTGGGAGTTACCCTTGCCACCGCATCGAGGTTGGGAAGTCGACAAACGTTGGCGACCTTTGCTGGGGGCGCTGTGGAAACTGTCCCCGTGGTTTGTGGCCGGGGAAATCCTTGCTGTTGCTCGGAAGCGTACCCCACCGCTAGCTGACCGAGCCCAACGACAGCCGGCCTGAGTAACCGACCTACCGGTTCCCAGGACACGAGCCCACTGTTCGATCCTTGGCTCCCGAGGGACAGCAAGGTCACGACGACCGCAAGCCCGGCGAGCAAGAGCGAAAGTGTTGCCACAGCAGGCGCAGGGAAGTAGCCAATGATGAGCCGTGCTGGATTCGAACCAGCGACCCCCTGCTTAAAAGGCAGGTGCTCTACCTCCTGAGCTAACGGCTCGCATCCACCAGCAAGAAAGCTCCCGCTGCGTAACACCGCCCGACACAACGCGCAAGCATTGCACTGGGGTGCTAACTCGGAACCCGAGTGCCAACGGTGGTGGAGGAGAACCACCATGAGGGCAACCTAAACTTCCCTCACAGGGTGAGGCCTCATCGTCTATCTCGTAGGGGCAATCGACGCGAAAAAGGCGACAGCCGCACCGCCGCGTCCAGCTGCCGCTCTGCACACGAGAGCGTACAAGCGGCAGCAAGGAACATCGCGGTTCGGACGCGCACCAGGGTGTAGTCACGCCTTGCGCGCAGGTTACGCGCCACACGTTTCGCCCAGGGAAAACCAGCTAGCGAAGAAGGCATCGTGGGCGAGCACACGTCTTGGTCGACATTCCGTAACCCTGACCGTGATTCCAGCTCTGGCTTTCCACCGACTACGGTGGCATGCTACGGCGTTAGCGTGCACGGAGGCATCAAATGAAGACGGGTTACTACTTTGAACGGCTCAGTGCCTTGGACGCATCGTTCCTCGGACTAGAGGACTCGAATTTCCACATGCACGTCGGGGCGGTCAGTATTTTTGACGCTGGGCCCGTGCGCACGCCAGAAGGGGGCGTCGACATCGAAAAAATCCGCACCGCAATTCATGCGCGGCTGCACCTGGTGCCGCGCTTTCGGCAGCGGATTGCCTACATTCCTTACGAAAAGCATCCGGTGTGGGTTGACGACAATCGCTTCCGCTTGGCCTACCACGTGCGGCATACGGCGTTACCTCGCCCGGGGGACGAGCGCACGCTCAAACGTCTTGTCGGGCGCATCATGTCGCAGCCGCTCGACCGGAAGCGACCGCTTTGGGAAATGTGGGTGGTCGAAGGGCTCGAAAATGACCGTTTCGCCCTGGTAAGCAAAACGCACCACTGCATGGTCGATGGGATTTCCGGTGCGGATCTCATGTCCGTGATCTTAAGCCCCTTCCCCGAAACGGACCCAGGCGTGCCCGAGCCCTGGAGCCCACGTCCTCAACCGACACCGAGGCAACTTCTGGTGGACGAGTTGCTGCGCCGAGCCGAGCAACCTCTCAACGCTGCCAAAGCCATCATCGAGACTTTGCGCCAGCCGGAACAACGGGTCCACGAAATCGCCGATGCGATCGAGGGTATCATTGAGACGCTCGCCCCGGCACTGAGCCCGGTGTCGCCCACACCTTTACAAGTCGAAGTCGGCCCCCACCGCCGCTTCGACTGGACCGATATGCCCCTGGCCGCAGTAAAAGAAGTCAAGCGAGTGCTCGGTGGCACAGTCAATGACGTGGTCCTCGCCACGGTCAGCGGAGCGCTTCGCCGCTTCTTTGAACGTCGTGGCCTTAACCCTGACGAGCTGGAAATCCGCGCCATGGTACCGGTGAGCGTGCGCGCTCACGACCAACGCGGCACGCTGGGAAACCGTGTAACGCAAATTGCCGCACCGCTTCCGGTTCATATTGCCGATCCGGTAGCTCGTCTACATGCGGTCACCGAGACGACCAAAGACCTCAAGGAATCGAAGCAGGCCTTGGGAGGCGAAGTGCTGACGGCAATCAGCGAGTGGACGGTACCCAACCTACTCGTTCAAGCTGTGCGCCTCGCGGCGCGCACCCGCCCGTACAATCTCATCGTCACCAATGTCCCTGGTCCGCAGCTGCCTCTGTACTTGCTCGGTGCCCAAATGCGCACTGCCTATCCCGTCGTGCCGCTGTTCGAGAACATCGGGGTGGTGGTCGGTCTCTTTTCCTACAATGGCGGATTGTTTTGGGGGGTAAACGCCGATTGGGAGCACTTTCCCGACTTGCATGACTTCATCCTCGACATCGAACACTCGTTCCGCGAGCTACAATCCGCGGCAGCGGCAGAGCAAAAGCGCGCCGCCAAGCGCCGGCGCCGCTCCAGGTCGCCCGTGCAGCTAGCCGTGGTCGAGCGTCAAGCAGCATCGTGATCTTGGCTGTGCGAGCGTAGGGCCCTCGGTTTCATGACCCTGGACGCTCTCATTCGTCAACGTGCCGCCGACGCTCTCACCTGCCGCCGGCCTTTCGTGCGCTTTTTTGGATGGGAATGCTCGTTCGCGGAGTTTTATCGAGAATGCATCGCCTGGGCGAGGATGTTTCTCGCTTTGCGCGGCCGGACGTTGCAAGCTCCCAAGCCCTTCCACATCGGCATCCTCCTCGACAACACCCCTGACTACCTGTTCTGCCTCGGAGGAGCCTGGCTCGCTGGAGCCGTAGCGGTGGGCATCAACAACACCAAGCGCGGGCAGCACTTGGCGCAAGACATTCGGCACAGCGACTGTGCCCTCCTCGTCACCGAGCCGCATTACCTGGAGCTCGTCGCACCCGTGCTCGCGGAGACTGGTCTCGAGAGCGATGACGTGGTCGTGTCGCGCCGCTGGCAGGGGCAAGGACGCCACCCGTTCGGCCAAGAGTCGACAGGCTCGGGCAGGTTGGATCTGCTGGGTTTCGATGCCGAGGGAACGCTTACGAGCCTGCGCGGCCAAGCTGACCCGCTTGTGTCCTCGGATCCACGCGACCTTGCCATGCTGATCTTTACCAGCGGCACAGTCACCGCTCCCAAGGCGGTGCGCTGCAGCCATCGACGGTTGGTGGAAACTGCCGAGAACCTCGCTCGCAACGTTTACGGCCTCGGCCCCAACGACGCTGGCTACATTGCCATGCCGCTGTTTCACGCTAACGCCGTGATGGCGGGATTGCTGCCGGCCCTGGCCGCGGGCGTTCCCGTAGGTCTCGCGCGGAAATTTTCCAAACAACACTGGCTAGAAGACATCCGTCGCTACGGGGCCACGTACTTTAACTACACCGGAAAACCGCTTGCGTACATTTTGTCGACGCCCCGGCGACCCGACGATGGCGACAATCCCCTACGCATTTGCTTTGGCAACGAAGGTTCGTATCGTGTGGTCCGCGAGTTCGAAGAGCGATTCGGTTGCCAGGTGGTCGACGTTTTCGGCTCGAGCGAGGGAGGGCTAGGTGTGACCCGTCAGCCGGGTGATCCCCCAGGCAGTATTGGCTTTCCCGCTCCCGGGATCACGGTCGTCGACGACCAAGGGCGTGAGTGCCCACCCGCCCGCTTCGACGAGCAAGGCCGCTTGCTCAACCCCGATGAATGCATTGGCGAGATCGTCAATACACTCGGCGTCGCTTGGTTCGAAGGTTACTACAAGAACGAAGAAGCTACCGCCGAGCGCACCCGCTTTGGTTGGTACTGGAGCGGGGATTTAGGGTACAAAGACCAGCGAGGCTTTCTGTATTTCGTGGGACGCACCACCGACTGGATCAGGGTCGACGGCGAGAACTTTCTGGCACGCCCCTTAGAGGAAATTTTGTTACGCCATCCGTCCATTGCCCTGGCGGCTGTTTACGGGGTACCGGATCCTGAAGGGGGTGACCAAGTCATGGCTGCCCTTGTCCTCAACGCCGAAGCGAAGTTCGATCCCGATGACTTTGCAGCCTTTCTCCAGGCGCAACCCGACCTCTCGCCCAAATGGGTACCCAAGTTCGTGCGGCTTGCGAAGGAGCTGCCACAAACAGCGAGTACCAAAGTGCTCAAGAGCGAGCTGCGCCGGCAAAAGTTTTTACCCGACCGTTGCCGCGACCCGTTATACTGGCGGCCAGGCCGCGAAATCGCCTACCAACCTCTGACTGCAGCCGAACTCCAAGCACTGCGCGGAGCATTCGAGCGTACTGGCCGAGAGCAACTTCTCGATCTGTAATTCCTTTGAACCCGTTCGTTCCAGTCGAGGCACGAGAGTACGACTTCGTCGCTCTGGCGGGGTCGCTTAGCGCTTCTCCAGATAGTGGGGGCTGCCTCTCGCGCGGCACCGGCCCGTCAGCCGTTGTTCGTGCGGTGCGACGCCTAACCGGTCAGGGCTGCCGCACCAAGGGCACCTTCGCTTCGCTCGCCAGTGGGAAGGAGGCGTCGATTACAGAGGTTACGCCGCATAACTGGTCTGCGGGATCCGGTCCGGGTCCACTCGGGCTGCCCCAGAAGTTTTGCGTCGCCGAGATGGAACCGAAACCAGAGAGTTTATAGATCCCGCAGTTGAACCCCCCGCCCATGTTCCCGTAGAGGTTGCTTTTATTGACCACGAGATACCCCGAGACCTGAATCCCGTCACCTTGGTTGCCCACCGACACGCAGTTCGTCAGCGTGGGATAGTTGGACGAGTCCGATGCCCCTGGGAAGGTGAATCCCGCAGCTCCGTTATTGGTCGCCGTATTCCGCAACAAGGTCAAAGCCGTGGGGGTGGCAAAGTTGATGTAGAAGCCCGAGCTGCCGTTGCCCGTCGCCAAGTTGCCGGTGATCGTGTGACCCGTACCTGCAAGAATTTCCAGGCCGTGGCCATTGTTGCGCCGAGAGACGTTGTCCTGGAATGTGACACCCGAACACGTCCCTTGGCAACGGAACCCTGCCCCGGAAAGCCCCGCGATCACGAGGTTGCGCCGTACGTTGTGGCCACTCCCTTGTAAATCGATACCCACGCCAGTGCTGCGGTGGACTTGATTCCGGTCAATTGTCACGCTGCTAGAAGCAGCACTGGTCGCCAGTGTGGCGGCAACGAACAAGTTGTCCCGCACGAACACCGTGCTGCCATCGATGGTCAACGTGCCGTTGAGCCACCAATTGTTGCGGATATTATGGCCACTTCCTGCCAACCAACCGAGGCCACCTGCATGGTTGTCGAACACGTTGCCCATGATCGTGACCGAGGAAACACCTGGCTCCAAACGCACACCGACACTGCCAGGAGAGCCTCCCCGGACTGTGAATCCCCTGGTCTTCTTTCCGAGGGTAACCCCGTTTGCCGCGATGGAGATTGCGTCCGCGCCGCCAACGTTGCGAATCACCGTTGCCCCGGCACCGTCGCGCGACAGGATCAGCAGCGGCTTGGAAACGACGATGGTCTTGCCCCCCACCCCGGAGTTTTCCTCGCCAGGGTCGCTAAGGTCACCATCCGCATTGATGTCGCCGTACAGGCCAGGTCCCACGAGGATCGTATCTCCAGCGTTGGCGTTGGCGATGGCCTGCGAAATCGTGCGGCACGGGGACGAACTGCTGCCGCAGCTCGGGCTGTCTGTACCCACGTTCGACACCTGCAACGTTGCCGCCCACCCTGCAGTCGCAGGCGCAATTAGAGCAAAGAGAATTGACGCAAAACCAGCCTTTGTCATACGGTCATGTTCCCTCTTCGAAGGATCCGCGGTTGTCGCGTCCCCGTCGATTTTCCCGCAGCATCGCTACCGGGGAACGCGTTTGTCAAGTACCAAAGTGGCGCGTGTGGTTCCACCCTGGCTATTGTGTCACAAACCGCTAGTTTCCTTGGGCGACCCTCACCGAGCCGGTGCTGAAACCGCGGCCACCCTCCTCGCGTACGTCCGCGCTGTGCGGAGGCGAAAATTCCGGAAACTCACCTTGTCGCGCTACGCCCGAGCCGCTGCAGTCCCCAACCCTATCGCTAGCAAGCACGTCCTGCGGGAATGGCAAAACCACTCCGTTGGCAACGATGCGACGAGGAAGCCGCACCGGCGGCAGAGGTTCCGCGGGCAGTCCCTACCTACGGGGCCGGGAAATCTGGTTCAGGCTCGATGCAAGCGAGCTACAAGAGCGCCGCCGCCAAGCGCTGCCACTGCGGCACGGGCAAGGCGCGTGGGTCGCGATCCAGCACTTGGATGCATACATGGGACGCGCCAGCGTCAAGATGCGCCTGCACACGGCGACGAATGGCTTCCTCGTCTCCCCAAGCCACGATTGCATCAACGAGTCGGTCGCTTCCGCCGCTAGCGACATCGCCCTCCGTGAATCCTAGCCGCCGGAGATTCCGGACGTAGTTCGGCAGCCCGAGGTACACAGCCATGAAGCGTCGGGCGATTTCGCGAGCTTGCGAAACATCGGTTTCCAGCACCACCGTTTGCTCCACTGCCAAAATCGCCTCCGGACCGAGCCGCGCACGCGCCCAAGCCGTGTGCTCGGGCGGCACGAAGTAGGTGTGCGAGCCGTGGGCTCGCTCACGCGCGAGATCGAGCATTTTGGGATGGAGTGCAGCCAACACTCGCTTCGGAGCTTCTGCTGGCGGCACGGACATGAACGGAGCGGAGTCCATGGCATCCAGGTACTGCCGCATTGCCGTTAGCGGCCGGTGGTACTCCCGGCCGCGCACGGCCACCATGGGCGCGTGACTGACACCGAGTCCAAGAAGGAAACGCCCACCGTAGGCTTCGCAGAGGGTGTTCTGCGCCGCCACACAAGCCATGGCGTCGCGGGCCCAAATCGACGCGATGCCGGTAGCAATGACCGCGTCTTTCGTACCCGAAAGCAAAAGTGCAGCATTCGTCATAGCTTCCCGGCCCATGGCTTCAGGGATCCAAATGGCGGAATATCCCAGAGACTCGATCTGGGCTGCAGTTTCCCGCGCCTTTTGCCCGGGCTGCAGGTCGAGCGCGAAGGTCCAAATGCCGATTCGTCCAAGCTTCATCCTGCTCTCCCTAGCCCACCTACAGGGGTTCATCCACCTCTCCCGCCGCTCGGCAAGCCTGGGCAGCCTTTTTGGGCAGTCGGGTAAATTTGCCTTGCCATAACGCCAGACCAGGGGCTAGCTAAGAAGCATGCGCTGGTGGCAAAAACCGATCGAACCGATCCGCCGTAGCATCGTGGGCTGGATGATGCGGGTGCTCACGAAGCCCCGAAAATCTTACGAACACCGTATACCGAACGACCTCGACGCTTTACGCAGTCAGTTGCGTCCTGGGGATGTGATCCTCGTCGAGGGGGATCAGCGGATCAGCCAAGTGATCCGTTATCTCACGCAAAGCTCGTGGTCGCATGCTGCCCTATACGTGGGTGACGAACTCAAGCGGTTTCGGCCGCAACTCCTGCCCGAGATGCGCCAACGGTTCGGGGAGGAGGCCAGTTATCTTCTCATCGAGGCGCTCGAAGACGGAGTCGTTTGTAACCCGATCACCAAGTACCTCCGGCACAACATCCGCGTGTGCCGTCCGCGCGGCTTGCGGCGCGACGACCTCGACCGGATTCTTTCCGAGGTCACGGCTCAGCTCGGCAAGCCGTACAACGTTCGTCACGTACTCGAATTAGCTCGTTACTTCTTCCCCGTCAGCCTCATTCCCCGGCGCTATCGCCGCGCTGCCCTGCGCTACGGTGGCGAAGCCACGGAGGTCATTTGCACCACGATGCTGGCGCGTGCGTTCGCCTCGGTCGGCTTCCCCATTATCCCACGGATCACACTGACGACCGAAGGGCCTCGCCGCCGCTGGTTCCGGTGGCTGCGTAACCAAGGATACGAAGCCCTGTACGAAAAGGAGGACCCCGCACTCGTGACCCCGCGCGATTTTGATCTCTCGCCCTACTTTGACATCGTGAAATTCCACCACGCCACGGCCGTGGGGTTCGACTACCGCAGGATCCACTGGGCGGACGGCGACAGCAAAACAGTGGCAAACACCGCAGCCATGGTAACGTCCCCAGCGAAAGCGAGCAGCACCGCCGCCTAGGGCACGGGTTGGCCGGCGACGATGCAGTAGGCGCGTTTCCCCTGTTTGCGCTGTCTGGTCGCGCGGTGGAACACGTGAACGTGCGCGAACCCCTGGTTACTCGCAACTTCGTGCTTGCGTGTGCGGTGCAGCTTTTTGGCTCGTTGGCAGGGGCGCTTTACATCCTCTTTCCCCTCTTCGTACGGTCGTTAGGGGGCACGGAAATTACCATTGGCTTGTATGCTGGGGTGGGCGCCGCCGCCGCAGTGGCGGTACGCTGGCCGATGGGGTTTCTTTTGGACCGGCTCGGCCGCAAGAGCATCATGTTTGCAGCGACGTTCCTCCATGCTGCCGCCTCTCTGGGCTACCTCACCGTCGACCGACTCGGCCCGTACTGCATCGCGTTAGTGATCGCCACCGCAGTTGCCGGTGGGGCGATGTTCACGAGTTTCGTCACCTACGCAAGCGACGTCATCCCGGTCACGCGCCGGGCTCAAGGGCTCGCTTGGTTTGGTCTATGGGGAATGGCCAGCAACGGTTTAGGTCCGCTGATTGGGGAGTGGCTCATCCGTCGTTGGGGCTTTGCTGTATTTTTCCTTGCGGCCGCCACCCTTGCGCTTGCCTGCCTTGCCACAATCGCCCGTTTAGAAGAACATCCCCATCCACGGCCAAGCTCCCTTCCGGCGGGCTCACCCCATTGCGCACCTATTCCAGCTGCGTTTTGGCTGGTGATGAGCTTGACGTTTCTGTTCGGGGCGGCAGAGGCAAGTATCTTTACGTTTCTTGCACCTTACGTGACTTCGGCCCGCTTAGCCCCCGCGGGCACGATCTTCTTCGTCTACGCCGCCACGGCGGTATTGGTGCGGATCTTCAGTGGCCATCTTCCCGACCGTGTTGGCCGCTACCCGATGCTGGCTCTGGCGTTCGTTCTCTACGGGGCTGCCCTCTGTTTGTTGCCGCGCGCTGTGGACCGTGCATGGCTGCACGGCGTTGGTGCACTTGCCGGAGCTGGCCATGGTTACGCCTTTCCGATCTTGGCCGCGCTCGTCGTCGACCTCGCCGGCGCTCGGCGCGGCCGGGCGGTGAGTTGGTTTACCGCCATGTTCGATCTCGGGCACACTTTGAGCAATCCCGCTCTCGGCGCCGTCGCTGAACACTTCGGGTACCGGACCATGTACTCCGGCGTTGGCATGCTCGCTCTGGGGGCCGGGGTGCTGGCGGCAACGCGGGTGACCAGTGCAAAAAAAGCAGCACATACCGCCTCGGCCGCGACTCCTCGCGGCTGACTGGCGCGATTCGCCGAGCCTTGCCCGTTTGCACGGTTCCTGCCCGTTGCGCAACCGCTCGAGCCGGGCACAGGTTGCCGACTGGTGAACGCATCGACTTGCTCGGCCGCACATGAGCCCTTGGCGATTACGGCCAACGCAATGATGTTCGCAATTGCGCAAACCGCGTCCCCGTTATAAGCAACTGCGAGCTCGAGGAGTCCGCGGCGTGCAGAGCCGCCAAAGGCTTCTTTCGAAGTTTTCCGTAGCTCGAAACTATCCAGTTGTCGGAGTTGAAATGAAGGTTACCGGCCGAACGTACGCAGCGATTTTTTTGATCTCTCTGGCCGCCCTCATGGTCGAGGTCGCGCTGACCCGATTCTTTTCCTTCACCATTTGGTACCACTTTGCGTACATGACCATTAGCGTCGCCTTGCTCGGCTACGGAGCGGCCGGCTCTGTCTACTACGCTTTCCCCGAGCTCACGCGCTCCGGTGTCAGCCGGTCGCTGAGCCTCGCCTCGATCGTCGGTGGGCTGACGCTGATTGTTTGTTTGGTCATTGTGTCTGCCCTGCCCTTCGAGCCGTTCCGGCTGTTTTCCGGACCAGGGTTCCCTGTTTTGGGTCAGCCACTACAGTTGCTGTATCTCACCGGAATATACTTAGCTGTTACCGCTCCGTTTTTTGCCGCCGGGCTCTGTATTACCACCGTGTTCAGGAACGCACCGGAGAGTATCCCTAGCCTGTATTTCAGCGATTTGCTGGGGGCCGCTGTGGGCAGCATCCTGGGGGTGGTCTTGCTCGGTCCGTTAGGTGCTCCAGGCATCGTTTTCCTCGGCGCCTCGCTTTTGTTCGCCGCGGGGTTGCTGTTTTCGACGGACCATCGACGCTTGGCGATGGTTTGTGCCGCGGGGTTCTCGATAACCCTCGTACTCGCCGGCGCGGCAGGAAACGGCGTCGATGTGCGGGTGTCAGTGGCCAAGTTTTTCGCCCGACTTCGCGCCGGAGGAGCAACAGTTTTGTTCTCGAGATGGAACCCCGTTTACCGAGTCGACGTGCTCGCAAAGGCTGACGGTGGATCTTTTCGCATGGGTAAGACTGCAGCGTGGGGAGTCAGCGAGCGTTATCCCGGGCCTGTACCGGAAAACCTCGTGATCACCCACGACGGCGACGCGTCGACGATGCTTTACCGGCTGGACGGTAATTTAGAGCCGCTGAAAATCCTGGATTGGTCGGTACTCGCCCTTCCGTATCTGTTCCACTCCAAACCAAACGTACTGGTTATCGGGACGGGCGGTGGTGTCGACATCATTCAAGCGGTCCGAAAAGGGGCATCGCACGTCACCGGGGTAGAGCTCAACCCGGTTACGGTCCGACTCCTCCTCCACGATTTCAAGGATTACACCGGCGGGTTTTTCCTGCGCCCTGAGGTGAGCCTCGTTGTCGACGAGGGCCGCAGTTTCGTACGCCGCGGGAGGGATCGATACGACGTGATCCAACTTACCGGCGTAGATACCTTGGCTGCGGTGTACTCGGGGGCTTACGTCCTCTCGGAAAGTTATCTGTACACGACCGAGGCGATCCAGGATTACATCGCCCGGTTGTCCGAACGGGGAATCCTTTCCTTCGTCCGAGGCGATGCCGGTTTCGGTGGTTTGCCACCAAGGCAAATTTTTCGCCTGCTCGTCACCATGGCAGAGGCGCTGGAACGCTTGGGCGTGGCTGCGCCCCGTGAGCATCTGATGGTGGTGAGAAGCAAGCCGCCAAATGCGCGGTTCTCGACCTTCAGCATCCTGCTCCGACGCACCGCGTTTTCCGAAAAAGAGGTCAAGCGAATGGAAGAGCACTGTGCGTTGACCGGTTTCGAGCCGTGGCACTTGCCGGGTCAGCGTCTGAAATCCCCAGCGTCCGAACTCCTATGGATGGACCGTTGTGACCGGGAAAAGTTTCTCGCGCAACATCCCCTCAACGTCACAGCGGTGGTGGACGATCGTCCGTTCTTCTTTAACTTCCTGCATTGGCAGGACTTACTCGATCCGCAGAAACTAAGACACGACTACACCTTTGCCGCCGGTCAGCTGGTGTTGCTGATGATCCTGATCCAATCCCTGTTCTTCGGGAGCTTGTTCATCATCGGCCCGCTATTCCGCTATGGCATTGGCGAGCTCACGGTGGAGAAGGCTTCTTACTTAGCGTATTTCGCCGCCTTGGGTCTCGGCTTCATGCTTCTCGAAATCAGTTACATCCAGCGGTTCACTCTTTTCTTAGGATCTCCGGTGTTTGCCCTCGCCGTCGTGCTTGCTGGGCTATTAGTTTTTTCGGGGATTGGGAGCTTCCTAACCGGACAGCTTCCACTTTTCGAAAATCCGAGAAAGATCCTTCCTCTCGTGGCGGCAGCACTTGTGGTCGTGACACTCGGTTACTCAGTGGCCTTGACTTTCGTGTTCACGGCCGCGTTAGGGTTGCCGCTGGTGGGTCGTGCCGCGATTGCGCTGGCGTTACTCGCTCCTTTGGGGCTTTTGATGGGTACCTTCTTGCCACTCGGCATGAAAGTACTCCGGCAGAATGCGGAAGCCATGATTCCTTGGGGGTGGGCCGCCAACGGCGTTGCATCCGTCGTCGGTTCGGTCTTGGCGATCCTACTGGCAATGAGCTTCGGCTTTCGGATGGTGGGCTACCTCGCCTTGGGAATTTACGTGCTGGGCGTCGCGGCCATGCGTTCCGCATTGGCTACGCGGAACGCGACCTGACCCGTCGGTCATCTCGGCGATTGGCCGTTGACCCAGCAACGGCCAACCTGAGGGCGAACTACCCGCAAACTGAAGCCTAACGCTAAGGAGTCTGCCGTGGTGGCGGCAGAATGGCTGAAAATGCGATCGCCGCTAGTCGCCAGCCAAAAGCGGCCACTGCGGCCTTCGCGACAAGGAAATCGCCGGTCAGTTCGTCATCGCCAGCAACTGGCGTGTTACCTCTTCGGGGCACTCCAACACGACGAGGTGGCCGGTATTTGGCACCAAGTGCAACGAGGCCCCAGGGATCAATTCAGCAAACCGTTGGCCGTAAAGGGGCGGAAAAAAGCGGTCCTCGGCTCCCCAAACGATGCTTGTCTTCGCGCGCACGCGCGGCAGCAGCCGCTCAAGCTTCGGGTCGTGGAAATAAGGGTTCCACGCCACCCGCGCCAATGCCTCCATGGCCTTGAATTGCTGGAGGATCAAGTGTTCCGGAAGCGACGCAATGTCGGACACTGCCGTCATCATGGCCGCCACTGGGTGATCCAGCCGGTGGAACAGCACAGCAGCCAGGTCGCCCGGCTCCCGACCGAACAGCTCATTGGGTGGAGCCTCGTCAATCCAGAGCCCCGCAGGGGCGACGAGCAACAGGCGACTCACGACGGCGGGGTAACGCGCAGCGAGTTCAGCCGCGATCCACCCTCCGAACGACGCTCCGACGATGGTTAGCGGACTGCGATCCAAGCCTAAGTGGACGATGACGTCCAAATAGTGGAACACCAGATCCTCGATGCCGTCGAGCCTCTCTCCGCCCGTCGACGCTCCAAAACCCGGATGTAACGGTTGGACGACAGAAAACCGCGTTGTCCATTCGTCGAAGACAGGCAACCAATCCGTATCGCCGATGCCGCCGTGCAAGTAAAGCAGCGGGGCGCCGCTTCCCTTGCGGCGTAGCTCCACAGTCTCTCTGCCAATCACAAGCGTTTCGTTCACGGGCTTCTCTCAACGATCAGGCTGCTTGCGCTCGGCGTTGCGCATCCCACGCTTGCAGACGTGGCATCACCTCGCGGGCGAACAGCTCCATGTTGCGCCGTGTGAGGTCCGCGGGCAGGGTGCCGACCTGCAACAGAGCGAGGATACTGCCGACACCGAGGCTTTGAATCATGTCGGTCATTTGCTCCACCACGGTTTCCGGGCTGCCGACAATGGCGTAACGCCCTTCGACCACTTGCTCCCACGTATCCACGAACAACAAGAAATCGCTTCGCGCCGTGATGAGCTTCACCGCGGATCGCGCGGTGGTGTAGCCGGGCGGGCTGGTTTCGATTCCCGGCAACAAGCGCTTGGCGAAGTACCAAAAGTGCGGCTCGTACTCGCGACGGGCAATCTCGTCATTTTCTGCAACGTAAATCGGGCACAGCCAGCCCATTTGCTCGGGACGAGCCGTATAGCCTTCTTTCTCGCAGGCTTCCCGGAAGAAAGCGAAGTTTCGCTCGAACACCCGTCGGTGAAAATACGGAATGCCCATATAGGCATACCGGCGCCGGGCTACGAACTCCATGGTCTCCAAGCTCCCCGCACCTGGAATCCAAATAGGCGGATGGGGCTTCTGCAAAGGTCGCGGCCATGGGTTCACGTAGCGGAGTTTGTAGTACTTACCGTTGAATACAAACGGGCCCGGCCGGGTCCAGGCTTGCACGATGAGATCATGCGCCTCGTAGAAGCGCTCCCGCGCCTGCGCGGGGTTGAGACCGTTGGAGTAATACTCCGGGCCCCCACCCACGACCATCCCGGCAATCAGCCGACCCCCAGAAATCACGTCGATCATGGCGAATTCTTCGGCGACGCGAATCGGTGGATTGTACAGTGGTAGCGCATTCCCGACGATGGCGATCTTGCAGCGACGCGTTTGGCGGGCAAGGATCGATCCGATCAAATTGGGCGACGGCATGTTGCCGTAAGCGTTAGCGTGGTGCTCGTTGACACACACGCCATCGAACCCGAGTTCCTCCGCATACACGAGCTCATCAATGTAGCGATTGTAGGCTCCCACCCCCCGTTCAGGGTCGTACAGCTCGTTGGGACAACGAATCCACGCTGGGCCGTGGTAGTCCTCAGGTAAATGAGGCCATGGCATCAAATGAAAAAAGTAAAATTCCATATGCCCTCCCCTCGGGGTCCGACACCTAGCATGCCGCGCTTTTCCGCCTCCCACGTGCGAGCCGAGCCCTGAACCTGGCAACAGTCATCGAACACGGATTCCACCAAAACATCTGCCCGGTTTCAATCCGGAACGAAAAGATTCACATGGTCCTGGTTTTTCACCTCGCCTTCCACGCCGATGAGTTCCTCTTGTTCCCATCGGGCAAGTGCCGACGCGTCGGCAGGCAAGTTCGCCAAGAAACGGTGACCATCCGCCAAACGCCCGATCACGATTCCGCGTACCGGAACGCCTTCACGGTCGTGGACGATGGTGTACGTTTCGACCTTGCCGCGTCCGCACGGGCGCAAAGCCAGCTCTGGCCGCGCCATGCAATCAATTTCCTGTTGGTACGCCGCCGGATCGCGGCGCACGAAAGGCCGAGGCGGGGGGTCTGTACTGTACAGGCCCATGCTGTGTTTGGTGATGTACCAACCTAAACCAGAAACCAACCCACGCTTGCCCGGGTGGCGCCTGAGAAGATCGAGCATCGTGGCGATCGAATGCGTGACGTAATTGTTCCCGGGGCCGCCGAAATACGGCAACCCACCCGTCACCGTGAGCGGCCGCGGATCATCCATAGAGATGCCCAAAGCATCACGGCCAATTTGCACCGCACAGGGGAAACAACTGTACAAGTCGAAAAATTCAACCTCATTGACCGACCAACCGGCCATGCGCAGTGCCTCATGCACGGCGATCCGAATGGCGGGAGAAGACCAATAATTCACCCGCTCGGATACGAACCAGTGATCTTGCGTGTCGGCGCATCCCCACAAATACACCCAGCGGTGGCGTGGCACACCAAGCTCCTTAGCATACCCCACGGAGGTCAAGAGCAAGGCTGCCCCTTGATCGACCTCGATAATGGCGTTCATGTACTTGGTATACGGGTACGACACCATGCGATTTTCTCTGCTGGGCGTGGCGATTTCCTCTGCCGAGCGTTGCACCGGAAACCATGCGTGCGGGTGAGTGGCGGCCACTCGAGTCATGCGCGCACACAGTTCCCCTAAGTACCGCCGGTGACCCTCGAGCGAGTGGCCGTAGTGTGCCCGCAAGGCATTTTCAAAGAGCGGGTACACGACCACCGGCAAGGTCATGCCGTGTGCCATCTCTATGTCGTTACTCCCAGGCCGGTTGGAACCGAGGATCACTGGTGCGACTTGACCTGGCGCCTCGCCAGTGGACCACTGAACTGGCACCTTCGCCCGGCGCGCCCGCTGTAGCGTTGCAAGCGCTTCGGCACCCGCAAGCAATGCAAAGCGCACTTCGCCCGTTGCGATACGAGCGGCGATTTCGTTGACTAGCCACTGGGGCGTGTTTCCTCCCAAAGTCGAGTACCAGAGGTGACGGGGCTTGGCCTGGAACCGGGCAGCCAATGCCCCTGGGGGGTGGGCATAGGACCAGCCGAGAATGTTCACCACGGCAACAAGGTCGAGCTGCGCCAACTCTACATTCCGTAACTCGGCATCTTCGGCGGCCCGTTGTGCCGCCGTAGCCATGAGGCCGAGCGGCTCCAGCGCCTCTTTGGGGTCGGCCTCGCGCTGGGTTACTTGGCCACCGCCAATCAACACTGGGATGCGGTCTTCGTTAAACTCTGCCACGTTAGGCTCCTCCAGCGCGCCATCTTTGCCACGGCACGCGACTGCCATTCAGGGGTAGACAATGACGCTGCGGGCAACCTCGCCCGACTCCATCGCGGCAAATGCCTCGTTGACCTGTTCCAGCGAAATCCGGCGAGAAATCAGCTCGTCAAGCTTGAGCCGCTTTTGCATGTACAGCTCGAGCAACTTGGGCATATCTCGCCGCACGTGGGCCGAGCCGTAAAGAGAGCCGACCACCGATTTTTCCTCCAAAGGGATAGCCGAAGCCGGCAAACCAACGCTTTGGTCGAACCCCGGCACGCCCACAACCACCACCTTGCCGCCGCGGCGCACCGACAGAAAGGCCTGAGCAATCACCTCGGGCATGCCAATGACCTCGAACGCGTAGTCCACACCGCGGCCTCCGGTCAGGGAGCGGATCGCGTCTGCGACATCGCTCGTCTGCTTGGCGTTGATCATGTCCGTGGCACCGAACTCACGTGCCCACTGAAGCTTTTTGTCCACTAAGTCAACGGCGATAATACGCGAGGCGCCGCACAACACCGCCCCTTGCACAACGTTGAGGCCCACGCCGCCACAGCCAAAAACAGCCACGGTTCGCCCTGGGCGGAGCTTTGCCGTGTTGGTGACCGCTCCTACCCCCGTCATCACCCCGCAGCCCACAAGGCAAGCACGATCTAATGGAATCTCCTCCGGAATTTTGATGCAGGCCGACGCTCGCACCAGCGTGCGTTCAGCAAACGAAGCCACGCCCGCCATGCGAGAAATGGGAGTGCCGTCTTTCTCGAATGCGGTTTCCTCCCCAGCCATCATCGCTTTGATCGCTGCATCGCAAAGGTGCTCTTCTCCGTCGATGCAGTACGCGCAGCGACCGCAACTTTGTACCCAAGCCAACACCACGTGATCGCCCGGCTTCAGGCCCACCACTTCCTTGCCGGTCTCCTCGACAATGCCCGCACCCTCGTGGCCAAGAATCACCGGAGGCGGAAACGGAAGTTTTCCTCGTTGCACCGAAAGATCGGAGTGACACACCCCGCTTGCAGCCATCTTCACCACCACCTCGTCCGGTCGAGGTTCCCGAAGCCGCACGCTTTCGACCTTGAGGGGTTCGAAGAAGTTATACAACACAGCTCCACGGATCATCCTTGCACCTCGCAGGCTGATTTGGTTGTCCTCGTACGCGCATGCCTGAGTTGACGCAACCAGGGCTCACGGCGTCGCGCCACCGACTGCATGGGGCCGTACCGCTGGCGCGTGTCGTAACACGCCCGTTTCCCCTTAAGCCGCGGCACAAGGACTAGTTGGGCCGGTGCCAATGTGCCCTTGTCCCGAGCGCGTAGTTGCGCGAGGCGTGCGCCCCCCACTACAACACCGCAGCACTGGCAATGGAATTTCACCCCTGGGGAATCGCGTTCTTGCTCGCCACCGGCTTTGCCGCTGGCATCGTCAATACCCTGGCTGGTGCTGGTTCCCTGCTGACCGTGCCCGTATTGGTGTTGCTCGGCGTCCCGGCCGACATTGCCAATGGTACCAATCGTGTCGGTATCCTGGCGCACAACGTGATCGCGAGTTGGCGGTTTCATGCGGAAGGCATCGGGGGCCTTCGGCACGCTTTTTCGCTTCTTGTCCCAATGATGAGTGGCTCCATCATCGGCGCCTACACCATTTCGCTCTTGCCAGCGGCGGCGTTTCAGCGCGCATTCGCCGTCCTCATGCTGGTTTTGGTCGTTCCCATCGTGGTCGGCGCCCAACCGCGCACACAGGGCCCGGCGTGGCCCCGATCGCTAAGCGCGATGGTGTTCTTTTTCGTCGGATTGTTCGGGGGAGCATTTCAAGCGGGCGTAGGGCTCCTCCTGATTGCAGCTTTATCTCACGCGGGTCACAACCTACTGCGCGCCAACAGCATCAAAGTAGTTCTGAACGCTGTCCAGACCGCAGCGGCTCTCACGATCTTCGTCCTGCGAGATCAGGTATGGTGGCTTCCCGGGGTGATGTTAGCTGTCGGCTATGGTATTGGCGGAGTCGTCGGCGTACGTCTGGCCATTGCCGGAGGCGAACGTCTGGTGCGGTGGTTTTTGGCTGCGATGGTCGTGGTGCTCGCCACTCGCCTCTTGGGATGGCATTAGCCGCGCCACGAGCAATGACGTTCGGGTCGTAGGCAGTGAACCTTCAACAGCAGCCGCACAGGGACCCTCGTGGCCCTTTTCAACGGAGCCACCACAACGCCAAGGCATTGCCCGCCCGGCGCAAGTCAGCGAACAATGTAGCCAACAAGTATGTTGCAACGAAAGCGAAGGCGTAAAATTCGGCGGGCCGCATTGCTTCCCACTTGACCACCTTGGCTCCCAAGTGCTGCAACCGTCGGCTACGCTGAGCCCCCACGCCCACCAGCACGCCAATCAAAGCTCCGCCGAGGAGGTCAGTGGGGTAGTGCAACCCCAGGTAGGCCCGCGGCCAGCAAACCACGAACACAGCATGCACGAGCGCGATCATCCCGAGCGACGGAAGTACAGTCCACAAGCCCGTTGCGAGTGCAAAAAACAACGTCGCGTGATCGCTCGGGAACGCGCTCCACTCGGCCCACCCCCCGCTGGGGGGCTCCAAACCCGCGAGCACGCGCGGCCGCGGCCGATAAGGCAGGATTAGGGCAGCCGTACTGGCCAAGGCTAACGCAAACATGGCTGCGGCAAGCGCGACAACCAAGCGCATGCGTTGTTGTGGCCGATTTCGGTCGGGGTGAAACCATACCCACCAATAGAGGGCAACAACCAGCCCTCCCTTGGCGACTTCCCAGTTCACCAGAAACGCCCAAAATCCGTCGACTGCCGGCGAGACATTGGCGAAAGATGTCAGCCACTGAAGAACAGTTCTATCGAACTGGTTCACGTAGCCTCGATGGAGGTCACTCGCGGAATCGTGCCAGACCTTGGGACAACACCACGTTGCCCCGTTGGGTTTCGCACTGAACGATGGCCTCCCCCGGCGCAACGCGCCACATCTTCGTTACAATGGTGTCACCAAAATAAACCTGATCCGCAAAGCGAGCTTCGAAATGAAGGAAGCGCGCGGGGTCGCCCCCACACAACGCACGAAGAATCGCCCGTCCCGCGAAGCCGTAGGTACACAAACCATGCATGAAGGGCTTCTCGAAGCCAGCCATGCGGGCGAACTCCGGGTCGATGTGGATCGGGTTGCGATCCCCTGAGAGGCGGTAAATCGCTCCTTGTTCCGGCCGCGTCGCCAACTCCACAACGGCATCAGCTTGGCGATCGGGAGGGCGGTTACGGTCCTGCGTCGAAGGGCCGCGCTCACCGCCGAAGCCACCCGCACCACGAATGAATAGCGTTGCCTTCGTGGTGCACAGCAAACCCTCACGGTCTTGCACGATTCCCTCGCAGCCAATCACGGCAGCCTTCCCCTTATCCCAAACCTCAGCCACTCGTCCGGTAATTGTCACCTCGGCTTCCGGAGGCAACTCCCGGTGTAAGGTAATCGCCTGCTCGCCATGGAGAAGCATGGCAAGATTAATTTCCACATTCGACACCAGCCCACCCATGGAGAACATTCCAGGAATGACCGCGAACGTCGGTAACACCTTTGGCCCTTTTCCCTCGTATACGAACTCCAACTCCCCCTCTGGCTGGGCTCCCACGCCAACGGCATAAAGCATCACATCTTTGGCATCCCACCGGTAGGTCACCGGAGGAAAAGTCATCCCGACGAGTGCACTGGACAGTGGTTGACCCATATGCTTCGTTCGCTTCCTATAAGTGCATCGGCATGTCAACTACCCTGCCGACACCCGAACGCGGGCGCACCGCCGTGCGGCCCCACGATGCCGGGGGGCGGGATGCTCGCGGGGGCCGCGCACCTCCGGTGGAAACAACAGGCGCACTGCCGTGCACCCCTACCTAACCTTTGATTTCGATGTGGTAGTTACCGAGGGAGTCGATGCGTGCACGGTCACCAGGCTGCAGGACAATGGTTGTAAACGGTTCTTCGACGATCGCGGGGCCCACAAGCCGGTGGCCGGGGCGCAACGTGGGCCCGTGAAACACAGGTGTACGAACGAACCGACCTGCGAAATAGGCTCGGCGGTAACTTTTAGGACGCGCCGCGGTGCGGGTAGCGGCCAACACAGGGAGCGCTGGCTTCGGGGTACGATTGACCAAGGTCACCCGTAATCCACGCAAAATCGGCCGCTCTTCGCGTACGGCGTACGTATGCAACTCCTCGTGCAAATCGTGAAAGCGCTCGACCGTTTCTTCCCAAACCTTGCGCGTGATCCGCCGTGCCCCATTGGCCATGGGCACAGCAAGGTCGAAAGTTTGCCCGGGGTAGCACAGATGGGCGAAGCGACGCAGTTCCACCTGACCCCGTGTACGACCCAAGGTCTCGCGCCCCTTTTGCTCCATCTCGGCAAAAAGCGCCTCGATGCGCGCAAGATCGGCTTCGGCGGCCGAAACGATGTAAGAGCGCATTTCGTCGGTAACTTGGTCAGACAACAATAACCCAAGGGCAGAGAAAGCAGGAGAGGTTTTTGGCACGATCACCTGACGAATTCCAAGCTCGCGAGCTTGGGCGGTAGCGTGCACGGGTCCGTTGCCGCCATACATCACGAGAGCGAACTGGCGGGGGTCGAGCCCACGCTGCGCGGAAATGCGGCGAATGGCGTTGGCCATATTGGCGTTCACCAGTCGGTAGATTCCATAGGCAGCCTGCTCCACGGAAAGGCCGAGCGGTTTGGCGATCTGTTCTTCGATCGCTTCGGCCACCCCTTGCACGGTCAGCCGCATCGTGCCTCCGCAAAAACCCTCCGGGTTGAGGTACCCGAGCAGTAAATTGGCGTCGGTCACGGTCAGGACCTGACCACCGCGGCCGTAACATATCGGTCCGGGATCCGCTCCGGCACTTTGCGGCCCGACTTGCAGGGCCCCGCTCACCACCCGCGCCAGCGAGCCCCCTCCGGCGCCGATGGAGTGGACCTGTACCATCGGAAGTGCCACGAGATACCGATGGTGCCAATTCCATCCGGCTTTGATTTCCGCTTCCGCCCCGCGCACCAGGCAGACGTCGTAACTGGTGCCGCCCATGTCGGCACAAATGAAGTCCGTCACGCCCGCTTCGCGTCCCAGGTGGCAAGCCGCTATGACACCGCCAGTGGGACCCGACGCCAGCAGCGCTACCGGGCGCCGTAGCACGTACTCTGGACCCATCATACCGCCGTTCGACTGCATGAGCAGCAACTCGCCACGGAATCCGTTCTCCGCCAACCGCTCGGCCAAGCGGCGGACGTAGCGGTCCAGTTTCGGTCCGACGTACGCGTTGACGAGTGTCGTACTCGTTCGTTCGAATTCCGGTGCCGCCGGCATCACTTCGTGCGACAGCCACACGCTCATCTCCGGGCATTCTTCGGCCGCGATCTGCCGTACGCGGCATTCGTGCGTAGGGTTGACGAAGGAAAACAAAAAGACGACAGCGAGCGACTCCGTGCCCTGCAAGCGCAGTCGCCTCAATGCCGCGCGCACAGCCTCTTCGTCGAGTGGCACCAACACCTTGCCTTCGTAATCCAGGCGCTCGGGCACTCCCATCCTGCGACGCCGTGGTGCAATCGGCGGCGGCGGGGGGAGGGCCGGATCCCAAATGTCCTCCTTGAATCCGCGGCGCAACTCGATCTCGTCGCGATGGCCGGCGCTGGTAATGAGCCCGGTCACCGCACCGCTCATTTCGATCATCGTGTTATCGGCAGTGGTCGTGCCGTGGACAATGCGGTGCGTTCTCGCCAGCAATGCCGAAAGCGCCAGCCCTTCTTCGGCGGCAACCCGCTCCAGCCCAGCCAAAACACCCTCTGACTGGTCGTGAGGTGTCGTCGGGTGTTTGGCAAGCTCGAACGAGCCATTTGGACGTACCAAAACGAAGTCCGTAAAGGTTCCACCCACATCGATACCGACTGCATAGCCCGGCATGTTTGTTCTTGCTGTCTTCACGGGTTAGCCTCCCGCCAGTGAACCCTGGCGCTTCATTTCTGCCCGCAGCGCCTCGGTAGCCTCCCAATCCACCTGCAACGAGAAATCCTCGAGCGAGCCTCGCAGCACCACACCATAGTCACGCCGGGCACCTTCGATCGATACGTACTCGTCGAGCACATCCTCCAGAACCTTGCGGGGGTCACGCTCCAGTGGGTCGCCCCAGCCGCCGCCACCACCGTAGCGGTATTCGTAACGTTCTCCAGGAAGGTGCTCGACGTAAAATGCAGTTGTCGTCACTTCGTAGGCGTGTGGCCCGCCAGCGCGCACGATCAAGCGATTGGGCGCGCCCGGCTTCCCTCCTGCAATCCCAGGCATCGGATACTTACGCCCCACGACATAAGTGTAAATTTGCGCGGGTGCACAAATCTCCTTCACGTAGAGCGAACCGGGGCAACCCCGCCACTTTCCCGGCCCACCGGTATCCGTAGCGTAATCACGGGAAATGTGGCGAACAGGGAAAATCGACTCGTTGATTTCCGCTGTGGCGCGGATCAAGTTGCCGAAGCTCACGTTCATCGCGCCCCAGCCGTCTTGCCCGTACACGGCGCCGCAGTAACAAGCAAAGGTATCGACAGAGTGGTCGATGAAAAGCTGGCCCGTCTTTGGATTTTTACCGAAAATCACCGTAGGCATACCCATTTTGTAGATTTGCGGGCAACACCGTTCTGGGATCACTTTCTCTAGCGCCTTGGCAATCGCCTCTCCCACTTCCGTACCCGGGTGGTGAGTTCCAGCCGCCACAGATCGATCCGGTGGTGGGTTCAGGCAGCAACCCGGCGGGACAATCAGCCGGATCGAGTTAAAGAAGCCCTCGTTCTTCGGGATCGATGGGTCCATCATGCTGGCCAGTTGTGCCACGACGTACCCCCGAGTGTTGCCAAACGTGGAATAAGCTTGCAGGTTGTCGCGCGTGTCCGAACCAGTGAAATCCACGGTCAGATCGCTTCCGCGGACGGTGACCTTGCAGTGGATGTGAATATCGGGATTACCTTGGGGGTCGTGGTCGACATAAACATCCGACTCGTACTCACCGTCCGGCCACTTTGCCACCTCCTCCCGGAATCGCCGGGCCGCATAGGCGATCATGTGCTCCACCGCCGCTCGCACGGTGGCCGTGCCGTATCGCTCGAGCAATTCTTTCAGCCGTCGTGCTCCGAGCTGGGCGGCGCCCATTTGCGCCCGCAAATCGCCGATAAAGCTTGGCGTGCGGTTGTTGGTCTTCATCATGTAAATGATGTCCCGCCGTTCCACACCGCGTTCGTAGACCTTCACGGCAGGGTAGCGCACCCCTTCGGCCCAGATATCGCGTGCACCGACGTTGTATCCTCCGGGCATCGCCCCACCGGTGTCAGCATGGTGGCATTGGATGGAAGCGATCAGCACCATCTCGCCGTCGTGAAATACCGGTGCGAAGACGTTGTAATCGGGCAAATGCCCGCCTCCGTGGTAGGGATCGTTGGCGACCAGGACATCGCCGTCGTAAAGCCCATCCGGACCAAAAAACTCCAGCGCGAAACGGACCGGTAGCGTTGAACTCAACATCAGCTGTGGCACACCGACGCTCAGCGCCGCCAAGGAACCACGGGCATCGAGAATCGTAGCATTGCGCTCGTTGGACTGATTGAGAATTGGGGTCGTGGCTGTCAGGCTCACGTGCGTGGCCATCTCGTAACAAATGGTCTCCATCGCCCCGCGTATGATTTCGGCAGTCACAGGGTCCACGGTCACCCGACCGGTCGTTCGCTCAGGCTGACCGGTCCCCGTTGGCTTCGGCTTCCTTCGACTAACTGCTCTTCGGTGCATTTGCATGGCTAGCTCCTCGACTCATCGGCCTCCCATGGTGGAGTCGGTTCCGGCACAGTCAGCGCCGTGGCCGGAACTTCGGCAGGGCGACATCGTCGCGGACTTTTTCGAACACCACCTCCACAGGCATCTCCAAGCGGATTTCCTCCAAGCTGCAATCGACAAGTTGCGTGTGAAGACGCGGTCCCTCTTCGAGTTCCACTATGGCCACATTGTAGGGCGTGTCTGCGTTGAACGCCGGATGCTGCGACTGATAGACCACCACCCAACTGAACACCTTTCCTTTGCCCGAAAGCAGTGACCACTCGTAGGTCTCGCTCCAACATCGAGGACACAAGGTGGCAGGGGGGAAGCGAATGTGCCCACACGAACTGCAGCGCTGCATGCGCAGTTCGCCCCGCAGCGCTGCTTCCCAAAAAGGCGCGGTGTCTTCGGTTCCCCGCGGTAACGGCTTTTCGATGGTGAACATGGACTTCTCCTCAAACATCCCGCGCAAGCACGAGCGCGGAGTAGCTTACTGTCGGAGGAGCTTCGTGGGGCGCTCCACCGTAGCCGGTCACCAAACACAGCTTGGCGTCGGGCAGCTGACGCTCCCCACACTCACCGCGGAGTTGGCGCACGGCCTCGCGCACGTGACCGAAGCCCGACAAGTGCCCCTCCGAAAGCAAGCCGCCGGCGGTATTGCATGGCAAGCGGCCGCCAAAGGTAAAGGTTCCGTTTGCGAAGGCCCCGTTCAACTCCTCGGGCGCGGCAAGTTGATAGGCGACCAAGTCGTGCACGACACGCGGCGTGAACGCATCGTAAATTTGAGCGCAGCTCAGGTCGTTCGGTACGATCCCGGCCATGGAATAGGCACGGCGGGCAGCCGCTGTTCCACCCCACTGTTCTCGTGCTGTTCGCGCCGGCTCGATCATCTCGGCACTGTGCGACTGCCCAGCACCGATCACTCGCACCACCGGGCGGCGCAGGTCGCGAGCGCGTTCCAGCGACGTCACCACGATCGCCCCGCCCCCGTCGGTGTTTGGGCAGCAGTCGAAGAGCCGCAATGGCTCGACCACCCAACGGGAACGAAAATAATCCTCGAGGGTCATGGGTTTGCGCATTTGTGCCTCGGGGTGGCGCTGCGCGTGCGAGCGCCAAGTGACCGCAATGCGCCCATATAACTCGTCCGGCAGCCCATACTCGTATTGTTGCCGGCGCTTGATGTGACCCATGAGGCACATCGCCCCGACGTCCCCGTAGGCTAACTGCAACTCCGAGCCGAACAGTTGCAGCGGCACGCCTTGGGGCCAGTTTTGCGTGGCGAAGGCACACAAAACCGTGCTGCAGTATCCGGCCTCGATCGCTGCCATGGCAACTTGCACGGCTCCGCACGCAGTGGCCCCCCCCATATCTAGCGTGGTGCAAAAACTGGGCTCGAGCCCCAGATAGGCGGCCACCCGCGCCGCCCATCCATGTTGCTCTCCCATCACCGCAGGCATGAGCACGAGCACCCCATCGACCTCGCTCATCGGCACACCGGCATCCTCCACGGCACGCTTGCTCGCCTCCAGTGTAAAGCCCATCGTACTCGTACCCGGAACTTTGCCGAACCGCGAAAGCCCCACTCCGGCAATCGCATACTTTCCGCGCAACTCCACCATCGACGGACACTTCCAATTCAATCAAGTGATTAAAGCACTTGCTTGCCTCATGGGCAGGAGCAAGTCAAGGCGCCCGGAAGAGGTGAGCCGAGTGCCGTCTTGGGTGCCGATTCGGAGGCGAGCCGAGCGGGAGACTGCCCGAAACACTGCGCCGCGCACTCCGAGAGCGAAACGACCCCTTGGCACCCGCCGCCCAGGCGTCGGGCTTTAGACTACCGGTTCAGGGACAACCCAAGAAATGTTTCGGACTGTTCCAGCTCGCTCAGTCAATGGGTCCCCCGAACGAGGTGGGGGTGCGGGTCGGTGTGCGTGTCGGCGTCAAGGTACGTGTCGGCGACGGCGTCACACTGAAGGTCGGCTGCGGACAGCGGTTGCCAAACTGAAGGTGCAAAAGCTGACCGCACTCCACAAAAATGGCGTGCGTGCCCGGCGGCGGAGGATACGTTTGCACGCAGCTCCCCTGTAAAACCTCGTGCACCGAGTACGCCGCTGCGCCAGGGATTCCCGTACACATCGTACCGCTCGGGCCCGTCACCACCGTGGTCACAAGCGCATTGTTCTGATCGAAGAACTGAAAGGTCCAACCGGCCAGGCCCGGCTCGTTGTCGTTTTGGCCATTGCCATTGAGATCCCAGAACTTGGTGACACAGACCTCGCCAAAACATGGCGTAGGCGTCGCAGTGGGCGAGCGCGTAGCGCTCGCCGTGGAAGCCACAGTGAAGGTAGCCGTGGATCTTGGGGTTGGCGTGCGCGTTCCTGTGACTGTCGGCCGCGCCGTAGGAGTGTAACTCGGCGGCGGCGTTGAGGTTACTGTGCGAGTGGGCGTCGGTGAAAGGATCGAAGTTGACGTGCGCGTGGGTGAGAGAGACGGCGTGAGAGTTCGCGTCGGCGAATGGCTCGGGCGCGGAGTCAACGTCGGGGTACGGGTGGCGGTGCGGCTTGGAGTGGGCGTGCAAATCGCACCCGGACATTCAGGGCTTCTCGTCGCCGTTGGAGTGATTGGCTCCACTGGGACGCACTGGCATCCCGAGTCGTCCGGCTTCGGCATGCACACCTCGTTGGGGTTGGGGCAGCTTCCGCCACACATCCTCGGCCCCACAAAACGACACTCCCCCTCGAACGTCGCCGTTGGGGTCGCAGCGGATTTCGTTGGCGAGGGAGTCGGGGTCTTGCACTTGCCACCAAGGCCCGCCAGGCTTGCAATCTCCGAAGGGGACAGCGCCCGATCGAAGATCTCGATCTCGTCCAAGGCGAACTCGAACCCGCTCGGTTGCAAGCGCGATCTGCCGATCCACAGCGGCAAGGTATTGTTGCTCACGCCGGCTGCAGGCACCAAGGGAGCACCCAAAGAGGCTCCGTTCAAGAAAAACTGCACGCTGTTGGTGGCGCGGTCGACCGCCACGGCCACGTGCAGCCATTGCCCACTGTACGGCCAGGGAGGGTTCAGGGGCTGGAAAGATAATGTCGCTGCATCCCAGACGGCAGTGCCTTGGTACAAGGGGACACACGACGACGCCGTCCCCTCGTGCAAGCAAAGCTTCGCCTCCACGCTGACCGTAAAACCTGTCGGTGCATTGGGGGGCAAGGCCGGATTGGCGTCCGTTCGCACGGTAAAGGCAATACCGCTGTTCGTATTCGGATCCACTTTGTCGACGATGGCATAGTCGATCGCCTGCCCGGCGAACCAGTTCGGCAATCCACCGAAGCCTGGAGTACCGGGGAGGTATGCGGCAAACCAAGCATCGATCGTGTAGCTGGCTTGTGCCAAATCGAACTGCGGCGCGGGTGCCACCTCCACCAGCTCGCTGCCGGAAAAGAAGTAGAGCGCCGTGAGCATCTGACCGGGAACTGTCACCGGGCCGCCACCGAACGAGGAAGAAACCGGGCCCGGCGTCGGTGCACCGTGGTGAGCCGACCCGCCAATGTCGACCACTAACGTCGCCCCGCCCGGGTCATCGAGCGGCCACCAAGCCACTGCACCCGTGGGAAGGCCAACGCATGTGGGCGTCGCTGTCGGCGTCAGCAATGCGACCGTGGCCGTCGCGCTCGCTGTGCCGCTGACGGTACGGCTGGGAGAAGCCGTTGGGCTAGGGGTAACCGTGACGATCGGTGTCGAGGTTCGCGTGGCTGTGTGGGTTGGCGAGATCAAAGAAGTGGGGGTCACGGTGCGCGTGGCCGTAGTGGTACGCGTTACCGTAGCGGTCGCCGTTGGCGGCGCGGTCCTGGTTGCCGTACGGCTCTGCGTTGGCGTGAAACTGGGAGCGAGCGTGGGGGTGGGCGTCGCTCCATTCATCGGCGGCGTCGGCAGCCGACAGCCGACGAGCACGGCGCGGACAGCTTGTACGATTTCATCCACCGTGATCTGGCCATCGCCGTTCAGGTCCCCGGCTTGGCACTGCGTCACGTGCGTTTGCTGCAGGGCAATGCGCACCAGGATCACCACCTCGTTTACCGTCACCGTGCCGTCTCCTCCGCAATCCCCAGGGCACTCAGCGGCGCCAACCAGCGAAGGTCGATACGGCACCAGGCACAACACAAATACGCTCAGTTTAGCGAGCCACCGAAGTCGCTGCGTCCGGCCAGTGTGGTTCGTCAGTGACTGCGGAGCTAGTCTCGCCTGCATCATGTAGGGGGCTCCTTTCCAAAAAGGCCGCGATTTTTCACGCCCGCGGCTAGGGGAGCAAGAGCTCGACTTCCGTGGTACACCGCCGCTCCCGCCAGCGCAATCACAGGGCAAGAATTATTTCCTGGCGATGTTTTCCCGAGGCCATCAACGTAAACAGGTGGTCGTCTCCCCTACGGTAAGGAAAGCCTTACTCGCTGGCTCGCTCCGCACGGGAATCGTGTGCCCTCGTGTCATCGCACACCTCGAGGAAGCACCACGATAGCCTGGCAGCCAAGCACACCCACCGGGAAGAAGCGGGCCGAGACAGCCGGCCCGGTCCCCGTGCCCTGCGGACTCGTCCACTACCAGGGGTGCTATGCGCTTGAGAACTGCCACGCATCCGACAACGCCAGCGCCACTAGAAGGAACAAGGCCCTGTAGGAACTCGTGCTCCCACCTGCTTCCCTTCCAGCTGGACTCAAGCAACCAGCGGCCGTCGCCTCCGCGGGGCATGCGAGGACACTGCGCGTCCATCGAGCCTTCGGCGCCCCTCCGCGCCATCCAGTTGCGAGCCGTTTCCTGTCTGCAGCCAAACGCTACAAACAAGAGGGGCTCTGGCAAGGACACGGTGCTGGCCTCCGATTGTCAGCATCGAAGGAGGGCGTCTAGCCCCAAGCGGTGCACGTGAGCTATATGCCTTGCACATGTTCACCGCTGTACGCTTACCGGCTAGACGCTCCCCGCGGGTACACTCCGTCGAAGAGTGCCTCGCCGACTTCCGTGCCGGCAAGATGGTCATCCTCATGGACGACGAAAACCGCGAGAACGAGGGCGACCTTTGCCTCGCGGCCGAGAAGGTCACCCCCGAAGCCATCAACTTCATGAGCAAGTATGGCCGCGGGCTTATTTGCCTCGCCCTCACCGAGGAGCGTGTCCGGGAACTCGGCCTACCTATGATGGTGGCTGAGAACCGCGCTCCCCTGGGCACAGCCTTTACCGTGTCGATCGACGCGCGGCATGGCATCACCACCGGCGTCAGTGCTGCGGACCGAGCCCACACGATCCGGGTGGCGGTGCGCGAAGGAACACGCCCCAGTGACCTGGTCACCCCAGGCCATGTGTTCCCGCTGATGGCCCGACGTGGGGGTGTATTGGTACGCACCGGCCAAACCGAAGGTTCGGTCGACCTCGCCCGTCTCGCTGGATTGCGGCCCGCGGCAGTCATTTGCGAAATCATGAAAGATGACGGCACG
This sequence comes from Candidatus Binatia bacterium, assembly GCA_937925685.1. Classification (GTDB taxonomy): domain Bacteria; phylum Desulfobacterota; class Binatia; order HRBIN30; family HRBIN30; genus HRBIN30. Next base: position 121,959 of record CALAMI010000005.1, on the reverse strand, counting down.
ATGGCTCGCCTTCCGGACCTCGAGCGCTTTGCTGCCACCCACAACGTGAAAATCTGTACCATTGCCGACCTCGTACAGTACCGATTGCGCCATGACTCTTTGGTTCACCGCGTGGCCGAAGCCAGGCTCGACAGCCGCTACGGCGGCGAGTTCAAGATCTTCGTGTACCACACCGATGTCGACAGTGGCGAACACGTCGCCTTGGTGAAAGGAGACATCTCTCCCGACCAGCCCGTGCTCGTGCGTGCCCATGCGGAATTCCTTCCCGGGGACGTGTTCAACATGGCCGAGCAAAATACGGCGGCATTGTTGCAAGAATCCATGCGCATGATTGGCGAGGCTGGCAAGGGCGTCATCGTGTACTTGCGGCGGGAGGGACGCGGAGCAGAACTCGCTCACCTTCAGAAGCAAATGGCTCGCAACCCGAGTACCGACCCGGAAACCCGCCAACGTGCTTTTCGCGACTACGGAATCGGTGCACAAATCTTGCGCGACGTCGGCGTCCGCAAAATCCGTTTACTCAGCAACTACCCACGGCATCTGGTGAGTTTACCTGGCTATGGACTGGAAATCGTGGAGTGCGTACCGATCCCGGTGCCTACGGGTAAGGCCAGCGAGTCCCCCCGACAACTTCGCCCGCCAAAGTCACCCAGCCGCCGCAGTGGGAGGTAACGGCAGAAGATTCCGTGGCGGGTTCTTTGCGTTTTCCGGCTTGCCGGCGGCGCGGCACGCACAATGTGTCATTCACTGAATTTTTTCGACCCAAGCACTCAAGTCCCACTCATAGGTCATGCCGAAGCGGAGGCCGAAGTCCTCGCTGGCACGGTCGAGTCCCACGCTCGCACCCAAAAACATGGCGGTGACGCCGTGCAGGAGACGAATTCCGGAAGAAAAACGTGCGCGGTCGTTGCCAAATCGTGACCCGGAAAGGCCGGACACCTCAGCGAGCAAGCGCAGTTGTACCGCATCTGCTCTCACCAATTCCCACGGTGGTCCTTCCACGGCCAGCGCGTAGACGAACAGGTCGTCTTGCCCGCCAGGTCCAAAGCGCTGGCCGAGCATTTGGCCGGGATTACCTAACAGCAAGATGCCCAAGTTTGCGTGGAGACGCCACCACCCCACGTCTTTCGACACCAGCGCCAAGATGTCGAAGTCGGTCTCATCAGTGCCCAGCCGGTCATCTCTATTGGCATTCGGCAGCTTAGAGCCAAAGCGTACCGCGATGGCTGGCCAAGGATCCATGTCGTCCCGCACGCGCACCTTCGTGTGCAAGCGTGCATCTCCCGAACCGTATTGCCAGTTCGCTTCGCCGCGTACGGTCTCCTCCTCTAGGTAGATCGTTTCGTATTCCGCTTCGATTTCTACCCAGTCTGCCGCGCCAGCGCGAAAGCCAAGCCGCGGTAGGTGCCAACGGTTTTGGAAGCGCAAGGTCCCGGGCGCGGTAAAAAACGGGAAACGCTCGTTGCGCTGATAGGCAACGGACAGCGCCACCTCGGCACGACCGTCCGACAACACCCGCGCGTCATGCGTGGATAAGGGTTGCAGAGACATGCCCTGACACAGCGCCGCCGTGGGCACCCACGCTACCGCCGCACACATCCACCGCCACTGCTGCAGCATTGGACCTCCTTCAGGGAAGCGTTTCGGCCTTACGCCAGTGCCTATCCTCAACCCAGCGGGCAATTGCAAGCCACGGGGGACTGTGCTTGCACCCAACACGTGCGCACGGTGCAGATGCTCCTTGCTGCGCTGCTCAGCATCGCGGCAGGCCCTTCGGAAGTTGTCGAAGTCACGGTCCGCTCGGTAGCGCCGAGCGCGATCCGTGGTGGCAGTATTCCGATCGAGGCGCAGGTGCGGATCTTACCGGGATGGCACATCCATGGGAACGAGCCCGACGAGCCGTTCCTGATTCCGACCGAACTTGCTTTCGAACTTCCGGAAGGCGTGCGCGCCGGTGCTCCCCAGTACCCACCGGCCGAGGGCCGGAGCTTCGCCTTCGCCCCCAACAAGGTTTTAAAAGTCTACCAAGGGAACGTTCGCATCACGACAACACTGACCGTGGATAAAGATTTCGCCGGGTCCGAAGTTTCGGTGAGTGCGCACCTGCGATACCAAGCGTGCACCGATACGACCTGTGCACCGCCTCGCACCGCTACGGCGCACCTCGTGCTACCCGTGGCTGACCGAGCCGAGGCTGGGGTGACGCAACTGCCGTCAATCGCTCCGATCGATGGGCCCGATCTTACGGTTTGGTGGATCGAGCGGGGACAACTAGCGACTCTTTTGTTTATCGCGCTGCTTGGGCTCGGTCTCAACTTCACTCCATGCGTCTATCCCCTGATTTCCGTGACCCTGGCGTACTTCGGCCGGCAATCGCAGAGCACGGCCTTTCGCCGCGCGCTATTGGCGCTCGCTTACGTCATCGGCATCGTCGTAAGTTTTGTCACCTTGGGGGTTGCCGCCGCGCTTTCCGGAGGGATGTTTGGGGCATGGCTACAGCAACCGTGGATCCTGCTTGCTCTGGCAGCGCTCATGGTGCTGCTCGCGATGAGTGCGTTCGGGTTGTACCAATTTCGGCTGCCAGGGTTCTTTAGCCGCCACCTCGGGAGCGCGATGCCTGGTGTTCTTGGTGCGTTTGCCATGGGGGCCAGTATGGGAGTGGTGGCGGCCCCCTGCGTGGGCCCCGTGGTCGTGGGGCTCCTCCTTTTTGTCGGGCAAAAGGGTGACCCATGGCTTGGGGTACAACTGTTCACGGCGCTTGGTATCGGACTAGGGCTTCCTTATTTCGCGCTCGCCCTGGTCGCCAGTTCGCTTCGTGCACTTCCGCGTTCCGGTGAGTGGCTGCTTTGGGTAGAACGATTATTCGGATTCGTACTGCTGACGCTCGCGGTGTACTTCGTTGCCCCACTGCTGCCGCGTCGCGGCGTATCGTTTGCGTACGCGGCGGTAGCTTTTGCAGCCGCGATCGTACTGGGATGGTTTCCGCGCACAGCGTCGGTCAGCCGCGCATTCCGCGTGTTTCAACAGATGGTTGGAGTGGCACTGGTCCTCCTTGGCACCTGGCTCGTCTTGCCTCCCGCGCGGGGAGGGACGATTCGCTGGGAAGCGTACTCGGAGGGAGCTCTCGAACGTGCGCGCAACGAGGGTCGGCCCGTGCTCATCGACTTCGTGGCCGACTGGTGCATCCCGTGTCACGAGATGGAAGCAACGACGTTTGCCGACCAGCGCGTCAGCCACTTTGCTCAAACCTTTGTCATGCTGCGAGCCGACCTTACCCTCGAGAACGAGCAAACCAAAGCAGTGACGGAGCGCTTCGAAGTTCGCGGCGTGCCTACCATTGTGCTTCTCGACGCTCATGGGCGCGAGGTCCAACGGCTGGTGGGTTACGTTGGCGCAGAGGAACTGGCCTTGGCCATGGGAAAACTCGTCTCCCAGCTCAGTCGCGGTTTTCCCGAGCCGAGTTAGAATTCGATGGAGAATCCTTCGCTCTCTTCGTTCTCGAGATCCGTGAGCGTAACCCGAGCGCGACGGTATGGTCCAAAGGGCACAAACAGATACCCTTCTACGGTGTCTCCGGGGCTAATTGTCCGATCGCGCAAGAGCTTCCGGGAGAAGCTTTCCCGCTGTTCGTCGGGCACCTTGGCAAGTACGCCTTCGCTCGGCAGCGGCGCCACCCGCCGACCGTCGGGGGTTTGCAACTGAACCGCTGCGCCCTCGAAACGGTATTGCCGCGTAGTTCGGTTGGCAATTCGTATGTGTACCGGCGCCACACCTAGCCCGCTTAGGTCTACTCCTAGGCCAGACGCCGTCGGCCGTTCGACTACAACCGCCACATCCACGCCCACCTCGGCCAGCGGCCGGGGCGTTGGCCGCGCTGCCGCCATGGCGGAAAAGGTTTTCTCGAACTGGCCGGCGAAGTCGAGTGCCTCGAGCCCCTGCCCTTCCGCCTTAGCCTCGATTTCGGCCCCTATGGTCGTGCAAAATACCTGTACGAGCACGCGAGCAGTGCGGCCCGGCTCTTCCCTTCTCCCAATTACGACGCCTGGGCTCCCTGGCTCCGCTTTGGTCACCTCGGCGATCGCGTACCCGAGCCGTTGCACCGCGCCGATGGCAAGCTGCTGGGCTTCTGCGCAAGTCATGCCTTTTTCCTCGATGCGCACATACCTTCCCGCACAGCCCGCTAGGGCCAAAGCCATGCTGAGGGCTAACACCCTCGCACTTCGCGCACAGCACCGGTTCCGAGCCATGGCCAAATTAAAACGCAAGCGAACCGGCGTGCAAAGGTACCACAGGCGTCTTCTCGCAATTTTGTCCGATGAAGTCACCAAACACTGCCTCCAGCAGCACAACAATTAGCGCTTGCGCGCCTGGACCAATTCGTGCCATCAAAAAAAGACCACCATGGAAGGGAGGCAGCCGAACAGCCTGGCCGCAGGTGAACTGGGGCAGGAGGCTCTGAACCAGCTCGTCGCTCGTGCACGTACGGCCGGTTGGCTGTTGATCGTAGCGCTCTCGGGGTTCGCCATCGCTGAGCTCATCGTTCGACCTGGGGAAAAACCTCCAGTGACAGCCGCACACCTGGTCGGCCTCGGGTTCTTGAGTGCTCTCATGGTGCCTCTCTACCGCCGGAACTCGACGCGCGCCGTGTGGGTCGCCGCTGCAGTGGCCGCTGTGATGACCGCAGCCTTGGTGAGTGCAGCAGTCGCTGCTTTCACGGGCGATGCCAACACGTCCTCGTTCATCTTCGTGGCGCTCGCCATGGGCAGCGCGGCGCTCGTACCTTGGGGCATTCGGCCCCAAACAATCATCGCGCTCACTTTGGCAGTGCTCTTTCCCGTGGTGATGTACGCCGCGGAGGGAGGTTTGAGTCCGTTCCGTCTGCGTGAATACCTGGGCTTGCTAGTGATTCTGGGCGCTTCGGTGTACATTGCCCGGGAACTCGAGACCAACCGGCTACGGGCTGCTGACGAACTTCAGCGGCGACTCGAGCGCGAAAAAGAGATCGAGCGTCAGCGAGGTTTCCTGCGGGCCGTCATCGACATCAATCCCCACCTCATCTTTGCCAAAGACCGGCAGGGGCGGTTTACGTTGGTGAACCAGGCTGTAGCCGAAGTTTATGGAACGACCGTCGAGGAACTCATCGGCAAAACCGATGCTGACTTCAATCCGCACGAGGAAGAGGTTGCCTTCTTCCGCAAGATTGACCTGGAGGTTCTCGACTCCGGAGAGGAAAGAGTCATTCCCGAGGAACGCATCACGGATGCCAACGGCCAAGTGCGGTGGCTGCGAACCATCAAGCGTCCGCTGTTATCCTCCGCAGGCAAACCGGAGCAGGTTCTTGGGGTCGCCATGGACATCACCGAGCAGCGTGCTTTTCAGACCCAGTTGCGGGAAGAAGTGCTGATAGCCTCCACGTTATCACGTGCTGCGGAGGAAATCATTGCGGCTCTGAACTGCCCTCACCTTCCGGAAACGCTTTGCCGGGTAGCAACTTGGGCCCTGGGTGGGTCATGGGCGCAATTGTGGGGGGCCGACGAATCATCCGATCGGATCGTTCCTACCGCGCAGCACCTCGCTCCCCCTGAGATTTGGCAGGCAATACAGGTGGTCGAGGTCAACAAATCCATGGTCGCCACGTTGTGGCAGCGGGCAGAGGCCCGCGAAATCGTGTTTCTCACCCGTGACAGCGCCGCGCAGTGGGTCCCCGAGGCGCTTATGCGTCTCGCCCAGGATTTTTTCGGCGCAGTGGTGATCCCATTGTGGCGGGGCATGCACCTGTCCGGTGCCCTCGTTGTCGGGTTAAACCCGGAAACGCCCCTGCTAACGCCCGCTTTGCAGCGCATCGCCCAAGGTTTGTCCTTGCTTGCCTCCCTCACGTTGGACAATGCTCGTTTATTGCAGGAAGTCGAGCGCGCCAGCCGGCTAAAGTCCGAGTTCATGGCGACAATGTCGCATGAGCTGCGCACGCCGCTCAACGTGATCATCGGCTACAGTGGCTTGTTGGTGGAGGGTGCTCTCGGAGCCTTAACCCAAGACCAACTGGAAGCAATCGGTCGTCTACGCGCCAATGCGTTGCAACTTTTGGATCTTATCAATGCCACGCTGGACGTGACCAGGCTCGAATCCGGCAAAGTTCCACTCGACGTGCGGCCAACACCGGTGGCCGAAGTCGTCGCGCAAACCGTACGTGAAGCCGTAGAGCAGCTACGCCCCGAAGGTCTCGACATCTGGTGTATTGTACCTCCAACTTTACCACCCGTGCCTACGGATGCGGTGAAGCTCAAGGTCATCGTCAAAAACCTCCTCGCTAACGCGGTCAAGTTTACGCCATCGGGTTGGGTGTTGATCGATGGGCAGTTGGAGCCGGGCAAACTCGTTCTCCGAGTGTCGGACACAGGAATTGGTATCCCGCCGGGTCAGCAAGACCTGATTTTCGAGGCCTTCCGGCAACTTGCGGTGCCGGTCCACCGGGGGCACGGTGGCGTAGGGCTAGGGCTCTATATCGTCCGACGCCTAGTTGACGCCTTCGGCGGTGACATTTCAGTAGACAGCCAGCCCGGTCGGGGAACTCTCTTCACGGTCCGTTTGCCAATTCAACCGCAACCAACCGCCGGCGCGTAATTGCGCGGAGGCGAAGCCTCCCACAACCGTGCGTCGATTTTTACAAATCGTTGTCGTCACGGAGATCGATCACCAACGGCAAGGAATTGTTGCCAAGGTTGGTATCGGTGTTCTCGCCAGAAACCTGCACGCGAGCCGTGCATCGCGTTGGGGAGCCGGGAAAGACCGAGGAGACTGAATTTGCGTTGAACACCAGCGGAACGTGCGCGGTAGCCTTTTGATTACTTGCCATTGCTACACCTATGAACACGCGTTGTACCCGGGGCGCTTGTGCTGGTTGCACGAGCCCACTGGGACAGTCTCCAGGATCCACCATTACCGATACCGTGTCTGCCAAGGAGCCCGTTCTGATCTTGAGGCCGACGGACTTGGCGATCTCCTGCTTGCCCCGGGGCAACCGCAGCGAAACGGGCTTGGTTTGCTCGAGCACTAACCTGGGCAAGGCTTGGCGACCGGCAACGTCATTCTCGTCGATGACATCGAGAGACACAACCACGCTCTCGTTGCCGGGAACCGGGTCGATGTTGTCTTGCGCGAGCGCTTCCGCTCGGAACTGCAGCTCGCACCTAACGGGATCGCCTGGATCGCTGGTGGAAAAGGCAGTAGCGCGCACGTTAAGCCAAACTGTTGCCTTTGCCTGAGCCCCTGGGGCCAGCTCGACCTCGGCAGGAGCATCGGGAAACATGCCGAAATTGGCTGCACCGACCGTACCTACGGGGCACGTACCGTCGTTGCTGACCAAACGAAATCTTGCTCGATCCCCCCAAGTATCCGCGTGACGTACTGTGAGAGTGAGAGGGAGGTAGACCTCGGGCTTGCCCCGGCGAATGCGCGCTCTCGCCCGCGCGGGCGGCACCACTACGACATCGTGCAGGTTCGCAGAGGCCGGGTAAACGAAGCTCAACGCGGCCAAATCGTCGGCGCGCAGCGCCGCACAGCGTCCGTCGAAGTGGGCATAGGCAAACATGGTTGCTCGGCTATCGCCGGAATGGCCAAATCCAATCGTGTGGCCAAGTTCGTGCGTCACCACCTCGGCCACGTTGCAGGTATTCCAAAACGGGCACTGGCCCCAGCCATTGTTAAAGAGAATCTTGGCCGTGGTAATTCGGGGAAACGTCACCCCATTGACCGTCGTAGTGCTCGACTTTTCCGCACAAAACCCGCCAACGGCCAAAATCCCCGAACAAAACCAAGGATCCGAAAGCACCTCTTGCGGATCGTTGAACATAATTTGCGTCGGACCGCTGCAATCCAACTTACCTGGGGCTGCCTCACCAGCCCTCTGCAGCCTCAGGGTAGCAATGGGTGGCGTCGACCAAGCAGCCATAGCGGCGTCAATTGCTGCTCTTGTTTCTTCGGGCCCAATGGTGGCATCGCCAGACGGGTCGACAAAGTAGCCCACCGGCTCTCCCCGGTCAGCCTCGAACCATCGCCCGGGCGAACTCATCAGGGCGAAGGGAGCAACGTACAAGGCTTTCGTCTCTTCCGGATCCGTTGCATCCAATTTCAGCGGCATAGCTCGCGGAGCAGATCGTCCGGAGACGGCATCGAGGATGGAACGGCGAAATGCCGACCAATCGTATGCAGCCCTCGTCTCCGTAGGGCGCAACGCTCGGCCATCCCACTCGAGCGCCAAGGTGCCAGGTCCTAAATCTCGTAGCGCGATCGATCGGCGGCCTCCCTCCACGATGGTATACTTGCCCAAGGCCAAACTGGTCGTCGCCCATGTTCCATCCGGACGGCGGCTGGCGAAGACGACCACTTTTTCCCCTGGCCAATAAACCGGCACGCCGAAGAACTGGGCGGCAATTTCCTCCGTGTTCCCCCCCCATTCCACCAAATCCAGCGAGGGTAGCGCCTCGCCTTTCAAAACCTCCGAAATCCGCAGCCGAACGACCGTCGACACCGTCCGCGAAGCCCGATCGTATTGCGGCGTGACCGCCGCAACCTCACCGACCACGATAGTGTCCGCCTGTTGGGAAAGCTGCTGCTCGTGGGCAACAAGGAATGTGGTGGCTTCGGTAGCTAGAGAAAGAAAGCTCGACACAAACATCAGCGAGAGTACGCGGAAGTGCATGGTGTGTCCTCCGTTGCTGAGAGGACTCGTGCGACTCCCGTGCCAAATCTCCTTTAGGATGTAGGGCGTTTTGCAGGCCGATTCTCAACCGTCACCTGGATGACGTTCCCGCACAAGCGCCAAAATGCATCCGGGCTGCTGCCGCGCGCCACCTCAGGCGCTATGGCATCCGCGCTAGCAAACGTTCAGCGCCAGCGCGCGCCCCCTAAGCGTACGAGCTCAGCATGAAGATCGTACAAGGTTTGTACGGCGTCGCGGCGGCGATCGAGAGCACGGGGAATTCCACCCGCATTGGCAAAGCGCTCGATGTCCTGTAACCCTGGTACGTCGCGGTTTGTCACCCCCAGGGCCACGCACTCAGGCGGGGCCTGGCGGTCAACGGTCAGGACGGGCAGCTCCGGCAAGGGTCGCGGGTTGTTGGTTTCGAGGCGCACGCGATCGAAAGCATCGATGAAAATGTTCGCCTGCCGATCGCGTATGGTGAGCGGAGGTAAGCGAAAAAGGAACTCGAGGAAGGCGGGGTACGAGCTGTGCTCGTACAACGTGGAAGAGACAAAGCTGCGGCGAGCCCAAGGCGACACGATGAGCGCTGGCACCCGCGGGCCAAGGGCGCCAAAGCCTTCCGAGGCGCGTTCATCGGGCACCGTTGGCGGTGGCACATGATCAAAGAAGCCGCCGTGCTCGTCGTAGGTGAGGATGAACAAACTTCGTGGCCACTGGGGACTCGCCCCCAGTGCGCGCACCACTGCAGCCACGAAAGCTTGACCAAGCTGGATGTCGTGCGGGGGATGGTCGTCGTTGATAGCGAAGCCCGGTTCTACGAGGCACACGCGGGGAAGGGTTCCAGCACGTGCGTCTTCGAAGAACGCTTGTAGCGGCAACAGCCGATCCCTTTGGTTGCGCAAGCTCGCCCACAAAGCCAGGAAAGGCAAATCCGTGTAATAATACTTCCAGTCGATCCCTGCTTCGTTGAGAACGTCGTAAATGGTGCGAAATCGGAACCCCGGGGGATTGGGAAAGTCGTTGCCCTTTCGACCGTCGGACTGCGCGGCAAGTAGGTACATTCGATTCGGCCACGTGGGGCCGCGTACCGAGCAAAACCAACGCTGGCAAAGCACGAACTCGTCTGCCAGCGCGTAGTAAATCGGTAGCTGTTGGCGCTGGTAGTAGCCCATGACCTGGTCGCCGTGGGCCGAGCCCACGGCTGCCCAGTGTTCGCGCACAAAACCGTCCATGCGGCCATCGTTGACCTGGCGGAAACTCGCTTCCCAACCGTGCGGCGGATCTTCGAGACAGCGGTCTCCCATCGGGAACACAGGCACCATCGTTCCATCGGGCCGAGGGTTGGCAAACGTCGCCTTCAAGCCATCCACGGGCCGGCCTTCGACAAGAGACAAGGCACCAAAGTAGTGGTCGAAGGTACGGTTTTCCATCATGACCAACACCACGGTGTCGATCTTGAGCTCTTCCGGAGACAGCGGTTTACCGCCTCCCCCCAAACCGCCTTCGCCGTCATCGCCGCAACTGGAAATCCAAGGAGTAAACGCCACCGCTCCCGCCGCAACGCCAAGGGCTTTTAGCGCCTGGCGTCGCGAAATCGCCGAGCCGGAAGATCCGTTCCTCTTCTTGTACTTCTTCCCACGCCCTTTGTGTTCCCGTGCCACCGTAACTGACCTCGTGCACGCCCATTGGTGGCGCAAAACGAGCGAACCCGCAATAGGCTCGCCGCATCCTAGTAGAAAATTTCTCGGTAGTTTTACGCTGGCGTCACGGATCCCAGCAGAACCACCGCGGCAGAGAAGCGATGGTCGGATGGAGCTACGAAATACGGAGACCGTGAATCGGCTCGTGGGCGCTCGGGACGACGCCTCGGACCCGACTACCCACTGATCCCCGAAACTCAGACAAAAAGGCGAGTAAGACGACGAACGGGTTCCCCTTTCGCTCCGCTGCAGTGATCGCGCGCAAGCGCATTTCGAAAGCAGGGCGCTATTCTTTCCTAACAGAGGTCAACTCGCGCCAACGGGCCCGCTGGTGTGGATCGAGCACCCGCAGCGCGTCGCGATCGGCAAAGACGCGGAGCTGTCCACGCTCTCGAGCGAGGAGGAACCAGTCGCTACGGCCCCTCGCCGTGGTGTCGCGTTCGGCGGCCATCATTCGTTGCGTCAAGGCTTGCCACGTCGCTTCCGCACGCCGGAATACAAATTCCAACTGGTTCCGCTGTTCGGCCGACAGCTGCAAGAATTCACGGTGTTGCAGGAACACAGCCGCCAGCCACGATGGTTCTTCCGGCTCGCCCGCAGTTCCCCGGGCGCCTGAAGCGATCGCCAGCAAAGCTACAAGAAGCTGCGCAAATCGCACGTTTTCACCCTGACGTGCGCCCAGCATCGTTTTCAGTGCTTACCGGGTGCCAACGGCACGCCTTTTCTGGTAGACAGGATGTAAGCCTCCAAGGCCTTCATCTTCTCGTCATCGTCCGCAAGCCGTGGTCCTTCCATGGGATTTTCGATGCACCAGTTGATCATGTCGCGCAGCAGGGCAATGCGCTTGAGTTGCGTCTGAAATTTCGGGTAAGTCTCTGGGTGGGTGTTGCTGGCGTCGGGGTGGCACATGTCGCACGAGATCCCATTGGTTCCCAGTTCCGGCGAGTGAAAGAGTTTGTAGCCTTCGTCGATCGTACGTTTGAGTTCCGCCTCCCAAACGCGCGTTTCTCTTTCCGTGTGGCCTGCGCCCCCATGCGCCAGCAAAGTTTTTCCTTGGTACTGCCGCATCAGTTCCTCCGCCACTTCGCGCGCCTGGCCCGGAGACATTCGTTCTCCAGGGGCAAGGCCAGGCACGACGACCGTGGTTTGGCCGTCGCACAAACCGATGACTTTGCTCCTGCCATCCGGAGGAGGTGGGAGCTCGTGTCTCCCAGGTTCTTGCGCAGAGGCCGGGCAGCTAAACAACGGCGCATACATTGCTCCGATCGCCACCACAACCAAGCCAACTCGACGGTTGATCATCGTACTGTCCTCCCTAGTGCCTACCGCTGCATGTGGGCTCTACATCAGTAGGACGGCCAGTCGACCTTACCGTGAAGAGGTTTGGCAAACTCGGCCATGCCCTCCTTGCCACGGCGAACGTGGTCGAACGTCACCGTCATGGGATTGCGATCCCACAAAACGTAATGCTTGTCGGCCTGACCATCCGAGCGCATGGCCACACTGCCCCAGCCGCAACCATCGAACTGGTTGAACGGATCCGCTCGGACCATCTGCACGGTAAGCTCGGGAATCCCTCGAGGCGCGTAGGGCCATGGCCACGCGGTGGAAAGTACGCCGTGGAAGGTGATGTTACGCAGCCGATGCGTAAGCACCTGGTGCGTGTGCGCGTGAATCACTGTTACAACTTCGAAGGGCGCGAGGATTTTGTGGACTTCTTCGGCGTCTTCCGTCCAAAAGTTCCATGGGCGGTAGTACTTGTACAGGGGCGAATGGGAGAAGATGACCACTGGGGTTTTCTTGTCGACCTGGGCTAAGTCCTTACGGAGCCAGTCGCGTTGTTCTTCGCCCACCATGAAGGGGCGGCCGTTGGGGTTGTCGAGCTGCGCCATGGCCAACATCCGCTCCATCGGGGTCATTTTCGGCTCGGTCCAGTAGTCTTCCACAATCACCGAATTGAGCACGACGAAGTGCACACCTTTGTGATCGAAGGAGTAGGTGGGCTTGCCAAACATCTCCTGCCACTTTTCCCCCATGTCGAGATACCAGTCGTGCTCACCCACCATCATGCGCACCGGAGCTTTGAGCTGATCCAGCAACTGTTTGCCGATGGACAGTTCTTCGGCTTTGCCGAGCTGGGCCAGGTCGCCCCCAAAGAGCACAAAGTCAGGCTGGGGATCGAGGGCATTGACGTCTTCGACCGCCTTCTGGCAGGCTTTTACGAAACGGTGGTTCAAGCCTTTATCCAAAATGTGAGTGTCGGAAATGTACGCGAACGTGAACTTTGGTTGCGTTTCCCTCGCTTCTGCGACGCGAACGAGTTGGAACGAGTGTGGGGGAAAACCCTTCCAATACGCGGTGGCGACTGCGGCTGCTTTGGCCGCTGTCTTGAAGAAGTCGCGGCGACTCAGCTTTGGAAGCTCCGCAAAAAAGCGCTCCCGTTCAGTCAGGTACTGTTGCCTCTTGCGTTCCCGAGGAAGCATGTACTTGACCATGTTCTTCCCTCCTTTTGCCGCACCTTCTTTCAGGGGGCTGGAGCGGCCACCAGCTCCCCGGCTCGCGTTTTGCGCGACAGTTCCCTCAATTCCTCCCAATCGAAATTCTTCCCGCCGCTGTCGTCCGTGAGGGATTTCATGAACTCGATCATATCGGCGATCTCCTCTTGACTGAGATTGAGCGGTCGCATCCCCCCATCGAGGTTCGGGTTGGGCTCGCCACCGCGGTTATAGAAGTCCATCACTTCCTCCAATGTCTTGAGACTGCCATCGTGCATGTACGGCGCAGTCAGAGCCACGTTGCGAAGCCCGGGGGTCTTGAAGGCGCCGATGTCTCTCGGTGCGCGCGTCACGAGCCAGCGGCCTAGAGCTTCGACGCCCGGCTTGTGTGCAAGGCTGGACTCCGCCTCCTTGTCGCCTCGGGCCTGGATAGCCTGCGCTTGGCGTGCAAGCTGTTCGAAATTTCCCTTCATCGCCACGCCAATGTTGTGGAACTTGTTGTCGGTGAAGTACGGAAAGGAGGTGTTGAACTCGTGGCAGGTGACACAACGGGCTTTCCCTTGAAAAAGTTGAAAGCCGCGCTTGGCCGCGTCACTCAGTGCGTTCTTGTCGCCAGCAAGAAAGCGATCGAAGGGGGAAGAGAACGGGGCCAGGGTGCGTTCGAACGAGGCAATGGCTTGCACGATGCGATCGATGGTCACTTGCGACGAGCCAAATGCCTTTTCGAATAACGGCGGATAATCTGGAGCGCGGAGCACCGCTTGGACTACTGCATCGTGGGACGGTTGACCCATCTCCACGGGATTAACTAGTGGCTGCTTGGCCTGTTCTTCCAACGTAGGAGCACGTCCGTCCCAGAATTGCACTTCGCTGAAGCCCGTGTAGAGTACCGTGGGTGAGTTTCGCGCCCCAGCTTGTCCGCGAATACCGGTGGCAACCACTTTCCCGTCGGCGAAGCCGTGCAACGGGTCGTGGCAGGAAGCGCACGAAACCGTACCGTCAGCGGACAATCTCTTATCGAAATACAGTTTTTTGCCCAAGGCGACTTTTTCTACGGTCAAAGGATTGTTTTCCGGGATTTCGGGCTCCAGCACTCCCTTGGGCAAGTACAGGGCAAACGCACCCAGCAGCGTCGCAATGGACTTCCTCCAAGTTCTCCCCATACCCATTGTCTGGCCTCCACTAAAGTTGCCCGGTGACCCCTGGGAAATCCGCCAAACGATCGCTCGTCACACCGGTATGGCAGCTGCTGCAGGCGCGCGCTCCGTCCTGCTCGCCTTCGCTGACCAAAACATACGACAGTTTTCCATGCTTCCAGGCGACAAACTTCCGGCGGCCTTGGATGAACGTCCGAAACGCTGTTTCCTTCGCGGCCACCGTCGTCCCGCCACCTGGCCCCCGCTCGGCCACACCAATTAGGAGTAACGCGGCGCCTCGGGGTGACTGATATGCCACTGCCCCCAGCATCTCCCCGTGAGCATGAACCACGCCCGCACCCTCCGCGAGCAAGCCATCGGGCGACCGCAGTGTACCGCGTGGGTAAAACCCGAGGTGTTCGGCGAGCCACTGGTCTAACACCGCGACGTCGTGACTGCGGACGGAAAGGGGCAATTGGTCCTTTAAAAGCTCCTTGTACAGTTGGGCAGCGAGCGCCACCCGAGGTGGTAGCGATCGATCGGGGGCAGGCGTTCGCGCTAACGCCCACACCAATAGGAGGATCACTGCCAAGCCCGCCGCTGCTGGCAGCAGTCGAAGCGACCGCGTCAGCGCACCGCGGTCGACCACCGCGTTGCGGATCCGCTCTTCGAGCGCCGGCGGGCAAGCAACTCGGGGATAGAACTGGCGCACCGACTCGGCCACCCACTGCTCCGCCTGCAGCAGCCGACTGCAAGCACTGCATGCCTGCACATGTTCTTCGAGCTGCATGGCGCGCTCGACGCTAATCTCGTGATCGACGTAGGCGGAAATGTACTTGCGAAATTCGTTACAGGTCATGGTGGCCATTGCTCCGCTGTTTACGACTCCCTTGCCAACCACGCTCTTCCAGTTGTTCGAGCAGTTGAGCCCGCAACAAGGAACGCGCACGGGCCAGTCGCGACATCACGGTACCGAGAGGGCAACGGAGAATCTCGGCTATTTCTTTGTAAGCGAACCCCTCCACGTCTCGCAGGTACAAGGGGGTACGATACGCCTCTGGAAGGGTGCAGAGCGCCCGCTGCACTTGACTCGCCCACTCGCGCTCCACCGTGACCTTTTCAGGATCGAACATACGTTCCCCATCACCAGCGTCCGCCACCTCGGGGAGTAACTGAGTACCGCGGGCACGCTGCCGGCTTAAGTCGATCCAAGCGTTGCGCAGCACGACAAATAGCCATGTCCGCACATCGCAGCGCCCCTCGAGCTGCTTCCACCACTCAACAGCTTTCAACATCGTAGCTTGCACCAGGTCTTCGGCATCGCTGGGGCCAGCCAAAGAGAGGGCAAAATTGTAAAGCGCCGGAAGATGCGGCAAGAGCTTCGTTGTCAGGTCCGTTTGTTTCCGTCGCCACCGCACCGTGACTCAACCTCGCTCTTCGAATTTCTCTGTATAACAACGAATGAACCGTGACGTTTATTCCCAAACACCATGCTCAGCCCTGCACTGAGCCTCTCGCCGTTGGTAAGTGCTGCCACGGCAACCCCAGCCCCCGAGGATCGGTGCGGGGGCTGGCGCGTGAAACGCCATGCGTGCGACCCTGTAGGTAAACACCATCTCTGCTTGGCTTCGCATTCCGCCCCTCCCCGGGGAAACAGCCCGCTCCCGTGCTTGTCGACCCGCAACCTGTGAAGAACAGGAGATGCCTCCCTGGCCAGAGGACCCCAATTCGTATCTCCCGCGCCGAGTCCGGTGACGGCCGCAAAGAAAAACAGGATTGCGGTTGCCAAATCGCCCAGATTCATTGTAGACATGCGCACCGAGGGAGGGATGACAATCGTGAAAAAATTGCTCGCGTGGGTCGCCCTGGTGGGGGTGTGTACCCTGGCCAGCCCATGGGTCGTTACGCGGGTGAGTTGGGCCGGCTCCTACACTTTGTTCGAAAGCGGTCCCGTAAGGCCGCTGGCGTTGTCGCCCGATGGAACGAAACTTTTCGCGGCCAACGTTCCTGATAGCCGTTTGGAAATTTTTTCCATTGGGGCCAATGGGGGATTGACGCATCTCGAGTCCGTTCCGGTCGGACTCGAACCCGTTGCCGTCGCTGCACGAACGAACACAGAGGTGTGGGTGGTCAACCACCTCTCGGACAGTGTGAGCATCGTCGACCTCTCCAGTTCGCCGGCCCGGGTGGTTCGCACCCTTCTTGTGGGCGACGAACCGCGGGACATCGTGTTCGCTGGCCCGGGGAAAAATCGAGCATTCATCACTTGCGCCCACCGTGGCCAAAACAACCCCAACCCTCCGGAGCTCACTACCGCCGGAGTCGGCCGTGCCGACGTGTGGGTGTTCGACGCCAGCAACCTCGGGAATACGCTCGGTGGAACACCCTTGACGATTTTGACTTTATTCGGCGACACCCCACGTGCCTTAGCCGCTACGCCCGACGGCACGCGTGTCTATGCTGCCGTCTTTCACAGTGGCAATCAAACGACCGTGATCAACGAGGGCCTGGTTTGCAATGACAGCAACAAGACCGACACGATCGTTGCCGGGCCGTGCACGGTATCGGGGACAACCGTACCCGGGGGCTTGCCACTTCCGACCACAGATCACACCGGAGCAGCGGCACCCGAGGTCGGGCTTATCGTTAAGTGGAATGGTTCCTACTGGGCCGACAAAGCTTGCGCTGGTGGTTCCAAGTACGGATGGAGCTGCAAAACAGATGCAGACTGCCCCGGCAGCGTGTGCGGGCGAAACTGGAACAATGCCGTCAGATTCAGTTTGCCGGACCAAGACGTGTTTGTCATCGACGCCATGGCCAATCCTCCAGCTCAGCTCGCCGGCAGTGCGGGCTTTTACACCGGCGTCGGAACGATTCTGTTTAACATGGCAGTAAACCCAGCGAACGGCAAAGTGTACGTAAGCAACTTCGAGTCGCGCAACGAGTTCCGCTTCGAGGGGCCTGGCATTTACGCTGCACAATTTGGTGGTACCACGGTGCAAGGACACCTTGCCGAGTCGCGCATCACGGTGCTGGCGGGAAGCAATGTTCTTCCTCGGCACTTGAACAAACATATCGATTACGATGTACGCCCGGCACCACCTGGGGTGAAGGACCACAGTTTGGCCACCCCATTGGACCTCGCGATTACCAGTGACGGCCAAACACTGTACGTGGCGGCATTCGGATCGAGCAAGGTCGGCGTGTTCAACACTGCGGCGCTGGAAAACGACACTTTCGTGCCGAACCAGGCGAACTACATCAGCGTGAGTGGGGGCGGGCCTGCTGGCCTCGCTTTGCACGAGGGTCTGCAACGTCTGTACGTGCTCACTCGCTTCGACAATGGCATCGCCATTGTGGACACGAGCACGCGGACCGAGGTCGACCACGTTTCCCTTTACAATCCCGAACCTCCGAGTGTGGTTAACGGCCGACGGTTTCTTTACGATGCCTTTTACACTTCCAGCAACGGCGAGGCAGCGTGCGCCAGTTGCCACATCTTCGCTGACCTCGATAGCCTGGCCTGGGACCTGGGAAACCCCGACGACGAGACCCAAACCAACCCGCTACCGGTCAAGCTCGCGGCTTTCATTCCCTCCGGGACGTTTCGAGATTTTCACCCCATGAAAGGTCCCATGACCACGCAGACGCTTCGCGGCTTGGCCAATCATGGAGCCATGCACTGGCGAGGTGACCGCAATGGTGGCAGTTCCCAGCCTTTTAGTGCAGATCTTGCGTTCAAGGCATTCAATGGGGCGTTTCCGGGGTTGCTGGGTCGAACCAGTCAACTCACCCCTGCCGAGATGCAAGCGTTTACCGACTTCATCTTACAAGTGAAGCTGCCGCCCAACCCCATCCGCAATCTGGACAATTCACTGACGCCATCGCAGCAAAATGGCCACAGCTTTTTCTTTGGCCCGAGGCGCTCCGATGGCATAAACTTTGGGGCGGACGGAGCAGACAATGCTCTGGGACACACATGTAACGGTTGTCACGTGACCAACCGTTCCCAAGGGTTTTTCGGGACCGATGGCAAAGCAAGCTTCGAAAACGAGCCGCAAGTGATTAAGATTGCTCATCTTCGTAACCTCTATCAGAAAGTGGGCATGTTCGGCATGGCCGCAGTGCCGTTCTTCAATGCGGGCGACAACGGGCACAAGGGCGACCAAATTCGCGGCTTTGGCTTCCTCCACGACGGTAGCGTAGACACCTTGTTTCGATTCTTGAACGCCACCGTGTTCAACAACCAGAATGGCGTCGGGTTCGACGGTGGGGATCAGCAGCGTCGTGACGTGGAACAGTTCCTCTTGGCCTTTGACACGGACCTCTACCCGATCGTCGGTCAGCAGGTGACCCTGACAAGCACTAACGCAGCGCAAGTGAACCCACGCATCGACTTGCTCATTCAGCGAGCTGCTGCGGGCGAAACCGACCTGGTTGTCAAAGGCCGCTACAACGGCCAGCTCCGCGGCTGGTATCGAACCGCGGCCGGCACCTTCCAACCAGACCGAGCGGGCGAAGCAGCCTGGACCGACAGTGCCCTACGCACCGTAGCCGCCACCCCTGGGCAAGAGCTCACGTACACAGCGGTGCCTCTCGGCTCGGCGGTGCGCCTCGGTGTCGACCGCGACGAAGATACCTTCTTCGATCGCGACGAGCTCGATGCGGGATCAGATCCTGCTGATCCCAACAGTACGCCCGGCGGCTCTACAACGCCAACGGCGACGCCGACGTCCACGTCGACCGCAACTCCCAGCCCGACGCCCACCTTTACTCGGACACCGACGTCGACACCCACAAAAACCCCAACTCTGACACCGACGTCGACGCACACACCGACAAACACGCCGGTACCGACGGCGACGTTCACACCATCGTTCACTCCCACCCACACACCGACACATTCCCCCACCCTGACTCCAACCCACACTATTACCCCAGGCGGGCCCACGCTCACTCCGACCCATACGCCGTCGCCAACTGCCACTCCAACCGAGTCGCGCACCTCGACACCCTCTTTTACCCCCACGCACACAGAAACCCCCACACCCGCGCCAACCGAAACTTTTACGCCCGAACCCACCTCCACCCCAACTGCGATGCCGGACGTTTTCTGCAACGGCACCAGCCAGCCTGCAAATCCGCGGCTCAAGATCACCAAGCTTTCCACGCCGCCTGGTGACGACAATCTGGTCTTGAGTGGAGCTTGGTTATTGACCCCATCCACGCCACCACCCAATCCCGTGGCCGAAGGGATCCGGTTTGCCGTGTACGATTCGCTTGGCTCGCTCATCTTCCAGCGACTAGTTCCCGGGGGAGCCAAGCTATCGCGCTCCAGCCCAGGTTGGACGCTGAGTGTGGATGGTCACGTTGCAAAGTACCTCGACCCCGACGGCTTGCAGGGAGATATCAAGAAGGTGGTGGTCTCGAGTTCGCGGCGCACTCCGGGCCTATTCACCGTCACTATCACGGGCAAGACGGGCAACTTTGCCGTGGCCCCCCATCAATTGCCGCTTAGCTTCACCATTGTTCTAGGCGACCAAAGCCGGGCTTTGCTCGGGCAGTGCGCAGGCTACGCTTTTGGGCCGAGCACCGGCGTGCGGCCGCGCTGTGCCCTTTCCGCGACCAACAACAGCATTGCTTGCCGATGAAACGCGTGGGGAGCCCGGGAGGGCTCCCCACTTTGAACCTTGGGCAGGCTTGCTCTGTGGTAAGGGGCGCCAGCTAGCTCGCGAGGCTGCGGTCAGGCTTGAATCGTAAACGTACGGGCATCCGTTTCGGTCCACCGACGAAGGACGCGTGCAACCGTTCTACTGGCCCCGCCAGCTCCACCGCATCGATGCGCCGCGCAAACTCACGGAAAAAAACCTTGATGTCCAGGCGCGCCAGGTGCGCACCTAAGCAAAAGTGCTCGCCGACGCCAAAACCCAAGTGAGGGTTAGGCTCGCGATCGAGCCGAAAGACAAACGGGTCAGGGAAGACCTCTTCATCGCGGTTAGCCGATGGGTAGAAGAGAGCTACGGAATCACCCTTGCGGATTCGTTGACCACGCAGCTCGTAATCGACAGTCGCGGTTCGCGAAAAATGGATGACCGGCGTTGTCCAGCGCACAATTTCATCGGCCCCCGTCTCGACGAGCCCTGGATTGGCTCGCAATTTGGCGAACTCATCGGGGTGCTCTAACAACGCGAGCAAGCCACCCGAAATCGAGTTTCGCGTGGTGTCGTGGCCAGCAACCATAACCAGGAAATACAGGGAAAACAGCTCGAACTGCGGTACAGGCTTCCCGTCGATCGTGGCCAACGCCAGAACTGTCGAGAGATCTTCCTTGGGGTTTCTGCGCCGCTCTTCAGTGATCTCCTCTAAATACGAGAACGCTTCGTAGAGAAATCCAAGGCGATCTTCACGTGTGTCGCCAGGACGTTGAAACTCTGGGTCCTCGATTCCAAAGTTCTCATTGGTCACCCGCAAGACAAACTGTTCCCGCTCCCGTGGGATTCCAAGGATCTCGGTAATCATGCGCAAAGGTTGCAAGGCAGCCACGTCGCGCACGAAGTCACATTCGATCCACTCTCCAGCTGGCCCCAAAGACGTGAAGATTTCATTCGTCAGCTCTACGAGGCGATTTTCCAGCCGCGCGATCGCCCGGGGAGTGAACCAACCACTCACTAACTTACGGTAAACCCGGTGCTCCGGAGGATCCATGTTCACCAGCATCCGCAAGGGCGGGTCCTCTTCTAGTTTGGGCCCAGGCATCTCTGCGTCCGGGAACAAGATGAACCGCCCAGCGCTACGAAACTTGTCTGGCTGAGTGGACACTTCGATGATGTCGGCATGTTTCGTTACAGCCCAAAAGGGCCGATAACCGGGAGGTTGCATGAAGCACACAGGTGCCTCACGGCGGAGGCGGGCCCAAGCAGCATGGGGGTAACCGCGTTCGCCGTAAATACGGGCACTGATGACGTCGAGCTGCTCTACCGGGACCGATGCTACATCTTGCTCCGTCATTTCCACCAAACCTCAGCTGTCGCTTACGCTATCCAGCGAATCCAAATGCCATCGATCAGCACTCCTGCCAAGTAGAGAGCACCAAAACGGCGGGCATGCTGGAAAGCAAATGCGGAGTACCAAAGCGGCCATATGTTGGGCGGAAACCCTTCTGGTGGAGCAGCAGGGCGAGGCTGCCGAAATACATGAAACAGGAGCCGATACCAGGAAGCAGCGCCAAACGCGATCAACAGCGGCCAGCCCAATGCACCAGAAAGAACCAAGCCAAGGGTAACCGCGTACGCGGCGCTACAGAGGACCAGCGCTGCACGCCGTGCCCTGGGCTCCCCGAGAATCACCGGTAAGGTGCGGATTTTTTTCGCCCGGTCGGCTTCCAGCTTGTCGATGTGCTTACCGAAAAGAACCGTCGTTGCCGTCAGTGCCACCGGCAAGCTCGCCCACAAGACGCGAACGTCGATTTGGCCCGCGATGACGTAGTATCCACCCCCAACCATCAGTGGTCCCCACACCAACAACACGGCCAACTCCCCTAAACCCACGTACTTCAGTGGCCACGTGTAAAACAGCACGAAAAATGCTCCTGCGAGCAATAGCCACAGCACCACCTCGCCACGCCAAAACACCAAGGTCAAACCGGCAACCAAGGCGAGGGCACCAGTGACGCCAATGTAGGCCAGCATTTCGCTCGACGTAAGGAGCCCGTGTTCGAGCGGCTGCGGACCATATTGGGCGCGAAAGTAATTGTCGCGATCGACACCCTTCCAATAATCCGTCAAATCGTTGAGCAGATTGTTCGTGGCATGAGCGAGCAACAACCCAACCGTAAGAATCAACCAACCGCCGAAGTGAAAGCGAGCATCGCGCCAAGCCAATAACCCAGCCAGTGCGGAAGAGACAAAGGTCATCATCAGGACGGCAGCGCGGACGGCGATGAGCCAACGAGAAACGACGTCGAGCCCCTGCCACTCGTCTGTCGAAATGCGCGGAATCACGCGCACGGCTCGCGCCCACATGGCTACGTTCGGCATGACTGTTCTCCTGACCGTACAGTACCCCATTTGCTCGCGGGGGCAAGCGCCTCGAGCTTTCAGTGCTGCCAAACCTCCGTGCCACGATTCGCGCAGCGGCTGTCGCTAACGCTCGTACCGTTTCCCGCCATGTCGCGACCTGGCTCGATCTGGATCGCTGTCTACCCTGGACGTTATCGTTCTCCCACCCGAGAACTCCGCCGTCCCCTTGCGCGGCGGTCACGTCCACGAGGTCTTTTGACCACTGAATCCAACGTCCGTGCCGGCTGCTTGCGCCCCTCTCGCGCCTGTGTTAGCCGGTTGCGGCGCGGTTCGGTCGCATAGCTCAGTTGGTTAGAGCGCCTGCCTCACATGCAGGAGGTCCGTGGTTCGAGTCCACGTGCGACCACTGTTCGATTCGATGTGACGAGGCACCTGCGGGAGTTTGTTGTGTTCGCTGGCGTTGACGGAGCCGAGAACGGATAAACGGCAAACTCGAACATACCTGCTCAGCAATCATGCCCTCAGACAACCGCAGCAGGATGGAGCCGGTTCTGCTTGTTGGGGCGATGACAGCCGGTTCGGAGAACGAGCGCACGAGATCTGCAGTCGTGACCCGAGAACAGCACCTCCAGCCAACACGCCGACGCAGAACCGCGGCTCTGCGCATTCTAGGGAATTGCTGCGGCCACACAAAGCGTCCCATCGATCTGTGCCTCTCTGTTTGCAGCAGCTACTGAGCACTGAAAGCCACGCGTACGGGGCGATGTCATTGACACGTTGCATCAGCCCTGCGCTCGTGCTGTGCCCTCCCTACACATGAGCAGAAACAACGGTCGCGAAACCAGAAGTTCGACCAACACGGTCTCGCTGTGTCCGCTTGCCGACCCTTCGCCGGGATCGCGCTACATCTTCGAATCAACTTGGCCAGCTCGCACGCAACGACTCACCGTGACCTGGCAGCATATGGTGAGACGTTAGTTGATTGAAGACACTCCCCTCAGAAGCGACAGGGGCCGAATCTAAAGAGAGAGCCGATCGTTCCCCTCGGAAGGAACCCGCTGGACCGACCGATCGCCTTTGGTCGACGGTACCGTGGGACTGCAAAGGCACGTCCTGCGCTTCACTCCGGGTGGCACCCCACCAACGCTGAGCACCTATGCAGGAGAAACAGGGCTCGTGAGTTCGTTCATCAACCGGCCCGTTCAGAACTCGGTGCTCCAGCCGCGTCTCCAAGACCAAGAAGGCTGCAGTCGGGTCCTGCATTCATCTCCAACACAACGCCACAGATCCGCTATCGATTCTGGCGAGCAATGTGACAAAGCGTCTAGGCCGATGTCCGGTACAACGCAATTGGCACGCATACCCGCGCGCATCGATCAGCAGTGTAGCCACCGGCTCGGCCGGCATTGTCGTCGGCGCGCGATGTCTTGACTGGGGTCCATGCTCGACCTACAAAGGGCACGTGCTCAAACAGCTCACACGCGGGTGCTTGCCGATAGTGCTTGTCTGCACCGTTGCCATGTTCGTCTGCGTTGGAGTTGCGGCGCGGCACTCGCACCCCGTGGGGCTGGTTGCCTCGGGCACCGACGCTTGTTGGTTGTGCTCGGTTGCGAAGAACCTTCGCGTGGTTCCAGTGGAGCGAACGTTATCGCTGGCGCTTTGCCCTTTCTTCGAAGAGGCGCCAGCGCAACAGAGTCTTGTCCAGCTTCCAAACCCGCTCGCGCCACCCCTTGTTCGCGGACCCCCAATCGAGTTCGTTGTCAAGGTTGCCTAGGTGCGGCGACGGCTTCGCTGTCGCCGAAGGGGCGTGCAGTCTATCGTGCGGCTCGGCACGAAAGCTTCCCCTCCGGCTAGGAGGACGGCGAAACCATCGTACCCACGGCTACGACCGACTCCGTTAGGCGGTTTTTTCCCTTCGCGACTTTTTCCGAGGGAAAATCGATTGGCACAAAGGTCTGCGTACTATGCGGCGAAATATCACATGCGTTGTTGTCGGTGCTCTTTTTGCGTTCCTCAGCAGTTGTGGCCCCGAGAAACCAGAGGGCTTCGATTCTTTTGTTCCCCACGTTGACGTAATCGTGGCCTCGACTGAGCGGGGCGGTGGCGAGTTGATCGCTTGGTTTGACTTTGCAGCACGGGTGGAATTGCCTTGTCAGAATCTTGAAGGCTTGGTCTTCTGCAGTAGTTCCGCCCCCGGGTTTGCGGGTCTCGAAAGCGACAGCAATGGCTTGTTCCCTCTCCTGCCTGGCGTTCTTGTGGCCCTGGAGATTGTCGACCCCGGCCCCGGCATTCGCATTGCTGCAGGCGGGGTCAGTGCGTCTCAGCCAGGAGAGCGTGTTTTACTTGGGAAAAGTCCCGAGCTGCACGCCCACGTGGAATGGCAATTCGTCGGCGGGCAAATGCCTCCGGAGGTTGTCGGTGAGTTTCGCCTGAGCGACGCTAGCGCTCAGCCGCGTTATCAACCCTCGCCAACCTTCCGAATCCTATTCAGGCTATCGCGCTCCACCCGGTAGGCAAGTACGAAAACCGTGAAAGCTATCGTCTACACAACGTTGAAGCATCGCGTTGCGTGCGCCGTTCTGGTTGCAACCTTTCTCTCTGCAGCCAGCGAACCCGGTCAACACATTGCCCATGTCGTACCTGCGCACGCTGCGTGCGCGCTCTGTTGGGGCCACTGGGTCGTCGAGGCGCCGGTTCTCGAAACTCACCACACTGACTCGCCGCCCCCTGTCGTGCGGGCGCTCGAGTCGCACGACACGGCTGCTCGGGTTCCCAGTCCGTTCGTAAGCATAAAAGGTCCACGTGCTCCTCCGTCGTCAAAGCCAGGATCGTGAATCAACCTGCAGTAAAAAGAAAACACGAACCCGATTTAACAAGAGGAGGAGTATTTCCATGGGTACGTTTTTGCGTATCGCCTTAGTCAGCAGTTTGGCTTTATGGAGTTCAGTCACCGCTTACAGCGACACGGGGGACCTCGCCATTGGTTCCGACTCGAGCGGCGGTGGGGCCCTCAAGATCGAGTACGAGTTCGATCGCGCGGTGGTTGGCCTTTCCTACACGGGCTTTTCAACGTTGTTTGAGGCAACCGATCCGGGCTTCGTTCCCGCAGAAACAGAGGTGCCAAACATCTACGAGTTGCTTCTGGGCACCGAAATTAAAATCGAGGTTTTTCATCTCGACCCTGGGGTAAGCTTGGAGCTTCGCTCCGTACCAATCACGGCACCGGGCTCATATCTTATTGGCACCCATGACCAGACCGGGCCGAACATCGATAACTCCGACCTCCACCAACACCCCTCATTTCGCCTCCTTCTGAGTACTCCCACGGCGTACTTCTTTGGTGAAGGAGTGGTGGTATTCCGAATCATCGAAGGCTCGACTTCGAACGGCTACTCGCCATCCCAAACATACGTCCTTCAGTTGAGCAATGGCTATCTAGCAGAGCCTGACTATGGCACGGGTCCCTCGGTCGACGGAGCAAGCGTCACTTGCCAGAAATTCCTTGGAAGAGCGCAGCAAAAATATTTTTCTAAAGTACAGGCCGAGCTGCGCAAATGCCTCGATCGGGTGGTTGACTGGAAAGCACGCGATGCAGCTGGGCATCCATCCGCTCCGGCCGCCCTCGTCCGAGCGGAGAAGGCTTGCAGCGACGCATCTGGAACCGGCCCGGATGCCCGGACGCTCCTCGGCAGGCTAGCTACGCTGGAAGAGAAGATCGTCTCCGATGTACAAATGAAGTGTGGGCAGCCTGGCAACCCCACAATGGACGGCCGCACGATTCCGAGCACGGCGTCCAATGACTGGGACCAAACCTCCCTTCGCACTCATTTCGGGATGATCCGTTGTCGCGCTGAAGAGCTGCTCGGGGCTGGATACCCTGCTGTACTTCACGACCTCGAGTCGTTTGTGGCCCGCCCGAGCCAAGGGGGCGACCCCCTACCAGAGTACTTGCGCTGCCTGAAGACCATGGCTCACGGGCACTGATCGAAACCGGAGGAGGAAACCCTCAACAGGGTTTCCTCCTCCGCCCCCGATTTCAGGGGACCTGCTCAGGTCGGATTCCAGGAGGAAAGTATGCTCAACGGCTTGCTTTTCTGGGTTGTTTGCATGGCTGTTGTTGGTGTGAAGTACGCTTCTGGCCAAGTCCACGAAGGAGACCTGGTCGTGGCATCCTCTCAACCGGGCGGAGGGCGGCTTATGGTCGTCGATTACCAGGAGCCTCGATACATTCCCGTCTCCCCTGCTTTGTGCTCGGGTGGCACCTGTCTCCTTTCTGCTGTCGATCCAGGCTTCGCGGGACTTCCCCACGACGATGCGGCGCGCAGCGCCTTCGCCTTACGGAGTACCGTGCCTGTGTACCTTGAAATCGTAGCCACCGGGCCGGGCGCATCCATTCGCGTGGGTAGTAGCGTTTTGAAGCAAGCCGGCGAGCGGGCGCTGCTAGGCCGCGGACCCGGGCTCCATGTTCACCCGTCTTGGCAACTGACCCTGCCCGAAGGGCAAGAAGGACGTGCGTCACTTCAGTTTCGCCTCGCCACTACCGATCGCAATTACAGCCCTTCTGAGGTGTATCGAGTGGAAATTGTCTACGAGGCAAAGACCTTGGCTTCGCCGACGCCCACCGCCAGCCCGAGCGCCACACCTAGCTCGATCCCGACCCCGACTCCTACCAATTTGGCCAGCCCTACGCCGTCGATCACTCCGACCACTACTCTGTTGCCATCTTTGACACCTACAGCGATCCAACCCTCGGCAACGGCCACGACTACGGCCAGCGCCTCACCGACACAAACGCCTGCAACGGCCCAGTGCCTCGGTGACTGCGATGGTGATGGCGAGGTTGCCATTGAAGACATCGTTTCCATTGTCAACATCGCTCTGGGCAACACCAGCTTAAATGACTGCCCCCGTGCAGACCGAAACGGTGATGGCCTGGTGACCATTGATGAAATTATCGGCGCCGTGAACCTGGCTTTGGCGGGTTGTTCTTGTGCCACTTCTCCTCAATGCGTTCGTCCAGTGTTGCCACCTCGAACGTGAGGGTCGCTCAAAGCCTTCGGTGCCCTCGCCGTCGCCCGACTCGATCAATCAAGTGAGCGCATCCGCTACTGCCACGCCTTGCGGGCTCTGGTTCATCCGTACCAAACGGCCGCTGGCGCACCGCGCCAGTGACATTGGCAAAGCAGGTGCCTAACGAGCCATCGCCACCGGTCACGACCGCCAGATTCCTTGGATAGCACGTGCGGGTTCGAGCCGATCCTTTGGCTGATTCTCCGCCCCGTTGAAGGGCGAGGCGGCGGCGAACGGGTCCGCTAGCTGCGCTGGGGCAGGAACCGCGTAGCTTGGGGGTGAAAGTAACAATCGATCTTATCCCTAAGGTTGACAAATTTCGCTTGATCGTCTCCGGCCCACACCTTAACGTGACAGAAAATTTCGTCGTTTCTTGCGCCAACGCCCCTCGAGCGTAAGAACCAACGATCGGAGGCATGGCCGTGAATTTTCGGAAACAAGCTTTTGTGCGTCTCACTAGCTGCTGGATCCTCGGATTGACTTCTTTTGCTGTCGCCGTGGGGGCAGCGGCAGCGCCGGTTCCCACCGTGTCGCTTTCTGTTCCCACAGAAGTGGCAATCGGCGAGTCATTCTCGTTCACCGTCTCGTTCGACAACACGTCTCCTACCGACGTTGGTTACGGGCCGTACATCGATTTGGAACTACCGACGATTGGTGCTGACGGCGCTGGGCCGGCCACGGACGACGGCGTCACATTTGTGTCCGCAACGTACCTCACCTTTCCCGTTACAGTCCAAGTGCTCACTTGCCCCGTCGCCGCTCATCCGTACACGGGTTTACCGGTGAGTTGCACCGCGGGGAACCAGTACGTGGTCATGGAGCTTCCATTTGGAAGCTTCACGAACAACCAGCCGCCAGCGTTGATCACTGTCAACGCCTCGCTCAGCAATCTGGCGGACCTAGGTGTGCCCTTGACGATTCGCGCTACCCCGGGTTTCCGATTCGGTGCCGATCCCCTGGACAATCCAGGCTCCGACCCGCCCATCGTCGGAACGACGCAAAGTGCGAACCTCACTCCCACGCTCATCACGTTGTCCAAGTCCTACGACGGGCCTGAAAACGAAACGGCGACGGGACCGAACTTTCCGCGACGCTACACGATAACGGTGGACATTGCAGATGGTCAAACCATTTCCAACTTAGACGTGCGCGACTTTCTTCCCCCCAATGTCGCTTTCCTTTCTGTCGTGTCGATCAACCCAGGCTCGGGCAGCGTACTCCTCTCTCCGCCAAGCGGTGTCGCTTCGAATCCACCGAATAACGAACTACTCGTGCGCTTCCCCTCGGTCGTTGGAGGGCCGGGAGCGGATGCGACGGTGGTGTTCGAATTTTTCGTCCCCCAGTTGGACGCCAACGGCAATCCTGTGATCAATCCAGCGACGGGCGACGACGCTGTGTCGGCAAACCAAGCGCGTGCAGAAGCGGACTGGGTTCCCATCGACAGTCGGGATCCGACGACACATGTAATCGTTGATCCGCCTGGCCCAGAACACATTCTCGACGATCGGTCGGTTGCCATCCAAAAGTCGGGGTCGATCGTCGTCGACAGTGGCCCTGCAGGTCCTTCTCCTGGTGACGTTATCGAGTACACGCTGAATTTCCAAATTTCCGACTTCTTCGCGTTTGCCAATCTTCGGATCGAATACGACGAGCTCTCCGACGGCCAACGCTTCGATACGACTTTTGTGCCAATCCTCTCCGTCACTGAAAACGGCTCTACGACCTCGGGACCCTTCGACCCGAGCAACTACTCCGTAACGGTCAACAGTCCAGGTACCGGTACCTCCGACATCTTCTTCGACATCTCTGGCGAACTCGTCACCCGTGGGTTCTCTGGAATGCTTCTGGGGGGCTTGGTCCCCGATGGTGGCACGACCAACGATGGCCCGACTAGGGGTACCATCCGCTATCGAGCATACATCTTGGACCAATACTCGGACAATTTTCCGTCCGGGGATCCCAGCTTGAACAGCAGCGACAGCATCTCGAACAGCGTTCGCATCGTCGGAGATGTGTTGGACAACGCAACCTTGACACCAACAGGTTTCACGGAAGACGACGGCAGTGGTGCCGGCTTCACGATCGCGATCGGGTCGATTACCAAGTCGCTTTACGCCCGTAACGGTGTCGTAGGTCCAGTAACCCAAGTGGCCCCTGGCGATACGGTGACTTTCCGATTGCAATACCAAATTCCAACGGGCGACGTGGAAACCTTGCGGCTCGTGGACTGGTTACCCCTTCCCGTGCTCGTTGCCACCGAAGTGACCACGCTGAATGACGTTGTCTCCTCCACGCCACCCTTAGCGGGCGCGGCCCATTTCGGCCCAGCCGACACCTTCCGAGCATTGTCGGGCATCGTCCCCACCCTATCCACGGATGCAACCGCGAATTCCATCGAGTTCAACTACGGTACCTTTGCAAACTCGGCGAATACACCAGCAACCGTGGACATTTTGTTCACGGTGACCGTGACGGCTCAGCCCTTCACAGATGGTCTGTTTCTCACCAACCAAGCTCGAGCCTTTGAGCAAAACACCTTTCTCGAAGCTACGAATGCAGACGCCATCGTCCAGTTTCAGCTCACCCAGCCGGTCATCTCTTGGTCGAACATTAAAGGTGTGGTGGCTAGTTCGAACCCCTTGGCCACGTTCAATCCTTCTCCTATCGGACCCGTCTCTTTCACCACACCCGGCAGCGGTTGTCCCCGGTTCTCGGGGACGATCCATTCCACTGGACTCGCTTCGAATCCCATCCGCAGCGACGTTGCCAATGTAGATGCCGGCGATCTCGTGACCTTTGCGATCGTCGTCGAAAACCGGGGAACAGGCTTGAACGGCGCCTTCGACGTGCGCTTACGCGACACGCTTCCACCGGGCTTCTCTATCCCTCCCGGCGGGCCCAATCTGTGCGTGACCGATGGAACCGGTGCACCCATGCCTTACGTGAGCATCGGCACAGGCCTTTTCGACCCGGCTGGTGGCATCGAGCTGCTAGATCCCGGACCAACAGCGACGCCCGACGGAGCGCTCGATCCTTACGATCCTACGAGCGGAAGGAATATCGCGATCGTTACGTTCGATTTACTGCTGGATGGTCCGGGCGATCCCAGCCCCGTGACTCCCCGACAAACTTTGCTGAATACGGCAACCCTTTTTAACTACGCTGGGGCAGAAGCTGGCCCGGACCACACACTAACCGATTCGGATGACAGCGCTGCGGCGACGATTTCTTCCCCAGCGGTGCAAAAGCTCATTCAATCTATCGTGCCGAACGGCACGGGTGCGTCGAGCGTCACTGCGGGTGATGTGATTACCTATGCAATCAATGTCACCTTACCGGAGGGACGAACCCCTGGGTTGACCCTCGCCGATCGTTTGCCCGCAGGGTTCGAATACGTGGCGGCTTCCGTCACCGTCATCCCCGGGACCTTCAACGGTTCTGTGACCACTTCACCGTCGGTGACCACCTCAGGCAGCGTTGCCACAGGACAAATCGTAACTCTGAGCTTCGGTGATGTGCTGGTCAACGCAGATAACGATTCCACGAATAACACCTTCCAAGTGACCTTGGCGGCTTTAGTGCGCAACGTCTCTCAAAATTCCGCTGCCTCGAGTCCTCAAACAAAAACCAACCGTGTAGATTTGAATTTCTCCGGAAATCCGGGTGGGGCAATTCAAGCAAGCGTGAGCACAACGTTCCGTGAACCAAGATTGACCCTGAGCAAAAGTATGAGTCCCTCCAACCCCGACGCCGGAGACGTCGTCACGATCACGTTGACGGTCTCCAATACGGGAACTTCACGGGCTCACGACGTCTTCCTGACTGACACTCTACCCTCGGATCTTTTCGACACGACTCCACTCGCGTCGGTCAACGAGGGAACCACACCGCCGGGCTTTGTCTACGCCTACACGCCCCCCACGGTAACTTACACGGGAGGGCCCATTCCGCCTGGCGGTGTTCGGACCTTCACCTTTACTGCACGCGTTCGCAGTGACGTGGTAACAGGCTCCACGTACGTGAACGGTGCCAGTGTTTCGGGAGACTCCCAGGCAGGCACCGTACCCGAGGAGCGCACAACCACGGCAACTGCCACTGCCAGCGCTTCTGTGCCAGCCACGACAGCGAACAAGGACATCCTCTCGACTTCGGAGCCGAGCACGGATCCCGGTGACGCGAACGCGAACGTAAATCCACCCGTTGCGATTGGCGAAGTCGTTACTTTCCGGCTGAATTTTACCTTACCGGAAGGGACCACACGTTCAGTGACCCTCGTCGATGCCCTCCCTGCTGGGCTGCAACACATTCCGGGGACGGCATACCTATCTCGCAACAGCCTTTCGCTGGTCAGCGCAGCCGATCCCGGTGGAATCAATGCGGCCCCTCCGGGAGTCCCAGTTCCGGTGACGATGACAGGGACTTCTGGAGAGATTACGCTCGACCTGGGCGACGTAAGTAACAGCGACACCGACAACACCACGCCCGAACAGTACACGCTCACGCTGAGCGCGGTCGTGGAAAACGTTCCGGCTAACAACGCAGGCACGAGCTTGGTGAACATTGGCCGAATTCGCTTTTTGAACTTCAGTAACGCGGTGCAACAGGTGAACACGAACACGCGGACCGTGCACATTGCAGAGCCTGTCATCCAAATCACCAAGTCGGCGAATCCCACGAGCGTTCAGGGTGGCGATACCGTTACGTTTACCCTCGTGATCAGCAACGCCGCTTCTGGGACCAATGCGGCAAGCGCCTTCGACTGGACGGTTACCGACGCACTGCCCTCTCAATACATCTCGCCCTCGGTGAGTTCGGTCAACACGGGTGGATCCGGAGCGACGGTAGGTGCCGGGTTCATGGGGAACACTCTTACCGTCACGATCGATCAGCTCGATCCGAGCGAAGCGGTCACGATCATTTACACCGCCATCGTCGATCCATCGGTGAGCTTCAATCTCGTCATCACGAACACGGCTACTGGAGTGGCCACCAGTTTGCCCGGAACCAATGGGACCGGCGGTGCAACACCTGGCGCACCCGGTTCGGCCACTGGAGAGCGTACAGGCACTGGCGGGGTCAACGACCTCGCTGCCTCCGATAACGCCCAGGTTACGGTGCGAGGCCCAGTCCTGTCGAAGCACACGGTCAACCCGGCGAGCTACGTTCCTGTGGACGGGGTGGCCACATTCCGGATTATCGCCGGAGTCCCCGTCGGGACAACGAGTAACTTGATCGTCACCGATACAATGGCCAGTGGCTTGGAGTATGTAGCTGGGTCCCTCTCTGTCACCCTCCCGGCAGGTGCAACGGCCTCCAACGCACCCCTCGTAGACAGCAATGCGTCCTTCTTCTCGCAGTCGGGGTCTAGCCTCCAATTCAACTTTGGCACTCTGTCGGCGCCGAACCCAGGAAATATCGAAATTACCTACGACGTGAGGGTCGGAAACGTCCCGACAAACCAAGATGGCACGTTGCTCGGGAATTCAGTGGTCATGAGCTATACCGACCCCAATACGATCGGCACGGTAACCGTCGGGCCTGTGTCCACGCCGGACCCTGTGCGCGTGGGCGAACCCAACGTCAACATGACGAAGACGGTTGTAGCCGGCGGAGTGGGTGCGGATGCTGGCGATACCGTACGTTGGCGCGTACGCATCGACAACGTGGGGCATACCACGGCGTACCAGCTCGATTGGCGTGACACCCTGCCAAACGGGCTGTACCAAATCAGCAACGTCACGGTTACCCCGAGCGGCGGCAACGTGTTCCTGAATGGGACCACAACGACGGTGAGCGCCGCTCACGTGAACATCAGCACCACGACGAATACAAACGACACCATCTCCCTTCCTCCGCTGGAAATCCACCCGGGAGCATCGCTGGAAGTTGAATTCGACTCGGTGTTGATGAACACAGTTACCCCCGGCCAAGTTCTCAACAACGCTACCCGTGTCAGCTACACGAGCCTCGTCAGTGGTGGGCGCGACAACTCTAGCGACCCGGGCAACGTCGATGATGACGACGACTCGGTACTGAACAACTACGAAGAGTCAGCCAGTCAGGCCGTCACCGTGGCGTCGCAAGTTGCACTGGACAAGAACGTGGGAGCCCCAACTTACACGATCGGCGATGAGGTTCAGTACACCATTCGCATCGACGTAATTGAGGGCACGATTCCGAATCTCGTGCTCACCGATGTGCTGCCAGCCGGATTGACTTACACGGCACACACGATCGCCTTCGGCCACATGGGGATGACGGTCAGCAATCCCACGTACAACACGCGCCTCGGTACAGGGCAAACGGTACAATTCCAGTTCGGCGATGTGGTCAACCCAGCCAACGGCAGCAACACGGATGACTTCATCGAGGTCCAGATCAGGGCCCGCGTCGACAACGTCGCTGCCAATCAGAATGGGACGGTCTTGCGCAACGGCGAGCAAGCTGAAGGCTCCAGCGTAACCGTACAGTACGGCACCGGAACACCGACCACGATCACCTTTGACCACGATGCGGGTACGCCCGGAATCCAAGGCGTCCCAATTACCGTCGTCGAGCCCGAGCTGGAAGTGGACAAGACGGTTAGTCCGTCCAACCAGTCGCTGGGAGACGAGGTCACATACACCGTCACCGTGCGCCACCTCGGTAGCAGCACATCGACCGCCTATGACATCGTCATCCAAGACACGCTTCCGACAGGGCTTTCCTACGTTTCCGGGTCCACCACCCTACCACCGGGGGACGTGACGGTTTCCGGACAAACTCTCACGTTCCGCATTTCCTCGCTCACGGTCATCGCTGGCTCGACAAGCTTCACGTATCGAGCACGAGTGGAACCCTATGCGGTGGTGGGTGATCAACTCTTCAACAATGCGGTCATGACGTGGACGAGCTTACCGGGCGCCACCGGAGCCTCCGACAGCGGGCGTGACGGCAGCGGCGGTGTGAACGATTACGTCTCCAGCGACTCCGCTCCTGTGACCGTAGGGGGCACGGCCTTCATCGAGGCGGTGAAAACCGTTGCCGATCTGAACGGCGGTGAAGTCCTACCGAACGACGTGCTCGAGTATACCGTGCAGCTGATCAACGGGCCGGAACCCGTAGACCATGTCGTATTCACCGATGTTCTGCCGGCCTACGTCACGTATGTCGCCGGCACGCTCGCAACCACTACCGGGACGGCCTCGTTCGGCGGCGGGACCGTTACGGTAACGGTTTCGAGTCTATTGCCAGGGCAGACCGTGACCATCACCTTCCGCGTGGTTGTCAATCCCGGAACACCCAAAGGAACCGTGATCGCCAATCAAGGCATCGTCGACTCGGACCAAACGAGCCCGGAACCAACCGACTGGGACGGCGACGACACCAATGGCGACCAGCCTACCGTGGTCATTGTCAAAAACAGCGCCCGGGGGAGGCTGCGTGCCACCAAGACCGTGGGATTGCTGATTGATTCCGTGCCGCCCTCTGGCACTATCAATACCGGAGACACGATTCGCTACGTGGTCACTTTATTCAACGATGGGCCAGTGACCGTGGAACAGGTGAGTTTCACCGACGTGGTACCGCTCGGTCCTCCTGGAGTCCTCGTCACGGGTATCAGTACGACCCAGGGTACGGCGCCTCCTCCCTCGAACAACATCGCGATCCCGGACATCGGTTCGATTCCCCCGAATGCATCCGTAACCATCACGATTACCGGCACGGTCAACGGCGACGGATTGATCTGCAATCAGGGACTCGTTCAGGCTCGTCAGCCGAGTTCGGTCACCACGGATGAGAACGGCAACCCCCTCGATGGAGCCCAACCTACTTGTCTCAATGCCGTGCCAGCCGAGCAAAGCGGAGAACCTGAGTTGGTCATGGACAAGTCCTTTCGGCTCGTTTCCGACACCAACCTCAGCGGAGGCATCAATCCCGGGGAGATTTTGGAGTACACGTTAACTGTGGTAAACCGCGGATCCAATGCAGCAACCGACGTGCGGGTGGACGACACGTTTGCCACCGCAATTACTTTGGTCCCTGGTAGTGTCACCACCAGCCAGGGAGCGGTGGTCAGCGAGAATCCTCTTTTGGTCAACGTCGGTACCCTCAATCCAGGTGGTGTGGCCATCGTCCGTTATTTGATGACGGTCGGTTCTGTAGCTGCCGGAACCGTGGTCACGAACACGGCTACAGCGAGAGACGCCGAGGGCGACAATGCTTCTGACTCCGCAAGTTTTACGGTGCAAACACCTTTCATTGACGTCGCAATCGAAAAATCGCACTCGACGGTGTTCCGAGTAGGAGAAAACGGCACCTACACGATCGTCGTGCGCAATGTAGGCATGCTGCCGACAACTGCCCCGATCACGGTAACGGACAATCTGCCAAACGGGCTGACCTACGTTTCCGCCAGCGGTGCTGGTTGGTCGTGCAGCGTCAGTGGCCAGATGGTCACTTGTACTCACGGCGCGAGTTTACCTCCTGGGCAAAGCCGTACCATTGCCATCGAAGTCGCAGTGGGCAGTGCGGCTTATCCCACCGTTACCAACGTAGCCAAGGTGCAAACTGCAGGAGATGCGAACAGCGCCAACAACACAGCATCGGATGCAACCTTGATCCGGCTCGCAGCATCGGGATCCCCGCCCGACTGTGGGGTGGATCTGCGCAAGAGCCACACTGGCACAATCGAGCCGGGAGCCGAGTTCACGTACACGCTGACCTGGACGACGAACTGTCCAGAACCGCTGGTCGACTTGATTCTCACCGACTCGCTTCCACCTGAAGTCGAATTCGTCAGTGCCACAGCCAGCGACGGAACCATAACGGTGACAGGGCAAACGGTCACGATTCGCATTCCCAGCTTACCCCCCGGTCCCGCACAAATGGCAACCATCCGGGTGCGGGTAAAACCGACGACAGCCAGCGGCACCAGGTTGGAGAACACTGCCCTCATCGAAGACGTGTATGGCCGCCGATATTCCGTAACCGACGCGGCGCGTGTCCGTGGATTACTGACCACTCGCAAGCGGTGCTTCCTGCGGGCTCAACGGTACAGTGCGCCCGGGCGCTATATCACCTACACGACGCGTTACTGGAGTTTCGACCCGGGTATGCGCCGCGTTTCCTTGGAGCTTCCCAATTGGCTAGAAGTGCAATCGATTTATCCTGCCCCGACACACGTCGACGGAAACTTGTATATCTGGGATGGACTCCCACCCACTGCCGGTAAAGTGAGAATTACGACGAAGGTGGCGCTTGACGCACCCGATGGGCTGCTCTTGCCCGCGATTGCCGAAGTGACGGACAGTGGTGGCGCTGCCGAAGTGGGCCGCTGCACACACGAATCGGTGGTGAAACGTCCGCAACGACTGTTCGGGGCAATCAAGGCGAATACCAAGATCTTCCCCAAAGCAACCATGGTTTATGGCGCGCGTTACCGGAACGCCGTGGAACCGATCCACATGACGGTTGTTCTCCCGCCGGAAGTGGAGTTGGTGAGCACAGAGCCCGCTCCCGTACAGCGCGACGGCAATAACTTGTTGTTCGAAAACCTGCCCCCGCCGGCTGGCCAGGTAAAAATCAAGGTGCGGGTCGGCGCTTTGGCGCCCGGAACGTTGATAACAGCGGGCATGACGTTAACGGATGCCACGGGCACTGTCGTCAACTCGCAGCAGGTGACCGAGGTTCGCACGCCCAACCAGTAAAACGGTGATCCGTCGCACATTGCTCCCGAGCGTGAAGGCAGCAGAACCACTCGCCTGCTGCTTTCACGCTCCTGGCGAAACGCTGCGCACGGGGCCCGTTGTCCTCGGGATCCCGCAGAGATCGGTGTTCTCACAGGCGCACAGCCAAACGCTGCTCGCCCTCTCCCCCGAGAGAGACGGGGAAGATCGCCGCCAAATTTCGGTGACGCGGCGGGCCCAAGCGCTGATTTTCGAGGTTAAAGTTCAGTCAATGTAGCCTAGGGCGCGCAGTCGTTCCTTCGTCGCTTGATCCACCGCATCGTCCGCCACTCCCCTAGGGCGCGATTGACCCTCAACTGCAGGTAGCCGCGCGTATCTCTGCCGCTTCTCTAAAGCAGCGAAGTCGCACGCTCCGGGCTGAAAAGCCTGACGCAAGATGGATCCGGGAATCTCCTCTGGTAATGGCACCCCCGCGAGAGCCAAGAGCGTAGGCAATATATCCAGAGGGCTGACCACACCGAGATCCGTGCCGCCTTTGATGCCAGGACCGGCGAGCAGGATGAAGGCGGCGTCTGCTGCCTCCTTGCTTTCGTGGATTCCGCGAAACTTCTGTCCTGGTGGAGCCGCCTCGAACCCGTGGTCGGACAAGATGACCACCTGCTTATCGGTACCAGCCCAGCGCAAAACTTTCGCCAGCAAGCGGTCGAGGTTGTGCATATGCTTGCGAACCTCGACACCGCCCATCCCATCGGGGTCTCGAGCATCCCAAGACACGTGGGAAACCCGGTCCAGGCCATTGAGGTAAATCACTAATATTTCGACCGGTATGTGGCCCGCAGCCTGGAACGCGAGTTCCAACATGGTCCCATCAAGTTGATCAGCTTCCTTTGCAGAAATGACCTTTGGTAACACAAGCTGGCGGGGGATCCTCAGCTGCCTTACTAGCTCAGGAGGGTACGTTACTGGAGCATCGTTACCTGTTGCTTGACCAAGAGTAACTTTCGACAAACCCGCCAACTCGGCCTCGAAGTAACGATCCGTCACGAGAAAGCCGCGGATCTGTTCAGGCGGGTACGAGAACCACCAGTTCACGACACCCACGGAGTTGCCCGCTTGGGACACGATTTCCCAAAATGCGGGAACCGTCCGGTCGATCGATCGAAATAGTTCCCAGCCTTGGTCTGCTTTGAACACGAAACCGCGAATCCGATGCACGTCGGGCAACACACCTGTCGCGAACGTTGTCCAGATGGCGGGCGACACCGGGGGCAGGCCGAGCTCCGACGTTCTGATAGTTCCCACTGCCCCCTTTTCGTACAAGGCGCGCAGCGTTGGCGTCTCTCCCTCGGCAATGAGTCGAGCCACAATGCGACTGTCCAGCGCATCGATGGCAAAAACAATCAGTTTTGGCCTCCCCCGCGAATCTGGCTGACGTAACCAGAAGAACGCGACCAAAACGAACCCTATGGAAGCCGTGGCGAGGATGAAAAGTTTCCGCATCAGACAAGCCCGTCGCTATCTAGGCACAATCAACAGTAGGCCGCAACCACGGAAGAGGCGTTCTCTGGTCGCTTTGGGGATCGAATAGCACAGCTCGGCGCAAATCGCTCAGCTCGGCCGGTGCGGGGCGACGCCTAAGCCCACACATACCAAACTCGGAATGCTGCACACAGGCTTTATGACTGTGAGGTCCGAGCCTCAGCCGCGAGCAGCAAGTGTTCTCTGGCGCCATGGCCAATCCATCATCAACTCAACACCGGTCTGCGGACCCCTTTGCCGGGAGAGGGCGGGCTGACAGAAAGGCATCACGCGCCACTCGTTCTTCGCACACCGACGCTCAGTATCCCGGCTCTTGGACATAGGAGACACCCTCGTACGCTTGGACACGACACAGAGCACGAGAGTGCCAATCCAGAATTACCGCGAACCAAGCGGAACTCACGTTAATGTCGAAGCTACTGCCTGACGAAGCTGCCCCGGTGCGTTGGCGCAGTGCCCCAGCGCACACGAAGCAGGAGTCGACACGGCCCCATCAGGTGCCCCCGGGCTTCTCTACGGGAGAGGACCACGTCGTCCTAAGGATCGTACAAGCTTCCGTCGCGGGGAATAAGAGATCGATACAAATAGATTCCAGCAAATTTCCTGCTGCGATTAAGACGTTCGCTAGCATCCTCATCCAAAGTCACACGGACAATGGACTCCTGCCACGGTCGCCTTCAAGCCCCATTGGCTCAGCGATGAGCCAGCGGACCTGCACCCATCTGCAGACCACCCCCAAACTCCACCGAACAGCAAGCAAATTCGGCACAACCGACAGCTCCTTGCTAGCTCTCCTCTGTGCACGCGCTCCGGACCACAACTCCACCTCCACGCTTTACACAGGCCACTGGTTGAACGTACCCGCAATCGGAACATCACGCGATCGGCAACTTAAGGAAGCTCACCAGAGCTCTCGAACTACCACCGCAAAACGATCCACCTGACAGGGACCCAGCCATTGCTGTTCTCTGCCGACGATTTCCCGAACCTCTATCGCCTTGAGCTCATGCGATCGGGCACGATAGAGGGTGTTAGATGGAGTCGAACGTTCCGGCAGCGCTACGGGTGGCGCTTATCGGTGGGATTGCGGCAACCATTGGTGACGTGCTGCAGCTAGTCATCGCTACTGAGAGTCTTCACGGCAGCGAAACACTGCTTCGAAACATCCTCCTTGCTGGCACGCTTCTCGGTGTCGTGGGGATCCCGTTGTACGCTCACGGTTATCGTGCGAGGGTAGCGCTTACAGCGGGCAACGACAGCAGATGGCGAGTCGTGGTTTCCCACGGGGGGAGCTTCTTTGCCGCTCTCGGTTGCGCGGTGCACGCAGCAACGGGCCTGTTTCTGTCGCTCGATCCGACTCGGGGGCGAGGGGTCGATCCCTATCAGGGCATTTTGCAATCCGGGCCAGTACTTTTAAGCCTTTGGGCCACCGCGTCGCTCGTTTTTTTGGTAGCGACCTTCGCCGAGTGGCGGCTGTGCCGGAGCTGGCGAGAGCGGGCCGCGAATCCACTAGCGCTCACGCTCATGATCGTTCTCTTTGCAGAGTTGCTACCAACACATCTCAGGCAGATCATCGGACCAGCTTCGGTGAACCTTGCCCACGTGTTTTTTTTCGGGTTCTACATCTGGCAGAGTAGCCTTGTCAGGCGAAGCGGCAACTAACCACGGCATCCTGCTGCCACCGAAGCTCCTCGGCCAGCACAACGTGAACGATGGCAGTTCGGAACCCCGATCTTACGATTGCGAGCTTTGTATTGCTGTGCATTCCCGCCTTCGTGGCCCGGTGCCGCAGGGGAGATTCCCGCTCTCACCCCGATCCCCGGCCGTCGAGGGAAGTGGTCAGTTATGTCAGCCGCCCGCACCCCGCGCCAACGTCCCTACCCTTTTGCAAACTCACCGAGATCCGGACACCCTCCCTACGCGTGCCCCCCGCAACGATGTCGCCCAATTTGCCAACGAAGGTACTTGCTTCGAAACCACAGATCTCTGAGCGCACGCTCCGAGTTTTGCGTCCGCGCCACTGCCACGCGCAACGCTCCGCTTTCACCAACACCCAGCTCGCCAGCATGCAAAGAGTTTCCCGACCTGCGTTCTCACGGCGGGCTGGGAGCGGGCTAACGCCCAAGCTCGGTGAGGGAGCCAGTGGTGACGATTGCGGTCGACTTGCCCGCTTCCTGCCAGTGTGATTGTCGAGACCCCACAGTCAGCCATTCTGTTCATCCAGCGGCTCAAAATGCAGCCCTAGACGAGACCCAACAATTGCTCGCGGGGAAACCCCAAGCCCGAGAGCGGCGAACCGTAGTCGCACCGACGGTCAAGGCGGCTCCTCGGAGTCAACACCGCGATGGAAGCGGTGCAAGCGGGATTTTCCGTGAACGGGCCAAAGGCGCACAAAGGGCGTTCGCCGAACAAGCTTACCATCCCTGGGCAAGGCAGCGCGCTTCAGCAGCACGTGGCGAGAGTTCGACACCACTGAAGTTTGGTCAATTGCATCTCCTCGGGCGCTCCCTCGCCGGTTTCTGATGCCGTGGTGCAATCAAGACTCGCGAGGCAGGGTGTTTTTCGAAGCGCCGAGCGGCACAGTTCCGCGCGACGAAGGGCGCCCGCAGATATCAGCCGCTGTCCTTGCCTCACCAGTAGCAAAACCCTGGGCGGCATCGTCCCGAAGACTGCTCGTCCCCGCGAGCATTCCCAGCATTATTTAGGATGGGCTGCCGTCGGCCAAGCTCGCGTAAACATAACCTACCGTCGAGTCCTGCTCACCGCTCCTCTGCACTCGGTAGCCGGCACTGCGAAGCCTTTTCACGAGCTCATTCACGGTGTGCCCCGGCACCGCATGCCACTCGATGGCCATCCGGCTTACGCGTCGCAAGAATACATCGGGCGTCGTCAGGATCATTTCGTACTCGGCGTCCTCGCAATCGATCTTCAGGAAGTCGCAAGACTCGATGCTGTTTTGCACCAAGATCTGGCCGAGGGTCGTGCACCCCACTCGAATCGCGTTCCCCACTTCGTCGCCGGTACCGACGAGCGAGTGTTTCAACGTTGGCGTCGAGGCGACCAGCAGCTGTTTCTCCCCGTCGCTCTCCGCCACAGCGACTGGAAGATCCGGATAGTGTCACCGAACCCATTTGCATAGACATTCTGCTGCAGATCCGCCACCGCCATCGGACTGGGCTCGGAGCAATACACTCGTTGCGGCGAGAACTCTCTCGCGACGTATGGGGCAAACATTCCCACCTTCGCTCCGATATCGACGATGGTGCCACCGGGCCGCAGCGGCGGTTGGCAAAGGCGATAGCAGTCGTGGCGCCAAACCTCGTTGTACAGGCCCATCAAAGGCACATTACCGTGCGCGGAATTCCACACCGTTGCGCAACACCAGATGTTGCACATCGGCGTCGCGCAAATACGCACGACACACGTCACGCCAGTTGGCCACGAACCTGGCGTAACCCAGGGCACGCATCGCCTTCGAGGGACGAAATTTCCCTCGCACCTCAGCTTGCTGCTTACACGGCACGGGCTTCGGCCGCAAGCCCGGCGCACACGCGGTCAGCCTGTAGACCCTCGTGAACGAACCGGCGGCCCGTATGTCGATTGCGCGCTTGGACCCGAGCGAGGCGCGCCCCCGTCGATGTTCTCCCCGTTGGGTTGCGTGCTCCGTCGGGGCTTGCCACCGTACGACCCCGTTCGAACCCCCGTATCCGTTTGACGTCCCCGGCTGCTCCCCGGCCCGGTGTGACGCACCGCATTGACAATGATGACGCATAGCGTTAAAAGGTGCCGCAGGAGGACAGCTCATGGCAAACAAACCGGCAGTCAAGCGGGCATCGCACAATGGGCATGGGTGGGTCTCTGAGGCCGGTGCGATTCTGGAGCGCGTGCAGTTTCCGGCAGACTTGAACAAAGAGGCATCTCGCATCTGGAAGACCTTGCGCGAACGGTGGCAGCGGCTGGCTAGTGGACTTCGGCGGCAGAGTAAGGCGTTCTCTCGTGACGTACAAAAGCAGCTTCGCTGGCGAGTTCAACAAGTGCGAAGCCAAGCGCAGCCGTGGATCCGGCCGCTGGAGAAAAACGCGCAAGAGGTAGCGGGAGCCTTGCGTAAGCGCAGCGAACAGCTCGGAAAATCTGCTCGCCGCGAAGCACATCGGGTGTTGGTTCGCCAGTTTGAGGTTGCGCCACGCAAAGAGGTGGAGCAGTTGCGGCTTCGGGTGGCAGCGCTGGAAAAGCAGCTCCAACGAATCGTGAAGCAGAGAAAAGAAAAAGAGACGCGTCCGGCGCCCACTAGCGTTCCACCGCCCGCGTAAAAGTTTCCTGACCCCTCCCTTCCCTCCCGACCCCGCACGAGGGGGGTGGCTCCGCACGACCCCTCGGGCTACCTCCCTCGTGCTCCCTTCCCTCGAGGTTTCCCCCAACCCCCGCCTCCGGGCGTTTCCACGCGTAAGCGATCGCCCGGCATCAAGTTCACCGTTACCTTCGACGGGAGCGGTAGTTCTTGAGCTTTGCCCCGCGCCTTGTAGCGGCGCAACCAGTTCCGCCCCGGTTGACCTCCCCTGCCGCCCCAGAGACCCCAAGGCCGGTGCCGACGTCTTTCGGAGAGAAGCGTTGCAGTAACCGGCACCAGCGCCTCGATCTCCCGTACGATGCCGTCTCCCCCTGGATGGTATCCCGATCCACCAGAGCCGTGCCGCATGGCATACCGGGTGACACGCAAAGGGAAGTGTGCCTCCAAAGCTTCTACGGGCGTGTTCATGGTGTTGGTCATATGCGTGTGGAGACCAGAAGCCCCTGCTCGCCGCGGCCCTCCACCCGCACCTCCGCCAATCGTTTCGTAGTAGGCAAACTGAACTGCCGTTCCGGGCACGACGCCGCCAACGGTGACATTGTTCATCGACCCACAGCTGGCCGCGGGCACAATACCAGGGGCGGCTTGAGCGAGGGCGCGTAAGATGACGTCCACGATCCGCTGCGAGGTCTCCACGTTTCCGGCCGCGACCGCTGCAGGAAAGCGAGCATGAACTATGGTTCCCTCTGGGGCGATAAGCTGAACCGGGC
The DNA here is from genome assembly GCA_937925685.1 of Candidatus Binatia bacterium. Taxonomy (GTDB): domain Bacteria; phylum Desulfobacterota; class Binatia; order HRBIN30; family HRBIN30; genus HRBIN30. The sequence goes on along the minus strand of CALAMI010000005.1, from coordinate 78,574 downwards.
GCATGAGCCCCGCATTGGGCGGAATTTCCCCCTGTCCCAGCAACTGGAGGCAGTATAACACCGCGGCCCATGTAACAGCCAAGTTGGCATTGACGCCGCCGCGCGTCTGCGGCGCTGAATGGGAAAAGTCAAACGTAATCTCGTCTCCGCTGACGATCACGGCCACGGCAATGGGCAGATCAACGTTGCCCATGCCATCGTCGTCCAGGTAATCGCAAGCGCGGAACACGCCGTCCGGCAGGTGACGGATCACGGCACGTAGACGCCGCTCTGAGTAATCTTGCAAACTGGCCATCGCTGCGTGTAGTTGCGGCGTTCCGACCCTCGCGGCTAGCGCTCGCAACCTGGTCGCACCGATACGCAGGGCAGCGAGCTGCGCAAATAAATCGCCTCTGCGCTCGTGCGCGACCCGCGTGTTCGCTTCGAACAACCTCCAGACGTCCTCACATAGCCGGCCAGCGCGAACGAGACGCACCGGAGGAAGGCGAAGGCCTTCTTGGTAGATTTCCTCAGCCAGTCCCATGGAGCCAGGGAAGCTCCCGCCCACGTCTGCATGATGCGCCCGCGCGGCAACGAAGGCCACCGGTTGTCGAGCACGGGCACGATAAACGGGTGCAACCAGGGTGAGGTCGGGCAAGTGCGTACCGCCAGCGAACGGATCATTGAGGGCGACGACGTCACCCGGAGCAAGTTCATGCTGCGACAGAGCTGCATCCACGGCAAGCTGCATCGATCCCAGGTGCACGGGAATGTGAGCCGCTTGTGCGACCAATTGACCGTTCGGGTCGAACAAGGCACAGGAGTAGTCGCGGCGTTCCTTCACGTTGGCGGAAAACCCGCTGCGGCGCAGCACGACACCCATTTCTTCTGCAACCGCAGCCAACCGGTGGCGGAAGACCTCGATCTCGACCGGGCTCAACTCAGCTCCGCGCGCTTTCTCTTTCAGGGCGAGCATCACAGCCACGGCCTGTATATGGCTGCGGTGGCCCATGTAAAGGTGCACTCCAGTACGATATCCTTTGAGCCCTGCAAAGAAGGAGGCAAGCGAACGGTTATGTTCCAGCTCCGGCGCGTCGGCGTCGACACTCTCAGCGAGCACGTGGTGTTCATTCACGAACAAGCCGTGGTAAACGGCAACTTAGGTTTTCGCCCCTTGGACCGAGTTCGGGTCTGGGGCCAGAGCCCCGGAGACGAAAAAATTCATGAGATCATTGGCGTCCTGAACTTCTGCACCAACCAGCTTGTCAAAGCCAATGAGATTGGCCTTTCCGAGGTCGCCTTCCGGGACCTCGGTTTGCCAGAGGGAACGTCGGTCGTGGCAACCCACGCGCCGGCGCCGAAAAGCGTCGACTTGGTTCGCAGTAAGCTTTGGGGGAATGCACTCGACGAGGCAGCGTTCCTGGAGATTCTGCAGGACGTCGTGGAACACCGGTACTCAAAAGTTGAGCTGTCGATGTTTGTTCTCGCTTGCGCCTTAAGACCCATGCAACTCGAAGAACTCGTGGCCTTGACCAAAGCCATGATCCAAACCGGCACTGCGTTGCGCTTTTCTCACGCACCCATTGCGGACAAACACTGTATCGGCGGCATCCCTGGTAATCGCACCACGATGGTCGTGGTACCCATTCTCGCCGCGCTTGGCCTAACCGTACCGAAAACCTCGTCGCGAGCGATCACCAGCCCCGCTGGTACCGCGGATACGATGGCGGTGCTTGCCAATGTCGCCTTCGATCCAGCGCAGCTCTATCGGATTATCGAACGCACTGGAGCTTGCATCGCCTGGGGTGGGGCACTTGGTCTCGCCCCGGCCGATGACATCCTCATCACAGTGGAACGGCCAATGGAAGTCGACACCGAGGCGCAGATGGTCGCATCAATCCTTTCCAAAAAGAAAACCGCGGGCGCCACGCACGTCCTGTTGGACATTCCGGTCGGTCCCAGTGCGAAGGTACGTAGCCTCGAACACGCTCAGCGCCTCGCTGGCCTGTTTGAGGCTGTGGCACGCGCCATCGATCTCCGACTCGAGGTGGCAATTTCCGATGCCCACGCACCCATTGGCTGGGGAATCGGCCCGCGCCTAGAGGCGCTGGACGTCCTTGCGGTGTTGCAGCGCCTACCCGAAGCGCCTGCCGACCTCAGAGAAAAGTCTCTTTACCTCGCCGCGCGAATCCTCGAGCTAACTGGTAGGGTAGCAGTGGGCTATGGCTACAGAACTGCTGCTGAGGCGCTCGATTCCGGTCGCGCGTGGGAAACGTTTCAGAAAATTCTGGAGGCTCAAGGTCCGCAGCCTTTCCCTCCCCAGGCACCATTCCGTGCTGAGTTTCCTTCCCCGGCCGACGGCAGGATCCGTGCAATCCATTGCTGGCACATGGCGCGTGTGGCTAAGCACGCTGGCGCACCTGCCAATGTGAGCGCAGGAGTTCGCCTTCTGCGAACCGTTGGTGACGTGGTTCGGCAGGGTGAACCTCTCTTCGAGATTCACGCCCAAAGCGAGGCCCAGCTTTCTTTTGCTCTCGACTATGCACGCAGCCGAAGCGATCTCATTAGCTTCGGTTTCTAACCGTTCGCTGCGGCGACCGTCCAGAGACGGTTATTGTTCTTGGATCGAAGCTAGGTACTCAGTGATCAAAAGCACCTTCCCCCGAATATTGGCCTCTTTGTGCATGGCCCCTGGCACTTCCGGGGCGAAGATTTCGCCCCAAACCGGCATATCCGGGTCTCCATGAGCCCTCATGGTCTCACGGCCATCGATGATGCGAATCACTCGCATAAAGGGGAACTCTCCCTTGTTCTTTTTGGCCAACTGCGTAAGATCGGCTGGGCGCGGATTCATCAGGTGCGAGACCACACCGTCCCCTTTCCCACTCTCACCATGGCAAGCAGAACAGTAACGGAGGTATGCTTGCTTTGCTGGAGGAATTGGCTCCTTGGCCGAGACGATCGGAGATGACAGGATCATGCCTGCTAGCGGAACGATCCCAAACCACATTCGCCACTGCTTCATCGGCTCCCTCCTCCCGTAGCGGCCTCCGCCCAAATGGCGGCAGCCAGTTTCACCTTCCGAGTACCCCAGAACCGAATCGTTGCCAAGAGACGCCGCGGCGCAGCAACCGTAACATTACATTTCTCAGCTCACAGTGTGCTGCACGGCAACACGGTCATGGAGCGACCTCTCCCCCTTTGACACGGACGAGCGCGAGAGGAACCGGCACTGCCCGCCAAGGCTATCGCTGGCCGAGAGTTGCCCAAAGCAATCAAAGCGGCAGCGTCAATGCTCCGGCTCGTTAGCACGCACCGCACCGCGCATAGGCACGAAGGCCACCGCGCCAAAGCGTTCCATCTTGGTGGTTCCGTTCTCGAGTTTTCGCACCCGCACCAACGTCTCGCCCCACCCCTCCTCCAAAGGGATCACCATGACGCCATCGACCTTGAGTTGAGCTAGCAATGGCTCGGGCACGCGTGGGGCCACCGCCGTGACAATCACGGCATCAAATGGGGCTACCTCCGGCCAACCAAAGAACCCGTCACCAGCTTTAACGTGGACATTCCGATAACCCAGACGGGCCAAACGCTGCCGGGCCTCGTCAGCAAGCTCCGGGTCGATCTCTATAGAGTACACCTCCCGGCAAAGCAGACTCAGCACCGCGGCCTGGTATCCGGAACCGGTGCCTACCTCTAACACTCTTTCGTTGCCCGTGAGACCCAGCAACTGCGTCATCAAGCCGACAATCAAGGGCTGAGAAATGGTCTGCCCCTTTCCAATGGGCAGGGCGCGATTGTCATAGGCGGCATGACGGTCGTGCGGCCGAACGAATTCCTCGCGCGGAACCTTCCGCAGCGCCTCGATGACGCGCGTGTCGGTAACCCCCTCTGCTTGGAGTTCTTCCAATAGTCCGTTTTTTGCCCGTTCCAGGCTGGCTTCACCATTGTCCAACGGCATTGCTCTGCAGGCGGCAGTGAAACAGATTATGGAGAACACGAAAAGCCCCACCACGCAGTTACGGACGAGGGGGAAACGTCTAGGTGCCAAGGGAGCCATGAGTCGGACAATTCGACAAACTTTGCTCGAGCTTTTGCGTGGCGAACCTCACAGCGCAAGAGGGCTATCCCAAGCGCTACGGATTCCTGAGCGAGACGTCATCGAGCACCTCTACCATGTCGAACGCTCGCTTGTCCACTCCCCGGAGCAGCTGGTTATCCTTCCCGCCTCCTGCTTGGACTGCCGTTACACCTTCCACGAGCGAAAACGTCTTTCGCGGCCAACGCGCTGCCCTCGTTGCCACGGCACGCACCTCGCTCCGCCCCGCTATTGTGTCCGCCCCAAGCCCTAAAATGCGAATGCCCGCGGTGAGGGGACCGTTCCCCCCCACCACTGGGCTATTTCATGCGGCACCGCGCTGTCTTACAGCAGATAATCCTGCAGACCTTGCTCGGCGCAAATTTGACGAAGCATCTTCAAGCCTCTGGCTTCGAGCTGGCGAATTCGCTCGCGACTTACACCGAACTCCTTACCAAGTTGTTCCAGCGTCTCTGTCTCGTCGTCATCCAGCCCAAAGCGACGGCGCAAGATTTTACTCTCTCGAGGCGGCAACTTTTTTAGCGCCTCCTCCAACCGTTCACGAAGCGAGACGTGCTCAGCCACCTCGTCAGGCTCAGGCGTTTCTGCCGCCAGCGTGCTCTCAAGTGTACGGTCATCCTCGTCACCGATCGGCGCATCGGTCGAGAGAAACTGAAAACTTTGAGCCATGGCCTCGAAACGCTCGGGATCCAAGCCGTGCGAGGCCGCAATCTCCTCGCGCGACACCGGCCCCTCGTTCTCCATTGCCAGCTCGCGCGCATCTCGACCGATACGACGCCGGAACTGATTCCAGTGTACTGGCAAGCGAATCAACGAGCCTTGCATGTCCGCTGCCCGGCTGAGTTGCTGCCAAATCCACCAAGTTGCGTAAGTGCTAAACTTGATGTTGCGCTGCGGGTCGTACTTCTCGATCGCGCGCAACAGTCCAATCGTACCCTCTTGGAAAAGATCCAGCGAGGTCAGTACAGGATGACGGTACCGGCGTGCAAAGAGATTGACGAGGCGCAAGTTGGCGCGCATCATTTCATCGCGCAACACCCGGTATTCGTCCAATGCCCGCGTCAGGTCTCTCACAAACCTGCGCAACCGAGCCACGTTTTTGAAACGGATCTGCTTCAGCAACTTCCGATTCTGCAAGGCTGCTTCCGCATAACGGAGGATGGTTACCGTCTCCCGCTCTCGGAAGTCTTCCTCTGGAAGAATGACCCCACGCCCGGCGTCCTCCAACGCAACCCGGCTTAGGGTTTTCGCCTGTCTCAAAACTCGCAAAATGCGGCCGCGTGCTTTGGCAATCCTCCGCGCCAAAGCCTCTTCCTCTGCTCGGCTTAACACCGAAGTCGTCGCCAAATCGGCAGAAAACAACGACTCGACGTCGCGCGCCTCCAACTCGCTAAGGTCCTCGGGCGAGGTTTCGCTGAGTTCCATAGCCTCGTCAGCGCGAAGCTCGTCTTCCCTTTCCAAAACGTTGTTATCGTTAGTGTAATCCATGTCAAACATAGTCAATTCCGACGGATATTCTGGGCGAAAATTCACCGAAGGTCCAGTCCAATTTATACTTTCTTTCACCGCTTCGTAGAAACGCGCCCCCGGGAACAGACATGCCCATTGGGAAATCGCCGCCTAATTTGCGTCGGCTAGCTCCCCTAGTCAAGGAGCAGACAGGCCATGGTTGACACTGGCCTCCTTCAGACGCGAGGTCAGTTGACTGCCTCTTCTGCATTTCATACCCTCGCACGTCGTCGAGGTAACCCATCGTGAGTCGAAACCTTGTTCTGCTCGCGGCAGTCTTTAGCTGGAGCCTCGCTACCGTTAGTTGCACTGTGGCACGAACTCAGCTCAAGGCCAAAGGCATGATTGACGCTGGTCGCGTTGTCGATCTGACCTACGAATTCGGTCCCGACACCATTTACTGGCCTACTGGTGAGTCATTCCGCATGGAGAAGGTGGCGTGGGGAAAGACGACCGAAGGTTACTGGTACGCTGCCAACAACCTTTGCTTGGCAGAACACGGTGGTACCCATATGGATGCTCCAATCCACTTTGCCGAAGGTGGCTGGACAGCTGAGGCCGTTCCTTTGAGTTCGCTTATTGGGCCAGCGGCCGTGATTGACGTACGGGCTGCGGCGTCAACCAACCCAGACTATGAGGTCCAGGTGGCAGACATTCTCGCTTGGGAGCGCGCCCATGGTCGGCTACCCGCCGGAGCGATCGTCGCAATTTTTACTGGGTGGGGGCGGTTTTGGGGAGACAAGCGTGCGTATTTAGGCACTGACCTGCCGGAAGACATCCGCAATCTCCACTTCCCTGGGTTTTCGGCCGCCGCCGCCGAGTTTCTAGTAGCGCACCGTGCCATCGCAGCGGTCGCGATTGACACAGCGAGCATTGACCCTGGTCCGTCGCGCGAATTCCTGGCCCACCGCGTTTTTAACGGAGCGAACAAACCCGCCTTCGAGAACGTGGCCAATCTCCACTTACTACCCCCCATTGGGGCGACCATCGTGGCGTTGCCCATGAAAATCCGTGGCGGCACAGGAGGCCCGGCGAGAATCATCGCCATTTTGCCCGAGCCCTAGTAACTCCTAGGTATCCCGACGGCAGGCTTCGTTTTCGGTCATCATGGCGGCTCGGACGGTGGAACCAATACGGACCTTAGGGAAGTACCTGGCGGGGGCGGTAGCTGCAGCGATGGGGCTGCAGCTCCTCATGGACACAGCGCGCAACCTCCTTCCTCTTCGAGCGCCGAGGATCGGGGCGGAAGTGTTCGCATCTCAATCTGAATCACAACCTTCCGTGTGCTCCGGGCAAGCAGCGGTGGGCATTCGAATCAGGAATCGGGGCACGGCTATCCTGCGCTTGTACGAGGTACGGAGCGCGTGTCACGCTCTAGTCTTATGTGTCGGCCCGTGCACCCCTTGTGTTTTTCCTCTGGAGATTCCTCCTGGGCATGAGGTCGTTCTGCAAGTGCGGTTCAAAAAGACGCAAGCACACGACGACGCTGAGGGAGAAACTGTCACGCTTTACTCTAACGATCCGGAGCAACCGGCGGTCACAATTCATCTCTAGGCAGACCAACTTCGGGATCCAGGCCATGCATGGGGTTTGGGCCCGTACAGCTTTCTTCTGCCACGCGAGCCGTGCGCACCACCACGCCCCCCCGGGTGCTGGGAGACCGAGCAGGCAGCCTCAGCGCGACTGGCTTTCAGCATAAGCAAAGACAAACTCTAGTTGTCGGTCACCGCCAGATCGTGTAGGCGTTTGGAACCCATTAAGGTACGAAGAATGACTCGAGGTGGTCGCCAATCCCCAGAAAAAGCTCTACCCGCACGTCCGCCTCTGGTCGTTGGCATTGGAACGAGTAGCGTTGACCATCTCTGTCTCGTGGCCCGGCATCCCCGGTTAGATGGCAAGCAACCGTTGGTGCACTACGAGGTGCAACCTGGAGGGCAAGTACCCACAGCCCTCGTGGCACTCCAACGTTGGGGTCTGAAGACTGCGTACGCGGGGGTCTTTGCAGACGATCCGGGCGGTCATCTCGCCCGGGGGGCCCTGGCTAGAGAGGGCGTGGATCTAGCACCCGCGGAGTTTCGCCCAAACAGCACCCAACCCGTTTCGGTTATCCTCATCGACCAGGTCACAGGGGAACGATCGGTGCTCTATCAACCCGGGGGCGAGTTAACCTTAAAGGAGCTGAACACGCCCACCCTTGAACACTTGCGCGTTGCAACCGCCGTGCTTCTCGACGCAGTCGATTTGCGGCTGGCCATCGCTGCTGCACAAGTAGCAAAAGCAGGTGGTGCGTTGGTCGTGCTCGATGTGGATCAGCCATCGTCGGGCATCGAGCAGCTCCTGGCCCTGAGCGACGTCGTTATCACATCACCGGAGTTTCCCCTACGCTTAACCGCCACAGAAGACCTCTCTCGCGCCCTACGGCTCGCCGCCAAATTCGGTCCGTGGTTTACTGCCGCAACCCTTGGGCCAGGCGGGGCATTAGCCAACGTGCGCGGTCGCGAGTATTTCGTGCGTGGGTACCCGGTCCACGCGGTGGACTCCACAGGGGCAGGGGATGTATTTCACGCTGGTTGTATTTACGGGCTCGTCTTGGGTTGGACGACGGAAAAGACCTTGCGGTTCGCTGCAGCAGCATCGGCCCTGAAGTGCCGGGCGATCGGCGGACGCCCAGGCATCCCCACCGTGCAGGAAGCTCTCGACCTCGCCGAAGGTTGGAGTAAATGACCACCGAGGAACTTCGACAAGCGACCTCTCCCCAATGGTGCTCTCCCCCAGTGCTCGTGGCGGGCTGGGGGCGCTTCCCCGTTTGCGAGGCGCGACTCTGCGCCAACGAGGATCTCGGTCTGGTAACCCCACATGGATCGCTGTCGCGTGGCCTCGGCCGCTCGTACGGCGATGCCGCGCTCCCTGCCAAGAGAGGCGACGCTCTAACGAGCACGGTGCTTGCAGACCGTCTCCTCTCTTTCGACCCAGAAACGGGGATTTTGCGCGCCGAAGCCGGCTGCCCACTGTGGCGGATCATCGAGTTGTTTCTCCCTCGCGGTTGGTTCCCGCCAGTCACACCCGGGACCAAATTCGTCACCCTTGGCGGTATGGTTGCAGCTGATGTGCATGGAAAAATGCACCACTCTCAGGGAACGTTCGGTCAGCATGTGACTTCAGTTCTTCTCGAGGTCGCCGACGGGAGGCGCATCGAATGTTCCCCCGAACACGAAACCGAGCTGTTCGATGCGACGTTAGGCGGCATGGGGCTCACAGGACACATCCTGGAGGTAGCGTTTCGCATGCAGAGGATCCCGTCCCCCTGGATCCTCGAGGAAGTCGAAACCTTTCCAAACGTGCCTGCACTGCTGTCCGCCCTTCACCAGGCGGGTCAACACTGGCCCTTCACGGTGGCCTGGGCGGATCTTCTCAATCCTCCGCCATTGTTCGGGCGAGGTGCTCTGATGAAGGGCCGTTGGGCCCTCCCTCATGAAGCACCCTCACGCCTCCCTCAGCCCCCCAAATCCATGAAACTGCCCGCCGTCTTTCCTAACTGGTTTTTGCAGCCTTGGATGATCCGCTGGTTCAACCGGGTGTATTTTTACCGAGCCCAGCGAGTGCGGGGGCGCCGAGTCGTCGACCCCGAGAGCTTTTTTTATCCCCTCGATGCTGTCCTCGATTGGAACCGAGTGTACGGCCCCCGGGGCTTCACCCAGTATCAATGTGTTCTTCCGGCCGAACAAGGGCTTGAAGCCCACCAGCGGCTGTTGGATCGCCTGCTAGAACTTCAAGCTCCTGTTTTCCTGGCTGTGATCAAAGATTGCGGGCAGGAAGGCCGGGGGATCCTGTCGTTTCCCCGGCCAGGGATCTCTTACGCACTCGACATGCCTCTATCCAACCGTACCCAACAAATTGTCGATGACCTCAACGACATTGTGGTCAAGGGAGGTGGCCGCATTTACCTCGCAAAAGACGCCCTCACGCGACCCGAGCACTTTCGTTCGATGGAACCGCGACTCGAGCGTTTTCTTACCGTCCGGCGGAAGTGGGATCCTACCCTACGGTTTCGCAGTGCGTTATCTGCACGGCTATTTGGAGATGACCCGTGAAAGTTATTTTTCTCGGTGCAACTCGAGGCATGGGCCGCGCGCTGGCACGTGAGCTTGCTCGCCGCGGCCACTCCTTATTTCTCCTCGGTCGCAGCGAACGTGAACTGGAGAAGAGCGCTAGGGACTTGGAACTCCATGGAGCCCCGGCACCGGTGGGCTACGCTCGCTGCGATCTCGGCCAGCCAGAGCTATTCGAAGGCGCGCTCGCTGCGGCTGAGGCCGCTTTGGCACGTGCCGACACCGTGGTGGTCACCGCTGGGCTTTTCGCAACACAGGAGGAGCTTGAAGCGAATGCGGAGCTCGCCGCTGAGCTGTTGCAGGTCAACTTCACCAACACCATTCTCTTTTGCGAGGCGGCGCGCCGCCGACTGCTTGCCCGCGGCGGGGGAACGCTTTGCGTCTTTAGTTCCGTTGCGGGCGAGCGCGGGAGAAAGCCGGTGGTACTTTACGGTGCTGCCAAAGGTGGTCTTACCCGCTACCTCGAGGGTTTGGACCATCGATACTACGCCCAGGGCCTGCGCGTGGTCACGGTCAAGCCTGGCTTTGTACGAACGAGCATGACCATTGGTCTGAAGCCTCCGCCCTTTGCGGGAGAGCCAGACCGAGTAGCAAAAACTGTAGTCAATGCGATCGAGCGCGGCCGGACCGTAGTTTACGCACCGCCAATTTGGGCCTGCATCATGGCCGTTGTACGCCGCCTTCCGCGCTTCGTGATGCGCAAGGTGAACTTTTAGCTGGCCGGCCATGAGTGGGTTGCAAAGAATTTTGCTGTTACGACATGGGGAAACTGTGGGGCAATCGAGCGTGCGTTACTGGGGCGCCACCGATGTTCCCTTGAGCCCTAAAGGGCGGATTCAGATGGCTCTAGCCGCTACGATCGTCGCTAACCACCACCTCCGCTGTGTTTACACCAGCCACTTGTGCCGCACACGCGAAGCGGCAGCGCTCGTTGCCCCGAACGTTCCCAGTGTCCCCCTAGCAGCCTTAAACGAGATCCACTTTGGTTACTGGGAGGGTCTTACACGACAGGAAATCGCCTCTGCATTTCCCAAGGAGTCCATGGAGTGGGAACGCGGGACCGCCGCGTTTTCCTATCCTGGAGGCGAATCATTAACCGCATTCCGCGCGCGCGTAGAGGCGGCCCTTGCGCAGGTGCTGAGCGATCCCGGCCCCGAGGTGCTCATAATCGCTCATCGCGGTGTCATCCACTGGATTTTGGTCCAATTGCTCGGTGAGGATGCGGTTGCAAACCGGAAGCTCCAAATCCCTTTAGGGAGTCTGCACCTACTTGGCCAAACGCCCCGTGGGCAGTGGCAAGCGGAGTTGCTCGATTTCACTGATCATCTTCGTGGACTAAACACTGAGAATTCAGGGGCCGACTCTCAGAGCGCGCTCTATAAGACCAATCAACGTTAGCTCATGGCTAGCCAGCGCTTTTCCCAAGCCTTGACGCAAGTGCCTCCTTGGGACGAGCTCGAACTCTCTGCCATCAAGGCAATCGAGCTCGAGGCGGCGCAAATGCCCGATGTGGTGTCGCTGGCGCAAGGTATTCCAAGCTTCGACACGCCTCCACCGATCAAAGCCTATGTGAAACAAAAGCTCGAGGAAGGCGCTTGTGCAAAGTATAGCCTGTCACCAGGCCTGCCAGCGTTGCGCGAACTCATCAGCGAACACCTTCGAGCTGAGGGAATGCAATACGACCCAGAGTCCGAAATCATCGTCACCTGCGGTTCTATTGAAGCCATCGCCGCAAGCTTGCTCGCGCTTGTCCCAGAGGGATCGGAAGTGCTTCTGACCTCTCCGACTTACACCTCATACAGCAACGCGATCCGGCTGGCAGGTGCCATCCCCAAGTTCGTGCCCCTCGTGGAAGACCTTGGCTTTGACCTCGATCCGGATCTTTTGGCGCGATCTTTCACACGCAAAACGAAAGCCATCCTCCTTGCCCAACCCAACAACCCCACAGGAACCATCTTCCCTCGGGCAACGATCGAATTAGTGTTGCAACTGGCAGCTCACCACGGCGCGATCGTGCTTTCCGACGAGGTTTACAAAGAATTCGTGTACACTGCGGAGCCGGTGACAAGTCCAGCCGCATTTGTCGCACACCGGCAACGCACCGTGCGCGTCTGCTCCTTCTCCAAAGCTTACGCAATGACGGGCTGGCGCGTCGGCTTTGTCCATTGCGACCGCCCACTCGCTGCACGTATCCTCAAGGTACACGACACGCTTGTCACCTGTGCGCCGGTCATTTCCCAGTACGCCGCCATGGCAGCGCTCGAACACTCCGAAGCCATTGTGGCACCATTCCGCGAACAATTTCGGGTACGGCGGGAGCGGATCATCGAACATCTCGATGCCCTGCCTGAAGTCTTCGACTACCAGAAACCCGATGCTGCCTACTTTGTCTTTCCACGGGTAAAAGATACCATTCCATTTGCCCGCGACTCACGTGCACTCGCCCATGCCTTGCTTTATACGGCCAGGGTGGCTGTCGTTCCGGGCGTCGCCTTTGGCCCGACGGGCGAGGGGCACCTACGGCTGTGTTTTGCGCGGAACATCGCGGACATCGACCTGGCCTTCGAGCGAATGCGCCGGTTCTTCCGGCTGCCCGCATCACCACTTCGGCCACGGCACTCACTGAGGACAAGGGAGAAAGGATCGGCTTCGGGCATTCGAGTCAATTGGCGTCGCCGCTTCGCAGTGAAAGCATTTTCCCAACTCGCCCGATGGAGCCTCAAGATCCATCGCCCCGTTGTGATCGGCATCGCTGGCGGAAGGGGAAAAACCGTCGTCAAACGGGTGCTGGTCGAAGCCCTTAGCCCCTATATGCGCGTCCGCGCAAATCCGCTCTCGTACAACACAGAAATTGGACTGCCTCTGGCGGTCCTCGGTGTTCGTCTAGAAATCCATCAACCCCACGCTTTGCTTAAAAGTCTGCTCCAGGCACTCTATCGTTCCGTGCACCCTGAACGGAGCCGTGTGCTCGTGCTCGAGTATGGAGTGCGCCAAGCCGGCGATGCGCACGAGCTGCTTCGGGTCGTAGCGCCCGACATCCTCGTGCTGACACCGACCGGCGGCGTCACCTACGACGGGCCTTCTTCCGCCACGTTGCGCGACGAGCTGGCCGCACTCCTGCAGGCCGCAAGGCAAAAAGGGACCGCCGTTGTTGCCTGCCAAGACGACCCTTTGTGCACCTCCCTAGACCTGCCGACTGCCACGTATCTTGTGTCGAGCAGTTCTGGCAACGCGCCAAACGGCGAAACCACCGTGGTCATCGAGGGAACGGAAATTTCCTTGCGGCGAGAGTTCGTGGGAGAAAGCGAGTTGTACGCACTCCGCGCGGCGCTGGTGGTTGCCCATGTGCTGGGCGTGCCACTGGACGCCATTGAGCGTTTTGCCGCGGGAGAGCCACCCTCGAAACAGTAGCTTTATCCACCCCCACGGGGAACGTGGGAGATTGAGCCCGCTGTCGCTGGCCCGGCATCGGGCACGATCAATGTGCTTGCCACCTGGAGATCAACACCGATACGACGGTCAGTGGTCTCTAGGCGCACGTGGCCCTCGCTCGCCAAACTCCAATGAATTTGCGAGGGCCCATGTCCTTCGGCCATCACAGCGAGCAGGTCCACAGCATCGCCGGACTGTAACTCTTCAAAAGCCAACAGCCGCAATTCTTTCCCGCGTTCGGAACGCTGGAGTTTCTGCGCAAGCACACCCGGGGCGTTCAACCAATCGTGCAGCGTCGACGCAAAACCGACTAGATCACTGCTCGCGATCCATGACTCGCGCTCAATTGCGCTCAGCAACATCCAAAACAGCTGGCGCTCGGTCTCGCAGTTCGCACCAAAGAAGCTGGGGTGCGATAGGAAGGCCGTTTCCTCCGCCAGTGCCAACGCAGCGGAGCCCGGCCCTCCGCGACTTGCGCGCACCCGGAGCTCTCGTATGGTCTCTTTTGCGCGCTCCCACGCCTGTGAAACGCCAGACGGCATTTGACGTTGCCCGAGCACCCGTTGCACCCGCTGCTCCAAGCCAAGGGGGAAGAACGGTCGTCCGAGCAAGCAGGCTTGGCCCAGCGGGTCGTCGTCTGCCAGGCCACGCAAGCCTAAGAGGAACAGGCGTATCCAAGGATGAGCAACAAACAGCCAGCGGCTGCCAGCTACGTATGGAATCTTAAACTTCTGCAGGAGCGGCAGAATCCGCGACACGGATGCGGACTCCGCGCAGACTAACACCCTGACCAGCTGCTGCTCGGCCTCGGCCATCACCTCCGCCAGCGCAGCCACAAGATGCGCCTGATCTTCGCCCGAGTATCGGAAGACGTTCATCCAGAGACCCACCGCTGGTCACGGGTTCGTAATCCTTCTCTGTAGACCCCGCGCCAGGTGTAAAATGCCTGCAGCTCCTCGTCGGCTGTCTCCAAAGAGGCTCGCACGGCATCTGAGGCGGCGGCCTCTCCGCAGTAGGTGAAAAAGGGACAATACATACAGTCGCTGACAGCCGGGGTCCGCGGAAATTTTGCCGATTGGAGCAAAACGGTAGCGACCTCGACCGCCTCGGCCGTGCGCTCCCTTACTTGCTGCAAGCTTCTTCCATTGGCCTGCCACCGCCGCACGTCACTGGGGTTGACCATCACGACGGCCGCATCGCTCACTGTCTCAGCGTTACCTAATGCGCCGCTCTCGATCGCCAAGACGTATACGCCAAGCTGTAAGTATCGGCGAAAGTCCAAACGCGTGGGCTCGGCAACCGTAATGGCTACAGTTTTTAACTCACCCACCGTCAACCCTCTTGCCGTTCGGTCTAGCCAGTCGATCGAGCCACGTACGTACAACGGGGTTCGTGATCCCCGCAGTCGCACACCGCTCGGCTCCCCAAAACGGTATTCTACCGCCAGGAACTCACGCGGTGGCTGTTTCCACTCAGCGGCGACGAGCCGCTCCAAGGATGCCTGAAGGCGCAGCAGTTCTTCAGCTTGATTCGTTTCTCCCCAAAGCGGGTAGGTCCGCAAACGAGCTTCGAAGTGCTCTACTACAAGCGCGCGGACGCACTCTAGCCAATCACGAAGAGTTCCATTCCGGGCAAAAAACGCTGCCCCATGCCATTTCAGGAACGCCGCAAAAGCCTCGTGGACGAGTGTCCCAAAGGCACTAGCCTCGAAATGTTTCGTGCTGGCTTTCCGCTGGAGAGGATGAACGTGAGCGACCCGCTCGAGCAGAAAGCGGTATGGGCAAGTCAACAAAAGCGCAAGTGCCGTTGCTGACAGGGGCCGCCCTGGTTCCAAACCCCACCTCACGCTGCCTGGGGGTCCGACGAAACACACCCCTGCTTCTTCCGACCCCGCGGAAACCCTTTCCACCACGTCCCTCAAGTTTCTTTGCCCCGCAACCCAGGGGTGCGCCACTGCCCTGTCGAACGCAATACTGGTCGCTGCGGCCGGTGGAAGCGGGACCCCTGTAGGGCTCGAGCTTGTAAAGTGTGCCTCGTCGCTGCCTTCCCGCATCCTGAACACGGATCCACTTCGCTCGATGGGCCTTTGTAACGCGATGGTAATGTCGGGCGCAGCGCAATGGGGAACATCGAGAACCAAAGACTGCAACGTTCCCTCTAACCAAGAAACAAACTCTTCGGCGCTTTCGCTCCTACGCTCTTTCGAAGCGGCAGCAGACGTAAAACACAGGCGTACGACCGATTCCTGCAGAGGAGGAGTCATGGGCATCACAAGCCAGCGGTCGACAAACCTCCAGTAGTGTTCGAGTAGCTCCTGGCGGGTGCCCCCTCTTGCGAATCGTTCCGCGAGATCGTCGAGATCCCGCAGCGACGGTAACAATACGCGCACCTCCCTAGCGAGCCGCTCTAATTCCTGTCGGCGTATCGCTGTCTGGCGGCGCTCCGACATATCGGTTGACTGCTTTGCCGCAGCCACACCCTTCGTCGTCCGTTCCAGCAGCGATGCCATCCGCTCGTGCCATCGATGAGGCCCGCTTGGCTCGGCACATGCTCCGCTGGCCTGCAAGAGGAGAAGTGCCCGCTCAGGAGACACCCGCGGAAGCCACGAACTCGGGCTCTTACCACCGTCAGCTACTCCTCTTCGCAAGTACGGGGCGAGAGCAGCCACCGCATGAGCGGACAAATTCCTGCACAGCGCCCCGTTCAACTTCCGTAGGCGCGCTAGAGCCGGGCTTCCCGCAAACGGCATCCCGCAGGCAATAAAAACGGACAAGGGCTGCCGTATGCACACGTCGATCCGCTGGACGAGCAAAGGAACGTACGGTACGGGCTTAGGCACGAGAACCCACCAGGGTTTCGGAGCCCGTGTTTCAAGCTGCTCGCGCAGCCACTGGATGGCAGCGTACACGCATTGAGTGACCGTCATGAAAGATTCCAGGCGAAAATTCGCTGCGCCTTAAAAGTCAGGATCGAAGTTCGAAACGACGATGGCCCGCACCCGCTCGTTCAGGGCATCGCGCTCATCCAAGCTCATGCCCGCAGTTTCGATGGGCGTGGCGAGCACGAGCTTGACGCGTCCCCTGGGGCGAATCAGGTAGGCATTTTTAGGGAGCAGCTTCGCAGTGCCGCTGATGGATAACGGAACAATAGGCAGCCCGGTACGTAACGCTAGGGTGACGCCTCCTTTTTTAAACGCATGTACGCGGCCATCGGGACTTCGAGTGCCCTCAGCAAAAAACAAGATACAGAACGGTTTACCTGCTTTGGCCTGCGCGGCTACGCGCGCATTGATTCGAGCCACCGCGTCATCGGGCTTTGATCGGTCGATCACGATGTGGTCGCTCATCCGCAGGGCCGTTCCGAAAAAAGGAATCCGAAGCAACTCCTCCTTCGCCACAAAGCGCAGCCGCATGGGAAGGGCTGCTAACGTGACCCAAATGTCAAAGTTACTCAGATGATTCGAGATGATCACATACGATCGGCCAGGGTCGATATCCTCGAGGCCGTGTACCTCTACACGCACCCCACAAACAAACAATACAATCCGACTCCAAATTGGCGCCAAACTGTCGATCGCCCAGGTCCGCCGCGTCACCATCGTGACCACGATGGCAGGAATCGCCAGCATAATGGTGATCACGGCCACTATCGCGTCGGCAAGAATGCCCCAAACAAGGCGCCAAATGGGCCAGGCAGGCGGTCTCTGGTTGGAAGTCACAGTGGCCATCGTTCAATCCATCCCGCGGACGAATAGCCTTGCCGGTCCACGCCCTTCCGGGATCGAGCAAATCGATGCCTCGGGTCGTGAGCATCCGCTCCTCAGCCACGCCACCGGCATGCTTCGCGTGTTGTGCGCAATCCCGAAACGACCAAATCGATCCACCAAAATGAGGCCGGCTTCCCCAACCAAGCGGCGAGAAATCTCGGCAAGCGCCATTCCGCCAGCTATTGCTGGTGAGAGTCCCCGTTCTAATTGCGACACGGCGTAGCGGCCCAAACCGAAACGCAGGATGGCTTCGCCGTCACCTGTGGCAGAAGCAGCGCCGCCGCGATTGTCCGCATACGTGCCCGCGCCGATTACGGGTGAATCCCCGATCCGCCCGCTGCGCTTGCCCCTACGCCCGCCAGTGGACGTTGCTGCAGCTACATTACCATGCACATCAACCGCAACGGCCCCCACTGTACCGCCTATCCGCTCCGGGGGGGTTGGCCGACGCACCGCAGCCCGAATCAATTCCTCTTCCGAGACCGTTGCCAGTCCCACGGCACGTGCCCACCGTTCCGCCGCCTCCCCTGCAAGCATCACCTCTTGGCCAAGTTTGAGCACCTCCAGCGCCAACCGCACGGGGTTCCGTACGGAGCGGACAAGGGCAACAGCGCCGGCTTTCAACTCCTTGCCCTCCATCACCGCAGCGTCCATCTCTACGTGCCCCTCCTCTGTTGGCACCGAGCCCACGCCCGCATTGAACAAAGGGGAGTCTTCCAAGACCACCACGGCTGCCACCACAGCGGCAACTGCATCGCCACCACTCTGCAAAACATGCCAACCCGCGCGCACTGCCGCAAGGCACTCCTCCAAAGCTTGTTCCTGCTCCTCGTCTGGCCAGTGGCCTGCCCCACCATGGACGACACATGTCACCTGATGCATTTCCTTCATCCATCATTTAGTTAGTAGAAGGACTCTTCCAGCGTGGCTCCTTGGCACAAACCTCAGCGGCGAAACGAGCCCAGCGCAGGCACCTTGCACGTGGCACTAGTTTCGCGTGAGGCTTATGTTGCGAATATCAAAGGCCACCCGAAACTGCACCGCGGCGTAGCGCTGGGCAAGTCCGCTTCGGTCCAGCGGACGATCCTCTTCACCATACACGCCGACCTCCATGCCGCGCCACCGGAGGGCAGCACCGACGATCCAGTCCATTTCGGTTGGGTTGACTTTTACAGCCGACCCGCGGTCAGTGAACATGTTGATGTCGGCATAGGCAATAACCCAACCCCGATAAAGATCGGCTTCAGCATGGACTACGTAGCGGAAGAGCGCTCTTCCGGTGTTGTCTGGCCTGGCGAAGTAATGATCGTTGTAAAAAAGGTAGCCGATTCCGACGTAGGTCGTTAGATCCTGCAAGGGGATACGAGGGCGCAACCAACCGTCTGCAAGAGGATGGAACCAGCGTGTCAGCAGCGCATCGGCATAGATTTGTTTGACGCCGCTCCGATCGAGCGGCGCATCCCGCTCATATTGAAGCCGCCAACTCCACCGTTTCGCCAGCCCAGTGAGGCCGACTGTCCCGTCCCACTCGCTCAAGGTGATCCAATTACGCGTTCGATCGGAAAAAAAATTGTGATCCGTGTAGAAGGTGAGATACTGCCCGTACAAATCGGCCTCCAAATGAAGCATGTGTCGGAGTCCCACCAGCCCCGTGTTATCCGGCCGGGCCGCAAACGCGGGATTGTAAATGAAAGCGGCGGTGAGCAAATAGCCCCTGAGAAATGTTTCTGCGGCGGGCTCGGGTTCCACACTTCCCAGTGACGGGAGCGGCCGACCGTACTTCTCCAGGGCATAGCCCCGAGGAAGCGCTCCTCCTCCCCAGACAGCGAACACGATCACGCCGGAGAAGACCTGCCAAAAAAAGGCAAGCCCAACCCTGCTGAAGGCTCGGAGTGATAGCTTTCGCCCTCGACGAAGAGAGTCGGGCGTGTCGGGTGGAAAGCGAGCGTCCGGTATCGAATGCGGCCTGTCACGGTGCAGCCCTTCGTGCCCCGCTGGGCAAGGGGCGAGAGCTGCGAATCGTCCCCCGGTGATCATCGTGAGAAAGAGCCTACCGTGAAGGCACCCATCCATTCAGAGAGGGAGCCTACGGCAATTCGAACTGCTTTCTGATGAAGTCCATATGCGACCGCGGGTCGTCTTTTATGCGTAACTGCACCACAACCGCCTTCAGCGGTCCCGCCCTCAGAAGGTCGAAGGCAGAACAGAGAGGCCTCAGAGTGAACAAAGGGCTGAATCTCCATGAACAAAGCTCCTAGTCCTCACCGCAAATTCGAACGACCTCACCGCGTTGCTCCAGTGTCTTGAAGAAATTGCAAACAGATCCGCTCGGTATCCGAATTATCCGGCCTTCTTCCAAAAGCTCGTTCGCCAAAGACTTACCGGTAGAGCCTTCGGCAACTGCATTTTATTGAACATGGGAATCACTCTTCTAATCAGCGCATCGACTCTTCGTGCTTACGAACCAGAAGTGCGCCCTCATCCTCGAAGCCGGTACGAACAGGCCCACGGGCTTGTGCCAGCATAGTCTCTTCTGTCTTTCCAACAACCGGCCGCTTGCTGGCAAACCCTCGGACTTCAGCGGGGGTGGTTCACCCTGAGAACACCCACAACTCGCCTTTGCACCAGCGGCAAGAGGAAATCGATTTTAAGACGCAACTTGTCCACTGAGCACCTTGCTATCCAGCCGATCAATGGGACAAATTGCGGCAGAGGGACATCGCTGGAACTGCTAGACGGCGCACGGCCGCTGTTACCGGAATTACCCTTTTCTCGTCCCCAATCACCCAAGCAGTCCGCCAATGCAAAACCCTTCCCAAAACCAAAAAGAAACATGCTTAGATGCACTTTGTGACGCAGCAAAGTTGGTTGTATAAGCATTTTTGTGAGACCCGGTCAAAGCCACGCAGAACTAGCGTTCGAGGCAGACGCCCAACGGCGTATCGCCGAGAGGGTCGCGGTTGCCGGCCTGGCCTTCGCCGTCGTTATTGGCCTCGCTTGGGTTTTCGAACATCGCTCTTTTCCAGAACGAGATCGCGCGTATGCAGCGTTCTACGGCCTTGAGCTGCTGCTCATTGCAGTTACTGTGTGGGCACTTCGGAAGCCGGCGTTTCGGGGGCATGGACGTTTGCTGGCTTCGCTCTGCACCGTAGGCTTAGTCGTCTTAGTCACTGGGTATCACGTGACGGTTCGGTCCAGTGGGGACGTTCTAGCCCTGGCCCTCCTTTACATCTTGGTTGGTACTTTCGTCGCTATCCCATGGGGATGGCGAGGGCAGACACCGGTTTCACTCGCAGCGGTCGCCGGATTTCTCCTGACAATCGGGCTGGGCGCTCGGCCACTCGTACCTGTGGCGATGCATCTACTTGGGTTATCCACAATGGCTGTCCTGACCATTTTGGGGGCTTGGTTTCTCGAGCGGCAGCGTTGGGCTCTCTTTCAGCAAGCACGGGAGCTGCAGCGGTCTAACACAGCGCTCGTTCGAGCGAACAGAGCATTAGAACAGGCGAATCGCTTTAAAAACGAGTTCTTGGCCAACGTGTCTCACGAACTGCGCACCCCGCTCAATATTATCATGGGCTACGTGGATCTGCTCGCCGAGGGGGCCTTTGGCCGGATGCCTGATGAAGCAGCGGAAGTCGTGGAGCGGCTGCGGCGCACTTCGCGCAGCCTTGTTTTCCTGGTCAGTGATTTGCTCGATCTCTCGCGGATCGAAGCTGGCCGCCTGACGGTTGAGCTTACGAAAGTCGACCTGGAGCCGGTTCTCCAAGAGGTGCAAGAGTACGTGATTCCAAGGCTTAAAGACAAGCCGGTCGAATTTATCTATCAGCCTCCCGCATCGCTCGCCGTCGTTGCGGATCGTAATCGCCTGCAACAAATCCTTCTCAACTTGTTATCCAACGCGGTCAAGTTCACGCATCGGGGTTGGATTCGCCTTTATGCAGTTCCCACCTCAGTCGATGGCTATGTAGATATCCATGTGGAAGACAGCGGCGTAGGGATCTCGAAAGAAGACCTACCGAGTCTTTTCCAGGCCTTCGGGCAAAGCAAAGTTGGCCGAGACGCTGGGGGCTTCGGAATCGGTCTGGCATTATCGAAGCGCCTAGCTACGGCCATGGGTGGGGAAATCCGCGTGGAAAGTGAGCTGCACAAGGGGTCACGGTTTACCGTGCGGTTGCGGAAGTCGGAATGAGTAAACGTTGATCGCACGCATGCCCACCCGGGCGAGGAACAGAGCGGTCGGGTTCGCTGCCGGTGTTTCTCTTTGGAGTCAGCCTCCCTCTTTAAGAGCAAGGATCGTTTTCCGCCCTTCGCTACGAATCTGCAACTTGTCCTCACGCGCTAGCCAACCCACAGCAGCGTAAAATAGGTCACTGCCCATTTTGAGCTTGCGCTTCATTGTGTCGGCCGCGCTCGGGCCGTTTGCATCTAAGTAACGCCAAACCTCACCGGCCGCCAAACCGATGTCATTCAAATTTGCGGGCATCGCTCCTCCTTTTAGCACTTTCGCTACTGACCCATATCAACGGTGCCAACCTAACCGAAGTTTTTCGATCCTCTACCGTTACACACTGCATGCTTCTAGTTCCGGTTCCCCGTGTTCCGCAGGATTCGCGCGACCTTTCCCGGCGAGAATGTCCGTCAATGCGTCTAAAAGGTCACACCGGGTCAAGATCCCCACAAGCCGATGCCCTTGCACTACCGGCAGGCAGCCAATACGCTCGCGACGCAATAAGCGAGCCGCATAGACGATTGAGTCTTCGGGCTGCACCGTCAGTACGTGCGGTGTCATGACCTCTTCGACGCTTAAGTGACACAGCTCCGGCCCCGGTGCACTTCGCCCTGCCACTTCGCGAGCAGACTCCAGAGCGTCGTGCAAATCCCTCTTCGTCAAAAGCCCGACAAGCTTGTCAGCGACAACCACCGGCAACTGATCGATCCGATGTTCTTCCAGCAGGCGCTGCGCGCAAAGGAGCGAGTCCCGCGGACCAACGGTGAGCACCTCACGGGTCATCCATTTTCGAACTTGCATCGTAACATCCTCCGGGCTGTGCCAGGCCGCAAAAATTCTGCCAACACGGGCGTTCTAACCGCCTTCGACTCTGCAGCGCGCACAACGTTCCAACGCTGCAAAAATGCATGGGCAACTCCATGAACCGGAGGGTTCAGACGCGGAACCTTTTTGGGGAGCATTTGCGAATCTCGGAAGCAGCGGACCCGTATTTGGCGCCACCAAAGCGTCGGCGGTTTAAGCGCAACAGGGGCCCCACCTACGGCGTTAGCCCCCCAGTGAGAATGTACATGACAAGAACAGGAGAAGCGCGTAAGCTGGGAAGCCAACCAGGAGGTGGTTTCATGAGTATTTTTAGACACTTCCTTTCCAGGCAAGTTCTCAGCGTTTTTGGGGGATGCGGCGGACCGTGCCTGCGTCCAGCTCAGGCAGCCGAGCAAAATCCGCAACTGGAAATCGGGCCAGCGCGCCCGGTGCACCCACTGAGCGACGCCATCGCCGCCACGCTCCCGAATAGGATTTATGTTCTTTTGCGCTTTGCTTTCACCACCGCCGCAGCGGTGTTGGGCGGCTGTGTGGCCGTTCTCAACGGTGGTAACCTGCAGGTTGCGGCCGCAGTGAGGGAGAGTGCAAACGGAGAAACTTTCCTCACGCCTTCCATGTTACATATTAGAAGAGCGGCGCTGGCCCCGGTTACGGTCCCGGCCTTAGCCGCTGCCAGCCGTTCGTCTTGGGATCAATAGCCTTGCTTTTGTCCCCTGCCCTATCTTACCAAGGTGTTAAGGCAGCGCAGAGCTACAAGGCCGATTACGAGGATCGGGTGTGGTCGAGGAGAGGAGCGTAATCATGGCGGACACGAACCGGTGCGATGGCCAGCGAGACGTTTCTGCCGCCATTGCCGACCTCGAAGATCGTCTCCCGGATCCCCTGAAGGGGTTGGCTTGGCTGGCGATGAACTACCGATGGTCGTGGCATTTGGAAGGACCGGGTTTGTTCTGCTCGATTGACCCAGAGCTTTGGGAGGCAGTCAAGGAAAATCCCCGGGACTTGCTTTGTCTCGCGCCTCGTTCAAAGCTCAAAGCCCTTTCAACAGACCCTCCCTTTGTCCAGCGGGTCGAAAGGGTTGTCGCTGCCTGTAAGGAGGATCTTAATCGCCCACCCTTTCCAGGAAGTGAAGAAAGCAGACCGGTAGCTTACTTTTGCGCTGAGTTTGGATTTCATCCTTCGTTTCCGATTTACAGCGGCGGGCTCGGGGTTTTAGCCGGGGACATTTTGAAAGCGGCCTCCGACTTGGCGCTACCGCTCGTTGGAATCGGACTCTTCTATCGGCAAGGCTACTTTCACCAGCGGCTGGACAGTTGGGGGTGGCAACACGAGTACTGGGTCGACCTCACCTTTCGCCGCCTGCCTGCCGTCTTGGTAACCCATGGAAACGGAACCCCTGTCGTGGTGTCAGTACCCATAAACGGTCGAACGGTGTATGCACGAATCTGGCGGATCGACGTGGGCCGCACGCTTCTTTACCTACTCGACACCGACCATGAAGGGAACGAACCGATTGATCGGTGGATTACCTCGCGCCTTTACGTAGCCGACCGCATGCTCCGTTTGGCACAATACGCGGTCCTCGGAGTTGGCGGAGTGCGTGCCCTCGACGCCATGGGAATTACCCCCAGCGTGATCCACCTCAACGAAGGCCATGCAGCGCTGGCAACCTTTGAACGGCTTCGCCAAAGGCTCAGTCGGGGTCAACCGCTGGACGCTGCCCTGGCCGAGGTCCGGAACGAGGCTGTTTTCACCACGCACACTCCCGTGCCAGCGGGAAACGAAGGATACCACGAACAAGAGTGGACGGCCGTACTAGGTGCCTACCTAGAGCAACTTGGCCTTCCACGTCATGTTTTCTTCGATCTCGGCCGGATCACTCCGGGCAACACTCACGAGGCTGTGAACATCACTCCGCTGGCTCTGCGGACGACAAAGTTGGCTATCGCCGTGTCGCGAAAGCATGGAGGCGTCTCCCGAGCTCTTTGGCACCCGCTATGGCCCGACCGACCTGTCGACGAGGTACCCATTCGCCACGTAACCAACGGGGTGCACGTACCTTCCTGGATGGGTCCAGAGATGCAACGCCTGTTCTGCAAGCATTTCGGGACGGACTGGCTCTCACGCTTGCACGAGCCGAACTTTCTCGATGCCGTGGAAACCATCCCTGACGAGGAATTGTGGCATGCGCGCAACACACAACGGAGGCTGCTCGTAGACTACGTACGGGGAAAGTCGGTGCGCGACCGCTTAAGTCGAGGCGAGGAAGCGAGCTACGTTCGGGCTGCTTGGGAAACGTTTTCCCCGGAGGCGCTGACCATCGGATTCGCTCGGCGTGTCACCGGCTACAAACGTTTGTACCTCCTCGCCCGGCTCACGGAAAACGGCATCCTGGAACAGTTGGGTAATACCGCGACTCCGTTCCAGCTCGTTCTCGCTGGCAAAGCGCACCCAGCTGACCACGAGGCCAAGGAGGATCTTCGTAGCCGGTTTCAACTCAAACACTCCCCAGAGATCAGCAAAAGAGTCGTATTCCTCGAGGATTACGACCTAGCAGTCGCCCGCATCCTGACTTGGGGAGTCGACCTCTGGTTGAACCTGCCACGGCCCCCGTTGGAGGCGAGTGGCACCAGCGGCATGAAGGTCGCCTTGAATGGTGGTCTGAACCTGAGCGTGCTCGATGGATGGTGGGACGAAGCGTTTGACGGTACGAACGGCTGGGGCATCCGTTCACCCGAAGCCGATCCGCACACGCAGGACGAGCACGATGCACGAGTGCTTGGCGAACTACTGCAGTACGAGGTCATCCCCTTATTTTACGAGCGCGATCTAGCGGGAATCCCTCGTCGCTGGCTGGCCAAGATCAAAGCTTCCCTGCGCACGTTGGTTGGCCAGTTCAGTGCTACGCGCATGGTGCGCGAGTACGCCCGCTTACTTTACACGTAGCGGCCCGCTTCAGCAGGGGACGCCATCAACCCTGCGCAGATTCCTGTACCAGCCTACCGAGGTCCCTGCAGAGTCGCTGCAGCGCTTCGCGATCCAGCCCATGGTAATAACCACGGATGTTCAGGTCCCGATCGATCAGCACAAATCGCTCGCTATGAACGATGGGTTCTTCAACTCGGTTCTCTTCATCGGAAACGGCCAAGCGAAAACCCTCCCGAATCAGCGCGTATAGCTTGTCGCGGTCCCCTGTGACAAAGGTCCACTTTGAACGGGCAGCACCGTGTTCACGTGCATATCGCCGTAAGGCTTCCGGGGTATCGTGCTCAGGATCAACGCTAAACGACACTAGATGGACGTCACTCGCGCTAAGACAACGGGACGCAAAATGGCGCATGTGCTCCGTGAGCGCGGGGCACACTCCGCGGCAACGGGTGAAGAGGAAACTCGCAACCCAAATGCGCCCTCGCAACTCCCTCGTCCCAAAGATTTGGCCTTCCTGATCCACAAGCTCGAAGTCCGGTAGCTGACCTAACACGGGCAGTGGCGGCGACATCCATCCAGCGATTCGCCACACTGCGGCGGTCACGGATAAGAACACCGAGGTGGCTAAAAACGTGAGCGCAAGAACACGTTGCGAGGTAGCAAACTTCACGATTCCCAGTGAACCACAGTCAGGGCGTTGTTGGCCGCAAATGACTCTGCGACACGATCGGTTCAGCGTTTGTCGAGTGGCTACAGATCACTGCAGGATCCACCGCCGGTCGAACGCCATCATGCCTAACAGCAGCGGAAGGTGAACCAGGGATACTAAAAGCAAAGCTCGTGCACGACTAGCGGAAGCCCTTTGAGCGAACGCCATGCTGGTGGCAACGAGGCCAGCCCCGCTCACCAAAGCTGTGACCAAATACAGGATTCCCGCCATCCCCAACGGGACCGGCAGCAAAGCAACGAGGCAGAGCGCTGCTGAATGCATGACCGCCTGTCGGCCGGTGGCGGTTGTACCATTTGGCATCGCGGGAAGTACTTTCAAACCCGCTGCCTGATATTCTTCGCGATAAAGTTGTGCGATCGCCAGCGAGTGGGGAAGTTGCCACAGGAACAGCAGGGCAAAAAGTACCGCTGCCTCCACACCCACGGTGCCTGCCGCGGCCGCCCATCCGGTCACCGGAGGCAACGCACCCGGAACGGCCCCAACGATCGTGCACAAGGGAGAGCGCCGCTTCAGAGGGGTATACAGGAACAAGTACGTGAAAATGGTGACGGTGGTAATCAGTGCCGGGAGCCAACCTACAGTGAGCCACAAGCAAACAACTCCGCCAACACTCAACAGCGCTCCATAACCCGTAGCCTCACGTACCGTCAACCGACCATCGGGGAGGGGCCGTTGACAGGTACGCATCATGAGTGCGTCGGTATCGCGCTCCATGACCTGATTCAGCGCCAACGACCCCGTGGCTGCTAGTGCGGTACCTAAAATCGTCGGCCACAGCAGAGATAGATCGCTCGATTTCTCCGCCCCCAGGTAAAAACCAACGGCCGTAGTCACCAAAACGAGCAACATCAAGCGCGGCTTACCAAGCTCGACGTAGTCGAGCAGCCGACGAGCCACTCGTAAACCCACCATCTCGGCGGCGCGGGAGGGAGAACTCAGGTCCATACCTTACTTGCCTCTTTGACAGACCACCCAGCACCCGCTGACTGGAAACGAATACGCCCCAAGCGAATGGCAAACACCAGGCTAGCCGCCCAAACAAGTGCGCCAGTCGTACGATGCGCCGCGAGCAAGGTGAGTCCCCACTCGTACGGCAAGCGCAAATGCAAGTTTGTGAAGTGCCAGAGGTACGCAAGAAAACCCAAACTGAGTTGCAAACCCAAAAGCCCCGCAAGCGCACACACCGGGGTGCGCAACTCGCCAATCGTCGGTGCAACGCGCATGGTCCACACCAGCGCAATCATGATCAACGCAGCTACAAGTCCTGCTCCAACCACGTGCTCCCACAGCGCTTGTCCTCGGTGGGTCAAGAAAGCACCCAAGACAATCTGCGTATACACGGCAGCCGGCAACGCCACTGCAAGAAAACCGGCGAACCCCGAGTTTTCCAAACTCGCCGAACCACCTCCGAGTCGTTCCCAGCTTCGGCTCGTGGCCACCCATAACACGACAAGCAACCCAAAGAATGCCTGAGCAAAACTCCCATGTACGATCGCCAACTCGTGCCGCAACAGGACAACCCGCATACCACCGAGCACGCCTTGAGCGATCACCGCAACCAAAGCAACGAAGCTAAGCCAGCGGATCCATGGGCGCCGATCCCACAACCACACCGCAATCGACAGTCCTATCGTGAGAAAGCCAACTAAGCTGCCCAAAAGACGATGCGTGTGTTCGTACAGCACCCCTCCCACCCACTGCGAAGGCGGGTAAGTGAACATGTTGTGACCAAACGTCGTGGGCCAGTCTGGCACCGCCAAAGCAGAACCAGTGTTTGTGACCAGACCACCAACCATGACCAGCGTCAAGGTAGCGCCAACTGTAGCGGTGCACACATAATGTACCCGTCGCCGAAGCGACGACGTGTTCGCTTCTCGCTTCACCCTAAGCCTCCTTGAAAACGGGCAACGGAAACCATCGCAAAAGAGCGAGCCAAAAGAAAGCCTTAGGCCCCTGGAAGGGCGCTGCAACGATCGTGCGTATCCTCCAACCGCTCAAAATCGAAAGCTGTCGCCTCGGAGCTTTCCCAGTCTTGCAATGCTGGTCTGAATCGCAATTAGCGTCGCTCTGCAAGGCGCTGCGCTGTCCCTCCGACCGGTCATTCCGGCTTCAGCGGAACATCCGCGCTGACAAGGCGCCCATACAGCTCCGTGAGTTCGTGCAACCGAACCCACACTGCCGGGTTCAATTGTCCGGGCAAAAGTCGCCACCTCCAGTTTCCCTGTGGTCTTCCCGGGTAGTTCATGCGCGCCTCCGATCCGAGGGAGAGCAGATCTTGCGCAGGCACAATAAAGGTATCCGCCACCGAAGCCATCCCAAGACGGATCAGGTCCCAGGCAATATCGCGGCCACTTCGACCGATGTAGTGCCTAGCGTAGCGACGCTCTGAGAGCGGCGCGTTACGAAACCACCCGAGGGTGGTGTCGTTGTCGTGCGTTCCCGTGTATACAACGAAATTCCGCTCGTAGTTATGGGGCAAGAACCTGTTCGTCGCATCGGACGAAAAGGCAAACTGCAACACCTTCATGCCTGGGAGCTGAAACTGGTCACGCAGTGCGTCCACTTCGGGGGTAACCGCACCAAGATCCTCGGCCACCAAGGGCAGGTGGCCCAAAGCCCGCTCCACTTTGGCCAGAAAATCCGCCCCCGGCCCTGGGCAATAGCGTCCGGTCACTGCCGTTGGCGCTCCAGCCGGGATTTCCCAATAGCGAACAAAGCCGATGAAGTGATCGATGCGCACCAAGTCAACAAGTTCGAGGGTCCAGCGCACCCGGTCGATCCACCAACGATACCCGTGCTCCGCTACGCGCCCCCACTGGTACAACGGATTGCCCCAAAGCTGGCCCGTGGCGCTGAAGTAGTCCGGGGGGACACCGGCAACAACGGTGGGCTTCCTGTTCTCGTCCAGGAAAAACATCTCCGGGTGAACCCAAACATCAACGCTATCGTAAGCCACGAAGATGGGTATGTCGCCAAAAATCTTCACGTTGCGGGCATGCGCGTATTCTCTGAGGCTCCACCACTGTTCGAAGAAAAAAAACTGCCAAGTTGCATAGGTTTCGATCTCTGAGGCCAAGCGCTCTCGCCACTTACGCAACGCTGTTGAATCTCGCTGAACGAGAGCCGCTTCCCAGTCGCTCCACACTCGTCCCCCGAAGGCATCCTTTAATGCGGAGAAGAGCGCGTAATCTTCGAGCCACCATCCAGCACGGTGGCGGAAGTCCTCGTACCGTGTGGCCAGCGCAGCCGGGGCACCTTTGCGCAACCGCTCCGTGCTACGCATGAGCCACGAGCGTTTCCACGGAATGAGCTTGGCAAAGTCAACCCTGCCGGCGGGGAATTCCGGCAACGGTTCCAGGTCAGCTGGGTCGAGCAACCCCTTCATGATGAGATCCTCCGGCGAGATCAGCCAGGGGTTACCCGCAAATGCAGAAAAGCTCTGATATGGCGAGTCACCAAACCCAGTGGGGCCAAGAGGGAGAACTTGCCACCAGTGCTGGCCTGCACCAGCAAGCTGATCGATCCATTCCCGCGCTGCGGGTCCTAGGTCTCCAATGCCAAACTTGGAGGGCAAGCTCGTCGGGTGCAACAAGACACCACTGGCCCTGGGTAACCGCATCCTCACCTCCCCTCACGTAGAATCGCTTCCACCCCTTGCGCCACTAGTGAGGCAAATAGCCGTCAGCCCGGGAGCGGAACTCTTCCAACTGTCCCTGGGCCCATGTCTCGTCTCGCCCGAGTTCCTTCGCTACCAGGCGGGCAACTGTTGGAGCCATTGCCATTGCGGCCCGCGCATTTAGAAACGTGGCGCGCAGGCGTCGTGAGAGAACGTCTTCTAACGTGCGGGCAAACTCGTGGCGCACCGCCCAGACGACCTGCACGGCGCGGTAGGGCAAAGCGGGGTGCAAAACCTCTCCCAGCTCGGGAGCAGCCTGCATGAAGCGCTGAAGAACCACGGCATCGGAGCCATACGCTGCTAACTCGCCAAATCGCTCTGCGTTCGGGTGAAACCCGTGCAAGTTGAGCACTCGGGTTACGCACGCCCGTTCTTCCAGTTCCGCCAACATCGCCGCGTGGTTCACACAGTCCTCCGCCATACTGCGGTAAGTTGTCCACTTCCCGCCGGTGATCGTGAGCAAGCCATTTTGATCGATGTGGATGGTATGATCCCGGGACAAGGCAGCCGTCGGTTTTCCGTTGCTCGAACGAACGAGCGGTCGAATCCCTGCGAACATGCTGAGCACATCGTCCCGCGTGGGTGCTTTGTGCAAGTACAGGGCAGCCGTGCGCAGGATGAAGTCAATTTCCGATTCTAACGGGCGGGGCTCCAGGCTGACTTCCTGGATCGGTGTATCCGTGGTACCGATCAGCGTATGCCCGCACCAAGGAATCGCAAACATCACGCGACCGTCACTGGTATGTGGGACCATGATGGCCACGTCCGAGGGCAAGAAGGAGCGGTCGAACACGAGATGAATTCCTTGGCTCGGCGCCACCAACGGCGCCGCATGGGGTTCGGCAAGCCGCCGAACCTGATCCACGAAAGGGCCGGTTGCGTTGACAACCACCTTGGCGCTCACGTGGAATTCCTCGCCTGTCTCGGTGTCCTGGGCGACCACTGCACGAATGACACCATCGGCTCCGGCGCGCAAAGCGACGACCCCGCAATAATTCAGAACCACCGCACCTTGTTCCAAAGCTGTTTGCACAAGCGCGATGAGAAAACGGGTATCGTCGAACTGACCGTCGTAGTAAAGGACTCCGCCCCGCAACCCTTCGCGACGGATGGTGGGTAGGTATTCAAGGGTTTTCTCTTTGGAAAGGTTGCGCGATTTGCCGAAACCGTAACGGCCAGCGAGGAGATTGTACACTCTCAGACCCGCTCCATAAAATGGCCCCTCCCACCAGGCATATGTGGGTACAACGAACGCTAAATCGCTGACCAAATGCGGGGCATTTTGCCGCATTAACCCCCGCTCACGCAGCGCCTCCATCACCAGGGGCACATCTCCGCGCTCGAGGTAACGTACACCTCCGTGAACCAGCTTCGTACTCCGACTCGACGTACCTTGGCCGAAGTCCCCACGCTCGAACAGTACGACCTCATACCCGCGGGCCGCAGCATCCAAAGCCACCCCTACTCCCGTCGCCCCACCGCCAATGACGACGATATCCCAGGGGCGTTTGCGTTGCCGAACGTTCTCAAGCAAGTCTGCACGGGTTGGAAGACGATACATGAGTGGCTCAACCTACTTTCTTAGGGAAAAGTTGTCTCGTGCCACAGCTCCTTAATTCTGGTACCACCCTCGTGACTTGGAGCACACAAGAAATCAACGCTCGCCGGGCACGGCCTTCACTCCTCCCGCCTCTCGCGCGCTGGTCGCGGTTCCACTGATTCGAGCTTGGCTGCAAGAATTCCAGCCATTTCAACGCACTGTCAAAGCCGATTGCTCAGCAGCCACGCCGCCTAACTCTTCAAACGGCTCGCTGCAGCCTCGTCAAGAATCCAAATGAGCTCACCACCTCCTGGACAAACGCCTCGCGCGGGAACATCGTCCACACTCGCGTCGGGGTCGAAGACACGAGCAACAGCCTCGGCTTTGCTCGAGCCGCCGACCAAAAACAATACACAGCGTGCTGCATTCAAAATCGGATACGTAAGCGTGATCCGCGTTGCACCCAGCTGAGGAACAACGTTCGCCACTACCCAGCGTCTGCGCTCCGCCAGGGCTGCGGTGTGGGGAAAGAGCGACGCCGTGTGACCGTCAGCCCCCAAACCAAGCAAAACAAAGTCGAATTGCGGCACCCCAGCGCCGGCCGCGATACCAAAGTTACGGGCGATCTCGCTTTCGTACTCGCGCGCTGCCGCCTCCAGGTCGCTGGCTTCGCCTCGCATTCGAAAGATTTGATTCTTTCCGACTCCGAGGGGCGCAAGGAGAGCTTCCCAGGCCATCCTGAAGTTGGACTCCGGGTGCGTCGGTGGAACCGAACGCTCGTCGCTCCAAAAGAAACGAAGCCGTTGCCAGTCCACTCGTTGCCGCCAATTGGGCTCGGTCAGGAGCCGGTACAGAAACTTGGGTGTCTTCCCTCCTGACAACACGACCCGAACCAGACTCTGGCAAGAAAGCGCCCCCACGTGGCGCACAAATTCCTGCGCAGCCTCATAACTGGCAGCGGCGAAAGTCGGAGACACGACCACCCGTGCGGCTGTCATCCTCCCACGTCTGGATTCGTCAGCACCAACGGTGCAGCGGACGTTAACGGACGCCACCGGTGACCCTGACGGGCGAGCAAGGCATCGGCCTCAGGCGGTCCGGCGCTTCCCGCAGGATAAAACACTAGGGGGACCAGGCCTTGGTCCCACGCGGTCTTAATCGGATCGATGATTTGCCATTGAGCCTCGACTTCGTCGCCGCGGGTAAACAAGGTCGCGTCACCCCGCATGACATCGAGCACTAGCACCACGTACGCGTCCGGCAGCCGCACTCTAAACGCGCGCTGGTAATCGAACTCCATGTGCACGGTGCTCGTGCGCATTTCTGGCCCGGGACGTTTCGCACCGAAAGCAATGGCAATTCCCTCTTGCGGCTGAATGCGAAGGACAACGGTGTTCGGTTCGATAAACTCACGAGGGGTGCGGGCAAACAGCGCTTGCGGTGTGCGCTTGAAATGCACGACGATTTCGGTCACCGTAGTAGTCAACCGCTTTCCCGTTCGGAGGTAAAAGGGCACCCCGGCCCAACGCCAATTTTCCACCCGAAGCTCGAGAGCAGCATAAGTTTCTACTAGAGAAGCTGGGTCCACGTTGGGTTCTTCTCGATACCCTAGAACCCTCTGATCCTGGACAAACCCGCGGACATATTGCCCGCGGACCGAACGCTGACGGATTTCTTCAGCGGACCACGGTCGGATCGCCTGCAGCACTTGCACTTTTTGGTTGCGCACGGCGTTTGCCTCGAACGCCACTGGAGGCTCCATGGCAGCCAAAGCAAGGAGCTGTAACAAGTGGTTCGCGACCATATCGCGCAACGCTCCAGCCTCCTCGTAATACCCAGCGCGAGTGCCCACGCCAGAACTTTCGGCCGCAGTGATGGTAACGTAGTCCACGTAATTGCGGTTCCATACCGGTTCGAACAAGGTATTCCCAAAGCGAAACACGAGGATGTTCTGCACCGTGTCTTTGCCGAGGTAATGGTCGATACGGAAGACTTGATCTTCGCCAAACACTCGCGCCACCTCGGCGTTGAGCAATCGAGCTTCCGCAAGATTCCGCCCAAAAGGTTTTTCCAGGACAATGCGCGTCCAACCCCGTTCCTGCCGGGCCAAGCCAAGGTCCCCCAAATGATTCACAATGGGTAGGGCTAACGAAGGGGGTACCGAACAATAATACACGCGATTGGCGGGTCGCCGCTGCCGACGCTCGATCTCTTCGAGCCGTTGAGCCAGCCGGACGTAGGTTTTCGGATCGCCTAACTCCCCCGGAACAAAGTGGAGAGAAGGTGCAACGCGTTGCCACGCTTCGGTGGTCAGACTTGGCAGCTCCCGGCGCATTTGTTCCCGGTACGTCGCATCATCGAAACTCCGCCGGGCCACGCCGACGATATCGAAGCCCTGGCTCAAGCAACCCTCGTTCGCCAGCGTCGCTAAAGCGGGAAGGAGTTTGCGCCGGGCTAGATCCCCGACGGCACCAAAGATGACCACGGTGCAAGGATCGGCCGGTGGCAAGTGGAATTCAGGGCACGGTTCGACGGCACCGCGAACGACGATGCTCATTGCCCTGCCTCGGTCGGCGGCTCTTTGTGGCCGCCAAAACCAAATCGCAATGCGGAAAGCAGTCGGTTCGAGAAGTCAGCCGCACCGCGCGACGCGAAACGAGAAAACAGGGCAGATGCTAAGACCGGCACCGGAACACCTTGGCGCACAGCGGTCTCGACCGTCCACCGCCCCTCTCCGGAATCACCAACTACTCCTGCGAAGGCGTTCAAATTCCCGTCGCGAGCGAGACTCATCGCTGCCAGATCGAGAAGCCACGACCCAATCACACTGCCCCGACGCCAAAGTTCAGCGATCTCGGCCAAGTCGAAGTTGAACTGGTACTGTTCGTGTCCCGGGTCCACCATCGCTTCTGCATTCTCTTCCCCTTGCGCGCCCACGGCCGCCCGCCGCAGGATGTTGAATCCCTCCGCGTATGCAGCCATCAAGCCATACTCGATCCCGTTGTGGACCATTTTGACGAAATGACCAGCGCCATGCGGGCCGCAGTGTAAATAACCACGATCTGCACTACTCCGTCGCTTCCGTTCTGGATTCAGCGAAGCGGCTTCCTGACCGGGAGCCAAGGCGGCAAAGATCGGTTCAAGTCTTTGAACGACTGCCTCCTCGCCCCCAATCATCAGACAGTAGCCCCTTTCGAGTCCCCACACTCCGCCGCTTACGCCGCAGTCTACATAGTGAATTCCTCGACCGCGAAGTCGGCGGGCGCGCTGAATATCCAGTTCGAAGTAGGTGTTTCCGCCGTCGACGATGACGTCGTCGGCTTCGAGCTCGGGCAACAGCGCCTCGATTGTCGGATCGACCGCTTCGACCGGAAGCATCATCCAAACGACCCGTGGGCGTGCAAGCTGTTCCGCCAACTGGCGAAGGGAAAATGCCCCGGCTGCACCCTCTCGAACCAAAGTTTCCACTGGTTCTCGGCTGCGATTATAAACCACGCACTCATGCCCTTTGCGCAGTAAACGCCGCACCATGTTGGCCCCCATGCGACCAAGCCCAATCATTCCCACTTGCACGGATACCTCCTAGCGGCGACGGTGGCCACGCCGCTGCCCTTCAATTCGCTCGAGCCGGGGGTTTCCCTGCTCGACCATCTCGGGCACGGCGTTCACGGTAGTAGAGAATCCACTGGGTCGTCGAAGCATCGTGCTGCACCTCTTCGTTGGTGCCAAGCTCGGGCGCGATACGATCGGCAAGCTCCTTGCCCAACTCGACTCCCCACTGATCGAACGAATTAATGTTCCAAATGACCCCTTGGGTAAAGACCGCATGCTCGTACAATGCGATGAGCGCCCCCAGGCTGCGAGGGGTGAGCTTGGGCGCCATCAAAATCGTGGACGGCCGATTTCCCTGGAACGTCCGATGGGGGACCAATCCAGCGGTAACCCCACGGGCAGCAACTTCCTCGGCAGTCCGCCCGAATGCCAGCGCTTCGGCCTGCGCCAACATGTTCGCAATGAGTAAGTCGTGATGGTGCTGGAGTGGAGTTTGGGCCTCGCAAAAGCCAATGAAGTCGCACGGCACCAATACCGTGCCTTGATGTAAGAGCTGGAAAAACGAATGTTGACCGTTCGTGCCCGGCTCGCCCCAGACAACGGGAGCCGTCGCATACGAAACGGCCTCCCCCTGCAACGTGACCGACTTCCCGTTGCTTTCCATGACCAGCTGCTGAAGGTAGCTGGGCAAACGGCGCAAGCAGTGCTCGTACGGAACCACAGCCCAAGTTTGGCAACCAAAGAAATTTACGTACCACACGGCGAGCAAACCCAGCAAAACCGGTACGTTACGTTGTAAGGGAGCGCTACGAAAGTGCTCATCCATGGCGTGAAAGCCGGCGAGAAACTCGCGGAAAGCGTCGGGGCCAATGGCAATCATCACCGATAGCCCAATGGCGGAATCAACCGAATAGCGGCCACCGACCCAATCCCAGAACACGAACATATTCTCGGGTGCAATTCCAAATTCGCGCACGGCCGCTTGGTTCGTGGACACAGCCACAAAATGCCGCGCGATCGCGCTCTCGCTTCCTAACTGAGAAATCAGCCACTCGCGCGCGCTTCGCGCATTCGTCATGGTCTCCAATGTGGTGAAGGTTTTCGAGCAAACGACGAATAAGGTTGCGGCTGGATCCAGGTCGCGAAGTGCCAAAGTCAGGTCAGAGCCGTCGACGTTGGAAACGTAACGGACGCGCAAGTTCTGGTCCGCATGAAACTGCAGGGCCTCGTAAACCATTGCTGGGCCTAAGTCCGACCCACCGATGCCGATGTTGACGATATTCCGAATCCGCTTGCCGGTAAACCCTTTCCACGCACCCAACCGCACCCGTGTGGCAAAGTCCGCCATCCGATCGAGCACTTGATGAACCTGCGGGACCACGTCTTGATCGCCGACGATCAGAGAACGCGAGCGAGGCAGCCGCAATGCGATGTGGAGCACCGGTCGGAACTCCGTCGTGTTGATGCGCTCGCCCCGAAACATGGCCTCACGCCGGGCAGCTAATCCGCATTGCTCGGCAAGCTGGACCAAAAGCTGGATCGTGTCACGGGTGATCCGATGTTTCGAGAGATCCACACGCCAACCAGCAGCCTCGAAGGTCAGATCACGAGCCCTTTGAGGGTCCTCGGTAAACAGTTCGCGCAAATGACGCCGTACCACGGCGGCATGGTGCTCTCGTAGTCGGCCCCAGCACGGCAGCTCTAGCGGCGGGCGCGTCGCCATCGGGCACTCCTGCGTTTCCCTTGCTCAAACCGCTGCGCGCAGCTCGGCCTCGCGAACGTTCAGGTGCTCGAGAAGAGCGCGCCACGACCGCTGAAAAGCCTCGGCTCCCTCCTTTTGCAATTGCTCCGCAAGGGCAGCCACATCGATGCCAACCGCGGCGAATTCGGCCAGCAGTTCTTCTGCACCCTTGCCGTCGGCTGGAAGTACGGCGCTCACTTCTCCGTGGTCCACAAACGCCAACAAGGTTTCTTCTGGCATCGTGTTGATGGTGTTGGGGGCGGCAAGAGTCTCTACGTACAACACATCGGAAGCAGCGGGGTCTTTGGTCCCCGTGCTCGCCCACAGCAATTTCTGCGGCTGAGCCCCTTTCGCAGCCAAGCCTTGCCAGCGCTCACTCGATAAAATTTCGTTGTAGGCACGGTACACCTGCAAGGCCACAGCGTACCCAAGGCGATTTCGTAATCGCTCGGGCACTCTTCCGAGAACAGCTTTGTCCCAACGGCTGACGAACAACGACGCCACCGAACCCACTCGGGGATCGAGCCCAGCAGCAATGCGTCGCTCGATCCCTCGCATGTACGCATCCGCCGCCGCCAAATAGTGCTCCCGCGAAAATAGCAACGTTACGTTCACCGGAACGCCCCGAAAAATACTCTCCTCGATGGCTGGCAGTCCCGGTGGGGTACCGGGGATTTTGATAAAGAGGTTAGCACGTTCAGCCTCGCGCCAGAGTGCCTCGGCAGCGTGGATGGTTGCCTCTGTGTCGTACGCAAACTCGGGAGAGATTTCTAAAGAAACCCAGCCGTCTCTTCCGTTCGTCGCCTCGAATGTCGGTCGAAACAGATCAGCAGCGGCCCGCAAATCCTCGATGGCGAGAGAAAGAAACAAACGCTCCCCTTTCCATCCTCGACGCAACCCTTCAGCAATTGAGGCGTCATAATCCTGAGAGCTTTTGATAGCGTTGTCGAAAATCGTAGGATTGGAGGTCAGCCCGCTCACTCCGTACTCTTCGATGTACCTTTGCAACGTCCCTTTACGAACGAGCGCTCGTGTGATTTGGTCGAGCCACACACTCTGTCCGAGTGCTCGCAGACGATGAGTTGCCAGCATCGGTATGTTCTCCTTTCGGCTCGACCGAGCTTATCGCTTTTCGGCACCCAGTCACAAGGCCGCAGCAGAGCGATTACGAGCAGAGTGTTTGTCGTGAGTGTTTTGCGCACGCTTGCGCACGCCGTTTGCACCAGCGCACTGCTCCTTGCACTGATGGCCGTGCTTCTCCCCGGAACCACGCAGGCCGAGCGGCCCCACATCTTGTGGATCGTGATCGACTCCTGGCGGTGGGATCATGTCGACGTCTATCAGACGGGGGTAGCGCTCATGCCCCATCTTGCCCGGAGGGCCCAAAGAGCCACCGTTTTTTGGCGCGCTTACGCAACCTCATCGTGGACCGTTCCCTCGGTAGCTTCGCTTTTCACCGGGATCTACCCATCTTTTCACCGAGCTACCATGTTCGGCTCGACCCTTCCCCCACACCAGACCCTGGCGCCGAGCGCTTTGTCCAAAGCAGGCTATCGCACCGTGGCCATTTCCGCCAACGCTTTCATTTCGAAAAGGTCGAGCTTCGCCCAGGGTTTTACGGAGTTTCTCGATGCGCAAGCACTTCTCAGTCAGGGGCGTAAGGGAAAAGTCCGGGGTACCACGGTGGTGAAAACCCTCGACGAATGGCTCAACAAACAACAAGATGTCCGCAGCTCTCCCTTGTTTCTCTATCTGCATTTCATGGACCCACACTGGCCCTACGGACCGGAGGAGCAATTTCTCTCGCAGGTACTGCCACGATTTGGCGAAGCGAGCGAACTCAAAAGGCTTATTGGAGAATTGTACTTTGGCCAGTTGCGGTTAGAGGGGAATACGAGCACAGAGCTGCAAAACGCCCTGCGGGCGTTGTACGCCGGAGAAGTGCTGGCAACCGATGCAGCGCTCGAAGAGCTTTTTGTCCTACTCGAGCGCCACCGGCTAGCTGAGAATGCACTGATCGTCCTCACCGCTGATCACGGCGAAGAGTTGTTCGATCGCGGCCACCTTGGTCACGGAAGAACCCTGTTCGAGGAAGTTGTCCGTGTCCCGCTGCTCGTATGGTTTCCCGGCCAGAAAAAACGCATCGACATTCATCACGTGGTATCTCACACAGACGTACTGCCCACGTCCCTCGACGTTGCTGGAATAACTTCTCCCTTGATCGGCGCCGAATATCGAGGCCGGTCTCTGGTCGCCTGCGGGCCAACAACGTCTTGGGCTACGCGCTTGCAGCGCTGGGTGGGGCGGAAGAAATGCGGGGACTCCTCTCGCCTGATTTGGCTCGAACTTCTCCCCATGAAAGAGCTGCACTCCACTGCTCCGTTGCATCGTGCTGCAGTGATCCGTGACATGCAAAAACTGCTCGTACTTCACGATGGATCCATCCAGCGAGTCGATCTTGCCAGCGACCCCCGCGAACAGCACATCGCCCCCTTGCACGACCGCCGGTTCGAGAACTTGGAAGCGGCTTGGGATGATTTTCGAGAGCGTCTCACAAGCGAGCCGCCACCACCGGTGATGACACCCGATGCCGCAACACGGGAGCATTTACGCGTGCTTGGCTATGGCGACTAAGCTTGGGCGTCCATGTAACCATTGCTCACTCCTAGCCCTGTTTCTAGAAGTGCGGCAATGAGCTCCTCTTCCGACGTTGGGCGGTGCGATATCGCCGTAGTCGGCGCTGGCATTGTCGGGCTGGCAACTGCTCGCGCCCTCCGGAAACTGCGGCCGCAGGACCGTATCGTCGTCCTCGACAAAGAACGCACGGTTGCCGCACACCAAACCGGGCACAACAGCGGGGTGATCCATGCCGGCATTTATTACAAGCCGGGTTCGTTGAAAGCCCGTTTGTGCGTACGCGGCGTCCAGCAGCTGAAAGCATTCTGCACAGAGCACGGAGTAGCCATCGACGAGTGCGGGAAGGTGATCGTCGCTGTCAACGCCAGTGAAGTCCCAAGGCTCGAAATGCTGTATCAGCGAGGTAAGGAAAACGGTGTTCCTGGCCTTCGCATCATCGGCACTGAGGAGCTCCGTGAGATCGAACCACATGCGCGTGGCCTTCGCGCCCTCCAGTCGCCAGGCACCGCAATTGTCGACTTTGCAGAAGTTGCTCGCGCAATGGCAAACGAGCTGCAGGCTGCAGGCGTCGAACTCCGGCTTGGTGCACGACTGATTGCAGCGAAACAGGAACAAGAAGAGATTGTTCTAGAGACAACCGTAGGAACGGGGCGTGCGAGCCTGGTGGTGACGTGTGCAGGACTTTACGCGGATTCCGTGGCGCGCCTTTTCGGAGACCGTCCCGCGGTACAAATCGTTCCCTTCCGGGGCGAGTACTACCGCCTGCGACCAGGGCAGAGTCTCGTACGCACCCTGATCTACCCGGTTCCAGATCCACGATTCCCATTTCTCGGGGTGCATTTTACCAAGCGCATCACCGGCGAATACGAGGCCGGCCCGAACGCGGTGTTGGCATTTGCCCGCGAGGGCTATCGCTGGACGCAAGTGGACCTGGGCGAACTCGCGGAAGCACTCCGCTTTTCGGGTTTTCGCCGACTGCTGATGCGCCACTGGCGGACCGCGGCCGGGGAAGTGTACCGGTCCTGGAGTAAGCGAGCTTTTTGCCAGGCGCTGCAAAAGCTCGTGCCCGAAATTCAGCCGCATGATCTAGAGTCCGGAGGTTCCGGCGTCCGTGCCCAAGCCGTGGCAAGTGATGGAACCCTCGTGGACGACTTTCTCATCCTCGCGCGGCCACGTGTCGTCCACGTCCTCAATGCGCCATCCCCCGCAGCAACGGCCTCCCTCGCCATTGGCGAGTACATCGCTGATCAAGTTGCTCGCGAACAAGGATGGCCCCAAAGCGCAAGGAGA
Source organism: Candidatus Binatia bacterium (assembly GCA_937925685.1). GTDB lineage: Bacteria > Desulfobacterota > Binatia > HRBIN30 > HRBIN30 > HRBIN30. The sequence continues at coordinate 38,530 of CALAMI010000005.1, read as the reverse complement.
CCAGCGCGCGAATTTGCTTAGACACTCCTCCGTGCCCCCTGCGACGCGCTCTTCGTACACGGACGATGCTCCCTTGAACTTGACCCTTATCGACGAAGGACAGCCTGGTGGCCTCCCCAAGCGCTTCCCCGGTTCGCTTCAGCAACCGGGGATTCCAGGTAGAACTCGTCACGGTTACTGCACAGCGACGGCCGACACCGCTTCGAGGACTGCGGTCAACCGAGATCGATCACCCGACACCGTAATTGGCTCCTAGATCCGCAGCGCTACCCCGAAAAAAGACAACCCGCCGTCTTCGTGTACAGTCACCCTTCTCTCGCCCCTCTAAAAAGCAACCGCAGCTTGCCTTGTAGCCCTTCCCAGAAAGCTTGGCACTCGACCACGGTTTCCACCCCCACTGGCAAGATGACGCCGTCCCTGGGGGCACGGAACTCGGGATCGCGTTAGCCAGGAAGCTCGGCAGCTCAGCCGACGTTGTTAGGCAAAGCGACCCGTTGGCCCCCAGGCCGTATCCCAGCGGGCTTAAGGCAGACGGCGCTCGGGCGTTCTTACACCCTCAAGGCATCTGCGCGGAGAGGTTCTCGACCAGGGGGCAGGACACCCGACCCAAGCCCTCGAGACGGTGGCAGAGGGTCAGCGATTCTCGTCCATGGAAGCGCTCGGCGCCGTGTGGTCGTCCCCTGGAATCAGGGAGGCTTGCACGACCGGGGGCACTAACTCGTAAAAGGCCCCACTGGATAGGTCAACAAGCATCCCTGGCAGTCCCCCTGTCAGCAGGTTCCACCAGACCTGCGGGTTGACCTTCCGGGCTATTTCTCTGTGGGTAGACTCGTATCCCTCTTTTTCGAAGGTTACGCGATAGTTCGAGCTCCGGCGTAACTCCAACGTAGCCGGGGTCGTCACCTCACGCCCGGCCACCTTGGCAACGGCACCAGGGGGGTCCGAGACCAATTGCACCTTCTGCGTTGACCCGGACATCATCGTGGCACAACTGGCAAGTGCTGTGCTTGTGAAGACAACCGCGAGCGTTCGATATCCATTCTGCACGGTTCAACCTCCTTCGGGCGGCTACTTGTGCGCCACCGGTTCGGTTGACGTTGACGCCAACGCGAAAGCTGCGGCCAGCTTCTCCCCCGTGTCACGCAAGGCCTCACCCACGATAGGAACGAAATCGTCTTCTCCCGGCACGTTCCACGCCCCCGCGGGCGCACCCGGGCCCGCGTACATCCCTAATACATTCCGCCGCAGGAGAACTTGCCCGCTACAATCGAAAGCTACGATTCTCAGAGGAAACTCCACGTGCCCGCGAGCACCCTCTCGAAAACCCGAGTCCCAAGTAACGAACACCGTGGGTGGTGCGGCCCACTCTACCCGCACCAACAGACTTGATTGTTGCCCACACGATTCGCCCTCTTGGACCGCCGCAAAAGTCCCCTTCGCTGTCCGGCGAATTGTTTCCTTTAGGCTCGCGCCATAGGGTATGAACACCTGAACGGATCCCACCGCCGCATACCTGAACTGCGTACTCGCCTCCGCCCGCGCTATCTCCGAGTCGATCCACAGGGTCGCAGCCACGGGCCGAGCCGTACCTGCGGCTTTCCCCTCGACGGCGGGAACGGAAACACGTAGCTGCCTCGTGCAGCCGACCCCAGGCGCCAGCGCTAACAACCCCACGAAGACAACAGCGATTTCTCCACGCCCGCCAAAACATCTGCCAGGAACCCTTTTCCTCGGCCTGTTCGCCACCGGTGACGCCCTTCGGTCCATCGTAACCACCTCCTCTTGCGCCCATCACTACCAAGAACTTTGCCAAACCTAATGGCTATGAAGCTCCCAGTCGTGTATGCGCTTCATCCGAGCCAGATAATCAGTTTGAGTGCTCAGCCTAATCAATTTGATTAGCTGTCTGGGAGTCCAGGGGTCTCAAAGGTCTCGGTCAATAAAAGAGGAAAGCCCCCATCGGCGTTCTGCTGCTTAGTTGGTTGTGTTGGTCGATATGCTGTGGGCTCGGGCCAAGTCGGAGGAAGGCACGACCAAGGAGGACGCCTCTCCGCGCTCTCGAAGTTCTGCACGGAGCGTGTGCCTGGGCTAGCAATTCGAAGAAAGGAAGGCGAAAACAACCGCCGTGAAGCTTTATCTGCTCGATGCCACGTACGAGCTGTTCCGGTGCTATTACGGCGCGCCGAGGCGGCGTAGCCGCAGAGGGAATCAAGAAGTGGGGGCTGTCTACGGTTTGATCGCATCGCTCCTCCCTTGGCTCGTGCAATTGAGAGGAGAAGCGTTGGGCGTCGCGTTCGACCATGTCATCGAATCGTTCCGCAACGAACTGTATGCCGGTTACAAGTCCAGTATTGGGGTTCCGGCGGACCTCCTGGAACAGTTTTCGCTTGCCGAAGACGCTCTTCAGGCCCTTGGACTCGTGGTTTGGCCCATGGTGGATTTCGAGGCCGACGATGCCCTGGCAACTGCGGCAGCGCGGTTCCACACCAGTGCCGAGAGTGTCTTTATCGTCTCGCCGGACAAGGACTTCGCCCAATGTGTACGTGGCCGTCACGTTGTGCAATTGGATCGCCGTCATCAGCGCGTGATGGATGAGGAAAGCGTTACCGTACGCTTCGGCGTTCCGCCTAGAAGCGTCCCCGATTGGCTGGCACTTGTCGGGGACAAAGCTGACGGAATTCCGGGAATTCGCGGCTGGGGGCCCCGCAGTGCCACCGTGGTGCTGCGTGTGTTCGAGCACATTGAGGCCATTCCCGATGATGGGACCCGGTGGCACTTTGACCTTCGGGACAAAGATCGGCTCGCCGCCAGCTTGTGTGCCCACCGCGATCAAGCGCTCCTGTTCAAGACGCTTGCCACGCTTCGAGAAGACGTCCCCCTGCCACAAAAGACGCTCGAGGAGTTACGCTGGTTAGAGGTCAGTTTCGGGGTTTTTGACAGCTTTTGCCAGCACTGGGGCTTCGACAAGCTCGCCACCCAGGCGCGTAACCTATCGGCCTCTCCGCCAAACGCTGGCGTCTGCAACCGCGGCTAGTTCCCCAAAGCTTGAAGTTTCTGCTTCGCTTGCTCAGCCTCTTCGGTGCGCGGATATTCGCTGATGATCTTTTGTAACACGAGCTTTGCATCCGTGGTCTCACCCGTAGCTGCGAAGGCGTCTGCAAGCATAATCAGCGCACTGGGCGCCTTGTCTCCCTTGCGGTAGCGCAGCATGACCTCGGTCAGCTCGTTGACCGCCTTGGGATACTCCTTTTGCTTGAAGTAGCAAGCGCCAATCCAGTACTGCGCATTGTCCGCCAGGTCTGAATTTGGATTTTTGCGGATGAACTCACGAAATCGGACGGCTGCTTGCGCGCACTGACCTTGACGCACCAAAGCTAAACCTTCCCGGAACTCCTTCTCTCCGGGTTTACCCTGAACGGCGACCTCTTCTTTGTCCAAGGCTGCCTCGAACGGACTGAGCATACGGGGCGTTGGAGCTGCTCCCGAGGGAATTGCGGCCATGTCGCCGCCTCCCGGTGCAGGGGTCGGTGCTACCGATGGAGGTGGAGCACCAAGCACCCGAGCTTGCTCCAATGCGGTCAGCCGCGCATCCAGTTCTGCCAAACGCTGCGGCAAATTCGGCGGAACAGTGCCCGGCCGAGCTCCGCGCGACAAATCGGCAACTTCCTGGCGCAGAATCTCCAAACGACGCCGCATACCCTCGATGGCCACGTTCTGATCCGCCACCAACGCGCGCAACTCCCGCTGGTCGCGCTGGATTTTTTCCACTTGTGCACGTGTGGCACAACCACCAGTTACGACAAGAGCCCCTGAGAACAGCAAGAGTGGACGAGAAAGCCGCATCCGGACCGGCTCCTTAGTCGCCCAACAATACAAAATGTGCGCGCCGGTTTCTCGCCCAGCACTCCTCGTTATGCTCTGTACACAAGGGCAGCTCCTCGCCGTAACTAATCGTCGTCATGCGGTCCGCAGCGACCCCCAAGCTTACCAAGTAGTCCTTCACCGCCCTTGCCCGCTTTGCTCCAAGGGCAAGGTTGTACTCCACGGTGCCTCGTTCGTCACAATGGCCCTCGATTTCCACTTTCTCTCGAGGATTGTCCAACAACCAGTTGGCGTTTTCCCGCAAGACTGCGCGCGCTTCCTCGTCAAGCTCGTACGAATCAAAGGCAAAATGAACGTCCTTCAGCGGTCCACTGTCGCCAGCGAGTTTTTCCCCAGCTTTGAAGCGCTCAAGGCTTCCAGCCGTGTCAATGCCGCGCTCCTCGAGGCCCGCACCCTCGCCCGCGGCTCCTGGTGCCTTCTTTCGTCCTGGGCATCCTGGCAGCACGACAACGAGTGCCAATGCGGCCACGGTCACAACGCGGCTAACCATTGCGCTCCTCCTCCCCGCAAAGTCGACAGGATCCGCTCCATTGCTCCGTGCCTTCAGTCCAGCCACCGAGACCAGCTCGGACTGGTATCATCACCGCCCCCGTGAGTCAATTGAACTTGGTTGAGCCCGGCCGTGTCGGTGACGTAAAGCTTCGTCCGTCCACTACGGTTCGAGCTAAAAAGGATGTAGCGGCCGTCTGGCGACCAACTCGGATCCTCGTTGTTCCCTGCTGCTTGGGTGAGTTGCTTGACGTCCGTTCCGTCGGGGCGCACGGTAAAAATGTTAAAGCGGCCCTCGTGCCGGCGCACGAATGCGATGCGGTCCCCTTTGGGCGACCATGCAGGCGCAGTGTTGTAGTCCCCCTCATAGGTGATCCGCCGCACGCCGGTTCCGTCCACGTTCATGATGTAAATTTGCGGAGTTCCAGAGCGATTGGAGCAAAAAGCAAGCTGCCGGCCATCCGGCGACCACGAGGGCGACACGTCAATGGCCCAGTGTTCCGTCAGTTTTTGCAACAGCTCACCCGAGCGATCCAGCAGCACAATGTCGGAGTTGGCGCCCTCTTCCAACGTCATAGCGATGGTCGAGCCGTCCGGGGAAAAACGTCCGCCTAAATTGAGCCCAGCCCGACGGGATAAGGTAAGTTCCCGCCCGCTCAACGTATCCAAAAGGAACAAGTCCGGATTACCCCTTTTGTAAGAGGTGTACAGCAAGTAGCGAACGTCAGGCGACCAGGAGGGCGACACGGTGATACTTTGTGCTTTGGTCACTTGCTGCACATCTCCACCGTCGAGGCTCATCGTGTAGACTTCTTTGAAACGTCCGTCTCGGTTGGACACGAACGCGATTCGCGAGTCAAATGGACCGCGTTCTCCAGTGAACTGCAGTATGATTTCGTCCGCGAATCGGTGCGACATCCGGCGCAGAAGATCTGCCGGTCCACGATAGCGCCGTCCAACTAACTGCCGCCGCTGCGCCACGTCGAACAACTTGGCTTCGATCGTGAGGATGTCACCTTCTAAACGAAACGTGCCTTTGACCAACCCGAGTGCTCCAATCGTTGCCCAGCTATCAAAATTGATGTTGTCCACCTCCGTTCCGGAAGTCTCGGGCTGCTCGATATGGGTGGAGCGATCGATGAGGCGAAAATATCCTGAAATAACCAGGTCGCGCTCGAGGATGTCGGCAAAGCGGGTTCCTAACTCGCGCCCAACGGCCCCATCTGACAGATTCCGCAGCGGAGAAACAGCGATGGGATAACTGCGCGACCCCGGACCAAAAATGGTCCCTCGTACTTGCGCCGCAAGATCTTGCGCCAGGAACAAGATGATGACTACCACAAACCACCACTGACCTACGGCTTTCATCGTGTTCCTCCCGAGCATTACTGTTGCATTGACTTTGCGTTGAAGGTGTACTGCACGTCTCCGAACAACTCGCGGTAAGCTTCCGGAGGCGGCGGCATTGGATCGAGCGCTCGCACCGTGCGCTCCACGGACAAATCAAAACTCCAGTCGCCGCTAGACTTGAGGATGCGCACGTTCACCACCTTACCGTCGGGCAGGATACTGAACCCCACCACTGCCTCCAAGGCGTCGTTCGTTCCCGCCCACGCCCAATTCTCTTTCAGTTTGCGCTCTAGCTGGCCTAGGTAGAGCACAAAATCGATCCCCATCACCTGCCCGCCCGCACCTTGGCCAGGTCCGACAGATAATGGCGCACCGGGAGGACCGAGCCTTTTTCCTCCGGAGCCGGCTCCCCGCTCGCCGGCTTGTTCTTGCATTCGCTTTGCAGCGGCCACGATCCTTTGCTCAATCTGCTCGCGCTGCTTGGCCTCTGCTGCCGCCGTGGCCGTGGCTTGTGCCTGTGCCTTCTTTACTGCCTCTGCCGTCGCAACCCGACGCTTCGCTTCCTCCTCACGTCGCCTTTTCTCGGCTTCTTCTGCCTGACGCCTGGCCTGCTCGGCCTCGGCCGCTCGCCGCACCTGTTGTTCCACCTCCGGGGGTATGGGTGTTGCCGTTGGCGGCACTTTAGCCACAGCCAAGGCGACACGGGTTGGCGTCCGTGTGGGCATCTCCCTCGTTGCCGTTGGAGGAATGAGGGCCTCCGCCTTATCCTCTTGCTTTTCTGCTCGCTGTTCAGCTTTGCTTACGACCTCAGCCTTTGGCGGCGCGGGCGGCTGCACAACACGCGCCTCTGACTGCTCCTGGGGCGGCGGAGGAGGTGGTGGAGGCTCAGCGGCAGCCATGGTTTGTCCCCGGGTCCGGCCTTGTCCCCCTTCTACGAGGTTTGTCCCCCCCAGTTGATCGGGTGCTACAAGGTCGACGGTGTAAGAGACCAAAGGAGGAGCCGGGCGCGCAAACCACTGCTTGGGCACCAATAAAACGAACAGGACGGCTGCAGCATGGAGCGCGGCGGACAAGGCTATCATGGCCCACAACGCCGGCTCCCATTTTCCGTCGGAACCGAAAGGCTGCTGATGACTCCGCACGACCCCGCACCATCCGGCGAGGCTACCGCTTGGGTTCTTCCCGTGGCGGCTCGGTCACCATTCCCAGTCGTTCCACGCCTGCCGCCTTCACTGCAGCAATGACACGCATTACTTCGCCGTAGCGAACATTTTGGTCCGCCCGCAAATACACCTGCTTTTGCGGCTGAGCCTGCAAGATCGCGGTCAATTTCGCGCCCAAGGCTTCCAGGGGAATCGCCACGTCGTTTAGAAACACTTGCCCGCGGGGATCAACAGTGACCACGAGTTGTCGCTCCTCGCCAGGGAGGGCTGCAGCTTTCACTTTGGGCAAGCTCACCGCCACGCCTTGCTGAAGGATCGGCGCAGTGACCATAAAAATCACCAAAAGCACCAACATGACGTCGACCAAAGGCGTCACGTTGATCGAAGCGATCGCCCCGTTCGAAGCGGAGGAGGAATCGTCGAACGCCATGCTCCCTACTCTACCTGAGAAAATGCCGCTCAGCGATATTTAGAAATTCAGAGGCAAAATTCTCCATTTCAGCGGTGAGTACCCGGATCTGCCGGGCAAAATGATTGTAGCCAATCACCGCCGGGATGGCAGCAACGAGTCCTGTAGCCGTAGCAATAAGCGCCTCGGCTATGCCTGGAGCCACAGCTTGGATGCTCGAAGATTGCGTTTGCGAAAGCCCGAGAAAGGCGTTCATGATGCCCCACACGGTGCCGAAGAGACCAATAAATGGGGTGGCGCTTGCCGTGGTGGCGAGAAACGTCAGTGCTCGTTCCAAGCGCGTGACCTCCTGCCGAATCGCCCGACGCATGGCCCGTTCCACATTGTCTACCCCGCCAAGATCCGTGTCCTCCAAGGGGTTGACTCCAGCAGGACGGCGCGAGCGCGTAAGCCGCAAAAGCTCTTGGTAACCGGCGCGAAACACCTGTGCTACCGGACTCTCACGCAGTTCCTGGCTAGCCGTGTGAATCATGGTCAGGTTCTTCGTGTCCCAGAAAATTTCAATAAAGCGGGCGGTTTGTCGCCGCGCCACGCGGATTTGCCGCAGTTTAAAAAATATCGTTCCCCAACTGGCAACCGAAAACACAATCAAGATGTATAGGACGCTTTGAACAACCAGGCCGGAATGAGCAAGGATATGCCACACATCCAGCTGCGGCGTCGGGCCTACACCCAGGCCCTGAGCCCATGCGGTACTCGCTCCTAAAAACGACAACCACAACCCGATACCCATCACATCCCAGCCTTCACGCGGCCACAGGCAAGCGGTCGGAAGCGGCGTGCGCAAGTACAAAAGACCCTTTGCGAGCAGGAAATTTCACGATACAAAAGCGCGGTTCTTCGATCATCGGAAGGAGCGATACGGATGCGGGTGATCACGGAGTTACGATTGGCGGCTAAGCGTACATTTATCCGCGTGGATTTCAACGTGCCGGTGGCGCAGAACCGGGTCGCGGACGCCACACGGATCCGGGCCGCGTTACCAACGATTCGCTTCGCCCAGCAGCAAAATGCCCGCGTGATTCTCGCCTCTCATCTCGGACGGCCCAAGGGCCAGCGTACACCGCAAGCAAGTCTCGCTCCGGTAGCGGCGGAACTCTCGGGGCTCATGGGCCAGCAGGTCACCCTCGCACCGGACTGCGTCGGTGCCGAGGTCGAAGCCATGGTCGACGCCCTGGTGCCTGGCCATGTGCTCTTGCTGGAGAATCTCCGGTTCCACCCTGGCGAAGAAAAAAACGATCCCGACTTTGCCCGTGCGCTCGCCCGCCTTGCCGACGTATACGTGAACGACGCATTTGGAACCGCTCATCGCGCGCACGCTTCAACAGTAGGCATGGTGGCTTATGTGCCAGAGAAGGCTGCGGGCCTCCTCATGCACCGCGAATGCGAATACCTCGGCAAAATCTTGTATGCCCCAGATCGGCCTCTTTACGCCCTCTTGGGTGGCGCCAAAGTATCGGACAAACTTGCCGTACTGGAAAACTTGCTGCGCGTCGTCGATGGGATGTTGATCGGCGGAGCGATGGCTTACACGTTTTTGCGGGCTCAAGGCACAGAGGTTGGCTTGTCACCGGTAGAAGACGCCCTGCTAGATACCGCAGCGCGCCTCACCGAACAGGCGCGCTCGGCAGGGAAGGTACTGCTGTTACCCGTCGACCATCGCGTCGCGCGGTCTCTCGACGGCTCGGCTGAGGTAGAAATCTCCAGTCCTGGCATTCCCCCTGGGCGCTATGGGGTAGATATCGGGCCCGCCACCGAGCGCCTTTTTGCATCCGAACTCAAAAAAGCCCGCACGATATTCTGGAATGGCCCGATGGGCATTTTCGAAGTCGAAGCATCTGCCCACGGAACCATGTCGATGGTGGACGCTTTGATCGACTCGGGAGCAGTGACGGTGGTCGGCGGTGGCGACTCGGCCGCCGCCGTGATGCGCTCGGGCAAAGCCGAGCGCATTTCTCATGTTTCCACTGGAGGCGGTGCCACACTGGAGTTCTTGGAAGGCCGGACTCTACCCGGAATTGCCGCGTTAGAGGGTTGACTGGTGCGGACCCCGCTAATCGTCGGCAACTGGAAAATGCACGGGCTTCGCGCAGAGGCCCGGGCATTGGCAGCGGCAGTGTGTGCGGGCGTTCAAGGTCTCGGCGGCCGCGAAGTGGCGGTGGCACCACCTTTTACAGCCCTGACGACCGTCCGCGAAGTGCTGTTGGACTCGCCTGTGGCATTGGCCGCGCAAAACATGCACTGGGAGGAGCGGGGTGCTTTCACGGGAGAGGTTTCTCCACTGATGTTGCAGGAGGTGGGCTGCCGCTTCGTTATCCTCGGCCACTCCGAGCGACGGCAGTACTTCGGTGAGAGCGATGCCATGGTGAAACAAAAAGTCCACGCCGCGCTGGCGCACGACTTGGTCCCTATCGTCTGCGTGGGAGAGACTCTCAACGAACGCGAAGCGGGGCAGACACTCGAAGTGGTTAGCGGCCAGGTTCGTCGCGCGTTGCTGGAGTTGGACCCCCCTGCTATACGTCGCGTTGTCGTGGCGTACGAGCCAGTGTGGGCCATCGGGACGGGACGCGTCGCAACGCCTCAACAAGCCCAAGAAGTGCACGGATGGATTCGCAAGTTGTTACGCGAGACCGTTGGCGAGGTTGCGGCAGAGGTGCGGATTTTATACGGGGGCAGCGTGAAACCCGACAATATTGACGAGCTGATGAAAGAGCCTGACATTGACGGAGCGCTGGTAGGTGGTGCTAGCCTTGACGCCCAGGCGTTCGTGCGGATCGCTCGTTTCCTACCAGCGAACGACCTGGAGTGACTCATGCATACAGTACTCATCGTGATCCATGTCATCACCTGCTTTTTGCTCGTGGCGATCGTCTTGCTGCAACAAGGCCGTGGTGCCGACATGGGTGCAGTGTTTGGCGGAGCGAGCAGTACAACGGTTTTCGGCTCGTCCGGGGCGGGAAATTTTCTCACCCGCATGACCGCAGGCTTAGCGACGGTCTTTATGGTCACGGCGGCAGCGCTGACGTACATGGGAGCGTATCAGGTAACTGGGACGGTTTTTGACCAAGCCCTGCCCGAGCCGCCCCCTCTCGAAGCACCAGCACCACAGCCCCAAAGCGAGGGGGCCCCAGTGCCGGCAGAGCCGGCTACTGGAGAATCCGGAGCAGCTCCCATCCCAGAGGCGGAAGGTGTAGGCTCCGTTGGAGGGCCAGCCAGCCAAGCGCCCGCCCCAGAGCAAGCAGCTCCTCAGTAAGACAGTGTTGTGCGAGGATGGCGGAACTGGCAGACGCGCTAGTTTGAGGGGCTAGTGGGGTAATACCCGTGGGGGTTCGAGTCCCCCTCCTCGCACCTTTCCTTTCAACAACGACCGTGGCGCGTTGCTGGCAACCGACTGCGTTAGGCCGTCCAACGGGTACCCGGTCTGCCAATGCTCGGTGCGGCCTCAAGCGCGACCGGCATCCGAGCTCTACCGTGGAAACGCCGGGGGCCTCGAGCGGCAACCATCGGTCCGCGCCACCGTGCTTCCTTCGAGCCCGTTACCCTCAATCCGAGAGCGAGAAGCGTCCTCGAACTGAACAGCCGCTCGAAACGGAGATTCTCATTGGCGAAGCACTTGCGGCCAGCACCACTGAGGCGCACACCCCAGGCTGTCGCTCACAACCCTACGCAAGCCGGCCTGTCCTGAGGGAAACCCAGGGGCAACCCGGCCCCTCACCAAAAGATCGTCCAGCTCGAGGATCCAAGTGCGCGCGCAACCGTCCGCACGACAAGCGCTTCCCTTCCTTGCAAAACTGCGCAAGCTGCGGTCGCAACAGGAGCACAGGATGGCGACACCCGAAATCGAGCTCGCCACGGGGCAAAAAAATTTTGTGCCTTGCCGAAAGGCTCCGTTCGGCTTCTCGCTCCGGCCGGCTGTGGCAAGACCTACTCCCTCTCGTACCGCTGCAGGGCAGTCAGCGAAACTGAAACCGGTGCACGTCCACGCTTTCTCGTGTTCACGTTCACCCGTGCTGCCCGCGACGAGCTGCGCGACCGGTTGAAGAACACACCGACGTTTTAGGCGTTGGCCCCGCTTGCCACCGTTACCACCCTGAATTCGTGGGGATTTCGCTTGCTCAAGAACCGGGTTCCCCATCCACGAGTGGTCACCAAGGGTAACGACCGATTTTTCTGCATCCATAACGTCTTGCGGCCAGTGTGGACAAAGTATGAACGGCTGAAAGCCGTCTTGGAGGATCACCGGCAGGCGGCCATGGCTGCCCCTGAGCTGTGGGACCTCATCCCATTCCTCAAGTCCATGGGCCTCCGGCATGACCGCGTCCTCGACGTGAAAAGCTTTCAAGCAGCCCTGCAATCGCTGGAGAAATGTCAGTCGGGTAACCAAATACGGCTGTTCTTCCAGCGCCTCAATGATCTCGAAATGCTGTCCTCAACCCGGCTTCCGATCCCAGAGGCGTTCGAGCATTTCGTGGTTCTTTGGAGCGAAGCGACGCAGAGCCTGGTACGATCCGCGTTGTTCTCGCTCGAAGACCAAAAGTACTGGGCACGGCTTTACCTCGAAGACGACCTTGCTGCCGGTCGAAAACCTACGGGTCAGGCCCGCTATAACTACATCCTTGTCGATGAATTTCAGGACATCAATCCTCTCGACCTGGCCTTGCTCACCGCCATATCCGAGGCACACAAAGCGCCGCTCACGGTTGTGGGTGATGACGATCAGGCCATTTACGAATGGCGCGGGGCAACCCCGGAATTCATTTTAAATCCCGAGATACACCTCGGAGGCTCTTACACCACGTTCGTACTGGACCGAAACTACCGCTCGCCGCGAAACATCGTGGAAATGTCGAAAAAACTCATCATGCACCACCGGCGCCGGGTGCCGAAGGACGTCGTGTCGGTGCGCCGCGAGGATGCAAAGATCCAGGTGTTTCGTTACCCGTCCATTGCCGACGCCGTCGATGAAACCGTTGCCCTCGTGCGCCGACTGCTGGCCCGGCAAGACCAGCCGACGATCGCTCTCATCGGTCGGAAACGAAGTCAGATTATTCCCTACCAAATTATTCCCTACCAAATCGTGTTTACCGGGGGAGGACATTCCTTTTTACGCAGCCGAGGATTTGCATGTGCTGCTGAGCGAAGCGTTCCAAGAGCTGCGAAGCATTTTGGCGATTCGCGGCCGGCAAACGCAGAGCGCCATCCTGGACGTTGACCCGATTAGCGACCTCCTGAAACTGTGCGACCAGGTGAAGCGATACCCACTGTCCAAAAAGGACCGGGAAGCCTTGCGAAGCTACCTTTACAAGCAGCGCGTCGCCAATTTGCGCGAGTCCACACTCGCTCTTGAACGCTATCAAGGCCCGCTGAAAGGCTCTAACGAAGCCGGGCGTATCAGCGCGGCGTTTGCACAAGCGGTGTTGCATTTGTTGAATGCCGGCACGGTAGCACAGGCGATTGGTACGACTAGCGAGCACTTCGAGGGACTCCATAAGGATTACGGGAAGTCTTTGAATGACATTTTTTACGCCGATCCCCCATTCCTCTACCTCGCGGAGTTCGCCGAACGATACGGCTGCGATTACGAGCGTTTCTACCGCGACATCGAAAGGGCCGCTTGTACCTTGGCGCGGATCATTCCCGACGACGAATCCGAAGAGCGTGACAACGACACGGAGATCGTATCGAAAAAACGCTTACACCTGATGACCGCGCTGCGCGCAAAGGGCAAAGAGTTCGACGCCGTGATCCTCCTCGATGCCAACGAAGGCGTGTGGCCGAGCCGCTTTGCTCGCGAGGAAAACGAGCTCGAGCAGGAGCGCCGCCTTTTTTACGTCGCGTTGACGCGCGCAAGGAAGTTTTTGTACTTCGTTTTGAGCGATCAATTTCTCAAAGAAATCCACACCCCCAGTTCGTACCTCGCAGAAATGGGGTTGGAAATCCCCGACGGCCACGGCCTGGGGCGCCCTTAGGGCTCATCGCCAGAACCGAGCGTCTAGCGCCCCAGGGTGCCCGACGCGGCTTCCTTCAGGCTCCGGGGGACATTCCGCCAGAGTGGCGCAGGCCCTGGCAACGAATCGCTGCGGGGCACGCCGGTAGGTTGCCCTACCAACCCCGTGGGCCATCAAACCCCGGAGCTCCTGAAGAAACCGCCGGCAAGAGTTGCAAGCACCTTCCCTGGAACCCGGCTCCGCGCGTCATCGGGGCGCAGACAGAGGGTCGCACAGAACCGAACCAATCGGGGCCACTGTCGGAAACTCGCTCCAGGGTGCCGTGCGACACCACAGACTCACGCACCAAGCCACGCAAGGCAAGGAACCGCCTCGGCAACACGGTATGCCTGGCTACGCCGAGACACACGCAGCTCGAGCGAGGCCCATCGCCGCCTCAGGAACCGTGCACCGCAACCACGAACTCCAATTTGTCCTTACCGCGACGTACGACCAAATGGACTTTTCCGGTGGACTTGGCACGATCGATCGCTCGAGAGAACTCTTCGACGTCGCGGATCGTCACCCCCTCGATGGAAACAATCTGGTCGCCACTCCTAAGCCCCGTATCGTCTTCTGCTGCGGTTACAATGACACCAACGCCACCTTCCAGCCCAAAGAACTGTGCCAACTCCGGCGTGAGATTTTGCACTGTAATTCCCGCACGAATTCGCAGTTGCGGCTCACCGCGAGAGGGAGTGCCAATGCGGCCTTGTTCTTCCAACAGCGAACGTGCCACGTAGATGGGTTTTTCGCACCGGATGGCCAAGGCAATGGCATCACTCGGACGGCTGTCCACCCGTACCAACCCACGTTTACCGGCAAGGTGGATCTCGGCAAAATAAACGCCGTCTTTCAAGTGGGTGACGACCACCTTCTCCACTTCTGCGCCCGACTCTTGCAGTAGGCGCTGCAGCAAATCGTGCGTTAGCGGTCGCGGGGGTGTCATCCCTTCGAGCCGCATGGCGATAGCTTGGGCTTCGCCCGGCCCAATCCAAATGGGCAACTGACGCGAACCATCTTTTTCCACAAGGATGACCACGGGCGACTGGCTAGAAAAGTCAAACGCGACTCCCTTCACCTGCACGAGGACCTCTGCGGGCGGCTTCTCTCGACACGCCCAGCAGAAAGCGAGCAAACACAGGCAAACCCGAAGGAGCAAGCGACCGTGATTCATGGAACGCCCGACATTCTAGGCGCAGGAGCTCAACGGAGGCAATCCTGTTCACGAAGCCGCAGCAGCACGCGCCCCCACCACGGGACTTTCCACCGCCAAAGGACGCCTGTGGTCCGCAAGACGTTCTTGCAGCCAGTCAAGCTCGGTAAAGCGGGGGCCCCGTTGGACCAGGCGATCTTTGCGCTCGCCCGCGAGGGCTATGTATCCAAGCTCCGCGTACCGCTGCACGGCATTTTCAAAGGTCACCGCCGAGTTCCCCTCCGGGCGTCTCGCCTCGCCAAGCAACAAGGCAGTATCGTAGCGCTTGCGTGCCTGGCTCAGTACGGCCTTGAGCGGTTGACCGGCCGGAGGAAGCAAGGCCAAGGTGCGAGCCATGACCCAATAAGCCTCGCAGAAATTATCGAGCAAACCTTGGGTGGTATCGACGAATGGGTGCGATGGGTCAATACGACCGTGCCCTTCGGGATTCCACGCCTCGATTCGCTGGTAATAGCTCAAAAGTTCGGCCACCTCGGCAGGCACCGTTTGTTTTTCCGGCAACGGGAACTCCCAGCGATAAAAGTCGAGCCACCACAAAATTTCGCGCTCCAACTCGTTGCCGCGGTAGCCATTCAGGAGGGCACGCGACAGGAGCGCCGGCATCAAGAAAAAGTGAATGATGTTGTTCTTGTAAAAGTCGAGGGTCATGCGTTTTTCTGCTGGCACATGGATGATGACCTCATCCCCCCGCAGCCTGCGAATCAGGCCGCCGTTTTCCAAAAATGCCAGATTCTCGAGAAAATCGTTGGCATTACGTTCGAGGGAAGCAGTGAGGGTCACCGCACGATGCCGCAAAAAGTCCACCAGGGATTGCGCCCGTTTCAGGAAATCTGCGTAACGCCAAGCTGCCTCCGCACGGCTCAAAAGTACCGTGGCACTCACTGCGGTGGCCCCCGCCACGGCCACGTCGTTCACCGCCCGCAAAATCCGAAAGCCAAGCTTTTGGATGAAGCGTCGTTTTTCTTCCTCCACTGCCGGGTCGCCAGCCTGCCGGCAAAATCGCTCCAAGCGATCCCCAAGCGCCTGGCGAAGAGAAATCGGCTCGGCAAAGGTTACGTAGACGGTGCCGCGATTTTGCCGCAGCACAGTACGCGCTCGAATCAGTGCCCAGAGCGATTCCTTTTCTTTTTCCGCCCCGAATAGCTCCCGCTTGTACGCTTCTTCCTCGACGACGCGTCCGTATTGGATAGACACGGGCACCAAATACAAGTCGCGCCGCACTCCGGCAACAAAGGCATTCACGATCGCGGACAACATGCCCAGTTTCGGCGTCAGAATCTTCCCGGTACGACTGCGGCCGCCCTCGATAAAAAATTCTTGGGTGTATCCTTCGCGGATGAGGAACTTTAGGTAACTGCGGAACACGGCTTTGTAGAGGGGATCGTTGTCAAAACTGCGGCGGATGAAATAAGCCCCGGCGCCACGAAACAGCGGTCCCAATGGCCAAAACGACAAGTTAATGCCCGCCGCAATGTGGGGTGGGCTCATGTAATTGATATGGAACAAGTACGACAAGATAAGGTAGTCGAAGTGGCTGCGGTGACATGGCACCAACACCACAGGGTGCTGTTTCACGCATTCGATCACCTTGTCCAAGCCGCGATAGTCCACTCCTTGGAAAATCCGCGGCCAGATCCGATTGAAGGCAAACTCCAAGATGGCAAAAAAGGCTCCCTGGTAGTTGGCGGCCATTTCGTTGAAATACTTCTCAGCGGTGCGCCAAAGTTTCGATTCCGGCTGGCCGGTGTCGCGTGCCAAGGTATGGATCGTGGAACGGACCTCTTCCGCGCCCAGCACGAGTTGCCGCACAACTCGCTTGGGTAACAAGGTCGGGCCCCATACCAGCTTTTCTTCCCGGTACAGGAAAATTTGCAGCGCTCGCGCCACCCGGCGAACGATGCGTTCTTCTCCCTCGTGCCGGTGCTGAGCCAACATCTCCGCCACTGAAACGTGCTTTCCCACGGTGATGCTTGTCTCGTTGGCGTTCCACCAAAGGGACAACAACCGCTTCAAATCCCCTGGAGCCTCTTGTACGCTATAGACGAGCGTGGCCAAACGCGACTCTTTGCGGCGGAATCCCCGCCCGCGCAATACCGCGAGCGGTACCAAATAGACCTCTTGTCCATGCTCGGCGACCACGTGCACAATTTCGCGCAAATAATCCGTACCGCTTCGGGCCTTGCGAATGGCCGCCCGTCGACCCTGCCGCAGGGGCAAGCCGCGGACATGCCGGCGCATGAAGATCAGCGCTGGTTGACCTGCGCGCACGACTTGTTGCAGGCGACTCAAGTCCTCGAGGTGCCGCGAGGCCCCGAGATGCCAACGGCCAGCGCGAAATCGCTCCCAAAGGGTCCGGATCACCTCCCCCACGGGGCGCAACAACAAGCTCGGAATATCGGACACAAACGCCGGCAATGGCAGCCCTTCGCGCAGTAGTACGAAAGCAGCCAGCATGTAATCGACGAGCGACCGGTAGCGCATCACGTAGACCACGGTACCCTGTCCTGCCAAATGGCGGATGTGCGCCACCGCTCCCGGATCCAGGCGGACATGGTCGAGGAACCGTTGACAAAACCACCGTGGGAGCAGGCCCAAGCGCCGCATTGGCCCGGGCTCGCTCCACCAGTCGTTTCTCCCTTGCAATTCGACTGTCGTCCTCATGGTTCGGGTTCCTTCCGTTCCACCTTACAGCGAGGCAGTACGAACTCCAACACCGGCTGTGGTGGTGCGTCGCACTCGCAGCCGCGTGCTACCGCGATGGCGGTGCACGACGGGACGAGCGCCTCCGTCCGCAACTCTCACTTTTGCGGCCAACGGTACTCGCGGAAACGCTCGCGTAATTCGCGCTTCGCAATCTTTCCGACACTGGTCTTTGGCAAGGCATCCAAAAACACCACGTCGTCCGGCAACCACCATTTTGCCACGCGCGGCTCGAGAAATGCGAGAAGTTCTTCCTTGGTCAACGTCTCTCCCGGTCGCAGCACGACGCAAGCCAAGGGCCGCTCTTGCCAACGTTCATGCGGCAAACCGATCACCGCCGCTTCAGCAACTTTCGGGTGTGCCATGATGGTGTTCTCCAGCTCTACGCTGGAGATCCACTCTCCCCCACTCTTGATCACGTCTTTGGCCCTATCGGTAATCTGCAAGTAACCGTACTCGTCGATCGTGCCGATGTCTCCGGTTTTGAACCAACCTCGATCGAAAGAGGCGGTCGAGCGCTCGTCTCGATAATATGACCCTACGATCCACGGCCCGCGGACCTGCAACTCGCCCACGCTCTTCCCATCCCAAGGTTGCTCGCGACCATCTTCTCCGACGATCCGCATATCGACAAACGGCATCGGGCGGCCTTGTTTCGCCCGCACCTTCCGTTTGCGCTCCTGCGGCCAATCAGCCATGAGCGACAGCGGCTGAGACACCGCAGCGAGGGGCGAGGTTTCCGTCATTCCCCAAGCTTGGACCACCGTGATCCCTAAAGCATCGAAGCGCTCCAGCAGGCTTTCCGGTACCGCCGATCCGCCGCAGGGAATGCACCGCAAGCTCGACAAATCATAGGGGTGCTTTTCCAACGCCGTCAGGACGCCAAGGAGCACCGTAGGAACCCCAGCTGTGACCGTCACCCGGTGCGTTTCGATGAGCTGGCAAATATCATCCGCAGTTGGCTGGACACCGGGATACACCTGTGTCGCGCCGACCATCGTCGCTCCATAAGGCAAGCCCCACGCGTTGGCGTGAAACATCGGCACCACGGGCAGAATTACGTCCGCCTCCACCAGCCCGAAGGCGTCCGCCAAGCACTGAGCGAAGGTGTGGAGTACAAGCGCACGGTGCGAGTACACCACACCTTTCGGATTTCCGGTCGTGCCCGAGGTGTAACACATGGCCGCAGCGCTTTGTTCGTCGAGACTCGGAAAGGAATCATCCGTTGGTGCATGGCGCATCAGCTCTTCATAACGATACACCGGCTTCAAGATCGTTTGTGGCAGGGGATCATCCCCCATGACCACATAAGCACGCACGGACCGCAACTCCGGGGCCAATTTTTCAAGCTGGGGCAAGAGCGACTCGTCCACGAAAATGACGGCGTCTTCCGCGTGGTTGACGATGTAAGCGATTTGCTCGGGAAACAAGCGGATGTTCAACGTGTGGAGAACGCGTCCACTCGCCGGCACGCCAAAATAAAGCTCCAGATGGCGAAACGTATTCCAGGCAAAAGTTCCCACCCGCTCGCCCGGACCAACGCCAAGCGTCTCCAGCACATGCCCTAACTGGCACGCGCGCCGGTAAAGATCGGCATAAGTGTACTCCGTAACCCCGAACTGCGTGCGGGATAGTATGCGCTTTTCCCAAAATAGCCGAGCGGCTCGCCGCACGAGATGAGTGAGCAACAACGGTTCGTCCATCATCAACCCGTTCATAACTTCTCCTTGAGAATCGTTGCTTTTTACCCTCTGCCCGCGAACGTGCCCCCTTGCAAGGATAGTGTTTTGCGAGCTTGTAAGGCGGCGCGGGCAACTTCGCGATCATCGAATGGCACCATCCGATCAGCGAAAAGCTGGTACGTCTCATGCCCCTTCCCAGCGATGACCACCACATCACCTGCTCGCGCTTCTGCAATCGCCTGCTCGATTGCCTTCCAGCGATCAGCTTCCACATGAAGTTTCGCTCGCCGCTGCAAGGGAATGCCCGCAACAATCTCCTGGATTATCGCCTGGGGATTCTCTCCACGCGGGTTATCCGAGGTCACGAAAACCACATCGCTCAGTCGCGCCGCCACTTCACCCATGAGTGGTCTTTTGCCCCGGTCGCGGTTTCCGCCGCAGCCAAACACTGTCAGTAATCGTTGCGGGGCAAGTGCACGCGCTGCGACAAGGAGCCGCTCCAAGGCATCAGGTTTGTGTGCGTAATCCACAACAACCAAAAAATCGTCGCCCGGGTTGACGACTTCGAACCGACCCGGCACCGTCGGAGCATGGGCTAAGCCTTCGCCGATGGTCTCTAAGGGGATCTGCAAAGCCAGCCCCACTGCCACGGCCGCTGCGGCATTGGCAATCTGAAACGGTCCGGGAAAGGGCAACGCCACCTCGCACCGCCCAGCTGGGGTTAAGGCGACAAAGGATGTGCGCTGGGGTGTACCCTCGCTTTGAAGCACACGGACATCTGCGCCCGCACGTGTCCCGTAGGTCAACAAACGCCCGCGGTTGACGCTGATCATATATTCCGCGGCCGGATCATCGACATTGATGACCGCGACAGCGTCTTTTCCCCCGCTGGCCAATTGTTCGAAGAGCTTGCCCTTTGCCTGGCGATAATGGTGGAGGTCGGGATGAAAGTTCAAGTGATCTCGACCGAGATTCGTGAACACACCCACATCAAAGGCGATTCCGGCGACGCGGCGCAGCTCGAGTGCATGCGACGACACCTCCATCACCACAGCCCGACACCCCTGATCCGCAGCTCGACGCAGGAGGCGCTGCAGCTCGGGTGATTCGGGCGTAGTCTGCCGAGCGGGAAACACCTGATCCATGACGCGATGCTCAACTGTTCCCAGCCGAGCTGTCGGCCAACCAGCGGCACGAAGAACTGCGTCCACAAAGTAGACTGTGGACGTTTTCCCCGAGGTGCCGGTAACCCCGATCAATGTCATTTCCTGCGAAGGCTGTCGATAAAATCGACTGGACAGTTCAGCGAGCGCCAGCCACACGTCGTCCACTTGCACGACGGTTACACCGCTTGGCGCATGGACCTCTCGCTGCACCACCAGGGCTCTTGCGCCGCGGGAGAGAGCATCGGGAATGAATTCATGTCGGTCCGCACGCTGTTCGCCGCCTTCGGTATGGTATCCCGGGAGGCACACGAACAAACTCCCAGGGGTTACCTCCCGCGAGTCAGCCACAATCGCCGGAACTTCTACGTTCAAGCTGCCCTGCAGCAGCCTGTAATGGAGGCCACGGAGCAAAGCTTCGAGAGCGACAGTCACGGAGCTCAATTTATAGCACGCGCACGATCATGGATCGTGCCGGGCCCACGTGACCATCGACATCGCGCAACCGAACGGTAATGAGCGTCTCACCCACCGGGAATGCGATCGAGGCATCGACCATTGCGCAAAACTGGATCTGAGCATCGTTGCTCGCAAACCCGTAGTCGCCACTGGCAAGCAAAATGCACTGCTCGCCCTCGAAGCGGCCAAAGGGCTGGTCCTGCCCATCGCGGAACCGGCACGCGAAGTCGTTCACGCGCGCGATGTTATCGGGGTTCAGTGCGAAATCCACCGGATTCGTCGCCGGGACTCCCCCTCCCGGCATCGGAGTCTTCCCTGGCCGGGCCTCGGCGCGGTCACAAACTTCAGGGCTGCCGTTTCCCAGATCGCGCGAAGTCCACACTTGTAAGTCTGGGAACGTAACGAGATCTGGCTGGAAGGTTCGCGGGCTCACCGGTTTTCCGCTCCTACCAGGCTTTCCCTCAATCACCAAACCGAACCCAAAACCGCTCCTGCGGACGTACACAGGCACACCCTCGTCGGTCACGTCATTCGGTTCCACTAAGGAGCCATCTGCCCGGATCAAGCCGAGGAACGTAACCACAGGACCTTGCTCCTCGCGTGGCAGAAGCGTGGGTGTAGGTGTTGGGGTCGGCAAGCCCGTCGGCGGCGGTTGGACGCGCACCACAATTTGTGCCTCCGCGCCGACGTTCCCTAGAATATCGCGAAGTCGAGCGGTGAGGACGGTGTCTCCTTCGGGAAAGGCAATGAACCGGGAAACCTGGGCACAATACTGCACGGTGCTGCCCGGATTGACAAAACCAAAATCTCCCGAGGGAAACAATGTGCAGGCATCCGCTGGCCCGACGCCCGAAGGGTTCCCCTGACCGTCGCGGAAGCGGCAGGCAAAGTCATTAATCGCGGCAATGATTGCTGGCGTGCTCGAGAAATCCGCTGGGTCCACCGCCGGCACACCTCCCCCAGGCGGAGTTACATCGCAGACCGCCGTGCTTCCATCTCCGAGAGCGCGCGAGGCAACGATTTGCAGATCGGGAAGGCTAGCAAGATCCTCACGGAACGTGGACAAGCCCACTGGGGCACCACTAGGCCCCGGCGCACCCTCTATGACAAGGTAAAAACCAGCTCCACTTGGGCGCACGTAAACAGGAATACCTCCTGGAGTTGTGCCGCTAGGCTCGAGAATCGAGCCGTCTGCTCGGGCCAAGGCAAAATAAGACACTCGCGGCCCAATTGTGGGTGCAAGGGTGGCCGTAGCCGTGGGACTGGGCAACGGAGAAGGAGTGATCAACACAACCGGCGTCCATGTAGGCGAGGCCACCAGTGCCACAGGCTCATCGTCCCCGCTACAGCCACAAAAGAGGACCCCGAGAATCGTCACGCCCACCAACCACCTCGCCCCAGGCCTAATCATCTCTCCACCTCCCGTTCCGGCGGTTTCGTTAAAGATCAACGGCTCTTTCCCTATCGCGAAGTCAAGAAAAGTACAACGACGACGATGGTGAAACCACACGGAGCGCAGACAGCGAGTGCCCAGAAACTGTAAGGGGCAGCGTCGACGGCATCAACATCTCCACAGCGCGCAGCTGAGGGAAGGAGACACTTCTCGACAGCCCCGCGGCCCCCAAGAATGCTGTGCCGCTGTTAGGGAAGACACAGGGGCGCGCACCACCCTACCCCCGACAACCAACCTTTCTCCCTGGGGCGGCAACGCTCTTAGGCTAAAGAAGTGAGCCGTTTGTGGCTCGATCAGCAGTGCTTGCTCGCCCGAATCTTGGCTGAGCGCCTCAGCCAACCAGTAGATACGGGCTGCCAGGTGAAACCGCAGGAGCAGCACTGCTCCACACGCTGCTGGTAGACTGGGTGATAGACTGGGTGGAGGAGCGAGAGTCTTTAACCCTCTCTGGCCAAGTTAGGGGCTTCGAGCTTCTTGGCTGCGATGCGAACCCTTTTCGAAGACAGTTCCTTCAAGCCCGGGAACAATCCCAAGGAGGAAAACTTCAACTTCTCGCCCGCCCAAGCAAAGGGCTTTCAAACCTTCGCGGCAGCTGGCCTCGCATTGATGCGCAGCAACACGGTTTCGACTCCGCGTGGTCGTCATCCGCTTACGCGCACCACAATTTGGGCGACTGCACTGAGATTCCCACTGGCGTCTCGAACACGAGCAGTCAGTAGGGTGTCTCCTTCAGGGAACTCCCACGCTCGATCGACCATGGCACAGAATTGCACGGTACTATCCGCGCGCACGAATCCAAATCCGCCGCTGGCAAAAAGAACACAGGCATCAGCCAAAGCTCGCCCACGGGGTTCGTCTGCACCGTTGCGGAAGCGGCAGGAGAAGTCATTTACAGCGGCCACGTCGTCGAACTGAGGAGGATCGATTCCGGGGATGCCACCGGCAGACGGTGCTCGAGCATCGCACACTTCCTGGCTTCCATTGCCCAGCGCACGGCTCGCAACGATTTGTAAATCCGGCAAGAAAGCGAGGTCACCCTGAAACGTGGACAAGCCCACCGCTGCCCCGGAGGAGCCGGGCTTTGCCTCGATCACTAGGAGAAAGCCCGCTCCAAAGCTTCGCGAGAACACAGGGATTCCCTGCGTCGTGGCTGCGTCTGGCTCGAGTAACGATCCATCGGCACGCGCGATGCCAAAGAACGTGACCACAGGAGCGGCTGCCGCTGCAGTTTTGCTCGCGGTCGGGGAAACCGTCAGTCCAACGCTCGGGGTGCGCGTCTGCGTTCGGCTGGGAGACGGGCTCGGCCCTGGCGCCGTGCTCGTCGCCACTGGCGACTTCGGGGTGGCAGAGCCTGTGAGGGTACGTGACGGCGTCGCTGACCGCATGGGGGGCGCTGTCGCGGTCGCCGTAGTCGTTGGCGAACCAATCAGCCCGATGCGAACGACAATTTGCGCCGTAGGTCCAGGGACGCCACTTCCCGGAGGGGCATCCGGACCGCTCTGGTCGAGAACCCTTGCTGTGAGCACCGTGTCCCCGGGGGGGAACTCGAGCACCCGCGTGACCGGTGCGCAGAACTGTACAGAGGCATCGGCGGCGACAAAGCGAAAGTCCAACTCCGGCGGAACACGCGTACAGGCTTCCTGGCTTCCCCGGCCACGAGGGTTGCCGCTTCCGTCGATAAAACGGCAACCAAAGTCGTTCATAATCCGGATGTTGGCTTCGGTCGGCAGATAGCTCGGCGGATCCAAAGCCGGAACACCTCCCGCATTCGGACCAGTGCTATCGCAAACGGCATCACTGCCGTCGCCAAGAGGCCGCGAGGACACGATTTGCAAGTCGGGAAGCGCCGTGAGGCTCGGCACAAACGTGTCGCTACCGACTTCGTTGCCGCTCGGTCCCCGTGCCGCCTCGATAATGATGTTGAAACCAAACCCTTGAGGACGGGCAAAAATCGGCACGCCTTGTGCCGTAGTGCCCGCTGGCTCCAGCACTGTGTCGTCGGAGCGCGTGAGCCCAAAATAACGAATCACCGGTCCCGGTGGAGCTGTCGGTGAACGCGTAGGGGTACGCGTGCGTGAAGGGGTAGGAGTAGGAGACGACGAACGTGTGGCGGCGAAAGTCATTGTGGGAGTCGGAGTTCTGGTTGCCGGAACGGTGCGAGTGGCCGTCGGCGAGGCGGTGAAGATCCCCGTGGGTCTTGGCGACCGGGTAGGTGTGGCGGTGTCCGCCAACAATGTGGACGTATGAGAAGGGCTTGCTGCAGGCCAAGTTCTTGTCGAGGTCCGGGTTGGCGTTGTGGTATCAACCCGCCCGGTCGGTGAACGGGTAACTGCCACCGTGTGGGTTAAGGTGACGCTGGCTATGGGCGTGCTGGTAGGGCTTGGCGTCCCCGTGGTTGTGGGCGTGTTGCTAGGGGAGGGAGTGCGGGTGGCGCTCGATAAAGCAGCACGTGTGGCCGTTCCCGTCGGTGTTCGGCTGAGCGACGGGCTCGCCCGAACCGGGGTTACGGTCGCAGTGGGCGTGGCTGTTGTCGTGGGTCCGAACGGACCCGGACCCACTCGTAGCCGCATTTGCACCGCGCGCCCCCCGTTACCTGCGCGATCTCGCACAACCACGGTCACGAGGGTTTCACCGTCGGCAAAAATCAACTGTCGTGTGACCTGCAAGCAAAACTGCACCTGCGTCGCGTCGCTGACAAATGCTGGCCGCCCGAAACGATCGCTGGTGCAGGCAAACGCGGGCGCTGTCGCCACGGTAAAGTTACAAGCGAGGTCATTGATGGCATCGCTGATCCGGCGCAACGGCCGGAAGTCCGGAGGGTGAACTGCCGGCACACCACCCTCGCAAACCGTCGGACTTCCGTCTCCCAAGGGACGGCTCACAAGAATCCACAAATCGGGCCGTACGCTCGGGTCACGAGGGTCTACCGCAAACACCGTCTGCCCGACCGACACCCCATTTGGACCCGGCTTGGCCTCAATGACCAACTTGAACCCTTGGCCAGCCGGGCGGTGGTACACGACTGCACCCGCCAACTTGCCACTGCTACTGAGGGGTGTTCCGTCAGCCGCCGCTAGACCGAAGTAAGTCATTTCTGGCCCCATGGGGGGCGGCGCCGTAGCCAGGTTCACTAAGGCAAGAAGGTCAGCGGAAGAAAGCCGCCCATCGAGATTCACATCGAGCCAAGAGCAAGAAGACCGAGGGTCAAAGAGCAACTGTTCGCTCAGGAGCACATCGCTCCGGTCGAGTCCCCCGTCGCAATTAAGGTCTCCTAAGAGTTGGCCTGCGATAGGGCGAACGGTCACCAAGACCGTGACCAAGACCAACCCCGCTACTCCACTCCATCGCAACCAGCCCCGCACCGACATCTTTGAGTCCACACTCTCCTCTAGGCACATTCGCACGTTACCCCACACCTCCAACAGACTCAACGCAGCTTCTTTCTTCGCAGCGGCGTCCAAAGGATCGCTCCGCCACCACGAAAGCTTGCAGGTACTTCAGACTCGACACCTCACCGCGGAATCCCCTGAACTGCAGGAACAACCAACCGCATGGGGAAAGGCGCCGTCGGAGCAAAATGCCTTTCCGCTTGACTCGCAGGGGATCGAGGAAGTACAAGACGAACAGTCGTTCGGGCAAAATGGGAACGCCCGAAGAAAAGCGCATACCCGGTTAGGGGGGATGAGATGAGGTGGATCAGACTGTTTATCTATGGGTTGGTGGGGATCTTGGGTGTGGTATTCTCCACGCCCTCGTTGGCGTTGTACATTGACGAGGGGCAAAACTTTCAACTCAGGCTACGAACCTACAGTCGTTTTTCCATCCGGGTGGAAAACTCGCAATCGCCACCCGAGGGTAACACCGTGCCGGTCACAAAGATGGGCCAAATGGTTGAACATCGGAATTTCTACAACCCGGAGTTCGAGGGGAAGCTCACGCCTTTTTGGCCAAGTTGGCTCACTGCATTCAAGCCGGACGACTTGAGTTTCCGCGTTGCAGCTTGGGGTTTTTATGACGGCATCTACGATTATGGACCCAAGCAATTCCGTGATGCCGCACGCCGCGTCAACGCTGGTTGGCCGCGCCCGGCACGGCTGGGAGCCTTTTACCTCGAAGGACCTGACTTTGTGGATCAACGGACCGGGACGGTCGAAAGCTTCTTTCCCCACGCGGAAGTGCAAAACCCCCGCGACATCTACGCAACTCGCCGCCGAATTAACGAGCTGTACTTGAACTTCAGCAAGGGGCCGCTGTTTTTCCGGATTGGTCGGCAAGCAATTTCTTGGGGCGAGGCAGATACGATTGCTTTGCTCGACCAAAACAACCCTTTTGACGTCACCCTCGGGGCGCCAGGGATGTTCCAAGACACCGACGAAGCGCGGATTCCGTTATGGACGGTGCGCTCTAGCCTAAGCTTATTCGAAACCCTCGGGCCCTTGTCCAGCGGCTTCGTCGAAGCCTACTGGGTACCCGGGGATCTCGATGTCAACACCGGGATCTTGCCCCTGCTGGGGGTCAGCCCCTATTCCCCCGGTGGGAAAGATCCGCAAGAACTTCTTCGAGATCAGCTTGGCCCGCTTTACGAAGGCGCGCGGGTACAGTTCGTTTTGCAGGATCTCATTCCCAGGAAGCGTTTCGAAAACAGTCGTTACGGATTCCGGGTGCAAACCGTCGTCAATCGATTTTTCACGGTCAGCGGTTGGGTATACACCACCTTCCCGCAGCAACCGGTCCCGTTAGGCCGCGGCTCGCGGCGCACTCCGGACGGCACGTCGCTCTTCATCACCCAAACCATACACAACGAACGCATTATGGCCATTGGTTTAGGCAACACGTTTTTCCTCGAGCCCATCGACAGTATCATCCGAATGCAAGTGGTGTATTTCGACAACGAGCCAGGGTTCATCCCTGAGATCAACTTGGGAATTACCCGGGATACGCCCAATAACCCGCTTAGTGTGCTCACGGCCTGCTATCGAGCCGCCGAGCAAAAGCAAGTGTGCTCGATTCCAACGGCCGACATTATCCGCTGGGAGCTTGGGATCGACCGTTTCTTTTTCTTCCGCCCGCTCAACCCCAGCAACAGCTTCACCTGGGTAACAGCCTTCGTGGGTGCCTGGAACCTGGATGAAAAAGACTCCAGGGACTTTCGTTTCGCCGGGCAACGCAAGCCTGGCCGCGCGGCAACGCATCCGGATGATTTCGTCCAGTTAAAGGCCGTCGAAGTGTTTGCCCAAACACATCTAGAGACAAACTACGCTCACGGTCGCATCGCTCCGGCTCTGACGCTCATTGGTAACCTTCGCGGCACGTACGTGGTCAACCCGGTGATTACCTACCGTATGTTCGATTGGCTGCTATTCGATTTGAAGTACGTGCACATTGGCGGGGAATATCAGCAAATCGGCTTCTTCCGTGACCGCGATCAAGTCTCCATACGGGTTACCTACCAGCTCAACTGACAGCCAATCGTTCCCAGCAGTCGCCGAGGAAATATTGAGAGTTCTGTGCCCGCGAAGCGCGTGGCAGCTCATCTGTTACCGCCCGGAGGCGTTTTCCAGGTAGCTCAGGAGGCGCCGAAGGTTGGCCGTCCGTCTATTGTCCGCAACGGCAGCAGGCCTCCTTTCGCACCGCCGCAAATACATGACAAGTTCCCGAACGTTCGCGGAGCAGGTGCAGGCCACGTGTTGCGCTGCTGCAGCCATACTACACGGGGTGCTACGACCACAAAGAAGTACGGCTTCTGCTGTCGCACGACCTTTACCACACTCGGGCGTTACCGATGTCGAGCACGACCCGAACGTGACGTTTTGGAGATGCGTTTTCGCTGGCACTCCAACCACGGCTCCTCGCCAAGGCATCGAGTCCGCTTTCCCAGCAACTGCGAACCAGACGGCTTCCGACAAAACCCCGCTGCGACAATGAAAATCCGAGGTCTGGGGGTTGGCTCACGGCCGAATTTGCGTGCCTCGGCTAGCCCGCACTTCGGCAGCGACCAACGCCAAATCCG
Organism: Candidatus Binatia bacterium; assembly: GCA_937925685.1. GTDB lineage: Bacteria > Desulfobacterota > Binatia > HRBIN30 > HRBIN30 > HRBIN30. Next base: position 10,507 of record CALAMI010000005.1, on the reverse strand, counting down.
CCTCGACCATCAGGGCCACTAACTCCGGAAATCGCACGGTGGGCTGCCACCCGAGCTCACGCCCTGCCTTGGTCGCGTCGCCAATCAAATGATCGACCTCAGCGGGCCGAAACAAGGTTGGATCCACACGTACAAAGTCGCGCCACTGTAGACCCACATGTGCGAACGCCAGGCGGGCGAAGTCTTCGACGCTGTGGGCTTCGCCCGTCGCAATGACGTAATCACTTGGTCGATCTTGCTGGAGCATGAGCCACATGGCGCGCACGTAGTCTTTGGCATAACCCCAATCGCGCTTTGCCGCCAAATTCCCCAGACGAAGCTCTCTGGCCAGACCCAATTTGATGCGCGCTACGCCATCAGTAATCTTGCGTGACACGAATTCCTTCCCGCGCCGTGGCGACTCGTGATTGAACAGAATTCCCGAACACGCAAATAGCCCATAGCTCTCACGGTAATTCACCGTAATGTAGTGGCCATAGGTTTTGGCGACGCCGTATGGGCTTCTTGGATGCAACGGCGTGTCTTCGTTCTGGGGCACTTCGCGTGCTTGGCCAAACATCTCGCTCGACGAGGCCTGGTAGAACCGAATCGCCGGGTTCACCAGACGAATGGCCTCGAGCAAGCGGGCAACTCCAACCGCGTTGACCTCAGCCGTCAGCATCGGTTGTTCCCAAGAAAGCGGTACGTACGACTGTGCGGCCAAGTTGTAAACCTCGTGTGGACGGGCACGCCGCAACATGGTGACGAGCGACTGCTGGTCGAGCAAGTCCGCATGGATCAGCTCGATATCGCCGAGGAGATGCTGAATGCGGTGGAGGTTCTCGCCACTGCTCCGGCGTACCGCGCCAAAAACACGGTAACCCTTTTCCAGCAGCAGCTCGGCCAAGTAGGAACCGTCCTGACCACTGATCCCCGTCACTAACGCCCGCCGCTCACTCATCGCTGCTCGCGCCCATAGCGATCCTCCAGCCGCACCACATCGTCAAGCTGAGGCGTCGACGCCTCTAAAACCTCGCAAGTCTCCACGGCCACCAGCCGGTGGCACATGCCCGGGCGGATGCGTACGCTTTGCCCCGCCTCCAACCGAACTCGCTGCCGCGAACCATGTTCGTCTTCGGCCCACTCTAAATCGAGTACCCCCGCCAGCAAATAAATCGTTTCGTCCTTCACCCGATGGAGTTGATAACTCAGCGCCTCCCCCGCCTCGATGTGGAGAATTTTCCCCACGTAATGTTCGCTCTCTGCCCACACGAACTCCCAACCCCACGGTTTGACGATCTTCCGTCCGACGAAAACGGGCTCCACCACCGGCATCACCCCCAGTACAGCAGCACCGTGCAGACGACGAGCCACAGGAGAATATCCACCACCAAGGGTTTATCGCTCAGCAGCAGCTGGGTAGGATTCCCGCCCTCCTCGCGCTGGTGGACAAGATACAAGTAACGGAAGATACCGAAGAGAACGAAGGGGATCGTCACGTACAACTTATCCGTGCCCAATTTTTCCCTGACTTCTGGCGAGGCGGTATAAATGGCGTACGCCACCACCGTCGAGGCGGTTACCACACTGATCATCTGATCCAGAAAGTAAGGGCTGTACTCGCGCAAGCTAGCACGGTGTTCCGTGGCACGGCTTTGGAGCAACACTAGTTCATGGCGACGCTTCGAAAAACCAAGAAACAACATGAGCAGGAACGTGCAAATGATCAGCCACGGTGACACTTCAACATGAATCACGACACCTCCGGCGGCGGCACGAATGGCGAAGCCAGTGGCAATGGCCATCACGTCAAGGATGACCATTTCCTTGAGCAGCAGTGTATACAGGAACTGCAGCAGGAGATAGATAAGGAGCAGCCCGCCAAATGCCCAACCGAGGAAGAATCCTAGAGCGAGCCCACTGGCCATGAGCACCACCGCCAACCCGTACGCAGTCGGCAGCGGGATGCGGCCGGATGCCAACGGACGCGATGCCTTCTCAGGATGCTGCCGGTCCCGCTCCACATCGCGAATGTCGTTGACCACGTAGGCCCCGCTGGCAGTAAGACAGAAGGCGACAAACGCAAGCGTCACCCAACACACGCTCCAGGGGTCCAACAGGTGCTTCGAAAAAATCAGGGCAGCGTAAATTACCGTGTTTTTGATCCATTGACTCCAGCGCATGAGCTGCAGGTAATCTCCCACCATTGCCGCGCTGGTGCGGGCAGTCTCCACCGCGGGGGCAGGAGCCGACCTGAGTTGCTTTTCTTGTCGCGATGCTGGCTGCACAAACGCCACCTCGCTCGTACTGAGCACGAGCATTGCAGGCTTGCAAGCGCAAAGCCAGAAACCTGCAACCACGGCAACACCGAACCCCAGACGCTGGTGCAGCTTCGCCGACCGCAACGGCAGGCTTGTTCCGTGGAGATCACCTCGCCATGATTGTGGTAAGCGATGCCACGTTTATCACGACAAGAGTTCCGAATAGCGCTGCTGGGATGCGGTGGGGTGGGGGGCACGCTAGCGGCGCATCTCGCGGGCCTGAGCGGGGCCCAACTCGCGGTTGTGACCCACAACGCCGACATCGAGTATCGGCTCCGCCGGTTCGGTCTAGAGCTGCGTGAAGGACGCAAAGTACTGCGGCAGAAGGTTCACGCGGTGGTTCGCCTGGAGGAGTTGCCAGGCGATTTCGATCTGGTCCTTCTCGCCATGCAGCCACCACGGCTCGAAGAGGCCGTCATCCAGGCACGGGACCGGCTGCGCCCTGGAGGAGCGTTTGTGGTGTTTCAGAATGGTTTATGCGAACCGCGCGTTGCCGCCTTAGTCGGCAGCGAACGGGTCATTGGCGCCATTGTAGCTTGGGGTGCCTCGATGATCGCACCAGGAATCTACGACCGTACCTCTACCGGAGGATTCACCGTGGGCACCTGGGATGGTCGGCCGCACCCCTTGCTCCCGGATCTTTGCCGCTTTTTGGAACGAGTGGGTCCGGTGCGACATACCGAGAATTTACGGGGCGCCCGCTGGAGCAAGCTTGCGATCAACTGTGCCATCAGTTCCTTAGGCACCATTGGCGGTGAGCGGCTGGGCGTGTTACTGCGCTACCGTTTTGCCCGGCGGCTCGGGCTCGAGGTGATTACAGAGTGTGTCGAGGTCGCAAGAGCAACCGGCGTGCAATTGGAAAAGGTGGCTGGCACGGTCGATCTGCAATGGGTTGCTCTGTCAACAACGGAACGATTCCAGCAACGCTCACCTTCGCTCATGGCAAAACATGCCCTCTTGCTTGCTGTCGGTGCACGGTTTCGCAAGCTGCGTTCGTCGATGCTGGCGGCCATCGAACGTGGACGACAACCTGCGATCGACTTCCTCAATGGTGAGGTTGTCCGGCACGGGGAAGCTGCGGGGATACCTACACCGCTGAACCAACACGTGGCCGTTACAGTCCGACGGATCGCGCGTGGGGAACTCGAACCTTCACTGCGCACGCTGCACCAGCTCTACCAGGACACGATGCCTCTCCGATCAGAACCGAGCGGTGGGCGGCAGCCTCCGGAATTTACTTAAGCAAACAAAATCTTCGCCAGTTCGGAGCGATAGCGCTCCACCAAAGCATCGCCGCTGCCAAGGACATCGAAGATATCCAGCATCGCCTTTCGTGCAGCTTGGTCACGGAAGTTTCGATCGCGTCGAACGACTTCTAGCAACATTTCCAAAGCTTCTTCGTAACGGCCGCCACTAGCGAGCAGCCGCCCGAGTTCTAGCCTTGCCTCTAAATCGTTGGGGTCCCGGTCCAAACGGTTCCGTAACGCTTTTTCGTCTCCGCCGACCTCCTGCAAGCGTAGCTCTGCTAAAAGCCGGTCGGCTTCTTTACGGTGCTCCCCTGGCGGAACGCGATCGAGAAGCTTACGCGCAGCATCTTTTTCCCCGCGCTGCAAATGCACGCGCGCCAGCCCGACTAGGGCCACCGCACAGGTCCCATCTTGTGCCAATGCCTGCTGAAAGCTCCGCTGGGCCTCGGCTAGTTTGCCTGCCGTCAGCTCTGCCATACCCTGAGCCGCCAACCGGTCAGCATCGCTCGGCAAGAGACGATCTAAGAATTGGCGCACGGCAGTCTCTGCCAAAGCCCCAACGAAGTGCCACACCACTTGGCCATCCCGCAGCGCCACAACCATTGGGATGGATTGCACCCGAAAGGCTTGCGCCAGCAAGGGATTCAGGTCAACGTTGACTTTTGCCAAGATGAACTGACCACGGTACTCCGTGGCCAGGCGCTCGAGCACTGGCCCCAAGGTTCGACACGGAGCACACCACGGAGCCCAAAAATCGACAACGACAGGAACCGATCTGGAGCGCTCAATCACCTCCTTCTCGAAGGATTGCTCATCAACCTCGATGACGTAAGGGTTCATGGCCGCCACCCTACTGAGCACGCCGCATGCGTGCAACTAGACTTGACGACGAATCCTTGCTTTGGGCTCAGGAGCCATGCGGCACATCCAAACTCCGTCGTGGCGGCGCGGCTTCGCCCTGGCGTTGCTGGGATCGCTCTTGTGGGGACTCACTCCTGCGCTCACCAAACTGGCGGTCAGTGCCGTCGACCCTGACCTGCTCGCGTTTCTGCGCCTAGCGGTTGCTACCTTCGTCTTCCGCATTCTGGCGCAGATTCCAGTCTCCGTGCCACTTGCGAATCCGTGGACCTGGGTTGCCGGAAGCGCACTTGGCGGAGATTTTCTGCTGTATACACGCGGACTCGAAATGACGACGGCAAGCACAACCGCGATTCTCGTTTGTGTTGAGCCGGTTGCCACCATTCTCCTCGCCATTTGGCTGCTAGGAGAGCGGTGGAACCTTCATCGTGTTGCCGGCTCGGTGCTGATTCTGCCGGGCGTACTATTCGGAGGCTTCCACGGGCTGGTCCCTGGCGAGAGTGCACCAACCGCGGCGTTCACGGGCAACGTTTTCATTATCTGCGCGGCCATCCTCTGGAGCCTCTATGCCGTGGCGCAGCGGAAAACACTCACGGATCACGACTGGGCCTCGCGTTTACATGCGATTTTTTTTGTCGCCACGATGGTCACATTCCCTTTCGCGGCCACAGGGTGGCGGGTGAATGCAGGTGCCTCTTACAGCGCCTGGGTGTCGTTGTTGGTTGTCGTGGTGTTTTGCACCGCTGGGGTCTACGCGGTTTACGCTCAAGCACAACGTCTTGTGGATGTTAGCGTGCTCTCGCTTTTGCTCGCCGGCATACCCGTGGTCAGTCTCCTGTTTGCCCAAATCTTGTTGCACGAACCATTTTCACTGCAGCTGTTCGTTGGTGGTGCGTTCGTGTTTGCCGGATCCCTGGCACTGGCCACTGAGCCGTTGCCTCCTCAAACTCGGCTGTCCAAACTTCCGGCCACCAAATCACATTGAACCGACACCTCCCCCTTCGATAGAGTCGCTCGTGTCAGGGAGATCCCAGAGTGGACTGGTTTTTTGCGACATGGGCGATGTATCGGAGAGTCTTCTCGCGAGCAGCCGTGCTTGCGGCCAAAAACTGGCCTGTTCTATTGACGGCGTTCGTTTACAGCGGGCTCGGCACGGCGGCAGCGTGGATAGCGATGTGGCTCGGCATTTTGGGCGGCATCCTGATCTCGCTCGTTTCAGCGGCTTGCTTGAGTTCTTTCCTTCACCTCGTCGAAGTCATCATCCAAAGTGGCAAAGTGAGTTTCCAGGATTTTCGCCGCAGTTTTGGCATGTACTTGTGGGATGTCGTGGGCCTTTCCTTTCTCGCCTGGCTCTTCTTCTCGTTTGTAACGCCCTTTCTTTTGCAGCTCCCCCAAGGTCCCGCACTTTTACTCTGCGTGCAAATTGCAGTGTTTGTCTTCTTCAATGCCGTGCCCGAGCTGATTTATCTCGGTCGCACCCATCTCCTCGACCTGTTAGCCCAGAGTTATCGCTTTATCAGCAACAATTGGATCGAGTGGCTGCCGGCAAACGTTGCCGGCGCTGGCTTATTCCTCTTGCTTTGGAGCCTTCCCTTGCCCGGGGCACTGGGCTGGATTCCGCTCCTTTTGAGCCCGTTGCTCGCCTACTTCTTCATGGTGATGCGAGGTCTGCTGTTCATCGAACTTCAAAGCACCAACCAGCGGGGACGTATTTTCCGCTACCGAGCGGGCTACCGGTGATCTGGGGCAGGCCGGGAGGGGGAGCCTGCCCCAGCGCTGGGGGACGGCCCGCTCACGCAAGCCGCCGTTTCACCGGTAAGGCGGGGAGGGAAGGAGGCTCCCCGCAAGGGTATTTTTTGACCGCTCCGAGCCTACCCAACGTCCATATGACCAACGGGGCTATAACGATCACCAGCGCCATGAGGAGCGCCCCCGGAACTACCGCACCGTCGTACTCCCATGTAGAAGGCAATAACCGCGCTAATTCGTAACTGTTCATGGCCACATCTCTCCTTTCTCAAACGGAACCGTCATTCTTGACTCACACAGGTGCTCTGGCCCCGGTTGCTCGATGAGCCACGCACGGAGCAGCTCCAGTTGCCCAGTTCGGCCAGCCCGGGTACAAAGTGCCGCTCACCTGGTCGACACCTAAAAACCACTCCATGGGCCTGCCGGTGTGCAAAGCGATGCGCAGCAGAACCGTCGTGTTCGGAATGCGTCCGTTGAGATAGTTGTATAAAGCCGAAAGGCTCACACCGATTTCGTAAGCGAAGGCCTTTGGCTCGTCGGCAACGACCTCTCGCAACCGAGCCGCAAACGTTTTCCGATCCACATTGATCCGTGTCATGACTTGTCTCCTCTTCCAATCGATCCCACTCGCAATCGGCCGTGTGGAAAAAAAAGAGCCACCGAAGTTTGCCTTCGGTGGCTCTCTTCTCCTCAGCAAAGGCTTTGTCGATTCGTCTAGGTTCTACCCCCCCAGGAGCAGCCACCGAAGGCAGAGTGTGGGTCCACTTGCGTCATCGTCCAACATCCACTCCCACTGCGCCAACAGCCGCGGCGAAGTTTGGAGGGAAAATAACGGGACACGACGAAGTTTATATGCCCTGTCAAATCGCTTGGTGGTCTGCACAGGAACATGGTTTGTGCTGTCCCTTCCGAACTCCTGAACTTTAACTTGTCGTGCTCCACAGTATGGGACGTTGTAGCATCTCGCGCAAGGGCTACCGTTTCCACGATCGTGCTTGGCCATTGTCCGAGCGAGGCCTGGTAAAGTGGGAGCCTACTTCACAGGCGAAACGTGGCGCCTCCTCGGTGGATCGTGAGACACCCTCCAGTGTGGGCCAGTGCGGGCATGTGGCCCAACGGGGGAATGCTCGCAACCTGTTCGCCTCCTCACGACAACGAAAGCCTGTCCCCGGCGGGATATCGAACCCTGGGCGATAGGCTTTGCCCGAGCCCGACCGTGCGCGCGGGCTACCGGTGTAGCGTTTTCGCCTTTCTCGACCACGTTCGTGCGCAACCGCGGCCGCTATGGTATGCCACGGCGGAGGCCGGAAGTTCTGTGAATAGCAAAGTGCAAACTGTGGCTGTCTTGTTGGGCGGAAAGTCTGCCGAACACGAAGTTTCCGTGCGTTCGGGTGCAACCGTCGTGCGCGCCTTGCGTGATGCTGGATTCGGCGCGGTACCCATCGGGATCGATCGCTCGAACAAGTGGCTCCTTTTGGACGAGGCATCGTTTGCTGGCGTGGCAGCTTCCGGCATGGTTGGCCAACAGGGAGTACCTCTAACGATCACACCAGGGGAGACACCTGCCTTGCGGCGAACCGACGTTTGTTCCGGTACGGCCGAGCTCAGGGTCGACGTCATCTTTCCGGTTCTTCACGGGCCCTTTGGTGAGGACGGATCCGTACAAGGTTTACTCGAATTGCTGGACATACCTTACGTAGGCTCCGGGGTGCTCGGCTCGGCAATCGGCATGGACAAAGACATCCAAAAGCGGCTGCTCCGAGCCGCCAACGTTCCGATTGTAGCGCACACGGTGGCGCGGCGATCGGACTGGTTCCACTCCCGCGCGAACATACTGGCGTGGGCCAACGACGCTGGCTACCCACTCTTCGTGAAACCGGCCAATTCAGGGTCCTCGGTAGGCGTCGCCAAGGCCAGAAATGAGGATGAGTTAATACAAGCCATGGAACGCGCATTCTCGTTCGACATGAAGGTGGTCGTGGAGAAAGGTTACGACGTGCGGGAAATCGAGTGCGCAGTTCTCGGAAATGACGAGCCTGAGGCCTCCGTCCTCGGGGAGATTCGCCCCCGGCACGAGTTCTACTCTTACGAAGCCAAATACCTCGACCCCAATGGAGCTGAACTGCTCGTGCCGGCTCCAGTTCCGGGGCCCCTGGCTGCACGTGTACGCCAACTTGCGTGCGAGGTCTTTCACCTGCTGGAATGCGCCGGACTGGCACGGGTAGACTTCTTCCTCGTCGAGCCGGACACCGTATTCGTCAACGAGGTAAATACCATCCCTGGCTTCACCCCCATCAGCATGTACCCGCGGCTGTGGGAAGCGAGCGGCATTCCACTGCCTCACCTGGTCCGTCGCCTGGTCGAGCTTGCGGTGGAGCGGCACGAGGCTAGACGCGGCTTGATTCGCCACCGCCCCTGAGCCTCACCCTTTTCGCAGGCTCTGGCAGCTCCTGCGGTGCGGTCCTGCGGGGAGCCCTTAAGGGGCATCCCCGCTAGACCGCACGCCAACTCGCCACGATGGCTTCAGATTACGGCAGAGTGATCGTTTGGGTGACGCTAATCACGTTGTTCGAGGCGTTACGCACTCGGGCACGCACTTGGACGTTACTGCCAACCAAGGTGCTCAAGTACTTGACACACGCCAGCGCATCACCCGGCTGCGGGAAGATCGTGAGACTGCCGGTGTTGCAAGGCGCTTCGGCGTTGGTGAATCCGGGGCTGGTGACGGACACACCCGCGATCGGCGTGGGCAAACTAAATTCCACTGCGACGCCATCAGGAATCGGATTTCCAAACGTGTCGGTGACCAGCGCACTCACCACGGTCGTGAACGTACCATCACCGTTATTGTTAGCTGTAGGCGCTGGTAAGCTAATCGCGATTTGTTGGGCATCCGGAGCGCCCACATTGAGAGCCGCATTGACGGTTTGTCCGACACTATCGGTCACCGTGAGTACGAACGAACCCAACTGATTTCCTCCGGTCACGGTGAAGCTTCCACCGGAAGTGAAAACCGTGCTCGTACTGAGGCAAACGTTGCCACCCGAGGGCACAATCGTGAACGGAGGCGCCCCCCCGGTCACCGTAAAGGCCAACTTTGAGCCGTTACAGTTCGGGCTGCCATTGGTACCAGCCCAAACGAATCCTGCAGGAGGAGCCACAACTGGCGGCGCCACAGTTGGGGTAAGGGTCGGCGGTGAGGTTGCGGTCACGGTTGGCGTCGGAGTCGAAGTCGGCGTCAGCGTCGGTGTGAAGGTGCGCGTTGCCGTCGGTGTCGCCGTCGGACGCAAGTCGAGCAAGGTAATGTTGCGGATGTCCTCGATGAACCCACCAGGCTGACTCGGCGCACTCACCCGCGCTCGAATCTGCACCGTCTGCCCTTGCATCGTCGACACGTACTTCACGCACGACAGCGCGTCACCCGGCTGGGCGTTCACCTGGAAGCTCAACTGGCAATTGGGAGGATCGCCAATGAGTGCCGGGCTCGTTACCGATACCCCCGCCACTGGCGTGACCAAGGAGAAATGTACCGGGATGCCGTTCATCGCTGCCACTCCGTTGGCATCCGTTACCAAGGCCGTGATCACGATGGTGTAGGTGCCATCGCCGTTGTTCGTCACCCCTAGAATGTTTTGCTCGATCTGGATGAATCGTGCCTCTGGCGTCGGGGTCGGAGTAATCGTTGGCGTGGGGGTCAGCGTCGGAGTCTGAGTCGGAGTCGAAGTCGGCGTCAGCGTCGGTGTGAAGGTGCGCGTTGCCGTCGGTGTCGCCGTCGGACGCAAGTCGAGCAAAACGATGTCCCTGAATGCTTCGATGTAGCCCGGAGCTGTTGGGATCGACACCCAGGCACGCACTCGTACCGTCTGCCCTTGGAGCGCTGCTGCGTACTTCACGCACGACAGCGCATCCCCAGGCTGCGCATTCACTTGGAAGCTCAACTGGCAATTGGGAGGATCGCCAATGAGTGCCGGGCTCGTTACCGATACCCCCGCCACTGGCGTGACCAAGGAGAAATGTACCGGGATGCCGTTCATCGCTGCCACACCGCGCGCATCGGTCACCAAGGCGGTGATCACCATGCTGAAGGTGCCATCGCCGTTGTTCGTCACCCCCAGGATATTCTGCTCGATCAAAATATGAGCTGCAGCCGGTGTCGGTGTAGGAGTAACCGTCGGCGTGAAGCTTTGAGTTGGAGTCAAAGTGACCGTCGGGGTGAAGCTCGGGCTGGCCGTCGGTGTCGCCGTCGGACGCAGGTCGAGCAAGATAATGTCGCGCACGTCCTCCACGTAACCCAGTGGCTGACTCGGTGCACTCACCCGCGCTCGCACCCGTACCGTCTGCCCTTGCAGCGCC
>CALAMI010000004.1 GCA_937925685.1 Candidatus Binatia bacterium | reverse complement strand
GCTGGCCAACGCTAAAGCCAGGTCACGAAATCCTCGGCGAGAGAAAAAGCTGATGCACACGGTTAGGTGGTAGCCAGGTCCTTCGAACGGATAGGGCGCTGAGCCCACCGGACTCAGCGCCCTGCCGATGCTCCATCCTTTCTTTTAATGCTAATGCCAGCGCCGTTACTGGCAAACGAGTTCTACGGTAAGCGTCCCGTCCAGCGACGTGTTCAGCGACGAGATGTAGAGATCTGCAAGGGCCAAGCCCGTGACCAGTTTGAGCCCGCTTAAGTTTCCACCGGTGTATTTTGCGCAGGCATTCGCCGGCTTTGAGCCGCTGACAGAAGCCGTGGACACAATGATGTTCATCCCAGAGGTATCGCAGGTAAACGGGGGAGGGCAGTCAGCGTTGGTGAGACATAACGTGGTGCCGTTGGTGCAGGTACCGGGGGATTGAATCAAGTCCTCGAGTGTTACGTTTACCGTCCCTGTGGTGAGAGGCCCTGTGAAGGAAGCCAACGGGCCAGCTGTGTCGTCATCCGTACATGGGATACCGTCGCCACCGAACTGGCCGGACTGCAGCAACTTGAACTGCATGGTCACGAAGTCCACACAGTCACCGGCCACACTCGAACCACTGGGTGTGATGGTTGGTTGGTCCGAATGCTGGTTGCTGTTGGGGAATAAACTGTCGGCGACGAAGGTACTGGCTGGTACCCCGCACTCGTCGTTGGCGTCAGTTCCCGGTAGGCAACCTGGATTGTTGCTGGCGTCGCAACGGCCGATTCGGTCCTGGCACACCGAAGCGTCTACGTTAACTCCTTGCCCACTGCAATCGCACCAACCTTCCGATGCCAGCACGTCCACGCACACGGCCTGGATGAGGCCACTTAACGGAGGCGGAATCGAACTCGCCCGGATCGTTCGGGCAGCCGAATTGATGAGGTAAAGGGTACCGGGGTTAGCACCGAACTCGTTTCCCAGGCCTAGTTGGTTCGTGCTGACCGGGCCGGGCGGGCCGGGGCGGCACACCGCAGTGGACAGGCTCCCCACCAATGGAATGGGCGGCAACGTCAACAACGCTGGTACCTGGAGGTTGGCATTGCTCGAGCTGTTCAATTGGCACACCGCAGTAAAGCACTGCACGCCAAAGCGGCAAAGGTTGGGACGGTAGCCAGGGTCGGCTGGGTTCGAGCAATCTGTGGTAGGTTTCGCTGGATTCAACGATGTTGTCTCGATGGCGTCCCTTAACAGTGCCATGAGATCCGGTGTTTGTGCCATGAGTTGTTTGATCACCGCATCTTCAATGGCGAACATGAGCCAGTCGGTCAGGAACTTGAGCCGGCAGTTGGTGTCGGCCTTCCCATCGCCATTGAAATCGCAGGGTCCGCTAACGGGCGGCGCCGTTGCCAAGTTGACGCCATTTCCACCTCCCGAGAGTTGATGCCCCATGCCCTCGAGAAGGCGCAAGTCGCTGTCCGTGCACTCGTTCGTGAAACTCGACTTTTCCAGAGTTGCCCGGAACAACTCGAACTTCGACTTGTAGGGCTTGGCATCGGCTGCGTCGTACACCACGGCAAGTTGCTTTTCGCAAAAGGCTGCGGCATTGGCGATGCAGGCCTTGCCCGGGTTGCAATCGCCACCACCTTTGACGGCGGCAGCCGCCTTTTCCTTGCGGATGGCGTCGGCGCACTTTTGCAACGCACCGTAAACGAACTTTTGCAGCTTCGCACCTTCGCTTTGAATGCGCTTCTGGCACTTGTCGATGGCAGCCTGGCTCGTTCCCGCACTGAGGAGGAGCACTGTACCAGCCGCAATCGTCACGAGTTTCCTCATCGCTTTCCCTCCCTAGTCCAGTTTTCCGTCGTGCCGCTCGCAGCCTCGGCACGCTCGCTTGCGACCACTATTGTCTTGCGTCCTGCGAGTGCCCGTAACGATACGAGGACTCGCGACCATTTGTCAAGACAGAACGTTTGCACCGGCAACCCGCCTGGCTCGCTGGGTTCCCGCGCGGTTACGCCGGGACACATTGCGGTGCGACGAAAGATGCCGTTCCGTCCGTTGGAACCACGGTGGGGTGGAGCATCGGGGCTCGCGGTATCTCTCCCCCAAGCCACGTTCCAGGATAGCGCCGGGGCGAGCAGGCAGTCCCTCGCTCGGCTATTTCGCCGTGGGCGCCAAGGTTTCCACGCTCCCCCTGGGCACCCAGCCACGCCTGCCATCGCACCGCTGCACGAGCGACCACTCGCCCCGCTGTTCGCGAATCGAAACCGACGCTCCGGCGAGCAGGCGGAAGTGTTCCGTGGCCTCCGTTTCCGGGGCGAAGCGAGCAGGGGTGGGTTGTACAACCACGGCCTCGCGAGTCCACGGGCGCCCGTATTCGAGCCAAAGCACATTGCTTCCTGCGAAGACCGAACCCAGGCTTGCCACTGCGGCCACGATACGCCAACGGCGCTGCCAGCCGAGGTGGATCCAAGCGAGCGACCATGCCACCACGGCCAATGCGTAAAGCAGGGATGTGCTTCGTTGAAGCATTAGGGGCGAGAGCCTCGCGGCAAAGGGGAACAGGATCTGCTCCCAGAGCGGATGCGGACAGGCGGGAGCCCGTGCCTCGCTGCGGGCAAATTCTAAATTGGCGGCAATGTCGGCGTCGCGCGGTGCGAGGCGGCGAGCGCGTTCGTAGTTGAGAATGGCCTTGCCGAGGTTGCCCGATTTGAAATGTGCGTTCCCGAGGTTGAAGAACAAGTTTGCCGAGGCCACCCCTTGGGCGAGCACAGCTTCGTAGTGAGCGATTGCTTGGCGGTAGTCTTGTGCGGCGTAAGCGGTATTGCCTTGAAAAAAAAGAGCCTCTGGACTCATCGCATGAACGCCACCAGTGGCGGCGCAAACAACGAGTGCCATCGACCCCAGCCATTGCCGCCACGAACGGCGATCGAGCCGCTCAGAGGCCCGCAGCGTGCGTTCGAGCACTTGCCAGTGCTGCTCCAGTGCCTCTTGCGCCACTCGCTTGCCGAAGCGCGCTTCTTCGCAGGCGCGCAGCAGGGCCACGATATCCTCGCGCAGGGCAGGATCGACGGGGAGTTGGCCGACCGTACTTTCGTCTACCCTTCCGGGAGGTAAGCCGAAGCGCAAAGGGAAATACTCCCGCAGACAGTTGGCCACCGAGTCGAAAAAGCCCTGGGCGTCCTTGTTCGCGAGTGCTTCTCGGCATTGCTGTAAGGTGTGGCGAGCGATCCGTGTGGCAGCTTGGCGTTGCGCAAAGGCACGGCTTTGGGTGCGCCGGCGCCGCCGCTCGAACGCGTAGGAGGCGACAGGCAGGAGCAGCAAACTTGCGTGCCCGACGAGAAGGGCCCGGGAGGGCGCTTCCTGCAAGCGGATCCAACGTCCCGGTTGCTCTTTTAAATAAACGATATCGCGGCCCAGCATTTCCGCTCCGGTCGGCGTGGGCTGCGCCACAATGGCGGCCGGTGTGTGCGCACGTGGCCGCACCACGATGCCAATGGGGGCGCTTCGTTGCGTCTCGTAGCGATGCAGTTCGGGGTCGAAGTAGGTGAACTCGATGGGCGGCACGGCATCCACCACCGCCGCGGGGATGGCCACCTGCTCAAAGATCAGCACGCCGGGTTCTCCACCTACGGGATGCGGTTCGTAGACGCGCCACTGGGGCGACTCGGGCAGAGCCGGTGGTGGCACACCGTCCAAATTCCCTTGTCCGCGCAAAACGATGCGCAGCGTCAGCGGGTCGCCCACTTGGAGTTCCGCGGTCGAAGTTTCGACCTCGAGGGAGAAACGCCCGACGGCGCCAGTGAAGCTTTTGGGTTTGCCTTCTTCGGGTAACGGAAGAACCTCGAGCTCCACGGCGTCGCTTTCCAAGCTCACCGGCCGGCGTTGAGAAAAAAAGGGGTCGTCGAAGAAGCCTCCGAGGCGTCGCTCGTACACGTTGAGCCGCGTGGTCGCGGGTCCGAGCGTCAGTTTCCCCGTTCGCAGCGGCGTCAAGGAAGAGACAAAGCGCACTACAGTGTACGTGTGTCCCTCGAGCTGCTCCTGGTACTGCGTGGGTTCCTGAAAGCGTTCCAGTGCAAAGCCATCGGCAGCCATCGTCGGATACTGCAAATCACCGGCGCGCACAGCCCCGACATAGAGCAGCACCTCCACAGGGAGCTTTTCTCGAAGGTAGACTTGCCTGCGGGGTACGCGCACGACCAGGCGTAACGCACCGCCCGCAGCGCGAGCAGAACCAGCGCTGGAAGGCGGGGCCACGGTGAGGGTTACGACCTCCGTTTCGTAGCGCTGGCCACGGTAAAGCACAGGGAAAGGGCCCAGGCGATAAGTTCCGGGTTTGCTGGCAGTCACGCTATACCGGTGCTCCACCGAGGATTGGACGCGCCCGTTGACAATGGTGACCTGGGTTGCTGGCCCTAGGTAGGCGAGCTGCACACCTTCTGGTGCCGACAGGCTCGGTGGCGGCACGTCTTGAGCGCCGTGAACCGCGATGCTCAAGGTAGCCACTTCGCCCGTGCTGATCGTGGCCGGAAGCAACTGGGCACGAACGCGAATCTCGGCGGCGCGAGCGGGCTCGCTGAAAGAAAGCGCCGCGAGGAGCCCAGCGGTAAGCGTCGCTAGGTGCTCGCGCCAGCGAGTAGCTCGAACCCATGAGCTTGCGACCACGCCTTGCACCTCCGCTACCAATCTTGCGCCGGTTCTGCCACGACACCGTGATGTTGCTCCCGCCAAAACTCCGTTGGCGAAAGCTCCTCTTGGCGTGCAGTGTCGATGAGGGCGCGCGCTTCGCGGCGCTCGTTCGGTTCGGCTGCACTCGAGGCCACGGGCTCGCCGGTAGAGGCGGAGCTGTCGCTGGCGGACGGCTGGTCTTCCATCCTTGGGGATGCGGCGTCTTCCTGCTCCGGCGACTCTTCCTCTGTCGCCTGCTCGTGCCCGGAGGCGCTCGAGTCTGTTTCGCCTTTTTCTGCGGCGTCTTGTGTCGAACTTCGCTCGCCCTCTTCGCTCGACTGCGGCTGTTCCCCCGATGCTCGCTGGCTCTGCGGCGTCGGTGTGGGCGCTAGAGCCTGGTCTGGCTGTTCCGGGGTGGGATGCTGTTTGGCTAGCTCCTCGAGGCGTTTGCGTAGGTCTTCGAGCTTTTTGGTCGTATACTCGTAGTTGAACTTGGCATCGCTGTCGGTAGGGGCGAGTGCCAGTGCGCGCCGGTATTCCACCAAAGCTTCCGTGTATTTGCTCAAAGCATCTTGGGGTCGTTCTGGCTCCGCCGACTCACCCAGGCGAAACAAAGCATTGCCGGCATTGTACGCTGCATGGGCGGAGAGTTCTGTGCCAGCTTTTTCCACACGCACACGTCGGTAGGCTTGCACGGCGGCCTCGTACTGCTTGGCACGGTAGTGCGCATTCCCGAGGTTGTAGGCGATCACTGCCGAATCTGGATTGTCGGCGAGTGCCTGACCGAGTTGTTGCACCGCGGCCTCGGCTTTGCCCTCGGCAAGTAGTCGCTCCGCTGCCCGTACGGGTTGTTGTTCCGAGGAAAGCCAGGAGGCACCCAAAAACAGCAGAGGTACGAAAGCAGTTGCCAGAGCCAGTGTCATGTCTGTTCCTTCTCGGTGCGGGGTCGCGCGATCCGTGCCAACCAGGCAGGTTCCACAACCAGCAGCATCCATGCTGGTACCAGCAGCCAAAGGAAGCGGTGTTCCATACGCTTTTCCAGCGTGCTCTTCCCTTCCCGTTTGTCCAGCTTGGCCAAGTACTCTTCGTACAGGGATTCTAGGCCGAGGTCGCTAGCGCTACCGCGGACGAACACTCCCTCGGTCTTGTCGGCAATCTTTCGCAGCGTCCCTTCGTCGAGGCGAGATTTCACCACTTGCCCCTGGCGATTTTTCAGGAATCCTCCCTGACCCTTGTCCGCTGCCGGGATCAGTTCTCCCTCGGAAGAGCCGACGCCCACCGTGTAAATGCGCACCCCGGCTTGCGCTGCCAGCTCGAGCGCTTCCTCCACGCCGCCTTCGTTGTCTTCGCCGTCGGTGAGAAGGAGGAGGGCGCGGTGCTTCCCCTCGTGCCCCTCGAAGGCCGCCAGTGCGGTACGGATGGCGGCCGCCAGCGACGTTCCGCCACGAGGCACGATGCCCACCTCGGTGGCTCGGAGGGTCTCGAGAAAGGCGCTGTAGTCGAGCGTCAGTGGGCACTGGATGAAGGCCGTGCCGGCAAACGCCACCAGGGCGACACGATCGCCGCGAAGCTTCCGCACCAGGTCTTGAATCTCGAGTTTGGCCCGCTCCAGGCGGTTTGGGGTCACATCCTGGGCAAGCATGCTGCGCGATGTGTCGAGGGCAATGACGAGATCGATGCCTTTGCCACGCACTTCCTGCCAGCGAAAGCCCCACTGGGGACCGGCCGCGGCGGCCACCAGCAGTGCCAGGGCCACGGCGGAAACCACCGCTGGCCATGCGGGTGAGTGCAAGCGCGTGCCCGGTGAGAACTTCGCCCACAAAGGTGCTGCGGCGAAGCGTTCCAAGTCGCGCTGGCGTTGGCGGTTAGCCAGGAAAAACAGCAACAGCGCCAGCGGCACCAGCACGAGCAGAAACAGCAAAACCGGCTTGTACCACAGGATCATGGCAGCACCCGCAGCCACGTGTGTCGCAACGCCAGCTCGCTACAATAAAGTAAAAGGCCAGCGAGAATAAACCAGGGATACGCTTCCTCGTAAGCGTAGTAGCGTGGCTCCCGGAATTCGGTGCGCTCCATGCGGTCGATGTCGGCGTAAATTTGCCGCAGGCTCTCGGTATCAGTGGCACGAAAGTACTGGGCACCGGTGAGTCGGGCAATTTCTTGCAAGGTGGGTTCGTCGATATCGACTGGGACCGGACGATACACCCGATTGCCGAACACGTCGCGCACTGGGAACGGAGCGAGCCCTCGCGTTCCCGCGCCAATGGTGTAGACGCGAATCCCAAGCTTGGCCACCGCTTCAGCGGCGGTCTTGGGGTTCACCTTGCCAGCGTTGTTTTGCCCGTCGGTGAGAAGAACGATGACCTTGCTTTTTGCATCCGATGCTTCCAGGCGTGCAGCTGCCGTGGCCAGTGCCGAACCGATGGCCGTGCCGTCTTCGATCATGCCGATTTGCACCCGGTCGAGATTGCGGAGCAGCCAGCCGTGGTCGAGCGTGAGCGGGCAGGCCGTGTACGGGCGACCCGCGAAGACCACGAGGCCAATGCGGTCGTTCGGCCGGCGCGGCACGAACTCGTGCACCACTTCTTTGACGGCCTCGAGGCGGTTGGTGCGCTCGCCGGAGCGGTTGGTGAAGTCCTCGGCGAGCATGCTTCCCGAGATGTCGACGGCGAGCACGATGTCGATCCCTTCTCCCCGATACTCGCTTTCCGCGGTGCCGTACTGTGGGCGACTGGCGGCTAGGATGAGAGTTGCTAGGCACAGGAGCCGTAAGGCGAGGGGAAGCCATTGGAAGCGTTTGCGCCCGTGGGCCGCGGTGGGGAGGTGGTCGATGAACGGCAGTGGTGCGGTTGCCCTGGGGTCGTGTCTTCTCCACCACAGGTAGAGCAGGGGCAACAGCAGCAGTGCCGCCAATGCCCAAGGGTTCTCAAGCCGCATGACGCGAAGCCTCCGTGTCGGCCGTCACCGGTTTGGTTTCGTCGACGAAGCGCCGCGCACTGCGGTAAGCTGCTTCGGCGTCGCCGTAGCTGGGGATGGCGCGGGCGAATTTGACCAGATCGGCCTGCTGGAGAAATGCGGCCAGTAGCTCGCGTTGAGGTGGGGTGAGGCGCGGATCGGTACCGGCGGCGACGAGAAATTCCTCGGTTGTCATTTCCGGGGCACGAAGCTCGAAGCGATCTTCGAGATAGCGACGCACAATGGCACTCAGTTCCACGTAGTAAGGCTCCCAACGAGCCTCCTGCAGGTCGCGCCGCGCCCACAGCCGGTCGAGGGCACGCAACGCAACCTCGTGCGGTGGCGGGGGAGGCACCGTGTATGGCCGCTTGGGCCGGTTGAACAAGAACCACAGGCCCCCGGCCAGCGCTACCAGAGTGGCGAGCGAGGCCGCGCCCAAGTAAAGCGGGCGCCGGTCGGCAGGAGGCGAGACCAGCGGCTTGATATCGCGAATGTCGGTGGCTCCCTCGTCTTTGGGGAGGAGGCTTCGGACTTCGATGGTCACTTCGTTGCCGTGGACTTGCTCGGTTCCTTCGCCGCTGCGCACTTGCACCGTGGGTGCAGGAAGCACGTAACGGCCGGTGTCGAAGGTCGTCAGGGTGTACCAGTAACCAATGCGGGCCCGGTCGTGGAGAGTTTGCGAGGGCAAGGGGCCGAAGTCGACAATGTCGAAGGCGCCAATCCGTTCGGCGAGCACGGGCAAGGTGAGTTGGGTTCCCAAGGGGGCTTCGACCTCGATGGTGTAACGCACCCGGTCGCCAATGGTGACCTCTGCAGGCTCCGCCTGGGCCCGCACGGTGACGGCCGCGCTGACTCCTGTAGGCTCGGGGTTTGGCGAAGCTTCGGCAGCAGTAAAGGTGGCGTGAGGGGAGGGCTCTTGGCCACGGGCGCGTGAGGGAACGCCGAGGGCCACTGCGATCCACGCAAGGAAGCATGCAGTGAAGAAGGTCTTTGCGAGGGTCATCGACGTTTCTCGCGCGTGCGAAAAAAACGTACCAGTGCGGGAGCGTAAGGACGGTCGGTATGCACCACCACGGGGTCGATGTCGCAGGCGCGCAGGCGACGCAAGCGCTCTTCGGCGAACGCGCGTGCCTGTTCTTCGAAGGTGCGGCGGACGGCGGGGTGGGAGCTGTCCACGACAACCGTGCGGCCACTTTCGGGGTCAGTGAGGCGAAGCAAGCCGAGCGGAGGCAGTTCGAAGTCGCGCGGGTCGTCGAGCACGATGGCGATGACGTCGTGTCGTTGGCGGGCAAGTTTGAGCGCAGCGAAACAGTAGGGGTCGAGGAAGTCCGACAACACGAACACCACTGCGCGCCGCTTGTGCACGTGAAGGAGGTGTTCCACCGCGGTGGCGAGGTTGGTGCCGCGTCCGCGAGGAACGAAGGAGAACACGTCGCGAATCACTCGCAACACATGACGTGTGCCCTTTTTCGGTCGAAGCGAGTGTTCCACGTGGTCGGTGACCAAAATCAAGCCTACCTTGTCGTTGTTTCGAATTGCTGCGAACGCCAGCAGCGCCGCCAGTTCGGCGGCAAGTTCGCTTTTCAGTTGCCGCACCGAGCCGAAATGCGTCGAGCGACTGGCGTCGACCACCAACATGACCGCAAGCTCGCGTTCCTCGACGTAGCGTTTGACGTGGGGCGTGCCGGTGCGTGCGGTGACGTTCCAATCGATGGTGCGTACGTCGTCGCCGACGACGTAGGGGCGCACTTCGGCGAACTCGATACCCCGACCTTTGAAGACACTTTGGTAGGCACCGGCAAAAAAATCGCTCACCAGGTGACTGGTGTGGATTTGAATTTTGCGGATGGCTTTGAGTTGTTCCGTGCTGAGCATGGCGCCACAGTTTGCCGCTGGGGTGTTGCCGCCGGGGTGATCCCGTGGAGCGAATTGCCGCTGCCCTAAGGCACAGGCACGCCGTCGAGCACGCGTTTCACCACTTCGTCGGAGGTGATCTCCTCGGCCTCGGCTTCGTACGACACGATCACGCGGTGGCGCAAAACGTCAGCGGCGATCGACTTGACGTCTTGGGGCGTCACGTAACTGCGCCCTTGCAAAAGGGCGTGTGCTTTGGCGGCCAGGGTAAGGTAGAGGGTAGCGCGCGGAGAGGCGCCGTATTGGATCCAGCGTTGCAGGTCGAGTTTGTACGTTTGCGGCTCGCGGGTGGCGAACACCAGGTCGACGATATAGTCCTTGATCTTGTCGTCGACGTACACCTGGTCCACGAGAGCGCGGAGCCGTACGATGTCCGCGGTGGTGAGCACGCGGTTCGGCTCCGGAGGGGGCAGGGTGGAGGCCATGCGGTCGAGGATTTGTCGTTCCTCCACCTTGGTGGGATAGGACACATGGAGTTTCAGCATAAAGCGGTCCACTTGGGCTTCGGGCAAGGGGTAGGTTCCTTCTTGTTCGATCGGGTTTTGCGTGGCTAGCACCAGGAACGGATCGGGCAGAGGGTGGGTATCGTCGCCGATAGTGACCTGCCGTTCCTGCATCGCTTCCAGCAGAGCGCTTTGGACCTTCGCAGGAGCGCGGTTGATTTCGTCGGCCAGGATAATGTGGGCGAAAATCGGCCCTTTTTTCGTGGTGAACGAGCCGTTGTGGGGTTGGTAGACCAGCGTACCGATGAGGTCGGCAGGGAGCAAATCGGGAGTGAATTGTACGCGTTGGAAGGTCGCGTCGATGGTGCGGGCCAGGGTTTTGATCGATAGGGTTTTCGCCAAGCCGGGAACCCCTTCGAGGAGGACGTGGCCATTGGCGAGCAAACCGATGAGCAGACGGTCGACCAAGTAGCGTTGGCCGACGATCACTCGGCCAACTTCCTCGCGCACGCGGAACAGTTGGGCTGCTTCCTGCCGAAGCTGTTCCTGCAACAAACTCGTTCCTGCCTCCATGTCCTGGCGTTCCTCCTACTGCATGCGTTGGCACACTGACGTTGCGCGACCAGCTTGCGCACAGACGTTGCTACCGGCGGTTTGCTTCAACTGTGCGCGTGTCGCGTCTCGAAGAGCTGCTTTCTATTCGCCTCGTGGCAGCGGTGCAAGCGGTGAGGCAGGAGCTGCACTCGGGCGGGTATTGTGACACACTCGAGGTCGGTTAGTACCGTGAGCTGGAAAGATGGATGCGTGTTTCTATCCTTAGCTGCGTTGGTGTTCGCTTGTCCGGACACGGAGGCAGCGAAGGGTCGGTTCGAGAAAGGAGCGAGGCAAGAGACCATGCAGCCGCGATATTCGAAGTCGTTGTATGACATCACGCCTCTGTCGCGCGAAGAGGTAGAGCGCCTAGCCGCCAGGCTCGACGCCGAGGCGTTTCGCGTCACCCAACGTGCTGGTACCGAGCCGCCATTTTGCGGTGAGTTCGTCGACCATCACGAAGCGGGCATTTATGCGTGCGTGGTGTGCGGACTTCCTCTTTACAAGAGCGAGCACAAGTTCCATTCGGGCACCGGTTGGCCGTCGTTCTATCGCGAGTTCGATCGCGACCATGTGGGGCGGCGGGTGGACTTGTCCCATGGAATGGTGC
Organism: Candidatus Binatia bacterium; assembly: GCA_937925685.1. Taxonomy (GTDB): domain Bacteria; phylum Desulfobacterota; class Binatia; order HRBIN30; family HRBIN30; genus HRBIN30. The sequence continues at coordinate 38,958 of CALAMI010000004.1, read as the reverse complement.
GAACGGAAATCGTGTGTGCGCGCTGTGGCGCGCATTTGGGTCACGTGTTTCCGGACGGTCCGCCGCCTACGGGTGAGCGTCACTGTTTGAACTCGGCCGCGTTGAAGTTTTATGCTGAGGGCGACCCTCTTCCTCCGGAAAGCCAACCTGTGGCTACCGAGGTGGCGTACTTTGCCGGCGGCTGTTTCTGGGGCATCGAGCATTACTTCCAGCAAGGGCCGGGGGTGATCGATGCGGTGTCGGGCTACATGCAGGGGCACGTGGAACGCCCCACGTACCAGCAAGTATGTTCTGGGACCACGGGACATGCGGAAACGGTGAAGGTGGTTTACGACCCGCGTCGCATCAGCTACCGGCGTCTTCTAGAAGCGTTTTTTGCCATGCACGATCCCACGCAATGGAATCGTCAGGGACCGGACATAGGCGAACAGTATCGCTCGGGCATTTGGTACGTGAGCGAGGCGCAACGCCAAGAAGCTTTGGCTTACATTGCCGAACTCGAAGCCAACGGGCGCTACGCTGGGCGCAAGATCGTGACTTTGGTGGAACCGGCGAAAACATTTTGGCCGGCGGAGGACTACCATCAAGACTACATTGCCAAGACCGGGCGTCCCTGCCACGCGGCCAACCCCTGGAAGTGACACCCCTGGTACCGGCCTGCCTGGTAGTGCGCCCCCTGTTCCCATTCACACCCACGTTCCCGTGCGGTCGTAGGGGCGCACGGCAATGCGCCCTTTGGTTTCAGCGCCACCACCGTCGCCGTGTTGCCGCGCACGCCGCCATTGGCATCAACCTCTCCCCCTGGGAGAGGGTGGGCCGAAGGTCCGCGTGAGGTCGTAGGGGCGTGGGCGCTACGGCCGCAGCTTGACAATTCCGTTTGCCTCATGGTAGCGCGTTTTGACGAGCGATAGGTCCGCAACGAGCGCAGCGGTGCGGTGAGTGTCGCTCCGGAGAAAACGGGCTGGGTGGCAAATTGCCGGCGCTGCTTGCGGGCATGGCTCGGAGGGCATGCGGGCCAAGCGGGAGCAGCAACGGGCGATGTTGGGCTATGTGAGGGCACAGGGCAGCGTGCGTGAGGAAGAGCTGTCGCGGGTTTGGGCGACGAGACTGCTGGGGCTGCCCGCTATCCAGGCCAAGAGAGGTGAGACGGCAACCAGTAGCATAAGCGGTAAGAGGCGGGGCTGCCGTGCCTTGCTAACACTTGCCTTGTGTGCGTGGGCTTCTAGTACGCCTTCGGCGTACGCGGTGAACTATGTCGTGAATTCCCTGGCCGACGACACGACTAGCGATGGCCGCTGCACGTTGCGGGAAGCCATGTTGGCTGCCAACGATGCCCCGCCGAACGGGGACTGTGGTGCGGGCAGCAGCGACGAAGACATCATCACGTTCTCCGTGACGGGAACGATCCGGCTTGGCTCGACGTTGCCCGAGGTGCCTGCCGGTGTCGGCGCACTGACGATCGATGGTGGGGGAGGCATTACCGTTAGCGGGGAGAACAGGGTGGGGGTCATGGTGGTCCTGGCTGGGGCAGAGGTCAGCGTACGCGAGCTGACTATCACCCGGGGCTTCGTGGACGCGTCTCTTATGCAGCCGCGTGCCGCTGCTGGCATTTTCAACTTGGGCACGTTGAACGTGACCAACACGACGTTTTCTCAGCACGGCGGTAGCGGTCTTGGCCCGATATACACTTCAGGCACGTTAAACGTCACGAACAGTGCCTTCTTGAACAACAATGTGAATTTCGGGGCCATCCTCCAGAACGGCGGCAGCATGACAATTTCGGGTAGCACGTTCGCCGACAATCATGGAAGTGTGCAAGGTGGCGCAATCCTGATTCAGGGGACGGCGACCATCGTCGATACGGTGTTTTACGGCAACAGCGCCCACTACGGCGGCGCACTCTTGACCGTGGGGGGGATGGTCAGCGTGACAAACTCCACCTTCATGAATAACACCGCTTTCCTGGGTGGGGCAATTGCTAACTATGCCGCGTTGTTGACCGTCGTTAATACGACCGTCGCCAACAACCGCAGTGACTATGGCGGGGGAATTGCCGCCTGGCGTCCCGGGGTGATTCTTGCCAACAGCACCGTCGTCGGGAACGGGTCGGCTGTGATCGGCGGTGGTATTTGGGCCCCGGAAGCCGTGGGATTGGTGCTGAACAATAATATCATTGCAGGAAGTTCTGGGGGTGGCGATTGTGTGGGACCCGCCACGGCCTCGAGCAAGAACAACCTCATTCAGGACAGAATTAAGACCTGTGGCCTGGCGAACGGAGTGAACGGCAACATCGTCGGTGTCGACCCCGGACTTGGGTCGCTCACCGGCAGCCCACCTTACTTCCTGTTGCAACCGAATAGCCCTGCGATCGATGGTGGCGACAACGAGACCTGCGCGGCCGCACCGGTGAGCAACCAGTCGCAGAACGGGGTGGTGCGACCGCAGGATGGCGATGGCGATGGCGTGGCGGTGTGCGACATCGGGTCATACGAGGCCCCGGGTGACGGGGTGGCGATTCCCACCGAAACCCGCACTCCGAGCCCCACGGCCACAGCGACGCCCAGCCGCACTTTCACGGCGACCCGCTCGCCGTCGCCGCGGATGGACGATGCAGATTCCGACGGCCTTCCAGATAGCTGGGAATTGCTTCACTTCGGACATACGCGTTTTGGCCCCAGTGACGATCCTGATGGGGACGGCTTCCCGAACGATGAAGAGCTGGAAGATGAAACCAATCCGAAAGGTCCCGATCTCGTCATCGAGGATATAGGTGTCAGTATCTCCAGCGGCCCAGTACGCGGGTGTGGTTCCGTCCTTGAGACAACGCCTGGCGCAACGCTTCGGCTCAGGTATGTTGTTTTCAACCCCCACAGCAGGCCAGCGACCGTACGTCTTGGCGCTTCCCTTTGCCTACCGGTGGGGCAGACTTGTGGGGTTTCGTCTGGAGACCTGTTCTTCAACGACCCGAGTAACGACGATCTCCTTGAGCTCGCGCCAGGACGCTCGACGCCGGTCAGGTCATTTCAACTACTCCGCCGGCAGGCTGCTGGGCAATACAGCGTGGTCGTGAGTTTGCTGTCCAAGCGGAAGACTAGGCAACTTAGCATATCCCAACTTAAGTGCGATGGAATCGTGCGCGTGCAGCAACCGCGCGAGCCTTCCTTTCCGACCCTTCTGGCGGTGAAAGTGGACCCGCCGCAGCAACGGCTCGGGAAGTCCATCACGCTCACCTTCACTCTAATGAACAAGGACCCCGATGCCGACGCAGTTGTCAAGCTCAGGGGCCTGATTCGGCCTACAGGAACCGCTGAGTGGATTCGAAGCGGCCCGAGTCGTGCGTCCCTTCCGGCGGGAACTACTGGGTCTTACCCCGTTACGATGGAAATTCCCACCGACGCTGCTCTTGGTTGGTACGACGTGGGTTGGCAGCTCCTGGATGAACGGGAGACCGCGGTAGCCAGCGTGGTGCGCGAACGCGTCTTAAACGTAATTCTACCTCTTGATGCTGCCGATACGGATGAGGATAAGTTGCCGGATAAGTGGGAGCTACAGTTTTTCGGGAACCTCAGTGGCACCGGCAGTGAGGATCCAGATGGAGACGGGCTCGACAACTGGAATGAGTTTCTCAGGGGGACCAACCCGACCTCGCGCGACAGTGACGGCGACGGGGTTACGGACGGGGACGAGGTTGCCCAGGGAAGGGATCCTTTGCGCCCGGAGGATGATTCCAACCCCCAACCGCCCTCCCCTGAGGTGGGGGCACTGGTTTTTGTTCCGGGAATCGCGGGAACAGAGCTCAAGCGCGGCTCTGACACATGGCCTCCGTCGATCATTGGAGCGCTTGTAGACTGGTGTGACCAAAACTTAGTACAAGCCTTCCAGCTTCAAAAATGTGGTCTTGACGACTGCACGCGGACCCAGAACTCCGTGGAGGTCAGAGGCATCATTGGATCGGTTTACGGTGACTTTGTGGGGTTCTTGAAGAAAGGTTCTTCTAGACGCGCTTGGAGGATGCAGGACGCCTTGTTGGTGGAAGAAGAGTATGCGGACTTCAGTCGGTTTCTCGAGGGTGTTGCGTCCAGCCAGGGTATGGCGTTTCTGCCGTTACCGTACGATTGGCGGCTTCAGATTGACTGGGGACCGGACAACCCCGCCGATAAGCTTGGTGAGCTGATTCGACCCTATTGCACGCAGCGAAAGCGGGTGGACATCGTGGCTCACAGCATGGGCGGATTGGTGGCTAAGGCATACTTGGCAAAGAAACGAGATAACGAGAGGTGCGTCCGTAATTTGATAACCCTTGGAACGCCTCATTACGGCGCCACGAAGATGCTGAAAATGCTTCTTTTCGGCGAGGACGACATTGTCGGCTGGTATCAGTTCATGTTCGACAAGGACGCATTTGCCGATCTCCTCAAGAACGCGCCGAGCGCTTACCAGTTGCTCCCGAGCAAAGGCTTCTTTAACCAGCTAGGAGAGTCGGCGTTGATTACGCAAATGAACCGCTGGTACGAGCTCGATTCCCAGGCGAACTTGAAAGCGCTTACGTACCCCGAGTTCCTGAATTTCTTGGCCAATCAGAAGAACGAGTGGACACACACATACTGCTTCGTCCGGAAACGCGTCCCCTTGAATGCGCAGCTCTTAGAATGGGCTGGTCGGCACGATGTATGGGACGGGTGGGTACCAGAAGATCCGGAACTTACCGCCTACTATTTTGCCGGAACGGGGGTACGTACACTGAAAAGCTTAGTCTATCGTGAAAAGTGCTTCTGGCCTTTCTGTTGGTGGACGACAGAGGAACGCCGGGACGAGCGAGGGGACGGAACAGTCCTAGAGGGTAGTGCGCTCGCCAAAGGGGTGGAGTCTCCCCGGATCAAGAGGGCTTCTTTCCAAAGCGGAGTGTTCTGTCCAGCAGCATATTTAAAGCATCCCATCTGCCCGACCGCCGTGGTTTTTAAGGACTACTCACATGTGGGGATGCTCGGCGAGGAGGATCTGAGAGACGCGATACGTTGCATTCTCCGGGGGGGGGAGTCATGCATCCCGATATCTGCTGGTACCAGCCTGGTTCTGGGGCAGAGCTCTGAACCCGGTGCTACGCAAGAGCAAGAGGAGCCAGGTGTTTGGTTAGAAGCGACCCTCTTTTCGGAGGCGCTCGACTTGCACGTGTTCGACGCGTCGGAAAACCACACCGGACCTGTCAACGGTGGGGTTGCGGAAAGGGAAATCCCGTTGAGCCAGTATTCTGACTACGGAACCACCGAGGTTGCCATCGTTCCTTACGGGCGCACGTACATCGTGGAAGTGCGTGCGCCCGCAGGTGGCGTCGGTGAGCTTACCCTGAGGCGCTATCGTGGGTCGCGTCCGGAGGTTATGCAGCGGTATTCGCCCATTTCCTTGCCTACCGGAGGGGTGAGTCGCTTGGTGGTGACCGAACTCAACGAGGAGGTCGTACTGGAGACTGACGAAGAAGCTAACGGGAACGTGGAGCAGATCCAGGCGCCCGCGCGACCCCCGGTGGCTGACGCCGGTGAGAATGTGATTGCTGAGGAAGGCAGTGCGGTGGTGTTGGAAGGCACGGGCCACCTCGGGTCCGGAGCCGGACCCTTGAGCTACCTCTGGACCCAGATTTCCGGGCCGCCTGTTGTGCTTTCCGACCCCAGCAGCCCGCGACTGGAGTTTGTGTTGCCAGGGGTCAATGGGGATCAAGCTGTTCTGCTGCAGCTCGTGGTCAACGATGGCGAGAGCGAAAGTGAGCCGGACTGGGTGAGCGTCACCATACTGGATACCACGCCTCAAACGCCGACCGCCACCCCGAGTGCGACCGAAACCCCCTCATCAACGCCGGTCCCTAGTCCAACGCCGACGACCACAGCGAGCAAAACGCCAACGGCCACGGCCACGGTGCCACCGCCGACGTTCACGCGCACACCCACGGCCACGGTGACGTTTACATTGACGCGTACACCGACATTCACAGCGTCAGCCACATTTTCGCTGATAGCGACGGTTACGCGCACGCCCAGCGGCACGCTCACCCTAACTCCCACCCCCACCCCGACGTCCTCAGCGTCGCCTACCCCTGCGTGGACGGAATCATCTGAAACATGTCCACAGGCGGACCTCGGCAGCAGCGTGCCGGTGGTGGTGAGCGGAGACACGTCGGGTCGGCAGAATTCGTTGGGCGGGGCCTCTTGCGGACTCGGAGGCGACAGTGCTCCCGATTACGCGTACCAGTGGGCTGCTCCCAGCGCTGGTGTTTACACGATAGACACCCTTGGGTCGAGTTTCGATACTGTATTGTACGTTCGTGGTGGGAGCTGTAGCGGGGTGGAACTTGCCTGCAATGACGATGCACAGGGTACGTGGGAGTCACAGGTGACGTTAGCGTTGCAAGCAGGGCAAGTAATCGTCGTCGTCGTTGACGGTTTCGGGGGTCAACGCGGGGTTTACACGTTGCGCATTGGTGTCGATCGGGGCACCGCCCCAACATTTACCCTGACCCACACGCCGACACCGAGCCAGAGCCTGCCCACGATGTCGACAAATACAGCGACTCGCATACCCAGCCCCACCACGACGGCGACGGACAGCCCAACGCCGACTCCAAGCCACACCCACACCTTCACGGCCACTCGGACCGATACAGCCACGCCGACGCAGAGTTGGACGCCGATTTTTACTCGCACCCCGACGCCCAGGTTTTCACCGACGCACACCCGCAGCCCGACGCGTACTCGCACCAGCAGGCCCGAACCCACATTCAGCAGAACGCCGACGTCAACGCCGACTCGCACACTTACCCCTCGTGGGGGTATTTGCCGCAACCCGCAGCCACTCCCGTCGCCTCCAGCGGTCTACGTTGAGCAACTGGTCGTGGAGGAGCTCGGCGACGCTACAGTGACGATCAAATTGCGAACTGGTGGGCGGCAGATCGCCGGTGTCCAGAATGACCTATTGTTCGATACCACCGTGCGCGTGAAAGCGCGGGCGAATGGCGAGCCAGATTGCTCGGCGAATCCCGAGATCCACAAGCCGGCAACGTCGTTCAGGTTTTGGCCCCCTGGCTGCACAGGCCAGGCGTGCACTGGCTTGAGAGCGGTGGTGGTTGCTGCCGACAACGTTGACCCGATTCCTCACGGCTCGGTACTTTACACTTGCAATGTCACGGTGCACGGGAGTGGCACGTTGGCGGTGGTTAAGGCTAGCGCAGGTGACGCTACTGGGGCGCGCGTAGCCGGCTTCTCGGGTCACAGCGGCACGATCTGCCTCGCAGGCGAAGCAGTGTGGTACGCTACCCGCACGCCGACACCCACGGTTTTACCCTGCGTGGGGGACTGCAACCGTGACGCCAGAGTTACGATCGATGAGCTCGTCGCTATGGTCAACGTGGCTATGGGTATTTCCGAAGTTTCCCGGTGCAGCCCAGGCGACGCCAACGAGGATGGGACGATCACGGTGGAGGAAATTGTTGCTGCAGTGAACCGGGCTTTGGGCGGGTGCTGAGGAAGGCTGGCGGATACAGAGGGAAAGGGTACCCTGGGCGGTTTTGGCCAGGGTGCCCTGCGTGCCGGCGGCGAGTGCTATGACCGCATGGCTGACCGCCGCGGTGTGCCTGCGTTTGGAGTACGGTAGCCATGCTGCCGCGGCGGGCGGAATGCCCGCAGTGTTGCCATCGCATCGCCGATGCGACGCGTGCGGAAGCATGCGGCGACGCTGCTGCCGATGGCCACGAAAGGCGCACTGCCGTGCGCCCCTACGGGGCCGTGATTTAGGCGGCGCTTTCCTCGGCGAGGGCGCGTACCTCGGAGGCGAGTTTCCGCCACCGCTGCAGCTCGGCCTCCACCGCAGCCTGACCCGCCTCGCGCTTGGCCCGAGCCCGCTCGAGGGCACGCTCGGCCGCCTGGTAGATTTCCCGCAGTTCGTGGCGCACCTCGCTTTCCAAGCTCTGGCGGCTTTCGCGAACCCGCTCCTCCAAGTCGTTGGCCACCCGGTTCGCGTTGGCAGTGAGAAGCCGCTCGGCCCGCCTCGTTGCTTCCTCCTCGATCCGCCGGCGCGCCAGCCGCGGAGGGACAATGGCATCGAGCAACCAACGCCAAGGCGAGCGCCCGGTGAGATGCATCAGGCTCGTGTAGTAGACGCGGCTAGGAGAACGAAAAGCCAGGTCGAAGGACGCGGCTCGAGGCAGTCCTGAAAGTTCGCTCTGAGAGCGGGCGAGCCGCTCGAGAAACTCGCTGACCAAAGTGGCGAACCGCTCCATCGCGCTGCGATACAGTGCTTCGGCCGCAGGGGTGACGTCCACGAGCCACTGGTCGACCTGTTGCAAGGCCAAGCCCTGTGCCAGGCGCAGCGCGCGCTCTCGCACGGAAGAGCGACGACCTTGAAGCTGCCGAACTTGGCGCGCGACCTCTGCCCGCACCCGGGGGAGGGCGGCGCCGAGGAAGTTTTCCACCTCTCTCCGAAAAGCTCGATGAAGCTGCTCTTGCTCCGCAGTGAGCAAATAGCCCAAGTCGTTGAGGGCTTGCTCTGCGGTGGCCACGCAGGAACGCAAGGCGCGGATCCGCTCGGCGGAAGCCGCAAGCGGGCGCTCCAATGCGTTACACTCCTCCTCGATCTCGTGAAGCAAGCGCTGAGCGAGCAAAAGAAAACCGCGCGACTCGGCCCGCACCACCAACTGGGCGCCCGCCTTGGTTGCCAAGGTTTCCAAGGCCTGTTCGAGAGCGTTCCAGTCCCACCCTGCCTTGCCGGCGGTGAGGCGCTCGAGAGCGCTCACTTCGTAAATGCGGCCGGGCACCCGCCCTAAGCGTTGCGCCAGGAGTTTGCGCGTAAAGGAAGCGGCCTGGCTGCGTTCCTCCTTGGTTGCGCGGTCCGCTTTGTTCAGGACGACGATCAACTCCGGCACTTCCTGAGCCACTTCCTCGACGAGATCGAGTTCCTCTCCGGTGATGGGGGGATCCGCCCCCAACACGACGATGGCGGCGTCGATGTGGGGAACGAAGCTCTTCGTGGTCTTCGTGTTCGCTGCGATCACCGAACCAATGCCCGGTGTGTCCACCAAACACATCCCCGACGACAGCAGCGGGTGCGGCACGAAGATTTCCACCACCTCCACCCCCTTTTCGTTTCCCGGGTTGTGTTCCTCGGAGACGAAGGCGGCCACCTGGGTAACCGGTATGTCGAGCCAACGACCCTGCTGCCACACACGTGCCTTGAGCGCCGGTCCAAAGCGAACGACGGTGACCGCAGTGGTGACTGGCAGCACGCCCATGGGCAGGACCGCGTACCCAACCAAGGCGTTCACCAACGTGGATTTGCCGCGCTTGAATTGCCCCACGCAGGCAATGTAAAAGCGCCCTTCCGCCAAGCGCTGGCTTAAACGAGCAGCGTCCGCAGCGATCTCGGGCAAATCCGCCTGGCGTGCGAGTTCGGCCAGTTGGTTCAGCCGGTCGAACGGCGCCAGCGTAGCTGCCCGCTCGATGCTGTCTCTTTGCTGCTCGCCTGACATGGTCACTAACCTCCTACGGGTTTTGTACACGGATCGTAGGAGTCATCAGCCCTGCCGGGCGGTTGTCAGGCGGACTCCATCGCCGACGACCATCCTTAAAACTCAACGAAGCGGCCGTCAACGGATCACGTCGCGCAGCCGCGGTGCGTGTTGTCGATGCCGTCTCTGCGTCGGCAAGCCAGGCGTCGCCACCGGGCGCATCGTCGCCAGGCTGTGCCGCGCGTCTCTGGGCGGTGGCCGCGTCGGACTTCCCGGCGCCGTCGGTGTCGCCGGCCACGAGGGTATCGGAGTAGCCCAAGGCGAAGGGCGAATCCGCAAGGAGCCAGCAGCGGCGACGAGGGTGCAACCACGAACTTCGGGCAAAGCAGCCCCGAGGGGCCGACGGGTCGGCTGCTTCGTCAAACGAATTCCCCTGTTCTCTGCGAACCATACCGCAGCGGCGACCGCGCTGCCCGATGCTGCGCACCAGCGTACGTGCATGATGGCGTTTGCCTGCTTCCCCTTGCGGCCAGCGGGTTCGCTGGGTAGCGGTGAGCGTTCATGACGCGCCGCTTCCCTGCGGATCTCTGGGCGTATTTGCTGAGCCGATTTTGTGCGGCGACGGCCTTGACGCTGATGCGCGCCACGGTGGCCTGGCATGTATTCGAGCTGTCGCGCTCGCCGTTTTACTTGGGACTCATTGGCCTGGTGCAGTTCGTTCCAGCATTTTCCCTTCTACTCGTCGGCGGGATGGTGGCCGATCGTTACGAGCGGCGCCGGATCGTCATGCTCGCCCAGTGCGTGCCCTTGGCTGGCTCGTTGCTTCTGGCCTGGACGGCAGCGAACGCCAGCGCCACGCTGATGCTGTTGTATGCCGTGGTATTCCTGATGGCTGCAGCGGCGGCCTTCGACAACCCGGCACGGGCTTCCATCTTGCCGAATTTGGTGGCCACTGCAGACTTTCCCCGCGCAGTCACGGTTGCTTCGACAGCGCAAGCGTTGGCCTTTGCGACCGGTCCGGCCTTGGGCGGAATGATCATCGCCAGTGTTGGGATCGCTGCCGCCTATGGGGCCGTAGCTGCTCTTTTGCTGGTGGCTATAGCCGCCCTTGCACAGGTGCGTCCGAGCTGGCCAGAGGGAACGGGTCGGGCGATGGGCTGGCAAGCGATGGTTCAGGGAGTGCGATTCGTCGCCGGCCGACCTGTGGTGTGGGGTTGCATGCTCCTCGATATGTTGGCGGTGATCTTCGGGGGAGCGGCCGCTTTGCTTCCCGTGTATGCCAACGACATCTTGAATGTCGGGCCTCGCGGCTACGGAATCCTTTCCGCCTCGCTCGAGGTGGGGGCGTTGGCTACGTCGATGATTCTCATGCTCGTGCCGCCCATTCGGCGTGCAGGCCCTGTGCTGTTGAGCGCAGTGGCGGTGTTCGGAGTTGCCACCATTGTCTTCGGGCTGTCGCGATGGTTCCCGTTGTCGGTGGTAGCCTACGTGGTTGCGGGCATGGCCGACCAGGTGAGCGTGGTCATGCGGACCACCATCGTGCAATTGAACACGCCCGACCATTTGCGCGGTCGGGTGAGTGCCATCAACTTTATGTTCATTAACGCATCGAACCAGCTTGGGGCCGTCGAGTCGGGCTTTGTGGCTGCGTTGACGTCGGCTACCTTCTCTGTGGTGAGCGGTGGCGTGGCGTGCGTGGTCGTCGTTGCCGTGATTGCCGCGCGGGTGCCGGCACTGCGGAGCTACGCGATTCGTGGAGAGCCAGCGCACTGACTTCGTGGGAGTCGGCGAATGCATTATACTGGGTGAGCGAAAGACGGTGCAGGAGAATCGACTCGTTGCCTCAGTGTATGCCGCGCGATCAGTGGTACCCGACAGTGGTGGATGACGACAAAGACGGTCTAGTCGCGATTGGTGGTCGGCTCGACCCCCGAACGGTGCTCTATGCATACCGCCATGGCATCTTTCCGTGGCCCGTGCCCGGGCTGCCGATGTTGTGGTTTTCCCCGCATGAGCGCGCGATCCTAGAATTCGATCGCCTCCATGTTCCGCGCAGCCTGCGGCACGCGCGGCGGCGGTCGACGTTGCAGTTCACGATCGATCGCGCCTTTCCGGCGGTGATTCGGGCGTGCGCCGAGGTACCGCGGCCGAACCAGCAAGGCACGTGGATCACGCCAGAAGTGGTGCGGACTTACATCCGCTTGCACGAGATGGGAGTGGCGCACAGCGTGGAAGCATGGCGCGAAGGGGAATTGGTGGGCGGTCTTTACGGAGTGGACGTCGATGGCGCCTTTGCCGGAGAGAGCATGTTTTACCGCGAAGCGAACGCCTCGAAACTGGCGTTGCTGTTCCTGATCGATCACCTGTCGAGCCGGGGGCTCGACTGGATCGACATTCAAATGATGACGCCCCACATGGCACGCCTGGGGGCCCGCTTAGTGAGCCGAGAGGAGTTTCTGGAGAAATTGACGGAGACGCGCCGCCGGGGCTTGCGCCTGTTCGCAGAGGATGAAGGTCAGGCGCGTTAGCACCCCGGAGTCGTTTTCTCCCCGCGGTGTTCCGGCAGTTGCTCCATCCCCCTACTCACGCCATCCGGGTGGGGGCGGAAACGTGACCCCTCCACGCTCGACGGCGTACGCCTGGAGCACGAAACCAGTGGGCCCGACCTCGCCCGCGTAAACCGTGTACACATCCCAGCGCACCATCGCACGCGCGCCAGGGGCGATGCCGATGTCCATCGACCGGTAAAAGCGGTCGAGCTCGCGGGCGTGAGCATGCGGTGCGGCGAGCAAGCGCAACACTAGCCGCACCCCCCGCACGGGTTCGTCGCTATCGTTGCGAACCACCACTCGCAGTGCGAGACGACGACCGTCGCTCGAATGATCCGTAGCGACGACGCTCAGCCGGGCTGCGTCTGGTTCGCCCGCTGCTGGCGTTACCGCCACGAAGCGTCGCCCCCCAGGGAAAGGACGTCCCCCGGCCAAGCACAACATCGCCAGCGCGAGAGTGGCCGGTAGAAGAGCCGTAGGTCGCAGGCAACGGTGGTTCATGTCGACAGCGCCGAACGTAACTCTCGCACCAAGATTTCTACCGTGCCTCGTGTGCCCCCTCCTTGTTTGAGCCGCCATTCGCCCTCGGTTTCGAAGCGAGCATCGCCGAGTTGGCTTCCCCAGGGCTCCATGACGCGATGCAGCGCAGCGGCGTCGCCCGGCTCGGCGGCGGATTCGCGGACGCGACCGATGACGTCGGGCACCACCCGGATGAAGGCGCGCAGCGCAGCCGCGGTTTTGATGCTGTAACGTTTACTGCTCCAAGCCCGGGGAAAAATGTTGCTGAGCACCCGAAAGTACGTCAAGAAAAACCGTGCCGAGCGCTCGCGAAACTCTTCCGCTTGCTGGCCGCCCAAGGCCGCCATGGCGGTGAGCACTCCTTTTAGCTCCTCGGCCAGTGGCGCCTGTGCTACCCGCCCGTGGCCCACGCCGAAGAGTTTGATTTCTCCGTGAAGAGGCGAGCCGGGGTCCTCGCTCAAGGTGCGCACGATCTCGTGGGCGGCCGCCAACGTCGGGTCGGGATACAAGCGGCGTCCCGAAAGCGAGATCAGATGAGAGGGGTTGAGGCGGGTGTGCTTGGCGTTGATGGTAACGAACAATTCCACTACCTGATCCGGGGCGAGTCCGTCGAACAAAATCGCCGGTACTTGCACGTCCGGTGGCTCGCCTTGCTCGGCTAGCTGATGCAGCGCGAGCAAGCGGTGCTGGCCGTCGAGTGCACGCAAACAACCTTCTTCGCTTGGGAGTTGCAAAATGCCGAGAATGCGGTGCGCGCTCACCGGAATGAAGTTGAGGCGACGTTCCGAGGTGAGGAGCACGGCCCCGGGAATCGCCGGGAGGTTTTGCGCGTCGGCGCACTGGAGGTAGTAGTCGATGAGGTCGGCAATCTTGCGTTGGATCACCGGGCGTTGGTAGGCGGCTTCACTGTGGGCAATCTTTTCCTCCAAGAGTTCCCAGTTGATCTTGGCGCCCCGCTCGGTCCTGGTGGCTCTGCGGCCGCGCGTGCGTCCCTCCTGGCCGTAACTCAGAACTTCGAAGCGCACCAAGCGCTGAATGTCTCGCACACCGAGAGAGCACTGGTAAAACACCACCCCGAACTGATGCAGCCTGAGCGCCGGAACGGAAGTCATCGCGCCTCCTTTGCTTGCGTAGCCACTCTATGGGACCAGCAAACCGATGGTCAAGCGTGCGGCGAACGTCAGCTACCGAGCTCGGTCCACCGACCTGTGCTCTTTCCGGTGGGTGGCGAAAACGAGTCAGGAGAGGAGACGGCGCCGGGTTTGCTGGCCGTTCCGGAGTGGGTGCCAGGCGGCTAATTAGGGTAAAATTCCTCGTGGAAGTTGCCAGGACAGTTCCCCGAAGAAAAAAGCGCGGCTGGCGGCGGGAGGCCGACGGGAAGTCGACCGGAGTAATGTGAGCAGACTCTCGTCGTGTCGATGAACAGCCCCCGAGAGTGGCGACTACATCGAGCGGAAGGCCGCGACCGTGAGCAGTAACGTGGCCACCGTGACCGGAATGCCGACACGCGCGTACTCGCGCAGAGAAACGATTACGCCGGCGCGGCGCGCTTGCTCGAGTACGATCAAGTTGGCAACGGAGCCCATGGTGAGAAGATTTCCCGCAAAGGTGCTTGTTGCGGCCAGGAGCAAGGCTGTGCCCATCGGGTCGGCCGATTGGACCACGACGGGCTTGAGGACCATCACCGCCGGCACGTTGCTCACCATGTTGGATAGCACGGTGGTGGCGAGCACCAAGGCTGCGGGTCCCCACTGCTGCAAGGTGCTCCAGTAAGGGAGGAGCCAGCGATCGAGCCCTGCATGTTCGAAAGCGCCGACAACCACGAACAGCCCGGCAAACATGACCAGGAGCGGCCAGTCGATCTCGCGGTAGATCTTTTCCGGGCGCACGCGCCGCGTCGCTAACAGCCATGCGGCTGCACCCAGCGATACCTCCGCCACCGGCAAGCCAGCGAAAAACAAGGCGACGGTAACCAGCGCTGCAAATGTCGACTTGTAGAGCAGTGCCTTGTGCACTCGGCGAACGGGGTGCAAGGGCGAGGCGGGTACGGGAATGTCGAGTTCACGGCGGAACAGAAAGGAAAGGATGGCGTAGTCGACAATCAAGCCGGCTGCTGCCAGGGGACTCAAGTAAAAGGCAAAGGTGCTGTAAGGCACCTGTCCGAAGCTTGCGAGCAACATGTTTTGGGGGTTTCCGCTCACGGTGGCCGCACTGCCGATGTTCGCCGCCGTGGCCAGGGCGACAAGGTAGGGCACAGGGGGGAGCCTTCGTTGCTGCGTGATTTGTAAAATCAGCGGAGTGCAAACCAGGCAGACAACGTCGTTGATAAAGAACGCAGCGAGGAAGCCTGGCACGAACACGGTGACCCCCAGAAGCTGCCGCGGGGAGTGTGCCCATTTCAAAGCACCAGCGGTGACGAGACGGAAGAAACCGGCAAGGCGCAAATTCGCACCTACGATCATCATCCCGAAGAGAAACACGATGGTGCGGTAGTCTACCGCGGCAGCGGCAGCATCGAAGGAAATGGCTCCGGCAAGCAACAGCACCGCTGCTCCCATAATGGCTATGCCCGTGCGGTCGAAGCGAAAAGGAGGGAGCCCCCCGAAGGCGAGAAGCCCGTACACGACGGCCACTACCGCGAGCGTGAATCGTTCCATTATCGGTGTGCCCGTGGAGGGGAGAGCGGGACGCCGTGACGCTTGAGCCAGCGCTGCCAGTAGCCCAGCGAGCGAAACGAGTACGGCTCAAGTTCCACGATTTTCCAGCCCGTGCCGCGATTTACCGCGTAACCGACGTAGACGGTGTCCGCTTCGAGGGCGAAGGCAAGCGAGGCCAAGGTGTTCGCTTCGTTGGCAAGAGCATACGTTGTCCCTACGGTGACCACCCGCTCGCCTGCGGTGAGGCGAGCGAGGACACCGAGTTGATGCAAGGTGCGGTCGGACTTGACCGACAGGCGTCGCTTCATGGTTGCCGTGCGGATCGTCCTGCGCCTCAGGGGCGGCCCCTTAGCGAATCGCGTCCAAACCGGTAATGTCCCGCCCGACGATGAGGGTGTGCATGTCGAAGGTCCCCTCGTACGTATTGACCGTCTCCAGGTTCAACATATGGCGAATGACCGGGTATTCGTTCACGATGCCGTTGGCACCAAGGATGTCGCGCGCCAAACGCGCAATTTCGAGTGCTTGGGCAACGTTGTTTCGCTTTGCCAGCGAAACCTGTTGCGGCCGCAACTTGCCTTGGTCCTTGAGCTGCCCGAGGCGGTAGGCCAGCAACTGCCCCTTGGTGATCTCGCTCAGCATGAAGACAAGCTTCTGTTGTACTAACTGATAGCCGGCAATTGGCCGCTCGAACTGACGACGCATTTTCGCGTACTCTAACGCAGTGTGATAACACGCCATGGCCGCCCCGAGAGCACCCCAGACAATGCCGTAGCGGGCTTGGGTCAAGCAGGAAAACGGGCCGCGGAGTCCCACGACTCCGGGGAGCATGCTGCTCTCCGGCACGCGCACGTCATCGAGGATGAGCTCCGAAGTGATCGACGCTCGAAGGGAAAATTTCCCTTTGATGTCGCGGGCCGCGAAACCAGGCCGGTCGCTCTCCACGAGAAAACCACGGATACCCTCTGGCGTTTTCGCCCAGATCAAAGCGAGATGGGCCAAGGTGCCGTTGGTGATCCAGCGCTTGGTTCCGCGGATGACCCAGTGCGATGCGTCGCGCTGGGCCTTGGTTTCCATCCCTCCGGGATCCGAGCCATGATCGGGCTCGGTGAGGCCAAAGCAGCCAATAATTTCCCCTTTGGCCATCTTCGGTAACCAGCGTTGCTTTTGCTCCTCCGAGCCAAATGCGTGAATGGGGTACATGCAAAGCGAGCCTTGCACAGACACCATCGACCGCAGTCCGCTGTCGCCGCGCTCGAGTTCTTGGCAAATGAGGCCATAGGCAATGTTGTCGAGGCCAGCGCAGCCGTACCCGTGCAAGTTGGCACCAAAAAGACCAAGGTCGGCCATGCGTGGAATGAGGTGACGGGGGAACTCCTCACGGGCATGGTACGCCTCGATCACCGGCAGCGCTTCGTTTTCCACGAACTCACGCACGGTATGTCGAACGAGTCGCTGCTCGGGCGTGAGCAGGTCGTCGATCGCGTAATAGTCCACTCCGGAAAATCGCTGCATGTTGACATCACCTCGCTGATGGTTGGTCGATGAGCACAACGGGCGAGCGGGGTTATCGCAAACGTGACAGGATTGTGCCAACCCTAAGCCCGCAGAGCGAGTGGTGTTAGTTGACTCAGCGCCACCCTTCGATCACCGTGAGTCGGAGGTTCTCCCAAGGGTTGATGCTTCCGGCTTGCGGAACTTCGATGCCCCAGATTTCCGCCGCATGGTCCCGAAGCAGAGCGGCGATTTGCATTTCCCAAGCGTCGAGATACGGTCCAGCGCGCCAGCCGGTGAGGGGATGAGGGCCAGGAGGCAAAGTAGGTGGAGGCTGCCCAGGGGGCGGAGCGGTCAGGTCCCCCACAAGCCACACACGGCCTCCTGCTTGCAATGTCGCCGCGATGCGGCTGCGCTCCTCGGCAATGCCCTGGTCACCGCGGGCGATTTTAGCCCGAATCTGCAAATGGTAGTGAAAGCGATGGTCCGACAGGTTGGGCAAGGTGATCCACGGGGTGGAACCCCGGTAGTAGCGCTGGAAGCTCACCCCACAGTACCAAGGGGCAACGACCACTAAATCGTGGGGTTTGGCCTCTCGCTCGATCCTTGCCGCTATAAGGTCGACATTGGTCATGCGAACGGCAACCAGGGGCCAGTTTTGCCAGGTGGCGACCACCCCAGAGCCAACCAAGGCCGCTAGCGCCAGAGCTTGCGCGAGTCGGGGCCGTGCCCCGAGCCAACGATGCAAAGCAAGGTCGCTGCCGAGTGCCAAGACTGCATTGAGGGAGAGGTAGTGCCATTGCTGGCTGGGCAAGCGAGCGACTTGCCAAAAGTAAACGAGCATTGCGCCTAGGGCTAGCGGTGCAGACATTGCAAGAACGCATTCGGGAGAACGACGTGGGCCGTGTCTGACGCACTGCCCTAGCGTCATGAACGTCAACACCATTGCGGCCAGCCAAAGAAAAAGGGTAGGCACGGGCGTGGCCCCTAGGCTTCCCAGCCAAACCGCGGCGACGGCGCCGAGTTGCACCGGGCGCTGCTCGGCGGAGCCAACTTCGAAGGCATATCGAATCCACGACCAGCACAGTCCCAAAGATGCAGTGGCAATGCCAAGGGCAGTGGCGAGCAATGCCCAGATGCGTTGCCATTCGCGGTCGCCACGCCAACTGGAAAATGCCGCGGCACTGTGCGTAGCGGCGAGCAGGACGCCGTTGGCAAAGTTGGCTTGCAGCGCCACGATGTTCGCTAGCACCAGCGCCACGCCCCGACGCAGCGAGGGCACCTGCACGAAGCGGCAAAGCATGCCTGTTGCTACTAGCAACGCGGCAGTGCCCAGGCCGTAACCGCGAAACATGGTGCCATAGACAACCGCAGGTAGCCCCAACGAGTACAGCACGAGGCTAAACAGCGGTGCGATCGCGCCACACGCCCGCGCTGCCCACCACAACGCTCCGAGCTGTGCCCACGAAGCGAATAGCCCAAAAAGGCGCAGGTGATGGTCTTGAGTCCAGCCCGCATTCGCCAAGATCCAAAGGCAGAGATTCCACAGCAGGGGGAAGGAGTCATAGTTGGCGTGTTGGTGAATTGCTGACCAGGTGGTGAGCGCGGCCAAGTGGGCGCTGTTGGCTTCGTCGCGCCAGAGCGGACCGGCGTGTTGCAAGAAACGAAGTTGCAGGACAACGGCCGCCATGGTCAAGGCCACGGCGGCGAACCTCGTGGTTTGCAAGCACAGTGGCGTTGGCAAATCGCTGCGGTGGAGCTGCATGGGTCGAGTGTTGCTCATGGCACGCTTTGCTTTGAGAACAAAGCCTCGTCCCTGAACCACTATCGCGTTGACATGAGGAACGGGTTATGTTCGCCACTCATGCTCCCCTTGAGACTTGTGGCTGTGTGGTGGTGGTGCGTAGCGGCGGTGGGAGCGTCAGCGCTGGCCACTGCTGACTGCGCGGGCGACTGCAATGGCGATGGCGTCGTTACCGTGGACGAAATTGTCCGCGGCGTCAACCTGGTACTCGGTACCTTTGGCTTGGCCGAGTGCCCGATCTTCGATGCTAACGGCGATGGCGAAGTGACGGTGGAAGAAATTGTCGCGGCCGTGAATGCGCTATTGAATGGGTGTGCGCAGCTACCTAGCCCCACAGCTTCCCCTTCTAGCATGGCTACGCCATCTCCCACGCCGACGGCCAGGTTGTTGCCGACTCCCACCCCCACCCAGCCGAACCGTCCGCCCACGCTGGCGCCGGCAATCTGGTACCGGGGTTATGCGCATTTCCCCATCGCCTTGCCTCTAGAGGTGAGCGATCCCGACGGCGATCCGGTGCGTTGTACAGCCACGGGACTGCCAGCTGGGGCAGAGCTGGAGGAGGCAAGCTGGCGCATTCTTTGGGTTCCAGGCGACAGCGCTGTGGGTAACCATGAGATCGTGGTCCAGTGTCACGACATTTCCGGCCCTTCGGCGGCAGTGACGACTCGTGTGATCATCTCTGTTTATGGTCCTGACTCCTGCTCGACGCCGGTTTGCGACCCGGGTGTGGGCTGCTCTCGC
The DNA here is from genome assembly GCA_937925685.1 of Candidatus Binatia bacterium. Classification (GTDB taxonomy): domain Bacteria; phylum Desulfobacterota; class Binatia; order HRBIN30; family HRBIN30; genus HRBIN30. The sequence continues at coordinate 19,707 of CALAMI010000004.1, read as the reverse complement.
ACGCTGGCATCGCTCGAAGCCCCGTGCTGTGATGCGCTGGGCGGTGTTTCGCTGGCGGTGCCAAACGTGCCTTGTCCCGCCGGGCGCAAGGTGTGGATTAGCGAAGACGTGGACGGCGGGTTCCGCGCGCTCGGAGACTGTGACCTGAAGTACGTGCGCACCAACGCCCAGGCTTCGGCCGAGGTACGGTTCAAATTTCGCGCCCGCTGCTTTAGCCTCGACGACCGCATCGTGGTGTCGGCGCGGATGGAAACGCGGGAGCGCACACCGGTGATGGATGATCGGTATCGGGTTCGTTTTTACGACGCCGGCGAAAACCTTGTCGAGTCGCGCAGCGTGCAGTTCGAAGTGCGCCCGCCCGCGCCCTTTTTCGACATGCAGGATGCCGAGGCCAACCTGGTGGTCACACTCACCGATGGCCAGTTGCAAACCGCCACGGAGTCGCTGCGGTTGCGGTTGACCTTTACCCCAGTGCCGCAACCCTAGGGCTTGTTGAAAGGCGGTAGCGATTCCTAGCCGCAATCATTGCCAAAGGGTCCGAGGGTGGAGTAGCTTGGGTGCGTTTCCACCAGCGAGGTCGAGGCCATGGGTGGCGCATCGGTTCGAGGCGCGTGCCGGCAGCTTCAGCGGTGGCGACGGTTGGTGGTGGCGGCGCTGACCGACAGCGCGGTCGCGGTACTGGAACTCATGACCCCTGCTTGGGCATCGTGGTCCTTTACCGAGGTACACGAGCAGGCAGGGCTGGCGTACGAGCATCGTTACGACCAGCCAACAGTGGCCGATTGGAGCGCTGGCGGGGTGGCCGCAGGAGACTACGACCGTGACGGTTGGATCGACTTGTACGTCGTGCGTGGAGACGCCGGACCGAATTTGCTCTTTCGCAACCGCGGTGATGGCACTTTCGAGGAACGAGGGGAGGCAGCCGGAATTGCTATCCGCGGAGCGCGCAGCGTCGGCCCGGTGTTCGCGGATTTCGATGGCGACGGCTGGCTCGATCTCTTCGTGCCCGCTTTGCTGTGCGAAAACAAAGTTTCGTACTGTGACGGTGTACGTGCCCCTCGTGTTGGAGCGGTGAAGCTGTTTCGCAACCGTGGCGACGGCACCTTTGCCGACATCACGGAAGGGAGCGGCTTGCGTTTCACCCGCGACTCGTTTTCCGCTGCTGGGGCGACTACGACCTCGACGGTGACCTCGATCTCTTCGTGACTCACTGGGGCGACAACCGGCCTGCGGGTTCGTCGGAACACCTCTGGCGCAATAACGGGGATGGCACCTTCACGGACGTAAGCGTGCCGTTGGGCATTTCTTCTGCCTATGCCTTTATCACTGGCGAAATGGGCGACTTGAGTTTCACGCCGAACTTTGCCGACGTCGATGGCGACGGATGGGTGGATTTGTTGGTGGCGGGGGACTTTCGCCAGAGCAAGGTGTTCCGCAACCGCGGTGGTCGGGAATTCAGTGACGCGACAACGGCCGTCATTTCCGACGAGAACGGCATGGGGGCCGCGGTCGGGGATTATGACAATGATGGCGACCTCGACTGGTTTGTCTCCTCCATTTGGGACCCGGATCAAGACCGCAAAGGCAACAACTGGTACGTCTCCGGTAATCGCCTGTATCGGAACCGGGGCGGGGGCGACTTCGAGGACGTCACCGATGCGGCCGGTGTACGCGTGGGCTACTGGGGATGGGCGGCGACGTTTGCCGACCTCGACAACGACGGCTGGCTCGACCTGTATCACGTGAATGGTTGGCGCACGGACGACCGGGAAGCCTACGAGTTCCACGAGGACCCCGCAGTCTTGTTCAGGAACCGCGGCGATGGCACGTTCGAAGAAGTGGCCGAGCGCGTTGGCGTCGCTGACCGGGGCCAAGGGCGAGGTGTAGTGGCTTTCGACTACGACCGGGACGGCGACCTCGATCTCTTTGTAGCGAATATTCAAGGTCGACCGGTGCTGTATCGCAACGAACTACCTCGGGAGAGCAACTTTTTTTCGGTGCGTTTGATGGGTGAGCCACGCAATACCGAGGGCATTGGAGCCCGCGTGTGGATCGAAGCAGGGGGACTCCGGCAGATGCGGGAGATTCGCGCAGGTAGTAACTTTGTATCGCAGGATCCAGCCGAAGCGCATTTTGGTTTGGGGTCTGCCGCGCGGGTCGATCGCTTGAGGGTGCGCTGGCCCGGAGGGCAGGAGCAAGAGTGGCAAGCGCTTCCAGCCAACGCATGGGTGGTCGTCCGGCAAGGGCAGGCGCAGTTGACGGTTGCGACCCGAAGCGCGGGGAACGGTCCGCCTGCGACCGAGCCTGTCGAGCTACCCGCGCCAGGTCCGACGCAGACGGCGGCAACGCCGCTGCCGTCGCCCACTGGAATGCGGTCGCCAGCGCCAACGCCGACCGCGAGCGCGACACCGTCCCGCAGCGCACCCGTACCGACACCGACGCCTGTTGCCAGCACCACGCCATTGCCGAGCTCGACCGTGGCCCCGGACGTATCCTGTCCGGGTGACTGCGACGGCAGCGGTGAGGTTTACATCGACGAAATTATCCGGCTCGTGCGGGTTGCTCTAGGCGAGGCGCCGCATACTGTATGCCCTGTTGGAGTGCCGCCAGGCGAAGAGGATGTTCCCGTCGACTTCATCGTTCGCGCAGTACGCGCCGCGTTGTTTGGATGCCAGGATGCAGGGTGAGCTGCCGCCGCGGTTCACGTATGGTCCTTCGGAAGAGCTTGGCCGTCGAGCTTGGCACGCCAACGCAGGGGCGGAGTTTCGGGGCGTCCGAGCGGGGGTCACGAAGTGGCCCGCTACCCCCAAAACGGCCGAGGCTGCCCCCGAAAGCCTCGAGCCCATCATGTCCGGCCTTTGCCGGTTTTCAGCGAGCCTGACGTTGCCTTCGTGCTCCCGCTCGGACTGGGACGTTTTTTAATCCCGCCGTTGCGGGCGGCAACGCGACTTTGTCACCTGGGGACAAACTTTCTTTGGGCGGCGGCAAGTAACGCCGCAACGCGAGCTGCAGCTCGTTGGCCACTACGGTGCGTAGCGATTCGGGTGACAGCACTTCGGCGCAACCGCCGAGCTGGAGAAGGAAGCGCTTGATTTCTTCACTGGTTTCGACCGTGAGTTCCACTTCGATCGTTTGGCGGTCAAGCCGATGGATCTTTTGGCTGGCGTGGAGTTGCCGCTCGGCGACCCAGCGTGCCAGCGGGGGATACACCCGAAAGCGCACCTGTTGGACATTGGCCTCTCGCCACAAGCGAAACGCATCGCGCAAATATGCGTTCACGTCGAAATCCAGTGGTGGAGTGAAGTGGCGCTCGGTGAGACGGACGTGTTCGAAGCGGTGCACGGCAAACACGCGGATTGCTTGGCGCAAGTGGCACCAAGCGAAAAGGTAGAGCCCTTCGAGCACAGGATCGAAGTAAAGCCGGTAGGGATCGAGGTCCCGCAGCGTCGGTTCCGGTCGATTCAATCCCCAGTACACGGCGCGCAAGGTTTGGCTTTGCTGGATTCCGGTGCAAATCGTTTCGAGCTTGGGGAGGTGAGGGCGGTAATCCACCGCGAACGCGGAGCGCGTTTGCAGCAGCGCACGGTAGTAAGGAAACAGTTCTGCCTGGGAGCCATTGCGGCCGATGAGTCGCGAATACAATTGATCGAAGGCGCGCCCCAACGGCGTACCACGTAATGGCCGCAAGAAATCCCGAGCGGTGTGCAGAGCGAGCACTTCATCGGCCTGGAGTGGGAAGGGCAGTTGTGTTTGCCAGTCCTCTGCAAGCCGCCAGCGACCCTGGCTGGTCCGCTCGATGGGGAAGCCGACGCGCCGTAATGCCTCCAGGTCGCGGTAAACCGTACGCAAGCGAATGCCGCGCCGTTCGGCGAGAACTTGCGCTGCAACTCCGCGAGGGGAGCGTACGAGTTCCATCAACAACTGATAAATGCGAGTAATCTGGCCTCCGCGCGGCATCACCCGCCACATACCCCATCGCTGACACGAGGTGCAAGCAGCTTCTTCGAGTTCCTGCCCGCTGTCACGGAACGGCAGTTAAGGGTAGAGAACGTCGCCGTTGGGCCGAGGACCAAAGCAACAGCCGCGAAAGGGCTCACATCGAAGCCCCGCCGGCAGTGGTGCGTCCGCTGCGCTGCAGCCCCAGCTTTTTGGGGGAACGGCAGCCGAACGCTTTAGGGGCAGATGCGCCTCTGCCCCTAAAGTGCTCCGATTCCTCTGGTAGTCAGCCGGTATATCCCCACTTCCGCTTGTTCGCTTCCACTTGCTCCGGGGTTGGTTTGGGCTTTTGTTCGTGCTTCTTGACCTGAAATTCTCCACTGTGCTCGCGGATTTCGTAATTGAGCGCAATGTCGCTCTTGAAGATTTCGGGAACGGCTGATTCCTCGAAAATCGCTTGCCACGGGCACTCGGGTTCACAGGCGCCGCAATCGATGCATTCGTCGGGGTGGATGTACAGCTGGTTGGGGAAATGTTCCCGGTCGGAACCCGTATATTCGTAGATGCAGTCGACCGGGCAGACCGACACACAGGCAGTGTCGACGCAGTCAATGCACAGCCGGGTGATGATGTACGCCATCCTCTCCTCCTTCTTTCTAGCGGCTCAATGCTCCGCAATTTGATGTTTTTCTTGGAGCCGCGGGACCAGCCCGTAGCGATCGGCGATCGCCTGAATCGTGATCTCCTCCAGATACTGTGCCAATAGTTGTTGCGCACCGCGCCAAATATGAATTTGGGTGCACACCGAGGCAAAGCAACACGCGTCATCTTCCTCGTTCACGCAATCGATCAAGCACAGAGGTCCTTCCACACTCTCGTACACTTCCCGCAACGTTATGTGGCTTGCAGGCCGGCCGAGCCGAAAGCCGCCCTTGGCCCCGGGCACGGAAGCGAGCAGACCCGCCTCGACTAAATTGCGCAAGATCTTCGAGAGGAACGGCGCGGGAATGTTCTGGCGAGTTTGGATTTCGCGGCGAGGAACGAACCGGCTCTGCGGTTGCGCTGCGACGTAGCACAAGGCCCGCACCGCGTAGTCTACTCGGCGGCCCACGTTCATGATGGAACTTCGGTGCGAAAAACGGCTTCGAGTCACGAGAGCTCCGCAGTCTGCATTTTTGTATCTTCGTATCCTTGGCCAAGCGCCCGTTTGGGCGCTGCGGCCGAAGAACGGAACATGACTAGTTAAACTTGCGTCCAAGTTGAAGTCAACGTAAGCCGTGGGCGATGGCTTCGGCGACACGCACGGCATCGACGGTGGCCGCCACATCGTGGGTGCGTACGATGGCGGCTCCGTGAAGCACGGCGATGGTTGCCGCTGCCAGCGACGCGGCAAGGCGTTCGCTTGGGTCGGTTCTTCCCGTGATCTTGCCAAGGAAGGATTTGCGCGAGGCTCCCACGAGCAGCGGTCGCCCCAGCCGGCGCAAGCGCCTGAGGTGGCGCAAAATGGCGAGGTCGGTTTCGTACCATCGCGCCGTGGCGGCTCGGTAAAAACCAATCCCAGGGTCGAGAACCACACGACTTAAGGGAACTTTGGCCTGTCGTGCCCTGCAGAGACAAGCACGCAGCAACTGCTCGACCAGTGCCAGCGCTGACGACCGCTCCGGGCGAGTTGCTTGGGCCACGAGAATCACTCCTTGGGCTTCGCGAGCTACCTGGGCCATGTCGGGGTCCGCAGCAAGACCGCTAACGTCGTTGAGGATTTGTGCCCCAGCGGCCAGGGCCGCGGCAGCCACCGTAGCACGCTGGGTGTCGACCGAGAGAGGAAGATTCGTCTCAACCCGGGCCACTTTCACGGCGGCCACTAGACGGCGCCGTTCTTCATCAGGGTCGATCCAGCCGGAGCGGTACGGCGCGGTGGACATGGCCCCAAGGTCGATCAGGGATGCTCCAGCCAGGCTGGCTTCGCGGACTCGTCTGGCTAACAGCCGCTGACTCTTGGCAACCGAACCAGGGAAAAACGATTCCGGGCTGACGTTAATTGCCGCCATGACCCGGGTGGGAAACCCGTCGCCTACTTCGAGGCCAGCCAGATTGGCATAAATTCTGGCGTGCGGCTTACTTGCCTTTCCATTGCGGTTTGCGCTTTTGGGCAAACGCCATCACTCCTTCCATCAAGTCTTCCGACCGAAAGAGCTCGCCAACGAGGGAGTACGAGCGGCTCATGGCTTCTTCCAGAGGTAATCCTTGGCTTTGGAGAGCCACTTGTTTGGTTGCGCGCACCGAGATGGGGGAGCATTCGAGAATGTCGTTGGCCCAACGTTCGGCAGCGGCGCGAAGTTCCGCCGCGGGAACCACCTCGTTGACGATGCCCCAACGGTGCGCCTCTTGCGCGGTCATGTGCTTGCCCGTGAGCATGTAGCCCATGGCGATCTTGAGCGGCAAGTGCCGAGGCAAGCGTTGCATGCCGCCAGCCAAAGCTGCCAGGCCGACACGGGGCTCGGGCAGGCCGAACCGGGCGTGGTCGGCCGCCACGATAATGTCGCAAGCCAAGGCGATTTCGAAGCCCCCGCCCAGGGCGAAGCCATTGACCGCGGCGATGACGGGCTTGAACAAATCGAACCGTGCGGTGATGCCGCCGAAGCCACCACTGCCTACCTGGATGGTGCCCATCCCTTGCGAGGCCGAGTACTTCAAGTCATTGCCTGCCGAGAACGCCTTGTCTCCTGCGCCGGTGATAATGGCGACCCAAGCATCGCAATCCGCGGCAAAGTCGTCGAAAGCTTGCGAGAGTTCTAGGTTTGCTGGCGGATGCAAAGCATTCATGACTTCGGGCCGATTGATCGTGATCCACACGATTCGCCCGGACTTTTCGTATCGAATGAACTCGAACGGCATTCGTCGCCTCCCAGTTTAAGAAAACTCGCCAGCCCCAAGGGGCGAGCGGCCCGCTCAGTATGAGCTGGAGGCACGTTGCACTCAAGAGTGGCGAGAGCTGATAACCTTGGCCCCTCGATGCACCGGCAACAAGAATGGGATCCGACCTTGCACAGTCGCTGGGGAAGTGGTGAGCACTGGTTTCATGGCAGTATGAGGCTCGCCCGCGGGGCGAAAGCGCTGTTTTGTCGAACTGTGCGCGGGCTAATTTGTGTTGCCGGCAGTCGTACCACAATTCGGTTTTGCGGCAGCGCCGGGAGCGAGCCGCCGTGTGGGGCAACAGCCTATCCGGAGGGTAGATTCTGGTGCGGGGTCCTCGCGCTACCGACAGGGGCTAGGTGCGAGAGCTTTCTCAGGGCAGGAGCAAGTACAGTAAGTCCAGTGCCACGAACGAGCCGAGCACCGCGAGGAGGATCGCCCAAACGAAGCGGCGGCGCGTTCTAGGGCTCACGATGGCAACGCCTCCCGGACAACCTGGGCAATCCGTTCGCCTGTGAATCCAAATTCCTTCACGTTAACCTCGCCTGGGGCCGACGCCCCAAATCTTTCCATGCCGATTATCCGTCCGCGCTCCCCGACCCAGCGCTCCCAGCCCAAGGGAACCGCTGCTTCGACGGCCACGCGAGCCGTGATCTCCCTCGGCAGCACGTGCTGGCGGTAAGCTGCGTCTTGCCGGGCGAAGAGCTCCCAGGAGGGCATGGACACCACCCGCACGGGAAGGTGGTCTGCCGCTAAAATCTGCTGTGCGGCCAGCGCCGCATGAACCTCGGAACCCGAGGCAATAACGATCGCTCGTGGCTTTGCCGTGGGGGGGTCGCTCAGGACATAAGCACCCCTCTTTAACTCACTTGCGGGCGCTAGGCTCGTTCGCTCGAGAACGGGCAATTTCTGCCGGCTCAAAATGAGCGCCACTGGTCCTTCGCGATAACCCATGGACCAGCGCCAAGCCTCGGCAGTTTCGTTGGCGTCGCACGGGCGAATGACCACGAGGTTCGGGATGGCGCGCAAGGCTGCCAGATGCTCGATGGGTTGATGGGTCGGTCCGTCTTCGCCCACGGCGATGGAGTCGTGGGTGAAAATGTAGATCACCGGTAGGTGGCTCATCGCCGCTAAGCGCACGGGCGGCCGCATGTAATCGGAAAACACGAGAAAGGTGGCGACGTAGGGCCGAACACCGCCGTGATAGCAAAGGCCATTGGCAATTGCTCCCATGGCATGCTCGCGTACACCGAAATGAAGATTGCGCCCCGCGCCACTTTGGCCATCGAACGAACCCTCGCCTTTCAAGGCGGTGTTCGTGGACACCGACAGATCTCCATCTCCGCCGAGGAGAAACGGCACCCGCCGGGCAATCGCATTGAGCACCTTTCCTCCAGCTACTCGGGTGGCCAAGGCTTCGCCAGCGGGAAAGAAGGGCAGGTCGCGATCCCACTCGAGCGGCAGTTCCCCTCGTAAAGTGCGGTGCCATTCTTCGGCCAGCTCGGGGAAGGCGTGAGCGTAGGCGGTGAAGCGCTCGTCCCACTCGTGTTGGGCTCGCGCGCCTCGCTCGACCGCAGTGCGAAAATGCAGCAGGGCGGCTTCCGGCACGTAAAACGTCTGGTCAGGATCCCAGCCGAGCGCTTGCTTGGTGAGGCGGACTTCCTCTTCCCCGAGTGGGCTTCCGTGGGCCTCCGCAGTTCCCGCTTTGTGGGGAGAGCCATAGGCAAGTGTCGTGTGGACGATGATCAGCGCTGGGCTCGAGGTATCGCTTTCTGCTTCGGTCAACGCCGTGTCGATGGCCGCAGTGTCGTGGTTGCCGTCAGCGACCTCGAACACACGCCAGCCATAGGCGCGGAAGCGCGCGGCGACATCTTCGCGGGAGAAGGTGAGACTTGTGGGCCCGTCGAGCGATACCCCGTTGCTGTCGTACAGAAAAATCAGCTTTCCGAGCCGTAAATGCCCGGCTAACGAGGCAGCCTCGGCGCACACACCCTCCATCATGTCGCCATCCGAGAGGAGTGCGTACGTTCGATGGTCGACAATGCAGTGCCCCGGGCGGTTAAAGCGGTGAGCTAGGATGCGTTCCGCAATTGCCATACCCACCGCATTGGCGGCACCTTGCCCGAGTGGTCCGGTAGTTGCCTCCACTCCCGGAGTGAGGCGAAACTCCGGGTGGCCAGGTGTCAGGCTACCCCATTGGCGGAAGGACTTGAGGTCGTCGAGTGTGAGGTCGTAGCCCGTCAGAAATAACAGGGCGTAGAGCAACATGCTGCCGTGGCCGGCGGAGAGCACGAAGCGATCACGGTCGGGCCAAAGCGGGTTGCGGGGGTTGTGCCGTAAGTGGTGTTGCCACAGGACGTACGCCATGGGTGCTGCGCCCATCGGCATTCCAGGGTGCCCGGAGTTGGCTTTTTGCACCGCATCGATGGCAAGGGTACGGATGGTGTTGATGCAAAGTCGTTCCAGCTCGGGGTCAGTTAGCCTCACCGGCGTATTCTCCTTGACCAAGACGAAAACTGCTCGCGAAAGCGTGCCCGCCCTGTGTAGCCCAAGGGATCGGATCATGCACGCGCGCGCTGAGAGGCGCTGGGCGGAGGGGGTCACAAGGCCGGTTGCCCAAGCTCCACGTCAGCCAGTCTTCAATTACCAGGCCCGCTTTAGATCGCCTCGCTTACGGCATCCTCCCGTTGCGTAGGCTCGGGCCGCTCTTCGATGGGCACGTAGTGTCGTTCAGGTTCGCCAATGTAAATTTGGCGGGGACGGGTGATTTTTTGCTCGGGATCGCGCACCAGCTCTGCCCATTGGGCCATCCACCCCGAAGTGCGGGGAATGGCGAAAAGCACGGGGAACATCGTCAGCGGAAATCCCATCGCCTGGTAGATGATTCCCGAATAAAAATCGACATTGGGGTAAAGTTTGCGGGTGATGAAATAGTCGTCCTGCAGGGCAATGCGCTCCAGCTCAAGGGCAATGTCGATGAGCGGGTTCTTGCCGGTGACTTCGAAGACCTCATAAGCGATCTTCTTGATGATCTTTGCTCGTGGGTCGTAGTTTTTATACACCCGGTGCCCGAAGCCCATGAGCCGGCCTTCCCCCGATTTGAACTTCTTGATGTATTCGGGCACTCGGCTCACGGAGCCAATTTCCATGAGCATGCGGATGACGGCTTCGTTGGCACCGCCGTGCAGTGGGCCGTACAAGGCTGCCACCGCCGCTGCAACTGCGGAGTAGGGGTCGACCTGCGAACTGGCCACACTGCGGAGAGCATTCGTGGAGCAATTTTGTTCATGGTCGGCGTGGAGGATAAAGAGAACGTCTAAGGCACGCTCGAGGACGGGGTCGGGCTTGTATTTGAGTTCGGTCATTTTCCACAGCATGGACAGGAAGTTGCCCGTGTAGCTCAGGTCATTGTCTGGATACACATACGGGAGTCCGCGCATTTTGCGGTAGGCCCACGCCGCAATCGTGGGAATCTTGCCAATCAGCCGGCGAGTCTGCAGACGCCGCGACTCCAAATCGTGAATGTTTTTGGCATCGGGGTAAAAGGTGGACATCGCACCGATGGTGCCGACGAGGATGCCCATGGGGTGGGCGTCGTAGCGGAAACCTTCGATGAAGGTCTTGATGTTCTCGTGGACCATCGTGTGGTTCGTGATGTTTTGTCGCCACGCGGCAAAGTGCTTGACGTCGGGCAGTTCTCCCTTCACGATGAGGTAAGCCGTTTCCAGATAATTGCTTTTCTCGGCCAGTTCCTCGATGGGGTAACCACGGTAGCGGAGGATCCCTTTTTCGCCGTCAATAAAAGTAATGCGGCTTTTGCACGTGGCCGTGTTGGTCAGAGCCGGATCGTACGACAGCAAACCCGGATCGTCGTCGTTTACCTTGATTTGTTTGAGATCGGCAGCGCGGATGGCGTTGTGCTCGATGGGAATTTCGTACTGTTTGCCGGTTCGATTATCGACAATGGTCAATGTGTTTTTGCCAGTCATGGTTCCACACCTCCTTGCAGGCATTATGGCTTGAGCGGGAAAAGGCGCAATCGCTTGTACGTGGTTCCGCTCTGTTTGTAGAAAATTTGCGTGCATCTTGCATAGGATGGTTTCGCTGCGAAGAGGCGAGCATATGCAACCACTCGTGCGGCGTGGCTGGCTGTTCCACCTTCTGGTGGCAGCGCTCTTTTTGGCTTCCTGCGGAAGCGATGGCGAGCCAACAGAAGAACGGGCGAGACTCAGTCGGTTCGATGCTCAGGTGAAGGTATTGCTCGAGCGCATGACGTTGGGGGAAAAGCTCGGGCAGATGACCCAAGCGGAGATCGACAAGTTGGTCAGCCTGGAGGAAATTTCCGAGCTTTCTTTGGGATCTTTGCTCAACGGGGGCGATGCCGACCCGAAAGAGGGTAACAGCGTCGAGGCGTGGGCGCGGATGTACGACGAGGCCCAACGTGCCGCCTTGGCGAGCCGGCTGGGGATCCCGCTGCTGTACGGTGTCGATGCAGTGCACGGCCACAGTAACGTCGTCGGTGCGGTGATTTTCCCGCACAATATCGGACTGGGCTGCACCAGAAACGCCGCTCTCGTCGAGGAAATCGCGCACGTCACCGCGAAGGAGATGCGGGCTACGGGTGTGCATTGGACCTTTGCTCCAGTGCTAGCTGTGGCTCGCGACGAGCGATGGGGCCGAACCTACGAAAGCTTTTCGGAAAACCCACAACTGGTTGCGGAATTGGCGTCGGCTGCGGTGCGTGGTTTCCAGCGCGGGGGCTTGGCGCATCCCGAGGCGGTGCTGGCGACCGCGAAACATTTCCTTGCCGATGGGGGAACCCAATTTGGCACTTCGACGCCACCGCTGATGCTCATCGACCAAGGCGATGCCCGGATCGATGAAGGTGAGCTTCGCGCCATCCATTTGCTGCCCTATCGTCAGGCCGTTGCAGCCGGAGTGGGCAGTATCATGGCCTCGTACAGCAGTTGGAATGGCACCAAGATCCATGCTCACCACGATTTGCTCACCGGGGTGCTGAAAAACGAACTCGGCTTCGAGGGTTTCGTCATTTCCGACTACCTAGCGATCGATCAGTTGCACCCGGATTACAAAGAGGCTGTGCGCCGCGCCATCACTGCCGGCGTCGACATGGGCATGGTGGCACACCGCTATCGCGAGTTCATCTCCGTGCTCCAAGAGCTGGTCTGGGAGGGCTCCGTGCCCGTGCAGCGAATCGACGATGCTGTGCGCAGAATTCTGCGAGTGAAGTTCGCCATGGGCCTGATGGATCGCGACGCGAGGTTGTGGTCGAACGCGGCGCTTCAGCGTGCCGTGGGTTCCCCTGAACATCGGGCCCTGGCGCGGCGCGCCGTGCGGGAATCTCTGGTTTTGCTGAAAAACGAAAATCGAGCCTTACCGTTGCGCAAAGACTTGCGCCGGCTGCACCTTGCGGGCGTGCACGCCGATAACTTGGGCTACCAGTGTGGCGGGTGGACGATCGCTTGGCGCGGCGGAAGTGGGCGAATTACCGAGGGGACAACGATCTTAGAGGCCGTGCGAGCTTTAGTGTCGCCGGCCACCACGGTCACCTATAGCTTCGATGGCAGCGGTGCCGATGGAGCGGATGCCGTCGTCGCGGTCATTGGCGAGCGTCCCTATGCGGAATATATCGGCGACCGTGCCGACCTGAGCGTCGAGCCGCGCCAAGTGGAGCTGATTCGCACCTTGGCTCGCAGGGGTACTCCGCTCGTGGTGGTTTTGGTCACCGGGCGACCACTGATCTTGGGGGAAGTGCTCGAGCTTGCCGATGCGGTTTTGGTGGTGTGGCTTCCAGGCACGGAAGGGCAAGGGGTTGCAGATGTGCTCTTTGGCGATGCCGCGCCAGTAGGGAAGCTTTCGTTTTCGTGGCCGCGCTCGATGGCGCAAATTCCCATCAACGTCGACGATCCCGTGTACGACCCGTTGTTTCCTTTTGGCTTTGGATTGAGCTACGAAGAAGGTGTGGCGAGGCGGTAAGGGCAGGCCAGCAGGAACGCCTTGAGCACCGGCAGCGTTGCCGCGGCGATAATGCACCACCGCAGGGAGAAAGAGCTGCGCCGGGAGACGGCGAGATGGTTTCGGGAGCCAGCGATGATCGGCGGCGTGGCAACGTTGCCAATGGGGCTGCGAAGCCGGGAACTGGGCATCTTCCCCATGGGTGAGGGCAGGAACGATGGAAAAGGCGGGACAAATGCGCCAAAGTAGGGCCCGATATGCGTGAGCAAAGGCAGACGGCGTCGGGCGCTCCGTCGGTGGCGTCGGGGGCAGCGTCGAACTTGCCGACCGGCGAGCTAAGTCAGTTTTTGCGGGCGGTGGCCGCGCCCTTGCGGTTTTTGGCGCAAGCGCCCCCGGAAGTTGCTGCGCGCACCGAGTTTCCCGCTGCGGAACTTGCAGCGCAGGGGCGAAGGCTGGTGCCCACTTTAGCCACGGCGGGGCAGCGCAGCGCCTTGGTTGCGCTCTGTGCCGCATTGGAGCGGGTGGCGGCTGCGCCGGCAATCGATCGCCCGGCCATCCTGGCGCGATGCCGGGCCGAGTTGGGGATTCTCGAAGCAGCCTTGGCGGTGCCTAAGGTTGCGGTGAAGTACGAGCGGTTTACCGGGACGTTGGAAGAAAGTTTCGAGTTGCTCTCTCGCCCGGTGCAATTTCTCAAAGGGGTTGGTCCACAACGCGCGAGCGACCTCAAGCGCATGGGAATCGAGACGGTGGAAGATTTGCTCTACCACCTCCCCTTCCGTTATGAAGATCGCCGCCGCGTCACGCCGATTCGCGCGTTATCCGTGGGGCAGACCGCCACCGTCGTCGGCGAGTTGATGAAGTTGGAAGAGCGCTATATCGGTCGGGCGCAACGGCATGTGTTGCAGGGGGTGTTGCGCGACGGGAGCGGCTCGCTGGCGCTCATGTGGTTTCAGCAAATCCCCTTCTTCAAGGGACGATTGCAGGTTGGACGGCGATATCGTGTGTACGGGCGCGTCGAAGGCGCATACCGGTTCACCTTGCAGATGGCGCATCCTGACGTGGAGCCTGAGGACGACGCCGCTGCCGCGGAGTCGCGTGTCCTGCCCGTGTACCAGAAACCAGGGCGCATGGCTGTGGTGACCATGCGCCGCATTGTGCAAGCCGCTGTGCGCAACTTTGCCCGAAGGTTGCCGAGTGTGTTGCCAGAGGAGCTGGTGCAGGAGATGGGAGTGATGGACCTAGCGGCGGCCATGGAGCAAATCCACTTGCCCGACAACACCGCCGACGTAGAAGCGCTCAATCTTTGCCGCTCGCTTGCACACCGCTCTCTGGTTTTCGACGAGCTGTTTTTCTTGCAACTGGGCATGCAGTTACGTCGCCGCAGCGTGGAGCGCGAAACCAGTTTGGTCTTCGATGATACTGGGGTGTTGACCTCCGAGTTTTTGCGGCGACTGCCGTTTTCCCTGACCGGCGCGCAACAGCGGGTGATCGGCGAGATCGTTGCCGACCTGCAGCGAGGGCATCCGATGCATCGGTTAGTCCAAGGCGATGTGGGTAGCGGCAAAACTGTGGTTGCCCTTTACGCTGCGCTCGTAGCGGTGGCTAACGGTGCCCAGTGTGCCTTCATGGCCCCCACGGAATTGTTGGCGGAGCAACATCACCGTACCATTGTTCGGCTCACCGAGGGGTTGCCGGTGAGCGCAGCGTTATTGACCGGCGCCGTGCGGCGCAGTGAACGGGAGCCGCTGCTCGAGGGCATTGCCAGTGGGCGCATTGACGTGGTGGTGGGAACTCATGCTTTGATTCAAGAGGGAGTTCGTTTTGCGAATCTGGGCCTAGGGGTGATTGACGAGCAGCATCGGTTCGGGGTGCTGCAACGCGCCGCCTTACGTGAACTTGGCTGCCGCGCAGGAACGAGCCCGCACATCCTGCTCATGACGGCTACACCGATCCCGCGGACGTTGACCATGACGCTGTATGGCGACCTCGATGTGTCCCTTCTCGACGAACTTCCCCCAGGTCGCAAACCTGTGAGAACACTGCTGCGCGGCGAGGCTGACCGACCTGAAGTGTACAAGCTCGTCAAACAAGAACTCGACCGAGGACGGCAAGCTTATGTCGTGTACCCACTGGTGGAGGGGAACGAAGATTCGGACTTGCGCGACGCCACTTCGATGGCCACGGAACTCGCTCGCACCGTTTTCGAGAGATACCGGGTGGGCTTGGTCCACGGGCGAATGAAGGCGGCCGAAAAAGACGCCGTGATGCGGCGCTTTCAGGGCGGGGAGGTGCAGTTGCTGGTGAGCACCACAGTGATCGAGGTGGGCATCGACGTGCCCAATGCTACCGTGATGGTCGTCGAACACGCAGAGCGCTTCGGTTTGTCGCAGCTGCATCAGTTGCGCGGCCGTGTCGGACGCGGGGCGGACGAGTCGTACTGCATCTTGCTCGCTTCTTATCGGCGGGGTGACGATACCGAAAGGCGCTTGCAAGCGATGAACATTACCGACGGTTTCCAGATCGCGGAAATCGATTTGGAAATACGTGGACCCGGAGAGCTGCTGGGGACAAGACAAGCCGGCCTCCCGGATTTCCGGGTAGCCAATGTCGTTCGCGATCGAGCGGTGTTGGAACAAGCGCGGCTTGCGGCCCAGCAGTGGCTGGCTCGCGACCCTGAGCTTTGTTTGCCACAATCGCAAGCTTTACGCGCCGTGCTCAAGCACCGCTGGGCACACCGCTTGGAGCTGGCGCAAATTGGATGACAGCGAGCGAACCATAGTCGAAGTGAGGAGGCGGCGGTGAGGATGGGGTGGTTCCTCAGAGTCGGTTTGCTCGGGGTGCTCCCTTGGGTGCAACCATCTTTGGCGGACGAACCGGGGAGTGCGGAGCGAGGGCGCGTGTTGTTCGCGCTAGCCGGAGGCTGCGGGTGCCACACCGCGAAGGACGGTCCTGTCGGGGCCGGTGGCGGTGAAGTGCCGACACCGTTTGGCAAGTTTTACGGCACGAACATCACGCCCGACCTGGAGACCGGTGTCGGCGCATGGAGTGAGGAAGAACTGATCGCGGCCATTCGAGACGGAGTGGCGCGCGGCAAAGGAGTGGAGTCCCCAGCCATGCCCTACTACTGGTACTCGGGAATGAGTGATGCTGACGTGCGCGACTTGGTCGTTTACTTGCGTACGTTACCCCCAGTGCGGAAGGAAAATCGTCCCCACGAGGGAGAGTTGCCCTTCGCCCGCCTGGCGTATCGGCTGTGGCGCACGTTGTTCGCTCCCCGGTTCGAGCGCGTGCGTGAGCGGCCGAGGGAGCCAATAGCCCGTGGCCGTTATTGGGTCGATCACGTTTCGCTTTGCGCGGATTGCCATACGCCGCGGAATTTCTTGGGTGCGGTGCGGTTCGATCTCTATCTGGCTGGAACCGAGCGAGGTCCCGGCGGCGACAAGGTGCCGAACATTACGCCCCACGAAACAGGGATTGCATCTTGGGACGAGGATGACATCGTGCAGCTGCTGCGCACGGGTTTCACGCCGGAGTTCGATAACGTGCAAGGCTGGATGGCCGAGGTGGTCGAAGGGAAGGGCGGTGGGCCAGGTTACCGGGATGTGCCGGAGGAAGAGCTGCGGGCAATCGCGCGGTATTTGCGGACGGTGAAACCTGTGGCCCACAAGGTGGAGGCGGAAGAGGATTGAAGGAGGAACGGAGCATTTCCCGTGTTGACTATCCGCAAGCGCCGACCTAGTTGCTTTGGTTCTCGATCGAACGGAGGTGTCGATGCGTTGGATGGTTGTGGCCTGCCTGTTTGGCGCTGCTGCATGGGCGCACGAAACGACGAAGGAGGCGTTACCGGAGGGACCAATTCGGGAGCGACACGAACTCATGGAGCGAGTGGGCAAGCAGGCGAAGATCATCGGCGACGCCTTGAAAGCGGGGAAAGTGGAGCCGGTGGCTCCGGCTGCGGCAAAAATCGCGGACGAGGCGGCAAAGGCTTTGCCGTTGTTTCCGGAAGGAAGCACCCATCCTCGATCGCGCGCGAAGCCGGAAATTTGGCAGCAATGGCCAGAATTCGAGAAGCTCATGGGCCGGCTCCAAGCCGATGCCAAGGCGACCGTGGAAGCAGCGCAGAGTGGGGGCGATGTCCGGACGGCAGCGAATCGGATGTTCGGTAACTGCAAGAGTTGCCACGACCGCTTCCGCGTGCCGGAGAAAAAATAACACAGTGCCGTTGTTGTCGCGCCCTCTGAGCGTCGGCGCGAGAAGCAGGTTGAGCAGAGATGGTTTTTGCACGTGCTGGTGTTGGACATTCTTGCCTCACGGAGGGCGAGTCGTGGGGCAGTTCGAAGGGAGGTAGATTTTCGTTCTCTTGCAGGCTCGAAGCTGCTGTGTTAGCCGAGCCCGCTCGTACGGTAGCTTGCGACGTGGTCCCCGGTAGCTCAGTCGGTAGAGCGGTCGGCTGTTAACCGATTGGTCGCTGGTTCGAATCCGGCCCGGGGAGTTTCGTAGAGTTCTCGAATCGCCGCACGTCGTGTAGCCTCTAGAATCCCGCCCCTCTCCCGCGCTGAGCCTCGTTGCTTTTTGCGGGAGAGGGGTGGAGAGGGAAAGGCTGCAGAGGATTCGGGAAGGGCAGACCGGATCGGCGCGGTATTGAGCATGGACGGGAGGCACGGCAATCTCTGGGTGACGGATCGCGCGACCCTGGCCACAGAGCCGCTTCTGGACGTGAGGCAGAAAGCGGAGGCGAGCTGGAGGGATGACGCCCTTGCCGGAATTGGCTGTCGAGCGGTGGCTACGCAGTACGCTCTGCCCCGCCTTCGCCTCCACTGACCGCGATCGCACGCGGTGGTGCTGAAGAGCATGGTCCGATCCGAGGTGTTTCCCTTGCAGTGGTGGTAGTAGCGCAAGTGCGAGCGAGCCCGGGAAAGCAAGAGCGGGGAACCGAACCATAGGAAATCCGATGACACGCGAGGACCTCGAACGGCGCCAGGTCGGATTCTATTTGCCCGCTGTTGCCATGGGGGTCGGTATCGGCGTGTGGTCGAGGCCCCAAATCAGCGATGCAGCGATCTACGCGCCCCTTGCGTTGTTGCTGTACGCCACGTTCGCGCAGGTGCCCATTCTCCATTTACGGGAGGCGGCGCAGGACCGGCGCTACTTGGCGGCTACGTTGCTTGCCAACTTCGCTGCAGTTCCCGCCGTAGTGTGGGCTCTGGGGTGGCTGGTCCCGCACGACCCGGCCATTCTGCTGGGTTTCTACATGGTGCTCCTGGTGCCCTGTACCGACTGGTTCATCGTATTCAGTTATTTGGGGGGCGCCGATGCCAAGCGCGCGGTTACCAGCACGCCGGTCATTCTCTTCCTGCAGTTTCTGCTCCTCCCGGCGTATTTGTGGGTATTCATGGGACGTGCATTCGGCGAGGCGATCCGCGCCGAGCCTTTTATCCACGTTTTCTTGCTGCTGATTGTTCTCCCGTTGTTGGCAGCCACGTTGACCCAAGCATGGGCGGATCGACACGCTGCGGGGAGAAAAGTGGTGGAGGCGTTGGCATGGTTACCGGTGCCTTGCCTGGCGTTGGTGTTGTTCTTGATTGCGATGTCGCAAGCTGATCAGGTTGCGGCCAATTTGCTCGGCATGGAAAAGGTGGTTGCAGTCTTCGTGCTTTATCTCGTCCTGGCAGCCGCAATCGGTTTGGCTACGGCCTGGGCATTTCGCCTCCCGCCGGCAGCAGGTGGAACGCTCGTTTTCAGCACCGGCACGCGCAATTCGTTTGTCGTCCTTCCTCTCGTGCTGGCGCTCCCAGCCGGATGGGAATCGGCGGTGACCGTGGTCGTGCTGCAGCCCTTAGTGGAGCTGTTAGGTATGCTGGCTTACCTGCGTTGGATCCCGCGGCTGACTGCACGACTGGGATCGCACGCAACGTAGGGGCGCACGGGAGTGCGCCTCCGGTTTCCACCGCAACCTACGTTCCCGCGGATGGCTAGCGGCCTTTACCCTCACAACTCCTCTCCCAAAGAGAGCAGAACGAGGAGCAGAGCCGTACGGTTGGATATTCGGCTATCCGCTCTGGGACAGGACGGACCGTGTCACAGGGAGGGCTTGTTGGTCATGGAGAATAAGCAAAAGTCAATACTTGACAACGTAAATGTAGTTGTAGCATGGACAGTAACATTCGTGTTCAAGCAAGTACGTTGGATGAATGCGAAATTTTAGGTGACGTGGCCTGCGGAATGCTGTTCACGGGAGCATCGTTGATTGAGAACAACGAGAGCGAAGAGTTAGCACATAGCTGTGTTCACTGCCGGGCTGCCGATGTCGCGTTGCGAAAAACGGCAAGTTGGGTTCGATTATGAGATCAGGCGACCGTACATTGCCGTTCAAGGATCGTAGCGCTCGACTGGCATGCCGATGTGCGAACGGGCGATTTGGTGAATCGCGGAAAGGAAAGGAAATGAAACGGGTTGCCGCAAGGAAGGGTCGGCGGGAGAAGAGAGCGATTTGTATTCTGCGTGGCGGGTAGCGGTTGTCGTCGGTTCTTTGGTGTAGAAGAAAAGGTTCTACGGACCGTCCCCTGTTTTGTCACAGCGAGCGCGGGGCTTTTGTGTGGCTAGCACGGTTCAGCGGGAGGGCTGCGGGGGAGTAATGGTTGTCCCTGCTATGGGTTTGACATGGAATCTCTAGGTGGCCTCCAGCACGCGAAAAGAAAAAGGACAGCAGGTCAGCCAAAACATCGGGACGTGTCCTAGTAGGTGTTCGATCGCTCCTTGCTTGCCGCATGAAGCGGTGGAGCTGTGCACAGTTAGGCTGCGGGAATAACGGAAGGAGGGAACAATGACACGATACTTCTTCATGCCGGCAGTGTTGCGGTTCATTGGCGACGGCGGCCTTTT
>CALAMI010000003.1 GCA_937925685.1 Candidatus Binatia bacterium | reverse complement strand
AATTGCGCCAACCCCTGCGCCGCCAACACCCGCGTGATCGCTGCCGTCAACGTCGTCTTCCCGTGGTCAATATGCCCAATCGTCCCCACATTCACATGCGGCTTCTTCCGCTCAAACTTCTGCTTCGCCATCTCGCTCTCCTTCCAACGATCTCCTCCCAAGCAAGGCCAATCCCATTGCTATGCACCTACGGCTCGCGCCGTAATCTCCTCCGAAATTGCTTGTGGAACAGGCTCGTAATGCGAAAACTGCATGGTGTAGGTGGCGCGCCCTTGGCTCATCGACCGTAGGTCCGTTGCATAGCCAAACATCTCAGCTAGCGGCACATGCGCGCGGATCACCTGCGCCCCGCCTCTTGCATCCATTCCCTGAATTCGTCCTCGTCGTGAGTTGAGGTCCCCGAACACTGCTCCAGCAAATTCCTCGGGCACTACAACTTCCACCAACATGATCGGCTCCAGGATAACCGGATCCGCCCGCTTGGCAGCATCTTGAAACGCAATGGACCCGGCGATCTTAAAGGCCAGCTCTGACGAATCGACTTCATGATACGAACCGTCCAACAGCGTAACTTTGACGTCCACAATCGGGTAGCCTGCTAACACCCCGCGTTCGGAAGCCTCGACAACCCCTTTTTCCACTGCGGGGATGTATTCCCGCGGGATCACACCGCCCTTGATCGCATCGACAAACTCGAAGCCCTTGCCTCGACCAAGAGGCTCGACGCGTAAAAGCACGTGCCCGTACTGGCCCCGGCCACCCGTTTGTCTAACGTGCTTGTACTCAGCCTCCGCTGCCTTACGCACGGTCTCGCGGTATGCCACTTGCGGCTTGCCAACATTCGCATCCACTTTGAACTCTCGCAGCAAGCGGTCGACGATGATTTCCAGGTGCAGTTCCCCCATGCCCGATAAGATGGTCTGACCTGTTTCCTTATCCGTAGACACACGAAAGGACGGATCCTCAGCCGCCAGTTTCTGGAGCGAAATTCCGAGCTTTTCCTGATCCGCCTTTGTCTTGGGCTCGATGGCAACCGAGATCACTGGCTCGGGAAATTCAATCGATTCGAGCACAATCGGCCGCGACTCGTCGCACAGCGTGTCACCCGTCGTAGTGTCCCGCAAACCCACAGCCGCAGCAATCTCACCCGCAAACACCTCCTTAATCTCCTCGCGCTTGTTCGCGTGCATCTTCAAAAGCCGGCCAATGCGCTCCTTTTTGCCTTTTGTCGAGTTGAAAACATAGGATCCTGACTCCAGGCGACCGGAGTACACACGGAAAAATGTCAACGAGCCCACGAACGGATCCGTCATGATCTTGAACGCCAACGCTGCAAATGGCGCGTCATCGGAGGTTTCTCGGGTCTCTTTCTCTCCCGTCACCGGGTTGAGTCCTTCCACGGGGGGGATGTCCAAAGGCGACGGCAGGTAATCCACCACCGCATCCAACAGTGGCTGGACGCCCTTATTTTTGAATGCGGACCCGCACAAAACAGGCACGATCTGCATGGCAAGAGTGCCGCTCCGCAAAGCCCTTTTCACTTCCTGCTCGGAGATCGCGTCACCCCCGAGGTACTTCTCCATGAGCGCCTCGTCACAATCTGCTGCGACCTCCAACAGCGCCTCTCTTGCCACTTCTGCCGCAGGAAGGAGTTCGCTCGGGATTTCTTCGCTGTGAAAACGAGCCCCCAAGCTCTCCTCGTCCCAGATGATTGCCCGCATACCGACCAGGTCGATCACACCGCGAAAGTTCTCTTCGGCACCGAGCGGAAGCTGAAGAGGGATGGGCTTAGCTCCGAGTCGCTCCCTGATTTGAGTCACCACGCGATCGAAGTCTGCCCCCACTCGGTCCATTTTATTCACGAACGCTATGCGCGGAACTCGATACTTATCAGCCTGGCGCCACACGGTTTCCGATTGAGGCTCCACACCCCCTACCCCACAAAACACGGCAACAGCACCGTCGAGCACTCGCAAAGAACGCTCCACCTCGATGGTAAAATCCACGTGCCCCGGTGTGTCGATGATATTGATCCGGTGGTCCCCCCAGAAGCAGGTCGTCGCCGCGGAAGTAATCGTAATCCCCCTCTCCTGCTCCTGCACCATCCAATCCATGGTTGCGGTTCCCTCGTGAACCTCGCCGATCTTGTAGGTCATCCCCGTGTAGTACAAAATCCGTTCAGTCGTGGTGGTTTTCCCGGCATCGATATGGGCCATGATGCCGATGTTCCGCGTTTTCTCTAAAGGGACCTTACGAGCCATACGTTTTCAGCGCACCCCCAAAATTTCGAGAATCGAGCCCAGGAGCACTCCTCGCAACGGCAGCCGGTCACCAGCGGTAATGGGCAAAGGCTTTGTTCGCCTCCGCCATCCGGTGCGTTTCTTCCTTCTTTTTTACCGCTCCGCCACGATTATTCGCAGCCTCTATCAGTTCCGCCGCAAGACGTTCCTGCATGGACTTCTCGTTTCGTAACCGCGACTGCTGGACAATCCATCGCATTCCTAACGAAACTCTCCGCACCGGGCGCACTTCCACCGGAACCTGATAAGTAGCCCCGCCCACGCGGCGCGAGCGAACCTCTAATACCGGCTTGACATTTTCCAGCGCCCGCCGGAACACCGCCAAGGGATCGTCCTTGGTGCGGGCCTGGATCAGATCGAACGCTTCGTAGAGAATTCGCTCCGCCAAGCTTTTCTTTCCCCGCATCATCAGCATGTTGATGAATTTGCTGACTGTTTGATCGTGATATTTTGGATCCGGAAGGACCTCGCGTTGCCGAATCTCACCCTTTCGTGGCATGGCCAACTACCTTCTTGATCAGAAAAGCCCAACTCACTTGGGTCTTTTGGTTCCGTACTTCGAACGCCCCTTTTTCCGATCCTGCACACCAACTGCATCCAGGGTGCCACGGATGATGTGGTAGCGCACACCGGGTAAATCCTTCACCCGGCCACCACGGATCAACACTACCGAGTGTTCTTGAAGGTTATGACCAATTCCGGGAATGTAGGCGGTAACTTCCACGCCGTTGGTGAGGCGAACGCGCGCTACCTTCCGCAAAGCGGAGTTCGGCTTTTTAGGGGTTTGTGTGTACACACGAGTACACACCCCCCGCCTTTGCGGACACCCCTGCAGGGCCGGAGCCGTGGTCCGTCTCCGCTGCACAACCCGCGCTCGCTTCACCAGTTGATTAATCGTTGGCATAATTCACCTCACCCAAGGGGCGCCCGTGTCGGCCGCCAGATGGGAAACGCGCTACTTAGGCGACCCCGTTTCCGCTGTCAAGCGGTAGCTGCCTCTGAGCGCTGTTCTTCTTGCTCCGCCGCTTCTGCTGGGACGCCGTCGATCAACATTTCCATTTCCCGGTACCGGGCTACTCCCGTACCGGCAGGGATCAGGCGCCCCATGATGACGTTCTCCTTCAGGCCAACCAAGTAGTCCACTTTTCCGTTAATTGCTGCCTCGGTTAGAACCTTCGTGGTTTCCTGGAACGACGCCGCGGAGATAAAGCTTTCAGTGGATAGGCTAGCCTTGGTGATCCCCAAGAGCAGCGGCTCGCAAGTTGCGGGCTGACCACCCATGCGCTTAACTCGCTGATTTTCCTCGTCAAAACGCCATTTCTCGACCTGGTCTCCGACCAAAAATTCGGTATCCCCGACGTCCTTCACTCTCACGCGCCGAAGCATTTGGCGCACGATCACTTCGATGTGCTTATCGTTAATACGCACTCCTTGGAGTCGGTAGATTTCTTGAATTTCGTCGACCAGATACTTTGCCAACGCCTTGAGACCAAGGATTGTGAGAATGTCATGAGGGTTTGGGGACCCGTCCATCAGTGGTTCTCCAGCGCGCACCCGATCGCCCTCGTGCACGCTGATGTGCTTCCCTTTGGGAATTAAGTACTCGCGCGGTTCACCAACGTCAGGTGTGACAATCACCTTACGCTTTCCTTTAGTATCCTTGCCAAAAGAGACCACGCCATCGATCTCGCTAATTACGGCCTGCTCTTTGGGTTTCCGAGCCTCGAACAGCTCGGCGACACGAGGCAAACCTCCAGTAATATCTTTTGTTTTTGTTGTCTCCCTTGGAATTTTAGCGATCACGTCACCTGCAGAAACGTGCTGCCCTTCCGTCACCGCGATGTGTGCACCCACGGGCAAAAGGTACAGACGGCGAGATTCCAGCGGGACGTTTTTCAGTGACTGCGTCGGGTCCTCAAGGATCAAGATCCTCGGTTGTTTATCGAGGTCTTTAAAGTCGACGATCACCTTCATGGACAGGCCGGTACGCTCGTCCACTTTCTCTTCCATCGTTTGTCCCTCGATAATGTCGACGAAACGAACGTACCCCGAGGTCTCCGTCAACATCGGGGTTGTGTACGGGTCCCACTCCGCAACGAGGTCCCCCGATTTTACCACATCCCCGTCACGTTTCTTGAGCTTTGCCCCATAGACTAACGGGTAGCGCTCCCGCTCACGTTCACGCCCGTCTGGCCCCACCTCCACCACGAGCGCCTCTCCATTGCGGTTCATCACCACTAAGTCGCCATCGCGATTGATGACCGTTTGCACACCAACCAAGCGCAGCACACCGTCCGTGCGCACTTCCAAAGTGGTCTGTTCGGCGCGCCGGCTAGCGGCACCACCGATATGGAAGGTCCGCATGGTCAGCTGTGTACCCGGTTCTCCGATCGATTGTGCAGCAATGACACCGATGGCCTCGCCGAGATTGACCATTTGGCCTCGGGCCAAATCCCGCCCGTAACAAAGGGCGCAAACACCCCGCTTCGACTGGCAGGTTAGAACCGATCGGATCTTGATCCGCTCGAGGCCAGCCTGCTCTAACTTAAGGACCACGTCTTCGGTGATTTCTTCATTTGCCCTTACAAGGACCTCGCCCGTGTAGCGGTCACGCACATCCTCGAGCGCCACACGTCCCAAGACGCGATCACCTAGAGCCTCGATGACCTCTCCACCTTCCACAAGCGGAGTCATCTCGATGCCATCTAAAGTACCACAGTCATGTTCGGTGATGATGGAGTCCTGCGCCACATCCACCAACCGGCGGGTGAGATAACCGGAATTAGCGGTTTTCAAAGCGGTGTCAGCTAGGCCTTTTCGTGCACCGTGAGTCGAAATGAAGTACTGGAGCACCGTCAACCCTTCCCGGAAATTCGCCGTAATTGGCGTTTCGATAATTTCTCCCGAAGGCTTTGCCATCAAGCCACGCATTCCTGCCAATTGACGGATTTGTTGTGCGCTTCCGCGTGCCCCAGAATCCGCCATCATGAAAATTGGATTGAAGCTTAGGACCGTCTGCTTACGCCCATCTGGAAGCGTCACCACCTCCGACTGCAACTCCGACATCATCTCGTCGGCAACACGATCCGTAACCTCTGCCCATATGTCGATAACTTTGTTGTATCGCTCGCCTTGTGTAATAAGCCCCTGATTATACTGCTCGTCAATTTCCCGCACAGCCTTTTGTGCCTCGTCCAGTAGACGTTGCTTGTTCACCGGGATCACCATGTCCTTGATGGCAATGGAGATCCCTGCCTTCGTGGCGTATTCGTAGCCAAGGTCCTTTAACTTGTCGGCAAAGATGACAGTCGCTTTGTTACCAGCATATCGATACGCGAGGTCAATAAGCTGCGCGAGTTCCTTCTTCTTCATCACCCGGTTAACTTCCTTAAACGGGATCTGCGGGGGAACAATCTCATACAACAAGACCCGCCCAACCGTGGTTTGCACCGTCTCGCCGCCGATGCGGACAGTAACCGGCGCTTGCACCTCCACTTCGCCCTGATCGTAAGCGACCCGCACTTCCTCGGGGCTGGCGAATCTCCGACCCGCGCCCTTTGCCGTCAGCCGTTCCCTCGTCATCCAGTACAAGCCCAAGACGATATCTTGTGACGGCACGATAATCGGCTTTCCGTGCGCCGGAGATAGGATGTTATTGGTTGACATCATCAAAACGCGCGATTCCACCTGCGCCTCGACCGACAAGGGGACATGCACGGCCATCTGATCGCCGTCGAAATCGGCATTGTATGCGGTGCACACTAGAGGGTGCAATTGAATAGCTTTTCCTTCGATCAGGATCGGCTCAAAGGCTTGAATGCCCAAGCGGTGAAGCGTCGGCGCTCGGTTCAGCAGAATGGGGTGTTCTCGGATTACCTCGTCCAAGATGTCCCACACTTCGTCCCGTTCTCTCTCCACGAGCTTCTTGGCACTCTTGATCGTGGTCGCCAAACCGCGCTCTTCTAGTTTGTTGTAAATGAATGGCTTAAACAACTCGAGCGCCATCCGCTTCGGCAAACCACACTGGTGGAGCCGCAGCTCCGGCCCTACAACAATCACGGATCGTCCGGAGTAGTCTACCCGCTTACCCAAGAGGTTTTGCCGGAAGCGTCCAGTTTTCCCTTTCAGCATGTCAGACAGCGATTTCAGCGGCCGCTTGTTCGCTCCCGTGATAGCTCGGCCGCGGCGCCCATTATCGAACAACGCATCAACTGCTTCCTGCAACATCCGCTTTTCGTTGCGGACGATGATATCGGGCGCGTTCAACTCGATGAGCCTCTTCAGGCGGTTATTTCGGTTAATCACTCGGCGATAAAGATCGTTCAGATCCGACGTCGCAAACCGCCCACCATCCAAGGGAACTAACGGGCGTAAGTCAGGGGGGATCACGGGAATCACTTCCAAAATCATCCACTCCGGCCGGTTCCCGGAACTCCGGAAGGCGTTAATCACCTTCAGGCGTTTTGCGATCTTTTTCCGACGTGCCTCACTGGTTCCCTGCCGCATCTCGTCTCGCAGCCGCTTCGCTTCTTCGTCCAAATCCAGTTGCTGCAACAGGGTTCGAATGGCCTCTGCGCCCATTTCTGCCTGGAACCCATCTCTGAACTCCTCACGCGCTTTTCGGTAGCGGTTCTCGTTCAGCAATTCTTTGTACTGAAGCGGCGTATTACCCGGGTCGGTAACGACGTATGACTCGAAATAGAGGACCTTTTCCAAGTCCTTCAGTGTCATATCCAACAATGTTCCGATGCGGCTCGGTAGACTCTTCAGAAACCAGATGTGAGCCACTGGCGTGGCGAGTTCGATGTGCCCCATTCGTTCGCGTCGGACTTTTGACTGAATCACCTCCACGCCACACTTTTCACAGACCACACCGCGGTGCCGCATCCGCTTGTACTTACCGCAGTTACACTCGTAATCCTTCGTGGGGCCAAAAATCTTCGCGCAGAACAACCCATCGCGCTCCGGTTTGAAGGTGCGGTAGTTGATCGTTTCGGGCTTTTTCACTTCCCCGTGAGACCAGGAGCGGATTTTTTCCGGAGAGGCAATCGCGATGCGAATCGCGTTGAAGCTCAGCGGATTCTTGGGTTTCTCATACAACGAGAACAGATCATCCATGTTCTTTTCCTCCGCATTACTCCTGAACTGCCTTGCGCGCCGGGTCGACCCCCTCGATCAATTCCACGTCTAACGCCAAGCTTTGCAATTCTTTGATCATTACATTGAACGACTCTGGCAGTCCTGGCTCCAGTACGTTTTCTCCCTTTACGATGGCCTCGTACATCCTGGTTCTTCCAGCCACGTCGTCGGATTTCACGGTTAACATCTCTTGCAGCGTATAGGCTGCACCGTAGGCTTCCAGTGCCCAAACCTCCATTTCGCCCAGGCGCTGACCACCAAATTGCGCCTTGCCCCCTAAAGGTTGTTGTGTCACCAGCGAGTATGGACCAGTAGAGCGGGCATGGATCTTGTCGTCCACCAAATGGTGCAACTTCATCATGTACATTACGCCGACTGTGACGGGATGTGCAAAGGGCTCCCCTGTCCGACCGTCGTACAACGTAGCCTGACCACTCTCAGGCAACCCCGCTTTTTTCAACAACTCAAAGATCTCCCTCTCTGGCACTCCGTCGAACACCGGCGAGGCAACATGGACACCATGGGCTGACTTGCGCGCC
Source organism: Candidatus Binatia bacterium (assembly GCA_937925685.1). GTDB lineage: Bacteria > Desulfobacterota > Binatia > HRBIN30 > HRBIN30 > HRBIN30. The sequence continues at coordinate 7,127 of CALAMI010000003.1, read as the reverse complement.
ACCCGAAGGACATCTGCATCCCGTAGCGAGTCGACCACCTCGGCAACCTCCCTGCCAAAAAGCTCCTTCAGTTTCGCTCGCACAGGGCCCGCCTCCCCATCGGTCTTTGCCAAGACCTCCGCAAGGTGTAGACCCAACTGTCGCACAGCCCATCCCAAATGCGTCTCCAGAATTTGTCCCACATTCATTCGCGATGGAACACCCAATGGGTTCAATACGATGTCGACCGGTGTACCATCAGCCAGATAAGGCATGTCCTCCTCGGGCAAAATGCGCGACAGCACACCCTTATTCCCGTGCCGGCCGGCCATCTTATCGCCGACCTGCAAGCGCCGCTTCATTGCCACAAAGACCTTCACCATTTTGATGACACCGGGCGGCAACTCGTCACCCGCCTTCAATCGTTCGATTCGCTCCTGGATCGCTGTTTTGATCAACGACAACTGTTCTTGAACGCCCTCCGCTAAGGAAGCCACCTCCTCCTCGATCCGCTCATCCCCGACCCGAATCTCACTCCACAAACCCACCGGGATCGTGTCCAAATCCTCTGCTTGGATTTCGTGCCCCTTGGGCAGGAGAACTCGTCGTTCGCTATCGCTCAGCCGCGCGGCGGTGACCCTTCCGACTAAAAGCCGGCGAAGCTTCTTAAGAGCTCCTTCCTTCACAATCCGCTGCTCTTCCTCCTGATCCTTTTTCAGTCTGGCGATTTCTTCTTCCTCGATCTGTCGACTTCGTTCGTCGCGCGTCACCCCTTTGCGAGAAAAGACGCGGGCGTTAATCACGATCCCCTCTATCCCAGGCGGCACCCGCTGAGAGGTGTCCCGCACTTCACCTGCCTTTTCGCCAAAAATGGCCCTGAGCAGCTTTTCCTCCGGAGACAGTTGCGTTTCACCTTTGGGAGTGATCTTCCCGACCAAGATCGAACCGGGCTTTACTTCGGCGCCAATGCGGACAATGCCGCTTTCATCCAAGTCCTTCAGAGCTTCGTCACCGACGTTAGGAATATCCCGAGTGATTTCCTCGGGCCCGAGCTTCGTGTCCCGCGCCACACACTCAAATTCTTCGATATGCACGGAGGTGAAGTAATCAGCCTTAACTAAGCGCTCGCTGACCAAGATGGAATCCTCGAAATTGTACCCTCCCCATGGCATGAATGCCACAAGCACATTTCGTCCGAGCGCGAGCTCGCCCAAGTCGGTCGAAGGCCCGTCGGCAATCACTTCTCCAGCCTCGACGTGATCCCCGGGTTGCACAATGGGCCTCTGATTGATGCAAGTGCTTTGATTCGATCGCTGGTACTTGATCAAGTTATAGATGTCGATGCCAGAATCGCGCGTCCCCTCTTTCACTTTGTCGGCTCGGACCACGATGCGGTTAGCGTCCACGCTTTCCACAACCCCAGACCGCGTCGCGATCACCGTAACCCCAGAGTCTCGGGCAACGATTTTTTCCATTCCCGTTCCCACTAAGGGCGCGTCCGTTCGCAACAAAGGCACGGCTTGCCGTTGCATGTTCGAACCCATCAAGGCCCGGTTCGCGTCGTCGTTTTCCAAAAAGGGGATCAACGACGCGGCCACGCTCACTAGCTGATTGGGCGAAACATCCATGAACCGCACCTGCTCACGTGGCACAGAGGTAAATTCGCCTCGGTAGCGCACAGACACCATTTCCGCCAAGAAATGCCCTCGGCTGTCAATCGGAGCGTTTGCCTGCGCAATGGGGAAATCTTCCTCCTCCAAAGCCGAGAGGTACCGGATTCGATCAGTCACGCGACCGTTTTCGACCTCCCGGTAAGGAGTCTCCAGGAAGCCGAACTCGTTCACTCGGGCGTAAGTCGAAAGCGACGCGATCAGTCCAATATTCGGACCCTCCGGAGTTTCAATCGGGCAAACTCGCCCGTAGTGCGTCGGGTGCACGTCTCGAACCTCAAACCCCGCCCGCTCTCGCGTGAGCCCTCCAGGACCCAAGGCCGACAGGCGGCGCTTGTGAGTAACTTCGGAGAGCGGGTTGGTCTGGTCCATGAATTGGGAGAGCTGGCTCGACCCGAAAAACTCTTTCACCGCGGCAGAAACGGGCTTGTAGTTCACAAGGTCTTGCGGCATCAGGGTCTCCAGATCCTGTAAGCCCATTCGCTCCTTCACTGCCCGTTCCATGCGGACGAGGCCCAACCGAAACTGGTTTTCGACCAGCTCACCAACGGCGCGCACGCGTCGGTTCCCTAAGTGGTCAATGTCATCGATCGAGCCGTTACCATTGCGCAGCTCGATCAAGTACCGCACCACCTCGAGGATATCTTCCCGGCGCAGGGTCCCCTGATCCAGGGGTGGCGGCGGGTTGAGTTTAAGCTTGTGATTGAGTTTCAAACGCCCGACTCGGGAGAGATCGTACCGGTCGGGATTGAAAAATAGGTTATGGAAGTACGCTGTCGCCGATTCCTGACTGGGGACGTCTCCCGGGCGGAGGCGTTTATAAATTTCCATGATCGCTTCTTGAGGCGACTTCACCCCGTCGGCCAACAAGGTATTTCGTAAAGCGGGGCCGATATGCTGTTCATCGAGGTACAGGACTTCGAAAGACGGAATTCCTCGGAGGCGGCATTCCTGCAGTGTTTCAGCAGTGACTTCACGGTTGCACTCAAGGATCACCTCCCCCGTCTTCAGATCAACAATGTCGTGTGCCACGACTCGGCCAACAACTTCCTCCGCCGTTATCGGGACCTCCCGAACACCCGCAGCTTCCAGCTGTTTCAAAACACTTTCGGTAATTTTCCTCCCCTCTTTCACGATGATCTCTTGCCGGGGGCCGCGGATGTCGCGAGTTGCCCGCGTTCCTCGAAGTAGGTCGAAATTTAGCCGCTTCGCCAAACGTTTTCCGTCAAGGACAATCGTCTCAGACTTGTAAAAGTAGTTCAGGATGTCTTCCGCACTCATTCCCAGAGCGCGCAACAACACCGTGGCGTGAAACTTGCGTCGCCGATCGATGCGAACGTAAAGAATGTCTTTTGGGTCGAATTCGAAATCTAGCCAGGAACCACGATAGGGAATGATTCGCGCCGAAAACAACAGTTTTCCACTAGAGTGCGTTTTCCCCTTGTCGTGGTCGAAAAACACTCCAGGAGAACGGTGTAGCTGACTAACAATGACCCGTTCCGTCCCATTGATCATGAAGGTACCGTTGGGGGTCATCAGCGGCAGCTCACCAAAGTAGACCTCTTGCTCCTTCACATTTTTGACTTCTTTCGGACCGCCGTTATCCCCCGAGTCTTGATAAAGAATGAGCTGCACCTTCACTTTCAATGGAGCAGCATACGTCATTCCCCGATCGTGGCACTCCTCAACAGTGTATTTTGGCTCCCCCAAGGAGTAGTCGACGAACTCAAGCTGGGCCGTTTTATTATAATCCCAAATTGGGAACACAGAGCGGAAAACACCTTCTAGACCGGAGATCACACCACCCAAGAATTGCTGGTAAGATTGCCGTTGGACCTCAATAAGGTTAGGGATTTCAATCGTTTTCTTAATCCGCCCAAAATTCCGGCGAAAACGCTTGTTGCTCGCAATCCTTACTGCCATTTGCACTCCTCTTCGGCTTGGCAATCCTTTTCAGCAACGACTGGCGCGGCAAGGTAACCCTTTGTACGGCGCCTCACTTCAGTTTGTACTGCGCCTCACTTCAGTTCCACGACCCCGCCAGCCTCTTCGATCTTTTTCTTCATTTCCTCAGCCTGGGCTTTAGGGACCCCCTCTTTGACTACCTTTGGTGCGCCGTCCACTAGGTCCTTCGCCTCTTTCAGCCCGAGGCCAGTAAGCTCGCGAATGACTTTGATCACCTGGATTTTTTTGTCACCAGCAGACTGCAAAACCACCGAGAATTCGTCCGGTTCCGCCGCAGGCGCGGCCGCGGGAGCGGCTCCGCCCGCCGCCATCGGCATCGCCGCCATCACTGGAGCAGCGGCGCTCACCCCAAGCTCCTCCTCCAGCTCTTTAACTAGCGCGGCTGCTTCCAATAGCGTCATGTTTTTGATGAAGTCCTTAACCTGCTCCCGAGTCACTTGCGACATGTTCTCTTTACCTCCTTACGCTTTGTCCTCGAAGAATCCCAAGAAGAATCCCGAACTGGTTCTGTTTATTCCGTGCGCTGGCTCCGAAATCTCTAGTCTGCCGAAGCTTGCAGTTGCGCTCGCCGCTGATCGAGCAACCGCACAATCTGAGCACTGGGCTCTTGGAGAACCCTGAGCAACCTCGTCGCTGGCGCCTGCAGCAACCCAAGCAGCGAAGCAAACAACATCTCTCTCGGTGGCAACGTCGCCAGTTCCTTCACGCCCGTTGCATCTAAGGCGCGTCCCTCCAGCACGCCCCCCCGAATCGAAATCTTCTCTCCAGCCTCACTGGAAAATTCGACCAGGGCCTTCGCTACTGCCACCGGGTCGCGATAGCCAAAGATCAGCGCGGTCGGTCCCGACAACAGCTGCACCAGGGCAGCATACCTCGATTCTTGAGCCGCGAGCTGTGCCAATGTGTTCTTTGCAACTTTCAGCTCGCCTCCAGCCTGACGAATGACTTTTCTCAGTCGAAAGGTCTGGCCACTGTCGAGCCCGAACGCCTGCGCTACAATGACGACGCACGCCTGACCAAGCTTCGCCCTCAAGTTTCCTACAACCTCTGCCTTTTCCGCTCGCTTCATTTTTCACCCCCTCCGCGCCTCAAGCAGCAACAGCTCGCGCCACTGCCGGATCCACTTTGACTCCCGGACCCATGGTCGCAGAGACCGCAATGGACTGGATGTACGTTCCCTTAGCCGAAGCGGGCTTCGCGCGCAGAAGACTAGACAAGACTGCTAAGGCATTCTCCTTAAGCTTCTCCAGCCCAAAGGACTTCTTACCGATCGGCACGTGCACGATCCCTGCTTTATCTACGCGATATTCTAATTTCCCTGCCTTGAGCTCCGTTACCGCTTTCCCCACGTCGAAGGTGACCGTTCCAGCTTTGGGATTCGGCATAAGCCCGCGAGGGCCCAAGATTTTCGCGATTCGCCCTACGATAGCCATCATATCTGGGGTGGCCACCACGCGATCGAACTCCAACCAACCTTCGGCAATTCTCTTCGCAATCTCCTCTGCACCGACGACATCCGCCCCGGCCTCCTTGGCTTCGCGTTCCTTCTCCCCCTTGGCGAAAACCAGAACCCGTACGGGCTTCCCCGTCCCGTGCGGTAGGAGGACTGTGCCCCTAACGTTCTGATCAGCTTGCCGGGGGTCGACCCCGAGGCGCACAGCCATCTCTATCGTTTCGTCGAATTTGGCGGTGGCTGTCTCCAAAGCGAGGCGCAGCGCTTCCTCGAGTTCATAGCGGTGCAAGCGGTCCACCTTGGCAGCAACCTCTCGGTATCGCCGACTCACTCTTGCCATGAATTTCACCTATTTTAGTCAATCACTTCAATGCCCATGCTGCGGGCTGTACCTTCAACGGTGCGTATGGCCGCCTCGAGTGACGACGCCGTCAAATCTTGCATCTTCATTTCGGCGATCTCTCGCACCTGCGCTCTGGTAACCTTTCCTACTTTCCGTTTATTTGGCTCCGACGAGCCCTTTTCTACTCCTGCCGCACGCTTCAGAAGCACCGAAGCAGGGGGACTCTTCGTGACAAAGGTAAAAGACCGGTCCGAATACACGGTAATTACCACTGGAATAATTAACCCCTGCTGATGCTGGGTTTGCGCATTAAACGCCTTGCAAAATTCCATGATGTTGATACCCCGCTGCCCCAGAGCCGGACCAACAGGCGGACTCGGCGTTGCCTGGCCGGCGGGAATTTGAAGCTTGACCTGACCGATGACCTTTTTCACTGCTGCTCTCCTCCGCAATGCAACGCCCAAGGCCGGGCATCACACCCTTTCGACCTGCGCAAAATCGAGCTCCACCGGGGTGGAACGGCCAAACATGCTCACCAACACTCTAAGCTTTCCTTTGTCCGGCTTTACTTCCTCCACCGTACCGGTGAAATCCTGGAATGGTCCTTCCTTTACTTTCACGCTATCGCCAACTCGAAACTGCACTTTGGGACGTGGCCGAGCGGCCCCTTCGCGCATCTGCGCTGCTATCTCCTCTACCTCCTCCGCTCGCAGCGGCGAGGGGTTCCGGCCACTTTCATCACACCCGACAAATCCGATTACTCTAGGCGTTGCTCGTACGATTTGCCAGGTCTCATCGTTCATCTCCATTTCAACGAGGATATAGCCAGGAAAGAACTTTCGTGCGGAGGTCTTTTTTCGTCCCTTCACAAGTTCGACGACCCGCTCCTGGGGAACAAGAATTTCACCGAAATCCCCGGTTTTTCCAAGGCTCTTAATCCGCTCCTCCAGGGCTGCCTTCACCTTGTGTTCTTGCCCAGAATACGTCTGGACTGCGTACCATTGTTTGGCCATACGGATCACTGCAAGACTGCCTGAATTAGACTCGATATGCTCAAATCGACCACTCCCAGGTACACGGCCACCAATAGCGAGACCGTGATCACAACCACTGTCGCTGCGTAAGTTTCCTTCCGACTCGGCCAGTGCACTTTAGCTAACTCGGCTTGCACTTCGCCAAGAAACGTTGCCGCTCTTGAAAGCCTCTCTCGAAGCCCCAACGCCATAGCTCGCGGACCTTCCTTCCAAAAATCTTGTTCAGCTCGTAGGTGAAAATGCTTCGGTCAACGGGTCAGGCAGGATTCGAACCTGCAACCCCCGGATTTGGAGTCCGGTGCTCTGCCAATTCGAGCTACTGACCCACCCAGCCTCGAGGGAGGCTTCAAACCTTAAACTTTCCCCTCTTTATGAAGGGTATGAACTCGACAAAAAGGGCAGAATTTCCTCAGGGCTAACTTATCCGTCATCGTTTTTTTGTTCTTGGTTGTGGTATAGTTTTTACGCTTACATTGCTCGCACTGCAGAGAGACCAGCTCGCGCATACACACCTCCACAAGGGAAGCAATCAACGTGGAGGATCACTCCACGATTTTGGTGACGACTCCGGCCCCCACAGTGCGGCCCCCCTCACGGATGGCAAAGCGCAAGCCCTCTTCCATGGCAATGGGCGTGATCAGCTCTACGCTCAGCCGCACGTTGTCCCCAGGCATGACCATCTC
>CALAMI010000002.1 GCA_937925685.1 Candidatus Binatia bacterium | reverse complement strand
GCGGGCCGCGGTGACCGCGCGCGCCAATCAGGCCGTCGAGGGCGTGACCGCGATTCCGACGCCCGAGAAGGGAGCGGCCGAGTCGGCTACCGCCCGCGCACGTTCCGCCGCCGTGCGCATGTGGGCAGCACTGCTGGCTCGTATCTACGAGGTCTTCCCGCTCGTGTGTCCCAACTGCAAAGGCAAGATGCGCCTGATCGCCTTCACCACCGAGCGCTCCTCCATCCAGCAGATCCTCACCCACATCGGCGAGCCGACCGTTCCACCGCTCATCGCCCCGGCGCACGCGCCTCCCGAGCTCGGTACCGAAGTCGACGAACATCCCGCTTGGGAGATCGGCGCCGACACCATCCCGGAGATCCAGTTCGATCAGCGCGAAGACTGGTGAAAGAGTTGTCGCGGCGGATCGGCGACGCCGCCCCGCGGACAGCGGCAAGGTGTATCCACTCCTCACCCGGTGCCGCACAGTTTCTCGACCGCTCGTCCCATCTTGCCCCTCCACCCACTCTCTCAGCCGGCCTTGCAACTCCCCGACAGGTCCCCGTTGCGGAGGCAGGTGCCCGAAGTGCCGCATTCTGTCCTTGCCAGGTCGCTCCCAGCAGCGTACGCGACGCTCCAGTGCCATTGAAAAGCCTATCGGCTTCATCCCGTACGGGCACAACGCTTCAGACCAGGAGACGGGGTCTTGCGTATTGACCCTTCCCTGGAACGTCTCTGGAGTCTCCCCGGTCAAAACAGCAAGGACCGTCGAAACGCAATGCGGCCCGCTTTGCCTAACTACGCGGAAGCGTCGGTCTCGAAAGAACACCTCGTCATCTCGCGGGCATAATCGACTCGTGGCATCGTACGGCATGCGCGTTTCTCGTCATGGTAACTCACGATCAGCATCAGCGGCCGCGCGTAGCGTTGTCCGCTGCATGCTCTTGTGAAACTGCACAACCGACCCGAACCAGAAGTGCACTCACGAGGGATTCTCAAGGGCAACTCAACCTAAAGCGATCTAATACCGCTGAGCGAAAGGCGACGGTCCCCTCGTGCAAAAGTATGACCCATGCGCTCCACTTCATAGGGTTCTGCGCGGGGCAGCTGCGACGGTGTTGTCCTCGCGTCGCTGACGCCATGCGCGCGAAAGCATGGCTTTCGCACTCTATATGGGGTGTCGCTGTGTCACCGAGGGAAACGCACCTGGCGATGGCGACCACGGGCGCGCAGCCGTGCGCCCCTACAGCCGCCGGGCACGATGGTGTCGACGGCCGTAGGGGCTTGGGGGGGTAGATGCGTTCAGCGGGGCGGTGGTGCGCGTTGAACCGGGGGTGGCACTTCGTTATGCGGGCCGGCATGCCGATTCCGTTGGCGCGCTTGCAAGCGCAGCACGAGCGGCTGCGGGGCGAACTCGAAGCCGCGTTTTACCGAGTGCTCGATTCCTCGCAGTTCATCCTCGGGCGGGAAGTGGAAGCGTTCGAGCGCGAGTTCGCAGCTTGGTGCGGGGCGCGATACGTCATCGGGCTCGGTAACGGTACCGACGCACTCGCACTCGGGTTACGAGCCTTAGGAGTGAAGCCCGGCGATGCGGTGGCGGTGCCGGCCATCAGCTTTGCGGCCACGGCCGAAGCGGTGTGCTTAGTGGGCGCACGCCCCGTGTTCGTCGACGTCGAGCCGGCTGCGCTGACCCTCGATGTAGCATCGCTGCACACTGCCATGAAAACGCAAGCCATCCAAGCGGTCGTTCCGGTCCATCTCTACGGTCAGCCAGCACGGATGGACGCCATCGTGCCTCTCGCTCAGGAATTCGGCGCCCAAGTGCTCGAAGACGCCGCACAGGCCCACGGCGCTTCGTTGCAGGGGCGTCCGGTCGGCTGCTGGGGAGCCGCAGGGGCGTTCAGCTTCTATCCAACGAAAAATCTGGGAGCGCTGGGTGACGCCGGCGCTCTGGTCACCGACTGCGCCGACGTGGCCGAGCGGGTGCGCCGTTTGCGCGACCACGGACAGGTGCGCAAATACGAACACATCGATCTCGGCACGAACTCGCGCCTCGACGCCCTGCAGGCTGCCTGGCTCCGCGTGAAATTACCCCACCTGACAACTTGGAACCAACGAAGGCGCGCCCTGGCACAGCGCTACCGAGCACGTTTGCAAGACCTGCCTGCAATCAAGCCTCTGGAAGAATTTCCCGACAGCGTGAACGTGTACCATCAGTTCGTCATTCGCTGCCGTAACCGGCCCGATTTGATCTCTTCCCTGCGCTCTCGGGGAATCGAAACGGCGATCCACTATCCTACCCCGTTGCACCTCTTACCGGCGTTCGCCCCTTGGAGCCGGGGAAGCGGAAGTCTACCGGTTGCCGAACGAGCTTGCTCGGAAATTCTGGCGTTGCCTCTCTATCCCGAGATGACCGAGGAAGAAGTCGACCAAGTATGTTCCGCCATTGCCGCGGCAAAACCCTAATGGAAGCCATGGGCGTCGTCCACCTACAAAAGCTCTTGCAGAGATTCCAACAGGCTCGGGTCCTGGTGATCGGCGACCTGATGCTCGACGAGTTTTTGTGGGGCACGGTCGATCGCATTTCCCCGGAAGCGCCCGTGCCTGTGGTCCGAATCGAGCGCGAGTCCATCCACCTTGGTGGCGCTGCCAACGTGGCACACAACTTACGCACCCTGGGCGCGCGGGTGACCATTTGCGGCCTCATCGGAACCGATCGGGCTGGTCAACGGATCCTCGACGAGCTGAAAAGCGTCGGGGCCGACGCCACGGGCGTCATTCGTGCCCGCGGCGTAGTGACGACTCGCAAGACCCGCATCATTGCCCACCACCAGCAAGTCGTCCGTTTCGATCGGGAGCAAGACGAGCACCCGCGTGCGGCCATGGAGCGTTTGCTCGAATTCCTTCGCCGCAATGGTCGGTCGTACGACGCCGTTCTGGTGTCCGACTACGCCAAAGGCACGATTTCGGCCGACGTACTGAGCTGCCTAAGCGAATTGCGTGGCCGCTCGCAGTGGCCATTGATCATCGATCCCAAAAAGCCCAATTTTCGCCGCTACCACGGAGCGACCCTCATGACACCGAATCAACACGAGGCTGCCGAAGCCTCGGGTGTGGAGATTCGCGACGAGTGCTCGCTGCAACAAGCTGGCGAGGCGCTGTTGCAGCGTTGGTCTTGCGACGCCGTTCTGATCACGCGCGGGGAACATGGCATGAGCTTGTTTCGTGCGGCAGCCGCACCTCAGCACTTCCCGACCCGGGCACGGGACGTGTTCGACGTCACTGGCGCAGGCGACACCGTGGCGGCCACGTGCGCAGCCTCGCTGGCAGTCGGGTTGCCGCTGGACACCGCGGTGTGGCTTGCCAATCTCGCCGCTGGCGTGGCGGTAGCAAAGCTCGGCACCGCTACCGTGTCCCCAGCGGAAATCGTCGAAGCGGCGCGCCACGACAGCACGGCCCCCCAGCGGCGGAAGCGTGGAGGTGGCAGTGCGTAGCATGACCGGCTTCGGTAGCGCCAGCGTGCAACGCGGGCCATGGAAATGGACGGTGGACATCCGTTCGGTCAATCACCGTGGGCTCGAAGTGCGCTTCACCATGCCACGCGAGTTTTTTCCCTGGGAAGCGGAGCTTCGCGCCATGGTCCAACAACACGCGGCGCGGGGCAAAGTCGATGTGTACATTAGCCGCAGCGGCCGCGGACCGGCTTCGCTCGAAGTCGAAGCCAATGCGGCACTGGCGCATGCGTACGTCGATACTTGGCGCGCCTTGCAAAAAACCTTGCGGCTTTCTGGCGAACTCACCATCGACCTTCTCGTGGGACGCTCCGAGTTGTTTTCGGTCAAGGAACGCACAGTTCCAGGGGAGGAGGAACATCGCCGGGTCGTTGAAGCCCTGCAAAAAGCTTTGCGCGCCTGGGACAAGGAACGCCAACGAGAGGGAAAGGCTTTGGTCCAAGACCTCGCCCGGCGGCTGACCACCCTCGAACGCCGTCGCCAAGCGATTGCCCGCCGGGTCCGCCACATCCTACCCCAGATCGTCGACCGGCTTCGGCGCCGGACACGAGAACTTCTCCGCGGACGGGAAGTCGACAAGGGTCGCCTCCTCCAAGAGGCCGTGCTTATCGCCGAGCGCAGCGACGTGACAGAAGAGTTGGTCCGACTCGAAGCACACCTGCAAACCGCCCGGGCTCTTCTTCGGGAAACCACTGCAGTCGGCAAGCGCCTGGAGTTTTTGCTCCAGGAAATCCAGCGCGAATTCCACACCATCGCGGCCAAGAGCGCGGATCGTGACGTCACCGCCCACACCGTCGAGGCGCGCAGCGAAATCGAGAAAATTCGGGAGCAAGCCCAAAATTTGGAGTAATCCCAGCCACCCGGTGGTGGCTTCAGGGTTGAAGGCAGCGATCGTTGTTCCCGGGGTGGCGGGATCGGTGCCCGGCGCCGTACGGGGGCACAGGTCTCGAAGGAACCCTCTTGCTCCTACTAGGGTCCGAGCCTTACTCTAGGTAGAGATTTTCCATCAACATGCTGATCACCATTTCGGGCACGCCGGGGAGCGGAAAAACTACTGTGGCGCGTTTGCTCAGCCAACGGCTCGGGCTACCCCATATTTACGCCGGGGATCTTTACCGCCGAGAGGCGGAACGGCGCGGCTTGAGCCTTACCGACTTCAATCGCCTGTGCGCCATGGACCATTCGATCGATCGGCAATTGGACGAACTCATGATCGCTCACTTGCGCCACGGTCGCGCCATCGTGGAGGGCAGGCTGGCAGCGTTTTTCGCGCGGCAGTTGGGGATCGACAGTTTCAAGGTGTACCTGACCGCGAGCGAGTCGGTGCGCGCCCGCCGCGTCCAGCAGCGCGAGGGCGGCAATGCCGAGGAAACCCTCCGCGCCAACGAGGCTCGGCAACAGGCCGATCGAGACCGCTATCGGCAAATTTACGGGTTCGACCTCGAAGACACCTCTCCCTACGATCTCATTTACTGTACCGATGACGCTACCCCTGAGGAAATCGCCACGTTGATCATTGCAGCCGCACACATTCGGTTTGCGCCCCGGGGAGGTCCAGTTTCGCGTTCATGAAGTTGGACTCGCTCATCGAAACCGTTCGTAGTTACGACCCCGGTGCCGACGTCGGCCTGATCGCTCGCGCCTATGAATTTTCCGAACGCGTACACCGCGGCCAAAGGCGGGCCTCCGGAGAACCGTATTTCACCCACCCCGTCGAAGTGGCCAAAATTGTCGCCAGCCTCCACCTCGATGTGGCCAGTGTGGCCACCGCCCTGTTGCACGACACGGTGGAAGATACCCTAACCACACTCGAAGAAATCGAACGGCAGTTCGGCTCTGAAGTGGCCACCTTGGTCGATGGCGTGACCAAGATCAGTCAGATCAGCTTCACCAGCAGAGAGGAAAAGCAGGCGGAGAACTTCCGCAAAATGCTGCTGGCGATGGCACGCGACATTCGCGTGATCCTGATCAAACTCGCCGATCGCACCCACAACATGCGCACACTCGATGCCCTCGCTGCCGAACGCCAACGCGAAATCGCCCAAGAAACCCTAGATATTTACGCACCGCTCGCGCATCGCCTGGGGATTTATTGGATGAAAAGCGAACTCGAGGATCAGGCCCTGCGCTATTTGCAGCCCGAGGTGTATTACCAGCTCAAACGCACCGTGGCCAAACGGAAGGAGGAGCGCGAGCGGTACATCGCCGAGGTCATCGCCATTCTGCGGCGGAAACTGGAAGAAGCAGGGATCGAAGCCGAGGTCACCGGGCGGCCGAAGCACTTTTACTCGATCTATCAAAAGATGCAGGCCCAGAACCTGCACTACGATCAGATCTACGACCTCATTGCCTTCCGTATTATCGTGGGCACGGTGCGCGAATGTTACGAGGCGCTGGGCGTGATCCACGCGAACTGGAAACCGGTGCCGGGGCGTTTCAAAGACTACATCGCGCTCCCCAAAGGCAACATGTACCAGTCGCTGCATACCACGGTGATCGGCCCGTGGGGCGAGCGCATGGAAGTGCAAATCCGCACTCACGAAATGCACCGGGTGGCGGAAATGGGTATTGCCGCCCACTGGAAGTACAAGGGGGGAAAACACGTCGAACAACAGGATGCCGAACGATTCGCTTGGCTCAGGCAGCTTCTCGAGTGGCTCCAAAACCCCTCGGAACCGCAGGAATTCTTGCGGTTGGTCAAGGAGGACTTGTTCAGCGACGAAGTCGTCGTTTTCACCCCCAAGGGGGAGTGTTTGTCGTTCCCCGAAGGCTCCACGGTGATCGATTTCGCCTACCGCATCCACTCCGAAGTCGGCAACCATTGCGCCGGGGCACGGGTGAACGGACGTCTCGTGCCTTTGCGTTACTGCCTTCGAAACGGCGATACGGTGGAAATCATCACTACCTCCAACCAAACCCCGAGCAGCGACTGGCTCAACTTCGTCAAAACGGCGCGCGCGCGGCAAAAGATTCGAACTTGGATCAAGCAGCAACAGCGCGAGCGCAGCGTTGCCATTGGCCGCGAGCTGCTGCAGCGCGATTGTGCGCGCTACCACCTGGATTACGCCAAGCTGCGCAAACACCCCGACTTTTCTGCGGTACTGCAATCCCTCGGGGTGCGCGACGAAGAGTCGCTGTTCGCCGCCATTGGCTACGGGCGACTGACGCCGCGCCAAGTGCTTGCCAAGCTGGTTCCGGCCGACCAGCTCCAAGAACGGGCGGCGGAAACGGGGTGGCGGCGCTTGTTCCAACGGATGCGCCGTACCGAGCTACCGAGCGTGACCGTCGGTGGCGTCGACGACGTGCTGGTGCGCTTTGCACGGTGTTGTAGCCCGGTTCCAGGAGAGCGCATCATGGGCTTCCTCACTCGGGGCCGCGGCGTCACCGTACACGCCGTGGACTGCCCGCGGGTGCTGGAAAGCGACCCGCAGCGGCGTGTCGATGTGGCCTGGCGCAGCGATGCGGAAGCGAAGCAACTGGTGCGGGTGGAAGTCATTTGCGTCAACGAGCCGGGGCTCCTCAGTGCGGTGTCGGGCGCCATCAGTTCCGTAGGCGTGAACATCAACCGCGCCTCGGTGCGAGAACTTCCCGACCAAAAGGCACTCAATATTTTCGAGCTGACCGTGCAACATATCGATCAGCTTCAGCGCGTGCTGCGCAACGTGTCGAAGGTGCGGGGAGTGGTGAAGGTGGCGCGTGCCCGGACCTGATGGCCCGAGAGGAGGTTGCAACAGTGGCTCACGAAACACGACGAGCGATCGAAACCCACCATGCCCCCGCGGCTATCGGCCCGTACGCCCAAGCCATTGCGGTGGACGAATGGATCTTCCTCTCGGGGCAAATCGGGCTGCAACCAGCCACCGGAGAGTTGGTCGCCGGTGGTATCGCAGCCGAGGCCGAACAAGCCTTGGCCAACCTCGCCGCCGTTCTCCGTGCCGCCGGGGCGCAGTTGAGCGACGTCGTCCGCACCACTCTGTATCTGGTCGATTTGAGAGATTTTGCAGTGGTCAACGACATTTACGGTCGCGTGTTCTCGCCTCCGTACCCGGCGCGGGTAACCATTGGAGTTGCGAGTCTTCCACGGGGAGCGCGCATTGAAATCGATGCCATAGCTTGTCGGCGTCGCTCCTGACCTGCTCGGCTCTGGTGGTTTTCTGACCCGCGCGAGCCAACATCCACCGCAGAGCTGGCGCATTCCACAAACACGTATGGCAACGGCCCTGCGAGTTACCGCCCTCACGGACGGCCATTAGAGTGCTTGGAGAAAAGCCACTGTCGCTCGGGCTGCGTTTCCGGCAGCAGGTCGATAGTACGGGAAGAACTGAGCAGGGAATCCTGGCAAACCCAGCGGGTTGCCCGCGCCACCCGCGATCCACGCCGGAGCATGCAGCAAACACACCGGCGCGGCATCGGGCAAATTTGGGGATTTCCGTGCACCGATCCAGTGTTCCAGCGATCCTCTGCGCGCTGCGGGCCGCCAGCCCTTGCCACGTGGGATCGGCCGGGAACCCGCCTCCGTCCCGCAACCGCTACGCCGCGGCAACCACGACGTTGCCAATGCGCTCGCCAGCCACGCCAGACAAGACAATCCCTCGCACGGGGAAGTGTGCAAGTAACGCCTGTATCGTTTCCGCAGCATTGGCCATGCCGATTCCCCTCAACCCGGGCACCACCTAGGTCCGGCCAATGCTGCCACGGCGAAAACGCCGGCCTTCGATACCAGCCGTCTCCACCGCCCGGGCAGGCACCACGATCGCGGCAAGCTCTGCAGGAAAAGCCGACACTACCACGGTCGGCGCGGGCCACGTGCGTGCCATCGTCACCGCAGCCTGCAACCACCATCGCCATTCCAAGCCACAGCCCCGCAAGGGCCCGGGCAGCACAGAATTCCACCGCCCACGAGTCGACACCTGCTCCCAGCGGACAGCCTCCGGCCCCTCGCTCACGGCGCCGCTCCCACGGCAAAATCGATGTACCAACGAATGAGGGCTTCGCCCCAAAAGAGAGCAACCAACGCTCCGAGAGCGAGGAACGGGCCGAATGGGATCGGCACTTCCGCCCTGGCCTGCCGCAACAGAATGCGGGTCCCCCCGACGAGCGCTCCGCTGAGCGAGCCAACCAGCAGCGTGACCAACACCCCTCGCCATCCGAGAAACGCGCCGATCATAGCCAGCAGCTTGATATCTCCCCCTCCCATCCCCTCACGATGCCGCGCCCATTCGTAAAACACCGCAACCGCCCAAAGCAAACCACCACCTAAAAGAACGCCCACCACTCGGTCGAGCAAGCTCGGTCCCCAGCCGGGAACCGCGCCCAACAACCCGACCACGATGCCCGGCAAGCTAATGACGTCGGGGATGATTTGATGGTCCAAATCGATAAACGTCACCACCACGAGGGCCGCTACCAGGATGCACGCCGTCAGAGCCCATGGGCCGAGTCCGAACATCAAAACATTGGCGGCAAACAGCCCGCCGGTTAGAGCTTCCACCACCGGATAGCGCCAGGAAATTGGTTTGCGGCAGTTGCGGCACCGTCCGCGGAGAAGCAAAAAGCTCAACAGCGGAATGTTGTCCCACGGGCGAATGGAGGCTCCGCAGTGCGGACACGCAGAGGGTGGGTAGACGATGGACTTCCCTTGGGGCAGGCGGGCAATACAGACATTCAAGAAGCTACCTACGGCCGTTCCCACAACAAAGGCCAGCGCCAGAACCCACGGTTCGGTCATCGGTTCGGATCCTCGCTGCCGGCCGCCCCCGTGTAGGTTTGTTCGTTTCCGACACGTTCCAGCTTCGCCAGTAACTCTTGCGCGCGAGCGAACTGCGGATCTCGCTCCACGGCGGCTCGGGCGGCTAACCGAGCGCGTTGCCATTCCCCGCGCTCGGCCCAAGCGACTGCGAGCAGATAGTGCGCCGGTGCCGCCCACGGGTGCAGTTGCACTGCCCGGCTGCGAGCGGAAACGTCGTCGCGAAATACCTTGGCGTACCGGGAACTCTCCATCGCCAGCCCCAAACACCAGAGTGCCAAGGCTGCGGCCACCACTCGGTTGCGCTGAGCGGAGCGTCGCCCAGCACCCACCCACCAGGATCCAATCCAAAGGGCGAATGCGATCATCGGCACGTAAAGGTAACGGTCGGCCCGGACCACCGCGATCGGCACGATGTTGGCCACCGGCAGCAAGGAAATCAGCACCCAAGCAAGGGCAAACGCACTCCAACGCGCTCGGTAGCGGTTCTTCCAAACGGCAATCAACAAGCCGATGAACGCAGCCAACGCGAGAATGTTCTCCCACGAAACCACTCGGGCACGCTGGTAATAGTAGGCTGGCGACAACTGAATCGGGACGAACAATGCGAACAGGTATTCCCACCACACACGGCTCATGACCAACACAGTGGCCACTGCACTCTCGCCGTGAGGTGGTTTGATCACGCCGTCGCTCTTGGCGTAGAGACTCACGGCCATGGTTACCACCGCCACGACAAAATACGGGCTCTTGCTCCGCCACTCCAGCGGGCGCCCCTGAAGCCAATCGCTCAACAAGAGCAGCAACGGAAACGGCACGACGCTCGACTTCGACAAACACGCCGCGGCGAATGCCGCGATTCCCAGTGCGTTCCAGCGAACGCCGCCTCCCTTCTGGTAGCGGTGATACGCCAGCAAGGCGAGCAAAAAGAACACGGTCGACAGCACGGTCTTTCGCTGGGCAATCACCGCGACGGCTTCGACTTGCACGGGGTGGATGGCAAACACGAGCCCAGCAAACCAGCCGCCGAGTTGGCTGCCAAGCGTGTGGCTCGCCCAGCGCTGAACCAGAATGGCGGCAACCAGGTGAAGGATTAAATTCGTGGCGTGATAGCCGCGGGGGTCGAAGCCCCAAAGCTGGTAGTCCAGCAGGAACGACAGCATCGGCAGGGGGACGTAGTCGTACAGATACAACCGGTCGAAACACATCCACACGCGCTGCCAACTGAACGGGCCGATCGTTTCGACCTCGGTGACGAAACCAGGGTCGTCAAAGGCGACCTGCAAAAACCCATGATGGAGCACGGGGTACAGTGCGGCCAAACCGGCGACGGCCACTACCATCGTGCTCACGAACCCGGCGTCCAGGCGCCACGTGCTGGAGTACGTCCTCACACGAACTCACGCCGTCGGAACAAGACGAAGCTGGCGCTCAACAGCACGACAACGTAAGAGAATGCGTACAACGCGGCCCACAGGTACAGATCGAGGGGAATGGCCTGGCCTGCGAGGATGCGATCGGCCACGTACAGCTGGTCGAGCCGCGGCAAAACGCGCTCGAGGAACACGGCCAGTAAACGCAGTGTTGCAGGAAACTCTTCACCCTGGAAATGGACGAGCCATGACGTCGAGCGGCCAGCGACGAATGCAGAGACGGTGAACAACCCCGCTAGTGCGGGAGTGACCACCACGGTACTGAAGAACACAGCCACCGCTGCCAGGATAGCGATTTCCGCGAACATCAAGAGGAACGCCGGCACCAAGCTCCAATCGGGCCGGCCCTCTAACGCCAAGGCAACCAGCCACACGGTGATTCCCATTCCCAGCATCATGGTGAACAACGTGACCAACAGCCCGAGGTACTTTCCCACCAAGAACTCGCCGCGGCCAACGGGCTTCGACAACAGGTTGTAAATCGTGCGCCGATGCAATTCGTTGTACACCATGGTCACACCCAGAACGACGGTGGCAGCGACCCCGAACAACGACAGGCCGGTGAGGGCAAAGTCTTTGACGAACTTCATGCTATCGCCCAACGACACTGCACCGAAGGCGCTAGCGATGCCAATGAGCAAGGCAGCGAAAAACATCACCGAGTACAACAGTTTATTGCGAATCGACTCGCGGCTGGTGTTCAAGGCAATGGCCCAAACGCGATTCATGGTACTCGAGGCTCCTCCGATGACTGGGCAAGACCTTGCAGATACTCGTGCAAGGCGGCGTCGTTCGGCTGCAGGCGAAGCGCAATTTCCAAGGCCTGGCGTCCCTCGTGGATTCTTTGGGCACCGACCCACGCCAAGCCCAACCCCTTCCACAGGTTCTGGTTCGCCGCTTGTGTGCGGAGCCCGCTGCGGCATGCACGTTCCGCCTCGCTCCAGCGCCCTTCCAACGTGAACAACCGACACAGGTTGTTCCAAGCTCCGGTATGACCTGGCTCCAACGCCAGCGCCTTTTTGTACCAAAACTCCGCTTCCTGCTTATGACCCAGCCGATCGTGGACCTCGCCCATTCCAAAGGCCACGCTTTCTTCCAGCGGGTACAACGCCCATGCCCGCTGGTAGGCAGCCAATGCTTCTTCGAAGCGACCGGCATCACGCAGCGCCACCGCGTGGTTCTTGTGTGCCTTCACACTGTACGGCGCGTCCCACGCCGTACGCTGGAACAATGTGGCCTGGTCGGCCCAATCGAAGTTGCGCCAGTAAGTGCGAGCACCGTAAGCGAGCAGAAGCCCCGCGCAAATCGTGCTCACGACGGCGGGCCGGGTGTCATGGCGGGCCAACACCAGCAGGGCAGCCATCCACCAGCACCAACCCACCGAGGGAACGTAAGCGAGTCTCTCCCCTCGCACGGTGCCAATCGCGAACAAAACGTTCGATGTGATAGAGAACGCCACCCACGGGAATACGAGCACGAATCCTACCGCACCGCCAGCACGCGCCGCCCAGCCCACAGTCAGCGCGAACAATGTCAGGCCCGCCATGGTTCCGAGATTCCAGAACGATTCCACTGGCGGGATTTGCGGATAAGAGTAATCGGCACTCAAGACCAGCGGAAAAACGAATTGCGAAACGTACTCCCACTGAATCGCCCATGCCGTGGCCAGCCGCTGCCACGCAGGCACCGAGGCAAGGATATTGTCCACCGGATGAATCGTCTCACCAGCATCCCCAGAAGCCAGGGCAATCCGGCGCAAAACAAACACGGCAGCGGCGCAAGCAACAAAACCAGCCCAATCCAGGGTTCGCGCTTCGCCCTTCAAGCCCGCCCGCCAGCCGCCGCTTTCCAGGGCGATTCGGAACAGAAACACCAAGGGCAGCAAGGCAACAGCGCTTTCTTTGCAAAGGAGTGCTGCGGTAAAGCTCACCAGCGCTAGGGCCATCCACCAGCGGCGGGGCCAATCGGCCGTTTGCTCTCGAGCACGCGCAGCCGCCAACATAGCGGAGAAGCCGAACAAAGCGGCGAGCAACTCGGCCCGCCCGACTAGACCGGTGACCGCTTCTGTGTGGATCGGGTGCACAGCAAAAAGCAGCGCCGCGAGCCAGCCAATGGCTGGCTGCCGAGGAAACAGCCTGAGCCCCAGGAGCGCCACCAACAGCGTTACAGCGGCGTGCAACGCCACGTTCACCGTGTGAAACCACCAAGCCTGCCAACCAAAGCAGGCGTGATCCACGGCGAACGTGGCCACGGTTAACGGTCGGTAGAGATTGCCAGGAAACAGCGGAACCGCAAAAATTTTCCACCAGTCGAGCTGCCCATCGAGAGCTGGGTTGCCGCGAATTTGAATCCAGTCATCGAACACGAATCCAGCATGCAGGGCGTTGAGGTACGGCACCACAGCCGCACAGGCTAGTAGAGCCCAACGGAGCGCGGGCCGCCCCGTAGCACACTCCGCCGAAGCAACACGGGAGGGAATTCGACTCCAGGCTACCGTTTCAATCATGGTTCGACCCAGCAGGCATGTAGCGCAGAAAGCGCTCTTCGAGCGACCAGCGCATGGGCGCGACGGACTCCACCCGCGCAGTGGTTTCGAGGACTTCGCGCAAGAGCGTTTGCAAGTGCTCCCCCGTCGCCAGCATCACCGCGCACCGCTCTGCTCGCCCCTCCACCTGCAAACCACGCTGTTGCCACTGGTCCCAAAGGGTCAGGGGCACCGCAGAGAGGGCTACCCGGTAGCCAAGTTCGGCGTCGGCACCGCCGTTCAGGTCGACAATTTCCTGCAAACGTCCTCTCGCCAAGATGGCCACACGGTGGCAAAGCATTTCTGCGTCGCTCAAGACGTGGGACGAAAACAAGACCGTGGTGCCTTCGGCTGCGAGTTCAGCGATGAGTTCACGCATCGAGCGGCGTCCCAAGGGATCGAGACCTGACATGGGCTCGTCGAGAATCGCCAGTTTGGGGCGGTGCAAAATCGCTTGTGCAACTGCCAGCCGCTGCAAGTTCCCCTTGGAAAGGGTGCGCAACCGCGAGTCGAGCTTTGGACTGAGCCCGAACCGTTCCGCTAACTGAGCGACCCGGGCCCTGCGCTCCCCACTGGGCAGCCCATAAAGGCGCGCGTAAAAGTCCAGGGTTTCGCGCACCGTGAGGTAATCGTAAAAGTACGGCTGCTCGGGCGCAAAACCAACGAAACATCGGGCAGCGAGCCCCACCTCTGCCCGACCGAGCCAGAGTACCTGGCCGCGGCTGGGACGAAGCAAGCCGGTGAGAATCTTGAACGTCGTGGTTTTCCCCGCGCCGTTGTGTCCGATGAGTCCGAACACTTCGCCTTCGCGCACGGAAAACGACAGCTCCTCAAGGACGGGAATCCGGCGAAACGTCCAGGGATGGTAAAAGTGCTTCGACACAGCCACGACCTCGAGTACCGTGCTCATCGAGAACCCTCGCTGTTCCTTGGCGCTCCCTTGAGGATCGCCTCCCGGATTTTGCTGCTTCCGAGCTTCTTTGGCGTGCGCCCCGTAGTGGAGCGGAGTGCTCCGGAGGCAGGATCGATGTCGAAGCTGCCGCCGAACGGATCAGCAGGGATCTGCGTCAACAGCCCCGAGGAAACGAGGGCGTGGAGACTCGCTGGCCATTGGCCAACGGCCTTGCGGTACTGCTCGATGGCTCCTTGAAGTTCACCCCACACCCGCGCGAATTCCAGCTCGCGAAGCTGCTCGCGAATGGTTTCGCGCACCTCCGGTACTGCGGTCGTGGCCAAAGCGGCCTGCAGAAACTCAATGGCCGCTTCGGGCCCTCGGTGGGCTGCGTCGATGACGGCCAGGAGACCAGCGAGAAACCCCGGTGCGTCCGGCAAAGCGAGGGCGGCGCGTAGCTCGCGGCTTGCGGACTCCAGGTCGTCACGGAAAAAGTAATAGGAAAAGCCGAGGATGTATCGCAGCTCCCACGAGTGCGGTAAATTGCGCACGCCCTTCTCCAACAACGAAATGCCAGCGTCAATGTCGTTGGCTTCCCAGGGCAAAATGACGCCGCCAAAGCGATACACGTGAACGGCTGCAGGGTCTAAGTCGGTCACTCGCTCGCACATTTCAGCCAGCCACGGGTACACACGGTCCTTGCGATAATGGCGGCCGAAGTAATCGATCGTGCGAAACCAGAGCAGGTCCGCCAGTGTCCGGCGGTAACCAAGAGAGACCACCTGCAGGAACTTACCAGGTGGGGCGTAAATCAACTCGGGCGGCTCTCCTAAAGCATTGCGTTTTTCTACCAGGCGGTGTTGGCTCAACAGCACTCCCACGATAGCGGCTACCGCCACCGTCGAGTGGACCATGCCGATCACCCAACGCCGCTGGCCCAGGCCACGAGGCTTGGTTGCGGGAACCGACATCCAAGCCATGTTTGGCGTCGAGAGTTCCATGGTCTCTTTTCTCCCCAGGTTGGCCTACGACTCTACCCGCTTGCTGGATGGGTGGTGGCCAGTTCATCCAGCCCGAGTCGGTCGTTGGGATCGTTGAGGCCGTACTTGTAGAGGCGGTGGCGAAAAGAGCGATAGTTGATCCCGAGCAAATCTGCTGCCTTTTTTTTCACCCCTCCCGCCTCGGCAAGGGCACGCAGAATGATGCTCTTTTCGTAAGCGGCCAGGCTGTCGTCGAGATTTCCGTTCACCAGTTCCAGCCGTGGCGGAGGCAGCGGGGCACTGGAGGGCAGCCCCTGGGGGGACAGCGAAGAAGCGGCGGCCGTGGACGGCTCTGCTCGATCGCGAAGAAGATACTCCGGCAAATGTTCCTCGTGCACTGTTTCGCCGTCGCACAGGGCAACCGCATGCTCCATGATGTTTTCCAACTCGCGGATGTTTCCAGGGTAAGAGTACTCCTGCAGGCGCCTCGCCGCGGCCACGGAGAGCCGTTGCACGGCTTTGCCGTGCAACTCCGAAAATTGGCGAAGGAAACGGCGCACGAGCAAGGGAATATCTTGCCGTCGCTCGCGTAACGGGGGCAGCGACAAGGCCAAAACGTTGAGGCGATAAAACAAGTCCTCGCGGAAGCGCCCGGCTGCCACTTCCGTCTCGAGGCTGCGATTGGTCGCTGCGATGACGCGAATATCCACGCTGACCGCCGCATCGGAGCCCACGGGGTTGAAGGTTCGCTCCTGGAGAACTCGCAGCAACTTCACCTGCAAGGCCAACGGCAACTCGCCAATTTCGTCGAGGAAAACCGTGCCTCCGTCAGCTGAACGAAACAGTCCGGCACGCGCTTGAACTGCCCCAGTGAAGGCGCCTTTCGCATGTCCGAACAACTCGCTTTCGATCAAATTCTCCGGGATGGCGCCACAATTGACCGCCACGAACGGCCGGCTGGCCCGAGCGCTTCGACTGTGAATCGCCCGCGCGACCAGTTCCTTGCCGGTGCCGCTTTCGCCGGAGAGCAACACCGTGGCATCGCTCCGGGCTACCTTGTCGATAAATTCGCGCACCCGTTGCATGGCCGGGCTTACGCCCACGAGGCCGTCGGCGCTCGGCGGGTCTTCTACCCCCAGTTCGGCCTCGATCATGTCCTCCACGCTACGGTGCAGTTTTTCCTCCAAGCGGCGTATCCCAGTGATGTCTTGCAAGATGAACAACGCACCAATCGGATTTTGGTACGTGTCGCGCACCAGAGCTGCGGAACAGCGGAGAATCCGCTCCCCGTCGCCCTCGAGGGCAAAGCGAAACTCCGTTGGGTTGCTCTCCGGCGACTGCAGGAAGTTCAAGCGCCCCGTGCTTGTATGCCGCAAAGCGGGGAACAATTGGCCCAAATCGGTTCCGACGAGTTCGGCGGCCGGCCGCCGGGCCAAATCGGCGGCTACCGGGTTGGCGGAAGTGATACGACCGTCCAGGTCCGTCGTCACCAATGCGCTATCGATGTTCCTCGCCAACGCCTCTTGCAACGAGGCCAGGCGCTCGCGCTCGGCCTCGCGCTCGAGCAACAAGCGTTCGGTCAAGCGCAGTCGCCGGGTCAACGAGCCGGCAAGGAAGGCGATGACGAAAAAACTGGCGTTCGTAATGCCAAAGCGCACGACAAAGTCGAGGTCATGCACCGAGGGTACCGCGGCAGCGTGCAGCTTGTACAAGACACCGAGCTGCAACGCCAGCACGAGACCAGCGTAGGCGATAGCACTCAGGGCAGCGACGACAACGGCGCCCACCGGCGAGACCAAAAAAGCTGCCGCGATCACTGCCAAACTATACAGAAAGCCGAATGGGCTCTCGGCTCCGCCGGTCACGTAAATCACGCCAGTGATCAGCAAGACGTCGAAGAACAGTTGGCCGTAGGCAAAGGCCGTCAACTGCCTCACCCGAAGGAGGACCACGGCTGAGATCAGCGTGGCCGCATAGGTCACCGCGATCCCCCACAACAAAAGCACGGTCGGCACTGCGTAGCTCTCGTCCTGGTTGCGGAAGAAGGAGAGGGCCAAAGCGCCAAGGAAGGCCGACACCAGGAGCACGCGCACAAACAGCGCTGCTTTCAATCGGTCACGCAGTCGCTCGTGCACCCGCGGGTCCATGACCGCATCGCTCCCCGGCTTCAGCCAATGACCGAACCCAGCTTGAAGATCGGCAAGTACATCGAGATGACCAAACCGCCGATGACGACGCCGAGAAAAACAATGATCAGCGGCTCCATGAGCGAGGTCAGATTCGCCACTGCATTGTCCACCTCTTCTTCGTAAAACTCGGCAATTTTGTTGAGCATGGCGTCGAGAGCACCGGTGGACTCGCCCACCGAGATCATCTGCACCACCATGGGCGGAAACACTTTGCTCTCCTGCAGCGGCTCGGCAATCGTGCGGCCCTCGCTAATACTCACTCGCGTCGCCAGCACTGCCCGTTCCACCACTTTGTTGCCCGCCGTTCGGGCCGTGATTGCCAAGGCGTCGAGGATGGGCACCCCAGAAGACACCAGCGTACTCAGGGTGCGGGTAAAGCGCGCTACCGCAGTTTTCCGCAAGAGTTCGCCAAACACCGGGGTTTGCAACAGAAAACCATCGATGGCCAGTTTACCCGACTCGGTTTTGTACACCTGTCGCAGGGCCACAGCGCAGGCCACGGCAAACCCCACCATGTACTTGGAGTACGCAATCGTGAGATTGCTCAGGTTGATCACGAACTGGGTCGGACCTGGCAGTTCTTGCCCGAAGCTGGAAAACAGTTCCGCAAACACCGGGATCACAAAGATGAGCAACACTGCCGTGACTCCCACGGCCACGGTGACGATCACCGCCGGGTAGATCATGGCCCCTTTGATCTTGGCTTTGAGTTTCATCGCTTTTTCCATGTACCCGGCCAAGCGGTTCAAGATGCTGTCGAGGATGCCACCAACCTCGCCAGCGGCAACCATGTTGGTGTACAAGTCGTCGAACAGCTTTGGGTGCTTGCGCAACGCATCGGTAAAGGTGGAGCCGGCTTCCACTTCTTCCTTCAGTTGCCGCACCACATTGCGCAGCTTTTTGTTGGGCGATTGCGCGGCCAGAATATCCAAGCACTGCACGATCGGCAGGCCAGCGTCGATCATCGTCGCCAATTGGCGGGTGAAGACCACGATGTCTCGCGTGGTGACGGAATCGGAAAATCCCGGAATGGTAATTTCCCGGTCGAGGCCACGCCCCTTTTCCCGGATTTTGTCCGGTAAGGGCTGGATGCGCTGCGAACGCAAGCGGATCAACACCGCATCGCGCGATGGAGCCTCCATCTCGCCTGCCAACATCTCTCCACGGGGAGAAATCCCTTGCCACCGAAACACTGGCATGTTGTCACCTCACTCGAAGTGGATTCGCTTTATACCTTCCACGGTTGACACACCGTTCCTCCGTGCCACCTCAGCGTCTGGAAACCGCCACTTGCCCCAGCATCGAACGGACCTCGTCCGGCTCCGTCGCGTGGCCCAGAGCCTCCTCGTAACTGATCAAGCGACGTTGGTAGAGATCGACCAGCGACTGGGACATCGTCTGCATACCGAAACGGGCCTGCCCTACCTGCATTTGTGAGTAGATCTGATGGATTTTCTCTTCCCGGATGAGGTTGCGGATGGCCGGGTTGGGAATCATCACTTCGACAGCCAGCACCCGCCCCCTGCCATCCAGTCGTGGAATCAACTGCTGGGAAATCACCCCTTGCAACACCAAAGAGAGCTGGGCGCGCACCTGCGGTTGTTGGTTGGCGGGGAAAATGTCAATGATGCGAGTGATGGTCTGCACGGCAGAATTGGTGTGCAACGTCGAGAGCACCAAATGACCGGTTTCTGCCACGTTCAGTGCCGCTGCTACGGTCTCGAGGTCGCGCATCTCTCCAATGAGGACCACGTCCGGATCCTGCCGGAGGACATGCCTCAGCGCCTCGGCGAAGCCTTTGGTATCGGCGTACACTTCCCGCTGATTCACCACGCAGCCGCGGTGCTGGTGGACGAACTCGATGGGGTCCTCGATCGTCACGATGTGTTCGTGTCGCTCACGGTTGATCTTGTCGATCATCGCTGCCAGCGTTGTCGATTTCCCGCTGCCGGTGGGTCCCGTCACCAACACCAACCCCCGCGGTAATTTCGTCAGCTCTGCCACCACCGCGGGCAAGCCGAGCTCGGTCAAGCCACGGACCTCGTACGGGATCAAACGAAAAGCGCCACCGACAGTACCCTTTTGCAGGAACAGGTTCCCGCGGAAGCGGCTGAGTCCTCGGATGCCAAAGGAGAAATCGAGTTCCGACTGCTCCTCGAAGCGATGCCGCTGGCTGTCGGTAAGCAAGCTGTAGCACAGGGTTTTCGTCTCGTTGGCGGTCAGGGGCGGGAACGGTAGCGGCTTGAGTTCTCCGTTCACTCGCATCATCGGAGGGCTGTCGGCAGATATGTGCAAATCCGTGCCGCCACTCTTGACCACAATTTCCAAAAAGCTCTGAATCGTTAGCGTTGGGGCAAGCTCGCCTACTTCTACCGTGGCCATCGGTCGTCGTCTCCAGGTCAATCCGCCATGGTCACACGCACGACTTCGTGAATGGTGGTCAGCCCTTCTTTGAGCTTCTGGATTCCGCTCATGCGCAACGTTTTCATTCCAAGGGAAACCGCAGTGCGCTTGATCTCGCTCGCCGAGGCGCCGTTCAGCACCAAGTCGCGGATTTCTTCGCTCACTGGCATCACTTCGTAGAGGGCGATTCGGCCGCGGTAGCCGCTGCCGTTGCAGGTGGCGCAGCCGGCTCCGCGGAAGAGTGTGAACGTTCCTACCTCGTCGGGCGGCACGCCGATGTCGATCAACGCCTGCGGCGAAACCTCTGCGGGCTCCTTACAGTTGGTGCAAATCAGGCGTGCCAAGCGCTGCGCCAAAATCAAGTTCACCGACGAAGCGACCAGAAACGGCTCCACGCCCATGTTCAGCAAGCGGTTGATTGTCGAAGGGGCGTCGTTGGTGTGCAGCGTCGACAACACCAAGTGACCCGTGAGTGCTGCTTTGATGGCGATTTCCGCCGTCTCGAAATCGCGAATCTCTCCGACCATGATGATGTCGGGGTCCTGCCGCAAGAACGAACGGAGCGCCGCAGCGAAGTTCAGGCCAATTTCTTCGTGAATTTGCACTTGGTTGATGCCGGGCAAGTTGAACTCCACCGGGTCCTCGGCGGTCGAAATGTTCGAGGTCACCCGATTCAATTCCGAAAGCGCGGAGTACAGCGTCGTCGTTTTTCCGCTACCGGTCGGGCCGGTGACCAGCACCATGCCATAGGGCTTGTAGATGGCCTCCTTGAAATCTTGGAGCTGGTCCTCGGCGAAACCCAGCTTGGTCATGTCGAGCTGGAGGTTCGACTTGTCGAGCAACCGTAAAACGATCTTTTCTCCGAAGATCGTCGGCAACACGGAGACGCGAAAATCCATCTCCTGGCCCTTGCCGAGCTTGAGTTTGATCCGTCCATCCTGCGGCAACCTTCGTTCCGCAATGTCGAGCTGGGCCATGACTTTGATCCGGGAGGTGATGGCGTTTTTGAGCTTCAAAGGCGGGCGCATAATCTCTTCGAGCACACCATCCACGCGGAAGCGGACCCGGAACATCCGCTCGAACGGCTCCAAATGAATGTCCGACGCCCGGCGTTTGATGGCATTGGTCAAAATGGCGTTGACCAAGCGCACCACCGGGGCTTCTTCGGTTGCCCGCTCTAGTTCCTTGAGGTCGACGTCGTCATCATGGTCGACCACTTCCACCTCTTCCGTGCCGAACTCGGTGAGAACTTCCTGAACGTTGCTGCCCTCTTCGTAGTAGCGCTCGATGGCGGCGGTAACGCTACTGACCGACGCAACCGCAACCTTTACGTCGTACCCGGTCAGGAACTTCACCTCGTTCACAGCAACGAGATTCGAAGGGTCGGACATCGCCACCGTGATCGATGAACCACTAAAACTAATGGGAACCAAGTGATGCCGTTGGGCGATTTGGCTGGGAACCAGGCGCACCACCTCCGAAGCAATGTTCATCACCGAGGGGTCGACCAGGGAGAGGTGATACTCTTTCTGCAACAATGCGGCTAATAGCGCCTCGTCGACCAAATTCTGTTTTACAACGGCAACACTGAGTGGGAGCTGCGCGAGCTCCTGGTCCTGCAGTAACTGAGCGAGTTGGGCCTGGGACACCAAGCCCCTGCGCACCAACAACTCCCCTAGCCGGCTACTCATAAACCTGCCCCGGAAACCAGTAGATGAACAAATTCCGGCACCCAAACAAGCTGGATCGCTCTCCAAATCTCTGGCACAGCCACACGTTCCTTTCTCGAGTTGTGCAGCGCTACTGGCGACAGCAGGGAGCGTGCCGAGTCTAAAGTGACGAAAAATGGCACTGCAGCTCCTGCCCCATGGACACTTTCATGTCACTGGAAAGCGTCTCACTGCGAGAACGTCGACGCTATCCCACGGGCGCGTAGGGGCGCACGGTCGTAGTCGTAGGGGCGCATGGCAATGCGCCCTCGTTCCCACCACCACCAACGTACCCGCACACCGTACGGGCGCACGGCAGTGCGCCCTTCGTTGCCATCGGCACCATCGTCCCCGCGCCGTCGTCACCGCCATCCCCGCGCATCGCGTCGCCGATACGGTGGCAACCCCGCCCGGCCTTTCCCCCGCGGGCGTTCCGCACGCCGCGGCAGCATGGCTGCCGCACTTCGAAGGCGGGCGCATCTCCCACACTCCATCACACTCCCGCACTCCGCCGTTGTCACCCACGCCACCAGTACTACCCCCTTCCCCTTCGGGAGAAAGTGGCGGCAAGGGTAGTATGGGCGTGCTCACTTAGGGTAGTCTACGGTTCCGTGCAACGAGTCATGCGTTTCCCGCCTTTGATGGTGGCTTGGAGCCTTTACCTCGTCTTTGGCGTCGGGGGATGCGGCGATGACGGCGAGGCGATGGTCAGCGTGCAGCGCCGAGAGTTTCTCGTCGTCGATCCCACACGCAGAACTCCGCCGAACAACACTTTCCCGGGTACGCCCGAAAGGCGCATTCGCTTTCTGGCCTGGCTGCCCGCCTCCGCAGTGCCACCCCCGAGCGAGCGTTCTCTTCTAGTGCTCGCTCACGGGTTCGGAGGCTTGCCGGAAAAATTCGATGCTCTGGCCCGAACACTTTGCGCTGCCGGGCTGACGATTGTTGCCCCCGCATTTCCTCTCACGAACGAAAACGCCCCTGGCGGGCACGAAACGGCGCTGCGCGATGTCCGCAACCAGCCAGGCGACATAAGCTTTTTGCTCGAAACTCTGCTAGCCGCACGCGATCGTGCCGAGCACCCCCTTTATCTCAACTTCGATCCGCGCAAGGTAGCCGTTCTTGGCCACTCGCTGGGGGCGGTGACAGTGATCGGGCTTACGCGCAAAGCTTGCTGTATCGACCCGCGGATCGCCGCAGCCATTTTCGTGGCACCACCACCCTTGCTGGCAAACGTCTTCGGCGCGGATTCGCCCGAACCGCGCAGCATTCCCACGCTCGTGGTGCACGGCGATGCCGACCCGGTGGTGGCAATCGAAAACGGGCGCGACCTCTACCAACTCTTGAGCCCACCAAAGTTCTTCGTTGGAGTAAGGGGCGCCGGGCACAGCGATCTAGTCGAAAGCCAACTCGAACCACCCATCCCGGCACGACACGCAACCCAGCAAGCAATCCTTGCCTTTGTTCGCTGGGTCTTCTTCGGCGCCACCGCCGAGTTCGCTGCGCGCCTCGCCGAGCTGCACGACCAGGGTCACGAAGTGGTGGGCCAGCAGCGCTAAGCTGGGCATAGGTGGCCCAAGAGCCGCCCATGGTTTGCCGACCAGCGACGCCACCCGCGCGCACTCGATCGGCGCCCGCCCTCGCGCCGTTGAGGCCCAAGGAAACCAAGCGGAGCGACCACTACCTTGCTTTGGGAAAGCCGCCCCCGGGCGTGCCTCGGCCGAGAGCTGCCTTCTCCCTGGAAAGCGCAGAGGTGCGGCCAGGCGATCCAGCCGCCAGCGGATAGGCTAACCTAACGGAAATCTACCCAAGAGTATTGGCAATGCCAGCGCACCCTGCGCTCGAGCCGCCCCGGTTCCGCAAAAAACTCGCGGCAGGTTCTTCGCATTTCGGTCGTGACGCCAGCCGCTTATCCCTGCCGGCGCCCAAGAAAACCCAGCACCGCGTCGTTGAACGCCGCTGGATTTTCCACGTTGGAGATGTGACCAGCCCGCTCGATCACCGTGAGTTTTGCCCCGGGGATGCTCTCGGCCAACATTTCTGCCACGGGCACCGGAACTACCCGATCTTCCCGACCGACGAGGACCAACGTCGGGCAACGCACCAGCCCG
This sequence comes from Candidatus Binatia bacterium, assembly GCA_937925685.1. Classification (GTDB taxonomy): domain Bacteria; phylum Desulfobacterota; class Binatia; order HRBIN30; family HRBIN30; genus HRBIN30. Next base: position 268,327 of record CALAMI010000002.1, on the reverse strand, counting down.
AGCCGATCCCCAGGGTCGAACTGAAACGTCGCTCGCGCCGCACGAAGGTACGCGGTACGATCGTTCTTCGCCACCTGCTCGATCAAATACTCCCGCGTGGCGAAATCGACCGCATCGGAAAGTGCGGTTGTGATTCGCTCGCGGGCAATTTCTGCCATCGATTGTTGCTGCATACGTTCGAAGGCCGCTCGTGCCATTTCGCGAGCTGCCTCGGGCAACTTCCCGAAGGTGTCGGCCAACACTAACGACGCAACCACCAGGGGAAAATCAAAAGCCACCTGCTGGGCCACAAGCCCGCCCATCGAAAGCCCCACGAAGTGTGCCCGTTCGATCCCCAGGTGGCGGGTCAGTCGAATGACGTCACGGGCCATGTCTTCCATCGTGAAGTCCTCGCTCGCAGCCGACGATAAGCCATGCCCACGCAAATCCACGAGCACCGTAGGGTAGCTGCCGCTAAATGCGGGGACCTGAAAGAGCCACATCCGCCGGTCGCCACCAAGTCCGTGCAAAAAAACGACTGGTGACGGCCCTGCCTTCCACGGCGGTGTAAAGTCGTACAGTTCGTAATAAAGGCGAATTCCTCCGCTGACGTCTACGTGGGGCATCCCTCCGCTCCTCCTCGTGTAGCGTCCTTCCCGTCCGCTTCTCTTCGTTTGCGTCCTTCACACCACAAGTCGGGTGAACCGACAAGACCGATTTTTGCCTTTTGTAACTCTGCACAATAGAAACCTGCAGGCGGCCCATCGCCCGGGCGCGGAGCTCGGGGAAAATTTGGATTTCGACGATCTCGGCCGCCGCCGATGCCCAACTCCGAGGGTTGGCCCGAGGGGCGGGGGCCCAAAGATGTGCCGCACGCAACGGCGGGCAGCGGCGCAAGAAACGCCGCACTGTCCTTCGCCTCGGCATGCGCGCCCGCTGCTCCCCCAACATGACCCGTGGGGGCCCATGCGTCGCCCTCACCCCTACTCCCTCTCGCAAGAGGACGGGGGAGCCCACCCTAGGGGCGCATGGCTCGTCGGGTGAAACGGTGCTGCCACCCTCTTTCCTGAAGCGAGCCACGGTGGCAGGCTTCACGTCTGCCATGCACCCACTACGGGGAAAAGCAGCCATCGTCGGCTTAGGCATCACTGCCCAGGGAAAAGTCTTCCATACCAACCACGTCGGCTTTGCCGTGGAGGCGGTAGAGCTGGCCTTGGCCGATGCTGGGCTCAGTCGGAGGGACGTTGACGGCCTTCTTCTCAATCCCGGCTTGAGTTGGGGAGAAGCCAGTATGGGCTCGTTTCAATTGCAACAAGCGTTGGGGCTGCGCAATTTGACCCTGTCCGCAACCATGAATCTCGGGGGAGCCACTGCCGGGGCCATGATAGCCCACGCCACCGAGGCCATTGCCAGCGGCCGGTGCTCCGTCGTCGTTTGTGTGTTTTCCGATGCCCCATTGAAACCGCCGCGGACCCACGGCTCCACCGACCGCGCAGCCGCCTCTGGCTCAGCCGGCACATACGCCTTCGCTCGTGGGTTCGAAGCAGCCTACGGGTTCTTCGGCATTCCGGCCCAATATGCGATGATCGCGCGGCGGTACATGCACGTGTACGGACTCACTCAAGATCACCTCGGTGGCGTAGCGGTCGCGCAACGGCAGTGGGCCAACCGCAATCCCTTGGCGCAGTACTACGAGCGGCCGCTGACTCTCGAGGAGTATCATGCCTCTCGCTGGGTGGTGGAACCCTTCCACCTCTACGATTGCTGCTTGGTGTCCAATGGCGGGCTCGCGGTGGTCGTGACGAGCGCCGAACGGGCACGTGACACTCAGCAGCCACCGGTGTACGTGCTGGGATTCGGTCAAGGCCATCCTGGTGGCGATCCCCTCGACACCTTGGCCACCGGTGCTCCGTTAGCAGCCCGCCAAGCTCTCGCGATGGCCGGTGTTTCACTCGCCGAGATCGACGTGGCTGAGCTTTACGACTGTTACACTTTCACGGTGATCATTTCGCTCGAGGACTACGGCTTAGTCGGCAAAGGCGAGGCTGGTCCTTTCGTGGCTGCCGGAGAAACTGCCCCGGGAGGGCGATTACCGGTGAACACCGGTGGCGGGCAGCTCTCTTCCTTTTATATGTGGGGGATGACGCCGCTTTCTGAAGCCGTCATCCAGTTGCGCGGCCAAGGGGGAAGACGACAGGTTCCCGACGCTAAGGTCGCGCTGGTCAGCGGCAACGGAGGGGTGCTGTCGACGCACTCCACCACCATTCTCAGTGCGGAGCTTTGACCATGAGCCAGCCAGTGGTGGCAAAACCGCTGCCGCCGCAAACCCCCGAGTGGGCGCCGTTTTACCAGGCGGCGGCCCGTGGCGTGCTGAGCTTACCGTGCTGCCAGCAGTGTGGCGAGTTTCGCTTCCCGCCAAGGCCGGTTTGTCCCCAATGCCTAGGGCGCACTTTTCGCTGGCAAGAAGCGAGCGGGCGCGGCGAGATCTGGAGCTACGTGGTCATGCACCAGGTGTATCACCCGGCGTTCGCGGACGAAGTTCCCTATGCGGTCGTGCTCGTGCGTCTCGTGGAGGGTCCGAAAATCCTCAGCCGACTAGTCGACGTGGAGCCACAGGCCATCGAAATTGGTGCAGCCGTCGAGGTAGCCTTCGCTGCCGTGGGGGAGGACATCTACTTGCCCGAATTCCGTCTTGCCAGCGGCCGTGAGGGGGCAAGACGGGATTCCTGACCATTCGGAGCCGATGACGATTCTCGCCGGCTCCCCGGAAAGAACCAGTAGCTCGGGCGACTAGACACGACCGCGCAAATTCACTAGCAGGAACGGCCTACAACGTTCGGCACGTGCTGGCGTAGCTCAGTCGGCAGAGCAACTGATTCGTAATCAGTAGGTCGGGAGTTCGACTCTCCCCGCCAGCTTTCACCTCTCCAGCGGAAAGCGCTTCAGCCGATTGGCGAACTGGGCGCACGCGCGTTGCGCCAAACCTGAAACACAGCCAGGGCGCTCTTGCGGCTCTCGTCCGGGTCGACCATCGGCAAGGGGTAGGTTTTCCCGAGAACCACTCCTGCGCGATCCAAAACCGCCTTCGGCGCCATCCATGGGCGGTGCAGGAACTCATCGGGCAAAGTGGCCAGTTCCGGTACCCATTGCCGCACATAGCGGCCATCGGCATCGAATGTGACCCCCTGTCGCACCGGCTGAAACACGCGCCAGTACGGTGCCGCATCGGCTCCGCAGCCGGCAACCCACTGCCAGCCAAAGGGGTTGTTCGCCGGGTCGGCATCGACAAGGGTGTCCCAAAACCAACGCTCGCCGAGGCACCAGTGGCCCTGGAGGTTTTTCGTCAGCCAAGAAGCGACGATCATTCGCGCCCGGTTATGCATCCAACCTGTCGCCCAGAGCTGTCGCATGCCAGCGTCAATCACCGGAATTCCCGTCTCTCCCCGCTGCCAGCGCTGCAAAGTCTCCAGGGGCAACTCTTTCCAGGGAAAACTCTCGAATTCCAACTTGAGCGATCTCTCGTGCAGCGAGGGCTGCTCAACAAGCACGTGGTAGGCGAACTCTCGCCAAGCGAGCTGCCGCAGGAAAGTTTGTTTCGCGGCGCTGCTCGCCTCGCTCTGTTGGACCCGATGCCACACTTGCCGCACGGAAAGCTGCCCATGAGCGAGGTAGGGAGACAAGCGCGATGTACCCTCCTCTCCAAGAACGTCACGTTTGCGGGCGTAGGCTTCGAGCCCCGTGCGCAAGAACGCATCCAGGACCCGCAGGGCACCCTCCTCGGTGGGCTCCCAAGTGGAATAAAATCCCCGATCCCACGGAATCCGCGGTAACAATCGCCACGCGCTGATATCGTCGCTTGGGAGAACGTGCGCCGGTAACGTCGCGGCTTGCGGCCGTGGGCGGGCCGCGGGAGGGATCGAAGTGGAGAGGCGACGCCAAAAGGGCGTGAACACGCGATAGGCCTCGCCACCGGCTGTGGTGACGGCGTTGGGCTCGTGCACGAGAAACCCCGGGTACTCCTCCACCCAGATACCACGCCGGCGAAGTTCTTCCGCCAAGCGCTGGTCCCGCTCCTTTACCACAGGGTCGTACCGCTTGTTCCAAAACACGGCGTCGGCCTTGGTCGCAGCAAGTAGCTGTTCCAAAACGGGTGCCGCTCGCGGGGCACGGCGCAACACCAATGGAACGCGACAATGCTCGAGCGCAGAGCGCAAGCCCAAAAGGGCATGATGCAACCACCAGCGAAACGCTGCCCCCGGAGCGCGCCCACCGAGCTCGTCGGGGCACCACACATACAGCCCAACCACCGCCCCCCGCGCACACGCAGCGGAAAGAGCCTCGTTGTCGTGAGCCCTCAGGTCGTTATGGAACCAGACGATCGTGGTGGGCATCACTCCGGATCGCAGGGGCCGACGCAGAAATTCTCGATCCTTCCGCCGGGGCGAAAGAAGGCATCGACCTGACGCTGCGCGGCGGGCAACTCTCTTTGCCCCTCGTGCACCTCGTTGGGATCCGTGGGCGGGATTGGCAAAACTCCTGGAAACGGCTCCACAGAATAGCGAAACACTACCAGCGCCGAGCCGTCGACGGGAAACTGTACCGTCGGCAACAACGGCACAGTGTGGGCGGAGGGCACCGCCAGAGGAATCCCTGCTGCCCGCGCGTGAAGTTCCGTGGCTAAGTTCGGTACCTCCGCATCTGCCGTACCCATCTGCATCAAGATACGCTTGGGGCGGGCGCGCGGGAGCGGAGCGCCCACAAGATAGGGGGCGTAGGTTAGAGGATCGACGCGGTCGAAGATGGTTTGCAACAGCACGGTCATTTTTTGCTGGTCCAACGGGTCGGAAAACATGCCTTCAATGATCCCGAGGAACAAGCCAAAGGCCCGCGAGCGGAACATGATGAAGCTAAAGTCTGCTCCGCCGACACCCACGACAGCACGTTCGATATGGGGGGAAAGCGCCAGATACGTGGAACCGAGAATGTGTCCCTGGCTCAAACCAATGAAATACAGTTCATGCGCATCGGCCAGGGCGCCACGACTTCCACGAAGTTCCGCGAGGCGGAAGATTTCTTCTCGCGCTTGAGCCAGAGCCAAGAAATTGACCATGGCCTGATGCACACGGTCGGTAAAACGAATCGTCAGGCTCGGGTCGTTCAACAAATCCGCCGCCACAGTCGTCAGGTCAGCTTGGGACATCCCCCACCACTCCGTGCCGATCGCCACAAAGCCGTACTCTTCGAGAAACCGCGGAAGATACCCGAACTCCATTTCTGCCACCGAGCCAAAAAACCCATGACCAAATTGCAGGAGCCGCAAGGGCTCGGTGCTGTCCTCAGCACGACGAGGAACCAAGACGAGGAAGGGGACGCGCACAGGGCCTCCGGCCACGGGCTTGCCGCTCGCATCGCGACGAATGCGCGCCCCGGGGCGGGCGCTCTCTAAATACAAAGGTACTTCAACGGTGCCTTCGACGCGGCGGGAAAGTTCGTCGCGCTCCGACGGGCCCACTTGGGTGATGGTGACCTTCGGTGGGCTCGTCGCCCAGCGATCCAAGGCATCGTTGCGGATCGCGAGCAAGTCAGCGGTGACGTGCTCTTCGGATTCGACGGTAAAATCCCAGGCCAGCTGCAAGTCGCTGCGGGCCACGCCTGCTGCTGTCAGCGCAGGAAAGATCGCTCGCTCGTAGTAGTCGGCTAGAGCACGTAAGCCGGCATCCGACACCGTTCGGTCGCGAATTTGCCGAAAGCCGGAGGGCGCTGGCAACAACGGCCCGCGCGGGTGCCGGAGCCCACGCAACGCCACGATGTAACGGTGACGCGGCCTCAGCCGTACGAGCGGCCGCAGTACGATGGCTCGCCGAGCATCGCTGGCAGCACGGGGGTCGATATCGACCAGGTGAAACACACGCTCGCCGGTGTCAGCATCCAAAACGATGGTCGGGCTTTCCTGGGCCAACGAGCGCAACAGGCGCTGGGGATCGTGCGGGTCGTAAGTCGCCAGGTTCGCTGTATCGATGGCATCTCCCAGCAGGGCAAGAATTTGTGTTCCCATGGAGAACCCGTCGGCAACGTGCACACGGAACGGATCGAACGGCCGATCGTGAATGTCGTGAGGCAGCGCCGTAGCTGGAATCTCGACCCGCCGCCCAGAAGGTAGAGCTGGGTCCTCTACAGTGAACAGGTTGGAGGGAAACGGTAACAAGCAATCGAACTCGGCGGCCACGGGATTGCAAGACGGTGGAGGCCCTGGAATGACCACCGTTCCGCCCGCCATGGCTGGCTCGCCATCCGAACCACAGCCGGTCACCCCAAAGAATGCCAAGAGCAAGCCGAGCCTTGCCCCGAGCCTCGACCACCAAGCCGTCTGCCAGCCGACGTTTCTCTGCATGACCCGGGCGGTGTATCCGAACCATTGCAGCATTGCCAGAGGCGTGCTCGGCTGAACCCGGCCGGCGCCCGGACTTCTGTCCTTGCCGGCCATGGCCGAGGGAGCACTTAGATGCCGGCGTGCTGCCTTGCGCACCGCATCGCAGGCAACGCCGTTACCGTTCAGTCCGCGAGATAACGGACCCCGGGTGGTACGGCGCGCGCTTCGAGAAAAGAGGCGAACTCCCGGTTGCCGGCAACATTTTGGAGCAGGAAAGGGATCGCGAACCGCAATGCGTACAGATGTGCCTCTTCCGCCGTGAGGCTTTCCGCCGTGCACTCGAGGCAAAAGTCGGAAAACGGCGAGTGGGTCATCCGTTCGATCTCCACCAGGATCCGCGGTGCGGAGAGCAGACTGTAGCCCAGGCGGGCATCCGCCAACAGCGAATCGAGCGTGCCCACTTGAATCATCGTTGGCTGGACGATCGAACGAACTTCGTCTTGAATAATCCGCACCACTGGTGCCAGTGCCAAACCCGCTACGAAGCGGCGGTCGCGGGAAAGCACGCGGAGGGTGGTGAGTCCTCCAAACGAGTGTCCCAAAACGCCCACGCGCGCCGGATCGATCCGACCGAACCAAAAAGAATCCGGTTTGGCGTTCTCCTCCAGCAAGCGATCGAGCACTGCAATGATGTCAGCCGGCCGGTTGACGAACGAGTCCGCCAGTGCAGCCGGGGTCATACAGGTCAGAAACTCCGAAGTCGTGTTGCCCGGGTGCGGTGGTGCCGCCACGATGAAGCCCCACGTGGCCAGCCGACGGACGAGGAAAATGGATTGACGGTCGAAGCCACAAGAGCCGTGGGAAAACAGCAGTAGCGGCAGCGCACCGGCAACATCCTCCGCAAAGGGCGCCAGTGCTTGGCCGCCGGGCGTATTGTCCGACGGGAACGTACCTGGCGCTGCCGGATACCACACGCTAGCGAGCAGCCGGCGCGTTTCTTGTGGGTTCGTCTCCGACGCCTTGAGGACCTCGAATCGCCGCCATCCGCTGCCAAAGGGCCCGTCCTCGGTGGGGTTCCTCCTCCCCCCTACCTTGGCCACCAGGTCAGCAGCCGTAGCCCGGCCGTCAGCATTCGTATCTCCCGCCGCATCCCCCACGACGACGCGAAAAATCTGCCTTGCGGTGTAGGCGGGCGTCGCCCTTGCCGGTGGAGAAACTGACCCTAGCTGCAACAGCAACGACCCCACTAGGACCACAAGCCACCAGGATGCGCGCACCATGGCGCTTTACTTTGCGCCAACTCACGGGCGAACGCAAACGCAAGGTCCGCTGTACCAACGTTGAATCTCCCTGGTGGCAACTGTATGCGGTGCGGCAATGAATCGTCCGGCCACGATGGAGAAGATCGTCAACCTCGCCAAGCGGCGGGGCTTTGCCTTCCAATCGAGCGAGATTTATGGGGGGCTCGCCAGCTGCTGGGACTATGGTCCCATAGGTGTGGAACTCAAGCGTAACGTGAAGGAAGCTTGGTGGCGCGACATGGTGATGCGCCGCGCCGACATTGTCGGCATCGATTGTTCCATCCTCATGCACCCGCGGGTGTGGGAAGCTTCCGGGCATGTGGCCGGCTTCACCGACCCCCTGGTAGACTGCAAACTGTGCAAGGAACGTTTTCGGGCAGACAAGCTCATGGATGCGCAATGCCCGCGCAAACCTTCGAAACATCCTGGTGAGTGCGAGGGAGAACTGACCGAGGCACGGCAGTTCAACCTGATGTTCAAAACTTTCATGGGGCCGGTGGAAGACACGGCAAGCGTCGTATTCCTGCGCCCCGAGACCGCGCAAGGCATTTTTGTCAATTTCCTCAACGTGCTGCACACCTCGCGGCAAAAAATCCCTTTCGGGATTGCCCAAATCGGCAAGTCGTTTCGCAACGAAATTACGCCAGGAAATTTTCTCTTTCGCACGCGCGAGTTCGAACAAATGGAGATGGAGTTCTTCGTTCGTCCGGGAGAAGACGAGCGCTGGTACGACTATTGGCGGGAGGAACGATTGAACTGGTACACCCGCTACGGCATTCGTCGCGAAAATCTTCGCCTCCGGGAACATGCGCCCGACGAACTCGCTCACTATGCGAAAGCTTGCGTCGACGTGGAGTACCACTTCCCCTTCGGTTGGTCGGAACTCGAAGGCATTGCCAACCGCACCGATTTCGATCTTCGGCGTCATGCCGAGTACAGCGGTAAAGACCTGAGTTACTACGATGAAGAAACCAAGGAGCGCTTCTATCCCTACGTGATCGAACCCGCCGCAGGTGCTGACCGCGCCACTTTGGCCTTCCTGGTGGATGCGTACGACGAGGACGTGGCCGACGGAGAACCGCGCGTGGTATTGCGCTTCCACCCGAGAATTGCACCGGTCAAGGTTGCCGTGTTCCCTTTGCTGCGCAAGCACGGTCAACCGGAACGAGCGTTGGAACTGGTTGCCATCTTGCGGCAGCATTTCACTGTGCAGTACGACCAAGCCGGGTCCATTGGGCGGCGTTACCGTCGGCAAGATGAAATTGGTACACCATTCGGCGTCACCGTGGATCATCAAACTCTGCAAGACGACACCGTGACCCTGCGCGATCGCGATACCATGCAGCAAGAACGCATCCCGATCGAACGCTTGGTCGACGAACTGAAAAGGCGGATCGAGGTATGAAGAAGAGCAAGAAGAGCAGCGACAAGAAAAAGGGGAGCACTCGTTCGACAAAATCCCACGCAAGCGCTGTCACAGCCAAACACAAACGCAGGGCGCAGCGCCGCGCCGCCCGCGCAACTGCACGCGCGGTTGCCGCTCTCGACCGTGCCAAGCCAGCGGCTCCGCTAGCCAAGCGGGGACCGCGCGTGGGGGAGAAACCTCGCTATGTGTACTTCTTCGGCGCTGGCCGTGCGGACGGCAACGCGAACATGAAGGAACTTCTCGGAGGCAAGGGGGCCAACTTGGCGGAAATGGCCGGACTTGGCCTTCCCGTTCCCCCGGGGTTTACGATCACGACCGAGGTTTGCACGTACTACTATCAGAACCACCACACGTACCCGCCTGGACTCCGCGAGGAAGTCGAGCACGCCCTGGCCCGCGTGGAGCAACTCGTTGGCCGGCGTTTTGGCGACGCCAAGAATCCGCTGCTTGTTTCCGTCCGTTCCGGGGCTCGTGCTTCCATGCCGGGAATGATGGATACGGTCCTGAACCTGGGGCTCAACGACTTCACCGTGGAGGGACTCATCCGCATGAGCGGGAACGAGCGCTTCGCCTACGACGCGTACCGTCGCTTCGTGGCGATGTATGGGGACGTTGTGCTCGGCCTCAAGCCCCAGTCGAAAACGGAAATCGACCCGTTCGAAGCCATTCTCCAGCGCAAGAAGGAACAACGTGGTGTGACCTTGGACACGGAACTTACGGCAGAAGATTTGCGCGAACTCGTGGATGAGTTCAAACAAGCCATTCGCGACCGCCTTGGAGTTAGCTTTCCCGAAGACCCGCAAGAACAACTGTGGGGCGCAATCGGCGCTGTTTTTCGCTCGTGGATGAACGAGCGAGCCATCGTCTACCGCAAGCTCAACGACATCCCGGAGGACTGGGGCACGGCGGTAAACGTTCAGTCCATGGTGTTCGGCAATTTGGGCGACGATTCCGGTACGGGCGTGGCTTTCACCCGCGACCCCGCAACCGGCGAGAACGTTTTGTACGGCGAATTTCTCATGAATGCCCAAGGCGAGGATGTGGTTGCAGGGATCCGCACCCCCATCCCCATTGCCGCCCTGGAGAAAGAAAACCCCACCGCTTATCGGCAACTGTTACGGATTCGGCGGATCCTCGAGCGCCACTACCGGGACATGATGGACATCGAGTTCACCATCGAGCGCGGCAAGCTGTACATGCTGCAGTGCCGGGTGGGCAAGCGTACGGGCGTAGCCGCGCTGCGCATGGCGGTGGACATGGTGCGAGAACGCTTGATTTCCACCCGTGAAGCACTTCTCCGCGTTGCCCCCGATCAACTAGAGCAGTTGCTGCGGCCGATGTTCGTTCCGACAGCGAAAGAACAAGCAATTGCAGAGCGCCGCTTGCTTGCCAAAGGCCTCAATGCCGGACCTGGTGCGGCCACTGGGCGTATTTATTTCCACGCCGAAGACGCCGAGGCCGCCAAAGCGCGCGGGGAAAAGGTCATTTTGGTTCGCATCGAAACCTCCCCCGAAGACATTCGCGGCATGGCCGCAGCCGAGGGAATTCTCACTGCCCGTGGCGGTATGACCTCGCATGCCGCGCTGGTGGGCCGACAAATGGGCAAAGTTTGTGTGGTCGGCTGTGAATCCTTGCAAATCGACTACGCGGCCGGCGAAATGCGGGTGAACGGCACCCCACATGTCCTCCGACCCGGTGACGCCATCGCCATCGACGGGAGCACCGGTGAAGTGTTTTTGGGTGAAATTGCCACCCAGCCCAGCGACATCGTGCGCGTCCTCGTGGACAAGACACTGGCCCCGCAGGAATCGCCTGTGTACGAGCGTTTTGCCCAACTCATGAAGTGGGCAGACCGGGAGCGCAAGCTCGGGGTGTGGGCCAATGCCGACTTAGCCGACCAGTGCGTGCAAGCGGTAGCCTTCGGGGCCGAAGGCATCGGCCTTTGCCGAACGGAACACATGTTTTTCGGCGAGGGCAAAATCGGTCCCATGCGTCAAATGATCTTGGCCGAAACAGCCGAAGAGCGTCGTGCCGCACTGGCCAGGCTTCTGCCCTTACAACGCGGCGACTTCGAAGCCATTTTTCGCGTCATGCACGGCAAGCCCGTGACCATCCGTACTTTGGATCCCCCTCTGCACGAGTTCCTGCCGCACGATGAAGACGGCCAGCGCGAGCTGGCAGCAGAAATGGGCATTCCCTTCGAACGTGTCCGCGCGCGGGTGGAAGCCCTGCACGAGTTCAACCCCATGCTCGGTTTTCGGGGCTGCCGTCTGGGAATCGTGTATCCGGAAATTACCGAGATGCAGGCACGAGCGATCTTCGAGGCGGCTGCCCAGGTGGCGCGGGAGGGGATCCCCGTGTTGCCGGAGGTGATGATCCCGCTGGTGGGCCATCGCAAAGAACTCGAGCTGCAAGCCCGCATCATTCGGCAAGTGGCCGAGGAGGTCGCTCGTGAGTCGGGAATCAAGCTCCAGTACCACGTAGGGACCATGATCGAGGTACCGCGCGGAGCCCTCACCGCTGACGAAATTGCTCAAGAGGCCGAGTTTTTCTCCTTTGGAACCAACGATCTCACGCAAACCACACTGGGAATGTCGCGCGACGATGCAGGCCGTTTTCTCGTTCCTTACGTCTCCGAGTTCGAGGTTTACCCTCGCGACCCGTTCGAATCGCTGGACGTCGTTGGAGTCGGCAGCCTCATGCGCATCGCCGTCGAAAAAGGCCGTGCTGTGAACCCGAAGCTCAAGATCGGAATTTGTGGTGAGCACGGAGGTGACCCGGCATCGGTAAAGTTTTGCCATGTGCTGGGGCTCGACTATGTTTCGTGTTCTCCGTTCCGCGTTGCCATTGCTCGGCTTGCCGCGGCCCACGCCGCCCTTGCGGGCGGAGGAGGAACCAAGGGCGACTGAGCTCGCCCCCGGGCAACGTTCTATCCATGGGAGCGAAAAAGTCTCCGCCGGTGGAGGCCAACAGGCGGGTTCGCGGTCGACTCGTTGTGCGAGGCTCGACGCGCGTGGTGGGCATTATCGGTGATCCGGTGCAGCACTCGCTGTCGCCACTCATGCACAATGCGGCATTCGAAGCCCTCGGCCTGGATTGGGTTTACGTGCCTTTTCCCGTCAAACAAGGCGCCCTTCGCCAGGCGTTGCGCGCACTACCGGCACTCGGAATTCTCGGGGCAAACGTCACCGTGCCCCACAAAGAAGCAGCCTTGCGGCTTGTCGACGAAGCTTCTCAGGTGGCACGGAAGGTCGGAGCCGTCAACACCATCGTCGTCCGCTCAGGTCGCTTGTACGGGGAAAACACAGACGTGCACGGGGTGCGACAGGCTCTGCGCGGTGTTGCCCTGCAGGGCAGCTCGGTGCTCGTCATCGGTGCCGGAGGCGCAGCCCGTGCTGTGCTGGTGGCACTCGAGGAAGCTGCAGTGAGCCAGGTCATTGTGGCTAACCGCACCTTGGCGCGAGCGCGGAGCTTGCAGCGCCGGTTTTCCAAACCTGGCTTCCGCGTCGAGGCTTTTCCGCTCACCGCAGTGAACGATCCCCAATGCCTGTCTCGGGTGCGACTGGTCGTAAACACGACGTCCGTGGGCCTTCATGGCGAATCCTTTCCGACGATGGCAATAAAAGCCTCTCCCCTCGATTGTGTGTTTTTCGATCTGCTTTACGGGCGGTCGACCGAGTTTTTGCGGCAAGCGCGTCAGGCACGCCGCGAGGTGATGGATGGCACGGAAATGCTGCTGCACCAAGGCGCCGAAGCGTTTCGATTGTGGACCGGGCGGCGCCCACCGATCGAGGTCATGCGCACCGCACTACAGGCCGCAAGCAAGGCCTAACGGTACGCTACGCCGTTGCGTTTCGGGCAACTGACATCGTCACCACCTGAGGTACGACCACGTTGCCGCCGATTCCGGCTGCATTGGAGGTGGGCGCTGGTGGAGCCCCCAGCTTGCCACTTACGGCCGAAGCTGGGGGCTGCACTCGCGAAGCGGGGCCCGAATCTCTGCCTCCTTCAACCGTGCGGTGGAGCCTCGGTCACGGGCGGAACCGGTGATTTTTGCCCAACGCGGGTCATGCTGCAGGGCAGCCCGACAGGGCATGGGTCACCGCAAGCAAAATCTCATCGATCGTGACCGTACCGTCGCCGTCGCGATCTACGGCGAAACACTGAGCAGGGTCCGCTTCGCCAAGCGCGACCCGGACGCCCAGGACGATCTCGTCCACGGTGACTACTGCGTCGCCGTTACAGTCGCCCACGCACGGCGGGGGCGGTGGGCCAGCGACTTCCACGACCACTTCCCGCGGCCAGCCAAGGTTTCCTGCTTCATCCCGCAAGCGCACTTTCACGACGGTTTGCCCGGGACGAAACGCCCAAGCCGAAGAGATCACGGCACAAAACTGCACGGTGCTTCGTGGCGAGACGAAATGATCGCTCCCATCGGGAAACGACGTGCAGGCAAAGTCTGGATCGTTGCGTCCAAAGGGATTGCCCGTACCGTCGTCCACACGGCAACCGAAGTCGTTGATCGCTTGCATGGTCCGGACTTGCTCCACGAACTCGAGGTCTGGAGTCGCCGGCACTCCACCCAACTGGGGTCGTCGCGTATCGCAAACGGCGGGGTTTCCGTCCCCTAAAGGCCGAGAAACCAATACCTGCAAGTTCGGCCAGCCCGAGTCGGAAAAGGCTCTTAATCCCACGGGGGCCCGGCTACGGCCAGGGCTTCCCTCGACGACGAACAGGAAGCCTGACCCTTGAGCTACGCGAAACACGGCTCGTCCTTGCAGATCGTACTCATCGGGGGCCAAGGGGCGCCCGTCGGCCCGCACTAATCCGAGGTAGGTCACCTCTGGTCCGGCGGGGCAGCTTGGCGCATCGAACGCCAGCCAATAAGGTTTGTCTTCGGGTTTCCCACAAGTGCTGAGGAGCAAGGTGTATTGCCCAGTCACCGGTGCCTGAGCAGCTAAGCGGCCACCGCAAGAGTCTGCCCGCCCGAGGGGTGCTCCGTCTGGTCGATACAAACGCAACCGCATGCGCTGCTCGCTGGCACGGGGTAAACCTTGGCCCGCCCACACCATCAGTTCATCCCCGGCACGGGCAAAGAAGCTGTATGCGTGGGTTTCCCCGGGTGTGGCGAATCGGCGGACGAAAGGAACGGTTCCACAGGGAAGGGGCTTGCTACAGTTCGCCGCACCAGCCGATACCACCGAAGCGGTCAGCACAAAAGAGCCCGAATCACGCCCAAAGCAGTCCGACACGTCGATGTCGACGTCTTCGTTGCGTCGCGCGCGTACAGCCGCCGAACCGCTACAGGTCACTTCCTTTCCCACGCGCAACTTGAGGAGGTCCAAAGTTCCCGACACATCCACCACATCGACCACAACTACACTGTCCGTCGGTACATCTTTGAGCTTGTAAGAGCGCTCGTCGTCGTGCCTGCCACCCAAAGTCCCGAGCACCGGGGTTCCGCACGAAACTTCTTGGTCACTGACGGCCGCCTTGGGGACAAAACCCGACACCGCCGCTGCCCAAACGAGGGCGAAGCAGCAGCCGACCACCCCCCTGATGGAGGTGCCCAAGGCTTGACCGAACCTCCACGGTATCAACGAAAAGCGTCCTGTTCCACCCATCCCTCGGTGCCGTCCGGCAACGACACCCGATACCATTCTCGCTCCTCGGTGCCAATTCTCACCACGTCCCCGCGCCGTAGAGTCGCTACGATGTCAGCGCGGGGGTGAGGTTCACGGCGCACCGACGCAACCGCTACCGAGACTGTTGCAGACTTATCCAGAGCTATGGATCGGGTCAGGCGTTCCGGCTCGGAGTTTGTGCGCCACAGGCCGGCTTGCGAGCCAACAACCAACAACACGGAAGCCGCAAGCGCCAACGGCAACAAACGGCCCAGGGGGATCGGCAGGCGAACGCGTCGCCGCGTTGCCGGCGACGTTCCGCCCGCCGATGCAGCAGCCGCACGGTGGGGGGTGGCTGCTACCTTTTCCACAATTTCCGGCGGCACGGTCACGGCAAAGTCGCCCTCCGTTTGCCGCAGTCGCTGTTTCGCCAACGCCAGGGCTGACAAGCAGGCATCGCAGGACTCTAGGTGAGCTTCGACGGCGCGGGCAGCGGTTTCCTCGGCCAGTCCCAAGCCATAAGCCAGCAGCGTTTCTTCGTCCGGGCAGGGTTCCTTCGTCCATTCCATCGCCTACGCTCCAGTTCGTTTGTCTCGCGGCAGCGCCTGCAGGGCGCCGAGATGTTGGGCCACTTCTTTCCGCACCCGTAAGATCTGCGAAGCCACGTTGCCAATGGTGGTGCCGAGCAAACGAGCGATTTCCTTGTACGGCGCCGTCACCTTACGCCGTTGCAACTGACGGACGAGGCGTTGCCGTTGCTCTTCCCGCCAGGCAAGCTTACGCTCGAGTTCGCGCCGCTCGGTTCGAATGCTTTCTGCGGCCGGGGAGTGGGGGTTCAAGCCCTCGGCGTCGGCATTCAGCCGCGCTAGGCGGCGCCGGTAAAGACGGATCCATCCCTGCACCGCTTCCAATTGGTCGTCCAACCGCCTCAGCACGGCCTCACGTTCACGCACCAAGCTGCGCAACCGCTCGATCTCTTCGATCACCCCTGCCAGTCTCCTGCCGCTCGTTTTCGCCAGGTGACGGAGTTCGGCAGGGGAAAACTCGGCGTCTTCGACATGGAGCAATTTGAGCACCAGCGCTTTCTGTGGGGGCAATTGGTTGAGCGCGTCCTCCCACGAAGACCGGTGAGCGGACTCCGGACCGCCAGGTTCCGGCGCTGGTATCGCAAACCCGGGGTGTTCTTCTGCCAGCGTTTCCAGGGAGACGGTTTCCACCGACCGCTCCTGTCGTTTCCACTCGAGGGCCAAGTGATCGAGTACGAAGCCGAGCAAATAACTCCGCAAGGGCACCTTGCCGGCAAACGTCCGCAAACGCCGGAACAGCCTTCCACCATCGAAGGCAAAGAGGTAAAAGTCTCCCGCTTCATCGGGCGGTACCCGGTAGGCCCGCAACGGGAACATGTAAATCAACTGCCCAAAGCGCTCCTGAAATTCCCGAATGGCCTCGACCTCGCCGGCCACGCACCTTTGAACTAGTGCACGTTCCTCCTCGGAAACCGTCTGTCGTGCCATGCCTTTCCCACCGTGTAGCCATGCACAGCGCCCCGGCAAAGGCACGGATGCTGTCGCCGCGCTGGCGCCTGCAGGACGCGGGTTGCATTGCATCCGAACTTGGGCCGTGCTTAGCACTGTCGCTCCTCGCTGGCCTCTTTGACTCTGGCAGGACAGTAGGATGCGGGAAATTCGCCATTTATTGCTGCGGCGTACACGAACAGTGCCATTTTTTCTTCGTTTTCTGCGTCCGTGCCGGGGGTTGTGGAAGGGCAGTGAGCAACAAAAAACTCTCCTCGCATCCGTGGTGTCACGGAGCCCTGTCGGTTGCACGCCTGTGACCGCCCTCGTTTTTTGGCTGATTTGCCCGGGTTTTCTGCCCCAGGAATGGACCTCGCTCGCCTGGGGGCAAAACGCCATGAGCCCGGCAGGAGCCCAGCTCTGGGTGCTTTCGATCGGGGTCAGCGAATACGTCCAACCGGAGCTGCGCTTGCGCTTCGCTGCCGCGGACGCTCGCGCCGTAGCCGCTGTTTTCCAAAGGCAAGCCGGGGGGCCGCTGTATCGCTCGGTGCAAACGCGGGTGCTGGTCGACGAGCAAGTGACCCGTGAATCTATCCTCGAAGGGATGATCCGATTCCTCGGCCAAGCTCGCCCCAACGACATTGCGGTACTTTTTCTTGCTGGCCATGGAGTCCAGGATCGGTCGACCGGCAGCTATTACTTCCTTCCAGCTCCAGCCACGACTACGAACTACGTAAGTGCCGGTTTACGGATGACCGATTTGGACGAGACCTTGCGCCTGGTGCGCCGCAGCGCGCGTGGAGTGATCGTCATGCTCGATACTTGTCATGCTGGGGCTCTGCGGCTGGCAGCATCACAATTGCAAGCGCTCGACGATCCGGCTGCCCGCTTGAACACCGGCGAGGGATTTTTTCTTCTCGCCGCGAGCAAGCCGGGCGAGGAATCGGAGGAGCGGCCCGACCTGGGGCACGGGGCGTTCACATACGGAATCCTTCAGGGACTTTCGGGAGCTGCCGATGCCGACCAAAACGGCGAAATTACCGTCACCGAGTTATTCGGTTACGTGACGCGCACCGTGGCAGCCCTCACTGCGGAAAGGCAGCACCCTTACTCGAAAGTCGAGGGAACCGATTTTCCCCTGGCAACTGTCGGCACAAGCGTTGTCGCACCCACGCAGGCGCCAGCGAGCGGGCCACTTCCGCGGCCAGACAATTCCGTGGGAAACTCCGTGGCGGTCATGAGCTTCCAGAATTTGCGCTCCGACCCGCAGCACGAATGGGTTGGTATTGCGCTGCGCACGGCATTCAACACCGAGCTAAGCAAGGTCAAAGCCTTACAAGTGTACGCCCCGGAATTGATCGACCGCGCTGTCGCCCAGCGCGGGGGCGACCTGCTCGCAGTGGCTCGCCAGCTCGGGATCGACCGCCTGATCACCGGCTCGTTCAGCATCGTGGGCAACGAGATTCGCATCGACGCCCGCATCGTGTATAGCCGCACTGGCCTACAGGAAGGCTCCGATAGCGTCCAAGGAGCTCTCGACGACTTTTTCACCTTGCAAAAACAACTGGTTTACAGCCTGCTGCGCCGTATGCATGTCGTCGCTCCTAGCGATAGCAGCACCACCGGCGAAAAAAGCAATCTCGACGCACTGCGGCTGTTGCTCGAGAGCGAGGGCGAGATCGAACCCCTACCGGAACATCCACCGCCACCGACGCCGACACAGGTGCGAAGCAGGCGGCAAACCCGCTCGAGTCGCTTCCAGATATGGCCGTGGCTGTCGCTGGCTACGGTTGCGTGGGCGCAAGAGAGCTGGCATCCGGAGCACGAAGCGCAATCTCTTCTGGAGCGCTATCGACAGGCCTTGGTGAACAAGGACGTCGAAGCCTTTGCCCGTTTGTACGTGGACTTTCCCGCGCAACGCCGTGCCACTCTCGCGCGCTATCTCGGCAACGCCGTGGACTTACGGGTAGAAATAGAAGACGTGCGTGTCGAAGCCCATGGCCAGGACGTCGTGATTTCGTTCCTGCGGCGCGACCGGTTTATCGACCGGGAAAGCGGAAAAGCGGTCACACTGGAGGTACGTTTGACGCGGCGGCTCGTGCACACGGCACAGGGCTGGCTGATCGCTGGCAAGCCTTGAGGCAGACTCCATGACGTGCAGATTTGCCAGCGCACGAACGCGGCAGGCAGCGGCACACGTGGCGGCAAGGGCTCCTTTGGCTTACTGGCGAACTGTCACCCTGTGCCTCCTTGCTTTGAATTTCTCCGCCTCTCGCCTCGGCGCCCAGCCCCTTTCCGATCGAGTTCCTTCCTTATTCGGCGGTGCGTTCCGCACCTCGATCACCCCCTTGGCCTTCAACGACGTGCAGCAACCTCGGGTAGCCGATCAGTTTCGTACGCTTTCTGCTGCGCTCGCCACCGCACGCGCACAAGTTCCACCCCCTTCGGCCAGCGGCGCCTTTCGCTTCGAATTCGACGATGCCTCGGAAAGCTACGTGCGCCGTTCGCAAAGCCTGGGGCCGATCCTCGGGGAGCGAGCCACGACGCTGGGGCGACAGACCGTATCCTTCGGGTTTTCTTATACCCGCATTGACTTCGATACTCTCGAAGGACAGTCGCTCCGGCATTTACGCTCGGTGCAGCCGGCACTGTCGCCTGGCTTTCTCGAACAGTTGCCCGAGGAAGACCGGCTTCGTGCTGCGGACAACTTGCTGGAAACCAAGCTCGACTTTCGCCTCGGCTTCGATTTGTGGTTTCTGACGGCGGCTTACGGACTAACGGATTCCCTCGACATCAGCATGAGTCTCTCGCTTGCCCGAGCACGTATGCGTGCCCGTGCCCATG
Organism: Candidatus Binatia bacterium; assembly: GCA_937925685.1. Lineage (GTDB taxonomy): Bacteria > Desulfobacterota > Binatia > HRBIN30 > HRBIN30 > HRBIN30. The sequence continues at coordinate 249,269 of CALAMI010000002.1, read as the reverse complement.
CCGAGATTGTCGACCCCAACAACAATGGCGGGGCCTTTTTCACTGTGGAGCAACGCGGCGTCGTCGTGGACGACGGCACCACGTGCCCCGGCGAATTCCTCTGCGCGGTAGACCATTTCGACACCGCTGCCTTTGGCACCGGCGACATCTATTTACGGGCGAAATGGCACGTGAGCGACTTTCCTTGGGCCGCTGTCGCCGTCGCTCAGGTGCTCACCTTGCCGACGGGCCGCGCTGCCGATCTCCTGGGGTTCCACGAGCCCACGTTCACACCCTGGTTCGTTCTCTCCAAGCAAATTGGCGACTGGGAACCGCATATCAACCTCGGGTACGCGTTGCGCAGCCGCAAGGACGTGAGCCAAGTTTTGTGGATCGTGGGCACGGACTGGCGCGCCGACCCCCGGCTCACCTTGGCTGTGGACTTCCTGGGCTTCCACGACGATTGGCGTGACGGCGTGAACGATAATGTGCTGCAAAGCGCCCTAGGCTTCAAAGTGAACCCTATCGGGCAGTGGGTTGCTGCAGGGAACGTGCAGCTTCCTCTGAACCGCGACGGCCTTCGTGCCGATGTGATTTACTCGCTGCAACTAGAATACGCCTTCTAATCACGCTTGCACCACACCACGCTAGCTCGCTAACGGTAATTTGCGGGCGTTTCCGGAGGAACACAGCGAAATGATCATCGTAATGAAGGCTGACGTCGATCCTGAATCCCCAGAGGTAGGGGAAGTTGTCAAGCTTGCCGAACGTTACCCCGAAGTTCGTGCGGTAGTGCGGAAAATCCAAGGAGCCACCCGCGTTTTAACGGAAGTGTACTTGCTTGGCCCAACCACCTCGGTTCCGGTCGAGCCCTTCGAAGAAATGGAGGCTGTGGAAAAAGTGATTCGCATTCGCGAGACGTACCGGGCGATCGGCCGGCATGAAGGGCAAGCGGAGGTCGTTGGCTTCGAATACAACGGGATTCGTTTTACCCAAGATACGTTTCACGTCTTTGCTGGCCTCTGTGCCGTGGACACCCGAGAAAACGTGGAACTGATGTTCCGCGCCCTACGCGATGTCGGCCTGACGACGACGCGAGCTGGCGCGTACAAGCCACGAACGAGCCCCTATGATTTTCAGGGCCATGGCAAAAGCTGCTTGCCTTACGTGTTCGAGCTGGCTGGCAAGTACGGAATCAAGATCATTGCCATGGAAGTTACTCATGAGGCGCACGTGGACGAGATCCGCACCGCACTGGCTGCCGCTGGGAACCCAACCGGTGTGATGCTGCAAATCGGCACCCGCAACGCGCAAAACTTCGAACTCCTGAAAGCGGTGGGGCAGCAACAAGATTTCCCCATTTTGTTCAAGCGTGGCATGGGAATTACTCTCGATGAATCGCTCAACGCCTGCGAATACCTCGCCACCGGCGGCAACCACCGGATCGTCTTTTGCCTCCGTGGAATGAAAACCCATTTGGGCGATCCTCATCGGAATTTTGTCGACTTCGCTCACGTGCCCGTGGTCAAGCGCCTGACCCGTTTGCCGGTGTGCATCGATCCCTCGCATTCCGTGGGAAAGAAGACGATGGCGCCCGACGGCATCTTGGACATTGCCCACGTTACGGCGCAAGGAATCATTGCCGGGGCGAACATGGTGTTGGTGGACTTTCACCCCCGTCCCGAACAGGCGCTGTGTGATGGTCCGCAGGCGCTGCTGCTATCGGACTTGGAACCGTTCCTGCGCGACGTGGAACTGGTCCGCAAAACCTACCTCGAGCGCCAGCGCATTTATGCAGCGAGCGCGGAGAGTGTCTCGCGCGCTACGGGAACCGCCTAAACCAGCCTTCGGCACACGTTTGTCCGCCTCCCCTTGATTCCTCGCATCCCCGAGGGCACGCTCGCGGATCCCACCGGTGTTTTCTGCCTTCCCACCAAGGCGGCTTTTGCTCCACGGGTCCTTCGTTCCCCGGGCAGTGCAGCCTTACGGAGATGAAGGCACCTGCAGCCGACATCCCCATGGTGCATGGCGCGGCTCATGCCCCCAACTGGCCGCGTCAGCAGCAACGCAAGCTCACCGCTGCGCTACCGCACCGTCACGGCGCAGCCCCAGAGTGGCACTCGTAGCAGGGAGACTCTTTCCAGTCGGCACCGACGTCTACCGGGTGCTCGTACTCGAGCCCCGTGTCAGTGGTGGAGTACACTTTTTGCCCCGAAGGCCCTTGTGCGCGAACGATGTGGCACAAATTGCACTCGCTGCGGATGAGTTTTCCGTCGCTGGCGGCATGTTGTCCGCCGTGACACCGGAAACAGCCGGGCGAAAACAAATGGCTCTCGTGCGAGGGATAAGCATCCCAACGCACCTTCATTTCGGGAAAAAAATTTTCTCGGTAAATTCGTTGCAGCTCCCCAACGGCCCGATCGATCGTCGCACTCTCGTGTTTCGCAAGATCGGGGAAATTCTCTTGGTAAAAGGTACGCAGGCCGTGGTCGAGCGCAGCTAGGGCAGTAATCGTGTCGCCGTACTCCTCGGCGAGGAGGTCGATGGCAGCCTTTTTGAGTGCGGGCAGGCGCGGGTCGAGCAACCCAGCAGCCATGGCCGCGTTGACCGCATCGCGTGGCGACTGAAACCGGTGAGCTGGACGATTGTGGCAATCCATGCAGTCCATCGTACGCCAGACAGCGTCAGCCGGGGGGTCGCCGTGCGCCTCTGGGGACCGATAGAGAACGCTTTCACCCGTAGCGCGGTTGGTCGCCCGCACCCACAGAATCGCTAACCGCGAAGGATCGCGAGCCACGTACTCCACTATGTTTTCCAACTGCATGTGCCAGTGAATTCCTCCGGTCGTTGGCGTACCTGGACGCCCTCCGCCAATGAGTAACTCCAGGTCGGTTTCCCAGCGAGTGTTCGACTCGTCAGCCAGGAAGTACACATAACGGCGGCCAACAATCCCATAAGACTTCTCGGGCCAGTGGCAGGTTTGGCAAGTCTCCGTGGCCGGCCGCAAGTTGTGAATCGGCACCGGGATGGGCCGCGAGTAGCTGTCGGTGACGTACGCATGCAGTTGGCGCAACCCGGAAAACTTCGAGCGGATGTACCAATTCGCCCCTGAACCCACATGGCAATCTACGCAAAGCACGCGCGCATGCGGTGAAACCTGGTACGCGGTATACTCGGGTCCCATGACCTGATGACACAGGGCACCGCAAAAGGTCACCGATTCCGTGATTTTGTATGTCTGAAAGGCACCGAATGCGGAAAGAAAAAGAAACGCGGTGCCACCCCCCATGATCCAGGCGACGGCCGCACGCGTTCCCGCACGATTGAGGTCGATTACCGGCCAGACAAGAGCCCATGCCACTCCGGTACGCCGCCAACGCCGCCAACTCCACCACCACCCGATGACGACCAAGGCCAGGCCGAGCAACAAAAATGCTGGGGTGATCACGAAGATGACGATGCCCGCGTAGGGAGCGGAAGGGCCCGGGGCAAAAGTATCGTACAGCCACAGAAAAACGAAACAGGCAAAAGCCGCCCCAGCAAGAATCCAGCCGGCAACGGAAATGGGGTTACCCCACAAAGATGGCCGTTGACTCATGGTCTTACCGAAAATCCCAAAGCGTGGGGGTGGCAAGTAAAACACGGGAAATCGAAGTGCTCCTCGCCCGTACCATTGGCGCGAAAGAAGCGCGTGGTGGTATGGCAAACCTCGCACAAGCCCGTCCCAGGCTGGGTCATGCTGGTAAACCCCGCGTCGTCGTGTCCACGTAAGTTTTCGAAGCGAATCGCCCGCAGTTGACCTGTTGGAGTCGCGATGAACTCGCGGATGAGGAACAAGTTTCGACTCCCGTGAGGCTCGTGGCAGTTCGCGCACTCGTAGTCGGTTCCCCGGGCGGGATCCTGATGCGTGCTTCGGCTGCTTCCATGACAAACGACACAGGCCGTGATGGATTGGTGCCCTTTTCCGTACTGCTCCATCGTGCTTTCGGTGTGACACTGCTGGCACTGCAGACCCAAGGCACCATGGGTCAACCGCAGTGCGCGATCGGTAGTCGCCTGGTGGCAGAAGCTGCAAGTACCGAACACGCGCTGCTCGCCGCTCCAGTGAGCTCTCCCGACGAAACTTGGCACCAAATCGCGCCCCGGTAAGGACCGGTGCTGAGGGCCAAAGTTACCGAGCTGCGTGTTGTGACACAGGACGCATCCCAATTCAGCGGCCTCGCTGGTCGCAATGTTTTCTGCAATGTCACGGTGACAGTACACACAAACACCGAACCTTTGCCCCAGGCCAGGAGCATGATCCGCGCCCACGAATGCGGGTACAAGAGTGGGTTGCGGTTTCTGCCGGTGCCCCGGACCGAATGGTTTTCCGCTGCCATCTTCGTGACACACGACACAGTTCAGTTCGGCCACGAACGGCGCCACGTTGGTCGCCACCTGGGAGTGACACAACGCGCAGTTGCCTGATGCGGCGGCGGCCGTACCGGGGCGATGTGGAAGTGCTGGAGGATCAGGCACAACAACTCGAGAGGGTCGCGCCCGGTGTCCTGGTTCGAAGGTTCCGGGCAACCGATCGGCGTGACAGCTTTCACAGCTCACTTCATCGGGCGGGCCCAACAAGCTTTCCAAACTGCGCGCTTCTTCGTTGTGACACAGGGCGCAAGTGCCCCAGGAACGCTCCGCCGCGGGCCGATGCGCCCGCACGGGTGGGTTCGGCACCACGGCGCTCGTCGGCAGGCTGGCATGACCAACACCGTACTGGCCAGGAGTACGCTCCCTGTGGCAAGTGGTGCAGCCAACCTCCTGTGGCTCGGCGAAAGCTTCCTGCAAGCTGCGTGCAGCTTCGTTGTGACACAGGACGCATGCGCCCCAGGAACGCTCCGCCGCGGGCCGATGCGCCCGCACGGGTGGGTTCGGCACCACGGCGCTCGTCGGCAGGCTGGCATGAGCGGCGCCGAACTGACCCGGCGTGCGTTCTACATGGCAGGTGCTGCAATGGAGGGCATAGGGCGCACCCAACAGCGCTTGCAGGTCCCGCGCGGTTTCGTTGTGACACAACGCACAGTTCCCCCACAGGCCTTCGCTTCCAGGCGCGTGAGGCTCGGTGGGGGGATTCGGCACGAGCGTCGAATCAGGAAGCGTGCGATGGTGCGGGCCAAACCCGGCCGTAAGTGCGGTCACATGGCAAGTTTCGCAACCCAGCGCGTCGCGATACAAAACGATGCGAACGGCAGTGGAATGGTGACAAAAGGAACACGAGCCAAACGACTCCTCCGCGAAGAGTTGGTGGCCGAACCGGGGAAAGGAAGGTACGAGTTCGGGCCCGGGAACGCCGCGGTGTCCGCGGCCTGCGAAACCTGGTATCGCGTCTGGGTGACATGTGGAGCAGGTGAGGCTTGCCGCCGTGGGCAGCATTCCCTGAGCTTGCTCCGTGTGACAGAAGGCGCACGTACCAAAGGCTGCAGCAATCGGGGGGGGCGTTCCGCGGTACTGCGGTGCCCCGGGGTCGCCGCATCCGGGCACGATGGCAAACGTTACCACCAGGGCAGCGCGCAAGATTTTCACCGACCGTTCCCCTCTCGTTCGTGGCAAGCCACGCAAAGCTCGCTCTCCGTCAGCGGCAGACGCAGGAACCCAGTGGACTCCTGCGCAAACGACCACTGCACTTCGGACTCTGGTCGCAGAGCCAGGATGGCGCGCACTTGCCTCTCCACTGCTTGCCGGATCTCCCAAGCGATCCCTTCGCTCGGCAGCGTGCGGGGAGCGGCTAGGGTGACCTCGTCTACGCGTGGGTCGTGAAAGAGGTGGCAGGTGCCACAATACATCCTTCCGTCCTCAGCAAGCGGAAACTCCACTCCGTATTTCCCTTTCGGAGGTAGCAGCGTTTGCACTTGTGCTGCACTTGCGCGCAAGTGTTCCTCCGAACCACTGTGCAGCGTTCGCTCGTGGCAGCTGAGACACGTTTCTTCCTTCGACGAAAGCAGGTTCTTATCTTCGTCGTGGCAAATTGCGCACTTTTCCTCGTCCGGTTCCCCGTCCGACCGCAGCATCCAATGGGGGTTTTCCTCGTTCCCCAGTCCCCAAGCTGTAGTCACCAAGAATACGGCCAAGAGCAAAAACTCGACCGGCCTCATCGTCCAACCCCGTTGTCCCCATGGCACGCAGCGCAACTCGCCTCCCCTCGCTGACGCACGACGCTGCGAACGAAGCCGAGATCCAGATCGGCGATTCCCGTGCGGTTGACCACATGGAGTTTGTGGGCGGGGTGACAAAAAAAGCAATCCGCACGTCCCCATCCCGAGGGATGTTCCTCAGGAATGAGTACGAGCCCGGCTGGCGACTCGAGCAAATTACCGTAGTTTTCCCCTGACGGGGCCGCCTCCTCGCCACAACCGAAAAGCAAAGGGAGGGAAAGGAACCAAGGTGCAACTCGCCTCATCCTGCCCCTCGAACACCACTCAACCGATGGCACTGAATGCAAAAATCTGCCCGATGGCAACTGCTGCACTGCATCGGATTTGCCCACGCTTCGATGGAATGAAAGAAACGGAATCCACGCTCGTGGACCCGGGTATCGAGCGTATCGCGGCGAGCGTGACAATCCACGCATTCCTGCTGGTGGTGGCAATCCTGACAACGCTCCGTGTCCGCATGAGATGCCACCGCGTGTGCTGTCTGCCAGCCAGCACGGTGGTCATCGGGCAACAGCGGCCAGAGGTTGCGGTGACACGAAAGGCATTGTCGCGGTGCAGCGAACATTTTCTGCTGCCCAGGCAAATGGCAGGAGTGGCAAGCTGCACTGCGCGGGTGGAGCGCATAAGCCGACAATGTTTTGGCAAGATCCTCGTCATCGGTTTCGATGCGTAAGGCGAACGAGTGACAATCGATGCAGGCTATTCCTTTTGCCCGCAGTGCCTTGCGGTGAAGCTGGTGATCGAAACGTTCCCGAGCATCGCGCGTGCTGCGACGAGAGACCGAATCAGAACGCGGCTGGAGGTAAGAAGTCGTCGGTAGCCACCTGCGGCAGCCGATCGCACCGCTGACGAGTAGGGCGCAAAGAATGGCAGCCCACCAGTCCGGGTACTTCACCCTGCCCAGCCTCCCGGATAACGCAGGACAGGCCGCTCGAGGCTGGGCGCTTGCCAACCATCGCGGTAATGTAGGTTGTAGGTCAGGAAAGCTCCAAGGCGGAACTCGTAATCGAATCGTGGCGAGCGATTCCCTTCGACGTTGACCTCCATCAGGAACCCTGGCGCTAACTCGTATGCCACACCGACGCGGCTGGTGACAACGATGTCCTGTTCATTGGTGATCTTGTCGAACCGGCCCACTTCCATCTTGGTGCGAAACAAAATCCGCTGATAGACGCGGTTTTCGTAATACGCCCGCAGGGCAAATAAACTGCCTCCACGGCTGTCCGTCACCCCAAATTCCGATCGAACGATCTCCAGTCCATCTCCCTCGGGCAGCCACACCAGCCCGACGCTGCCACGGTTCCCCGTGATCGACTGGCCATTCGAGTCTTCGAACGCTTGCAACCCGTAATCCGCCGACCACCAAACCGTCTCTCGCCATCGATACTGGACTCCACAGCGCGCCTGCTGCAGGCTGCTTGCAGAAATCAGGGAAAACAGGGGATCGACAAAACGGTCCAAACCCGGCAGAGCAGCGGGAGAACGACTGGAGGGGCGATAGTAACTTCCTTCGATGCGGGCGAACACGCGGGGATGAGGAAGAAGCCCAACGCCCGTGGTAACCTGCTGTACGTTGCGCTCTGCGCTGTCGTAGGCGGCCAAAGCGTACGCTTGTGGCTGCGAGCGCAGGTGGCGGAAGGTGTGCGACCAAGTGGCGCTGCCGAGCTGGTTAAGGCGCCGCTGTTGCCGCTGCAGTTGTGCAAAGCTGACGACCACCTGCCCAAGGGCAACCCACCGTAACCGAGCAGAGCCACCGAACATTTGCTCATCCTGAGAAACCAGCTCTGCGCCTTGGAGCGGCTCGAAGTAGCGAGGTTGGCCCCCGAATAGGGAAAAGCCCACAGGGCCGCCCCGGTCGAAGCGCAAGCGGCCTGCATCGACAACGTACAGCGCACCCGGCAGCTCATCGAGCACTTGCCGCCCCAAGGAAAGCTCGAAGCCACGGAGGGGCAAACGAGCAAAACCGAGGTAAAAGTCCGACGCACCGTCGGCTCGGCTCCAGTCGCGCTCGAGGCGGAAGTACGTCTCCCCGCCAATCCCATGATGCACATTCGTTCCGATCAGGGCGCCATACGCGTTGGTCGGAGCTTCGATCGCAGCCGCGCCTTCACGCTCCCGCAATTGGCTGTTGACCAGGGCGGCGCCAGAAAACTCAAGGGCGTGCAGCTCGCCGGCGCGGAGCACCAAGACTGCAGCCCACCCGAGCACGAATCTTCGCGGCAATCCCATGCACCTTACTGGCACCGTTCGTTTGCTTTCGTGCCCCTCCGCAAAGTTGTGGGAGCACACTTGGGGGCGGCTGCGCCAAAGGTTAGGCCAGGCTGCCTCCAATCAATATACCCGCGCGTGCGCCCCCGAAACCGGGAAGGAGCGCCCCTCGGCATGGCAGACGGCACACGCCTCGTGCCCTGACGAGGTCGTTTGCGTCGCCGCATGAGCCTGAGCAACCTCGCTGTCGTGACATGAAGTGCAAGCCGAAGTCGTCGGCCCCTCGCGGCCAACGACAACTTCGTTGCCCGTCGCTGGGTCGAGGCGCGTGAGCAACGCTCCGCGGGCCGGTCCAGGAAACGGCGGAATCAAGTACGTTCCTGGCAAGTGGCACGTACGGCAATTACGGCGATCACCCGGGTACAACACCTCAGAGAAATCGAAGCGCGTAAAGCCGAGAGGAGGCAGCCCGAAGCCGTATACTACATAAGGCTTCTGAGCCAGCTCCTTCCCCGTGTGAATCTTATGAATGAGCACTTTCATGTCGATGCTCGCCGTCGCATCCCCGGCGGCCACCGCCTGAGCGTCGCGACGGCGGCGGGCTACATCCGTCTGGTCCGGGTTGTGGCACATGACACAGTACTCCATGGTGTTGCGCAAGTTCCCATGCACACTGAAGTCCACGGAAAACTCGCCGTGACAGCTCGAGCACAGTCGTTCGTCTACCACTTCACGGCGGACCACCGGGCTCGATCCGTCGACACTGAAGGTGATCACTGGATTGCGCGCTGCCTCCTGCACAACTTTTGCCTCGATCGGTGCCACCGCCTGAAGTGTAACCTGCCGTCGGGCCTCGGCGCCCAACGCCCAGGTGCCGCGCGCCTGGGCTGGAATGGGGAACGGAAACCGGTAGGTAAACGCGCCATTCTCGTCCGGGCCCGTCAGCGTACCTGCAGCACCTCCGCCCACAGCCGTGCCCACGAGCATGTGGGAATACTCGATGGTCGGACCACTGAGGGCAAACGCCACGCGGTTGAGGCCAGAAAGGTCTCTCAATGCGGCGCCGTCCCGTTCCGTCACCTTGAAGGCCACTGTAGGGGTTTCGCCCGCCAGGTGGTCGGTCAGTCCCAAGATCTCTACCACCAATCCGGCAAGCTGCCGCGACCGTCCGGGCACGACGTGGGCACCGGCCACGGAGGCATCGAACTCGCGGCCAGAGTCTGCTTGGTGACAGAACGCGCAATCACCGTCTTCAAAACCCCGTCCCCCAAGGTGCTTTGTTCCCGGGGGCCCTGCCGCGGTCGGTTGCGTGGAAGGATTGACGTCGTCATGGCACGAGGCACACGCGGCCGTGCTCGGGCGCGTGATATGGTAGTTGGCCGTGGGCCCTTCACTATGGCATACCGCACAGTGCTCGATAGCCCGTGGGAACCCCACGCCCACGACGCGGCCGTCGGAACGCTTTTCGGCGAACACGATATCCCGGCGGAGGAAACTACTGTAGAGGGCGTACTGCGTCCCTGGGGGACCGTCGACAATGGATGGCAGTTCCTTCCCGCGATGAATCTTGTGCACCATGACGCCCAAGTCGACGCTGCGCCCAAGCTCGTCTACCGACTCATTCGTGTGGCAGACGGCACACAAACGCAGTTCGCGGCGATTGCCGTGGGCTACAAGGGGATCGTGACAATTGTTGCACTGCGCGGTCGTGCTGCCAGCGCGCACCCGCGGCACACCGCCGTTTGGCACGAAGTCGAACACCGGGTTCGAGCTCCGTTGCGCCCCGTCCAGCAAACGGTCCACCTGCATCGCCACAGTGTATGTGGCATCCTCCACTACCCGATCGACGGCATGGCGGAAGGTGTAACGGTACAGGCCGCGACTCCCGTCCAAGGTTTCCAAGGTACCGCCGGAATCGTACGCCGGCCGAGTCCGGTTTATATCATTGACATACCGATCGAACTGGCGGCCAAACTCACCGCCTGCAGAGTATTCCTCGATGTGTGCCACCGTCAGGCGAATGCGTGCTTCCCGCGGGTTTTGCGTCGCTGCCAACACGGGTCGCAAGGGAGCCCCGGCGTCGTCGGTGAGCGTAAAGGTGACGCGCAGGCGGCCATCGTCGCCAAAGCTGGCATCGACGATGGCGGACTTCACCCCCTGACCCACCGGAGTCGGTAACACCACCTCCGTGGGGGTCGGAGAGCTGGTCGGGGTGGGGGATTCCGCCTGCGTTGGTGCGAGCGTCGCTGTAGCCGTTGGTGTTGCCGCCGGCGTCTCTGGCGTCGTCGGCACTTGCGTGGGGGTTGGCGAGAGAGCGGGGCAACCTTCCAATGCAGCCACCACCGCTTGCAAGATCTCGGTAATCACGACGCTACCGTCGTTATCGCCATCCGCAGCAGGGCAGGTACTGAGACTCGCGGTGCCCAAAGCAATATTCACGGCGTTCACGATCTCGTCGACTGTCACATTGCCATCGCCGCTGCAGTCTCCAACGCATGCGGCCTGCGCCAGGGAAAGCTGGGATCCAAGTAGCAACGCAACAGCGCACATCCACGACAGCATGCCCCTGGAACACACTCTGTTCGCCATGATGTTTCTCCCCCTGGACGCGCATCGGCACGCCAACGCGGTCACCCAACGCCGTGTTCTCGCTGTTTCCCTGAACATCCTTTGCTCCTCATCAGCATCTACGCTCACGATCGATGGGACGACATGCTTTTGCCACGACTTGAGAAAGCCGTGAAGGGGATTTTGGGCGACTTAGGCAAAAACGCGATTTGTCTCTCGACGGCGATTAATGGTAGGAGAAAAGGCATGTCTCGGGGCGTTCGCACCGTATGGGGTTTGGCTTTTTTACTGGCGCTGGGGCTGCCACCTGCCCATGCGGTGTGTCCTGGCGACTGCAACGGTGATGGCGAGGTCAGTGTCGATGAAGTTGTTCTGGCCGTGCGCATGTTGCTGCAAGAGGAGTCGCTCGCCGCTTGCGTCGCCGTAAACGTGAACCGCGACGACCAGGTGACCGTAGACGAAATCGTGCGGGCGGTGCGAGCGTTGTTGGAAGGATGCCCCGGTCCCTTAGTGTACTACGACCGTGACGATCGTCGTCGCACCAACCCCTTCCCCGACGACTTTTGGCTTGTCGAGGATTCACGTCAGCGCAGCGGATTTCGACTGAACGTCGCTCCACCGCAAGCCACGGCCGACGTGAGTGGCATTTTCCGAATCCTCCTCCAAGAGGTCAATCGCCTCGATGGTTTCAGCCCGATTGCTCACTTCGTCGTCGAGTTGAGCGAAGCTCCCGACTTAGAGTCGCTTCCGCGCTCGCCCGCTGCGTCGCTAGCGCGGGGAAGCAGCATCGGGCTTTTCGATCTCACTCCGGGCTCGCCCACCTTCGGTGAGCGCGTTCCGTTCCGGGTGCTGGTGCGCGATGACGTCAGCGTGCTGGGCATCCGCAGCTACAGTCTGCTGATTTTCCCGTCGATCTCGCTCACACCCAGGGGTCGTTATGGCTTGGTTATCGGAGCACCACTGCGGTCGGTGACCGGCGAAGGGTTTCGGCCCTCGCCGTTCTTCCGGCGAGCGCTCGGCCCGGAACGAAGCGACGACAGTGTCGCTTTACGTCAAGTGCGGACCCTGAGCCAGGAAGTTCTCGCCGTGGTCGCCGAGCGTGAGCCTGCACTTGCGGCCACGGCCGCCCTGGCGGTGCGCATTTCCGTGCGCAGCATGGAAGATATCGCCGCGGATCTTCTGGCAATCAAGGCGCAAATAGAAAGTGCGCCACCGCCGCGCTTCGAGATCTCGTCCGTGACCGCGGAATCGTCGCCCACGAGCGCGGTGGCGGCCATCGTACGCGGCAGCTGGGAGGCTCCGGATTGGCGCGATGGGTTGTATCTCGCCCGCGACTCGAGCGGTCAGCCGTGGCAGACGAAAACAAACCGTGTGGGTTTTGTGCTGGCGTTACCGAAAACGAGCTTGGAGCGGCCCGTGCCCATTACCATGTACCAACACGGCAATCCTGGGAGCGCAGAACGGGAGGTGCCCAACGAGGCCCGGGATTACCTCGCGGGTGCTGGCTTCGCTGTGGCCGGTTTCACGGACAACTTGAACCGCGAAGTCAGCGCTGGCGCTCCCAACCAAGAAGAAGCCATCGTGCGGCAAGTCACGGCTGTATTCTTCGCCCTGGTGCAAAATCGACGTATCCCTGACTATTGGGTAGAGCTGAACGCAGAGCAGCTTGCCTTTCTGAGGCTCCTGAAGAGCCTACACTCCCTCGATGTTTTGCCCGTGGGTGCTCCCGACGGCGTTCCCGACGTCGATCCCACGTCCCCTCTTACATACGTGGGCATTAGCCAAGGCGCGAACTATGCCCCCGGACTATTGCCTTACGCGCCGGAAATCGGCGCGGCGGCATTGGTCGTCGGCGGTGCTCGCTTAACAGAGACTTTGATTCACCAGCGCCCCGACGACTTCGTTCGCCTTTTAGGTCAAGTGTTCCCCAATATGACTGCGGCCGACATTTGGGTGGCAATGTCGCTGTTTCAGCACGGGTTCGACCGACAAGACGAACACAACCACGGGCGATTCCTGTATCGCCAACCCCTGGAAGTTCTGGGGACCCGCAAGAAAGCGAGCATCCTCATAACGGAAGGCCTGGACGATTCTCTGGTGCCCAACCACACCACCGAGGCGCTGGCTTGGCTCATCGGACCTATTCCCCACCTAGCCCCCGTGCAACGCCGAGTACCCTTCTTGCCGGTGGTTCACGGCCCAGTGCAAGGAAATATCGACGAACACACCACCGCTGCATTTTTCCAGTTCGTGCCCACGGGCATTCCCGAGCTGCCACCGACTCCCGGCTGTACAGCTTTGCCTGCGACCATTGGTAGTGAAGGGCACTATTGTGCCCAAGCTGCAGCAGAGGCACGCCGGCAGCGAATTGCATTTTTACGCTCGGCGTTGGAAGAGCCGGCACCGCGAATCATCGACCCGTTCGCGCCTTAGCTGGGGCGAAGCTGCCGCAGTCAGGGACCACCGCGAAGTGCCGCAACTTCGGTTCCACAGGCGTCAACCCAGGAGCCCAGCCGCTCGCTCCCGCCAACTGGGCAGGTGTTTAGCGGCAAGCTTCCTGGTAAAGAGCATCAAGGCGGGCGCGGAGTTCTTGATCGCTCAACCCAGGCATGGCTGGCTTCAAGTCGCGTAAGCGGGCGCAAGCTGCCTTCATCGCGCCGGCCTCGTGGTCGAGCCGAGCCAACTGATACTGACCCTCGTACCAGGGGGCGTCTCCGGGGCGCGCCGTCTGCGTATACCGTTTCCACAACTCTAAAGCTTCGTCACGTTGGCCCCGAGCTTCCACCAGCCGCGCTAAAGAACGCAGCAACGGCAGCGAGTTTGGCTTGGCCGCCAATGCTGTGCGGTACAACTGCTCCGCCCGCTCGAGGTCGCCAGTGTTTTCGTACAGGCGTGCCAGGGTCAGCTGCCCGTTGTCCGTCAATGCCCCCGCCTCTGCCAGGCCGCGGTACAATTGCAAAGCCACACGCTGTGCCGCCACATCCGCCTGCGCATTCCCAGAGTTGCGCATCGCGGTACCCTTACGAATGAACTTGACAGCCAAGTTTTCCACTTCCTCCTTGCCGTATTGCTGGAGCAAAAGCATGACGGTGCGGCGGGCCTCCCCTTCCGCCTCATCGAAGCGACCAAGTTCGGCCCAGGCCACGAGACGGAGCCGAGCGACCGCGGGAAACAATTCCGTTTGCTGCGGGTAGCGGCGTTCAAAGCCATCCAACGCTTGCGCGATCGCCCACCAATTCGGTTCGGCCTGCCAACTCTGCCAGGCTGCTTCTAACAGGGTGAGTTTTGCGCGCATGCTGGAGAGGGTAGCTTTATCCATCGATTTCTTTTCCTCTGCCGCTGTCAGTGCTGCCTGTAGAGCACGCAGCTCGTCACCCACTTCCTGCAGCGCAGACTCATTGGGTCGAACACCGGTACCGAGCAACGTCACTCGGCATTGTAACGCCCCGAAGCGCGCACGCAGAGCGAACTCTACGTCACTGCTCACGCGGGCAAAGTACTGCAACGCTTCCCCGCATTGTTGCCGTCGCTGCAACAATTCGCCAAGGCGAAAATAGGCCTCGTAAACGAAGCGGTGTTGCGGGAAACGGTCGACATACTCGCGCACAGCACGCTCGTAATCGTGGCTGTCAGCACGCTCGGGCTTTTCGGCCGCGAGCTTCTCCCGTGCTTTGAAGCGCAGGTAAGCCGCTTCGGCAGCTTCCTCTTTCCCTAAACTGTTCAAGGCCTGCTCGAGTTCGGCCGCCGCTGCTTCCCAGGAGCCAAGTTGAAAAAGAGCCAGTCCCAGCAAATACCTGCGTTCGGCGTCGATCGCCGGTGACAGGCGCGAGCTACCCTTTGCCATGTCTTCCAGAACCCGAGCGGCTTCAGTGAACTGCTTCTTTTGCAGCATCATTTTCACCAGTTCGAGCCGCGCTCGAGGGCTGGTGGTGTCCTCTGCGTACTTGGCGGGGTCGTCCACTGAAGCCAGTAACAACTGCTGCGCTCGTTCTTCCCAAGCAACACCGGCGCGGCGCACTCGCTCGAGCAGGCTGACGGCTTCCTTGCGGTGTCGCTCGCCGTCAGCTCCGGGGCTTTTCTTGGCCAGTTCGAGCAAAGCGCGCGCCCGTAAGAACAGCATGCGCGGGTCCCCCCCATCTGTTCCCACCAGCGTGGAGGACACTTTCACCGCTTCTGCAAAACGGCCGTTGCGCACCAATCCATCGAGAAGGGCAAGACGAGCTTTCTGGCGACGTTCCAGCGGGTTTTGCTGATCTTCGGCAACCGCCAGCAAGTCTTCGATGGCGGTGTCGAACTCACCCAGTTCGAGGGCGCACAAACCGCGGCCGAGCAGGCTCTCCCGTTGCAAGTCGTTCGTTCTCTCGCCACCGAGAAAACTTGCAAAGCCGTTCAACGCTTTCTCGAGTAGAGCCCGGCGTTGGCTTCCTTCGAACAGGCGGGCACCGTAAAAGCGAACCCAGTTCAAGTAGTAAAGCGCTTGCGCCCCAAGGGTTTGCCCTTGGCGATACTCGGGCGATTCGTACAAGGCCTCCAAGTCGCCGTCTTCTTCGATGATCTTGCGCGCCATGCGCTCCAGCTGACCACCGGTGCTCTCGTACACTGCTTCGAGTGGTTGGCTCACGGCCCGATAAGCTTCCAACAAGCCGGCACGCTCTTTGGCATCCGATCCGCTTTGCATCGAGCGATCCATGACCGCCACAAACTTCAACGCTGCCTGGCCGAGTTGCTCGATCGCACTGGCCAAAGCCGCAGGGTCTTTCGGCGGCTCGCTTCCTCGCCAAGCATGGGTGGCGCGGCGCACGTCCGCTTGAATATCAGCCAGAGACTGTGCTCGTACACCCTGTCCGCCACCGAGGGCAGCGAAGGCCCAAACGGCGGCAAGAACGCGAACTACCCACCTCACTGGAGCTCCTTGATGTACTTGGCCATTTCGACTTTCCAACGGGAGCCGAAGGTGAGTTCCAAGATGGTGCGCATCAATGCCTTATTGTTCCCGAGTTGGGTCATTTCCCCACCGCCGATCTTGGCCAGGTCGCCGAATACCTTAGCCACTTCCTTGTAATGCTCCGGCATAGGTGACGGTCGATAGGGCTGGCTCCCATGCAAAGAGCGCCACATGAAGCGGTCGAAAATTTCATGCGAGGGTTGCGTCACGTCGATAGCACTGAGATACCCCCCTTGTTGGCGGAACTCGCGGGCGATGCGTTTCACCTCATCCAGCTCCCACGGATGGGGCGGTGCATCGCCCACGAGGACGATTACCTTCTTGGCCTGTTTGCGCCACTTCAGTTCATGCACCGCAGTATCAAGGGCATCTTTGACGGCCTCTTCCCAGTCGCCACCTCCCGCGGCTTGGATGGTCGAGAGAAAGTCCAGCAGCTTTTGGGTATTGAAGCTCAAGTCTGTCCACTTGACGACGAAGTCGTCGCCCTGGTCGCGGAACACCACAATGCCGACCCGTGTGGTCGGCACCAGGCGTTGCAAGGTAGCTACGAACTCTTTCAGTCGGCTCCGCACCTCATCGATGACGAATTGCATACTATGGGTGGTGTCGATTACCAGCACGACGTCGAGCCCCACCTTGCGCAGCCCCCCAACATATTCTCCAAAACGCCCCCCAAGGCCGCCAATGCCGCCGCCACCAGCACCAAAGGCAATCGGCACGGCCATATCCACTGTGGGTCCGCCAATTTTTGGTCCGAAACCACCAATGCTTGGAAGCTCGGGAGCGCGCACACCCTGCACGTTGGGGCTTCCGGCCTGTGCCCGTTGCGGCAAAGCTGTTTCCGGCTTGAGGGCCCCGGCGACATCGCGCAGTGAATCCGCACCTTCGAAAATCTCTTCTCCGGGTACGGCGTCTTCCTCCACTTTAACCCGGATTTCTTCGATCTTCTTGATAACCGTCAAGGTTACAGTGGCAAAGAGAAACAAGAGGCCTACGTGCACGAGCCCCGACACCACTAACCACCGGGCGGTCCGGCTCGGGCGCGAAGCCCAGGGGTCGAACGGCTTTGGCGAAGAAGAAGGCGACACAGCGGCCATGGAGTATGCGGGGGTTAATTCAGGCGCCGCCGCTCAGCGGCAATGGCAATCTGCGTGGCACCCGCCTTTTGCGCCAAGGAAAGAATCTTGACTGCTTGCCCGAACAACACCTCGCGATCGCCCTCGAGCACGACCGGTACATCTGGTCGCGATTGGATCAGCTGGCGCAAGGTGTCCTCCAGTTGCTCGTAGGGGGTGAGCTGGGCGTTCACGTAGATATCGTTTTGAGGGGTCACGGTGATGGTGATTTCGCGCGGTTGTGCGGCGGTCGCGTCCACCTCCGGTAAGCTAATCTTCGCACCCGACTCCACCATCGCGGCGCTGGTCACCATGAAAATAATGAGCAAGACAAGGAAAATATCGGTCAACGGGGTGATGTTGATTTCGGATACGATCCCTTTGAGTCCGCGGTGCCGGGTACTAAACGCCACGGGTTTTCCTCCCGATGTGGATGGCGTCGAGGACGCGATTGCAAGCAATCGTCAGGGCAGCCTCGATGCGCTCAATTTGGGTTTGAAAAAAGTTGTAAAAAACCAACGCCACGATAGCGACCCCCAACCCCAAGGCGGTGGCGACCAGGGCCTCGGAAATTCCGGCAGCAACAACGGAGAAGCCGCCGCTACCCATCACCGCCATGTTGTGAAACGCTTTGATGATACCGACCACTGTGCCGAACAAGCCAATGAACGGAGCCGAGCTGCTCACGGTTCCGAGGACCCAAAGGGGCCCTTTCAAAGCCTCGATTTCCTCGAACCGTTTGTCTTCCGTAAGGTCCGAGAGGTACTCGAGGGAGTCCGACGCGTGGCGTGCAATCACGTCGGCAAAGATGCGCCCTGCGGGCGTAGCCGCTTGCGCCTGAGTCGCTTCCAACGCTGCTTGAAAGTTCCCCTTTTCAAGCGGTCCACGAATGGTCTCCGCTAACTCCAACGTTCGGGGAATGATTCCCCGCAACGACCATGCACGTTCGAGAATGATGGTGACAGTCGCGACCGAGAACGCCAGCAGTGGGTAAGTCGCGATCCACCCCTGCTGGATCATGTCCAGAACACTCAAACCTTCCACAGTGCATCCTCCTGCCAACCGGTGTCGTTGTGTGCCGCGGTTGGGCGCTGGGACTTCATTGGATGAAGATTAGCGAGCGTCACGGCCGACCGCGATAAGGTTCGGAGAGAAACAAACCAGCCAGGCGTAAAAGGCGACCCCAGAGCATCGAATAAGTTGATTCCCGCACACTCGCAGGGCAACGTTTGCTATCGCGCCACCATTGTATGGTCAACCCGCATTCGCGGCATCTGCCACTGCGGGTGACTCTACGGTTCACTAACCAGCCTCAATGGCGAGCGAAAATCGTGCGTGTACTCGCGTGCCGCCCTACCCCTTTGTTTGTCCTGTCCCCCGAGAGAGGGGATAGGGGCGAGGGCTGCCTGCGATCCACGGGAACGGGCGTTGCGATGGGAACCACGGGCGCACTGCCGTGCGCCCCTACCACTGCCCGGGGACAATGTGGCCGAATGCCGAGAACGACGGGTGCAGTGCCCCATGTTGACGCGCAATGTGGGCAACGAACTGAATTTGCGCTTGCATGGTGCTTGCTCGCTTGGTACGCGCTCGAAGAGCCCATGGGGTCGGAAGCGGAGCGGAGCGGGCTGTTGCGGCTGCGTTTTTGGGGAGTGCGAGGGAGCTACCCGACGCCGGGCCCAGCGACAATGCGCATAGGGGGCAATTCCGTTTGCATGGAAGTGCGAGGCGGCAAGCACTGCCTGGTCTTCGATGCCGGCACTGGCCTGATCGGCCTTGGCCGTCAGCTGGTGGAGGAGCGGCAACGTGGCACGGTGCATCTTTTCCTCAGCCACTACCACCATGATCACATCGAGGGGCTACGCTTTTTCCTCCCTGTTCACGATCGGAAATGGCGCACGGTCGTTTACGGACCATCCTTACCTGGGGCACGGGTCGACCGCGTTTTGTCGCGCAGCATGGCGCCGCCTTTTTTTCCCGTTGCCCTCGAAGAATTACCGGGTCAGCTCGAGCTTCGGGCAGTAAGCTCTGGTTCCACGGTCCGTTTCGACTCGCCCATCGGTCTGCAAGTGCGTGCCCGCATCAGCCAAGCCCATCCGAAACTTGGCGTGGCACTTTACCGGATCGAAGCCGAAGGCCGCGCCATCGTGTATGCTACCGACATCGAGAGCGCTCGTGGTGGATTCAACGACGTCGTCGAGTTCGCGCGCGGCGCAGATGTGCTCGTGCACGATGCTCAGTACACGGAAGACGAATACCGCGACGCCCTCCGAAGTCGCGTCGGTTGGGGCCACAGCACCGTGGCTATGGCTTGCGCCGCAGCCCGTGCGGCAGCGGTAAAGCAGCTCGTGCTCTATCACCACGACCCAAGCCACGACGATCGCTTGATGCGCGCCCTCGAACGGGATGCACGCAAGCAATTTCGCGCAAGCAGCGTTGCGTTCGAGGGGTTGGAACTCGCGGTCGATTGAGAATGGATGGATCGAAAGTCGTGGGTACGAGAGGCCTTCCGTCAGCTTTGCGCCATCTTGCTTGTAAACCTTCCGAGGAAAACGCAGAGGTTTCGGGGGCTAGCGCTTGGCATCTTCCTCGCTGTGAGCCGACGCTGATGAGCCAGACGTTGGGCTGCCAGTTCTGGTCACGAAGAGGCTACCGATGGTGGGTGTGCACGAGGGACTTCTCTCTTCGCACGGTGCAGAGCCGCGGCTTGGCACTGGCCTTGATGCGCCGTTGGCGGGCTGGGGCCGTTATTTTCCTCGTTGCCGCCGCACAACTCCTTGCCGAAACCAGAGGACAGTCTTTCCCCCGGCCAAGCAATGCTTCCGACAGCGAGCATCGAGTTGCAGACAACGACCCAGGTGGCCCCGGCGCTGATGGAGACTCTTTGCTGCGCGCCTTGGCACTCGAGACCCTTCGCCTGGCCTCAACCCCGTCCCCAAGGGCGGCAACTTGCAGCGAAGGAGGGACGATCCAACCTGAGTGCCGCAGCGACGGCAACGGTGTTGTCCTGCAGGCGGAATTGCGCGGGTGCCGCCTGCGGGTGGACGGCCACAACATTCTCGGGGCCACAGGACAACTCGTACTTACGTTGCCCATCGATGGGGCATGCCACCGACAATCAGGAAGTGTTTGCGGCCCCGTGACCATCCGAGCGGTTCGGACAGTAGGCACGCTCACCGACCAGCTGGGCAAGATTTTGGCTGCAGTCGATCTTTCCGAGCTGCCGCAGCCGCGCACCGTTGTGGTGCCCTGCCCGAACGGATCGTCGGCGCAACCTGGATCGTGACATCACCAACCTTGGCGGGCTTTGCCTTTCCGTGTCCAGCTCGTCCGCGTCGTGGCCATACGGGGTAGGGCAGTCAGCCACGGCACGGCAAAGACCCGCTTGCGCATCCCTTCTCCGCTCCTTTTCCAACGCCTCGTGCAACAGACCCGCTCGGCACCGTCTCGCAGGGCGCTCGCCGTGCCGTAGCGACAGGTCCTGAATTCCATTCGTGGGGCGCCACCGCCCACCGCGCAAAGTTTTCACTGGGAGCTTTATGGCTTCCCTGGTTATGACAGGCGAACCAGTAGCCGTCCTTCCAGCGCCCGCGGCTCCGAAGAGCCCACAGGCGACCCCAAACCGCTACCGCAGCCGGCGACCAAGGTCGTCGAGCAGGCGCTCCACGCCGAACCGGGCTAGTTCCTCAGCGCTGAACCAACGCGGCCCACCGCGCCAAAACATCCACCAGTTCAACAAGTTAGTCACCAGTGGCTGCTGGGTTTGGTCGAACCGTCCCTGCCACAGCACCTTGCCGGATTTGACGGAAACGAGCGCTAATCCGAACGACACACTGGCGGGAACCTTGGCTCCGTACGGTCCACCTTGCCGTTCGATGAAGCGTTCCACCGTTCCATACAACACTGCGTCGGCATTCACCTCCCGACCCAAAGCCAGCGCCCGCTGTTGCAATTCCAAATTGCGGCTCACTTTGCGGAGAGCCTCGGCCACGGTGAGATCAGGGACAAAGCGAAATCGCGGTGATTCGGTGAGCACCCCATACAATTGTGCCGTCACCGTTTCCTCGGCCCCGGGCGGCAAGCGGCCCGCATCGGCGCTATCGACACGCTCTAACGGCAGGACCGCGATGAGTTCGACAGGTTCCTCTAACAGAGGAACGGAGCGCAGCCAGGCACACCCCCCGAACACCGCTGCCCAGATCCAAAGTCCGAGTACTCCCCCCCGAGAAGGAAATCGCCGGCCCATATCTTAGACTGCGATCTTGATGCCAAGCTCTCGCAGCTGCTTGGCATCGACCTCGCTCGGAGCGTTGGTGAGCAAACAGGTGGCTTTTTGGGTCTTGGGAAAGGCAATTACGTCACGCAAGGACTGTGCTCCGGTCAGCAACATGACCAGGCGGTCGAACCCAAGAGCGATGCCCCCGTGGGGAGGAGCGCCGTAACTGAGGGCTTCGAGCAAGAATCCGAATTTTTCCCGGGCTTCCTCTTCGCTGATCCCGAGGAGGCGAAAGACTCGTTCTTGAATATCCGGACGGTGAATGCGGATGCTACCGCCACCCAATTCCGTCCCGTTCAGCACAATATCGTACGCCAGCGCTTTGACCTTGCTCGGGTCAGCTTCCAGTCGATCCCAATCTTCCTCGCGCGGTGCAGTGAATGGATGGTGTACGGCCACGTAGCGCTGCTCGTCGTTGTCCCATTCGACCAGCGGAAAGTCGGTCACCCACACGAACTCCCACCGGTTCGGTGGAATCAGTTGGAGTTGTTGGGCCAGGTGCAGGCGCAAATGAGCTAACGACTCATTGGCGACCTTGGGACTATCGGCAAGGAACAGCAGAAGGTCGCCAACTTGTGCCCCACAGCTCTGCTCGATGGCGGCTTTCTCTTGGCCCGACAAGAACTTCGCGATCGGCGATTGCCATCCGTCGCTTTGGAGGCGCACCCACGCCACCCCTTTGGCTCCAAACGGCCCGACGATCGCGGGCAACCCATCCAGTTCCCGGCGGGACAAGCGCTCGCCTTCGGGCAACCGTAGGACCTTGACGATTCCCCCGGCGTCGAGGGCGCTACGAAACACTTTGAACTCGGTGGTACGCACGGCGTCGGACACGTCGGTCAGTTCCAACCCAAAGCGTAGATCCGGTCGATCGATGCCGTACCGAGCAATTGCCTCTTCGTACGAGAGCCGGCGAACGGTATCCGGGAACTCCACCCCCGCCAGAGCGCAAGCCACCCGCAAAATCCCCTCGGTGATGCCCATGACATCCTCCGGGCGGGCAAAAGACATCTCCAAATCGATTTGGGTGAATTCGGGCTGGCGGTCGGCACGGAGGTCTTCGTCGCGAAAACACCGCACGATTTGAAAATACCGATCGAACCCAGAAACCATGAACAGTTGCTTGAACAGTTGCGGCGATTGGGGCAGGGCGTAGAATTTTCCCGGATTCACTCGGCTCGGCACGAGATAGTCGCGTGCGCCTTCTGGAGTGCTGCGGGTCAGAAACGGGGTTTCCAGTTCGAGGAAACCTTCGCTGTCCAAGTAATCGCGCACAGCCTTGGCAAGGCGGTGGCGAAACAAAAAACGCTGCTGCACCTGCGGGCGACGCAAATCAAGGTAGCGGTACTTCAAGCGGATCGCTTCGGCGACTTCCCCAGCGGCATCGAGGGCGAACGGGAGGGGTCGCGAACAATTCAGCAAGCGGGCCTCGGTGGCAACCAGTTCCACTTCCCCCGTCGGAATGTTGGGATTGACAGTATCCGGACTCCGCTCGGTCAACACTCCGCGCACCCCAACGACCGACTCGTTCCGCAGTGCCTCGGCAACGGCAAATGCCTCTGGGCCACGAGCGGGATCGAAGACTACCTGCACCACGCCAGTCCGGTCACGCAAATCCACGAAGACGAGGCCACCATGGTCGCGACAACCATCCACCCAACCCATTAAGGTGAGGTGTTGGCCCGCATGTTCCCGTCGCAGCGTGCCGCAGGAGTGGGAGCGCACCCAATCGCCCAGACCCATAAGAGTCACCGCTTCAGAATGCTCTTGTCCCTGCATCCAATCACCCGATTTCTCGCTTCGTTCAGGCCGAATGGCTTATGCTGCCAACTCGGCCAGAGATCTCAAGTAAGCACGCACCTGCGACACCGTCCACTCAAAGCTCACGGCGCAGCCGTAATCGCGCTTGCGCAACATGTCGCGCACGCTGGCCGCCCCCGCTTCGAGTTCGGCCTCGCCAACAAGAAAGACAAACGGTGCACCGCACTTGTCGGCCTGCCGCATCTGGCTTTTCAGGCTTCGATGCGCGGAACCCAGTTCGATCTTAAAGCCCTCACGCCGCCAGCGCTGCGCCACGGCAAGAACGCGAAGCTCCGCCTCGCGATCGAGAGGGGCGATGAACACCTCCAACGGAGGCTCCAATCGTTCGTCAACAGTCGTACCCAAGGCAAGGAGCACCCGCTCGAGACCCAAAGCGAAGCCAATCCCGGCAACGTCGGGGCCACCCAAGCTTCTGACCAAACCATCGTAGCGGCCGCCGCCACCCACAGCATTCTGTGCGCCGAGACCCTCGGCTTTGACTTCGAAGGCAGTGCGTACGTAGTAGTCTAAGCCGCGCACGATGCGCGGGGCCACTTGATACGGTACGCCCGCGTAGTCGAGCATCCGCCGCACCTGGGCAAAATGGTCACGGCACGCCTGGCACCAGAAGCCTTCTATTGTCGGTGCCTCAGCCACGATCGCCGCGCAGCTGGGCACCTTGCAGTCGAGCAAGCGCAAGGGATTACGCTCGAGGCGACGCTGACAATTGGCGCAAAGGTACGTGCGCTGCGCTTCAGCGAAGGCGCGTAGGGCCTCACGATAAGCTGGGCGGCACTGTTCATCGCCCAGGGAGTTCACCTCGATGCTGAACCGGCGCACGTCCAGTTCCACCAGGAGGTCGTGGAGCAACATCAAGACTTCGGCATCGATGGCGGGATCGTCACGGCCGAGAACCTCGACACCTACTTGATGAAACTGCCGCAAGCGCCCTTTTTGCGGTCGTTCGCGGCGGAACATCGGCCCGAAGTAAAACAGCTTCGAAACCGGCTCCCGCTGCGCCAAAGCGTGCTCCACGTAAGCGCGCACCACACCGGCGGTTCCCTCAGGACGCAACGTCAGCGAGGTCCCGTCGCGGTCGATGAAGGTATACATTTCTTTTTCCACGATGTCGGTGGTGTCACCGATCGAGCGGGTAAAGAGCTCGGTTTTCTCGACAATCGGAATGCGAACCTCGCGAAAGTGGTAGCGAGCAAAGAGATCGCGAGCTCGCTGCTCCACCCAAGCCCAGCGCGCGGTCTCTCCCGGCAAGACGTCGTGAAACCCCTTAACGGAAGCAATTTTCATTTTTGGACCTTGCGCTGCAAGGTGCGGCTGGGTAACAGAGGGGTTTCTGCAAGTCAACGAACGGTCCACGCCCGTGGAGCATACACTGCAGCTCACACGATCGTTTTGGTGGCATATCACAAGCACGGCACCGCTTCGTTGGCTGTGGATGATTTTCGTCACGGTGCAGATCTTCGGCGCCCGGGCCGCCGGCGACACGGTGTGTTGCCTTTGTGTCTTTACCGACGAGAACAACGCCGTGTTTTCCTTCTGCGGGATGTCCGATCCGCAGGGCAACTGCGGGCTGGGCTGCGACCCTGTCCCCAACGCCGATTGTGTCCAAGGCACGTGCGTGCTGTTTACGCCGACGCCAAGCTGCACCCCCACATTGACTGCGACACCCACCCTCACCCCAAGCCCGACACCTTCGTACACGGCTACCCACACGCCCTCACCCACAGCAACACCAACGCTGACACTCACCGCGACTTCCACTCCAACTCCCACACGCACGCCGACGCGGACGGCGACGCCAACGAACACTTTGACGCCGACGAGAACGCTCACACCTACGATCACACAAACTCCAAGTGTGACTCCCACGCCAACCATCACCCCCACACCCACCCAAACCCCTGGGGAGTCCGACTGCTGCCAAGTGGTCCTGGTGGGGCAGCTTGCTTGTGCCGCACCGGTCAATCATGACTGTGGGCCCGGAGTGATCGTTTACGGGGCTACCTGTTTGGAAACGGGAGCTTGTGCCACGTTTACCCCAACGTTCAGCCCCTCTCGGTCGCCTACCCTGACGCACACAGCGACCGTTACGCCGACTCCGAGCTTTACCCCTACAGCGACTCCAACGTTGGGACCCAACGATTGCTGCCAACTCACGTCGGGCTCTCAACTTTTTTGCGGAGTGCCGGCAAGCAGCGCCTGCCCCCCGGGGGCCACGGCGGTTTACGGTGCCCTGTGTGTTGGCGGTGCGTGCCTCACCATGACTCCTACCGTTACACTTACTCCCACAACCACGGCCACGCCGACGAACACGCCCATTGCCTTTCCCACCTCGGGCCCCAACTGCATGGCCCTGGCACCAAACGGCTCAGCGGAAGCACCGGCAAACTTTGCTTTCAACTGTACGCAAAATTGGCAGTGCGTTGCCGGAGACGACGGTGACGCAACCTTTGTATTCTTCAACCAGGATACGGCGGCGCTCGGCCCACGGATCGATATGTACCAAATCGAGGACGTCAGCGCGCGCACGGAGCGCATCGTGTCCGTGGACGTTCACGTTGTGTCTCGGTCGCTCACCGGCAGCCCCCGCAGCACCGCGGCACCGTTGCTGCGAGGGGGAACGAGCACGATTTTCGAAGGTCCAGCACGTGCACTCACGACGCAGTACGCGGACTATTCGCAGCGCTTCTGTCAGCGCATAGCACCCACGCCTGGCCCACCGCCTTGTTTGAACCCTGCGTTCGGTGCGGAGTGGACCTGGGCAGACATCAACCGCATGCAAGCAGGGGTGGCGCACCAAGTTGGCAGCGGTGACACCGTTCGTACCACCAGCGTGTGGGTAGAAGTGTGCTGGGAGGTACCCACGCCAAGTCCTACGCCCACGTCCAGCCCTTCGACAACGCCGACGTTCACCTTGACATTCACCGCGTCGCCGACGCTGACGTTTACCGAAACCCCAACATCCACCCCGAGCCCCTCGATCACGCCGAGCCCGTCAACGACGCCCACCTTCTCCCCCACCCTAACCGCGAGCACCACCCCAACGCTCACGTTTACGCTGACGCCATCGTTGTCGGCCACCCCGAGTTTGACTCCGACGCCGCGCCCCTCCAACACTCCCACCTCCTCTCCTCCACCGACTCCGACCCCATCACCGACGTCCAGCTTCACGGCAACGCGATCACTAACGCCAACCCCATCGCCCTCCAGGACTCCAACACCGAGTTCGACTGGAACCCCGACACCTTCGAGTACCCCGACACCGACCCCCTCGGCGACGCCACCGCTTACCCCCACCCTGAGCTCCACCCCAAGCCCGACGGCAACGCAGACTCTGGTTCCGCCAACTCCGACGCGCACTCCAACAAACACGGCCACCCCCACTGCGACCAGCTCGCCACCCACCTCCACACCGACTCCTGCAGCGAAAATTCCTTTCCTCTTTGGATCCGGAATGAACCAGTTCTCATGCGTATTCGATCTTGCAAGCTCTCTCGGTTTCGAAGGGGCAGTGGCAACCCTGACGCAAATCGAAGGCCAAGATCCGCTCTTTCAACGGCAGTTGTTCCAAGTGATTTACGTTGCCCCTGACTTGAGTTTGGACGATTACCTTGTGCTCCAACGATTGGTGTCGCCCGGGGGCATGATCGAGCGCTTCGTGGCCGATGGTGGTGTGGCTGTGATCCACGCCGGTGGCCGCTTCAACGACCAAAACAACATCGCTCCGGGTGGAGTCGGCTACAGTCGCGTGGCAAGCCACGATGCAGAAGAGATCGAAGCCCCGGACCATCCTTACTTTACGGGGGAAGGCTTTGGCGGCGTGCGACTGTCGGAAACGGACTTTGAAGCGTGGAATCGCACCGACGAAGGCATCCTAACGAACCTTCCCACCGAGGCCATCGTTCTGCTCCGGAACAGCGATGGGCCAAGCATGGCCGAATAT
Source organism: Candidatus Binatia bacterium (assembly GCA_937925685.1). Lineage (GTDB taxonomy): Bacteria > Desulfobacterota > Binatia > HRBIN30 > HRBIN30 > HRBIN30. The sequence goes on along the minus strand of CALAMI010000002.1, from coordinate 222,223 downwards.
GTTTACGGCAATGGGCGTGTCATCGTGAGTACGCTGGCTTTCTGTTGGGAGGGTCGCCCACGTTCCAGTGGACCGGCCACCACGAATCTACTCCGCTACGCACCATTTTTCCTCGGCAGTGCACTCACCCCCGCGCCCACGGCCACGACCACCGGCACTCCGACTCCTACGTTTACTCGCCCCGCCACGCGTACTCCCACCCCCACGCGCACGCGGACGCCCACGCGCACTCCTAGCTCTACGCCAACAGCGCTGTACCTTGTCGGCGACGTGGATAACAATGGGATGGTCGACGAGGACGATCTTCTCTCGCTCCTCGCCGTTTTGTTCCATGAGATTCCCGAGGTGCCCGAAGCCGACGTCAACCGCGACGGGCGCGTCAGTGCGGCCGACATCACCGCATTCCTCGAACTCTTGGATGCACTGACACCACGTTGAGGAGTGGGAGATGAGCCGACTCCGCTCACACCCGCTAGCGCTAACGTGGCCGGCTGCTACCGCCGGTCAGCGGCGCCCTTGGCTTCGGCGGCCCTGATTTTTCCACGAACTCTAGCAGTTCCCCTTCGAGCGAGCGCAATTGCTCCAGAATCTTCCGCGCCAACGGACGGAGCTCCGCTTTTTCCTCGGCTTCCGCCAGCGAGTACTGTTTGGAAGCCAAGGTGCGGGTTTTCCCCTCACGCTCTTCGGCCACCTCGGTAGCTTCGAAGGTGACCACGGTTTCACCGCTCGGGCTATTTTGGACGGTGAATGTGGTAATCAGGCGCTTCTTCTGCGCGGGCGCCGGTGTGGGCGCTGGAGTAGGTTGGAAGGGACCGAGATCCAAAATGACCGGGGGCGGGCCGAGCCGCGCTTCTGCCGCCGCGACGACTGCCCACAAAGAAACCACGACCAACAAGGTTTTTCCATACATGGTCTGCCTACTCCGTCGCAGCGGTTCTATCAGCACCGCAGCGGAGGAACAACGTGCGTTCGTGGTTAGAAGCAGGCGAAGAAGCGGCACGACTGGAGGCCGAACAGCACCCTGCAACGTGATTTGAGGCGGCTGACCTTGCCACTCTGCTAGCGCTCGAGCTGCCTTCCACGACAGTGCGGGTGTTCCTGAAGGCAAAGGCCGAGGGAAACCCGGAAGGGGCTGGCGGCCAGCGATCGCTCACTCAACCTGGCCACCAGCGGTAGAATTCGTGTTCCCATGCGGGAAGCTCAGGGGGCAGCCAACGGACAATCGGTTCGCGCCGGAACCAAGTGAGCTGCCGTTTTGCAAAGCGCCGGGTTGCGCGCGCCATCGCAGCAGTCGCTTCATCGAGTGACCATTCGCCGCGCACATAAGCGCCGATTTCACGGTACCCCAAACTTTGCAACGCTGGCAGGTCGGGCCCGTAGCCCCGTGCGTAGAGATCGCGGACCTCTTCCACGAGCCCTGCCTCGATCATGCAGCGGCAGCGATGGTCAATGCGGCGGTAAAGCTCCGCACGCGGCAGATCCACTGCGAGCAGCACGACCTCGTACTTTCCGGTGGCAAACCGGTGCTCGGCTTGCCACGCACTCATGGGTCGGCCTGTCTTGTAGTATACTTCAAGGGCGCGGACGAGGCGAACGTGATCGCGGGGATGCAGGCGGCGTGCACACTGTTCGTCTACTTTCACCAGCTGTCGATGCAAAAAGCCTGGTTCTGCCCGCTCCCTTGCCATCCACTGGGCACGCAGTTGCGGATCGCGCGATGGAGCGGGAAACAAACCACCGCGAAGCACCCGCAGGTAAAGACCAGTTCCTCCCACAACGAGAATGCGGCGGCCACGGGCACGGACGCCGCGAATGGCATCCTCGGCAAGCTTTAGAAACCTGGCGCAGTGGAATTCCTCGTCGGGGTCTGCCACATCCACGAGGTGATGCGGCACCCGTTGCCGTTCCGCCACTGTTGGCTTCGCGCTACCAATATCCAAGCCACGGTACACTTGGCGGGAGTCGGCGTTGATAATTTCGGCAGCGAAGCGTTGCGCCAGCTCGAGGGCAAGCTCGGTTTTTCCCGAAGCCGTGGGGCCGACAATGGCAAGAAGTGGCTCAGAGCATAAAACCATGGGTGTGTTCCGCTTCCCGCAAAAACAGCGCATTCGCTTGGCCAATCCTTCAAAAGAATGGCACTCGATTGCGCTCAGCTCGAAGACGACCAGGATCGAATTTACCACGCCAAGGCGGCGTTCGGCAAAGGCCTGTGCCGCCAACGGTTCCTCCCAACCAGGAAGCAGTTAAGTGTCTGGAGTAGCCGAAAGCCGCCGTGCTAAAGAGGTCTGGGTATGCAGGCGCAGAGCAAAGGCAAAGTGTGGGTGTTCGCGATTGGCTTCCTCGCTAGCCCGGCGCTGTCGCACCCCAGTTTGGCCGAAGAAAGCATGAACGCCTCCGGCACCGTCCGCTCCCGCTCGGTGCGCGTGGAAACCAGTCGGCTGGTCACCATTTTAGGCGGTGCAGCCACCGAGCCCGAGCAAGTCTTCAGCGTGCCGGTCGAGCGCTTCGTGGCCCTGGGCAAGAATCCTGACAGTGGCGTGCAAGTGGAAGAAAACGACTTCCGTCTTCGCGGCTCCCGTATTCGCATCGACGGCATTACTTCCCGTGAGCCCAGCTATGTGCTGGTTGACTTGGCAAACAGTACCATGCAGTGGGTCCACCCCGCAAAGCGCTCCTATGTGGAATGGCGGAAACCTGCTGCTCCGACAAAAAGCCCGACGCCCCCTCCGCGGCTCGAGCCACTCGACCGTGAGGCGACGATCAACGGGTTTCGCGCTCGCGGGTACCGGCTGCATGCAGAATCGGGCACGGCTTGGTTGTGGATTGCGCAGGAGCCGAAGGCCCTGGCTCCGGTGCTTCGGGCGGTGGCCGATCTGCAGCTCGTCGTCAAGCCAACGGTGGAATCTTTCGAGCAAGTGGCAGCAATTCGGGGCATGCAGGAGGGAGTGTTGATACGGCTTCAAGCCCTGACGCCGAAGGAATACATCGTTCGGGAGCTCGTATCCTTTACGCCCAAAGCCTTGGATGCCGCTGATTTCCGCATTCCCGCTGGTTGGAAAGGCATGCCAGTGGAGCGCGCCGGGGCGGCAACGCAACCCGGAAGTTGTCAGAACTGTGAGTAAAGAACAAATCCATCCGGCCCTCGGGATCTTCGCTCCCGGATTGTTCCGCGGGCGGACTGCTTTGGTCACGGGTGGCGGTCGCGGCATTGGTCGTGCCATGGCCCTCGCTTTCGCGCGGCTTGGCGCCAATGTCGTGATTGCAGGGCGGACACCGGAACCGCTCGAGCAAACTTCCCGTGACATTGTCGCGCTCGGAGGCGAGTGCCTCGCCGTACCCACGAATATTCGAGAAATCGATCAGGTCGAGCGGCTGGTGGCGCGCTCGCTTGAGCGTTTTGCTGCCATCGACTTCCTGGTGAACAACGCCGGTGGGCAGTTTCCCGCCCGTCCTTTTGACATCAGCGATCGCGGCTGGCGTGCCGTGGTCGACCTCAACCTGCATGGCACGTGGAACATGTTAAGCCGGGTGGGCCGGCACATGACCGAGCGGAAGTTTGGCGCCATCGTCAATATTGTCCACATTTACTCTTTCGACCGTGGTGCCCCCGCTTTCGCGCACTCCGGGGCGGCACGTGCAGGCGTGGTCAATCTCACCCGGTCGTTGGCCTACTATTGGGCACGCCATGGGGTCACCATCAATGCCCTGGCACCCGGCACCGTCTCGACCCGTGGGCTGCGGGAAGAAGAGTTCAGTCGTGCCGAAGTGAGTGACTACGAGGCCTTTGCCGTGCGGGACATCCCGGCCCACCGGCTCGCCGATCCGGAAGAGATTGCAGCGGCAGCGATATTTTTGTGTTCCCCTGCAGGGCGGTACGTCAACGGTACGGTCCTCGTTGTCGACGGAGCGTTATCCTTGAATAACTGGACCCCTATGTGGGATCCCGAGACCCTCTAAGATTCGCCGCCGGTTGGATCCAAGCGCATGGAAGAGGTCACCCACAGCGACATCCTCGACGCGGCAACGCGGATTTGTTCGCTCATCCACCATACACCGCTACTCTCGTGCGCTAGCCTTGCGCAGAAACTCGACTGTCAGCTCTGGTTCAAGTGCGAACACTTTCAACGGACGGGCTCGTTCAAGTTTCGGGGAGCCTGCAATGCCGTGTTTTCCTTACCACCCGGGGTGGCCGAACGAGGGGTGCTCACCCACAGCTCGGGTAATCACGGACAGGCGTTAGCACGAGCTGCAGCGCTGCGCCGGATCCCGGCGTACGTGATCATGCCCGAGGGAGCAGTGCAAACCAAAGTAGAAGCGGTGCTGGCTTTTGGCGGCAAGCTCATCCGTTGCGGTAACAGCCTCGACGATCGCGAGCGAGTGGCCGCCGCCGTCGCGAGCGAAACTGGAGCGCATTTGGTGCATCCTTACGACGACCCCTCCGTCATTGCCGGCCAGGGGACAGTGGGGTTGGAACTCCTCGAACGACTCCCCGAAGTGGATGTCGTGGTTGCGCCTGTCGGAGGCGGTGGCCTGCTGAGCGGCGTATGTCTCGCGGTACATGCACAGAACCCGCGTGCGCGCATTTACGCGGCTGAACCGCGCGGTGCAGACGACGCCGCACGCTCATTGCGGAGCGGCTACCGACAGTCGCTCGGCCAAACTGACACGGTCGCCGATGGCTTACGGGCTCAGCTGAGCGAGCGCACGTTCGCCATTTTACGGCAGCATCTCGAAGATGTCGTCGTTGTCGACGACACGGCTACGGTTCACTTCATGCGCTTGCTGTGGCAGCGCACGAAGTGGGTGGTCGAGGCCAGTGCGGCCGTCGCCTTCGCCGCCCTGCACGAACCTGCCCTCAGCCGCCACTGTCGGGGGAAGCACGTGGCCGTGATCCTCACCGGGGGAAACGTTGACCTCGATCGGCTGTCTTGGCTCGTTTCCCGCCCATACGCGCCGCCGCTCAGAAGAGAACACCAAGAGGAGGATCTATGAAAGCCGAATCACTCGCTCCGTTGTTCGCAAACAACCGCACTTGGGCGGGATCGATGACGGCACGCGATCCACAGTTTTTCCTGCGCTTGTCGCGCCAACAAGCGCCACAATACCTGTGGATCGGCTGTGCCGATAGTCGTGTCCCGGCAAACGAAATTGTCGGCCTTTTGCCGGGCGAAATTTTCGTGCACCGCAATGTCGCCAACATCGTGTTGCACGGTGACCTCAATTGCCTTTCGGTCATCCAATACGCCGTGGAAGTATTGCGGGTGCGCCACATCATCGTGTGTGGGCACTATGGCTGTGGGGGCGTGGCCCACGCGATGGGTCGTGGAGAACTTGGGCTCATCGACAATTGGCTCCGCTGCATCAAAGACCTTTATTTAGACCACGCCCAAGAACTCGATCGACTCGACGAAACGTCGCGGTTGCGCCGCCTCTGCGAACTCAATGTGCAGCGACAAGTGGCCAACACCTGTCATACCACGATCGTGCAAAAAGCTTGGGCAAACGGCCAAGAGCTCAGTGTTCATGGCCTCATTTACGACATTGGCGACGGCCTCTTGCGCGATCTCGAGGTCAGCATCAACCACCCCGAACAGGTGCCCGAAATTTACCGCCTCCGATGCTAAAGCGGCGGAGGGCTTGCCCGAAGAACGCTCCCACGTAAAATCACTTACGCCACTTTATGGAAGGAGGGTTTCGTTGCCCGGTATTATTCGATACGGCAGTTACATCCCCTATTTCCGTTTGCAACGCCAAGCGATTGGAGCCGGTCGCGGTGAGCGTGCGGTTGCCAGCTACGACGAGGACGCCGCCTCGCTAGCAGTGGAGGCAGCCCGCGATGCGATGCGCGGTGGTGTCGCCGTGGATAGCTTGATCTTTGCCACCACGAGCCCGCCGTATGCCGAGAAACTCAATGCCGCGACCATTCAAGCCGCATTGGACTTACCGGAGTCGATCGCCAGCTTCGAGCTTTCAGCCACCACACGTGCAGGTGCCTCCGGCTTGGCCTTGGGCCTCGATTTAGCCAAAGCTGGCAGCACCGCACTCGTGTGTGCCAGTGACATTTCCGTGGGCGCCCCCGGCGGGACCCGCGAGGCACAAGGGGGCGATGCTGGCGTGGCCTTTGTCACCGGCAGCGAGGGCGACGCCATCGCCAGGCTACTCGGCAAGGCGACCTGCACGATCGAGATTCTTGACATTTGGCGGATTCCCGAAGAGCGTTTTCCGCGATCTTGGGAAGAACGCTTTGCCGCAGAGACCATGGGCCCGGCGCTGCTCGACACGGCCCAGCGGGCGCTCAGCGCCGCCGGTGTCAGTGGTTCTTCCCTAACCCATGTCGTGCTAGACGGAGTCAACCCCCGCACGCTGGCACAATTGCCGCGAGTGCTCGGCCTCGATCCTGCAAAGATTGTCGATGGTCTTACGCAAACCATTGGCCGGTGCGGTTGTGCTCATGCCGGACTCGGGTTGGCTCATGTCCTCGACCGAGCACAAGCTGGAGACCGCATCTTGGTCGTGAGCGAGGCTGACGGTGCGGATGCGCTGGTGTTCGAAGTGACGGAAAAAATCCGCTCGTTTCCCAAGCCCCGCGCAGTGCAACGATGGATCGACTCCAAGCGCAACGATCTCTCCTATCCCACGTATCTCAAATGGCGTGGCATCCTGCCGTTCGAGCCCCCACGGCGTCCTGATCCCGAGCGACCGGCAGCGCCGGTAATGCGGCGGCACGAGCGCTGGAAAATGGCCTTCGTTGGCTCGCGCTGCTTACGCTGCCAGACCGCACATCTACCTCCGCAACGGGTGTGCATCCACTGCGGCACCGTAGACGAAATGCGCGAGGAGCGATTTGCCGATACCTCCTGTCGGGTCGCGACCTACACCCTGGACTATCTTGCCTACTCCCTGCAACCACCGGTTGTCGTCGCCGTCGCCGATTACGAAGGGGGCGGCCGCTTCAGTTGCGAGCTGACGGATGTGGACCCGAAACAAGTGAGCATCGGTGACCAATTAGAAATGACCTTTCGCCGTCTCTACACGGCGCTAGGAGTGCACAATTACTTTTGGAAGGCACGCCCCATGCGATAATTCCGGGCGCGAATGGGAGGACAGTTCCATGGCAAGCAAGGGGATCAAAGACCGAGTGGCAATCGTGGGTATGGGTTGCACCCCGTTCGGGGAACATTGGGATAAAGGTCCAGAAGATCTCCTCATCGAAGCGGCCCGCGAAGCGTACGCTTCGGCAAATATCGACCCCGACCAAGTTGACGCGTACTGGCTGGGCACGATGGCCAGTGGTTTCTCCGGGCTCATGCTGTCCGAAGCACTCAAGATTCCTTACAAGCCGGTGACCCGCTTGGAAAACATGTGTGCAACCGGCAGCGAGGCGCTGCGGAACGCTGCCTATGCCGTGGCCAGTGGCGCCTACGACTTGGTGATGGCCATTGGGGTGGAGAAACTAAAGGACTCGGGATTCTCTGGCTTGGCGATGGCCAACCCACCCCACGATGGCACGATCTCGAGTATGACCGCACCGGCAACGTTTTCCCTTCTCGCCCCGGCGTATTCCAAGAAGTACAACGTACCGGAGGACACGCTCAAGCAAGTGCTCGCCCGCATCGCGTGGAAAAACCACAAGAACGGTGCCCGCAACCCCAAAGCGCAGTTCCGCAAAGAGGTGTCCATGGAAACGATCTGCAACGCACCCGCGGTTGCCGGCATGCTCGGGATTTTCGATTGCTCGGGTGTGAGCGATGGCGCGGCTGCAGCCATTCTGTGCCGGGCGGAGGACGCACACAAGTACACCGACAAGCCCATTTTCATCAAAGCACTCGCCTTTGCCGCGGGTCCAGCGGAAGGGTACTTTAGCCAAGGCTATGACTTTACCACATTTCCGGAAGTCGTCCGCAGTGCCGAGGATGCTTATCGGCAAGCCGGAGTCACCAACCCGCGAGAAGAGATCAGCATGGCGGAGGTGCACGACTGCTTTACACCGACAGAACTCGTGTTGATGGAAGACATGGGTTTTTCCCCTCGCGGAGAAGCATGGCGCGATGTGCTCGATGGCCGGTTCGATGGCAATGGACCGCAACCGATCAACCCTGACGGCGGCTTGAAGAGCTTCGGCCACCCCATTGGCGCCAGCGGCCTGCGTATGATGTACGAAATGTGGCTCCAACTGCGTGGCGAGGCCGGGCCACGGCAAATCCCCAACCCCCGATTAGGGCTCACCCACAATCTAGGTGGTGCACCAGGGCGGTGTGTGAGCTTCGTTTCCATCGTTGGGTTGTGAACTCAATCGCCGGACGTTGGCTCACTGCCTGCCTCCGTGGCCCTCTTGATGTCCACACGGCGCGAGCGCAATCGCTCGGCCACTGGTGGCACCGCCTTGAGGAGCATGTCGAAGTAAGCCAAGTCGCGTCCCACGGCAGCCTCGAGCGCCGACTCGTAGGCGGCCAGTGCCGGTTCGAGTTCGGCTTCTTTGTCCGGAATCACCTCGTCGTTGTCGTCGAGGCATGCATTGACCTTTTCCGCGAGTTGCTCCAAGCGTTCTTCACCGTCTTGGCCAAGTTTGCTGTGAAGCGTTTCGTTCCAAACGGCGAAAAAACCAAGCGTCGCCGCAGTTTGCCGGCGCAACCCGCCGGTGAGCATGTAAAGCTGCTCGGCGAGTCGTTCAGCCTCGGGGCTGCCCCGGCGCGTCACGAGAGCGCCCACTCGGACTAGCTTATCGCGCAAGCGTTGCACTCCCAGTTCCCGTGCCAGCAGGCACACTGCTTCGCGAAATTCACTTGCAGTGATTTGGGCCATGGTGCTTCCTCTTCTTCCGGCAGTGATTCACCCGACAATCAATTTCTGCCCCTTTTCCCTAGAGAGCGGTAAGGTCTCGGGCAACAGCGCGACTTGCGAGTTTCTTTTCGATCGCGGCATCTCAGGGGAAGCAGTACTCGAACGTTTCCATAGCCTCTAGCGCGCGACCCACTAAAGCTTGGACGTCCAACGGCTCCTCCACCTGACGGGCTTCGGCCGCAGACATTCGTGTGGCCGGCTGAGGAGGAACGAATAACTGACAACAATCTTGGTCGGGCCGGATGGAAATTTCGTAAGTGCCAATTCGTTCGGCTTGGGCGCGAATTTCGTTTTTGTCCATCGCAATGAGCGGCCGCAACACCATGATGTCCACCGCCTCTTCGATAGCCGCCAAATTTTCCAGGGTTTGCGATGCCACTTGCCCCAGGCTTTCGCCTGTCACCAAAGCCCGCCCGCCAACGCGCCTGGCCACTTCGGCCGCAATGCGCAGCATCATTCGGCGGTACAACACCACGCGGTAGGGGCGTGCAACCGCGGTGACAATATGCCGCTGGATTTCGCCAAACGCCACGGCGTGGAGACGAGAGTGCAACTGGTAGCGGGTGAGCACTTGCGTCAGTTCCTGCGCCTTTTCCAAGCTGCGGCGGTCTTGGTACGGGGCTCCCGAAAAATGGATGAATTCGACACGACAGCCACGACCCATCATGCGCCAAGCGGCAACGGGGGAGTCGATACCTCCACTCAAAAGCGCGACGACGGTGCCGCTGACCCCCACGGGCAGGCCCCCCAGCCCGCGTTGGCGCTCCACCGACACAAATGCTTCACGTGCCAAAACCTCGATCAGCACCTCGACTTCAGGATGCTCCAAGTCGACTTTCCAGCCCAATCGGTCTTGCACAATCTTGCCCACTCGACGGGCAATCTCGGGCGATGTTAGCGGGTAGCTTTTGTCAGCACGTTTCACCCGCACGGCGAAGCTGGTTGCTCGTCGCCCGGCTAACGCTCCTAGGGCAGTGGCGGCGAGACTCTCCACTCGCCTGTCGCTCTTCCATGCCAGGGAAAAGTTGGCAATCCCGAAGGTGTAACCCAGCCGTTCACGCACGATGGGCCAGACCTGCGCGTCGGGAACGTGAACTACTACGCGCCCCTCGGCAGAACGCACCAAGGAGCAGGCAGTACTGCGCAATACGCCTTCGATGTTGCGCAGGAGCTGGCGCACGAACATCGGCCGGTTGTGCCCTTTCAAGGCAATTTCGTGATAATGGATGATCACACGCTGCACGGACTCGGTCCCTCTTCTCGGCCCCGCGTTGCCGGTGTAGGGGTTGTAGTGCAATCGGTTGGCGGTTGCCACGAAGCGCCCGTGCCAAGTGTAAAGAGGAGCGCGCTCGTCCTCTGCGCGTTGCAGCGGTGGTTGCGGAGTCGTTGCTACCAGGCGCTGTTTTTTCGTTTAGCCGCTGAACTGGACTGGCGGCACGCTAGCGCTCAGCCTAACCAAGCGACGCGGCAAAGTCCTCGAAACTTTGTCCGAACTCCCCCACGAATGCGTCGCGCCACGAATGTTCCGCGGCCAAGCGCATGAAGCTGAGCAACCGGCGTATCCCGTACCGCTCCTCCAGCGACACGACGGCAAGGTAACTCGTCGCGTAAGCAGCCTCCGCCACCTGTTTCTCCAAGGTGGAAAACGACTGCGGCAAGGCGTCTAAGGAAGTTCCCCCGTGCCGCGCCGTGAGTTCCTTAGCCCACCTCCACCGTTCGCCCGGATGGTCATCCTCGCACCACATCGCCAAACCCTCTTGGAGCCACGCTGGGGCTCGGCTGCCACTCCACTCGGTGATCAAGGCATGCGCCAGTTCGTGCCGGGCCACTCGCTCGAGCTGAGAACGGCTGCTTTCGCCCAAGCCACCCACAGGCAATTGGATCCGCCCGGTGTACACGCCGCCAGCCCAGTCGGGCGAGCGGGTAACCGCGTAAAAGTCTGCTAACGGGTACAACACCACACGCACCGGAGCGGTGGGACCTGCCCCGAGGCGCTGCAGTAAAGCGTCGTAAGCATTCTCGAAGCTAGAGATGATCAAGTCCAACACTGTGGGGTCGTCAAAAGCAGGATGCCGAAAATCGAACCGCGCACTGCGAGTCGTGAAGTAATCCCATTCTGCGTCCACTTCGCGGCTCAGGCGTTCGATCTTTTGCAGCAACGCCGCGGAGTCGATCCCGGCCGCACGTGCCTGCACGAGGTATTCCAAGGCACGGGGGCGATCGTCGCGCTGCTCCCAGAAATCCGCCAAGGCCAACAGCAAACGAGGGTGCTCCGGAAACTGCTGGAGTGCTTTTTCCCAGACGGTTCGGGCTCGTGTGGGCTCCCCCTTCTCCCACCATGCCCGCCCGAGCCAATACTCTACCTCCGGATCCGCACGTAATTCCGACGCCTCGCCGAAAAGTTCGAATGCCGAGGCAAGCGTTCCATCGTGGAATTCGTCCACACCCCAAGCCAGCAACACTTGCTGGAGGTTTGTTCGGATCGACGCGTTGTGCGGGTCCGAGCGCAAAGCGGCGCGTAAATGCTCGGCCGCTCGAGGCCATTCCCGATTGCGCGCCAGCGCCACGCCGGCATTGTTGTGACCGACGGCTGCCTCGATAGCCGATGACCTACCTTCATCGATGACCTCCCACACGGGGCGCTCGGCCAACTGCGGTCCAAGGCGTTCCCGCCCTGCGGCGTTCTCGCCCCCAAGCCACCGATCAAATTCCCACGGGGTTCGGGGAAGCACAAAATGAAACAACCAAGCGACCGTTAAACCACAAGCAACACCAGCTACCAGGGCACGCATGACACCAGCGTGCACTGTAAACCGCTTTGACATCTCCCCTAAGCTCTCGCATTCCCTCTTTGCCAAAGAATTGGCAAGGCTCAACAGCGAATCCGAATCTGAAGATTCCAGAACGGGCGATGGTTAGGCCACGCACAGCGAAACTGCCCCCAGAGGCCTTGTCGAGTCCTGCCGTCTAACCGGAGCTCAGAAGTCGCGACAGAAGGGATTGCAACAATGGAGCCGTCGAAGGCAGCAACCAACAAGTTCGTCTCCTCTGCAAACGGTGCAAGGCAAGGGGAACCGGGCTAACCCTGCGGGTTGGCTCGGCCGCACAGCCGGGATGCCGTTTTGTCAACGGATCGGAGCAGCTCAACGGATGCCTTCGATTGCCCGCGCGGCGTTGCTCCGTTGCCGTTGCACGGCCTCGAACTCTTCCTGCGCTTTTTTGATTTCCGCCGGGTCCCCGCGCATGCGCGCCGCAAACAAAGCCTTCTGCTTCTGCAGCACCACATCGTCGAGCGAGCGCAGAGTTTCTTGCGGATCTTCCGGCTGCTGGAACACCTGGCTATCGTCTTGTGCTCGAACAGTGAATCCTCGAACCAGTGCGGCGCACAGGAGTGCGCAAAGCAGGGCCCGTCGGAACAGCTGACTCATACTACAACACCTCCTGCCACGAGGTGATCATCATTGCCTTCGGCATGTAACCACCTCCGCTCGGTGGCACGACAAGGTTCAAACACGACTCGCAAAAACCGACAATTGCACTGCCACCGACGCGGATGACCATGTGTGCCGTCCATAACGACCCCATGACTGTTGCGTTGCCCAGGACACTCGTTTCGTCGTCCGAGCTCGGACCACTAATGACCGTGCTGCCCCGCACAATGATCCAACCAACGAAATTCAGATTTCCATTGATCGTGAGCGAACCGTCGACAATGAGAATGCCGGCACCCGAAGCATTTCCATTCGCATGGATCGTGACATCGGAAGCGGTCATGTAGGTAATCTGGGGGCTCTGCAGCGTCCCAAACGTCACGTTCCCGTTGATCCGGCTTCTGCTATCCCGCACCACTCTTGGATCCGTCAAAATCGTATTGACGATCCGATTCAGATCGGACCAGTCCGGTCCACCGGTCGTGACCACGCTCGGGTTCAAGGGATCGAGGGAAAACTCCGCCCCACGTACATTGTCTTTCTGTTGCGTATTTAGGGCCGATTTGACCGCCGTCGAGACATTGTCGTTGCGAGTCGCAATTCCAGGGGCCACGGTTCCTGCTACCAAATTCCCGTACGGGTCATGGTTGTTGCCGTCAATGTCAAAGGCGTTACCCGAAAACCTCGGTGTAACGCTGTCCGCGGCCAGATAAATCGCCCCGATCCCACGACCAATAGGGCCACGCCGCACCCCAATGCGAACAATGCGGCGTGCATTGTACGGAGCCCACCCCGTGGCCGTGATCCACCCTCGATCCGCAGGATTCGTGGGATCGGCCTCGACCTCAGCGGTAAAGGTAAACTGCGGGTACCCGGCAAGCGATTGCAGGCTCGGTGCAAACAAAGTGCTCCATCGCGTCACCACATCGTTGGCAAAATGGGTCACGCCCGACTGATTCATGGCATTCACCGCTCGCAACGCGCCCGCCTCGGCGGCGTAGAGTGCCTGGTTCCCCGTCTGGAAGTGGTTCATGGAGCGGAACTCGAGCCCAGCGTACAGCGCAGCTGCGGCCCCCATCGTCACCAACAGCAGCAAGAGCATGAGCGTGCTCGGCAAGGCGAAGCCGATCTGATTCTTGCCTAAGACTGTGAGCGAGTTCATGGGCAACCCACTGTGTTCACGAAAAAACGGTTGCGCAAATCAGCGCCGGACGACCCGATAGCCGTCAAGGGCAGCGAGCTTTGGGGATCGACCGAGGCTCGTTGCACAGTGACCGCGACACGCACTCGCCGTACCTGCGCCCGCTGCGTCGAGTTTAAGCCATTTGCGCCAGGGTTCATCTCTGCACCGGATGCGTCGAAGTAACGAAACTGTAGGTCGGTGACACGCACCGTGGAATCGGAAAGCATCTCTGTACTCCCTGCGGTCGTCCGCGAGAGGAAGCCAGAAGACTCGAGTTTGTAGGTTACATCCTCGCCGGGAAGATCGATCGCTCCACTTCCGTCCAGGTCGCTCAGGATTCGGAGCCGGTCGCGCTTAGCCTCGGCCACGCCCTCGAACGCTTTCGCGCAACGGGGGTCGGCACCGGCACGACGAATTTCGCTGACCACCAATTGCGCTATGTTCCGGGCCGTCGTTTGTACGTCCAGTTGTGCGGTCTGACCCCGCAAACCGAACAACTGCACCCGGTACAAACCCAGCACCGCGGCAATCGTAGTCAGGCCCAACACCGTTCCAACCAGCGCGTCTGCGAGCGAATAACCGCGTTGGCCACGGAAGCGGCACCATTTTCCGACCCTCAACTGCAAGTGGCAGTGGTACATAGATAAGTCACCCCAAAAGCGCGGAAACCCGCTGGTCCGGAGAAATCCACACGTACCTCGACCCGGGATAATCCCAGTGCGGGCGTGTTGGGGGTAACGGTCCACGACCGCAAGAATTGTCCCCCGCTAACGCCGGTGGCTGTAATCGGATTGTTCGGGTCGTTGTACGTTCCTCCTTGGAGCTGCCATGGCTTCGTCGCCGGGTCCAAGGCGCGCAGTTGCTCCACAAGGTCTTCCACAAGCCCAGTTGCCGCCGTCGCCAGTTTGCTCCTGGTCGCTTGCTGCGTCACGGCAATGGTGGTCGCGGCCAGACCTGCAGCAGTAATGGCAAACAACGCCAGTGCCACCATTACCTCCATGGTACTAATGCCGTGCGTCGTCTTAAGCCTCGTCATTGCACCCTCACCCTGCCGACGGAATTCACCGTCACCACGCGCCAGTCGGAGGATTGGTTGTAGACCCACAGAGTGAGCGGAGCACTTGCTAGCCCTTGGCGATTAAATTGGATTTGCTGCGGGAAGGCATAAAGATTTATACCACTGGGCAGCGAACGCGGTGGCCCGATGTTCGTAAAAGTGACCCCATCGTCGCTCGTACTCACCTGATACGTCGAGCCGAAACCGAGGATACCGGAATTCTGGCCACCAAACTGCACCCGCACATACACGTTTTCGCCGATCGCCTTCATCCGAGCACCGGAAACATCCACGGCAATTTGGTTCGCCCCGCCGCTTAAGCGGTATTGCAAGGCGTAGCTGCTCAGCTTCGGAACACCGATCGCCGCCACCACAGAGATAACAGCAAGCGCGCTTACGAGTTCAACCAGCGAGTAGCCCCGTGGCCAGCCATGCCAAGCAGGGCGGGCGTAGCAGTCGTTCCATGGCCGCGTCCCACACATGACAACTCCCTTTCCCGGCAAGTCCGACGCCACTCGAGAAGGCACCGCGCCAGTGCGACTGAATGCCGCACCCGATCCCTCGGCGTCGACATCAATACGGCGCTCCGGCAAAAAAGTTGTCGGAAACACTCGCCTCGCTCAGGGCTCACGCGAGATCGTGTGCTGCTTTGGAGCTTGTTTCGACATGCTGAAGCGCACGGCGTTTTCCCCAGCGTGGCGCACAGATTTACGAGATTGTTGGCGAGCCTTGTAAGGGTTACTCCTGGATCACCGATCCGCGGCCCTGATAGCGAAGGAACTCCCGCAGGAAAGAAAGCGAGTCGAGGGAGCGCATACGCTCGAGATAGACCTTGCCCAGCAAATGGTCGGTTTCGTGCTGGACGACACGGGCGTGGAACCCTGTAGCCGTAAACTCTAGGCGCTTACCGTGACGGTCGACCGCTTCCACGCGAACGCGCACGTACCGGGGAACCTTTCCACGCAAGTCGGGTAGGCTCAGGCACCCCTCCCAATCTTCTTCTTGCTCTTCCCCGAGCGGGATAATGCGCGGATTGATGAGAACCGTCAGCGGAATAGAAGGAGCCTGCGGATACCGAGGATTGGCTTCTACGGCGTAGACGGCAATTTGTTTGCTCACGTGCACCTGCGGAGCAGCCAGGCCGGCTCCATCGTACTCGATCATCGTTTCGATCATGTCGTCAATCAGCCTTTGCGTTTCCGGTCGAGTAACTTCCGCAGGGGGTACCGGGGCCGCAACCTGGCGCAAGACCGGATGTCCGAGGCGTGCAACTTTGAGGATGGCCATGGCTCCCGCATATCGCACAGGAGCCCCCACTTCTAGCGCTGGCTATCGGCCGGGCATGGGGCTGGCTGCCAAGTCGCAGGTATGCCGCTCCACCTTCGCCATGGCCGCGGATCGGAGGCACCGCGTGGTGGCCGCATCACGTTGTTCGGTTGCAGTCCGAGCACGGTCAAGAGGATCTGCCGGCCAAACCGACTCCCGAGGTCATAACTATGTGTTTCACGAATCCGCTCGGCCTGACGAGGATTGCCGTTCGAGGCGCTTGCCGGTAAGCGGCACGACATGAACTGGCGCTTGTTGGTTCAGGACTTACGTGAGCTTCCGCTCCTCCTTCGGCTCGGGCGAGCGGTGCAACGATGCGGGCCGGAGGGCCGAGAAACCTTGGGGGTTCTCGCCCGCGAACAAGCGGAGCGGCACGGAGACCGCATCTTCCTGCGCTTCGAGCAGGAAACCATCACGTTCGCCGGATACAACGAGCAGGTCAATCGATGGACCTGGGTGTTCCGGCAAGCTGGTATCTCCACTGGCGAGGCGGTCGCGATTCTGATGGAAAACAGCCCCGCGTTTTTGTTTGCCGAAGGGGCGGTAGCAAAGCGCGGAGCCATTGGCGCGTTGCTGAATACCCACCTTCGTGGCGAGCCTTTAGCGCATGTCCTGCGCACCTCAGGCGCTCGCCACGTCTTCGTGGACCACGCCTGCCTCCCTGCACTCGTGGAACTTCCAGAGGCAGCGCAGTACACCATTTGGGCATTGGGAAACCCGGCTGAGCTTCCGCCACACGTCGAGCCACTGGAAAGCGCGCTTGCAGCGGCGGACGCCCACGAGCCTCTGCTCCCTGACATTCGTGGTAAGCACGTGTTTTTGTACATCTACACCTCGGGCACGACCGGCCTTCCGAAAGCCGCCATCGTGCGCCATGCACGCTTCATGATGGGGGGACTCGGGCTTTCGTCTCTTCTCGGCATTGGTCCGGACGATACCCTGTACGCTCCCCTGCCGCTTTACCATGGCGAGAGCAATTTCGTGGGATTCGCCGTTGCTTTGCGTGCTGGGGGTGGCTTCGCTTCGCGGCGCCGTTTCAGTGCGAGTGTATTCCTCAACGACGTAAGGCGGCACGATGCCACAGCATTCGTGTACGTGGGGGAGCTTTGCCGCTACCTTCTTCGTCAACCCCCACGCCCAGAGGACCGCGAGCACCGGCTGCGGCTGGCAGTCGGGGCGGGTTTACGGCCGGAGATTTGGGAAGCATTTCAACAGCGTTTCGGAATTGCGCGCATCGTCGAGATGTACGGCGCCACCGAAGGTAACATTGCGTTGATCAATTTAGCGGGCCGTGTTGGCTCGGTGGGGCGGGCGCACCCCTTTCAACATCGTCGCTACAAGCTTGCACGATACGACGTGGAACGTGGCGAGTTGGTGCGGGGCGGCGACGGCTTCCTGATCGAATGCAAGGCTGGTGAGGCCGGCGAGCTACTCGGTCGGATCAGCCGCCGGGGACTTATGCCTTATGACGGATACACCGACCGGGAGGCCAGCGAGCGCAAGGTGGTACGCAATGCCTTCGAACGTGGCGACGCCTACTTCCGCAGCGGCGACTTGTTGCGACGCGACGAGGACTATTTCTACTACTTCGTCGACCGCATCGGCGACACCTTTCGCTGGAAAGGGGAAAACGTTTCCACACAAGAGGTTGCCTCGATCCTCAATCGTGCCCCGGGTGTCAGCGAAACCAACGTGTACGGCGTCGACGTTCCCGGGCACGAAGGGCGAGCCGGTATGGCAGCCGTCGTTCTGTTCCCTGGGGCCGAGTTCGACGGCCGCAGCTTTTACGAGACCGCAGAGGTTTTGCCCACCTACGCTCGGCCCCTGTTCGTGCGCGTGGTACCGGAAATGGATGTCACCGGAACCCTGAAGCAACGCAAGATCCAGCTCCAACGGGAGGGCTTCGATCCGCAACAGATTGCCGATCCTCTGTTTCTTCGTGACGAGACGCAAAAGGCTTATGTTCCCTTAACAGCCGAACTTTACGAGGCCGTCGTGAGCGGCCACCGCAAGCTTTGACGGCGTTGCGCGCAGCACCGCGCCCTGACCGCCAAGGCGCACCGACGACTTTAGGCCAAGGGCCTCGTTTACTTGCTTAGCCGCGGCTGGTGAACCGTGGCCTCGGATCTGGCATCAAGGAGAAACTGATCAGTAAAAATCAGCCTCTCAGGAATCAACGTTGGCGTGGCTCTCGTCAGCCCGCCGGGTCAAATGCCGCCTTTTGGACACTACCGTTCGGCTGGCGCTTCGTGGCTTTTCGCTGGCGCCTTCGAACTGTCTCTCATAGGTTCCGCAAACGGCCCTTGCCGATATTTGCTGCAAGGCTTGCACTCACAACCCTCGCTACCTGGTTCATGTTACCAGCCCTCGTGATTTTCGCACGCCACCAAACCTCATTCGCTTTCACGGAGTAAAGAGCGACCCGGACCGTATATTCAGGAATTCTGGTAAAATCGATTTGCCCCGTACTGCAATTGACTCGTTGCTCCACGCGGGTGCCTATTTGGTAAGACCCGATCAAAAACGCATCCACCCCATGTTTTTGGTGAAGCGTCCTGAAAAACTGCACGGTCGAAGGTGTGAGGACCAGTAAGCCCATAGGGGAACTGTTATGGTCGGCTTGCAGTTGTTTGTAACCTTGACCCAAGCCGCTTTGGCTAATGTAATCGAGAAGCTGCCGGTGCACGTGGACTCTACACGCGTTTTCTTGGCGGCTCTGGACCTCACCCGCGAAGCTGTCATTCAGTAGGTCGGCCCACTGATCGTTCTCGTCTCTAACGGGGAGGAACGGGAATATCGCGACGCTAGAAATTTCCTCGAATTTCAGGTCTGGGGACACAAACGCCTCGTCCGGTTGTTCGGCTCCCGTTCGAGCGGGCTGGCCTGTGACAAGTAGCTCCACACAGCCGCAGATCCCAACAACGAGCGAGAAAACGAGGATCCATTCAATCCACTGTGCCCCTCGCGCCTTGGTTACGTTGGCCATACCACACCTCCCGTTGTTTGTTCGGTGCTCAGCCGAGCGACAGCCCCATGGTCCCGTGGCAAGGCAGCGCAATGGCGGTCAGCCTGGTCGCAGTGCTTTTTGCGATGAAAGCCACTCGGCCTGCAGCGCGTGCTGCGAAGCTTGACGCCACATTCAGCTGTAGAACCCTCCTCAGCCAAAAAGTCGCGCCGGCACACACAAGATCATGGGCTATCTGTCAGTGGGTAGACACCTGACGATTGATATATTCGGCCATCGCTTCTCCGCTGTGTGGGACACAACAACGCACCATCTATTCGACGGCTGACTTTTCATCGTATCGGTGGTGTGGAAAACCGTAGACGGTTTTCACCAATCTCGTGGGTGACCAAACAACTCTTGACACACAGCCTGTTTCCGTCTGGCTAGTAATCGCTTGCGCGATGATGCCGGGAAGCGACCGTTGCGCAACCTTTACCGTAGCCCGCGATATGCAAAGAGCAAACGACGGCGGCGAAAACATTTCTGTGCGTGGCCCCGGCAACGACTTCCCAACGATCCGGCACCCGAAACCGAGTATGTGCCCTCGCGGTGAAAGGCCAGAGGACGCGCGCCTACCTCGCTGTGGTACTCGTTTGCCCTACGAGCGGGCTTCGCAACGGATGCGGGGCCTTGTCACGGAGAAATACCAAAATGGTGTCCAGTGGAACGGGAAAAGTCACCTGTGCAGGTCCCTCGAAGACTTCGCGATCGTTCCAAAAATTTCGCCAGCGACCGCGGGGAAAGTACACCAACCGCTCCCTTTGCCCGACCCGCCATACCGGAGCCACCATGAGATCGGGCCCGAACAGGTACTGATCCCAACGGTCCTCGAGTTCCTTGTCTTCTGGGTCCAGAAAAATCATCGGGCGTACCAGGGGCATACCCCGGCGGGCGTCGCGGGCGGCAGCCACGATGTAGGACTGCAACGCATGACGCAAACGGGCGTAGCGCCGGTAAACCTCGACCATCTCGGCATCGTACCGCGGTTCGGTGGGCATGTCCCACGGAGCATGAGAACCTTTTCCACCGATCTCCATCACACCGGAAAAGGCGCTGAATTCGATCCAGCGCGCAAAAACCTCTCGATCTTTGAACTGGTAATACCCGCCCGTGTCCGAGCCCCAAATCGGAAAGCCGAGGAACGCGGCACGTTGTTGAGAGATGATGGCGCTGCGCAAACCCAAATCCGTTCCCGGGCCCTCGCCAAAATCCTCGCTTCCCGCGGTGTCCCCACCCCACACGATGGAATCCGCCTGTGTTCCGGTGTAGCCGGAGCGGGTGATCAAAACATAGTTGCCATCTGGCCGAGCAAGGTCCAGTGCCTCGCGATGCATCCGGGTCTGCAGCACCACGTAGTCGTTGTGCACCTCCCGGCCCGAGCGGCCATCTGCCCAAATGTCTGCAGGTTGCGACGGGATGTGTTCCTCGCCGCGATCGAGCTTGATGCCGTCGAGACCTTCGTCGTGCAAAAAACGCGCTAAACGCTCCTCGAACCACTGGCGCGCGGCGGCGTTGGTCACGTCGAGAACGAAACTTCGGCCGCGGACATCATCGCAAAACGGTGGCCCCGTCCGTCGCATGGGAGCGATAAAACCTAACTGTTGTGCTTCGTAGCCGTTGTCGCCGGGAGCACTACCGCACACCCACGCTGCACTCCACGTCACCAATCGGTACCCGCGGCGGCGCAGGGCCTCCAGCATGAAGCGAGCGTTCGGCAACCGTTCTTCGTCCCACGCGAAGCGAGCAAAGCCAAAGTTGCCCTGTAAAGCCGGGCGGTCCAGCAAGTACACTCCTGCAGGGATTCCCAACTGCTCGTACATGGAAACATCCTCGGCCACCGCAGCGTTGATGGGTATTCCGTCGAGCTCCGCCGCAGGCGCGATGGGCAGTTCATCGCGCCAACGCCAGTGCAAGAAAGCCCAGGCAGGCGGAACCAGCGGTCGCCCTGTCAGTCGTGTGTACTCGTCGAGAATGGTGGTGAACTCCGGACCGTAGAACACCAACAGCGTGAGACGTTGGTTTTCTGGGCGGCTGCCGCTTTCGAAGACAAACGACAGCGTGTTCGGCTCCGTAGCCGCGAGATCGTATACGCCGGGCATCGTGCCTTCCACGCTCAACCCGTATCCACGCGAGCTTTGATAGAAGGGCGCGTACAGTGCGATGGTCGGTCGGATGAACATTTCGACCATCTCACCGCGGCGATCGAGCGAGCCAACTTCGCGCGGTCTCACCTCTTCCTCGGGCACGTCCACCACGCCGGGAAGCAAAAGCGGCGAATCCCGCAAGCGCTCCGTCAGGCCGTAAATACGCTCATCGCTCGGGCTCTCCCAGCTTGCCCCCAAGGCGGTGGTTTCCGCTGCCCGTGGTGGGACGAACTCTAAGCGCACGGTACGTTCCGTTACGAACGAAACCGTCACTGAGCCCCGCTCCCCCTCGCTCGTCTCGACGGTGAAGCGCACACCATGGGGTTCCGTTACAACGCCACGGACGGCGGTAACCTGCCCTCCGCTGCCCTCACGGCGATAAAAAAGACCTCCCTGTGTGCTGGTGCGCGTAAGGTGTCGGGTGCGGTCCCGTGCCGTGAACTCCACGCGCCAAGGGTTTCTCTGCGTGGTTACGGCCAGCACGGGCGATGCCACCGTGACCGCTGCTGAACCAACCGACACTTTGGCCGTGGCACCCCCGGCGAATTCCCCATCGTCGGCGCAACCGGAGACGGCAAGGCATGCCAATATGCCCAAGAAAACTTGCCAGCGCATGACAGCCGCAAGCTTCCTAAATACGCGCTCCGCAAGCAATCCGGAACAAGCTGTGCCCAAGCATATGCAAGCCCGCGACGAGGAATTCCTCGGTGCCTGGCTAACGCCAATTCAGCACAGGGAGCCAGTACCAGCTAAAGGACAGGCTTGGGTGCAGCTGCTGTGATCCGAGTCGGAGTGCACGTCGGTATGCCGGTGAGGGACTTGGTGCGAGCGCCACGGCGGAGGACACCGATGTTGCTTCGCCTACCACGGCTATCGGCGAGGCCCATGAAGGGAACCGTTACGCCGGGGTGATCGCTTCCACGAGTGTCTCTTCGTCGGTTGCACGAAGGCAGCGCCCAGGGTAACCTCGAACGGTCGTCAAAAGGAGGTTTCGTGAAGACGTTCACGTTCCTGGCCCTAATTTCCTATGCCTTACTCGCCTTCCCCGTACACGCGGAAGAGGGCTCGACCACAGCCCCCGCTCCAGTCGCCGAGGAAGCTCAGTCAGCTCCCGCAGGCTGCATGCCCAACGGAGGTTGTTGCGGCGCGTGCACTGCTGCGAGGGCGCAAGCGAGTGCTCCAGGGGAGGCGAAGGACCACGGCAGCCATGTCGGCCAAGGCGAAAAGTCTGGCGGCTGTCCTTGCAAGCAGGCCAGGCAGCAAAGCAACTGATCTCCGGGCGCGCATTCACCACGGGCGTGGCAAGATGCGTTCCCAACGGTTCGGCGTCGGTCGCTCGCGCGGGCTATTGGCGGGGGTCGGCAGCGGATGCAATTTCGCCGGCACTGTTTTGCCTTGGTAGACACTGGTGTCGAATGCTGGCAGTACCTCCACTTCGGGCGCCAAATCGCGCATCCGCTTGACCTGCCAAAATTTCAGCCACCACTGGTTACCGTCCCAAAGGCCCTGTGGCTCTGCACCCGCGCGTAACCCTTCTCGCGTCAGGACCACGTCGCTCGCCCAGAGCAAGGCGCGCTCGGGCAAACGGGCCAAGACGAGCACGGTACCCGGCGTTGGACCACCCCCCTCGATGACAAAAATACTGCGGTCACCGAGCAGGTCGACAGCACGAGGGAATGTGCCCAGAGGCTGGCTATCGGCAAAGTCAATCCAATGCCAGTTGCGGACACTGGACCACAGTTCCGGTGCGTAGCCTGTGCCCCCGCCGCGCGAGGCATGATCGAACTCTGACCGGGTGGCGACCACCTTTGCCTGGGGAAACTCCCCCAAGGAGCCGGTGCGCACGGATCGCAAGTTTGTCTGCACCACCCAGCGCACAGCCTCTCGGCGAATACCCGCTCGTTGCAAACGCTGCGGCAACGCGTCGTTTGCCCGTATGGTCACGAAGCCTTCGTTGGGGAAGAAAAACAGCCGAGGCCAAACCTGTTTGCTGCTCACCTCCTGCGGCAAGCCCGTGTCCACGAGAACCACTCCCTTACTGGGATGTTGCAAGACAAGCACCAAGACTGGCAATTGAGCCGTACGAAACCAGGATCCGCCCCGATACACCCAGGACTGCGGCAGCTCGACGAACCCGGTAACGATGACGTGCGCAGCCAGGCCAGGAACACCGCGGTAAGGTTGGGGCCAATTTTCCAATTTCGGTGGAATATAGGGAAGGCGGCGCGGCTCGGGTTGGCAGTGCATCAGGGTCAACGCCAACAAACTCAGTAAAGCGCGAAGCAAGCGAGGAGAAACAAGCGTCGCTGTCATTGCACGGGGTGGCGTCGAGGCGCCGCTTTCCTTCTGTGATTATCGCTAAGGGCGATTGCTTGCTAGCCACATCGGTGTTTCGTGGAAAGCTTCCTCAAGGTTGCCCTAGTGGCAGGCGCTGTCGCACGAACGAGGGAGTGATCACCGACAAGCCTTCGACTATTTCCGTTCCGTCGGGAAAGGTGCAGATGCGAGTAAATGCATTGGGTACGACCACCACCCGCAAGCCTGCCGAGCGAGCGGCTAGAACGCCCCGGGGTGAGTCTTCGACGACGAGGCAACCCTCGGGCGGCACCGCCAAGGCAGCTTGCGCGGCCAAGTACGCATCCGGAGCGGGTTTAGCCTCCCGATAATCCTCGCGAGCAATGACGGCGTCGAAATAACGTTGCCAGCCAAAGCGGTTCAAAATCCAGTTGACGTCAGACCGGCTCGAGTTCGTGGCAATTCCCAGGGCAAACTGGCGAGAAAGCTGCGCAACGACAACGTCGGCTCCCGGCATCGGCGGAACGCCGGATTCCAACAAGCGGCGATAAATCGGTGCTTTCCGGGAGCGCAGCTCGGCAGGGCTGAGGGGTAACGCGTACCTTTCTACTACGTGCTCCGGACCATGCCCAGCGCCGATCCAGTGTTCGGCGTACTCTCGCCTTCCGATGACGACGCCAAACGCGGCGAGCACCTCGCTGTAAGCACGATAATGGAGCTCCTCGGAGTCCACGAGCACGCCGTCAAGGTCGAACACCACGGCAGCGCGCTTGTTTTGCCCGAGCGTGGTCACTTCCCGATCACGCGAATGGAGTGGATCACCACGGGCTCTTTGGGAACCGCCTCGTGCATCCCCACACGCTGGGTCGGCACTTCGGCAATCTTGAGAACAACGTCCATGCCCTCGACGACCTTACCGAAAACGGCATAGCCATAACCACCCGGAGTCTCGTCGCGATGATCGAGAAAGGCGTTATCCTTCACATTGATGAAGAACTGCGACGTGGCACTATCGATGACACCGGTGCGAGCCATGGCAATCGTGCCCACCACGTTCTTCAGGCCGTTTTTCGCCTCGTTCTTGATCGGTGCTTTCGTCGGTTTTTGCTGGAGGTCCTTGTCGTAGCCTCCACCTTGAATCATGAAGTTGGGGATCACCCGGTGGAAAATCGTACCATCGTAAAAGCGGTCGTTGACGTAAGCCAAGAAGTTTTTCACCGTCAGTGGAGCTTGGTCGTCGAACAATTCGATTTTGAGATCTCCCATG
This sequence comes from Candidatus Binatia bacterium, assembly GCA_937925685.1. GTDB lineage: Bacteria > Desulfobacterota > Binatia > HRBIN30 > HRBIN30 > HRBIN30. The sequence continues at coordinate 197,672 of CALAMI010000002.1, read as the reverse complement.
GACGTTTTCACGAGCACCATTGTATGTTTCGCCTCCTCGGCCCGCGAACGCGCGGGGAGCAAAGACGCCGCCAGGGCCACAGCCAACAGCCAGCGCACCATATCGAAACCTCCCGAACCATGGAATTATCGCGTCGCATAGCAGGCAGGGTTCGTTGCGCAAAGCAAGCGATCCGTTCGCTGAACAGTGGGATCATCGGGAGATGCCGTGAGTGAGCTCGAATTTGCCGTCGACGTGCGAGGGCTGACGCGGACCTTCGATCACTTCGTCGCAGTCGACCACATCGATTTGCGGGTCCGGAGAGGGTTGGTGTTCGGTTTCCTCGGGCCCAACGGCGCTGGGAAATCGACCACCATCCGCATGCTTTGCGGAATCTTGCGGCCCACTGCGGGAAGCGGCACGGTTGGTGGCTTCGATTTGTGGCGCGAAAGCGAAGCGCTCAAAAGCCGGTTAGGGTACATGTCGCAAAAATTCTCGCTCTACGAGGACCTGACCGTCGAAGAAAACCTGCAGTTTTTCGCTGGGGTGTACAACGTTCACGGAGCTCAACGGCGGCGGCGCATCGCCTGGGCGTTAGAAATGGCCGGGCTGCTCGGCCGCGAACATGTGCTCACTCGCGACCTGGCGGCTGGCTGGCGGCAACGGCTCGCTCTCGGTTGCGCGATCCTCCACGAGCCGCCGTTGTTGTTTCTCGATGAGCCGACTTCCGGGGTCGACCCATTGTCGCGGCGGCGCTTTTGGGAGATGATTGCGGAAATCTCCGAACGAGGGGTAACCGTGTTCGTCACCACGCATTACATGGACGAGGCCGAGCACTGTGACGAACTGGCGCTGATTTATGCCGGCAAGGTTGTGGCCTGTGGCAGTCCGGCGCAACTCAAATCGCAACATGTCCCCCACGCCCTGTTGGAGCTGAGCCCCTCGGAACTCATGACTGCGTACGCCCTGGTGAAGCAGGCACCTGGGGTCCTCGGCGTTGCCATTTTCGGCGACCGACTCCACGTCACTGTCGCTGACGCCGATTTAGCCAAGCAGCAACTGCCAGTTCTCTTGGGCCAGCGTGGCATCGTGGTGACCAAAGTGGATCGTATCGACCCATCCCTCGAGGATGCCTTCGTGGCCATTATCGAACAAAGTGGAGTTCAAGAGCGATGATTGCCGCGCGCTATCGCCTCTCGCGCCGCACCATCCGTGCCATCATGCGAAGAGAGTTTACCGACGTTCTGCGCGATCGCCGCAGCTTGTTGCTGACGTTCCTGTGGCCCGTGAGCATGTTGCTCCTCTACGGCTACGGCATCCGCTACGATATCAACAACGTTCCCCTAACGGTACTCGACTACGATCGTAGCAGCTACAGCCGCTTGCTCATCGAGCAGATGGTCCAGTCCGGGTACTTTCAGCTTGTTCGCCAAGGCGAGCGTTACAGCGATGTAGAGCGAGACCTGACCACAGGAGCGAGCCAAGCCGCCCTTGTCATTCCGCCCGATTTTGCGCGCCGAGCGCGGGCCGGGGAGTCTGTCACTCTTCAGGCCTTGTTCGACGGCACCGATTCGAACACGGCCACGATAGCGCAAAGTTACCTCCTCGCCATGGTCGCAACGTTCGGTGCCCGGCTCGAGGCCACTGTGGTGGAGCGGCCACAGACAGACATGGGGATCCGTGTAGCGAGCCGTGTGTGGTACAACCCGGAACTTCAAAGCGTGAACTTTATCGTCCCTGGGATCATCGCCGTCATCATGATGATCGTGGGCGCCATTCTGACCGCCTTGAGCATCGTCAAGGAAAAGGAACGGGGAACCATCGAGCAGGTGCTAGTGTCCCCCATTCGCCCGTTGGAATTGATGATCGGGAAAATTGTACCCTACGTCCTCATCGCGTTGCTCGACCTTACCATCGTGATTACGGCTGGGTACTTCGTCTTCGGCGTACCCATCAAAGGAAGCTTATGGGAGCTTGCCGTCTTCTCCGTGCTCTATTTGACCGCCTCCCTCGGCACCGGAGTCTTCGTTTCCACGATTGCTGACACCATGCAGTCAGCCATGCTGGCGGCAATCTTTATCTCCTTATTGCCGGCAGTTTTGCTGTCGGGATTCGTCTTCCCTTTGGAGCACATGCCGGTGGGGATCCGCGTTCTTTCGTATTTCTTCCCGGGCCGCTATTTCGTCACGGCCATTCGCGGGATCTATCTCAAGGGCGTTGGCCTCGAGGTTCTTTGGCCGCAAGCTCTCCTGTTGGCAGCGTTTTCCGCCGGCATCGTATGGCTTAGCGCCAGCCGTTTCCAGGAGAAGCTCGGATGAGGGCTTCGCTTTCGCGGATCGCCCACGTGATGTGGAAGGAGTTCATCCAGCTCTCGCGCGACCGTCGCATGTTCGGCTTGGTTTTGCTCATGCCCGTGATCGAACTCATTATCTTCGGCTATGTGGTCGCCACCGACATCACCGATATTGCGCTCGCCGTGTGCGACTACGACCGCTCGGCGTCGAGCCGCAATTACGTCGACCATCTCGTCCATAGCGGTTATTTTCGGATCGCCGCTCCATGCACGCACATCGCCGAAGCCAACCGGCTCCTGGACCGCGGCACCGTGAAGGTCGTGCTCACCATCCCACCCGACTTCTCCGAAAAACTGCGCAGAGGCAAAACCGCCGAGATCTCCGCACTCATCGATGGTAGCAACTCCAACATCGCCATGATCGCTTCGGCTTACCTGGAGCAAATTACCCTCACGCATGCGGTGCAGGTGCGTTTTCCCGACCGCGGCACCGGGGATCGCATCGTGGTGCATCCCCGGGTCGAAGCCGAGCCACGAGTGTGGTTCAACCCCGAGTTGCGCAGCGTCCGCTACATGGTTCCCGCAATCCTTTGCGTCGTGCTCATGGAGTTACTGGTCGTTCTCACAGCCATTGCCATCGTCCGGGAAAAAGAACGTGGGACGATCGAGCAGATTATTGTTACGCCAATCCGTGCAGGCGAGTTCGTCTTAGGAAAAGCACTGCCGTTTATCGTGATCGGCTACGTGAACATGGCTGCAGTGATGCTTGCCGGCCGGTATTGGTTCGGGGTGGAAATGGTGGGCTCCTTAAGCTTGCTCTTGGTGCTGAGTCTCCTTTTCATCATGACTTGCCTCGGGATGGGGCTCCTGGTTTCCACTGTGTCTAACACCCAACAGCAGGCCTCCATGTTGGGCCAGTTTTTGCTGCTGCCCAATTTATTTTTCTCCGGCTTCATGTTCCCGATTTCCAGCATGCCCGAAATGATCCAACACCTCACCCACATCATTCCTCTGAAGTATTACATCCGTATTGTTCGCGGCATCTATTTGAAAAACGCGGGCTGGGCCGAACTCTGGGATGAAAGCTTGGTCTTGCTCGTTTTTGGAGTCGCCATCCTAACGGCGGCGAGTTTTATCTTCCGGAAAGAGGTGCAGTAGGCCGAGCCTGCATGCCGAAACCAGAAAGGGGATTTTTGCGTGCAGCCCGCCACATCGAAATCTAGCCTCGAGAAGGTGCTCCCTGACCCAAGCATGCCGTTCATCGCTCCGGCAGAATCGCTGGGGCTCTGCTCCGAGGGACAAAGCCAGATCGGCGACCCTGTCGGAGCTCTAGGCGTACATCAGGCTTTCGCTAGCCTCGAGCAATTCGACGCACGGATCCTACTGACAATGTTCAAGTCATCTGACATGGTTTCGAGGCTCGTCTAGCGAGCCCTGCTTTCCTGAAGCACAAGTCGTGCGCGAGGTGCCCTCAGAAATGGGATCAGCAGCTCGAGCAAACACAACGGGGCCAAGCGTCTTGCGAAACTGCCGCCGCTGAGCCACCGTGCGAACAAATCGGCGCCGTTTTAGGCGACGGTGACCGACTTGGCCAAAGACCTGGGCTTATCCACGTTACGCTTCAATGCCGTGGCCGTGAAATAGGCCAACAGCTGCGCAGCCACCAAGGGCAACAGCGGGGCCGTCAACCAATGCGAGGCCTGTAGAGGAACGGCTTCGTCGAACAGGCCCGGCGCCGGGTCGAACGCCAGGCCAATGACGTAGCCTGCGCGAGCACGCACTTCCTCGACGCAGGAAACCGTCAGTGTGTAGAGCTCGCCGCTGTCTCGTGGCGGCACAAACACAAGCGTGTACAAATTCTCGTCGACCAGAGAGAGGGTACCGTGTTTCAGAAATCCGCCCGGCATTCCTTCGACATGCAAGTATGTGACTTCTTTCATCTTCAGGGCGGATTCCAAGGCAATAGGATAGTAAATGCCTCGACCGAGAAAGAGCCAGTTGCGCATGTGGGCGTGGCGGTAGGCGGCAGCACGGATCAAACCCGAGCGTTCGTTCAGGAGTGCTTCGATCTCTTCCGGCAAGCGACGCAAGGCTGTGTAAGCTTCGTCGCGGACGTTCGCTGCGAGCTTGCCGCGCACGCCTCCGAGTTCAATAGCCAGACGTGTCAGCAACACCATTTGTGCCAGGGCTGCCTTGGTACTGACGACGCAGACCTCGGGACCCGACCCCTGTAAGATCGCGTAGTCCACGAGTCGCGCAATCGAGGACCCAACGACGTTCACGATGGCGGCCGTTTTGGCACCCCGCTCCTTGGCGTGGCGCAAGCTCATCAAAGTGTCGTAGGTTTCACCTGACTGGGAGATGGCCAGCACCACAGTGTCAGGATCGCTTTTGTCCAGGTAGCGGAACTCGTCGGAACTCACTGGGAGCACGGCGACATCGGCCAGTTCCGCGAAGAGATATTGCCCGTAGAGTGCCACATAGTAAGTGGTACCCACACCGATCAGGTAAATGCGGCGGGCCTGGGCCATCTCCTCAACGAGGTCGCGAAAAGCGTTGTTTTCGATGGCCAGAGCGGCCCGTGCCGCTTGCGGCTGCTCGTGAATTTCTTTGAGCATGAAATGCGGGTATCCGCCCTTGCGGGAGAGCTCCGAGTCCCAAGGGATCACCATGACCGGTTTTTCCACGACTTCGCCATCGCGCACTCGTTTAATGGCGTAGCTGTCCTGGGAAACGATCCCGTATTCGCCGTCGTCGAGGATGACAGCGTTTTTCGTGTATTCGATGAAGGCGTTGAAATCTGAGCCGACGTAATTGCTATCGGTTCCCACACCAATGATCAGGGGGCTTTCTTGGCGCGCACAATAAATTCGATCCGGATCGTGCACGGAAATCATTGCCAAGGCATAACTTCCTTCGAGTTCACGCAGGGTAGCCACCCATGCCGACTCGACGTCCCCGGTGCGCCGGTGGTGATCCTCGACCAAATGGGCGATGGTTTCTGTGTCGGTTTCCGAGCGAAAGCGATGCCCCGCGTGCTGCAGCCGTTCCCGCAACACGCGGTAATTGGCGATGATGCCGTTGTGAACTACGGCAAAGGCGCCGTCGCAACTCAGATGGGGGTGAGCGTTTTCCCGGGTAACCTTCCCGTGAGTGGCCCAACGGGTGTGGGCGATGCCCACACGGGCTGCCAGGTTACGAAGATTCGTGCGGCTGTCGACCTCGTCTACCGTGCCAACGTCTTTGCGCACCTCGATGTGGCGGTTTTCGACAAAAGCCACGCCACAGGAATCGTAGCCACGGTACTCGAGCTGATGGACACCTTCGTACAAGCGATCATGGATGGGGTGAAAACTCGCGACCCCGCTGATCCCGCACATATCGTTACTCCGCTCGGGGCACCGTGGTGTGATGCTCGATCACAGCGCCCGCGTCGACGATCGTTCCCGCGGCCAGCGTATTCCCGGCACCGATTTTCGCGCGGTCGCCAATAAAGGCGCCGAGCTTTTTGAGTCCCGAATCGACGCGCGAGCCGAGAATATTGACACCGATGGGTTGGCGATCCATCGTCTCGTTCACGGTCATGGTCCCAGAACCGATGTCCACTTCTTCGCCCACCACGCTATCGCCAATGAACGAAAGCCGGCCGATTCGCGCCCGGCCAAACACCACGCAGTTCTTCAGCTCGACCCCGTAACCAACGGTGGAACCCGGTCCCAACGAGGAGTAACTGCGCACCAACACGTTGTTGCCCACGTAGCAATCACGGCCGATGTAGCACGGACCAGCCAGCACGGCCCCGGCGCGAATGGTCGATCCAGCTTCGACACGAACCGGTCCCACGATCGTCACATTGTTGTCCAAGGTAGCGTGACGAGAAATCTGCGCCTCTTCCCAGGTATCCATGACCAAGCGGTTCGCTGCCAGCACATCCCAAGGGTATTCTACGTCGATCCAGCCCTCCTCCCAAATCGAGGCGTGCACGCCCACGCCGGCCGTCAGACGATCGAACACCCGCTCCATATCCCGCCCCGCCTCTTCCACCCACGAAAACAACTCAGTGGGGAGAACGAACATCCCCGAAAGCACGTAATTGCCTAAGCCAGCCGCGCGGGGCTTTTCCACGATTTTGGTGATGCGCGTTCCACTTAAATACACGTTACCGTAACGAGCGGTCGGTGGTCCCGGCAGGCAGACTCCCGCAATCGGGCTCTTGAACGTGTTAAACGATTGCAACAGCAGCAGGAACGGGTTGCTCGACGTAACCACATCTCCGTAAACCAGGACGAAGTATTCCGCCACGGTGAACTTGTCACGTGCCCGCAAAATGGCGTCGGCAATGCCCTGGGCGCTTTCTTGGCGCACGTAACTAAGATTCAAACCGAGACCCGAACCATCGCCAAAGGCGTTCTCCACCACATGCCCATGCTGCCCTAAGACGATGGTGACATCGGTAATGCCTGCTTCGCGCAAGTACGCAAGCGTGCGGCGCAACAGCGAGCCGCCGGCCACCACCGTCATTGCCTTCGGACGCGTGGCTGAAAACGGTACCAAAGCTCGACCGGCGCCGCCGGTCAGAACCAAAGCTTTCATGCAGTTCCTTGTACCCGTCCCTCTTATCCCTGAATACCCAAATCGGGAACGCCTTCACCATAATCTGAACGTCCGTTCTTTCTCAAGCGCTCCATCGCCCGCTGACTGTTGGCCTTGACGGCCACATCGCCCTAGGGCAAACTAGCGGCATGAAACTATGGGGCACGGGAGTTTCTCGGATCCGCATTCTCCTCCTTGCCGGGGCCCTTCTCCCAGCAAGCTGGGCTCTCGGTTGGGAAGAGACTCGTGTTCGCAAGAATCCCGTACTTCCCGACGAGTACATCATTGAGAAAAATGGGATTCGTCAAGGAACCATCCGCCGCAACCCCGTGCTTCGCGACGAGTGGGACCTGTACGACAACACCGGTCGGCGCGCGGGATCGGTCCGCCCCGACCCGGTTCTCAAGGAAGAGTTCGACGTCTACTCCCCTCTGGGCGTCCGCGAAAAAACGGTTCGCAAAAGCCCGGTTCTTCCAGATGAATTTGACGTGTACGACCGAACTGGGCGTCGAACCGAGAGAGTCCGCCCGGACCCCGTCCTGCGGGACGAGTGGAGAATCGAACACTTCGGGCCGTGAGTTTGGCGACGTGAAGCCCGGGGAACTGCTAGCCTGAGAGTGCCTCAGCCACATCCTGGCAGGCTACTGGCGCCCGCGGCCGGGAAAGTCCCTGGTCGCCGAGAGGAGCCGCTCGCCTTTCGTTTTCCTCTAGTCCTCGAGCCATCCTTCTTGCCCCACATCTTCGCCGCACCAGCCATCGCGCTCGCAAATCGTCAGGGGGTTACCAGAACTGCAGGATTTCACGGCCGTTGCCCCAGCAAGTCGGGAAATCCCTCCCACACCCTGCCTCACGAACTTAACATACCGTCGGCCTTGACTGTTTGATACCTGCGTGGCAGGTAGGAGTTGGTTCCCCGAGCAAGCCACTTCTCACACGAGAGGATGATTATGCTGACATCGTTGGTTTCAGCACTCATCGTTGTCTTCTCCCTGGCCTTGACGTTTTACCTGCTCTCGCTCCTGCTTTCGGCAGCGGCAGAGCCGCTCGAGCAATTGTGGGAATATCGACGCTTCGAGCAACACCGGCGGCGGGCGAGCCAATCTGACACCTGGTTCCACTCAGGTGCTTTCGATTTAGCTTTACAATGCTTACGGGCGAGCTTTTACTTGCAGCCGGTACGGCAGCGGCGCCTTTGCGGGGAAATCGTCAACCATCACGCGGCTTTGCTGGCGCGCATGATCGCGATCACCCATGAGCTTTGCGGTGGTTCCGTACGCCTGTTCTCGTTGACGCGCGCCGACCGCTTACTTGCAGAGCGGGCAGAGCTTCAGCGGCGGTTTCTACGTGCATGCGAACTGTCGAGCGCTGCCCAGCAACGTGAAGTGCTCGAGCAGCTCGCCAACAACGGCCGCGATTTACGTGTTGCGCTCGATCAACTGTTTGCGGAAGTGCAGACGATCGTGCGCACTCGTTCGTCTGCGGCCACGCAAATGCGTGGCCACTGAGCCAGGCACCCCACCCCTCGGCGGAATTGGGCTCGGTTTGGTATTCCTTCCCGAGCCAACAGGTGGCGACGTCGCAGTGTGTCTCGTGTGGGCTCTGGCGGTATCCGTTCCCCGTTCAGCCTACGCGCGCTGCGAGGCTTCTCGCTCACCAAAAACAATCGGGAACGGCGGAGCTGCCGCCAAGCATGAGATCCAGTTGCGCCAACTCCCGCCGCCAGTAGCACAACGTGTGCGCCTTTTGCAGGTAACCGTACTGGTAAAGGGTAGGGTTGCGCCAGGCGGAAACCAAGCGCTCCCCGTTCGAGTCGAGCAAGGCGCGGTGGCGCCGGTGGACCACCGACTGCGCCGCTGCGAGCGTTTCCGCGGCTGTGTCGCGCAGTCGTTCTCCTGTGTCGCGGTCGCCGTTCGCCACAGCGAGCGCAGCGCGGTAAATGCTCTCGATGAATCTCGCCCGCAAGGGCTGCATGGCCAAGCCGTCGGCAAGCTCTTGCAGCCACACATTGTCGGTTTGCCCCACCGCAGCCTGGAATTCGCTACTCACGCCAGCAGATTCTTCGGCCAGCACTGCCAGCCGCTCGAGCACAGTGTTTGCAAAACCCTCCCTTTGCTCTGCTGGCCACGCCAGCACCTCGCGCAATTCCGGTCGATCGGGCTGCGAGTGAATCCCCAGGCGGTCTCCCAGGTCAATAATGGCATCCCGGCCCGCTAAGTAGGGCGCCAAGCGCTGGTGAATCGCCGCCTGTGCCTGGAGTTCGGCTAAACGTATCACCGCTCGGGCGGCTGCCAACCCCGCTTGCCCCAGGGGTTCGAAGATGCGCTCGACCAGTATTTCCCACCGTTGCGGTCTTTGAAACGACATCCACAAACTCACGAGATCGTTTTGCCAGTATCCCCACTCCCAGCCGGAGGAAAAGATAACGTTGGCCCGCAACGGCGCCCCGGGGACCCGGCGGTCGATCTCCGCCAAATCGAGCCAGCGGGAGCGGATGTAAACAGGGAAGTACAACGGTACGGAGTTATCGAACGCAATCCAATAGGCCGACTCCGGATGGTAACCCACCGGAGCACCTTCGCGAAGCTTCTCCAGGAGATATTCACGGTGCTCAGCAAACTCGTCGTAATTGTACGCTCCGGCCGCAGGCTCGAACAAGTTGAAGTACATTACGGTGTGCACCCACGGTTCGATCGGTACGGAGGCAAAATCGACAAGGAAATAATAAAGTAGCTGCCGCCCGTCGTACTCCACCCGCAAGTTCGGATAGTTTCCCAGGTGCACGGATGCGGACATCTGTACGCCGGGAGCGACTCGTTGCAGCGTGTCGTAAGCCCGCTCCACCATGCGCACAAAGGCATCAGGGCTCTCGCCGAAAAATTCCCCGAATGAGAGCATCACCCAGTCGAAGGGCGCCCCATCGAAGAGAAGACGCCACCGACTGACCATGGTCGTATCCGGCTCGGGGTCGTCGGCGCGATCCAGCAAGTCGAACGCGTTTTGCAGGTTGGAGGAACTGAACAATTGCACAGCGATTCCCACCTGCATGCCGCGCGCATGCGCGGCGCCTACGATCGCTCGGGTGTGAGCGGCCCATCGCTGGTAGCGCTCAGGGTCGCGGGCAATATCGTTGAGCGCCACCCACTGCACATAATTCCCACGGTTCCACACCACCCAGTCCAACGTGCGCTCCGCTCGCTCCACAGCGCCTGGCCCGGCAAGCCAAAAGTCATCGAGCGACTCGATGGGGTGAAGCGTATGCAGTTGCAGGCCGCGCAACGGGATCTGCGGCTCGACCGCTTGGCCGAATGTGCAACCAACGCCGCTTAAGTCGAGCCGCTCCGGCACAAAGGTATGAAAGGGGTGAAAGAACCGAAGGCCGAGACTTTCGAACCAGCAGGCCAGTCCGTAAATGCAACCGAGGACATTTTCCCGAGAACAGTGAACGATAGGAGCGACCGGCGTTCCCTCGAGCCGAAAGCACTCACGACACTGCAGGTCTTGCACCAACGTCGCGCGCGGGCCACTACCCCGACCCGCTGTCGGCCGGGAACGCTCGGAGCTTTCCAGGTGTATGTCGAGAGGAACCGATCGAAGCACGGGGCCCAAGCGTTGCAACAAGAGCTGAGGCGCCCGAACGACGATAGGCACCGTAGAGGGAACGGACAGACGGCCGCCCTCCCCGTCGTCACCGCACGCGATGCCCACGCACGCTAGGACACCACACCACCACATCCGCCAGGACCGCAACCGGCGTTGAATTTCCCGAAACTCCATTGTTGTCCCTGCGACTTTATCCCCGAAACTACATTACTTGCTAACACGGTAACGACGTGCTGACAAACCGATGCCTCTTGGCTCGGGGGTCGCGGCCGCCCGCCGCGCCATACACCCACCCAACGGTAATTCCAAGGGTGGTGTTGGCGCAAAGTCGCTACACACTCGGAATCGGGGCCGCGCCAAGCGCGATGGTCAACTTTGTCCACATAAATGATCGGTTGAAGTACACCCACACCGTGGAACTCGGATCCAGCCAATGCTGCAACACCGTCGTCTAAAAGAGGCCGTAAACCAACGCCGCGCGTTTGCCCGGGGAGTGTCCATAGCGCGCCAACTACATGGCGCAGTTCCGAGAGTATCTGGAACGCGAGGGCGTGGAGGTAGAACCGCCGATTGCATTGCCCTTGTTCGTCTGGGCGAATGAGCAGTTCCTCAGTCGCGGCCTGGTAGTACCCCGTCCGCCGGCAGGACGCGACTTTGCCGTAGAGACAATGCTGGTGTTGGAACCCGACCCCACGATCTCCGTGCAGGTGGATCTATCCGTTCGTGTGCAGTCGCTGGCAAGCATGCGGTGGAGCTTCCACACCGCCGATGTGCGCGCCGGGCAAGCGCGCAGAATCCCGCCGGAAAGTCTATCCTTGGTCGACTGGCATCCGGTTTACCTTGACCTTTTGGCCTACAAGGAGCGGAAGGGCTTGAACAATCTAGTCATCCGCCCTGAGACGCCGCGCCAGATTATCGAGAAGGTCTCCTACACTCTTGTGGCGGATGAAGCCGTGGTCTGCCCCCGATCCTTTGCCGGCCGCGCCCTGCTCCAGCAAACCGTGACCCAACTTCTGTGCCGTTACGTGGACCGGTTCTATCAGGCGCGGCGTGAGCCATGGGAGGAACAGACTTTAGCCTATCGCCCGGTCGATCTCGATGATCCCAACTTGGCCTTCAACCGCCCAAGTGTGCAAGAAAAGAAAGCTGCCTATACCGTCCGTGCTTCACGCTCCCGCGCTGATGTTGTCGAGGCAATTGAGAGACTGCGCCAAGACATGGAAAAAGTCTACAGGGGCGAGAACGACAACCTTCCGCGCATTTTCTTCGACCGGCATCTCTATCTGCCTTTGCTGCTTACGAAAGGCGACGTGTTGAGCGCCGATCCGCCTGCTGTGAACGAGAGTGAAGCCCAATTCGTGCGCGACCTACGCGACGACTGGAACACCGAGAAGGATCATTCGCTGGCCGGGAAAGAAATCTTCCTCCTGCGCAATCTGACCCGCGGGCGCGCGATCGGCTTCTTTGAAGAACGCGGCTTTTACCCGGATTTCATCCTGTGGCTGCTGGATCAAGAAACGAAAGCCCAGCGCATTGTCTTCATCGAACCGCATGGCATGCTGCACGCCAAAGCCTACATCCACGACGAAAAGGCGCGCCTGTGGGAACGGCTGCCTGCGCTGGCTGAGGAAATCGGAAAGCGGAACGCAAAGACCAATGTTTTACTGGACGCCTATATCATCTCCGCCACCCCCGACGAGGAGCTGCACCTGAGATATGACGATGGCACGCGGGAGCGCACCCGATTTATGGAAAACCATATTCTTTTCCGGGAGCGAGGGGCCAAGTACGATTACATGAGAGAGCTCTTCGTACCGCTAACACGCTTTCCCACAAGACCTTGCGCTTAACGGCGCAGGTCGGGCCACGAGCGGGCCAAGAAGCATTTACAAGGGCTGGGTCGTGTAGTCGCCGCACGAACGAAAGAGCCGCTGCAGCCCATGCGAACGACGACGCCGCTGCGTACGAGCCGTTGGGGCCGACAGGACGAACGCTGCGCCCCTGCGCAAATTGACTCGCCGGGGAAGCCGATGAACGAAACAGCGCATCGAGCGAAGGCAGAAGCATTGGCGACGAAAAGGGATGATGGCGCTGCTCCGTGGTGCAACTTGGGAACGCTAGTGAGCATCGCGCACCAGGCTCACCTGTTCCGCCGAACGGCTGAAATGCGAGACGCGAGCAGTCAAGATACGGCTCAAACGACTAAGCTCAAAGAGCGCTACCTGCGAAGGTGGTCAGCGGGCACGGCCCCGGTGCGAACCGCCTCGCACGACCCCGCCACCAAGACGTACAACCTTCGGTGCCAAGGGGTCGCCTCACTCGAACCGTCAAGCGGTACGAACCACCTCGCCTCTTTCACGCAATGCAACCCACTTACACCCCGCCACCGAGGAGGATGTCATCCCTGCTTTTCGCGGGGGGATGGAATCGGCTAGGTGAAGTAGCGCAAGTTGCAAAGAGTTCACGCTAACGATGGCACAGTGCTGTGCAGTACTACCTTCTGAAGGCGGTCTTACTCTTGGCCGAACATAGCGGAGCGCTCGCGTTCTCGCATTGACGTGATCCATCTTGGGATTCCACAAGCGCGCGCCGTCAATGCGATGGCGGGGGTCCAGTAACACCCGTTTCGTGGGTGTGTTTTTCTCGGCTGAAGGCAGAGAGGACGCACGGAGGCGGCAAGGATATGCTCCCTCGTGTCAGCGGAGTCGGAGCAACAGCCGGCGGCTTCATTGATCACGGGACAGAAGCTGTATAGCTGTATAATAGTTGTAGTCCCATCCTTCTCAGGGCGAGTCCCGAATGTGAAAAGTAATCAGTCTTGAGTGCGCCGTTATGGCACTTCCGAGATCTTCCTCACTCGCACTACGGCGCACCCGGTGCTCGCGCCGTTTGGCGCACTTGCTCACCGCCACAGTTCGGCGCACCAGCGTTGTTGCTGTGGAACTCTAGGGGGAAAGTCTTGAACAACGCCTACCAGCGGTTGCGGGCATTTGCCTCCCGTGTGGGTCCTTGGGGCTTCCCGGTCATTTACATCGGTTGGGCATACTTGTTCTGGAGTCCCTTACTCGCAGCGGGCAACTCCGTGTGGTCCTTTCCGAACGTGCTGCTCTTCCTCGTGGGCGGAGCGAGCCCACTCCTTGCCGGCATCACCCTAACGGGCCTAACGGGTGGCAAAGAGAGGCTCCGCGATCTCTTGCATCGGCTCATCGACATCCGCCGCATCCCATTTCGATGGTTGGTCGTCACCCTGTTCTTCTGGCCAGCGTTCGACTTGCTCATGGCAGCCGCCGCATACGCCCTAGGAATCACGCATCGACCTTTGGGGATCGCCTGGGAAGTAATCACCGCGCCGCGAGCGCTTGCGTTCCTACTGTTGCTGTCGTTCGTCTTTCCGGCAGTTGAGGAGGTGGGTCTCCGCGGATACTGGCTTGACGAGCTGCAGCAGCGTTTCAACCCTGCAGTTGCCGGACTAATCAACGGAGCAGCGTGGGCCATTTGGCACACGCCTTTCGTTTGGTTCCCAGGATACTACGCTGACACCACGTTCAGCCCACAGCTGTGGTGGTGGCTGCCGTCCATCGTTCTGCACACCCTGCTGATCGTGTGGGTCTACAACAGTACGAATCGCAGCATCCTGGCGGTGCTTCTGTTCCACGGAATGATGAACTTCAGCGGCGAGCTACTCGGCCTTGCGCCCGAGGTCTTCCCCTTCATGCTCTTGGGTAACCTGATTGCGGCCACCGCTGTCGTCATCGGCTCTCCGGGCCTTCTGACCACTCGTAAGGCTCGTTAGCAGCGCTTCGAGCCGCCACGCTCAGGCATCGGCCGCGGTGGGAAGTGACGTGGGGCCGAACTCAAGTGGCAGAAGTTCGGCAGGTGAAAGACGGAGTGGAGGAGCGACTCTTGGCTCCAGCGCACACAGTGCTGCGATTGGCCACCGGGGCCAAGACGCCGCCGGGGGCCAAAAGCCTCGTTCCTTTGCGCGCCTGCCATCGTCAGGCTAGGGGTCTTTCGGTGGAAGTTCCGACACAGCAGGAGTGGGACATTGCCATTGAAGCTGCGCGGGCCGCAGGAGATGTGGTGCGCCATTATTACCGGCGCAAGGTACGGGTGCGCTTCAAAGAAGGAGGTCGACACAACCCCGTGTCGGAAGCAGACCTGGAAGCCAATCGGGTAATCGAAAGCCACCTCCGCGCTGCGTTTCCCGAGCACGGCTGGCTCTCCGAGGAAACCCACGACTCTGCCGAGCGCCTTCAAAAGCAGCGTGTGTGGATCGTCGACCCTCTCGATGGTTCTCGGGAATTCCTGGAACACATTCCCGAGTTCGTCGTGTGCGTCGCCCTTGCGATCGGCGGCGAAGCCGCGCTTGGCGTCGAGTACAACCCGGTAAAGGAGGAACTGTTTGTCGGCGCCCGCGGTCGCGGAGCCTTTTTCGGCAACGAGCGTGTCGTTGTCTCCACGGTCCGGACCCTGACAGAGGCTCGTTTTCTGGCCAGCCGCAGCGAAGAACGGAGAGGCGAGTGGGACGAGTTCAAAAACGAAATCCACGTCGCGCTCACCGGCAGCGTGGCTTACAAGCTGGCATGGATCGCTGCCGGACGCGCTGACGCCACATTCAGCCTCACTCCGAAAAACGAGTGGGACATTTGTGCCGGGGCAGCGCTCCTCGAGGCAGCGGGAGGCCGGATCACCGATCGCTTTGGCAACCCCTTGCGCTTCAACCAACGACACACCCGCCTCCCCGGGATCATTGCCACCAACGGCCTACTGCACGACTCGGTGCTGCAGCTTCTAGAACGACACGGCAAGATAGCCGTCGACCGCTAGACCTGGGCCGCACCCCAAGGGGAGAACCGGCCACGCCGTTCCCCGTCGAAGGAGGAGCGCCTGCACCATCGCCGATGTCTGCGCTTGGATTCGGTGGATGCCCTCACGGCCCGCCGCCGAGGCAACGCCCGTACAGGATTCATTGCAGAGCTCGCTCCATGCCTCCGTCACGCCGGTGAAAAGTGTGTGTGCAGCCATGGAATCTCGCTCGTGGCGGCGAGCCCCGCTGGGCGTGAGATAGACGCGATCGATGCCGGCCATCGAGCAATACAATTGGCACCAACCACAGGGGCATCGTTATTTTCTACCCCGCAATCGCATCGATCTCTAGGAAGGAGGTACGACGTATGGTTACCGTTGGCGATCGTTTTCCCAGCTTCCATTTGAAAGCAGTGGTCAGTCGTGAGCCCGGGCGGGAGTTCGCGGAACTTACGGACCGCAGTTTCCCAGGAAAGTGGCTGGTGGTGTTTTTCTGGCCGATGGACTTCACTTTCGTATGTCCCACCGAAATTGCTGAATTCGGGCGCCGTGAAGCGGAGTTCCGTGCCCGGAACGCCCAAGTCCTCGGTGCCTCGACCGATACGCACTACGTGCACCTCGCCTGGCGCCAACAGCACCCGGAGTTGCGCGACTTGCCGTTCCCCATGCTTGCCGACACCAAGCGCGAACTCAGCTCCGCACTGGGCATTCTCCACAAAACAGAAGGAGTGGCATTGCGGGCGACGTTTATCGTCGATCCTGAGGGCGTGATTCGCTTCGTGACGGTCAACGATCTCGCCACCGGCCGCAACGTGGACGAGGTGTTGCGCGTTCTTGCCGCACTGCAAACCAACGAACTCACGCCTTGCAATTGGCGGCCTGGGGAACCGACGCTCCGAGGGGCGTAACTTCGGCCCCTAGCAACGGCCTCGCTCGTGTGGCAAAAAGCAGACTTGCGTGTTGCCCTCGGCGAGCCACGCGCAAGTCTGCCCAAAGGGAGGTCAGCAGATGAGCCAGCCTCTGTCGCGACGTTCGGTGATCAAACTCGGGGCGTTCGCTGCAATGACTTTCTGGGTACGCCGGGTCCCAGCGGAAACGGCACCGTTCGCGCTTCCACCCCTTCCCTGGGAAGAAAGCGCGCTTGCACCCACCATCTCTGGACAAACCATTTCCTTCCACTACGGCAAACACCACCGCACCTATGTCGACAATTTGAACAAACTGGTAGCCGGAAGTGAGCTTGCCGACCTACCCCTTGAACGGGTCGTGCAGGAGACCGCGGGAAAATCCGACAAGATCGCGATCTTCCACAACGCCGCGCAGGCGTGGAATCACACCTTTTACTGGAACAGCTTGAGCCCCAAGGGAGGGGGCAAACCCAGCGGCAAACTCCTCGAACAAATCGAGCGAGACTTCGGCGGATTCGACAGTTTCCGCACAAAATTGGCGCAGGCGGCGATTGGCCAGTTCGGCAGCGGCTGGGCTTGGCTGGTCAAAAGCGGGGGTCGTCTCGAAATTCTAGCTACCGCAAATGCAGACACACCCATTACGATGGGGAAAAAACCGCTGCTCACCATCGATGTGTGGGAGCATGCTTACTACCTGGACTACCAGAACCGTCGTGCCGATTACGTCAACGCCGTGATCGACAAACTGCTGCACTGGGACTTTGCCGCCCGGCAGTTCGCCTCGGAATAACATCCCAGCCACACCCTCGGGCCAAGGTCCCTCAGGGCCGTGCACTGAGCCAAAGACGAAGTCGCTGGGCAAGCGACCTTGGCGGGGCGGGAGAACTCTGAGTGGTTTCCACCCGATACACCCGTTGGCCGCGGCGTACCGCCCACGCCACGGTGTCTTTTCGGGGAAATTCTGGACCCCAGAGCACGGCGTCGAAGGAGAATACACTTTCCCCGTCGATCACCGCGACCATACGGCCTTTCCACGTTGCTTCCCAGGCGAGGTGTTTTCCATCGGGCGTAAACCGCGGCCGCCATGCCTCGCTGTACTTCAAGGGGAAGGCTCGACCATCGATGAAGTAGCGCCACTCCGTCCGTTCCACGTCCTCTGCCGCGGCGTACGCAACCCGCCGGCCGTCGGGAGAAAACGCTAAGCCCCAAACAGCATAGTACGGCCCCCAGCGGAAACCATTGGAAACCACATCGAGCAATGTGTCGCGCCCCACGGGCAAAGCACGCCAACAGGGGAACGCGACGCGTGCCCCATCGTCAGAGAGCAAAGGGGGCCCCTGTTCCCAGAAATGCTCACACACGGGATCCACCGCTTTGCCGCCAAGCACGACGCGCCACTGCGTCTCCTGGCCGGGGACTTTCTCCCACCAGGCTAGTTGCGGGGCCTCGTCTGCGCTCGTCAACGAACCAGCCAGGATCGTTGGCGAGGTTCGAAATTGATCGAAGCCAACGGCAAAGTCCCCCTCCAAACTCCACACATGGGCAAAGGAGGCCAAGCGCTGGTCGTCGCGGTATATCGCCCAGCCATCGGCGTCGTACACGAGCGTGACCAGACGACCGTCGGCCAGATACAGCACGCGAAACTGGCGCAATCCCGGGGGCCGATGGGTCAAGCGCGTCGCTGGAGATGCCTTGTCAGGGGGTGGGGGCACGAGGACTTTTCGTTCTTCACCGTCGACCACCACCACATGCTTGCCGTCCTCCCGCTCGGCGACGAAGGCCACATGAGCCCCATCGGCGCTGATCGTCGGCACGGACACGTCGCGGTACCTTCCCACCAATAGCCCATTCGAGATCACCCCAGCCGACGGCGGAGCGTTTTCCCCTTGCTCCGGTGTGACCAGGCTACACACCGTAGCCCAGCGCTGCCCATTCCGACTCAGCAAAAAAAGATTGGGCGCAGCGCACTCCGTGTCGATCACACGGCCGTTCTCCACGATGACGAGCTTCTCTGCACCGAGGCGCCTCTCGATTGCCCAGTAAAGCCTGGTGTGCGTTTCCCGCAACAACACGGGATTGCCCACTTCCTCGAACTCCGGGTCGATCCCTCCCCGGAACACCACGCGTTGGCCTGCGGTCGTGTGGTCGACATAAGCATAGTGCTCACCATCGGAACCGATGGTCAAACTCGTCCGCCGAGCCCTTGCCGGCAAGCGGACCAACTCGCGCACGGTGGTGAACTTCGCGGGTCCCAGCGAATCTTCGTCAGTCCTGCAACCACCGCTGAACGCGATCATCAGGAGCGTAACCCAGAGTCGTCCGCTCCTACACCTGCCCGGGCGCCCCTGGTGGAGAGAGCGCAACCACGCATGACCGATCCACTCTTCTCCCGCCGCCCTGTCGTGACGATAGCGGCTAGGCCAGGGCACGGCTCGCACAACTACCACCCTCGAGGTGAAAAACCCAAACAGCCCCGAGCCTTTGCACATCAAGTCCTACCGTCACTCAGGAACATAGCGGATGAGGACCCGCCGGCCGTCGCGGAAGCCTTGGCGAAAACTTTCCTCGTGGCGCGACCAGCCGTCCCTGTACTTCGTGGCAAACACCTGTAACATTTTCTCCACTGTGGCTGGCTCCTCGACAATGGCCCCCTTGGCGTAAAACGTCGGGCCATCGGGCTTACCTACGGCAATTCTCGCTCGGGTCCGCCCCCAACGAATGCGCTTGGCCCGCCACGATTCGGGGCGAGTGCCGACGTACACTGCATCATTGTGGTACAAAAACCATATTTCCGCTGGCCGACTCCACGAACCATCCTTCCGCTGACTCGAGATGTAAACGTATTTGCTCGATTCCAGCGCTTTGACCAACTCGGAATCCAACGCCGCTGGGCTTCCCACGGGAAGCAGGCAAAGCAGCAAGAACCAAGCAATGGTTCGTTTGGGTGTTCGCATAACGGTCGATCCTTTCTGCAAAAGAGGCTCCGCTGGCTTTTGCCCTCTCTCAGGGGCCAACTCAAGACGGTTTACGCTCGCCGAATTGCTGGCGAAGCTGCTCGCGGTACGGTCGGCTCAAGGGCAACACGTTCACCGCGCCCGTGAGATCGTTGAGATCCACGTACACCTCGGTTTCGTAAACTTCGGTGACGTTCGCATACGTGATCACCTCCGCAGGAGCACCTGCACAAAACACCTGTCCTCGGCAGAACAGCACCACGCGATCGCAGTAAAGGGCGGCTAAGTTCAAATCGTGGAGCACGGTCACGATACTGCGCCCCTCGGCGGCCAAGTCGCGAAGCAAATCGTAAATGGCAACGACATGGTGTAGGTCGAGAAACGCACCTGGCTCATCCAGGAGCAAGACGGGAGTGTCTTGCGCCAAAGCTCGCGCCAGCACGACACGCTGACGCTCGCCGCCGCTCAGTTCTTGCACCATGCGGCTGGCCAAATGGGCCACACCCATGCGCTCCATGGCCTCGTGAGCGCAAGCAACATCGGTAGCCGACTCCAAGGCAAGACCGCCCAGGTACGGGGCGCGTCCCATCAAGACCATCTCCATCACCGTGAAAGGAAAATCGACATGGGTCTCTTGCGGCACGACAGCAAGTTGCCTGGCGATCTCGTGAGCCTTCAGTCGAGCTAGCGGCGTTCCCCAGAGTTCGATTTCTCCCTGCTGCGGTTTTAGCCACCCGCTCAGCAGACGAAGCAGCGTCGATTTGCCCGAACCGTTAGGGCCAAGAATGCCCAACACCTGCCCGCTCTCGACCTTCAAGCTGACGTCACGCAACACCGGCTCGTGCCGAGGGTAAGCAAAATGCACCGATCGTGCCACCAGCGGAGCACTCTTGGACTCACTTTGTAGCATGCACTGCGTAAATGGCAGTCAAGCACGGCAATGCAAGTGCACGGACAAGGATGCTGTTGACCAGCCCGTGCCTTTTAGCCATCGTGGCGCGCCATGAAAACGTGGCGCACGATCCGGGTGGTGGTCGTAGGCTGGGCGACAAGCGCCCTTCTTTGGCTCCCTCTCCCCGGCTGGTCAGAACCGTACATCGCCGTGCGGGAGGGCATGCGTTGCAGCGCTTGCCATACCAACGTCACCGGCGGTGGAAAGCGGACCGACCTCGTGAGCACCCATGCCAAGGATCTGCTCCACTATCCTGACTTCTTTGGACCGTTCTCGCGCCCCGTCGAGTACTTCACAGGCGAGATCAATCCCTTCGTTGCCATTGGTGGCGACCTACGCACGAGCGCGGCCTGGATTTTCCAATCGCTCGGTGCAAGCGGCAGGGTGCGCAACGACCAGGTGTTTCGCGGCCGGCTAGAGCAAACTCGCCTCGAAGCGACCCAAGCGACCCTTTATGGCGAGCTGAGACTCGTTCCCGACCGAGTCACGTTTTACCTTGACCAAAGATTTCAACCCACTGTGGACAACCGCGAGGCCTTCGCCCTGCTGAAGGGATTCCTGCCGTGGGACGGCTTTCTCAAAGTCGGGCGCATGTACTTGCCCTACGGCCTGCAATTGCAGGATGATGAAGCTTTTATCCGAGGCGGGCGCTCCCGTGGGTCGAGCTCAGCGAACACTGGGTTCAGCTTCAACTTACAAGAGCCCGGTGCGCTCGTGGGCTTCGAGCCGGGAAAATGGTCGGTACTCTTCGCGCTGACCGACGGTAGTGGCGGAGATCGCGACGTGCGCACCGTGGGCACGATCTACGCGGTGTACGACGAGGTTCCTTTTTTGCGCACCCTCTTAATTGGTGGCTCGGCGTCACGGGTGGCACCGTCGAGCGGAGAAACTTTGCTCTTCGGGCTCTTTGCCGGAACGAACTTGGGACCGCTCACGATTTTAGGCGAAGCCGACTTCCGCAGCGACAAAGGGCGCACCACGCTTGGCCGGCGCATCGGGCAATTTCTGGCGTACGGCGAGGCCAATTATTTGCTGTTCGACTGGCTCAACGTAAAAGCAGCCATCGACTACGCCGACAGCGACGGGCGGCTGACACGCCAAGTGGGCACGGCAACCGTCGTTCTTGACACCGCCAATGATGCGGAGCACCGCGTGAGCGTCGGTCTCGAACCGTTTTTGAACCGCTTTGTCCAACCGCGACTCTTCTATCGCATCAACAACGGAATTCGCTCCGACCCCACCCACAATCAAAACGTGCTGCTGCTCGAAGCCCACGTGTTCTTTTGATCCGAGGGCGACCTCCCCTCGGAGCGGCAATGGGGCCAGTGTCACTTCTCGCCACTGCTGTTCTCGTGGGCACTCAGTCGCGGCCGGCGACGATCCAATGGGCAAGTCCCCGATTACAGCTGCCATCGCCCGAGAGCCCGGCGCTGACCATGTGTCGGTGTTTCCGCACTCCCGCCACTCCCACGCGGGGGCTGATGGCGACTGCAGGTACGGATACGCCGAACCTACATCTGGCGCAGAAATAGAAATGATGCTTGCCACAGCGTTGCGCGCCCGTTAATCCCCGCATCCGATGGCGCAAAAGAAGTTGCTCTATAGAGTCATCTTCCAAAACCAAGGGCGCGTCTACGAACTTTATGCCAAACACGTCAGCCAGGCGGCGCTTTTCGGGTTTGTCGAACTCGACGGGCTCATTTTCGGGGCGAAGTCCAACGTTGTCGTCGATCCCTCCGAGGAGGCCTTACAGCGAGAATTCGAAGACACAGAGCGAACGTACATTCCCATCCATTCCGTGATTCGTATCGACGTGGTCGAAAAGCGCGGGCAGGCCAAAGTCTACGCGCTTACGGAGAGCGGCAACAAGGTTACACCGTTGCCCACCCCGATTTACACACCGGTCAAACGCGATTCTTGAGATTGCGCAGCCAGTTGCCTTCAGGAAATCACCAGTCCCGCGTCGACCGAGAGTACTGCCCCATTGACGTAGCGTGCTTCGTCCGACGCCAGGTACGCAACCGCGGCCGCCACGGCCTCGGGTGGCGCCTTTTCGTCGACCAATTTTAGGCGGGTAATCAAGTCGATCTCCGCTCCAGCAGGGGGACGGAAGCCGGCCAGAAACGGCGTGTCGATGCCCCCAGGGCACACGCAGTTCACCCGTACTCCGCGGCGAGCGAATTCCACAGCGAGCGCCTTGGTGAGTTGCACCACACCGCCCTTCGATGCACAGTAGGCAGCGCTATAGGCTTGGCCAATCAGACCGGCTGACGAAGCCATGTTGACAATGGCACCACGTCGGTCGAGCAATGCCGGGAGCGCTGCTTGGCACATGAAAAACGTGCCCGAAAGATTCACCGCGATGGTGTGATTCCAGTCCTCGACACTGACTTCTAGAGTGTGCTGAAAGCGGCCAACGCCGGCAATATTGGCGAGCACATCGATGGCCCCGAAGCGGCCCAGGCACGATTGCACACTCTGCCGCGCGTTCTCGGGACGGCTGACATCGCACCACTCAGCGTGGACTACACCGCCCCGTTCGCGAATGACCGCTACGGTCTCGGTCAACCCCACCTCGTTGACATCCGTGCAAAACACCTTAGCGCCTTCGGCCGCAAGCCGTTCGGCTGTCGCCCGGCCAATACCCGAGGCAGCACCGGTAACTAGAGCGATTTTGTCACGAAACCGTTCCATCTTTTTCCTCCATCGTGGCCCAGCCGGCGTGACGCAAAACCAGGTCCGTGTCAACGTGTCCAGGCAATGCCTCCGAGCTACCGTGTATCCCCACACTCTGACCACTAGGGTCCACGGTGTGGTTACCACCATTCGCGACCAAGATCGGCCGCCGGGTGTCAGGTCGAAAGCGTCACCCCCACGGTGCGTCCGCACGAACCGGCCCTAGTTGCGCGCTCGTCTGTCCTCGCCCTCCGCACCGAAGCGGTGCGAAACCGGGCCTTCCTTCGAGCACGCGCTCCAATCGACAAAACGAATTGGCCTTGCGCACCCTCGCCAAGCGTCGTCGACGAGGTCCGCTCGCTTCTGTCGAGCCAGTTTGCTACTCGGCGGCGCATGAGCGCAGAAGGCAAGGTAGACATTCATAGCTACCGCCGCCGTTTCCAAACATTTGAACGCTTGCCTGCCGAAGGGGTGCCGCGGGAAGAGGTACTGGCAGTTCTACGCGAGATGAAAGAGCTCGAGGAAGCGCGCTGGAAGGCGGGGTATGCCTCGGGAGCTGTTTACCACGGTGCCGACGACCACGTGCACTTTCTCAACCAAGCTTACGCCTTGCACTCTCAGTCCAACCCATTGCACGTCGATCTCTGGCCCAGTGCGATCAAGTTCGAATCGGAAATTGTCTCCATGGTCGCTCACATGTTGGGAGCTGGCACTCCCGGCACCGAACCAGGGACACCGGGAGAAATCGTTGGTACGGTGACATCCGGAGGCACCGAAAGCATTTTGCTGGCGATGAAAACCTACCGCGACCACGCCCGCGACAAGAAGGGAATTACGGAGCCAGAGATGGTCGTTCCGGCCACGGCCCACGCCGCCTTCGACAAAGCAGCACAATACTTCGGCATCAAAATTCATCATGTACCGATCGGGTCAGACTGGCGCGCCGACGTAAAAGCAATGGAAGCCGCGATCAACGACAAGACCATCGTACTCGTTGGCTCTGCCCCGCCCTTTCCGCACGGCATCGTCGATCCGATCGAAGAACTTTCCGAAATTGCTCGCAAACGCGGCATCGGTTTTCACACCGACGCCTGCCTCGGTGGCTTCGTTTTGCCCTGGGCCGAGAAGCTCGGCTATCCGGTCCCCCCGTTCGACTTCCGCCTACCCGGGGTCACGTCGATTTCTGTCGACACGCACAAATTCGGCTACGCCGCGAAGGGCACGTCGGTGATCCTCTACCGCGGGCGAGAATTGCGTCGATACCAGTATTTCACTGCCACCGACTGGCCTGGTGGGCTTTATTGTTCTCCGACTTTTGCCGGCAGTCGTCCAGGAGGGCTGAGTGCCGCATGCTGGGCGGCGCTAGTTGCCTTTGGCGAACGTGGGTATCTCGACGCCACTCGCCGCATTTTACAGACAGCGGAGAAACTCAAGAAAGGCATTGCCGACATCCCCGAACTCGGTGTAATCGGCGACCCGCTATTCGTCATTGCCTTCACCGCCCGCGACATCGACATTTATAAGGTGCTCGATGCCATGACCGATCGCGGCTGGAGCCTCAATGGGTTGCAACGCCCCGCCAGTTTGCACATTTGCGTCACCCTACGTCACACCCAACCCGGCGTGGCCGAGCGCTTTCTTGAAGATTTGCGCGCATCCGTGGAGTTCGTCAAAGCCCACCCTGAGGTTTCCGGGGGCCAAGCACCCATTTACGGGATGGCAAACACGTTGCCCGATCGCGCTTTCCTTGCTGACGCCATGAAGGAGTACATGGACGGCTGGTACAAATTGCGGTAACGCCGGTGCAACGGCGAAACTTGCTCCCGAAAAGCGACGCACGACCAGGTTGCATCGCTTTGTGCAAGTTCGCTTTTCTGGCGCCGACGCTTTCAGAAGCGGTTCTTGCCCTCTCCTGAAAAACGATCGCGGCCAAGCGTGTGGCCAGCGCGCCGGCGGCGCCTCTGCCGTTTCTGCACTCGGTTTTACAAGTTCTTCGACGTTGTTGCCTCTCGCCCTTCGGGGTCGGCAACCTCCACGGCCAAAGCCGACTCCGGGACCTTCCACAGAGAGGCTAGCAGCGATACAGCCAAGGTTGCCGCGATGAACGCCAACGACCACGTCACCGGCACGTGATAGATATCGGCAATCAGCATCTTCAGGCCTACGAACAGTAAAATCGCAGCGAGCCCATACGACAGATACGCGAAGAGCAGCATGAACCCCGCCACTACAAAATAAAGGGCACGCAACCCCAGAATGGCAAAGGCGTTCGACGTGTAAACGATAAATACGTCGCGCGAAACGGCCAAAACAGCCGGGATCGAATCGATCGCAAACACCAAATCCGTAAACTCCACGACCAGAAGCGTCAGGAACAAGGGAGTGAAAAAGTACGACCCTTCGTGGCGCAAGACAAACCGAGGTCCCTCGTACTCCGTACGGAACGGCAAAACCTGGCGGAGCCAGCGAATGATCGGGTTGGCCATGGGGTCGATCTCTTTTCCCTGATCGCGGACGAGTTTGATTGCCGTGAAGATCAAAAATGCCCCGAAAACATACGTCATCCAATGGAACCACTCCAACAAGCGAATGCCCGTGAGGATGAAAAACGCCCGCATGACCAGGGCCCCCAAAACTCCCCAGAACAAAACCCGATGCTGGTACGCGCGGGGAACGCGAAAGAACTGGAAAATCATGATGAAGACGAAAATGTTATCGACGCTCAATGATTTCTCGATGAGGTACGCGGTGAGAAACTCCAACCCGCTTCGAGGACCACGCCACGCGTACACCGCCGCGTTGAACATCAACGCCAGCAGAATCCAAAAGGCTGACTGCCAAAGCGCCTCGCGAAAATGAACCTCGTGTGGCCTGCGGTGCAGCACGCCCAGGTCGTAGATCAACAACAAGGCGAGCAAGACTCCAAAGCTCAGCCAAAACCACAAGTCCGTCATGTTCGTCGCTTCCCCTCAGCCAACCCTCGCGATGCGCGCCATCTCGTCACCGTGGCTCCGGATGGTAGCGCCTGGAGCTTGTCGCCGCTATGCAATCGCAGAATTCCTTGTGGCTACTTCGCCAGACGAGACCCCTTCCACGAATTGCCGGGAGCACTTGCTTTGCGAAATCTTCGGGACAATCTTGCCCCGGCAGCGGTCTGCCGTCCTGATTCAAGACGAAACGCGACGTCCCCGCGTAACCGGGGCGGCGGCCGAGGCGGCGCCGACGGACTTCGAGCCCGACCATCGACGCTCACCAGCACCAGCTCCCTTCTTCTCTACGTTTTCCGCGGTAACGACCCCGGCCAAAGGTGACTGTGCTTCAGGAGTTGGGCATGCTTTGCAGACATTGTCTCCCGTAGTCGGATTGATAAACAGCACGGCACGATAGGAAAGAGCGTGCCCATGGGCGTGTCGCGCGAGCAGTTGAACGAGTTCATCGCATTTGCCCACATTCTTGCCGACGCTGCCGGCAAGGCCATTCTTCCGCTCTTTCGGGCAGCCCCTGCGACGCGCAACAAATCGCCCGAGCAGAGGTTCGATCCCGTCACCGCAGCCGATCATGCTGCAGAACAGGCGATGCGCACATTGATTCGTCAACGTTACCCCGACCATGGGATTTACGGAGAAGAAGAAGGCTTCCACAAAGGCAGCGCGGCTTTCACCTGGATACTCGACCCGATCGACGGCACGCGGGCGTTTTTGACTGGCATTCCCTTATGGGGAACACTGATTGCGTTAAATGACGGCAGCGCACCACTCCTGGGTGTGATGGACCAACCCTTTACTGGCGAGCGCTTTGTCGGAAGCGCCCTCGGCGCTGTGCTCCAGCACCACGGGCGCACGATCCCGTTGCGCACGCGCCCGTGTGCAACGCTGAGCGAAGCTAGGCTGCAATGCACCGATCTGTCCATGTTCGATCGGGAGGAGCGTCTGGCGTTCAGCGAACTCGAGAAGCGGGTGCAACTCACTCGCTACAGTGGCGACTGCTACGCGTACTGCATGGTCGCCCTCGGCTGCATCGACCTCGTCGTCGAATCCGGATTGCAACCCTACGACGTGCAAGCCTTGATTCCGATCGTCGAGCGAGCGGGCGGCGTGATCACCAACTGGCGCGGGAGCGATTGCAGTTCCGGTGGACAAGTCATTGCCGCGGGCGACCGCCGCGTGCACGCGCAAGCCCTCGAGATTTTGGAGCACGCGGCACGGGGAAGGTAAGGCGAGCGCGCCACACGCGCGCGCCGCTACCCCAGAGACACGCGATTGCGCAGTTCGCCGCCCGCAAGCCACCGCTCGAAATTTTCCAGAAACAGCTCGTTCACGCGCTGGCGGTTTCCTGTGGCTCCTGCCGCGTCGTGAGGAGATAGAATTACATTGTCCAGTTCCCACAACGGTGAGCTTTCCGGTAACGGCTCCTCGACAAACACGTCTAAGTAGGCGCCCGCTAAGCGCCGGGCACGCAAGGCGGCAATTAAGGCCTGTTCATCGAGTACGGCGCCACGGCTCACATTGATCACGTAGGCGCTCGCTGGCAAACACCGCAATCGCTCTGCGTCGATCAAGCCGCGCGTTCGTTCCGTAAGCGGGCAGGTCAGCACCAACCAATCGGCGCGCGGCAACACCGAGTCGATGGCCTCGAGTGGCACACACTCATCCACAAATTCCTCGGCCCGGGCTTGCCTACGCACAGCGACCACTCTCAATCCGCAGCTTCGTGCCAATCGAGCCACCTCGCGTCCAATGGACCCGAAGCCAACGATGACCATGATTTGGCCCTGCAAATCGCGCCGGTTCTCGCCAAGCGGCTGCCAACGCTTGGACCGTTGGGCCTCGAGCCAATGCGGCATTCCCCGGGCAAACGCAAGCACCGCTGCCCAGACACTGTGGGCTACTGCCACTGCGTTCGCACCCGCGGACGTCGTCAACACCACTCCGCGCTCCAACAAGCTCTGAAATGCGGGATGATCGACACCGGCATTGGGCACATGAAACCACCGCAAACGCGGCGCACGCAGCAACACCCCGAAAAACCGTCGAGTAAAGCGTGGATCGGCTTCCCAGTACCCGTTAAAGGTCGCCACCGTGATCGCACTGCGCGCGGGCTCTTCTACTCGTTCGTCACCACTCGGTGCAACCACGAACTCCACTGCGTAGCCATAGGCCATGGCAAGAGCGCGCACGCGCTCTCCCTGCGTATCCAGAAACTCCCGGTTTGCAAACAAACCAATGGTCTCTCGCCGTTGCATCAGTTCCTCACGCATGCGCTCGCCGGACCCGGTGATTCGTCCAGACCAACACGACGATTCCAGCCATAATTGCTGCGTTCAAAATATGGGGGCCGTGCCGGTCCACACTGTAAAGTGCCGTTCCCAGCATTGGACCCACCACGTTGCCGATGACGGAAATACCGCCAATGAGTCCGGCAACGGAACCTTGCTCGGCAGGCGTTACCGACAAAGAGGCTGCAGCCGCAGCTCCGGGACGGACCAGCCCCAAGCCCAAGCCAAGTGCAACCAACGCCAGGAAATACATCGCCAAAGACGCCCCCACTACGAACAACAAAAAGGCGCCCAGCATCAACAACGTTCCCACTCGCATCATCGCGCGGGGAGTCGGGCGGAACCGTTGAACGATCACCAACTGGGAGAACAATCCTGCAACTGCCAGGACGACGAACCCCATCCCCGAGTACTGCACGGTCGTGTGCGCATCCAGGGCGAGGGTGTCCTGGAGAAAAAACGCCAGAGTGATCACCGTCGTGGCACGCACCGCTTGCAGCGCCGTGACCACAGCTAAGAACGGGAGCACACGTCGATCCGCCACCTGCATTCGTGGCGGGCGTTCTGGCCGGCGTTCTCGGGTAAGCTCGGATTCGGGCAAAAAGTTCCAAATCGACCAGGCACTGACCACTGCCAAGGCAGCAGCCACGTACAACGGAGCCACGATGCCAAACGAAGCGAGCGCAGCCCCGATCCCAGGGCCCACCGTTTCCCCTAAACCCATGGAAGCGCTCACCAACGCAACGCCAGCGGTACGTTCGGTGCGCGACGTCCGGTCGGCGACATACGCTTGCGAGGCGGGCCCGGTTCCTGAGCCAACCAGGGCAAAAATGCAACGCGAGGCAACGAGCAGCGGGTACACGACAGTCGCTGGCAACAGCCTATCCGTGCCGACGCGAATCACCGTGGCTAGCGCCGCCATGGAGGTCGCGTAACCGAGCAACCCGATGAGAATGATTTTGCGGCGGCCTGCGATGTCGCTTCTGCGGCCCCACCATGGGCTGACAAACACCCAGAGAAACGCCGAAGTGGCGAAGATCGTCGAGACTTGAAACGGGGTGATCCCGATTTCTCGTGCCGCGGGAGGCAAAATGGAAAAGAGCATCGACTGCCCCATGCCGACGCTGAGCAAGCAGGCGAACAACAAGGCAAAGGCACGTTGGTTCGAGACCGTCACGAGGCGCCGTCCTCGGGAAACGAGTTGGAGCACGACCGCCCCCGCCACACACACCAACTCCCGGCTGCGAGGAAGCAGCTCTGGCGTAGCGGAGCAGGTGCGCCCTCACGCGTTCCGTTACGGCCGCGGGCCCGTCGGTACGTCTTTAAATGGCACTCCTTTGTCGACGCGGATCTCCGGCGGCAGCCCGAGCACACGTTCCGCAATAATATTGCGCAAGATCTCGTCGGTTCCTCCCGCCAAGCGCAAGCCCGGTGAGCCCAAGTAAGCCAATTGCCATAGGGCCCCTTCAGGAGCCCTAAGGTCCAACAAGGAAGCCGCTGCACCTTCGAGATCGAGGGCAAAAGCAGCCATGTTTTGGCGTAAAGGAGCCCCGACCAGCTTGCCAATGGAACTTTCGGGTCCAGGAGTTTGCCCGCGCGATAGCGCCGTTTGCACTCGGTAGCTCGTGTACTGCAGGCCCTTGGCACGCACATAAAATTCCGCAAGGCGCTGGCGCACACCCGCATCCTGGAGGGCTGGTTTGCCATTCCACATCACCGTGCGTGCGAGTCGCAACAAATCGCGAAACTCCGGGCCACCGGCGCCCCCACCAATCGCGTGGCGCTCGTTCATCAAGGTGGTCAGGGCACAACGCCAGCCGTCGTTGACGTCACCGATACGGTTGCGGTCCGGCACGCGCACATCCGTGAAAAATACTTCGTTGAAACTTGACATGCCGTTCATCTGTTTGATGGGCCGAATTTCAATGCCGGGCGATTGCATGTCGACAATGAAATAAGTGATCCCCCGATGTTTCTCCGCGTTCGGATCGGTGCGAGTGACGATCATGCCCCACTTGGAGTACTGAGCGCCCGTGGTCCAAATCTTCTGCCCGTTGATGATCCAGTCGTCGCCGTCACGAACCGCGGTGGTACGCAAACCGGCCAGGTCCGACCCTGCTGCTGGCTCGCTGAACAACTGGCACCAAATCTCGTCGCCACGGAGCATTGGCGGCAGGTACCGGCGCTTCTGCTCTTCGGTGCCGTGCACCATGATGGTCGGACCGAGCATACCCTGGCCAATGGCAAAGATGTTCGGTGGAGTTTTAAAGCGCGCCTCTTCCTGGCTCCAAATCACCGCCTGAATCGGGGTAGCGCCACGTCCACCGTACTCCTTCGGCCATGTGATACAGGCCCAGCCCGCATCGGCCTTCTTTCGCTGCCACTCTTGCGCTTTGTGCACCATGTCCGGGTCGAAGCGACCCTCCAGACCCGCAGGCTGCTCGCCCGGGGCAAGGGGCTCCGCGTTCGCTTCCAACCACGCCCGAGCCTCGGCTCGAAATGCTGCCTCTTCAGGGGTATCGTTGAAATCCATCAGGCTTCCTCCATGGCATCAAGAAGCTTGTTCTCGTCGCTCCAAGCAAGTTATCAAGCGCTCACGCCACACCGGCGCGGGCCCGAGCACGGCCGCTAAATACCGTGCTCGACGGTAAAACAAGTGGGCATCGTGCTCCCACGTAAAGCCCATGCCGCCGTGCATTTGAATCATTTCCTTGCTGGCGAGTTCGAAGGTGTTGGTGGCCGCCACCCGAGCCCCACAGGCAGCTACGGCCAACTCGGGAGCCTCGTTGCTCAGCGCCCACGCGCCGTAGTAACAATTCGAACGCGTGAGCTCGAGCTCCACATACCAATCTGCCAGCCGGTGTTTCAGCGCCTGGAACGACGCGATCGGGCGGCCAAATGCATAGCGATTCAAGGTGTACTCCCGCGTGATCTCGAAGGCCCGTTGTGCTCCACCGAGCTGTTCAAAGGCATAGAGGACCGCGGCCCGATTGAAAATGTGCTGAACTGTGTCCGAGCCACACGGCCGGCCGCCGAGCCACTCTATTGGAACGCGCTCGAAGCGCAAGCTTGCCAAGGAGCGGCTAGGATCGATGGAGTCAAGGCGCTCGCGCTGCACCTCGCGGGCGTGCAAGTCGACAATCGCCAGACCAAGATCGCGCCCACTCTTGGCCGTAACCAGGGCAAAATCGGCAACGTCGCCATCGGTAACCGGCATCTTCACTCCAGTCAGCTTTCCAGAGCGCACCACTGTCTTTACTGGCCGGTTCCCGGGGTCTCCCGGCCCCTCGAAGTGCGCAACCGTACCGATCCATTCCCCCCTGCTCAAGGGCGGCAAGTAGCGTCGCTTTTGCTCGTCGGTGCCCGCTACCAGCAGCGCCTCGCTAGCAAGATACACCGACGAGCTGAAGGGGATCGGGGCTAGCACCCGCCCCAGTTCTTCGGCGATCACGGCCAGTTCAAGCCGTCCAAAACCAGCTCCCCCGTAGTTTTCTGGAATCGCCGTGCCCAACCATCCTTGGGTGGCTACGGCTTGCCAAAGGCTGGTGGCATATGCGGTGGCGGTCTCCAGCACTTGCCGGCACACTGCCAGCGGTGCTTCTTTTGCCAGAAACGAGCGCACGTTCTCGCGCAGCAGCTTTTGGTCATCGGAAAAGTCGAAATTCATGCCGGACTTCTTACGTAGGTACACTCGTTATGAAAAGAGGGTTGGGGCTTTGTTTGGAAGCACAGTGCACGGTCGGGCATGTTCCGCCCCATGCCTTGGTCCAGGGGTTTCCAGTAGGAGGACTAACCCCTACTGCGCAGACACCGGTCGATGCTACGAAACGGCTCAGCAGGTGCGGTAGTCGCGGCCCTTCCAACGGGTTCGAGTTCCACGGTGGTAGCGCCAGGCCGACAACATGGTCATCCACAAATACAGTGTGGCGGCCAGTGGGAGGGTGAGCGCCCAGATGGCTGTGCACCCTAGGTAACGAACGAGGGGCCGGTATGTCCGTGCCATGGCGAGGAACGCGACCAGGCCTGAAACCCGGGACAGCGGCTCGGTAGACATCAGAACAATGAAAGGCCACACGAACACCAAGAACAAGCCGATCACGCACCCCACCAAGAGCAAGGGGTTGTACCCCAACTGCGTGTAAGCACTGCGAGCAACCATATCCGCCACCGCGCTAACCGATCCGTAGCCCCGAGTGGACTGCACTCCAGGGTGATAGCCAAGCCAGAGGCGACCGCCGGTGCTTTTGCAGGCTCGGGCAAGGGCAACGTCGTCAATCACGGCATCGCGAATCGCGTCGAGGCCACCGATGCCGTCGATAAGCTCGCGGCGGACCAACATGCAGCCCCCGGCGGCTCCGGCGTCCGCACGACGATCGTCGCCAATGCGGTGAAAGGGATAGAGCATGGCGAAAAAGTACGTAAACGCTGGGATCAACAGCTTCTCTGCGGCAGTCTCCACCCGCAGACGCGCCATCACGGAAACAAAATCGCGACCATGCCGCTGCGCGGTCGATAGCAAGCGCTGCAACACATCCGGTTCGTGGCGAATGTCCGCGTCGGTCAGCCACACCCAATCGGCTCCCAGCCTTGCAGCCTCCTCGAAGCCCGTTCGCTGTGCCCATACCTTGCCCATCCACCCGACGGGCAGGGGTGGTGGCTGCACCAGGTGAAACTGGACCTGCGCTTGGTACTGCGCCGCCAGTTGCCGCGCCACTTTCGCGGTTTCGTCGGTGGAGTGATCATCTACGACCACCACGTGCAAATCCTTGTACGTTTGGCGGAACAACAACGGCAACGTGGCCGGCAACTCCATGGCCTCGTTGCGCGCCGGCACGATAGCGACGACCCGTCCCCATTGGCCGTCCACTGGCTCCTCCAACCGAGGCTCTACCCGCCAGCGCCTTCCCAGCAAAGCGTACACCACCCACCCCACGGCAAGGCACAACGACAGCGCATGCATAACTGGCCCTTGTTTGTCACAGTGCCGAGACTGGCGAAAGAGCAACCCGTTGTTTTCTCGAGCCCAAGTCGGCCGTGTTAAGCTTCCGAGCCGTGAGCCGATGGCGCCAGGGGTGAAGGCGGGGTCTGCCATGCTGGCGCTGCAGCTGTTGCCCTCGCACTAGCGGTGCCGTGGCCCAGCAGTTTGTGTTTCCTCCGAACACTGGGCTTCCCGACCAACGCCACTGCATCAACAGGGTGCGCTCATGCAGCTGCGTTCGCACCGGAACGGTGTTTCCCCAAGCGAGGTCTTTCCCGTCCGTCTCCCTCGCAGGGGGTGTCCCTTTCGCCCTGAGGGCGAGAGGCGCGCGCCCCGCGCCGAAGTCAAGGAGCGGCATGCTGGCAACAGTCGAGCTACCGGCGCCGCAGCGCACGTAACTGTTGCTGCAGTCGCCCCCTGGCTCCGTTACCTTGAATGCCCAAGGGGGCTCGGTTACTGTGCGGGAGCCTTACGGAAAGAGGTGCAGTGGTGGCAAAAAGGACGTTATTTCTGAACCCACCGTCATTCGACCATTTCGATGGCGGGGCTGGCTCGCGATACCAAGCACGGCGAGAGGTGCGATCCTTCTGGTACCCCACATGGCTAGCACAAGCTGCAGCGTTACTGCCCGACAGCACTTTGGTCGATGCGCCGCCGCACGGATTGTCGATCGAAGACGTGGTCGAGCGTGCTGCGGGGCACGATCTCGTGGTAATCCACACTTCGACCCCATCATTGCGCTCCGATGCCAAAGTGGCAGCAGCACTGAAGCAAGCATACCCCGGCATCGAAGTTGGCTTCGTAGGCGCCCACACCATGGTGCTGCCGGAGCAAACCCTCCAGCAAGCTCCTGCAGTCGATTTTGTCACTCTCGGTGAGTTCGACTACGTTATCCGCGACTTGGCCGAAGGTCAGCCCTATCGCTCCGTTCCCGGAGTGGCATACCGCGCCCTGGATGGTTCGATCGTACGCACGGGGACGCGTCCCCCGATCCAGGACCTCGACGCCTTCCCGTTCGTCGTCGACGTATACAAAAAGCATCTTACCATCGAGAACTACTACATCGGCTACCTGCAGCACCCCTATGTTTCTCTTTACACTGGCCGGGGCTGCCGCAGTAAGTGCAGTTTTTGCCTCTGGCCGCAGACCATCTCAGGGCATGTGTACCGCACGCGCAGCGCCGAGCACGTCGTCGCGGAAATGGCCCACGCCCAGAAAATTTTTCCGCAAGTGCGTGAATTCTTTTTCGACGACGACACCTTTACCGACGACCGGCGGCGCGCCGAAGAGATTGCCCGTGGGCTCGGCAAACTTGGCCTCACCTGGTCGTGCAATGCAAAAGCAAACGTCCCGTACGAAACGCTCAAGGTGCTCAAAGACAACGGGCTGCGCCTGCTTCTGGTTGGCTTCGAGACCGGCAATCAGCACATTCTCAACAACATTCGCAAGGGCACTCGAATCGACCGTGCCCGCGAATTCATGCGCGACTGCCACAAGCTCGGCATTCTCGTGCATGGGACGTTCATCATCGGCCTTCCCGGAGAAACAGAAGAAACCATTGCTCGAACCTTGGAGTTCGCCAAGGAGCTCGACCCCTACAGCCTGCAAGTTTCGCTAGCAGCTCCGTACCCGGGAACCGAGCTTTACCGACAAGCGAAAGAGCAGGGCTGGCTGCCGCCGGACAAGGAGGATGACCTTGTCGAAGACCACGGTATTCAGCAAGCCGTACTCAGTTACCCAGAACTTTCCGCGGAGCAAATGGAGACGGCGTTGGAACATTTCTACAAGGCCTTTTACCTGCGGCCACGACCCATTTTGCGCATTCTGCGCGACATGTTGAAAGATCGCCGTGTCATGGTCCGCCGCTTGCGCGAAGCGCGGGAGTTCTTCTCCTTTTTTGCCACGCGACGCGAGCCTACGGCGGCTGCGTAAACCCGCCGCAACTGGCAAAGCCTCGATCGATCGCGCTGGCCGACCTGGCGGAACTTTAGATTGAAGAGCGCCCCAGCCCATGCCACTGGAGCTTGCCATTGCGCTTTCCTCCCTTGCCAGCGCGGCTTTGAGTCTGGGTTTGTATATCATGAAAATCCGTGCCGTGGCGTTGCCCTCCTTAGGGGCAGGGTTTCAGTGGCGGGCATGGCTCGTATTTCTGCGGGACGCACGGTGGCTTTGTGGCCTCGGTCTGCAAGTCGCGGGCTACGCGCTTTACTTTTTGGTGCTTCGCTTCGCGCCGTTGTCGCTCGTCCATGCGGCACTGACGGGGGGGCTGGTGCTTTTTCTTCTGCTTTCGGTATTTCTCCTCGGCGAACCCGCTGGCCTACGGGAGTGGGCCGGCGGGCTGGCGGTGACGGCCGGTTTGGTGTGTCTCGGCCTGTCCCTCGACGATGAAGGATCACTCCCGCCGAGCGCGGCTGACGTTTTCGCTTTCGGTCTTGGTTGTGTCACGCTGGCAGTGTTGGCCGTGTGGGCAGATCGAAGGTCTGGCCGAGCGGTCGGCATGAGCATCGCTGCGGGTTTGATTCTCGGCTTGGCTGGGGTGTTCGCTAAGTTGGTCGCCACCGCAAGCTCGCTCGGCGAAGCTCTGCAAAGCAGCGCGGTGTGGCTTATGGTGGGCTCCAACCTTGGGGGATTTGCCCTGATGCAGGCGGCGCTGCAAAACGGTCGAGGCGTGGTGGTAGTGCCGATCTTTGCCATGCTCTCCGACGTCGTTCCCATTGCGGCAGGGCTGACCATCTTCCACGAAGGTCTACCCGACGATCCGGCCGCAGCAGCCCTGCGCCTCGGCGCCTTTGCCTTGGCCCTCGGAGGAGCGGCTGCGTTGGCCACGGCTACCGAAGCACACCGGGCCTCTAAGCAGTCAACTGCGAGTAACTGATGAGTTCGATCCCGGCAGCGTCCACCAACGCGCGAAGGCGCGGGCTAGTCAAGGCACGCAACTCCCCTTCACAGTCGTAGTGGGGTGGGCGCCAGCGAGCGGATTCTGCGTCTAAAAACGAGGCGTGGGTGTACACCTCGGTTGTTCCTGGCGGAAGGCAACGCAGAATGGCGGCCAAGTATTCCTCCGTCATTCGGCCCGATTGATGCAACCCGAAAAGCTGATCCGGGTAGCGAAGCCCAGCGGCGTCCAGCTTTGGTCGGGCGTGCGCCACCAGGGCGCGAAACGTCAAGGCCTCGCCAAGCTTGCGCCACCACTGCCACAAGCTGACACGGAGCGTCAGGCCCACGGGTTCGCGCGGCAGCCTGAGGGCTCGGATTCCATAATGCGGGGCCAGCCGCAGGAGAATCTCCAACACAGTGGGGTGCATGTGGATGTTGAGGTGACCGTCGACGTGAGACAAGCGCAAACCAGTGGCAAGGAATTTTTCTAGCTGCGCGCGAATTTCCCTTTCCAACTGTGGCCGCAACTGCGGCAAAAAAAAGTAACGCACACCTGTGGCTACCGGCTTACGAGAAAATTCGTTCCGCTCATCCACTAGGTCTGGAATATCCGAGCGCGAGAGCGCCGCCCGGCCTTGCAATAAGACCAAGTGCAAGCCCACCCCTAATCGCGGGTGCGCGCGGGCAAACTCGAGAGCCTCGGCGACGGCAGGTCCGTTCACCATCAAACTCGCATTGGTCAAAAGCCCTTTCACATGGGCCTGGACAATGCCCCGGTTCACCCCGGGGGACAGGCCAAAGTCATCAGCCGACACGATCAGTCGGCGAGCTTCTCGCTCCCGGCTGCTGCGCATGCCCGACCCGTTCACCTGAGCTCGGGCGCTACTCCTGAGCTCTCCTCCCACCCTTTCCACCACCAAAGCCCCAAACCAACTCCGGCCCAGAACAGTTCACGGAACCTCCGCAACACCCCGGCAGCTAAACCTTTTGCCGGATCGAGTCCTAACAAGGAAAAGATCAGGACTTTACCACCCTCTTGAGTACCCAACTTCGCAGGCACGAAGAACAGCATTCCGTCGAGCGTGGCGGAAAATACTTCGATGGCCAGAGCCAACGTCCAACTGGGCGTAAGCCCGAGAAGCCACAGCACGATGTACACCTCCAGGACCCCCAATGCCCAGCCTACAGCAAAGGCGCCTGCGGCAAGGCTCAAGCGCAATCCATCGCGATGCAACAAGCGAATTTCTGCATCCAAACGATCGACGCGCTCGCGCCAATGTGCCGAACAGGCCCATCCCACCCGCTGGACAACCGCCAACAATGGAGCGAACATCCCCCGCCGCTGCCACCACACCAACACTGCGCCCACGCCCAAAAGCAACGCCACGCTGCTCCAAGCTCCCCATCGCACTCCCTCTGGCAACGCCACCTGCGTAGCCACGATGGCAAGCCCAAAGACGATAAAGGCCACCTGCCCCAAGGTTTGCGCGAGCTTTGCCACGCTCAGCGAGGCCGCTACCGGAATGTGCGAAGCTTGCGGTGCCAACATTTGCAAGCGAACGAACTCCCCTCCGATGGAGGCCGTAGGCGTGACGTAATTGAACGCGTCGCCAGCGATCCGGGCACGCAACAAATCCTTGAAAGAGGGAGCCGGGACCGACCGCGGAAACGACCAGCGCCACCCCCACGTATTGGCGGCAAAAGCCAAAACTTCCTGGCCCAGCACCAGCACAATCCCCCAGCCGACTCCACGTAAGTTCGCAGCGAGATCGCTCCAACCGAAACGGAGCACCAAAAGCACCAGCAACGCTGCGCCCGCAAACCACAACGCTCGTTCCACCCAGCGGATCATGGCACGCTCCGATGGGATTCAGGAACGGGCCGGTGAACCGTCGCGAACGAAGGGCCGAGTCGAGCCGATCCGTGCCTTCCTCGACAACCGTGCCGCTTCGCCGATTCAACCGTCATCGACAGCGCCGACATCGTACTGCCTCGTCCCACGACCACAGGAAGCCCAAAGCGACAATCCTGCACCTCACCGCGCATCGCCGGCCGTGACCGGCGCCCCTTGCTCTGTCAAGGGCCTGCCCTTGGTCCGACGCCTAGGCTGCGACAAGACCAAGGCCGCAGCCGCGACACCGTAAGAACCGAATGCCGCGCCCCACAGAAACCAATGCAGCCGGTTCACCAAGGCCAGCACGAGGAGGACATAGGAGAAGTCGCGGTTCATCACGGCAGCAATCCATCGCGCTACACGAGCTCGCCAACGATCGCTCTCGTCACTGCCGGTTGCAATCGGACGGTTGAGGAACACAAAGCTGGCCAGTGCTGCACAAACGAAACCGCCCAGCAACAGGCAAAGAAGCCAGTGGTGCGGCGCCTGCGGCTGGGAGCGCGCATAACCGACGCCGAGGCCCAGAAAAATTGCCGCATGCACAAGATTATCCGTGGCGATATCGAACGCTTGACCCCAACGCGAATCTCGATAGGTCAGACGCGCCAACTCGCCGTCGCACCCGTCGATGACGCACGCGAACCAAAACAAAAATGCACCCAAAAAGCCGAGGCCAAACGTCCCCCAGCTCAACAGCCATGCTGCCCCTAAACCAACCGCAGTACCCAGCACGGTAAGGTGATTTGGCCGCAACCACCGCAAACGCGTAAGGCGGCGACTCATGGCCAAGGAAATGTGGCGGTCGATCCAATGAGCCAGGATGCCGTCACTAGCTGCAGCATCGCGCCGAATTTTCCGACACAAAGCCACCTCGGCACGGCGGGCTGTGTGGCGATCCGTCACCCGCACGGCCACCTCTCCCTCCACTATCTGCGCCGACGTAGTTGCCGCCAGCAAGTTCTGCCAACACCCAAACTGCCGCTGCCGAACCAGTGCGGCGAGGAGCTCCCATGGTCCGCTGACGGCAACAACCAAGTTTCCCGCACACCAACGCGTGACCTCTTCGGTGCCGCCGCTACGTATTTGCGTAAACACCCCTGGGGAAAAGACGAAGTCGCTGGGCACCACCACCCAAGGTTCCCTCCCTTCGGGCAGCTTCGAAGTAACAAGCACGCGCTGGAGAGGCTGGTCGGTGCGCAACAACGTTTCCAGCGGCAGGATTTTTTCAGGGGACCACACCACAATGTGCGAAAAGCCAGCACGCTCAGCAGCGAGCAGAATGCGCTGCAGCACGCTCAGTCCCGCCACCTGCCAAAAGCTCGCCGCCACCGGTGGCAAGACCAGCAAATGCTCGATGGAGCGGCCTGTTGCCTTCAGGGACACGGTACTGCGACCTTGAATGCGCGGCCCTGTTCGCGGGCCGAGCGATACGCTTGCTCGAGCAGGGCAACACACCATCCTGCCTCGTGCAGGTTGTCGTACCCCCTACGCGGCCCCGCCAAAGCCAGGCGAAATTCCCCAATGACACCGTCGAACCAGTCGGGATGATGGGACCCGAGCGCCGGGGAAGGCAATTCCGCGCTCCAGGAATGGTGGCAACTGCGCACCTCCAATCTGGAATTTTCCAAGCGCACTTCTCCTCCTTTAGCCACGACCGCCCACGAGGTGTGGCGTGTGCGGCCCGCCCACGTCAGGTGGATATCCGCCCGAGAAGAGGGAAACGACACGCTGCACCGAGCCGTGTCCTCCACGAGCGCATCGAGGTAGCGCTCACGCGACACGGACGCCGAAATAACCTCTGGGCGTTCGCCCGCGAGTTCGGTCAGCAAATAAAAGGCATGCCAACCGTGGTCCGTTAGAATACCACCCCCAGCCAAATCGGGGTCCAGCCGCCACGATCCAGCTGCTCCGGCAGCGCATCCAGGGCGAACGGTTTTCAAGAAAATCTGCTCGACGGGGCCAAGTTGCTCTCGCTCCATGGCTGCTCGCAAGGCGCGGTACGCTTCGGAAAAGCGCCAGTTGTGCACCGTATGCAGCACCACACCTGCGGCCCGCACGCATTGTTGCATCCGCGCAAACTCGACAAGCGATGTCGTCAGCGGCTTCTCGCACAACACGTGCACCCCTGCCCGCGCCGCCACTTCGACTTGTGCAGCGTGGCAGCGTGGAGGGGTGGCGATATCAACAAAGTCGACCCTTTCCTGCTGCAACAGCTCCTCCAATCGCTCGTATACCCGAGCATTTGGCAGCACTTGCCGCGCCAAGGCACGGCGTGCGCCGTCTACGTCACATACTGCCACGATGCGAAAGTCCTTTTGCCGTTGCCACGCTGGCAGATGGCCATAAACGGCCACCTGCCCAAAGCCGACAAGCGCACCGCGCCACGTTCGCATCATTCGAACCCTCGGATCAACGGCGCCACTTCCGCACACGCCGCATCGAACATGGCGAGTCCTTCCGCTGCTTCCGCTTCGCTCAGCACCAGCGGCGGATTGATGCGGATTCGGGAGAAGTACCCCATCAACAACAGACCACGTTGCAGTGCCGCCAAAAACAGCCGTTCGGTCACCCGCGCGGGCAAGGGTTCCTTGGTGCGTCGGTCCTTCACCAGATCGAGCCCAATCAGGAGCCCAGCACCGCGAACGTCGCCGATAAACTCGTACTTTTCTTGCAGCCGCTGGAACCCACGCAACAACACTTGACCCACCTGCGCAGCATTCGCGGGCAAGTCATCCTCGACAATCGTCTTCACCGTGGCCAGAGCCGCGCTCGCGGCCAAGGGGTTTCCCCCGTAACTCGACGAGGATGCGCTCGGCTTGCAGAAGGGTTCTGCTTGTGTCAGCTCCTCGCGGGCGATGACTCCGCTGACCGGGAATCCGTTCCCGAAGCCTTTGCCCACGGTCAAGATGTCAGGCTCGGTGCTGGTGTGCTCGCAGCCGAACATCTTGCCGGTGCGCCCGAACCCGGTGATCATTTCGTCGCAAATGAGCAAGGCTCCGTATTCTCGGGCGATCTCCCGCACCCCTGGAAGAAATTCCGGCGGCGGAATTACGTTTCCAGCCGTGCCCTGCATAGGCTCCACCACGATCGCTGCCACCGCCCCCGCTGTGTTATTGCGGATCGCTTGACGGGCGAATTCGAGGCAGAGAAGGCCGCATTGCGGGTACTCCGCTTTGAAGGGACAGCGGTAACAATCAGCGTACGGGACAAGATGCGTTCCCCCCGGCAACGGGCCCCAGTGCTGTTTCCACGTATCGCCAATGAGGCCCATGACACCTCCGGTCTTCCCGTGGAACCCACCCCAAAATCCAACCACTTCGAACTTTTCCGTATAGGCTTTTGCTAACCGGATTGCCGCCTCCACGGCCTCAGCTCCGCCGCTGTACAATTGCGTGCGTGCCCTCGGGACCGGCGCCACTTCTGCCAACAATCGCAGCAGCCCCAGGCGCGCGTGGCTTGTAAAGCTCCCGACAATCAACTTGGTCAGTTGGTGCGCCACTTGACTCGTGAAGCGCGGATGAGCGTGCCCGAGGCTGGCCACACCGACTCCAGCAAAAAAATCCAAGTACCGATGGCCATCGACGTCGACGAGCCAACAGCCGTCACCGTGACTAAAGGCCAGTCCCGACAATTGGGCGATGCGCTGGACCCCGGGAGCGAGGTACCGCTGTTCTTCGGCAACCCATGCGCGAGACCGCGGCCCGGGCACCGATTTTTCGTGTTCGTGGGGTACGTCCGACGATGATGAACGTGTCACGCGACTTTAGCCTTTTCCCTACGGGCATACGCGGCTATGGCTTCGGCCGCGGCCTGACGGCAGGGTGCGTAGCTAGGCCAGTCGTTCAAGTCAATCAAATGACACCCACCGCTCTCATCGACGATGCAATCGCCGCCGAAGACTTCCAAGCCCAGCGCGGTCGCAGCCTGGCGCGCCATTGCCGCCACTTGTCGTTCGACCTCGGCATGCAGCCCGTCCCCACAGGCCATCACGCGGAAAAACCGATCGATCACGCCGTAAAATTTCAAGGGGCACCCCGCAATGTGACGCTGCAGCACCACACTACCGATGCCGCGGCCATGGAACTGGCGCAACACCTCGAGCACCTGTTCGCGATCGGAAACGAACTGCACGTCCTCGGGCATCATCGCGTGTACGTCGCCTCGTTTGACCCAGACGCCCTCGGTCTTGGCAACCCATTCGGGTAGCGCGGTCTGATCGGTGGAGAGCAACGTTGCTTGCGGAAAGCGACACCCTGCCTGTTGCCACAAAGCCAACGTGCGCGCACGATGGCAATTGCGCACCGCGGCCACCGAGTTAA
The DNA here is from genome assembly GCA_937925685.1 of Candidatus Binatia bacterium. Lineage (GTDB taxonomy): Bacteria > Desulfobacterota > Binatia > HRBIN30 > HRBIN30 > HRBIN30. The sequence continues at coordinate 155,568 of CALAMI010000002.1, read as the reverse complement.
TCACGCGCACCCCCAAGCGTTCCCAGTGCTGCAACTGCAGCAACGCTTTTTCGCCTTGAGCCATGCTGAGCACGACCGTGCGCCGCGACAACTCGGGCCAACGGCGCGCGCGCGGGTCGACGATGTCCACGACGTATCGCTCCCGCCGCAAAAGGCCGGCAACGTTCAACAAAATGGCAGCATCGGCTTCCGCTTTCCCAGGTGAGAATTCTGGCTCGCGAAACACGCACACAAAGTCAGGCATCCTCCGGATACTCCTCGGCAACGAATTGCGCGGCCAAGCGCAAATCTTCGGGGCGATCCACGTCGATACACTTGCCGACGGGTAGCGCCTGGACGGTCACGCCGGACTCCAGCAGCAACCCGAGGAATCCCCGCAACGCCCCCAGGCGCGCCGCTCGAGCGGCTTTGGCAAAGCCAAACGCGCTGCGCCGCACCGAATACAAGCCGGCTGTAACCCACCCGCTCCCTTCCGCCTTGGCGCCAAGGGCAACCACCCGCCCGTCGTCGGCGAAGTCGACCCAAAGAGGTTTTTCATCGTCGACAAAGGGAGTGACGGCCAAAACCACCGCAGGCAAGGGATTTTGACGGGCGCGAGACCAAAACTGGCGCACGGTCGCCGGCGCAACCAATGTGTCCGCGGCACTCAACAGGAACGGCTCGTCGCGCAGGAGGGGCTCCAGGGCAAACAAGCTTTCCATCGAACTCGGTGTATCCCGGTACACAAAGGCAAATTCGAGACCAGGCCAAAAGCGCCGGCAATAGAATTCGATGGGGGCGCCGCGAGTGTTCAACGCGGCTACCACCCGCTTAGCGCCAGCGTGCACGAGTCCGCGTAACACATATTCCAGCAAAGGACGACCAGCCACTGGTACCAGCGGCTTGGGCAACACCCAACCGGCTTGCCGCAGCCGCTCTCCTTGCCCGGCAGCAATCAATGCAGCTTCCAAGGGAAGTAGTCCTCCAGCGCTGCCAGGGTGTCGATCTGGATCACGTCACCGGGAGCTGAAAGGCCGAGGGACTCCGCGGCTGCCGAGCGCAACCATGCGGCTCCCAGCCCGGCACTGCGGGCGCCGTAAACATCGTGCTCGAGCGAATCTCCGACGTGCAAAACTTCACGGGGCTGACAACCCAGCTGCTGCAACGCGATCTGGAAAATCGCTCGATCGGGCTTGCGCGCGCCAACGAGGGTGGAGTCGATCAAAGCATCGAACAACGGTGCCATTCCTTCCGCAGCAAGAACCCGGGGCAGGTTCCCATAAAAGTTCGAGATCACCCCCAAGCGCACTCGCTGCCGCCAGCGCTGAAGCAGAAGAGCGTGGCGCTGCAAGGCCCCTCGGCTCTCGGCCACAAAGCGCCTGACGATGCGCTCGCCGACTTCTCCGATCGGCAGTTGCAAGTGTCGGCACTGTTGCCCCACTTGGTAACGCACCAGCTCTTCAAGATTGGCCATGCGCAGCGCCTCTTCAGCGTATGACGCTCGCGTGGCTGCGTCGAAGGCCTGATCGAATGCGGGTCGGTCGGCGACGCCGATGCTCCGGTAAAGACGCCAATACCGCTCCCGCCAGTGTTCCGCACCATCGAGCGTTCCGCCAAAGTCCAACGTCACGGCGCGCACTTTCATTCGCTCCACGCTAGCGAGCGAGGGGCATGGATCCAACCCGTGCCACCGTGGCGGCCCACCCGCCTTCTTTCTGGGCCCATCGAGGTGGCGCGGCCACCGAGACCCACCCGAGGCTCGCTCTCGATGCGGTTCTGCCTCCGTTGTCTCCACTGGACGTAGCCGCCTCACGACGAGCGCCTTTCCGGTGTTTTAGGCATCCCACGCATCCCGGCCGGCCTGCACGCCCGCGGTTTTGGCCCAACAGTCCCAAATCGGCGAATGTTGGCTCTAGTGCTTCCCGTACAACCGGTAGTACACCAACGGTACCACGACCAAGGTGAAGCCCGTGGAAGCGAAAATGCCGAAAATAAAGCTCCACGCTAGCCCTGAAAAAATCGGATCCAAAGTAATGACGATCGATCCGAACATAGCCGCACCGGCCGTGAGCAAGATCGGCCGAAAACGTGTGGCACCGGCTTCCACGATCACCTCGCTCAATGGCCGCAGGGGGTCATCCTGACGAATTCGCTCGATGAAATCGATGAGAATGATCGAGTTACGCACCACAATGCCAGCCAGCGCAATCATGCCGATCATGCCCGTGGCAGTAAAGAAAATTGGGTCGGGATAAGGCCCCACGGGGGTGGCAAACAACACATTCAGCAACCAAAATCCGGGCATAATGCCGATGATCGTCAGAGGAATGGCGATCATGATGACCAGCGGCAAGAACAACGACTGCGTTTGCGCCACGAGCAGCACGTAAATCATCACCAGAGCAGCGCCAAAAGCGAGACCGAGGTCGCGGAACACATCTACGGTGATCTTCCACTCTCCCTCGCCTGCCAGGTCGACCCGGAACCCCTCGGGCAATGGGTTGGTGCGTAGCCACCGCTGCAAGTCGAAGACCGCTTCCACCGGACTCCGCCCCGCCATTTCGGCAATGACGTACTGGACTGGCCGCAAGTTCTTGTGAAAGATCGTACGCTCACCGCCCCGCTCTTCCAAGCGCACGACCTCGCCGAGTGGCACCAGTTGTCCGCTTTGGCCGCGCACTTGTACGGAGAGCAAATCCGCTAGCGAAGTGCGTAAGGGCCGTGGCAGCCGCACTTCGAGCACGAGGGGCAATCGTTCCGGTGGGAGCTGCACCTTACCGATCGCCAAGCCACGCACGGCAGCGTCGAGCGTGTGGGCAACCTCAGTCAGCAACACACCACTGACCGCAGCCTTTTCCCGATCGATGTGCAATACGACCTTCTCATGCTCGGCTTCGGCAAAGTCGTCGACATCGACGACACCTTTTGTCCGTTCCATCTGCAACCGCACCCGTTTTGCTGCGGCGACGAGCTCCTCGTTGCTCGCTTCGAGGGGGCCGTACACCTCAGCCACGAGCGTCGAGATCACCGGCGGGCCGGGGGGAACTTCCACGATTTTCACGTTTGCCCCGTGAGCTCGCCCGATTCGCTCCACCTCGGGGCGAATGCGCAGGGCAATGGCATGGGACTGTTGCTTCCGCTCTTCTTTCGGCAGCAAGGACACGCGGATTTCCCCAAGGTGCGCCCCAGAGCGCAAGTAGTAATGCCGCACCATCCCGTTAAAATCCATCGGTGCCGGCACGCCCACGTAAGTCGTGTAATCGGTTACTTCGGCCACCGTGGCCAGGTAGGCGCCCAAAGCGCGCGCTGCCGCATCGGTTTCTTCTAGCGTACTGCCGCGCGGCATATCGATCACGAGGGCAAGCTCATTCTTGTTATCGAAAGGCAGCATCTTCAGCGGCACCGCTCGGGTGACCGCGAGCAACGCCGAGCCCACCAATGCTGCCCCCACCGCCCAGAGGAACGCGGAGCCATACCGACGTACTTCGAGCAGTGGTAGCACAAGGCGCCGATACACGCGGTACACCGCGGTTTTGGTCAGCTCGAACGGCTCGTGCTCCTTCCCGTACTCGCTCTTCAGCAAGTGGTAACTCGCCCACGGTGTGACGGTAAACGCCACCACCAGCGAGACGAGCATCGCCACCGGCACATTGAACGCCATGGGGGCCATGTAGGGGCCCATCATCCCCGTGATGAAAAACATCGGCAAAAAGGAGACAATGACGGTAAACGTGGCGAGGATGACCGGAGGTCGCACTTCATCCACTGCGGTCAGCGTGGCTTCTAACGGCGGCTCACGACGCAACTGGAAATGCCGAAAGATGTTTTCCACGTCGACGATGGGGTCGTCGACGAGCAAGCCCAGCGACAAGATCAGGGCAAAGAGGGTGACGCGATTAATCGTGTATCCGAAGATCAAGTCCAGCAGCAAGGTGATCGCCAACGTCATTGGCACAGCCAGCGCCACAATGAACGACTCCTTCGGGCCCAGGGCAATCGCCAACAGTACGAGAATGGTGGCCACCGCAATCCCTAAGTGCTTGACGAGTTCGTTGACCTTGTGATTCGCGGTTTCCCCGTAATCGCGCGTAACCGTCACCGCCACATCGTCCGGAATGACCACGCCGCGTTGTTGTCGAACGGCGTCGATGAGTGCCTCGGCGACCCACACGGCGTTGGTTCCTTTACGTTTCGCCACGGCGATGGTGACCGCCGGGCATTCCCGGCCCTGCTCTGGCGGACACAACCGCGACGGGTCATTCTCCTCGCGTGCAAGCTCGGGCGGCAGCCACAGTGTGCGCGCCTTTGCCGCAGCAGGACCAAAGCCAATTCGCGTATAGCTTTCCAGCTCGCGGGGCCCGTCGACAACCCGGGCTACGTCCCGCAAGTAAACAGCTTGACCATTCGGGGCGGCCAATACCGCGTGCTCGACCTCGGCTGCCGAGCGGAAGAACGGCCCCACCTCCAGCAGTACCTCCCTGCCACCGCGCTCGAAGGCACCAGCGTGCACGTTGATATTCGCAGCTTGCAAGCTGCGCGCAACCTCGAGCAGAGACAGGCCACGGGCCGCCAGCTTTGCCGGATCCACGTAGACGGAAATTTGCCTCGGCTCTCCCCCCACAACCCAACTCCGACCGGTGTTGGGGATACGATTGAGCTTGTTCACCAACTCGTCGGCAATGCGGCGCAGTTCAGCAGAGTCCAAGCGATTGCCCGGCGACCACAATGTAAAGAGCACGATAGGCACATCATCGATTTCTACGGGCTTGACGATCCAGCTGGTGACCCCGGGCGGCATTGCGTCCTGATTCGACATGAGCTTGTTCCAAACCTTGACCAGGCTGCGCTCGCGATCCTCGCCAACGTAGAAGCGCACCGTCGCCACGGCTTCCCCTGGACGCGACATCGAATACACGTACTCCACACCATCGATTTCCCAAAGTTTGGCCTCCAGCGGCGTAGCCACCAGCTTTTCGGTTTCTTCGGCCGTGGCGCCCGGAAAACGCACGAACACGTCGGCAAAAGGCACGACAATCTGTGGCTCTTCCTCGCGCGGAGTGAGGTACAAGGCGGCCGCACCAGCAAGAAACGAACCGAGCAGCAACAACAGTGAAAGTTGCGATGTGAGGAATTTCTCGACGATGCGCGAGGTCAACCGGCGGCGAGTTTCGCTTTTCCCTTCGCTCATGATCGCTCACCCTTGCTGGTTCCGTGGCACCACAACGCGCTCTCCCGCTCTTAAGCCAGACAAGATCTCGACTTGATCCCCAAAGGTTTTCCCGCTGCGCACTTGGCGTACGCGCACGCCTTCGGGGGTTCGCACGTAGACAAATTCCAGTTGCCCCCGGCGCTGGATCGCCGTTGTGGGAACGAGCATAGCCACGTGCTCTCCGCACGGGACACGAGCCACCCCGTACGCTCCATGTCGGACATCGGGCAACTCGGGCAAAGCGAGTTTCATGCGCACGCTCCGTGTCATCGGATCTGCTTGCGGCGACACTTCTTCGATCCGGCCCTGGAGTTCACGTCGAGGCTGGTCCAAGCGCACAGACAATGAACCGCCGACACTCAAGGTCCCGCTGCACGACTCCCCGACAGAGGTCTCGAAACGCAAGGTGGAAGGGTCGTGCACGACGACCAAAGGCTCTCCGGGCACCGCAAGATCGCCCGGATCGACAAGGCGAGAGGCAACAATACCATCGAAGGGTGCCCGCAGGAACGTTTCACCCAATGCCACTTCTGCTTCATCCAACGCCTCCCGTGCCCGATGCCACGCTGCCGCGGCGGCGCGGCTGCGGGCAACGGCAGCATCGAAGTCCCGCTGGGTGGCAGCATTTTGCTCAAAGAGAGCGCGGACACGCCGTTCTTCTTGCGCCGCGTGTTGCGCCTCCGCTTCGGCGACCGCCACTGCTGCGCGGGCTTGTTCCCGCTTTGCGGCAAATTCGTGTGCATCGAGCACCACCAGCACTTCGCCCGCTTTGACTGAGCTGCCCATGGCAACCCGCACCTCCGACACCCGGGCAAGCACCCGCGCGGCAACATTCGCCACCACGCGCGAACGAACCGCGCCAGGCCAGTCGACCAGGTCAGGCATTTTGCGGGCAACCACCAGAAACTCCTCCCCTTCGAGCACAGCAGGCGGAAGTGGTGTCGTTCCCGGCTCCACCTTATGACCGCCAATGGCCCCGGACAGGTAAAGCAAGAGCAAGGTCAAGCCAACAACCGCACCCCCAGCTCCAACGAGCCGGGGTGATAGTTTGCGAGGATGCTGATGACTCATGGCTGGAATTCCTCCCAACGGCCGACTGCTTTGCGCAGTGCGGCCGCGCTGCGATTGAGGTCGTACCGGGCCGCCACTGCTTGGGAGCGGGCCTCCGTTCGTGCCGCTTCCGCTTCGAGATAGCGCGTGACGGTTACCACCCCGACACGGTACTGCTCCTGAACCAGGCGAAGAGCCTCTTCAGCCGCCGCAACTGCCGCTTTGGATACCTGTACACGCTCCTTTGCTTCTTCCCAATGGGAAAACGCTACGCGGACCTCGTGCTCCAGAGTAACGCGCGTTTTCTCTTCGAGATGGCGAGCCTCTGCCAAGCGTTGTTCGGCTGCCCGCACCCGTTCGAGTTTACGAAAGCCAGAAAACAAATCGATTTCAGCGCTGGCCCCGAAAAACCAGTTATCTCGGCTTGCCGACAGCCGCAGATCGGTGGCGTTTTGGCCGTAAGATCCAATCAGGTCGACACGAGGCAAAAACGCCGCCCGCTCCGCAGCGAGCTCGGCTTGCCTGGCGGCTAACAGTTCCCGCATAGCGACCAGTTCGGCGCGGTGCTCTTGGAGTTGCGCCAGGGCGTCGGCGACGTTGCCAGGCAAGTTGGTAAGGACCTCCTCGGTAGGTTTAACCCCCACAGCTTCTTGCGTTGGCAAGGCGAGTACGAGTCTCAGTGCCGAACGGGCAACTTCCACCCCGTTGCGTGCCCGCACCTCGGCCATTTCCGCCGCGGCTAACCGTGCCTCGAGCGACAGGACATCCGACTTCAGGGCTGCACCCTGCGCCCAGCGAATGCGAGCGTTTTCCAAAGCGCTTTGCACCGCCGACCGTGAAGCCCGAGCAACTTCAAGCTGCTCCGGTGCCGCCAGCAATGCGTAGTATGCCTGTGCAGCCGCATCGATAACGGCGTTACGCGCAGCTTGCGTTTCCGCCGCTGCAGCCCTTGCCCCCGCCTCGGCAGCTCGGTGCCGAAAATAATCCTGGCCGCCGCGGAACAAAGGAACTGCTGCAACCAGCTCCGGACGTACGTCCTGAGTCGCACCCGGCCGATTGAAATTGGTGTTAAAGGTAAAGTGGCGCTGCGACAGAATCATCGCGAACGCACGGGCAGGGTCGTCCGTGCGGGCAAAGGTGAGCCGCGCCGTCACCTGCGGATAAAAAGCCGCCTCAGCCTCGCCCACCTGCGCAAGCGCAGCTTCAGCGCGCGCTCTAGCTTGCTGCAGGTCCGGGTTGCGCTCCAGAGCTAAAGCGACAACCTCGCGGAGCGACCAAGCGGGGGGCGATGTGCCCTCGGCTTCCTCGGCCTCAACCCAGTCAGCCGCAGTAAGGACAAAAACAAGGAGCAGGCCAATCCACCCACGAAGCATGCGTCGTCGCCTCTACTTTGTCCCCAGGCGGCGCAAGATCTTTTCCGCAGGACAAAACCCGGTAAACGAAGACTGGATCAGGTTCACTGACACGAATGCCGCCAACAACAACCAGCCAGGATGTACGAAGTACCCTAGGATCAGGCTGATGCCGACCAAGGTACCAGCCAACAACCGGACTGCTCTTTCCGTCGTCATTTCCGTTTCCTCCTTCGTCGCGCTTTCCACATTTTTATGGAGACAGCTAACCCGAAAAGGTTCCCGGCCAGACACCGAAAAGGCGTACGCCCTCGTACCCATCACCTCGCCGGATGCCTCCGGCAACGGGGATCATCTAGCCATGGCAAACCAAGTGCATGGGGTTTGCGAGGCAAACGCCCGCTGGAATAGCCCGTTGCCCCCCCTGGCCTAGCTCACGAGCATGACCGCGCTTTCTACTTCCCACGTTCCCACGATCCGTAGCCGGCAAGATGCCGGCGCTCCCAAGTGCTCCCAGCCTCAGAGACCCGGGACTATCTTTGGGTCCTGAAATGCAGCATGATGCTTTAGGCCATGCTCTTCCTAGTCGCTGCTTCGATGCTCTTTGTTGTCGTCGCCCGCTTGGCTGCGGGAGCGCAAACCGTGGCTTGCCCAGGAGATTGCGATGGCAATGGGCGCATCGACGCAACGGAAGTGACCCGGAGCGCGGCAGCCATATTCCAGCGAGAGCTCGCATGTGGAACGGGCACAGTACGAGAGCCGAGTGCGGCGCATGTCACGTCGACAATCGCTTACGCAGCACTCGAGCGCCCTCTTTGTGCGATCAAGGGAAGGAGCCACTGGCAGCCGTTGCCACCCTTAGCCGGCGGGCCCCGCCAAGAAGTCGGGGTCGCGGCAGTGGGCGGCATCGTTTACGTGATCGGAGGCATTACCAGCCGAGCTGTAGGCGTGGCGACGGTGGAGGCCTATGACACAGTACGCGGTGAATGGCGCGTCGTCGCTCCGCTACCACGCCCACTCCATCATGTCCCCGCCACGGCCGATGATGAATTCGTTTACACGGCTGGTGGCTACGCCGGCGCGAGTTTCACTCCGGTGGACAGCGTGTTCCGCTACCATCCTCGTACAGACGCCTGGGAACCTTTGCCGGCTCTGCCCACGGCAGTCGGCGCGGCAGCGGCAGCGGTACGAGGGCGAAGGTTGCACGTGGTCGGCGGCGGGCGTGGGTTGGTCAGTTCCTCGCAGCACTTCGTCCTCGACCTCGACTCCTCGAGATGGCAACCACTGGCCCCTCTCCCCGAGGCTATCAATCACCTCGCAGCCGTGGTGTGGAACGACGGGCTATACGTCGTCGGAGGGCGGCGCGATCCCTCTGGATTGGTCAATTCCGCCGGGCTTTACCGCTACGATACAAGCTCGGATCGCTGGGAAGCCCTAACGCCGATGCCAACGGCTCGCAGCGGTCATGCCGCAGCGGTCACGAATGCACTACTGGTAGTCTTTGGCGGGGAGGTCGATCAAGCTCGTTTTCCTTCCTTCGTGTATCCGCACGTCGAGGCGTACGACTTCCAAAGCGACACCTGGTATTCCGACCCGGGGATGCCACTGCCTCGGCACGGCTTCGGCGCTGCCACCGTTGATGGCACCGTGTACTTGCCCGGCGGTGCTTCTCGTGCTGGTTTCGGTGAAACCTCTTGGCACGACCGCTGGGTCCTGCCCTAGGATCCCCACGCCCATCTCTGAAGGGACGCCAAGGGGAAGCGTAAGCGGCCTACGAATGTCACGCTCACCTTCGCTCGCGGGTTTGGCGCTTGCTTTTGCCCGGGCTGGAGGTTTTCACCAGTTTTGGCTTCACCGTCGACGGGGCGGGCTGCTGCACTTTGGCTAGCCGAGACTTCGGGGCCAGCACCGCACGGGTCGGAGCGCTATCTGCGGCCAAGACAGACTTGCTGTTTTTCGGTTGAGAAGTCGGCGGCGAGGTCAGCTGCGTGGTCGATCGCTGTTTACACGGAACCCGACGGCCCTTTCGGCGACAGCCAGGCGGCGGAGCTGGCGGTAGGGCTAACCGCTGCAGGGCAAGCAGCTCGGCGCCACTAAGCTGTGCGTAAGCCTGCTGCACCAGTGTGCGCGTGCCGTCCGGTACGCGAACCGTGTAGCCGCCCGGTGGCACGATGCCCCGAATCAGCGCAGGATTGAGCTCCTGCAAGAGGGAGAGCGGGTGTTTCGCCCAGCCCGCAATGGTCGACAACGGCATCACGTGTCCGATATGGACCAGGTCATAGGCCAAAGGCTCAGCCTCGGGGCGGTCGAAACCATAAGCCTCCGGATGCGAGGCAATTTGCAAGGCGGCTAGAAAGCCGGGCACGTAATCCTGGGTCTCGCGGAACAAGTAGCCACGTTCGCTGAGTTCCCAAAAATCGTTCGCATCCGAGGCGCTCAACAACCGGCTAATGCGCCCCTCGCCGGTGTTGTAAGCAGCGAGCGATAAGTGCCAGTCGCCAAACATCCCGTAAAGGTCCTTCAAGTAGCGTGCTGCAGCTCGGGTCGACTTGATCGGGTCGCGCCGCTCGTCGACAAATCGGTCGATCCGCAACCCGTACCGGCGACCGGTGTCGGGAATGAATTGCCACAAGCCCACAGCTTTTGCGGGTGAGACCGCGTGGGGCCGAAAGCCACTCTCGATGAGCGGCAGGTAGGCAAGTTCAGTAGGCAGCCCCTCTTTCCGTAGAATCGACTCGATCCGTGGTAAGTATCGGCCACTGCGCTCGAGCGCACGGCCGTAAAAATTGCGCAGGTCCGTCTGGTACTTACTGACAAAGTCGCTGACTTTTGGATGATCGAAATTCAGGCCAAGATGTTCGCCGCGGACCGGCCGGCGTTGCGAGCTTGCCACTCCCGCATGCTTCTTGGCGAAGTCATCCGCACCCGGTGTTTCGGCCTTATGCCACTGCCACCAATGTTTCTCTGCCTCGTTGCGTTTGATCGAGCTACAGCCGGTGATCGTAAGAAACGTCAATGCCACAACTGCGAACGCCGGTTTCCTCGTCAGCACCTTGAATCCTCCCTCGCACTCCTCCACAGCCCGGCGGTGGCAACGCAGTGCTCCGGGCCGCAGACTGCTGGTTCTACACGGCTCTGAGCCTCCTTGCCCGCATCCCTCGCCGCTCCCTCCGAAGAGACGGCAAGCACCCAGAGCGGCGTTCAGGGGTCGCCCGTCCGCGCACGCGTGTCGAGAAACACCGAACCGCGGACCTGCGTTCCTGCTTCCCGACCGATCGCACGCGCCACTCCAACCAAAAAAGTGGCCGCCTACGTACCACGAACCAGCGCGAGCTGCAACCAAAAGGGCGGCGAAATGCGCATCATGCGCACGCCCCCGTACAGGGCGCGAATTCTGAATTCTTCCTGCAGCCGCGGCGGGTCGGCGAGTGCAGGGGACGAGCCCTGCGGGGGGTCAGCGGCCAAACAGGACGTCCCAGGCTTCGTTCAGCGACGCAACGCCAACGCGCTCGACTTCCGGTAGCCCTTCAATTTGACGCAAGTTCGTTCGCGGCATTAAACATCGCCGCAACCCCAGGCGTGCAGCTTCCTGCACGCGCAGCAAAGCGTGTTGGATCCCGCGCACTTCCCCTGCCAAGCCCACCTCACCAAACACCGCTAGCTCCGGATCGAGCGGTCGTTCGAGAAAGCTCGAACCAAGTGCAGCGGCCACCGCAAGATCGGCCGCGGGCTCGCTCATGCGCACGCCTCCGGCGGCATTGAGGAATACGTCCTGCCCGAAAAGCTGAATGCCGAGCTTTTTCTCCAACACAGCGATCAGCATGCTCGTGCGGTTGGGATCGAACCCTAAGGTGGTGCGTCGCGGGTTGGCTAGCACGCTGGGCGATACCAGCGCTTGCACCTCGATGAGCACAGGCCGCGTTCCTTCCATGCAGGCAGCCACGACGGAGCCCGCAGCTCCCCGCGGCCGCTCCGCTAAGAAATGAGCCGACGGATTGCAGACGGGTTGCAGTCCACGCTCGGTCATTTCGAACACGCCGATCTCGTTGGTCGATCCGAAGCGGTTTTTCACGCTGCGCAAAATTCGAAAGGCATGGCTGCGGTCGCCCTCGAAGTACAGCACGGTGTCCACCATGTGCTCGAGCACTCGGGGTCCGGCAAAGGCGCCTTCTTTCGTCACATGGCCGACAATCAACGTGGGCACATATGTCGCCTTGGCCCATCGCACGAACCGGGCGGCGCACTCCCGCACTTGGCTCACGTTGCCTGCAGCCGACTCCAGTTCGGCAGCCCACATGGTTTGGATAGAATCCACCGCAAGCACTGCTGGGCGCATTGCTTTCACCCGATGTAAAATGGCCTCCACCTCGGTAGCGGCGAGGAGCCATACAGGCCGATCGGCCAAACCCAAGCGTGCCGCGCGCATCTTGATTTGCTCTGGGGATTCTTCGCCCGAGACATACAAGGCCGGTCGTTCGCTGCTGCCCAAGGCGGCCACCGCCTGCAAAACCAGAGTGGACTTGCCGATGCCGGGATCGCCGCCGATGAGAACGACAGACCCCGGCACTAGGCCACCGCCAAGCACGCGGTCGAACTCCTCGATGGCGGTGCGCTGGCGCGGCGTGGCGCCTACGTCGACGTCGGCAAGGGGCACGGGAGTGCAGTCGTCAGCAAATCCATGTTGCCCTTTGCGGGTGCGCGACGAGGTGATGGGCTCCTCGACCAAGGAATTCCAAGCGCCGCAGTCCGTGCAACGCCCGAGCCACCGTGGCGAGCGGTAACCGCAACCTTGGCACACGTACATGCTCTTCGGCTGAGCCATGGGCGCTCGGTTTTCGTAGCACGGACGGGTGCTACCGAGCAGGGGTCAAAAAGGGGCACGCGCTCGCTACGCCCTGCCCAACGGCATCGGTTCCACTCAAGAGGAGGGCTCGGACAACCGCCAACGCAGTGCCAAAAGCGTCACCACGCCGGCAGCGTCACAGACGAGGAGGTGTGTTCCCTGGGAGCTAAGCGCCACTGCGGTAATCGGCACCTCGCTTTCGTGCAGCAGCACACTGCCCTCAGGGGCAGCGCGATTCCATAAGCGCACTGCACCATCCTCACCAGCGGTGAGGACCCATAGATCGTCCCACAATGGAATAACCTGTGTAATCGCGTCCTTGTGAGCCTGCGCGGTCAAGCAGCACTTGCCAGTAGCAACGGTCCACACGCAAAGCCGCCCGTCGCCACCGCCTGAAATCAACTCCTTGCCCGTCGCGCTAAACCGCAAAGAGCGCACGCCACCCGTGTGTGCCTGCCAGCGTCGCAGCTCGCGCCCCTGATCGCGTCGCCACAGCACCACCTCTCCACCAAGGTCTCCACTTGCAAGCATCCCACTTTCAGCGTCTGCCGCCAGCGCCGACACTTGCCGACGATGCCCTGCTAGTACGGCAGCGCACCGGGCGGTAGCGACATCCCACAGACGAACGGTATGATCGTAACTAGCGGAAAGCAGTTGCCCGTCAGGAAGTGCGGCCAGGTGGGTGACAATACTTTCGTGGCCGGAGAGCACTCCCGGTTCTTCAGGCAGCGGCTCGCGCACACAGTATATGGAGCGGTCCAGTCCGGCAACCGCGACGATGCCTCTATCCGGCAGGCAAACCACAGCACGGAGAGGGGCAGGAGAAAGCGCGCGGGCGACGAAGTCTGTGGTCGCCACCGAGCTGGTGGTACGGAGTTGGCCGTCGCGTCCGGCCAACAGCCAACGTCCCCGGTCCTCGTCAAAGGTAGCAGCAAACGCCGGGAGCGGCAGCGAACAGGTGGCCTCAGCGCTGGCGGATCGTAGCGAGGAGATTCGACAATGGGGCCGCAAGGCGCGGAAGAGCTCGGCAAGGGCCGCCTCGTTCCTCGAGCCGTGCTCAATCAAGCCGTTGTACTCGCCGAGGCTGGTGCGCAGATCACCCCCACGCAATGCCTCGAAAGCCGCCTCGATCCGTTCTTCAACGGTAAGTTCTGTTGGCGGTAGTACCGCATAATCCCCTCGCCAACTGAGCCGAGGCGTGCACACCTCCGGACCAGGTTGCGGCAAATCCCAAAGGCGAACCGTCGAATCCCAGCTTGCCGAAGCAATGCAACGCGCTTCGTGGGCCAGGGCCACGCTGGTGACCATGCCGCGGTGACCTTGCAGGGTGCGGATGCACCGCTGCCGCACTAGGTCCCACACGCGCACGGTGTTATCCCAGCTAGCCGAGACGGCCACGGTGCCATCCTCGCTCAGGCGCACCGAGGTCACGATCCCGTCGTGTCCGTGGAGAACGGCCTTGCACTTGCCTGTCCGCGCGTCCCAGAGCCGCAGGGAACGATCCCAACTCCCCGAAAGAACTTGCTGGCCGTCGGCACTGATGGCTACGCTCGAAACAAAGTGTTGGTGCCCCAGCAAAGTGCGCAGTGGTTCCCCGCGAAGGAGGTCCCACAAGACGACCTTTTGGTCGTCGGCTCCGGAAACCAGGCGACGGCCGTCCGGAGTCATGGCCAAGGCCTTCACGGCGCTGGTGTGACCTTCGAGGCGGCGCAAAGGACGTTCTTTTTCCAGGTCCCAAAGGTCGACGGTGGTACCGTCGATTCCCAGGAAATTGTCCGACCCGGCACTACTGATTGCGGCGAAGCGAGCGTCGCTCGACAACGTGAGGGCGAACACCTTTCCCCGCAACCGTACGGCTTTCAACGTGCGGCCTGTTTGGAGCTCCCAAAGTTTCACGATACCGTCTTCGCTGCCGGACAATGCGTAGCGACCATCGGGAGTCACGACGATCGAAGTTACGTGCCCTTCATGCCCTTCCAAGGTGCGCACCGCCGTACCGGCGAACGCGTCCCACAAGATCAAGTTGTGATCGTCACCCCCGGAAACCACCCATTTCCCATCGCTGCTCATGGCCACCGCGGCAACCACCTGGCTGTGTCCCAAAAGTTCCCGAGCAACCGAATGTACAGGGCGGCAACGACGGGCCACACGAACGAGTTCGTCGAGTTGCTCGACTCGCTCGCCCCCCTCGGCGAGTTGGCGCAACAGCTCCAGAGTTTTGTCTCCGTCTCCGCTTTCGAGCGCCACCAAGGCGCGCAGATAAGTGGCCAACCACGAGGCGTTCCTCGGCACACGAGCATTTTGAAGCGTCGCATCCAGTGTTTCATCCGAACCCTTACCAGCCCGCCACCGCAGTACACCCAAGTTAAAGTTCGCTTCTAAATGGCGAGGCTCCACCGCTAGGGCTGATTCGAAGGCGCTTTCAGCCTCGTCGACACGACCGAGAGCTAAAGCCACCACGCCTTGATTGTTCCATCCGTCGGCATCCCAAGTGTTCGGGGGAAGGGTGGCAAAGGGGCTCGCGCTACGGAAAAGATGTTCCCGCAAGCGGGTCAGCTGCAGTCGAATTTCCGACACCGAGCGGGGGCGACGCAACGGCTCCCAGTCGACGCACGCCCGCAGCGTATGAGCCAAGGCTTCGGGCAGGGGTTCACCGTTCGGGGTAACCGGTTCGGCGCTGTTCCGGCGTGGACCTCGGGTGACTTCGTAGGGTCGGCCATTGCAGAACAGCTCGTACAGGCAAACGCCAAGGGCGAAAATGTCGCTGGCAATGTCGCTCGGACCCCCATCGACCCACTGTTCGGGTGCGGTGTAAGGCTCGGCATGATCGTCGCGCCGACGGGCCACACCGAAGTCGGTCACTCGCACCACCCCAGCCGAGGTAAGCAAGATATTCTCTGGTTTGAGCCCTCCGTGGGTCAGGGCACGGCTGTGGGCATACTCGAGCGCGTGGCATACTTGGATGGCGACGTCCAACTGTACACGTAACGTGGGCAGGCTTCTGCTCGCCAGCCACTGGCGCAAGGAGCCACCATCAACGTGTTCAATGACGAAAACCGGCACGTTCCCCGCACGATGGGTGGTAAAACAATAGGCAATGTGGGGGTGCAATCCGCATTGTGTCCAGCGCAACGCCGCTTCGGTCCAGTCGTGAACCCGGGCAAGGTCCCGGGCCAGCTCTTCCGTTGGAGCTTTTAACACCACGGGGATTGCCCACTGACGGTGCCGTGCCAAGTAAACCCGTGCGTTCGCGTTGGAGGCCAAGAGGCGGTCGACCTCGTAAAGCTCAAAGGCGACCTCCCCTGGGTTCCACCACAATTTCGTCTCGGTTTCGCGTGCGGGGCAAGTTTCTTGTTGTGGACGGAGAGCAACGGCGGCCTGGGTGGCGAAAGAACTTTCCCTTCTTGGAATCGGGATGGCTACCGTTTTGACCTGCACAGGTGCTTCATCCCTGTCCTTGACCGCAGTGCTTTGCGTTTTACCACCAAAGAGTTCGCGCACGTCCGTTTGCAGCAAGCGCACAACTTGCTTTGCCCCCACGCGCGCCGCCTCGCCCACTGGCATGCGCAGTGTGTCACGCCATTTCACTGCCGCAACCCTCCGGCAGCCGGTAACGGCAACAGAATCTCCACGGCCGTCCCGCGACCAGCCTGCGAGTGGAGAACCACATGGCCACCGAGCCTCTGGACTTGGGTCGCTACCACGTCCATGCCGACGCCCCGTCCCGCCAACACGTCGGCACTGGCGCGGGTGGAAAAGCCCGGACGGAACAAAAATGATTGCAAGGTGCGTTCATCGCTCGGGGAATCGGCAGCGAGCCAACCAAGGGCAATCGCTTTCTGGCGAATTGCTCCGTAGTCGATACCACGCCCATCGTCGATCACGGAAATCCGCAAAGCCGCATCCTCCCGTTGCAAGGCCACCCGTACTAAGCCCTCCGCATCTTTTCCCTTGCGTTGCCGTTCCTGTGGCGGCTCGATCCCGTGAGCCACCGCATTGCGCACTAAGTGAAGCAAGACTTCGGCTAACGGCTCCAAAAAATCTTTGGGAATGCGCAGCTCGCCGCCCAGCGTCTCCAGGCGTACTTCTTTACCCTCGCTGCGCGCCGCATCGCGCAGGGGCCGACCGAGGCGGCGAAACACTTCTGCGGCTGATACGGTGCGGAGCTCCTCCACCTCGGCCTGGAGAGAGGCCGCCATTGAAGCAAAGAACTCGGCTCGCTGCTCCAGCGCCTCGATGATGGCCACCAGCTCGGGGTCCAACTGTCCTCTCTGCGCTTTCTCCCGCAAGGCTTGTAAGTGCGGCACACAGGGGTTCGGACCAGCACTGGTCCTCTGCGCGGTGGTACAACCGATCGAGTCCGCGAACTCATTTTGCGGAGCCAACGACGGACGCGCCGGAGCCGACGGTACGGAGTGTTCGCCTTGCAACAAAGCGGCAATCGCATCGTCCAGGTTATCCATTTTTGCCGCAGTCGGTTCGCGTCCACACGCCTCTTCGATCATTGCCCGCACCGAGTCCCCGAGGCGCAGGAAGAAGTCGACGACGGCAGCCGCGGGCAGCTCGAGCTCGCCGTCGCGTAAAGCTTGCAGCAAGGACTCCCCCTGGTGAAGCTGCTCGGCGGCTCCGTGCAGTTCGACAGCGCCAGCCGCCCCCTTGAGGGTGTGATACTGCCGGAACAGTGCGTGGAGCAGATCAGGGTCGCTTGGCGAGCGCTCGAGCTGCAAAAGCAGCTCTTCCGTATGCCGAAGCCCTTCGTCCATCTCCGCCAGGAAGGCCTGCAAAAGCTCATCGTCAGCCTTGGGCAAAGATGGTTCATGGGAATCAGGAGTCGAGGTCACCGCTGTTTCCGGCGCGCCACCACCGTGAGTTCCCTCGAGCCAAGCACGAAACGTGACCTCTTCAACCTCGAAGTACTTGCGAAGCGAATGTGGAAGGCGGGAATGCCATTCGTCTTCCCAAGTGCGGAGCCAAACAGGGCTGTCGCCTTCTTCGGTGAGGCACTCCCCTAACCACAACAAATTTACCACGGCCGTGCGAACGTCATCCGCAGAAAATCCACGGCGAGTGGTGCCAGCGTGCGGGCTCCGCAAAAGCGAAAGAGCCCGACCGAGGTGAGAGTGCAGGCGCAACCAAAGCGCCTCACACTCGGCGCTAGGCGGATGCTGCAGCGTCTGGTACGCGCAATCTATTTCATCCCACGCCCCGACGGTCAGACCCGTGCGCAACGACGACACAGCAGCTAGCCATGCCTTATCGTCAGCATCTGCTTTGCTTGCTTCTCCAACAATCCCCATGGCTCCTGTTCTGCCTCGCCTCACTCGGCGCAGACCAACAACATAGGCGCCCGCTTCGGCAATCCCCGCGCCAGCAAAGCCAAGCCGCGTTTCCCCAACGGCCGCCCTGAGAGAGCTCGTTCGCTGCCGTCGATTTCGCAACGCTCATGGCCCGTGTTGACACAGATCGTCTTGTGGACATAGATCGTCTTACGGTGACTCGAGGCCCGCTTGCCCAGCACGACCGGCCACCGAGCTCCTTCTTGAGGGTTTCCCTAACAACGTTCGCTCCCATTGGAGCCCCGAGTACGTTGTTAAAAAAGAGAAAAGCCCAAGCCACAGAACACCCTCGACGGCAAATCCGATTCCTCTAAGGCTCGCGCCCGGCGTTCGCAGAAAGGTGGGCGAGAAGAGCCGTCCTCCCCTTCCACACAACGTAGCAACCCTTTGGGCGCCTTCCGCTTGCGCTCGAGCTTGCGGTGGAGCACGCCGTCTCACAAAGCAGTGCGCCCGAGACAAAGCAGTGCCGGGTGCGCCATGCCTCCTACGGTGATGAATTGGGCGGGACACAAGGCTCGCCCGGGTTCAGTCGAACCACAGAGGCAATGGCTGGCGCTGTCTCGGCTTGCGTGCGGCTTGCCGCAGATCTTTTGCGCTTCGCACAACGCAAACGATAACATGGGTGTACTCAGTGAAGTCTGCTTCAACCCCTCGACTCCACTCGCTGCCATACGTCCAGAGACAACCAACCGGTTGGCCCAGCCTTTGCGAACGTGGCCTCTCACAATCCATCTTACAAGGAGGTTGCCAAATGAGACCGCCGAAGTGGAGTCAAATGTTGTACCGCGCACGCGTGCTGGCGAAGTGGTCCGCCCCAGCTCTCTGTGGTTTCGGGGTTACGAGCGCTTTATGTGCTGCCGCGCCAACGGCTGTCACGGCAGCGTTACGCGAGCCCCCGCCATTAACTCGCGAACAAGTTCGTAGTGGGTTGGCAGAACGCGCCGAACAAATGCGCATTCGGCAAGAGAAACACAACCAGAGGCGTGAAGTGGAACCGCGCTATCGGGTAGGTCCACGCGGTCGGCCGGATTTCCGCGTGCCGCGGGACCCGCGTCCTGTACCGCCTCCTGACTCGCTGCCTTAAGAGTACCAGCAACTTCACTCTCTCGTTTGATTCAGTGAGCGCCTGGGGGATGGGGCGCTGACGGAGCCTTGGGGGGCAACAGACGCCAGCGCCCCGGAAGGGTTTCGCATCAAAAGGGGGTTGCCATGGGTAAAGGAATGCTTTTCGTGTTTGCGATTCTGTCTCTTTTTTCTCGGGGCGCTGCCTTCGCCCAGTCGGCAAGCGCTCACGGTGCGAAGACAGGCGATGGTTCCACTCCTTTCACCGGGCTAGCCAAAGCTCCGGAAGCCAACATGTTTGTGGGCGCGGCCATGACTGAAATTCCTATCGTGGTACCACCTGGTCGCGGAGGAATCGAACCAAAGTTGCGGTTACTCTATTCGAGCCACGGCGGGCCCAGCCCTTACGGTCATGGGTGGGATTTGCCGCTCGGACATGTGCAGCGTTCGACCCGGCAAGGCGCCGTGCTCTGCGGCCACGAAAAGGATGAGTTTTTGCTGGTACTTCCCGAGGCGCAAGTCGAGTGCCGTCTATCCGCTGGGCGGTGCTTACCGGTAGTTGAGGAGTCGTTTTTGCGCATCGAATACCGCGAAGCATCAGATTCGTGGGTTGTCTGGGACCGCAGTGGTCGCCGTTACGAGTTTGGAACGACGCCTGAGGGCAGAGAGCCAAAACGGCCGTTACCCAACTGCAAGACATTTCGCTGGTACCTGACGCGAGTGCAGGACCTCAACGGCAATTTTCTCACGGTGGATTACGACACCAACGTACGGCAGGATACCAGCTACCCAACGCTTATTCGATACACAGGCAATGTAGAAAGCAACTTGGCACCGGCTTTTTCGGTGCGATTTGTATGGCGGACAGAGGGATTCCGATGTTCCGGAGGGGAGCTTTCGGGGCGTCCCTGCGCAGATCGAATCATCGATGCCACGGGTGGCTACCCACGAGAGCTTGACCGCTTACTGGACCGCGTGGAGATTGCCTTTAACGGGCGCACCCTACGAAGCTATGCGCTCGAATACGAATTCGACCTGCCGGGCTCGTCACAGATTCGATACGGCCGGCTCTCTTTTCTTTCTGCAGTGACGCTGTTTGACGGCCGAGGACTTGCTTTATCCCGCAGAGACGGACGACCTGCGAGCACCACGTTTTCCTACCGCAACCTCAACACCGCCTTGGCTGGCTTTTGGATTATGGCCCAAACAATCCCTGCGCCGGATTTCGGCACTCCAATTGCGCCTCGGCAGGGGACGGGCGCTCCTTATCCCGGTGATTTGGAATCCGACCCTAAGGCTTTGCGTCGCGTCGTAACTGCGGGGTCGCGACGGCAGACGTATCGGGATGTTCTCGACCTGAACGGAGACGGGTTTGCCGATCTCGTCAACGTCAACACGGGCTGTATGGTTTGGGGAAGAGACCTCAGGCTCGAACGAGCCGCGTGGGACGTTTACCTTGGGGGGCCTGGAGGTTTTGCACCTAGCCCCACCCCGTGGTCGGTCCGCGGCGTGGTGGAAGACGAATGGGGGCCCCCGGTCGGCAGCGAATGTCCGAGCATCCGGGCAACTACGTTAGGCGAGAGTGTTGCGCACGCTAAAGCCGACGTTCTCGACATCGATGGAGACGGTTTTCCTGATTACGTGACCGCGTGGGGGTGGAGTCCCTCCATGCCTTTTTGGGACGTGCATCGAGGGCGCCCCCCAGACGCCACCAATCCGGAGTGGCGCTTTGATCCACCGATGCAGTTCCCCGCTCCTGCGGGCTATTTGCGCCTCACCGAATCACAGCAGTCGCTTCTCGGGTTCGACGACGGAACGGCCGACAAGGCCGATCTTATAGACATGAACGGCGATGGCCGTCCGGATTTTGTCGCCATCCAGGGCAGAGAAATTCTCATTTGGCACAATGACGGAAGCCGTTTCGCTCCCACGCCCATGCGGTTCGATTCCCCGTGGAAGGTGTTGCGTTTCACAACGCGTCATGGGCTCCAAATTGCGGGGCTTGCGGACATGAACGGCGACGGTCTCACGGACCAGGTGCTGACCCGCGACCCACGCGTTGGCTCTGCGTACACCGGCAAATGGCTGGTCATGATCAACACGGGCAACGACGTTGTTGGGCCCCTCGAGTGGTCGTTGCCAGGATCACTCTGTGGCTGGAACGGCATACAAATGGCCCTCGATAACGGCCGGGGCAATGTGGTTCGCGACCTCATCGACCTCAACGGCGACGGCTTGCCCGACGTGATCGAGGCGTGCAGCACTAGCACTGGGGACAGCGGTACGTGGAAAGTGTGGTTCAACCGGGGAGCTGGCTTCGCGGAGCAGCCTTTAGCTTGGCGTGCACAGCGGTCGAGCATTCGCCGGATCGAGGAGCGACGGTTCGAGCGCGCAACGGTGGCGTACACCTACGGTGACACCTTCGACATCGACGGCGACAATATGGTCGATTTCGCAGCAGCAAGCATGGAATTCAGTTTCCCCGGGCAAATCGCCATCTTCCATAACGGGAATGGAGCGTGGTGTCCGAGCAAAGACGGCGTTCACTGCGCAAACCAACCGGCGAGCGGGGTCGCGCGCAACTTCTCTGGGATGCGGCCAGATTTAATGACCCAGTCGGAAAACGGCATCGGCAGTGTCACTCTTCTCGAGTACGAGCCGTCCACCGTGTGGGACAACTCCAACCAGTATGGCGTGTCGCGCCTACCGTGGGTCCAATGGACCGTGGCGGAAATCACTCGCACCGATGGTTTGTGCAGCGGAAGCACGACCGCAGCCTGTCTTCCCCAGGGTAAGCATGAGCTCACCACCAGGCTCTACTACGCTTACGGCCTCTACGAACCCCAAGCGCGCGAGTTCCGGGGGTTTCGCACCGTGTTCGAACTGCGGGCGGACGGCAATCGCCAAGTTCACTTTTTCCACCAAGACGCGGTGCGCAAGGGGAAAGTTGCGGCCACGATGATGCTCACGCCCGACGATCAACTCATCGTCTACGACGCATCGACCTGGACCTGCCTGCAACTCGAGCCCGGATGCCAAGCGCATCCCCCGAGTTGTCCGGTGGTTTCCTGCCCTGCACTTCGCGGCGATTCCGACCGGTACTGGGTTCGCCTGGAGGAGTCGCTGCGATACGACACGACTGATTTCGTCATCCGTGCCGTTTCCGGCACCCGTAACCTGGAATGGGATGGTTATGGCAACGTAACCAGAACTCGGCGTTACGGGTCGAGAACCACTACGGTCGACACCATGACCTCTTATTACCTATGGGACGAGCCAGCGCGTTATCTCGTGGACCGGGCGGAGCAAAACTGGACGATCGACGACCCGAACGGCGAGCAAAAACTCTTGCAGCGCGAGTGGTATGCTTACGATCGAGCGGGAAACTTGGCAGAAAAGTACACTTGGGTGCATCCTGTCCCCGCAGGTTTAGAATGGATGTATGCTCCATGCCCTGGGGGCGGGCTGTGCACGGTAAGCCGCATCGATTACACGACCGAAGGAAACGTCGAGCGCGTCCACGACACCCTAGGAAGGCAAACGACAACGTCCTACGAAAGTGTCACGCACACCTATCCAAACCGTGTGCGGGACCCCGCCGGGTTCGAAGTTGACATCGAGTACGATCCGGCTTGCGGAGTGAAAACGCTGGAATCGACCATTCACGACCCCAACGTTGCCGATCCGCCGACGGCCCGCTGGGAGTACGACACCTTTTGCCGTCTGCGCGCAGAGTATCGCCCAGGCGATCGCGTCCCGACGCTCGATGCCCCACAGGGGCAGCCGTACCGGCGGTTCGCTCATGTCCTGGGAGCTCCCGGATATCCCACGGTCATCGAGACAAGATCACTCGTCGACGACCGGCGCTACCTGGCGCGGTACGAGCTATACGACGCCCTCGGCCGCTCCCTCCAATCGCAGCGCGAAGGCTACGTGGACGGCCGGCGCGCGTTGGTGCTGGAAAGTACAAGTGTTTACAACGCCATGGGCTCACTGGCTCGCAAAGCAGCGCCCTTTGTGGGACGTGGGCGAGGAGGAAACTTCAT
The DNA here is from genome assembly GCA_937925685.1 of Candidatus Binatia bacterium. GTDB lineage: Bacteria > Desulfobacterota > Binatia > HRBIN30 > HRBIN30 > HRBIN30. Next base: position 132,691 of record CALAMI010000002.1, on the reverse strand, counting down.
CGCTCCTGACACCTTCGCCCGGTGGACCAGTTACCAGTACGACGCGCTGGGGCGCGTGATTTCTACCAGGCTCCCCGATGGCGCCAGGACACAACAGGACCATAGCGTGGCTTGGACAACCACGACGTGGGATGCCTGCGCAACCACGGGGAATTGCCCAGGGGCCATTACCACGGAACGCCGCGATGCGTACGGGCGCGTAATCGAAAGTAGAACCATTTCTTCGGATGATGGCCGTTTCCTCCAGGGATTCCGAAACACTTACGACGGCCTTGGGCGCTTACTCACAGTGACGCAGGCTGACGACCAAGGACAATGGAACTACGCCACCATGGTGATTCATGAGTACGACACCAGGGGGCTGCTTATCCGACGGGAAGATCCCAACTCTGGCACCTGGTCGTACGGTTACGACGCCAACGGAAAACGTGTGTACGAGAACGATCCGGCACCAGGTCGCCACATCAGTTTTTGCTACGACGCAAAAGACCGTTTGGTCGCCAAGTATTATTCGCCTGGCGACAGTTACGCATGGCGTTGCCGCGAAAACGCTCCGGTGACCATCACCTACGACGCCTATCCGGACGCGGTGGACGCTTCCGGCTTCCAAGCCGATCCAAGCGGCGCTTTTGGCCGTCCCACCCGTATCGATGAACACGGCCTAGACGGTAGCCAGGTCACCTCTTCGCTGTACTACGACCGAGCCGGAAACCTCGTGGCCACCCGGGTGACGATGACCTTGCCAGGGGAATCGACGACATCTGCAGCTGTGCGCAGAACGTATGACGCTGCGGGCAACGTGACCTCCCTCACGTACCCAGATGGCGAGGTCGTGCGGCAGCGCTACGACCGCGCCGGTCAACTGTATGCCGTATTCGGCAACCGGGTGTACGCGCGCAAGATCACTTACGATCTGTTTGGCCGCCCGCGGGAACTTCGATTGGGCAATGGCACGAAGGACATCCGTACCTACGCCCCGGCAAGCGGCGCCTTCCGCCTCCAATCGAGCGAAACCATGCGCGGGGCAGAGCCCTACCAGCGCCTACTTTATCGCAGTTACAACGCAAATGGCCTGATCGCTGCAATCGCCGACCAGGGGGCGACAGCCGGAACCCCAGAACTGGACCGCTCGGAAACGTTCAGTTACGACGGACTGGGTCGCCTACTATCGTGCACCTTACCGCGAAGCGGCGCCACCGTTTCTTACCAGTACGACGCTCTCGGGAACTTGATCCGTAAAGAGGGCTCCTCGTTCTCTTACGACGCTTACCGGCCTCATCGCGCTACGGCAATCGATACGCCGAACAATCGCATCGGGTACGATGCCAATGGCAACCGCACACAGAAACCAGGCTACAGCTTCGAATATGACGCCGACAACCGCTTGGTTAAGGTCAACAATGGCGCCGTCGAGTTCCACTACGACCATACTGGCATGCGTATCGGCGAGCGTCGCAGTGGCGGATCGTGGAAACGGTACTACTTCGGGCTCGTCGAAGCCGAGCGAGGTACCATTACGAAGTTTTACTTCGCCGGAAACCTGTTGGTCGCCGCGCAACGGATAGCCAATCAACAACTCGCACAAGCGCCACGCAGTGCCTGGCCTTGGGTCGTTAGCGGCCGGGTAGACAGCCATGGCCGACCGGTACTCGAAATAGCGCTGCGCGACGACGCTGCTCGCGTACTGGCCGCGTTGCTGTTCGCTACCGGAATCCTGCTGTGGTTTGCACCAGGGCGCGGCGTGCGCTGTTGGGGAAGTCGCGTTCGGCCAGGCATCGTGCTTCTGCTCGTCGGTGCTTGGTCGCTGTCAACCCTGCCGTGGCCAATGTTCGTCTCCAGGGCAGAAGCCCAAACTGCAACTCCAGAATTTCGTTACTTCCATCTCAATCACCTGGGCTCGACCAACGTTGTCACCGACGCCAACGGACGGGTCGTCGTTCACATCCGTTATCTTCCTTACGGAGGCGTCCTCGGATACTTCGACGCCAGTGGCCGGCGCATCCCCACCCCCGAATGTGCGACAAGCCACGGCTGTCGCGAATTTACTGGCTACGAACGCGAACCGTTCTCTGGCCTGCAATATGCCGGCTTTCGCTTTTACGACTCAGACCTGGGCCAGTTCAGTAGTCTCGACCCAGCGATGCCTCAGGGAAGCCCCTACGCATATGCTGCATGGAGCCCGGTCAACGTCACCGACGCCCAAGGCGCATTCCTGGATGTGATTGCGTATATCCTGATTGGTGTTTTGCTCGTCGCCGCAATCAATGCCGCGTCAGCCGCAGCACAAGGTTTGCCGCTGTCGAAAATCGGTCAGGCAGCACTAACGGGAGCCATCACCGGAGCAGTCGGCATTGGCCTCGGAATCATCGCCGGAAGTATCGCCCTAAGCTCGAGCCTTCTCGCCGGCAACATCAAACTCAGCAGTATAGCTCAGGCTGTGGACGGTCTCGCCAAGGTGGCCGCTCGCGCCGCATTTAGCACCGTCGTCTCGAGATCAGCAGAGAAAATTGCCCAGGGCGCGGGTCTCTCCGACGACGCCGCCTCTGTCGTGGGTACTCTGGCGGGCTACGGTGCCAGCATCTTCTTCGACCAACAAATTGGCGGCGGCTGGGGTCGAGAGGACACGACCCCCAAGCCTGGATTCCAATTGATCAGTAACACGGCCACCCATGACCAAATCACCACCAATGCGGCCAAGGACGCTGGTTACCCACTTCACCTGGCCGAACGCATCACGGCAGCAAATCAAGAGCAGGACGCCGTCGGGCAAGGATTTTGGAAAGAGTTCCGGCGGATGCTCAACAACGAAGATCATTTCGACCTGGCCGCGAAACGTGCCGAGTCGTATCACTTGGACAAGCTCGGCCGTGGCGCCAACAAGATTTACCACCTGGGCGCCGCCTCTCACTACCTCCAGGATCGCTATGCCTTTGGCCACATGCTCGTTGGCACCCACCTGTTTTCCGGTCCCATCGGCGCACCCATCCGCGTTCTCATTCATCAAACTGTCGGAGGGGAGGTCACCTTGCATAGCGCCTCCAGCGCCCGCACACTCGAGCTGTTCCAGAAATACTGCCCGGGCTGTACCGCGACGTAAGTCGCCATCGCCGCAGCGTACGGGAGGCTGGTGGTGCAAATGCCAACTGCTGGGAATAGGCCAAACAAGACTCCCGCTGACCGCTCAGTGTCCGCTCGGTGTCCGCGCGGTGTAGATCCCCGATCCAGGCGCAATGCCACAGTAGTGTGGAACGGACCACGTCGGAAATTCGCTGTCCGACGTGGGTAGTGAAGGAACCCGCTGGCCGTCACTACGTCGCGCTTAGCGTAACCGCGGGCTTTCTGACGCTGCATCACGCTGGTTGGTGGGACGGGGAAGCAGCACGTTATCCTTCCCAGTCTTCACATGGAGCGTTCTCCCAGCCCACCCTCTGTCCACGAGGGCCGGGCAGCGTGGCAGAGGGTCATCGCGAGCCTGCAACTACCCCCCAAAAAAGCGCCCCGCTGCCCTGGCCACCTGCTAGCCCGTTAACACCGTCGTACTGTGCTTCCACGATCCGGCCTACCGCAGCAACCAATCCGATCAGAGGTAAGCGGGTGACAGCTGTACCCGAGCGGCCGCGCGTCCACTGAATTGCAACGATCAGCTCAGGGTGGCCACACGAACACACTCTACCCACGGCACGGTCGGGAAAAACAGCGGTGGCGGCTCAAATGGGCTGCAGATCGAAGGTCAGGTGGCGGCAATTGCCGCGTGGGTGATCGCGCACGTCGCGCTAACTGTCCGGCAATCTGCTGCTCTCGCGCAAGCGGCGGGCCTAGCCTTGTTTCCTCGATCCCTTGCAGAGACATCGTCGTCTCTTTCCCGCCGCCCGACCTTGGTCATTCCCCTTGAACGGCTATCCTCCCGACAAGGTCGTCTGTTCCACTCCTCAGCCCTAGCGTGGCCCGTCGCTGGGGCAAGCGGTAGCGGGGGCGACGACGGGCCGAGCACGTGTGGTCGAGAACCTTCCGCTGCACCGCCAGCGCAACACACCAACCCTCGCCAAAGAGCGGCGAGCAACAGCTCTGGAAATCACAGAAAAAATTTGGTCGGTTTGACAATACAGCGCTAGCGAGAGAGAGTTGCCATTGAGCGACAGGGAAGGCACAAGCAAAGCGATGACGGCATTGGGAGAATGGTCAGCCCGTACGCGCGCCCACAACTTCGCGCGCCTCGAAAGGGAAACTTACGACGTACTGGTCGTTGGCGGCGGCATCACCGGTGCTGGGGTCGCCCGGGAGGCCGCTTTGCGGGGTCTGCGCGTGGCGCTGGTGGAGCGACGGGACTTTGCGCAGGGTACCAGCAGCCGCTCCTCGAAACTCATCCACGGTGGCTTGCGGTATTTGCCTCAAGGTGACGTTGGTCTCGTGCGCGAGGCAGCAACGGAACGTACGGTGCTCCGCAGGTTGGCGCCTCACCTGGCTCGTCCGATCCAAATGCTCGTGCCGGTGTACAGTCGCACGGGCTACCTCACCATTCGGGCCGGCCTGTTCACGTACGACCGTCTGGCCGGCGTCAGCAAACAAGAACGCAATCGCATGCTGAGTCGTGAAGAGGCGCTGGCACTGGAGCCGTTACTCCGGGAAGAAAAGCTTTACGGCGCTGGACTTTACTACGAGTACCTCACGGACGACGCTCGCTTGGTTCTCGACACCCTCAAGGCGGCAGCGGCTTTAGGAGCAGTTGTCGCCAATTACGCCCCAGTGGTCCGCCTCTACTTCGAGGAGGGCAGAGTTGGCGGCGCCTGGGTAGCCAACGCACTCGCAGAAGGCGAGGTGCTTGTACGCGCACACACCGTGGTCAATGCCGCGGGGCCGTGGGTCGACGAAGTGCGGGCGTTGCAGGGTGGAAGCGAGCAACGCCGGCTTCATTTGACCAAAGGAATCCATCTCATCCTGCCGCACGAACGACTTCCGGTCGGGCGCTGCGTGGTCATGAGTGCAGCCGACAAGCGCAGCGTGTTCGCGATCCCGCATGGGGATTCGGTCTATCTCGGCACGACCGACACCGACTACGCTGGCCGCTATGACGACCCGCCGATTACAGTCGAGGATGCCGAATACCTCCTAGCGGCCGCTAATCACGCCTTTCGAGTAGAGCCCTTGAGTTTGCACGACGTCGTCGGCGCCTGGGCTGGTTTGCGGCCCCTTCTCCATGAAGAGGGCCGCAAACCTAGTGAGATTTCTCGCAAAGACGAGATCATGATTGGCCCCACAGGCCTCATCTCCGTAGCCGGAGGCAAACTCACGACGTACCGACGAATGGCGCAACGAATCCTCCGTCTCGTGCTTGCTCGCCTGGAGGAGCGCGGGCTGAGTTTACCACCCCCACTCGGAGACAGCGCCACCAGCCCGCTCAGCGGCGGGGAGTTCGAAGGTACCATCGAATCGCTTGTCGAGTCCTTGGGCACCAAATGGCAGGGAGTGCATCCTCGGGTGTTGCATCGGCTCGCCTCGTTGTACGGAAGCAACGCAGATTGGATTGCCGGCGCCATCATCGCCGACCCAATTTTAGGCGAGGAAACTCCCGATGGCTGCGGCCTGACCCGTGCCGAAGTTCTATACAACGTGCGCCACGAAATGGCTATGACCCTACAAGACGTACTCGAGCGCCGGACGCGACTCTTCCTTTGGGATCGCCAAAACGGCCTGCCAGCCGCTGCGGTGGTGGCAGAATGGATGGCGAGTTGGTTGGACTGGACCCGCGAACGTACGTCTCAAGAACTTGCCGCATATCGCGCTCACGTGGAGGACGTGAAAACGTTTCGGCCCGCTGTTGCCGACAGCGAGGGGAGCGTGGTCCATGGCGGGAATTGATTCGGAACAGCACCGTCTCCATCTCCAGCAGCTTCTTGGCGCCACCCGGGTGAGTTGGGAGCCTGCACAGCTTCAAGCCCACCAAAGAGACACCTGGTTTCTCAATGTCTATCGTGCGCTCCAGGGCCGCTTAGTTTCTCGTCCCCTAGCGGTGGTCTTCCCCGAAACGGTCGAACACGTTCAGGAGGTCGTGCGCTATGCGCTCAGTCACCGACTCCCGGTGGTTCCCTACGGGGGAGGTTCGGGTGTCTGTGGAGCGATCGAACCAGACGCCAACGCCATCGTGATCGATATGCGGCGCCTCGCGCGCATTCTCGAGATGAACGATCGTGCCTTGTACGCACGGGTAGAAGCGGGCAAGATGGGCGAGGCATTCGAAGAAGAATTACGGGCAGCCGGGTTTACCTCGGGCCATTTCCCCCAGTCGATGGCCGTTTCCACGATCGGCGGCTGGCTAAGCACCCGGGCAGCAGGGCAATATTCCACGCGATACGGTAACATCGAAGACTTGGTTCTCGGGTTCGATGCTGTACTGCCGGACGGACGCCTGCTTCGTCTGCCGGCGCGGGCCCGTTGGGCGAGCGGACCGGACCTGCGTCAGCTCTTTCTCGGAGCAGAAGGGACCATGGGTATTATCACCGAGGTCACTCTCAAAATCTTTCCCCTGCCAGAAAGCGCACTCTTCCAGTCGTTCAGCTTCCCCAACATGGCCACGGGCCTCGAAGCTATTCGCGAGATTATGCGCGCGGGATGGCGACCGGCAGTCGTGCGACTTTACGATGCAGTGGAGAGTGCCCGCAACTTCCCCGAAGCGAGCAGTGGAAGCGATTGCCTCTTATTGCTGATTTCCGAGGGGCCAGGGGCGTTCACCGCCGCCGAAACCGCGGCGGCGGCGGGCGTATGCGCCGGGCTCGGGGGGCAGTCACGCGGCACCGCGCCTGTGCGACGTTGGCTCGAAGAGCGTAACCGCGTGCCAACCTTCGAGTCGCTGATCGAAAAAGGGCTCGTCGTCGACACGATCGAAGTGAGCGCAACTTGGGATCGAGTTAGCACCTTGTATGACCAAGTCGTATACGCGCTCCAGGGCGTTTCTGGCGTTTTGGTCGCTTCCGGGCACAGCTCGCACAGCTACCCGCAAGGGACCAACATTTACTTCACCTTTGCTGCGCGGCCGCCCTCACCGGAACTCGGAGAACAAACTTACCTCGACTGTTGGCGCGCAGCAATGGAAGCCACCCTGCGAGCTGGGGGATCGATTGTCCATCATCACGGCATTGGCCGGATCCGCAAAGCCTGGCTGGCACACGAACTGGGCGAGGGGGTGGAGCTGCTGCGCGCACTGAAACTCACGCTCGACCCCGCCGGGATCTTGAATCCGGGGACACTTTTGCCTGAATCCTAGCGTCATTGAGGGCGGAGCAAAAAGAATGCGCGCAGTTTTGGCCATCGACGAAGGAACCACAGGAGTGCGAGCCTACGTCTTCGACCCCGAGGCACGCGTGTTGGGACAGGCTTATCGCGAGATCGACGCTTCGTATCCGGCACCCGGTTGGGTGGAGCAAGACCCCATAGCGGTTTGGCAAACCACCCTTGCGGTGTGTCGCACGGCGATGTCGCGGGCGGCGGTCGCACCTCGCGACATCGCCGCTCTTGGGGTATGCACGCAGAGGGCGACCACGACCGTTTGGGAGCGAAAAAGCGGCCGCCCAATCTACCCCGCCATTGTTTGGCAAGACACCCGCACCGCACCTCGGGCAGCCGAGCTCGCACAGCAAGGTGTGTTCACCAACGCCATGGCCTCGGCCACTAAGCTTGAATGGATCCTTGAACTTTCGCCTTCCATTCGCTCGCGCGCTGAACGGGGTGAGCTCTGCTTCGGCACAATGGACTCATGGCTCGTGTGGAACCTGACCGGCGGCGCAGCCCACGTGACCGATCACTCGAACGCTTCTTGTACCACCCTGTACGAGCTTTTCGAGGGATCGTGGTGGACTCACGTGCTGCAAGTACTGCGCATTCCCGAACGGATGCTCCCCGAGCTTCGCTCCTCGAGCGAGGTATATGGTCAAACGCCGCCGGACTTATTCGGCGCGCCGATTGCGGTCTCCAGCATCGCCGGCGACCAACAGGCAGCCATGTTCGGCGAGCTCGGCTGGTACAAAGGCGCGGCCAAGATCACGCTGGGCACGTCGGCCATGGCAGATGTGCACACCGGTACGGAGGTCACCCTCTCTGCACACGGCGCCTATCCGCTCGTGCTGTGGAGCTTGGGCAGCGAACGATGCTTTTGCCTCGAAGGTACCACCATCGCTGCCGGAGCTGCGGTCCAGTGGCTGCGCGACGGCCTACACGTTCTCCCACGCATCGAGGATGCGGCGGCGCTGGCAGCTTCGGTACCCGACCATGGAGGGGTTTGGGCCGTACCAGCGTTCCAAGGATTGGGCACCCCGCACATGAACCCGGCAGCACGTGCCGTGATCGGCGGGCTTTCCCGGGCGAGCACCGCCGCCCACATTGTCAAAGCGATGCTTGAGGGCATTGCTTTTCGCTGCCGTGAAGTGCTGACCACTCTGTTCTCCGATTCTGGTCTACCTCGACCAGAACGGATTCGCGTGGACGGTGGTGCGGCAGCCAACGATATTCTGTTGCAGTGCTTAGCCGACGCGTTGGGATGCGAAGTCGAACGACCGGCTTCACTCCAAGCCTCGGTTCTCGGGGCCGCCTTCCTTGCCGGTCTAGCCGTCAACTTTTGGAGCGACCGCGAGGAGCTGCGGGAGCATTGGCGCAGCGGGGGCATTTTTGTCCCGCGGTGGAGCGCTGAGGAACGCGAAGAACGCTTTGCCCGCTGGCAACAGGCTATCGCCGCTGCCCGCCTCGGGGGCCTGTGAATAAAAGCAGCGGGCATGCGTGGGGGTACTTGGCAAGGCCGGGGCCAAAGGCCCCAGCCCCCCCACCGCAGTGCCGCTAGGCTTGTGGACCAGCAGTGAACCTGTCGTTAGCATGCGCTCGAATGGCGTCACCCCGGAGCGGTTGTTACTTCCGCTACGCATGGGGACGAACAACAGCTGTCGCGACCGGGAACTTCCTTCTCAGCACTCTCCCGGCGATTTCGGTCCGCAAGACCGGGCCGGATTCTGCCCTCAGGCGAGCACCATCGGAGTGTTACAGGTTCCCATTCGTCTTTGCGCCCGGCTGCAAGAACGACAGATGCGGCGCACAAGCCTCCCGGCTGCGCGATTGCTTGACGCTGACGACGCCCCCAACTAGGGAGCGCTCCAGCATTTCACTCTCCACAAGATCGAGGAGCTACCATGGACTTTTCGTTTCCGCCGAAGGTGCGAGAGCTGCAGCGCAAGCTGGAGCAATTCATGGAAGACTACGTGTATCCTGCTGAACCCGTGTACCATCAGCAACTGCAGGCAAACCGATGGGCGCAGCCTGCCATCATGGAGGAACTCAAAGCCAAAGCACGATCGGCGGGCTTGTGGAACTTGTTCCTTTCTCACAGCCCCCGCGGACCAGGGCTCAGCAATCTCGAATATGCCCCCCTATGCGAAATCATGGGCCGCTCGCATATCGCTCCGGAGGTGTTCAACTGTGCCGCGCCGGACACCGGCAACATGGAAATCCTCGACCGCTACGGTACGCCGGAGCAACAACAGCAGTGGTTGGAGCCTCTTTTGGCGGGCGAAATTCGTTCTGCCTTTGCCATGACGGAGCCGGATGTTGCCTCGTCCGACGCGACAAACATCCAGTGTAGCATCCGACGCGAAGGGGATTTTTACGTCATCAATGGTCGCAAGTGGTGGACCTCTGGAGTCCTCCACCCGCACTGCAAGCTGCTGATCGTGATGGGGAAAACCAATCCCGAGGCGCCTCGTCACCAGCAGCAGTCTCAAATCCTGGTACCCCGCGACACCCTGGGGGTCAGAGTGGTACGGCACTTGCCTGTATTCGGGTACGACGACGCGCCCCACGGACATGGCGAGGTGGTCTTCGAAGATGTTCGCGTGCCCGCGAGCAACATCCTGCTCGGTGAAGGTCGTGGTTTCGAAATTGCCCAGGGACGCCTTGGCCCGGGCCGCATCCACCACTGCATGCGGCTCATCGGCTTAGCGGAACGCGCGCTCGACGCCATGTGCAAACGGGTGAAGAGGCGCGTGGCCTTTGGCAAAACGCTCGCCGAGCAGACCGTCACCTTGGAACGCATTGCCGAGGCACGAATTCGCATCGAACAAGCCCGCCTTCTCGTCTTCAAGGCAGCCTATATGATGGACACCGTGGGCAACAAAGCGGCGCGCAAGGAAATCGCCATGATCAAAGTTGCCGCGCCCAATATGGCCCTGCAAGTGATCGACTGGGCCATTCAGGCATACGGCGCCGCGGGTGTGTGCGACGACTTCGGATTGGCTTACGCTTATGCAGGGGCACGTACATTGCGCATTGCCGATGGCCCCGACGAAGTCCACCGCAACCAAATTGCCAAGCTCGAACTTGCCGAGCACGAATGAGCCAATGAAACTCCTACACCGTGAAGATTTGTTCGGCTGGACTCAGTTCAACGAAGAACGCGATTTGGACTTCCACTCCGTGCTTTGGGTTCGTACGGGCGGCAATGTAGCCATCGACCCCTTGCCTCTTACGACCCACGACCGGCTCCATCTAGAGAGGCTAGGTGGAGTGGCTTGGATCGTGATCACTAACTCTGACCATGTTCGTGCTGCTGCCGAGCTTGCTGCCGCGACCGGAGCTCGGATTGCGGGTCCACAAGCTGAAAGGGAAACGTTTCCGCTTCGTTGCGACCGTTGGCTCGGTGACGGCGAAGAAATCGTTGCCGGACTCAAAGCCTATGAGCTGCACGGGTCGAAAACGCCGGGAGAACTGGCCTTGTTCCTCGAGCCCGATACGTTGATTACGGGCGATCTCGTTCGCTGCCACCGTGCCGGGTGGTTGTGCTTGTTACCTGAAGCCAGGTTACAAGACCCCAGTGCAGCGCGCGCTTCGGTGGAACGGCTGCTCCGACTCCAATGCGTCGAGGCAGTGCTCGTGGGCGACGGCTGGCCCGTGTTTCGCGACGGGCACGAGCGGCTGCGCGAGCTGTGGGAGAGCTTTCAAGCCTAATCCGCTTTGTCGCAGGGCAGGACCTGACCACGCACATCGGCGGTGACGTCGGGAGCATTCGCCCGAGTCACAGGGCTTCCTCCTACTTGTTGTTCCTTCTGGCGATCGTGCGCGCAGCAGGAAATTTTGGGACCGTGCAGTGCTCTCAGCCTCATCGACCTGCGAAACATACGCCCGGTGCTATCGCCCTTTCTTGCGCTAGACGCACCCTTGGCAGCCCTTCAAGCGATCCTCGAAGTACTGGTGTCTGTATCGTCGCCAGCGAGCGAGACTGGCGGCACGGGCCTGGTACTCGGCTAGGCAAGTTAGGCGTGCGAGAGCGTCTGGTATGGGCCACCCTTCTGCGATCCGGTGGTTCTGCCGCTGTTCTCGGTCATCGCTAGCGTCGCCAGCGGGTTAGCGATGCGCTCCCGCTAGCATGCTCGCTAGATTTGACCGGACCTTCATTCTCTCTCCCTTCCGTTGTGCCATCGGCTTTTACCTGTGCACCGTTTCGAGTCCTGCTTCGGCACGCTAGCCAAGGCGGTACAGAGTTGCTGCGTTGCCACCGCGCAGGGCCCGAACCGCCTCCTGAGGAAGGGCACGGCAAAGGTTGTCCAATTCTTCCCTATAGTCTCCGGTGTGGTCACTGTGCGGGAAGTCGCTCGCCCACAAGAACCGGTCGCTGCCCACAGCGGCAATCGCGGCCGCAAGAAAGCTCTCGTCTGGATCGGCGGCAATCCAGCACTGGCGGCGCACGTAAAAACTCGGCAGTTCGCGCAATGGAATCGTTACACGCAACGGGCCGCGGTACAGTGCGTCCATGCGATCCATCCAGTACGGCAGCCAGCCGGCCCCCGACTCAAGCACGACGATCTTTAACTTCGGAAAGCGATCGAAGGTAGCGAACTGAAAAAAGGTGGAGAACGCCTGTTGCACCGCCTGAGGGAAAAGCATTTGCAGGTACCAGATGTTCGCGGGTACAGCCTCAGGCCATGCCAAATGATCGAAGCGATGGTGGAGACTCCGCGTCGGCGGATCCACACCGGTGTGGATAGCTATCGGCACATCGAGCTCTTGGGCAGCATCCCATAGGGGATCGTGGTCGGGGTGACCGTGAGGCAAGCCGTCCAGAGTAAATGGAAGGAGGAACCCGCCTCGTGCTCCGTTGGCCACCGCACGCTGGAGTTCGGCAGCAGCAGCGTGCGGGTCACCCAAGGTCAAGTGGGCGATCGGCACCAGCCGTCCGCTGGAGTCCGCGCAAAAGTCCTCGATCCAGCGGTTGTAAGCGCGGCAGTGAGCCAACGCGTAGGCAGGATCCGTCACCTCGGCCTCCCACTGTAAACCCAGCGTGGGATACAGAATGGCATGGGTGACCCCCTGCAGGTCGAGTAACTGCAAGCGCGCTTTCGGGTCGTAAGCTTCGGAGGGGGCGTAGGCTAAGTAGCGGCCCGAAGTGGCCGCCTCCGCCAACTGTTCGAGCGACAAACCCATCCCTCCGATTCCGCCGAGCATTTCCGGGGTCGTGAGCTGCGCGGGGCGTCCCTCCACCTCGAGGTAATCACGGCCATCGCTGTTTCGGCGAACACGGATGGCCCGTTCCCGAAACGGCGGATCCGCGTAACGCTGCCAAACGTCCGGGGGCTCCAAAACGTGGGCATCGGCGTCGACCACGAAGTTCATCACTGCATTCGTTACCCCGAGCCAGGTGCAGCGGTTAAACCCCCAGCTTCAGGGATAGATAAACCTCCACAACCGGAGGTACGTGGGCGCGCCACGCCGGCACACGATAGCCGCACCGCTCCGCCGGCAGGCGCTTTCGGCAATCTACGGTGGGCCACACATCGCGAATTGTCCCCTGAGCATCGTCGATCATACCTTTTATTGCGGCAGCGGCGGGCCTGGCTGCAACTCGAATCCCGTTGGCACCTCGAACTCGGAAGCTGGAGGCGGGAGAGGCTCCACTTTCCTCACGAGGGCATGGACACCACCCACCTTCGTCTCCAAAGGGAACCCAGGGAGATTGCCGTAGGCGTGGCGCAAATCGCCGCCCCCGAACGGGTTGAGCTTGCCGAGGTGTTGTTGAGCGGCAAGCCAATCCTGACGCATCGCTTGAAAGGCAGGTATTTGCTCCGTCGTGCAGGCGGTCATGAGCGTTTTGCCCTCCACCTCCGCAACGTATTCCGTACACTTGTAGCCCGCGATCGTTTTTGTTTGGCCGGTTTTGCGAACCACGGGTGTTCCCGCGGCCTCGTGCTCGCTCACCATTCGTTCCAGCAACTGCCGTTGGGCCGGCGGAAGAGCTTCGAGTTCCTTGCGCATGTGACCCAATGCCGCTTGCATTTGTGCGCGTGCACTTTTCACGGCGTTCTCTAATTCGGCCAATTTCACCCGTTGGTACGTGCGTTTTTTGTGGTCAATCACGTACGCTTCACCGCGGTCCAAACGCACCAGGTACTCCGTTCCGCCCTCCCGCTGGATTTTCAAACTCTGGGCAGCGCTGAGCACACGAATGTTTTGTGGCGCCCCGCCTTCGGCGGTAATGCTCGCCTCCCAGGCCAGTCCCCCAGCAGCGGTTGCAGAGCTTGCCCAAGACAACCCGACGATACAGGCCAAGATCACGACCGAGGTGTTTGCGTGCAGCATGCTCACCGGCTCCCTCTTCCACTTACCCAGCTCACCAATGCCCGGGCAAGCCCAGAATTTGCACCGACGTCAACGCTTTGTACTTGCGATTCAGATTCATCAAGAGCGTGGTGATGCTTTCCAAGTGGTGCGAGTTCGCCAGCCCACCAGCATCTACAGGGCGTAGCTCCGGAATGCGCCGCACCAGGGCAGCGACCCAGGCATTGGCTTCGGGAAAGTCGCCACACAAGAGAATGTCACCATGCAACGCCGCGCGAAGATCCATGAGTTCCTTAGCGCTGGAATTCTTAAAGCAGGCAACCACCTGTGAATCGGGTAATAACTCTTGGACTCGCTGCCCGGCCGACCCTTGGGAGACATCGAGCAAATGAAACACGCCTTCGCGCATTTCCATCGGGTTAATCGTGTCCATCACGATCTTGCCCGCCAGCGGCGCACGAAGCGGTGGTAACAACGTGTCCACCCCCTCGAACGGGAAAGTCAATACCGCCACCTCGCACCATTCGGCAACTTCACGATTCTCCGCCGCGCCGAGGCTAGCATCGATATTGGCAATGCGGAGTTTCTCCCGAAGCTTACCCGCCACCTCCTCGGCACGCTCCTTCTGCCGCGACCCGATCCACACCTCTTCGCCAATGGCCGCAAAGCGCAACGCCAGTCCTTTTCCTTCCGGGCCAGTTCCACCAAGCAGTCCGATCCGTGCCATTCCAAGCCTCCTGAGCGCTTCGCAGCGCTTATCACACCCCTGTCACTCGGCCAACCGGCTCACGCTTGCTCTCGGCGCCCGCCCCTTCTACACGAGATAGCATGCACCCTGGGAAGCCGATCCAACCAGCGCAAGGCAACCTCGGAATCTTCTTGGTTGGCCTCGGTGCGGTCAGCAGCACGTTCATCGCCGGAGTCGAACTGGTACGTCGCGGACTGGCCCAGCCCATCGGGTCGCTCACTCAAATGGGTACCATACGGCTCGGAAAGCGAACCGAGCGACGAGTCCCGTTGATTCGCGACTTCGTGCCGCTTGCCCATCTCGACGACTTGCGGTTCCTTGCCTGGGATATCTTTCCCGACAACGCTTACCAGGCGGCGAAACGAGCGGGTGTATTGGCGGAACACCACCTCGAGCCCATACGTGCCACCCTCGAGAACATCCAGCCCCTGCCGGGCGTGTTCCAACAAGAATATGTCAAACGTCTGCAAGGCACGCATGTGAAATCAGGGCGCAACAAGCGCGATTTGGCCGAGCAAGTGAAGGCGGACATTGCCGAAGGATTTCGCACCCTGGGGCTAAAGCGCGCGGTGATGATTTGGTGCGGGAGCACAGAGAGTTACCTGCGGCCTGCACCCGTACATTCCTCCCTTAAAGCATTCGAAACTGGGCTCGAGAACAACTCCCCGGAAATTTCTCCCAGCATGATTTACGCTTACGCCGCGCTTAGCAGCGGCGTTCCTTTCGCCAACGGCGCCCCGAACCTCACCGTGGACATTCCTGCCATGGTGGAGTTAGCACAAACCAAAAATGTGCCGATTTGCGGCAAGGATTTCAAAACCGGCCAAACGCTCATGAAAACCATTATTGCTCCGGGCCTCAAAGCCCGTTTGCTGGGGCTAACAGGTTGGTTTTCCACCAACATTCTCGGAAACCGCGACGGAGAAGTGCTTGACGAACCGTCGTCCTTCAAGACCAAAGAAGAAAGCAAGCTGTCCGTACTCGATGTGATCTTACGCAAAGACCTCTACCCCGAACTTTACGGCAACTACGTCCATCAGGTGCACATTCACTACTACCCTCCGCGGGGCGACAACAAAGAGGGCTGGGACAACATCGACATCTTTGGCTGGCTTGGTTATCCGATGCAAATTAAAATAAACTTTCTATGCCGAGATTCGATCCTGGCGGCGCCGTTAGTCCTCGACCTCGCCCTTTTTTTGGATCTTGCACAACGTGCGGGAATGCGCGGCATCCAGGAATGGCTGTCGTTCTACTTTAAGAGCCCGCAGACTGCCGAAGGTCTCTATCCTGAGCACGACCTCTTCATCCAACTGATGAAGCTGAAGAATACCTTGCGGTATTTGCGCGGGGAAGAACTCATTACCCATCTCGGACTCGAGTACTACGACTGACCGGCCCACCGCTAAGGCCGGTCAAGGCAACTCGTAAGGCTATGCCGTTGCCTCCAAGGGCACACTGCATTTCCCTGACGTTGGGATCCGCCTGGAGCAGTCGCCGCTGGTGTAGTCGCTGCCCTGGCTAGAGCCGCGGGACGGCAACTTGTGGGTCGGCTTTCCCACCAGTGGCCGGGGAACCCCATCCCAGTCGAACTTTTCTAACGAAGCGGGCAAAAAAGTCGCTCGACTTTCTTGACTTGAAGCGCCATTCCGTTGCACAAGTGCTCCGATCATTTTGTCTCGCCGGTTGTGCGCGGCGTGGTCAACACTGAATTCGAGCGAGGGGAGAGGAGAGAGTATGACGAAATCGCAACTGGTGCAGAAACTCGCAGACTCAGCCGGAATTACAAAACGGCAAGCTGATACCGTCTTGCAAACTCTCGTAGACCTCACGGTGAATACGGTCAAAAAAGGGGACCCGGTGAAGATTCCCGGGCTGGGCATCTTCCGTAAGGTACAAACCAAGGCGCGCACGGGTCGCAACCCTCAAACAGGCGAGCCCATCAAGATTCCAGCGCGAAAAAAGGTTCGGTTCACAGTGGCCAAGAGTTTCAAGGAATCAGTCCTGGGCACGAAACCCAAAAAGTAAGCAGCAACGCCATTGCCGCAAAGCATGGGCGATCGGAAAACCAACGGCCAGAAACGCTTGGGGAAAGCACATTGAGGGCAACAGGGGCTTTCTTGCTCTGCTCCTTTGGGACAAAAAGTCCCTGAACTGAATGCGGAGGGGAGTCGCACCATGGAGCGAAGTCATGGTTTATTCGAGCCTGACGCTTTGGTACCCGTGCAGTTTTACGCCAACTTTGGGCAAGGCAGTGCGGCGTACCCGGAGCGGCGGCTGATGCTCGCGGTGCTGCAAGACGCGCTAGAGTGCTATCGCAAATACGCCTTTGCACGAGACAGTCGCGGCCGACAGATTTTTTCGGAAGCGCGCGAGTGGATCTTTAGTTCTGACCAGCGCTGGTGGTACTCGTTCGAGAACATTTGCGAAGTGCTGGGCTTCGACTCCGCTTACCTGCGGCGGCAAGTCGAGCAATGGCACGCCCAGGCCATTGCCGACCCGCAGGGTTGGGCACAAAACCAGAAACTGCCGCGTCGCCGAGTGCGTGCGCGTTAACTGCGCGGTGGGGCCAATCAATCGAAAGGGGCTGGCCGCTTTAAAGCCACGAACCGCGCGGCCTCTGGCTGTTCCCGCCCTGCCTTGTGCCGCTTGGCTGGTCGGTTTATGCGAACACCGCTGGCATGAAAGTCATAGGTCTCACCGGCGGTATCGGCAGCGGAAAATCGGCTGCCGCACAAATTCTCGCTGAAATGGGCGCTGCGGTGATCGACGCGGACAAGGTCGCGCACGAGGTGTATGCTCCGGGTACTACGGGGTGGGACGCAGTGGTTTCCACCTTCGGCAGCGATATTGTCGGCCCCGACGGGACCATCGACCGGAAAAAGCTCGCTGCAATTGTGTTTGCCGAACCACAAGCGAGGCGCCGGCTAGAAGGCATTGTCCACCCACTGGTCACGGAGGAAATTCGCCGTCGCATCGACGCGTTTCGTTGCCGTGGTCAGGTGCACTTGGTCGTACTCGAAGCAGCACTGTTGCTCGAAGCCGGATGGCAAGAGCTTGTCGATCAAGTCTGGCTAATCACAGCTCCGCCCGAGCTCGTGCTCCAACGCCTGCAGCGCCAGCGCGCGATGACACCGTCAGAAGTCGAGGCGCGCCAACGAGCGCAAATGAATGATGCGGCGAGACGAGCCTACGCCCACGTCGTCATAGAAAACTCAGGCTCGCTTGCGCAATTGCGCAAGCAACTCGAAGAAGCGCTTGCACGCGACTGCTGAGACGAAAGTTCCTGCTTGCAGCGTTGGACTATGCCGCGCTTCGGTACGACCTCGGGCCTTTGCCCCGCAGTAGCCGGCGTGGCCGATTCTTGAGCGCTTGACGCACGGCGGACGGCGAAATGTTAAAGTACCGGCACACCGAGTCGAAGCTGAAAATACTGTAGTCCGGATCGTAGGAGAAAATATACGCGTCCGCGTCGGCGCGAATCGCCGGGCAAGGATGGTCGAGGTCGGCTACAGCCTGCTCTAATACGGCAAGCATGAGTAGTTCCTCCGCAGCCAGTGCCCGCCGCCTCGGCTGAACCGGCTGTAACTGACCTCGTGCCATCTTCCACCACCTCCTCCACACCATGCTTGCCAGCAATGCCGATGCCATCGCTCGGCCCGCAAGCAGGCGCCGTGCTTATTGCACACTTCCATGCAGTTTGTACAGCGTCGGCAACCTGTCCTGACAAAATTGTACAGGGGTTATGAAGCCGCCGGCCACAGCCGGGCAGGCTAACACTTACGCAGGATCGCAAGCCCTGGTCGTGCCAGGCTGCAATCGAGGCTTGCTCTCGAGGCACGCTGCATACAAGCAAGCCAGCTCGAACGAATTCCTCCGGGCACCGCTGCCCTCGCAGGCTCCCTTAACCGTCAACTTGCTTTCCCGTGGTGTGGTTTGCCCATGAATCGTTCGCAAATGCTTGCGCGAGCGTGTGCCAGCGGCTCATGTACTTTGCCACACTTCCAGCAACGTTGGCTCGACTTCCTGCGCCAGCGCGCGGGCGATCCCCTGCAGTACAGCGGGCACCTCGCATCCTGCAGCTGCAGGATGCCCACCCCCACCAAGCCTCTTGGCCACCTGCGACAAATCCACCTGGCAATCAGGAGAACGCCGGAAACTTACACTCTGGGTGCGCAAGTCGAAAAACACAAAGACCGCGTTTTCCGCATGTCGGTTCCAGTGTTCGGCAACCTCGCTAGGGTAGCCGTCGCACACAGCGGCAACCAAAACAACGCCGCACCCCGGCAACGGTCTTTCCACCCGACTGCGCTCCGCAGTTGCAATACTCCGAGCTACATCTTGCCGGGCTATTTCGTAAGCGGCGCGCAAGCGCGGCGTCCACTTCCCAGTACGAGCGAATTCGAACAACTCTTGGTAAGCGGCAAGGTCGTTCAATGCATGGACCGCCAAGGCCAAGGCATGCGAATCGGGCATTTGGTGCAGCCAGCGGTCGTTATCGTCCGCCATGGCGACTAGCTGCGAAAGCCCCGTCGGCTCGACCTGCAGAGGGCGGTTGCGACGCAGATATTCATACGCCAAGCGCGAAGCAGCGAAGGATTCGTCCAAAACAACGTCGGTGAAGGGCACCTGCACACTACCGCTGCGGTAGCGTTCGAGCGCAGTGCGATGATGGTCGATCCAAAATAACCGCACCCCTCGCTTTTGCAGCTGGGTTAGGTGCTGATCCACCTCTGGATCGGTCCACGAGATGTCCGTTATCCAAATTTCGTGCTCGGCCGCCTCGGGTTCGCAAGGGAAGTGGCGGAGGGTGCGATTCACGCCGGTGTTGCTGCAAAATTCCGCTTGCACTTCGCTATCGGGGTGAAAGGAAGCCACGACCACCGCTGCGGTGACCCCATCGAGGCATTGTGGGCCATGGCTGACTACGTGAACAATTCGCTGTCGGCTTTTCCCGGTCACGATTTGTCATTATGGCGTACCAATCGTCGCAACAAAAGGAGGCAGACATCGATGAAGCTAGCGCAGCGCAAAGCCCTAGTAACGGGTGCAGGGTCTGGAATCGGTCGAGCCATCGCATTGTGCTTCGCCCGCGAAGGGGCGGCCGTGGCCGTGAACGACATTCGCCGCGAAGGTGTGGAGGGGGTCGCCGAGGAGATTCGTTCCCTCGGACGAGATGCCTTGGCATTTTGCGCCGATGTATCCGACTCCGTCGAAGTTCGCGCGATGTTCGAGGAACTCGCTGCTCAGTGGCACCGGCTGGACATTCTCGTCAATAACGCAGGGATTGTTGTCCTCGACAGCTCCAGACAGCAACGGCTCATAGAGGCTCACATGCAGCGGCTTCAGGGCCTCGCAACGCCGGAACCTCTGGCCGTGTCGCAAAACGTGACCGACATGGAGTGGCGTCGCACCTTGGCGGTCCATCTCGACGGGACGTTTTATTGTACGCGTGAAGCGCTCAAACTGATGGAAGCGCAGCGGTACGGGAAAATCATCAACATGGCCTCGGTGGCCGGTCTGGCTGGGCTGGCCGGCGCAGCCGCGTACTCCGCAGCGAAGGCCGGCATCATTGGCTTGACCAAGGCCATCGCTCGAGAAGCCATTCACTGTGGCGTGTACGTCAACGCCATAGCGCCAGGGTTCATCGATACCCCGCTTCTGGCGGAAATGGATCCTGCGCTCAAACACCTGATTGCACTACAAGCTCCCATCGGCCGCTTCGGCACCACGGACGAAGTGGCCGCCGTCGCCTTGTACCTTGCGAGCGACGATTCGAGTTACACCGTCGGGCAAGTGTTGTCCCCCAACGGGGGCTTTTACATGTAAGGCTAGGGGGCTCAGCGGCCGCGGAACTGAGGCTTACGCTTCCCTAAGAAGGCCTCGACTCCTTCGCGGTAATCTTCGCTGGCGAAACAACGGCGGATTTTCTCTTCCACGACTTCCAACCCCAGCGGCACCTCGGCCATCAAAGCACGGATCGCAGCTTTGTGGGCAGCAAGCGTGAGGGGAGCAGCAGCCGCCAGACGTTCCGCATAGGCACGGGTTTCACGATCGAGCTCCGCCATCGGGACGACTCGACTCAGCAAACCCAGTGCGAGAGCTTCTTCGGCCCCGACAACTCGGCCCGACAACAGCAAATCCGCCGCCGCACTTGGCCCCATGGTGCGCACGAGGGGCACGATTCCCGTTGCCAAAGGGTACGAAAGACCTAGGCGAACGGCTGGAATGCAAAAGCGGGCATCGGCCGTCGCTAGCCGGATATCGCAGGCAAGCGCGAGGGCTACGCCCCCTCCAAAGCACAGCCCATTGATTCGGGCGATCACCGGCTGCTCGATTTCGGTGATCGCCAATAGCGCCGCGTGACTCACCCGGTCGTATTCCACCGCTTGCTGCGGGTTCGCTCGTGCAACCGGGAATTCACGAATGTCGGCGCCCGAGACGAACGCCTCCCTGCCACTCCCGGTGATCACCAACACGCGAAATTCCTCTCGACTCGCCCAACGCACGGCGTCGTGCAATTCGGCCCACGTCTGCAAGCTTAACGCATTACGACAGTCAGGACGATCGATCGTGACCCACAACACGGCTCCATCGCGATCGAGGCACAGGTGTTCAAATTTTGGGACCATCGATGAGCGTGTAACAAAATTACGTTTTCGGGCCTACCACGTTGCCCATCGCTTGCACGCGGGTTCCGTTCGGACCCTTGCGACACACCTCGCGCTGCAATGCCAAACTCAACTCTGGCTCGAACCACACGAAACGGTAACCCCTCGCCAGCAATGCATGCGGGCCGTTCCTCCGCGGCTGCAAGCATTCCCAGCGTCAACTCATCCATTTCTGGGCCACGCTGTTGCGTGACGGCGCGCCAACCACTCCGCCTGCCAGCAAGGATAGAGTTCGGGGTTGCTCATCCGCCGAGCAGGACCCCTGTCAGCCGCTCGTTCGCTCGAGGGTGAGAGGATACGCAGGCGCTAACTGCGGCCGCCGCCACGCCCTCGCCAAACGCACACAAGGGTCGTGTGACGGCGGGCAGCGGCAAGACTTCAGGCAAACGTGCGTCGCCAGCGAATCCCGGCGTGGACCTGCCACCTAAGGTTGGCAGGACCCGTGACCCCGCCGACGTCGGCACATCGGAATTCCACCGCCGCACCACCAACCCACCATGGATCCGCGCAAACTCCTGCCCCTTCGCATAACCACTCCTCCAGTGCAGGGGTTGCCTCGCTCCCGGCATCTCTACTGACCGCGGTCCGCGTAAAGCAGCGACGGAGCACCGTTTGCTTCTCTCGCTCGTCGATCGCCGCTAGAAAAAAGCCCTTCCCAAGAAACATCCTGACCGTTCGTCAAGATGGCAGTCCGCTAATACTTTGCATGAAAAGAATAGCGATCCAATTTAGTTGAACACCTGTTCAGTTTTGGTAGGAGCCAGGAGTTGTACGGATCGACCATGACTTGGTTTCGTGCACTGTTCCGCTCGACCGTCGGCCTCAAGTGGCTCATGGGCACGAGTGGGCTTGTCCTCTCCGGCTTCGTCGTCGTACATATGTTCGGTAACCTGCAGATTTACCTCGGTCCCGACGCCATCAACGCATATGCCGAGTCGCTGCGGAAAATGCCCCTGCTCCTATGGGCGGCGCGGATCGTACTATTGGCCGCTTTTCTGCTGCACGTTCTTTCTGCAGTGCGAATCACGCAATTGAACCGAGCTGCGCGGCCAACGCCCTACGAGCTGTGGTCTCCACAAGTAACCACGTACGCTGCGCGCACGATGTTCATGGGTGGCGTTATTTTAGCTGGCTTCATCGTGTACCACTTAGCGCACTTCACCTTTGGCCTTACCCACCCGGACCACTTCAAGCTTCACGACGCTAAAGGGCGGCACGATGTATACGCGATGGTCGTCCTAGGTTTTCGTCAACCGTTAGTTTCGCTTTCTTACTTGCTAGCTATGGTGCCGTTGTTGTTGCACTTGCAGCACGGGGTGTCGAGCTTCTTCCAGACCTTTGGCCTGAACCACCCGCGGTACAATCGCATCATCCGTGCGCTCGGTCCGATCGTCAGCCTCATTGTGTTTCTCGGCAACTGCTCGATTCCACTCGCGGTTCTGGCCGGATTGATTCCGTATCCCGTGGTAGGGAAGTGAGATGATCCTCGACGGACATGTTCCTGCGGGACCTTTGGAACAGAAGTGGGATCGCCATCGCAACCAGCTTGCGCTGGTCAATCCCGCCAACAAGCGCAAGTATCACGTGATTGTCGTCGGTACCGGTTTGGCTGGTGCGTCGGCTGCAGCCACCCTTGCAGAGCTTGGCTACCAAGTCTCGGCGTTTTGCTTCCACGACAGTCCGCGCCGCGCGCACAGCATTGCCGCTCAAGGGGGCATCAATGCGGCAAAGAACTATCAGAACGACGGCGACAGTGTCTGGCGCCTTTTTTACGACACCATCAAGGGCGGCGATTTCCGTTCCCGCGAGGCCAATGTTTATCGGCTGGCACAAGTGTCGGTGAACATCATCGACCAGTGCGTAGCCCAAGGGGTCCCGTTTGCGCGCGAGTACGGTGGTTTATTGGCCAACCGATCGTTTGGCGGCGCCCAGGTATCGCGGACATTTTACGCTCGCGGACAGACCGGGCAGCAACTTTTGCTTGGCGCCTACTCGGCAATGTGCCGGCAGATTGGCCTCGGCCAAATCAAGATGTACCCTCGCACCGAGATGCTCGACCTCGTGGTCGTGGAGGGTCATGCCAAGGGGATCATCACGCGCAACCTGGTCACCGGTGAAATCCAACGTCACGCCGCCGATGCAGTGGTGCTCGCGACGGGAGGATACGGAAACGTCTTTTATCTATCTACCAACGCGGTGAATTCCAACGTCACCGCGACTTATCGCGCTTACAAACGCGGAGCCTTTTTTGCCAACCCGTGCTTCACGCAAATTCATCCGACCTGTATTCCCGTCACCGGCGAGCACCAGAGCAAACTCACGCTGATGTCGGAATCGTTGCGCAACGATGGCCGGGTCTGGGTACCCAAAAAAAAGGGGGACAGCCGACCACCGGAGCAAATTCCTGAGGAAGAACGCGATTACTTCCTTGAGCGGATGTACCCGAGTTACGGCAATCTTGCGCCGCGGGACATTGCTTCGCGTGCGGCCAAGCGCGTGTGCGATGAAGGGCGGGGCGTAGGGCCAGGCGGTCTCGGCGTGTATCTCGATTTTAGCGACGCGATTCGCCGCTTAGGCATCGATGTCGTTCGCGAGCGATACGGCAATTTGTTCGATATGTACCGCGAGATCACCGATGAAGATCCCTACAAAGTACCGATGCGGATTTACCCAGCAGTGCATTACACCATGGGAGGGCTGTGGGTAGATTACAACCTCATGAGCAATCTACCGGGGTTATTCGTGATTGGCGAAGCGAACTTCTCGGACCACGGCGCCAACCGCTTAGGGGCCAGTGCCCTCATGCAGGGCCTTGCTGACGGCTATTTCATTTTGCCCTACACGATTGGCGACTACTTTGCCCGCTCCCGCCGCTCCCGGCCGGACCCCGACCAGCCTGAATTCCGCGAAGCCGAGGAACGGACCCTTCGAGGGATCGAACGCCTCCTAGCGATCAACGGCAAGCACCCGGTTGACGTTTTTCACCGCGAACTCGGCAAGTTGCTGTGGGACAACTGTGGCATGTCACGCAGTGAGGCAAGCTTGCGCCACGCCTTGGAGGAAATTCCCAAGATCCGAGAGCGCTTTTGGCGTGAAGCGCGGGTCACCGGTGGTCCGGAGGGCATCAATCAAGCGCTGGAGCGGGCCGGCCGTGTGGCGGATTTTCTCGAGTTCGCCGAACTCCTCTGCTTGGATGCCCTGGAACGCAAGGAATCTTGCGGAGGTCACTTCCGGGAGGAATTCCAAACCGAAGACGGAGAGGCCAAGCGCGACGACGAAAACTTCTGTCATGTGGCGGCCTGGGAATACCGTGGGGAAAACGAACGGCCCCTTCGTCACGTGGAACCCTTGCGGTTCGAATTCGTTGACCTGACAACCAGGAGTTACAAATAATGCGACTGACGTTGCGCATCTGGCGACAAAAGGACGCGAATTCGCCCGGTGGCTTTGTCACCTACGTGAAAGACCATGTCGTACCTGACATGTCCTTCCTCGAAATGCTCGATGCGCTCAACCGGGAGATCGTGGAACGGGGTGAGGAGCCAGTAGCGTTTGAAAGTGACTGCCGAGAAGGCATTTGTGGTTCCTGCTCGCTGGTCATCAACGGCATCCCTCACGGTCCCGGAAGGGGCAAGGCAAGCTGCCAACTCTACATGCGCCATTTTCGTGATGGCGATACCATTACCGTGGAACCGTTTCGCGCCAAGCCCTTCCCTGTTCTCCGCGACTTAATTGTCGATCGCAGCGCCTTCGATCGCATCATGCAAGCCGGTGGCTTTATTTCCGTGAACACCGGCGGCGCTCCGGAAGCCAACACCATTCCGGTACCAAAACAAGACCAAGAGATGGCGATGGACGCAGCCGCGTGCATCGGTTGCGGAGCTTGCGTGGCCGCCTGCAAGAACGCCTCGGCCATGTTGTTCGTGGCTGCCAAGGTGTCGCATTTAGGCTTGCTCCCGCAAGGACAACCCGAACGTTACCGGCGAGTGCGCAACATGGTGGCGCAAATGGACCAAGAAGGCTTCGGCGGTTGCACGAATACGTTCGAGTGCGAAGCTGTCTGCCCCAAGCAAATTAGCGTGCGCTTCATTGCGCGGCTCAACCGCGATTACTTCCGTGCTACGCTGCTCGAACCGTGACGCCGTCTTCGCAAACAACGGCAAGCTTGCGGGCAGTCTGAAAAAGGTCGGCACCCAGCTGTGCTGCTGCAAATAAGCGCCCGCTCAGCGGCCCCAGACGGGGCACGGACCTTAGGCGTTCGCAGCCACCGGTTATGCTCGGTTCGGACCGTGAACGCGAATTGAGCCACCCCCACCTAACCGTGCCATCAAACTCCAACCCGGTCGGAAACTCCCGGAGGAACACAGACCGCCGCACTTCGGTGCGCCGCGCCCCCAGTGAAACACCCATCGGGCTCCTTTCCGCGCGAAGTGCTCGCCTCATTCGAGGGTGCGGATCAACTCCATTAACCGACGGGTGCCCTCGCGTAGGTTCGTGCGACTCAGCCGCTCGTCGGCACCATGCATGCCTTGCAAGTCCGATTCGCTCAAAACAAACGGAGCAAATCCGTAACTTGGAATTCCTCGCTCTCGGAAATAATGACTGTCGGTAAAGCCCGTCAACACACTCGGCACGACGCGCGCGTTTTCGCCTTCTGCCAATCGTTCGATTGCGGCGTAGAGTGGCGTGTTGGTCGGCGAGGCCGACGGAGGGAATTGCAGCAACGTTTCCACGCGGATTGTGGCATCGCCAATGACCTCCAGGAGTCGCTGCACGAAGGCCAGCGGGTCCGTACCGGGTAGCAAACGACAGTCGAGTTCTGCGAACGCTCGCGCAGGAATCACGTTAGTTTTGGAACCTGCCTGTAACACCGTGATGGCAATCGTGTCTTGCACCAACGCCGCTTGTCGGGGCTCCAAGAGAAAGGTCTCGCGGAATTTCTGCTCCGCCAGCGCCGTTCGAAGATCGGCGAAGTGTGCGGTTTGCTCGCCCACCTGCAGCGCTGCCAGTGCAGCAAAATAACGCTGTACTTCGTCGGTAACGCGGGGCGCTCGCGGTTGCGATTGCAGCCGGGCAAGCGCTTGAATGAGCTTGGTTACCGCGCTTTCCGCTGGGGGCACCGAGCCGTGTCCTGCTTTTCCGTGCGAAGTCAAGCGCAGCCACAAGGGAGTCTTTTCGGCGACGGCCACCTCGAAGGCCAGTTTGCCCGATGGCGTCGGGCGAATGTGGCCCCCCTCGTTAAGAACGAAGTCGACCTGGCCCAAGCCCGGCAGCACGTGTTCGACGAACCAACCAGCACCGGCACGACCGCCAGCTTCTTCATCCGGCGTGGCCACGAACAATACGTCCCGCGGCGGCACGACACCGGACCGCCGGAGCAAAAGCACGGCAAGCGCTTGCACGACCCCAAGGCCCTTGGCATCGACAGCGCCCCGGCCGTAAATGTACCCATGGTGCTCCTCGCCGGCGTACGGAGGATAGTGCCACTCGGAAGGGTTAGCCGGCACCACGTCCAAGTGGTGCAACAACATGAGTGCACCCCCTCGTCCGCCACCTCGCAAGCGCACCCAAACGCCACCGCGGTTCGCGGCTGTCTCGAACACCCTGGGAGACAACCCCTCGGCTTTGAATTTCGCCTCCCAAAACCGAGCAGCGGCAAGTTCGTTCCCAGGCGGATTTGTCGTGTCGATTCGCAAGTAGTCGCGCAGTAGTTCCACGGCCTCCTGCTCCACCGCCGTCCAGTCGAGTGCGGCTGCGCCAGCGAGGGGAATCCAAAGGCCAAAAGCGACCACCACCAAGCCGAGCCGACAGCTCCGGTGTCCTCGCTTCATCACGAGTTGCCCTCCTTGAGTTCCACCACGTAGCCGTCGGGATCACGGATGTAGAGCGACCAACCCCAGCCTTGGGCACCCATCCTCCACGACGGCCTGTCCTCCACCAACGCCACGCCGCGAGCGAGCAGCCACGGCACCAGCTCCGTGAGGGGGCCCGCCACGATCACACAAAAATGCAAAAAGCCGTCGTGCGGACCTTGATCGGGACCTGCAAAGCCCGGGTCGGGAACCAGGTCAAGTAGTTGCTGACCGACGCGAAGAGAAACAAACGGACGCCGCCCGGCCCGAAACTCTTCGAGATTCAAGGCCTCAAGTCCCAAGACGTCTCGGTAAAACCCCAACGCGCGCTCCAGATCGCGCACCCTCAATACGAAATGGTCGAGTGCCTGTACTCGAATCATCACCGACGCTCCTTCCTGCGGCAGCCTTCGCTCCACTAAGCCGCGGGCGACTGACGTTGCAAACAGAACCACCGCTCCCTAGCACCAACGCATGTCCGCGGAGGCCGTGCTTGCTGTTTTATTTTCCTCGTTTTTGCACGCCCTGTGGAACTTGTTCAACAAAGGAAGCAGCGATCGTTGGGCCTTTTTCCTCGCTCAAGGAACGGTTGCTGCCTTGGCGTACTTACCTCTGACCGCATGGTTTCTCGTGGCTCAGGGTGTGCCCGTCCTCGGTTGGCTTTGGGTTCTGCTGTCTGTGGCAGCTCATGCCGCGTATGCGGTGTACTTGTTGCGTGCATACGATGCAGGCGATCTTTCCGTAGCATACCCGTTGAGCCGCACAGCACCGGTGCTGCTGGCGGCCTGGGATGCTTTCGCCGTTGGTGAACCGGTCACCTCTGCGGGACTCGCCGGAGCGGTGCTCGCGGGTAGCGGAGCGATCGTGTTGCAGTGGCCAAGCGTCCGCACACACGGGTTAGGCCAGGTGTTGACCGCGCCGGTTACCCGCTACGCTTTGATTACGGCACTGTTTGTGGCCTTGTTTACCATCGTCGACAAACACGGAGTCCGCTTCTTTCACCCACTCGTGTTTCTGTATTTCGTCAGTTTGGGAGAATCATGCGTCATCGCTGTGATTCTGGGCAGCAGTCTCACCGCACGCCTCAGCGCTGAGTGGCGGCGCAATGCCCCACGCATCGCGACAACGGGTGTGCTTGGCGGTTTTTCCTACTTGCTCATTCTGTGGGCTCTTGCCACGGCACCCGCGAGCTACGTTCTCGGCCTACGCCAGTGCAGCATCGTGTTCGGCGTGTTGCTCGCGCACTTCGTGCTTCGCGAAGGGGAAACCCACTATCGGCTCTTGGGCGCCACGGTGATCGCCTTAGGAAGCGCCTTGATTGCTGCTTACGGTTGAGCCTGCCCTCTCACCCGCGACCTCGGTGATTTGGCATTTCGTTTGTTCCCAACAACGGAGAGTGCCGTTTCTTCCGGAAGCAAACGCTCGAGAGCAGGCCTGCCTCTTCGAGAGAGCACGGACCAACGAGCGTCGAACGCGAGTCATGCCTACGACCAGCGCAAGAGCGGCAAGCCACGGCCGCAGGGTCATCGCGGGCTCGATCGCGCACCCCTGGGACGGGGTGGGCAGTGGGCCCTGGGTCGCGGGAGGGTAAATCGCCAGCAGTCCGGCAACGTCATCCGTTTGCAGACGGTCGAGGTTACTGACCCGCGAGTTCATGATCGCAAGTACAGCCTGTGGAGGATTTGCTTCATCGGGGTGAGCGAGACCGAGAACGTGACCCAATTCGTGCAAAATCACCCGACGAATATCATAGACAGGCTCGGGCACACCGGTGGAGGTGTCGAAGCGGATTCTTCCGTCGTACGCGTTCCAGCGCACTTTGGAACTAATGAAAACGGGGGCGTTCACCATCGCGCCGGTATCGGGCCGATAACAATTGTTCGTCAACTGAATGATGTCACCGAAATCGCGCCCACAGAAGTCGTTGGCAAAGAGGATCGGGTTGTCCCCGGGAGGTCCGGTATTATCACACGCATGACCAGCACCTTGGCGACCACAGGGATTGTGGAAGGTTCCACCGATCTCAACCGTTATTTTCACGGATGCCCCCTGAGCATTCCATTCATTGGCCGCCAAAAGCGTGTTCTCGTCCCACGTGCGTGTGCCATTAAGGAGCGGGCCCTGGGAAGGGGCGCCAAGGAACGACTTCACCGTTACCTTCCCTTCCGGCCAGTGGATGCAACGACTGGAAGGATTGGCCGGATTTGCCCGAATGCATGTCCAGGCAAACAAGGGCCCCGGCCACGAGCCGAGACCGACTCCTGCCAGCACGGCGAGCAACGAAATCGAGCGCTTCAACGAGCTTCACTCCTGTCGAGCATTTGCAGCTCGCTGTGGATCCAGGTGCGGAACTCTTCTACCGACACGGCGCGTTCTCTCCCGCGGCTCGTTCGGGGTGCAAAGCGAAGGGTACGTTGGTAGCGCCCAACCAGGGGGAGTCCGTCACAACGCACGACGCCTAGCCTTCCGTCGGCCCGCGGCTGAACGCGAAAGTATCCTTGGTGGACCCCGACCACAGGGAACACTGCCTCGCCGTTACCGCGCACGAACAGGATAACCCGATCGCCCGGAGCGAACGAGGGAAGATCGAGCACCTGCGAGCGAAATCCGTTTTTGCTGCCGCCGACTACGTCCAAAATATAGTTCGGCTCCGTTACTTGCCCCTTATAGATGGTAAGATCCTTCAAGGTAACCAGGGTCCGTTGAATTCCCGCGGCGTCTGAAGCCTCTTCGACCCGGGAAACAGTACCCTCGAGGATCAGTTCTGCACGGTGCACCAAATCGTGAAAGTCTCTCTGCAGGACAACCAATGCCGAGGCCGTTACTGCACCGACCATCAGGGTCAACAGTGCCTCACCGACGATCCGCCAAAACACGCCCGCCACGTTAGCAAGTGCACCTGCCGATCACCAGAACGGAACCACGGTCGCCAACTACCCCTGGGGACATACCCAAGGCTGGCGTGCCGATTCTACCCTTCCGCTCTTGGGGGGGCGCAGCAGTACGCCACGGGATTGAGCGGGGCCTTCGTCATAGTGAATCCGCCCGCCATCGACTCGGTACGAACGAAGCCCCTTTGAGCGTGGGCCCGCTCCGCCCGCACCTGCCTAGGGCTCTTTCCCTGGACGCACGCTAGGCAATCAGATGCCACGCGGGCACGCGCGCAGCCGTGTAGAATTGCCGCCAACGGCATCGCGCCATACAGCGATTAACGAGCGGCAGCTTGCCTCGAACTAAGGCGCCGGCGGACAGTTGCGGATACAAGCGCGGAACGCATCGCGGCACAACTTCAGCCCTGGGCGTGCCGCTTCTCGGCACCCATCGCGGCATTGGAACGCTACCACCTGAGCAGCGTCGATGCAGGCATCAAGGCATGCCTCGCGGTTCGGGGTTCCCTCTGGGCACTGCTCGTTTCGGCAACGGGTCTTCTCCGCGTTCAAATTGTCGTTGCAGTTCTCTATGCAGCTTCGCAACGTTGCCACCGGGCCTGGGTTTTCTGCCGTACCTTCCAAGCAAGCTTCGCGTCCCGCCCGGCAGGCATCGGCACAGTCGTGATTAATGTTCCGACACAGGTCCTTCGCCGCCTGGAAGTTTTCCCGGCAAAGGTCTCGGCAGAGGTTGCGTTCATGGGCCGCCTCGGCAACACAGCCCGGGTTCGGCGCCGCGTGCGAGGACACTGCCACGCCCGCTGAACCCAAGCAAGCAACGGCCAGCAAAACCGTTAGGCTCCTTCTTGCCGTCATGACTACCCTCCTCTCGACAACTGTGCCCGAAGCTTACCCCCTCTTACCCTCCCGAGGCAACAGCGCTCTTAGAATCCGTAAAAAGCGAACCACCGCCAGCTCTGCGCCTGCCGCAAGGCATTAGTAGCCTAATTGCCGCAACGCCTCAGACTCGTGCGGAGCCAGCGTAACCGGGCGTTCGGACAACGGCTGGACTAATGGGCAACGTCGCTCATGCTCCGCCAAGAATGCACGCAGACGCGGCAAAACCTCCGGGGCGGAGGCGAAAAGGCTCCTTTGCTCCTCAGGATCGCTCGGCAAATGAAACAGCTCCTCCCGGACTACGACCGCAGGAGGCGGTGGCGCTACTCTGCCCTGCTGGCGTAGTTGCTCCTCGATGCGGCTCGACCGTGCACGCTCGTCCACATCGAGCCAACGCCGGGCAACCACGTATTTCCAGCCATCGAACCACACCGCCCGGGCAACGTTACGCTCCGCAATCGCCAGCTCAGCGAAGCGTACGCGTGAGCCAAGATTTGCAATCGTGACCCCGGCGTTGCTTGCTTGGAACAATGCTTGGCCCGTTGCCTCCGAGAGCACTCGTGGTGAGTCGAGCCCGAGCAACGCCAACAGTGTCGGCGCAACGTCGACAAGCGACGCCGGTTGTGACGAACGAGTGGCCGGGATGTAACCCGGCGACCACCAAAGCAAAGGAATACGCACGCTTTCTTCGTACAGCGTCCACGCGTGCTCCACAAAACCATGATCCAGAAACTCCTCGCCGTGATCGGCGGTGATCACAACCAACAAAGGACGCTGCGAAGGTCGCGCCCGCAAGCCAGCGGTGAGCTGTTGCACGGCTGCGTCAGTATCGGCAATCTCGGCATCGTATCGCCGCACGAGTT
This sequence comes from Candidatus Binatia bacterium, assembly GCA_937925685.1. Classification (GTDB taxonomy): domain Bacteria; phylum Desulfobacterota; class Binatia; order HRBIN30; family HRBIN30; genus HRBIN30. The sequence continues at coordinate 101,212 of CALAMI010000002.1, read as the reverse complement.
CCCGAAAGCGGGGATCCTCGGGACCAAAGCCCTCAGCAACGAGCTCTGGCAGGCGTGGGCGGATATCGCGGTACAGGTCCAAGACCACGCTGGAGGCTGGCGCAAAGCGGGCAAGCTTCTCTGGTGGGGGGTCATATGGTCCATGCGGGTCGAGATAATGCACGTACAAGAACAATGGCTTGCCACGGGGCTCGTTCCACACTTCGAGTGCCCGACGCGTCAGCGCTGCTCCGGCGCGGCTGACGCCCCACTCGGAAGTCAGGTGCTCCACCCGGTCGAACCCCCGCGCAAAGCCTCCGTCAGACAGCATCGTCGTCAACGTCAACATGGTAGTTGCGTAGCCTGAGGCACGGAGCCGTTCGGCCAGCGTCACGGATGCTTTGCGGGGAGAGGCGTCCCAACCGACAGCTCCGACACACGAGGGCCACTGGCCCGAAAATAGCCCGGCAATGGATTCCCGCGTGTAAGACGAGGGGGCAACCACGTCGGTAAAGACCGCCGATTCACTCGCTAAACGGTCCAAAAACGGTGACGTGGGCAATGCGTAGCCGTGCAGCCCCAGGTGGTCCGACCGTAGGGTGTCGATGACCACGAGCACCACATCGGCGCCCTTTAAAGGGGCTCGATGGGGTGCCGAGCGACATCCAAACGGTGTGCACAAAAGCGGGATCGCGGCTACCGCTAACAGGGCACGCCAGCAAACGAAAACGCCAGCTCCATCCTCACAGGGGAAGCCCACCAGTGGCTGCATGCGTCGTACCGTCGCGCTGGTACGCCTCGATGGTTCTCTGGGCGATTCGCCATTGATGGACTTCATCGGCGCCGTCGGCGAAGCGAGCCCAGCGAGCGTGCTGAGCCATGCGGGCGAGAGGGGTGTCAAGCGAATAACCAAGTGCACCGTGCACCTGGATGGCACGATCGATAATGCGGTTCAACGCATTGGCCACAAAGTGCTTGGCCATCGACACCTCGCTTCGGAAGTCTTCCCCGCGGTCGATCTTGTAGGCTGCGTGCAACACCATGAGTTTGCACTGGTAAAGCTCCATTGCCGAATCGGCGATCATCCACTGGATGCCTTGCTTCTCGGCCAAGTAGGATCCGTGGGCGTAGCGTTTCAGCGCACGGTCGACCATCATGTCCAACGCCATTTCCGCTTGCCCGATCCACCGCATACAATGAGCCAAGCGCGCGGGGCCTAGACGGCTCTGGCCGAGCAAGTGCCCCTGTCCCCGTTGGCCCAGCAGGTTCTCGCGCGGCACGCGCAAATTTTCGATGCGGATCTCGCAATGGTTGTGAGTCCCTGCCATGGTTTCGATGTCGCGGACCACCGTCCACCCCTCAGCGGGCAGGTCTACGATGAACGCTGAGTTCGCTGCTTGGGGAACGGGAGGGTTGTCCTCGGTGCGAGCGATCAAGATGGCAAAACTCGCTCCGCGCGCCCCCGAGATGAACCACTTATGGCCATGGATCACCCATTCATCTCCATCGAGCACGGCGCGGGTTTGGATGAGCGTAGGGTCGGAGCCAGCAACTTCCGGCTCCGTCATGGCAAAGCAGGAGCGAATGACCCCTTCACACAGCGGACGCAAGTATTTTTCCTTTTGCTTCTCGGTGCCCCAGTGTAATAGCGTGTGCATGTTGCCTTCGTCCGGCGCTTGGGCATTGAGGGCGAACGGGCCAAACGCTGACTTCGCGGCTTCCGCTTGCACCGCGGCCATGGCCACGTGTCCCAAGCCCATCCCACCGTATTCCTTGGGCATGTGCGGAAGCCACAAACCCCACTCACGGGCGGCCTGCCGCATTTCAACGATTTTCCGAATCAAAAATCCTCGGTCGTTGGGATGCTGCTCGATTTCCTGCTCTCGCGGGCGTACGACGTCGCGGACAAACTCCCGTACCCGCAAGCGCACTTGCTCGATTTCCGGGGGGAACGAAAAGTCGATTGCCATGGCGTGGCTCCTTGGAAAACTTCGAACTGATCGCCTATCGCGTTAGCCAGTGGCAGCCAAGCCACCCCCCGCAGCAACAGGACCCTTGTCGGCCTACTTCACCTGTGCTCCTGGCCGAATTCTTCGTTCGGGAGTGACGATGGCCAGGTGGCCCTCGTCATCGCTGGCCGCCAACAGCATACCCTGGCTTTCCACGCCGCGTAACATCGCTGGTTGCAAATTGGCGACGACGACAATTTGGCGGCCGACGAGTTCCTCCGGTGTGTAGTGCGCCCGAATACCGGCGACGATTTGGCGCTCCTCACTGCCCAGGTCGACGTGCAAGACCAACAGTCGGTCCGCATGGGGGTGATTGTGGGCGGCCACAACAGTGCCGACGCGTAGGTCTACCCGACTGAATTCCTCGATCGTCAACATGGTCGTCGCTCTAGCGTGGTGGAAGCCGAAAGAAAACGACGATGACCTCGCTGTGTTCTTGCGTTGCCTCTGCCAACCCACCAAGCTCGACGATCAATTTCGCGGAGGAGGCATGACTATGACGGTTTCTATTCTTCCAGCACGTCGGTGGATCCTCGGTTGCATGACCCTCATTGTGACAGCCGCGGCAGCTCCAAGCTTGCTGGCTCAGGTGGCAGAAACACCGCAGGGGCCGTCCCCTCTGGCCACGCCAACCAGCGCTGGGCCGGTCGATGACTATGGTCGCGGCACGCCCCGCTCGACCGTGCGAGGCTTCCTGCAAGCTTGCCATGCGCAAGACTACGTACGGGCAAGCTTCTATTTGGACTTGCGGCGCATCCGCGCCAGCGAACGTCCGGAAGCTGGGCCCGTGCTCGCAAGGCAGTTGTGCCTCGTCTTGGATCGCACTGTATGGCTGGAACCGGAACAGATGAGCGACTCGAGCGAGGGCGATCGCGAAGACGGCTTACCGCCGCGGCGAGAGAGCATCGCCGTGATTCCCACTGCAGAAAAGCCCACGCGCGTCTTCTTGGAACGAGGGCCGCGGGAAGACGGAGTACTGATCTGGAGAGTCGCTCCGGACACCGTCGCTCGTATCCCTACCCTCTATCAAGAGTTCGGTTACGGGCCGCTCGAAGATTACCTCCCCAAGCCCTTTTTCGAAGTACAGTTTTTAGGAGTGCGGCTGTGGCAATGGATTGGATTCATCGTCCTCGGCTTAGTCGCTTGGCTCTTGGCTTGGGGGCTCACCCGTCTCAGTGTGCGCGTTGGGCGCGTGATCGTCTCTCAGTCGTGGGTGCCGCTAAGCGAGGAGGCCGTCATCGTCATGCGGGCGCCCCTGCACTTGTTGTTTACACTTGCGATCTTTCGCAGCGAAGTGCCGCTGCTTGTTCTTTCCGTTCGCTCCGCGCATGTCGTCAGCTCGCTCACCAGTGCGGCAATGATTCTCGCAACTGCTTGGTTGCTCATGCGCGCTGTCGACCTGGCAGCTAGAGCCATCGAACAGCGGGCGGCAAACCGCCAGGCAGCGGCGTCGCTCCTGCCTCTTGGCCGCCGTGTGACCAAAGTTTTCCTTGCCACGCTGACTCTCCTCGTGGCCCTGCAAAACCTTGGGTTCAACGTTACGAGTTTGCTCGCTGGCCTTGGAATTGGAGGGCTTGCCGTAGCCTTGGCGGGGCAAAAGACGCTCGAGCATCTTTTCGGGGGCATTGCTCTGGTAGCCGACCAACCTGTGCGAGTCGGCGAATTTTGTCGTTTTGGCGACAAGCTCGGCGTGGTCGAGGACATCGGCCTTCGCTCCACGCGCGTCCGAACCCTGGATCGTACCTTGCTGTCCGTACCGAATGGGGAGTTTGCCTCGATGCAAATCGAGAACTTCAGCCGGCGAGACCGCATTCGTTTGACTGCCACGATTGGCTTGCGATACGAAACCACCCCCGATCAACTTCGGTACCTGCTGATCGAAATCAAAAAACTCCTGATCGCGCATCCGAAGGTATCGCCGGAACCGGCCCGGGTGCGATTCGTCGGGTTTGGAGCGTACTCCCTCGATGTAGAGATTCTCGCGTACATTGAAACAACCGAACACGACGAATTCCTGGCCATTCGCGAAGACCTCTTTCTGCGCATCATGGACATCGTGGCCGAGAGCGGTACGGGGTTCGCTTTCCCGTCGCAAACTGTGTACTGTGGTAGTGACTCGGGGTTAGATGCCGGTCGCCGGGCGCAAGCCGAAGCGCAGGTAAGAGCGTGGCGAGAACAGCGTCGCCTTTGGTTGCCTTATCCTCCGGAAGAGGAAGTTGCCGCTCTCCGGGGCACGCTGGCGTATCCTCCCCCGGGCTCTGCGCTGTCGTAGGAGTTTCGCGAAAGCACTGCCCCCTAGGCGCGAACCACTTGGCGACCAAGCACAATTCGTCGTAAGCTGATTTGGCACCGGGCCTGCGAAGTGCACCATCGAGGAGAGGAGGACTGGTCGTGGGGATGCTTTACGAGGTAAGAGATGGGCGACTGTTTTTCTGGACCAGAGATGAGCGTGTCCGGCTCGAGGGTTTGCGGTCAAGCATACGTTACCAGATCGCCGGAGAGCCGCAGGTGTTCCGTCCCTACCTAGAACGAATCGATGGCGGTGCGCGCTCTGCTACCGCACAACATGGCTTATCCCTCGAGCTTACGCTGAGGAGCGAGCAGCCTTTTGTCGTCATCGAGCTTCGGCTTACGAACCACGGGCAGGAGCCTATCCGTCTGCAGTCTGTGGCTCCTCTGTGGCTCCCCGATTTTGGTGCCGTCCTGGTTGGGCGCTCGGCGCGGGATTGGAGCGTGTTTCGCAATGGGTATCAGTCGTGGACCGGCACTCGAAGCTTCCGTGCTCAGGAAGTCGATCGCGACCCTCTCTCGAATTTGCTCAAAATTGGCCTAATTGACGTAGCCCGCCCTTCTCCGGGTGTTGTTGGCCACTTCCGTTCCGACCTGTTCACGGCCATTGTGAACCGAAGCAGCCAGGAAGTCTTGGTCGTAGGCTTTCTTGACGTCCGCTTTAACTTTGCCGACATCGAAGTGGCCATTACCGGCGAGCGTTGTGGCCAATGGGTAGCCACGGTGCACTACGATGGCAAACCACTGCCCCCGGAAAAATCCGTCCTCTTGCCCCCGTTGGTTCTCGCTGTGGCCAGCGATGCATATGAGGGGCTACAAGCCTACGCCCGGTACAGCGGCAAGTACATGGGCGCCCGCATCCCTTCCAAAAATCGCCTTGGCTGGTGTTCCTGGTACGACTACTTCACCGCCATCGACGAAGGTGCAATCCGGGAAAATATCGATGCCGCGCGGCGCCTGCGGCCCATCATTGGATTCGACTATTTGCAAATTGACGACGGCTACGAAACCGCCATTGGGGATTGGCTGCAGCCAAATGCCAAGTTCCCGCAGGGCATGGCCCGCTTAGCCGCCGACATCCGATCTGCCGGATTTGACGCTGGTATCTGGGTGGCACCGTTTATTGCCAAGCGCGATTCTCGGCTGTTCCAGGAGCATCCCGATTGGTTCCTCAAAAACGAAGACCACAGACCTCGCTTTGCCCTATGGAACCCAATGTGGGGATCAAGCCCGTGCTATGCTCTCGATACGACACGGGAAGAGGTCCTCGACTGGATCCGAAAGGTTGTCGACACGCTGGTACACCAGTGGCGCTTCACTGTACTGAAGCTCGATTTCCTCTATGCGGCGGCGCTACCTGGGCAAAGGTCCGACCCTGCTGCAACCCGTGCTGAGGCGCTGCGACGGGGATTGGAAGCAATCCGTGCGGCAGCCGGGGAGGAGGCCTTTCTCATCGGCTGCGGCTGCCCACTTGGGCCGGCGGTCGGCGTCGTCGATGCGATGCGCATCGGACCTGACGTCGCCCCATTCTGGAGCAATTTGCTCAGCCGTGTTTTCCTGCGCGACCTCCATGGCGTGGCCACGAAACATGCAATCCGAAACACGCTTACCCGCGCCTTCCTGCACAGAAACTGGTGGCTCAACGATCCGGACTGCTTGATGGTTCGCACCAGTCGTACGCAACTCACGGAAGAGGAGTTTCGCACGCTGGCAACAGCCATTCTGCTAACCGACGGGCTCTTAGTGCTAAGCGATCGCCTATCTCAACTGACAGAGCTGGAGCTCGACAGACTCCGCCAAGCTCTGGAACTTCGCAACGAACATCGCTTTCGCGCGGTCGTGCCGAACCTTGTAGCGGACGACCCGCCGGAGGTGCTGGTGGCCTCCTCCGACGACCAGTGCGCACTCGCCTTCCTGAACCTGAAAGACGAAGCGGTCACTGGTCGCGTGGAAGCCTGGCGCTGGTTTCCGCAGGCCAAAGCACTCTCCCACGCCTTCGAGTTTTGGACCAACCAAGTTCTGCCTCTGGAAGGAGGCACCGCCATCTTGCCGGTGGTGCCGCCACATGGAAGCCGGATCATCACCTTACCTCCCGACTGAACCAACACGCTTGTCATCCACCGCACAAGAGCGCACGATCGCTGCTCAGGCAGCACGAAGTATTACAGGTTCATGCGACGCAGAACGAGCGTGGATGCGCTGTGGGCGGAAGACAACCTTGCGGATCGCGACCTCGTACGGTCGCTCGCAGGTGGTGCGTTAGACGGAACTGCCATTCTAACGGTCACGGACGGCTTCGAAGCTCTTCAGTGGCTGCACGAGCAACAACATCCCTCCTTGCCTTGCGTCATCCTTCTCGATCTTAGTTTACCTGGCCTCGATGGAATCGAAGTATTGCGGCGCATTCGTGCCCACCCTCGCACCGAGAAACTCCCAGTTGTGGTGTTCACCGCTTCGACTGACCCGAGTCATGTTCTGGCATGTTACCGGGCAGGCGCCAACAGTTACGTCGTCAGGCCGTCGCGCTATGAAGAATACCTGCGTGTGTTCGTTCAGTTGACAACATACCGGACGAAGTACAATTTGCGATCCCTTGCTGACTCAACCTAACGAATCGATGCAAGCTTGGAGCACAACATGGAAACGGTCGAGCTAGCTCGGTTCCTCGAAAACCTTTTAACCTCGGCGCTCGAACCCGTTCATTTGTGGATCGAGGACGAGAGTGCCCAACACCTGGGGCACCCCGGAGCTCGTGCGGGGGGGCGCCACGTTCATGTGCGCATCGTTTCCGCCCATTTCACCGGGAAGTCTTTACTGGAACGCCACCGCTTGGTCTACCAGGCGCTTGCCGCACACATCGGCAGGCAGGTGCATGCTCTTCGTCTGCAAACGACCACTCCATCGGAGTGGGGAACGGAAGCAACTGATCCATGCACCTGCCTCAGATGCGCACAGGATCAGCGTTGAGCGGGGCGCACCCGCGTGAATTGCGTTCGTTAGGGAGCTCGTCTATCGTCGAAGGCCGAGGTCGCAGGCCTTATGCTTAAGTTCATTCGGCGAAATGCCTCTGCCACCTGGGTGAAGATCTTGTTCGGGATCCTCGCTGCAGTGTTCATTTACTGGGGGATTGGGGTGGGGTTGAGTAATGGCAGCCGTTACAACGCCGTTGCCAAAGTCAATGGCAAACCGATCACCGACAAGGATTTGGAGCGCGCCGAAGACAACCTCCGCAATTTCTACCGCAACCTCTACGGCGATCAGTTCCGGCCAGAGCTGTTGCAAGGCATCGACATTCGTTCGCAAGCGCTCGATCGGCTGATTCGCACGGAACTCATGGTCCAGGAAGCGCGCCGGCTTGGCCTAGAGGCCACGGACAACGAGGTGCGAGACTTCATCGCGGAAATGAACTCGTTTCACCGCGATGGACGTTTCGACCGCGACTTCTACATTCGCGTTCTCCGCGCTAACCGCCTCACACCAGCAGAATTCGAGGAAGGGGTGAGACGCGACATTCTGGTCACCAAGGTGCAAGACATCGTCCTCGCTGGCGTGCAAGTAAGCGACGATGACCTTCGCCAGCGCTTCCGTCACGAAGAAGAAAAGGTCCGACTTGCCTTTGTGGAATTCGATGCCGCAGAAATGACGAATGAGGTGGCTATCTCAAAAGCGGAGGTGGAGCAGTACTACCAACAACACAAAGAGTTCTTTCGCGAGCCGGAACGCGCCCGCATCGAGCTGATCGTCTACCAAGAGCGAGACTTTGCGTCGCGGGTGGAAGTGAGCGAAGAAGAGATCCGCAAGTATTACGAAAGCCATGAGAGCGATTACCGCCAACCGGAACGGGTGCACGCCCGACACATCTTGTTCCGCCTGCAACCAAACGCCACCATGGAACAGCGGGAGGCGGTGCGTAAGCGTGCCACTGAGGTGCTGGAGCGAGCCCGCAAAGGAGAGGACTTCGCCGAGCTCGCGAAAACACACTCCGAAGATCCGGGAAGCGGCCCGCAAGGAGGGGACCTGGGCTTCTTTCCCCGCGGGCAAATGGTGCCAGCCTTCGAAGCCGTCGCGTTTGCGCTCCCCCCGGGCGCCATCAGCGACCTGGTAGAAACAAACTTTGGGATTCATATCATCAAGGTTGAAGGCAAAGAGGAGGCGCGAACGCAGCCGCTGGAAGAGGTGCGGGAAACGATTCGCAGCACGCTTCAAGGCGAAAAGGCCCGGGAAATGGCGCGGCAACAAGCAGGGGCTGACCGCACCCGTGCCGCGAGCGGCGAACCGCTCGAGCGCATTGCTCAAGCTCAAGGTCTCGCGTTCAAGCTTCCACCTCCCTTTGCAGAAGGCGAGGCGATCGAAGGGCTCGGTAATAACCACCCATTGTCGCGTGCCGCGTTTCAAACCAGTGCGGGGGAGGTCGGTCCGGTGGTCAGCGGCGCAAACGAATTCATCGTTTTTAAAGTGTTGGAGCGGATTCCCTCGGCGATTCCGGATCTGGAAGCGATCGAGGCAAAGGTGACCGACGAGGCAAAGCTAGCAAAGGCGCGCGAATTGGCGCAGCAAAAGGCGCAGGCTCTGTTAGAGGAAGCGCAAAAATCCACCTTGCAAAGCGCTGCTTCCGCTCAACGCCTCGAAGTCGCTGAAACTCCTGCTTTTAGCCGGGAAGGGGACTTTATCCCGCGCCTTGGCGACAGTGCGGAACTCAAACAAGCCGCCTTTACGCTGCGTGCAGAAACGCCCCTGGCACCAAAGGTTTACCGTGTCGGCGATAGCTTCGTGGTTGCTGCCCTCCTGGAACGCACCGAGCCCAGCGAAGACGATTTTCTCTCCCGCAAAGAACAACTCTTGCAGCAAGTGATCGCACAACGGCGGGCGCACGTGCTCGAAGAGTTTACCAATTATCTTCAGTCCAAGGCGAAAATCGACCTTGGGCGTGTTCAGGTGGCCGCAGCTTCAGGAAACCGTAGACGGTAGTTGAGTCCAGGGGCGTGGTTCCTCGCAATTCGCAAGGAGTTGCGGACCCATGACGCTGGGAAGGGATGCAGCGGCTCTGGAGTATCGTGGCGCTCGTCCTGCGCACTTGTTCCTCCATGGCTTTACCGCCTCGCCGGAAGAACTACGGTTTCTTGCCGAATCGGTCGCCCAAAGTGGCCACCATGCCCTGGTACCACTACTCCCCGGCCATGGAGCCACGCCAGCCGCTCTTGCAGAGACTCGGTGGACAGACTGGTATCAAGCGGTGGAACAGAGCGCTCGAGCTCTCGACCCAGAGCGAACTCCCATCGTGGTCGTTGGTCAATCCTTAGGTGGACTCCTGGCATTGCATCTCGCAGCATGCCGGCCCCAGTGGGTGCAAGACTTGATCCTCTTGGCGCCAGCGATTTTCCTGCGGGCGTGGTGGGTCGAAACCTTTGCTGCGGTACTGCCAATCCTCGCACGGCTCGAGCCCTGTTGGCCCAAGGGCACAAGCGACATTGCCGATCCACGTGCGCGCGCCGACCGAGTGGGCTACAATTGCGTGCCGCTACGAGCTCTGCGGGAACTCGTCCGACTACAACGCCTCGTTCGCTCCGAGGTGCACCGTCTCCACCACCGCACGCTTATCGTGCAATCGAAGCTAGACCACACGTGCCTCTGGAAAGGCGTTGAGTTTCTCCGAGGACGGATCCGGGGCCCCGTGGAAATCTTGACCTTGGAGAAGAGCTTTCACGTGGTCAGTGTAGACTGCGAGCGCGAGCTCGTTGCCGACGCAATCCGTGATTTTGTGTCGGTTGGCTCTCGATCATGCTGACTCCTGTACCGAGCGCCCCTCCTGTCACTGCGCCGCTTCACCCAAACCGCGCAACCTCTGCGACAGAGAAGTCTAGGCCAGCCTCCCCGTCTGGCAACGCGCTTCCGCTCGGACTCGGTAGGGCGGCATCTCCCTTTCCAACCTGCATTGGCCCGCTTGAAGCCTACCACACCTCTGGCGCGCTCGAGTTCTCCATGCGGAAACAGCCAACGATTCGGCTCTAGGCCTCATCCCCTTCGCAAGGGATCGAGGGGTCGGGAGGGATTACGACTGCACTTCCTGAATTCGGGCCGCTTTGCCAAACCGTTCTCGCAGGTAGTAAAGCTTCGCCCGTCGCACCTTGCCGCGGCTCACCACCTCAATTTTGTCGATCCGCGGCGAATGCAGGGGAAAGGTACGTTCTACACCAACGCCGTAGGACACCTTACGTACGGTAAACGTTGCCCGATTTGCACCGCGTGACCGCCGAAGCACGACCCCCTCGAACACCTGAATACGCTCCTTGTCGCCTTCTGCCACGATGCAGTGCACGCGCACGGTGTCTCCCGGGCGAAAGTCAGGAATATCGGAACGTAGTTGCTTTTGCTCGATTGCATCGATGATGTTCATGGTGGCTCTCCTCGCACTTTCGGCCAACCGGAAAGCCGCTCCCTAGCGCTGACCTCGCAGCCGGTCAAGCATAATCGCGGCCGCAGAGCGAACGGACAAATGGTTGTAACTCCCGGTGCCCTCGATCGGTTCGAGGAAGAAGTCGCAACGGGCAATCAACTCTGGCGCTAGACCCCACCCCGTGCCGAGAACCAAGAGATACGGCCGTTGGTCGTTTTCCAGCCGCCAGCGCAACTCTGTGAAGGAGAGTCGACCACAGCTTGGTTTCGCCGAGGTTGCCACAACCTGTGGGCGGCAGCCAGCATCGCGCTCGATCGAAAGGAGCACGCCATCGAAATCCGTCTCCAGGGCCACGATCTCCAACGCTTCTTTGCGGGTTTCGTTGTAGCTTGCCCCATAGCCGGTTTGCCAATGGTCAATGATCTTTTGGGCCAGCACTCGCAGCGCCCGAACCGGGTGAGCAACGTAAAAACGCCGAACTCCGTAAGTCAGAGCGCTGCGGGAGATGTCGTGGATATCCATGTTCGTGAGCGCCGTGGTCACGACCTGGCCATTTTTATCCAACATGGGGTGGTGGAGTAGCGCGAGATAAAGTTCAGCCATCGAGCCTCGCTCCGATCGAGCGCAAAAAGGCACGATCTTCGTCGCTGAGCCGCGCCCGGGAGAGAAGATCGGGCCGTCGCTCCCAGGTTCGCCGCAGTGACTCCTGACGCCGCCACCGTGCGATTGCTGCGTGGTCTCCCGAAAGCAGCACGTCAGGCACTCGTAGGCCACGGAACTCCGCTGGGCGGGTGTAGTGCGGGTACTCAAGCAAGCCATCGGAAAACGATTCAGCCGACGTCGATGCCGGGGAACCTAAAGTTCCAGGGACCAGTCGCGAGACTGCGTCGACGACGACCAAAGCGGCGACCTCGCCTCCGGAAAGCACGTAATCACCAATGGAAAGCTCCTCGTCTACGAAGTGGCTCACGCGGGCGTCCACTCCCTCGTAACGTCCGCAAACCAGTGCAAGCGTCGGCTTTCGAGCGAGCTCCTCAACCCGGGCTTGATGAAGTGGACAGCCTTGGGGGGAGAGCAGAATGCGGTAGGGGCGGTCTGACCCGCTACCTAACGAGTCCAGCGCCGCAACGATCGGCTCTGGTTTCATCACCATTCCTTCTCCACCCCCATAAGGGGTGTCATCGGTGGTGCGATGTTTATCGGTGGCAAAATCGCGGATGTTGACGATTTCAAACGACACCGCTCCCCGCTCCTGGCCCTTTTTGAGCATGGAGCTCGACAGTGGCGAGTGGAAGAACTCCGGAAACAGGGTAAGAATGATGAAACGCATCAAGGCTCGAGTAACCCAGGGATCGGCTCGATGCACACGCGGCGCAAGTTGCGGTCGATCGACTTTACGAACTCCGCCACCATCGGAATCAAGTGCTCCCGTTCCCCTTGGCGAACCACGAGAAGATCGGCGCTCGCACTTGTCATCACCCTGGCGACATACCCGAGGCTTTCCCCCGCACCTGTGACAACCTCCATGCCCTCCAATTCGTGATAGTAGAACTCATTGGGCCCCGGGGCCGGAAGGCTTTCCAGGCGCACCCAGACATCGCACCCCCGAAGTCGTTCGGCTGCTGAACGGTCGTCCACCCCAGCAAAACGGACTAGGAGGAAACGCTGGTGTCGACGCACCGAGGCAACCTCGGCTGTTTCCGCCTCGCCAGCGCGGCAAAGCACCGCAGTGACCCCCGGCGCCAGCGTATCGGAGTGGGGATTGTACGGTAGGAAGCGAACCTCGCCTCCTAATGCATGCACCCCGACAATCTTCCCCAGGCGCACCATGCGGCCTTCCTCCGCGAACGGTGCGCCCCGATGCCAGGTGGGCGTCTTCTTACTTTTCTTCGATGATTTCGAGGATAACCTTGCGGTTGGCACGCGACGCCGCGGCATTCAAGATGGTGCGGATCGACTTCGCCATTCGCCCTTGCTTGCCGATGATCCGCCCCAAGTCCTCGCGCGCCACCTTCAACTCGACCACGGAGGCGGTTTCCCCCAGCGTTTCACGCACCTCAACGGCGTCTGGCTTCGTCACCAAGTGTTTTGCCAAGACTTGAACCAGTTCCTTCATGCTTCTGCCTCCCCGTGTTGTGGTGCAGACCCTATACTGGCACTCGCCGCCGATTGCGACTGCCGAACCCGTTTCAGCAACTGTGCAACGGTTTGGCTCATCTGTGCCCCCCTTTGCAACCAAAGATCGAGCTTCGCTTGATCGATCCGGACGTTTGCCGGATTGCACCTAGGATCGTAGTAACCGATTTGGTCCACCCGACGCCCATCTCGCGGCGCACGGGAATCCGCCACGACAATCCGGTAGAAGGGCCGTTTCTTCGAACCGTGCCGGGCTAAGCGAATCGTGGTTGGCATATCGAGTTTTCCTCCCTTACGATCATGAACCAGACTGACCTCAAAAACCAAGTCGCGACGAAAAGCCGCCCCGCCCCATCACCTTGGTCATTTGCTTCATCATCTTCCTGGTTTGTTCGAACTGCTTCAAAAATCGGTTCACCTCCGCCACGCTCGTACCGCTACCGAGGGCAATCCTCCGCCGACGGCTAGCATTGAGGATCAAATGATTTTGGCGTTCCGCCTTCGTCATCGAGTTGATGATCGCTTCAACCCGCTTGAGTTCATCTTCCGCTTGACTCAGGTCAACCCCGCGAACGAATTTCTTCATGCCCGGAATCATGCCGAGCAACTCCCCCATGGCCCCCATTTTGCGCACCGCCCGCAGTTGCTCACGGAAGTCCTCGATGGTGAATTCGTTCCGCCGGAGTTTGCGCTGGAGTTCCTCTGCTTTCTTCAAATCGTATGCACGCTCGGCCCGCTCCACCAAACTGAGCACATCACCCATACCGAGAATGCGGCGGGCCATGCGGTCGGGATAGAAAACCTCGAGGCAATCCAGTTTTTCCCCCGTTCCCGCAAACAGGATGGGCGCCCCGGTCACCGTTCGCACCGAAAGTGCGGCTCCCCCGCGGGCATCCCCGTCTAACTTACTGAGAACGATCCCGCTAACTCGCAAACGTTCGTGGAAACCGCGGGCAATCTGCAAGGCATCCTGCCCGGTCATGGCATCCACGACCAACAACACATGCTCGGGCTTGACGGCAGACTGAATTCGTTCGAGCTCCTCCATGAGCTCGACATCGACGTGCAGCCTGCCAGCGGTGTCGATAAGAACCGTATCACAACCGGCCTCTTTGGCCGCTACCGTTGCGGCTTGCGCTAGCTGCACAGGGTCAGCGTCGGCTCGGCTTGGGTGAATGGGCAGGCCTAGCTGTCGCGCTAACAGAGCAAGTTGCTCCATTGCGGCCGGCCGATACACGTCCACCGATACCATGTAAGGCTTCCGCTTGCGCTCCTGCGCGAGGTAGCGCGCAAGTTTCGCAACCGAGGTCGTCTTCCCCGACCCCTGCAAGCCTACGACCATCAGCACTACCGGCGCAGGCCCTTGGAGGTTCAAGGGCACCACCTGCCCCCCCATGGCACGCGTCAGTTCCTCGGCAACGATCTTGACAAAATGCTGCGCCGGCGTGAGGCTCTGCAAGACCTCTTGGCCCAAAGCCTGCTGGCGGACGCGCTCGGTAAACTCCCTGGCCACTTGGAAATGCACGTCCGCGTCAAGGAGCGCCAGGCGCACCTCCCGCACAGCTTCTTCAATGTTGCGGTCGGTGATCTTGCCAAGCCCCCGAAGCCGTCGAATCGTCTGGTCCAGCTTCTCGGAAAGCGAGTCGAACATGAGCGATGCCAGTGCTGTAAATTCCTGCTGATCCTGGGAGCACCGCAAGCTACACGAGCAACTCGAACTTGTCAATGCAACCCGGGGCTGCACCCACCTTCATGGATGCACTTGAACGCCACAGCGCGCCTGCAGGTCCTGAAACCGCTTTTCCAACTCCTTTTTGTCACGGTCCACAATGGCCAGCTGGCTTTTGAGGGTATCCCTCTCTTTTTCCCGCATGGTTACGCGGTCGCGCAGTTCGCGCACCTCTTGGCGAAGTTCCGCAGCCTCGCCCCACAATTGAAAGCCGATGAAGATGCCCGCCCCCACTGCGACGGCAAGAACCACCGCACGCTGGGCGTACGTCCATAGTTTTTCCTGAAGCTGCTGACGTTCGGAAAGAGACGAGGAAGATTCCATGACCGATTGAACCCCTGATCTCATGCCCCGTTTAGTAACGGAATGGCAACTGCTCGTTTAACACAGCCAGGGCTTTCTGAGAAGTTTCTTTCCAAACGGCTTCACCACCACGAGAGCATGCGCTATGGAGTGTCCACGAAGGTGCTTTCGTGCTCGGCGCGTGGAGCTCCGACCGGCTGGCCGGTCCGGCCCAGTCCTCGCCACAACGCCCCAAGAGCCCTTTTGCGTTGTCTGCACCAGACTCTCAGTCGCGCCTAGGATTGCAAGCTAGAGGCGACTGGATCACGGACATCGTTTTCCGCCCTCAGCGGCGCCGGCTTTCCACTTACGCTCTCCGTTACCCGCGACCACGCCGTGACTTCTCGGTCCCCACGGCCAAGGTGTGGTTCCGAGCGACGAGGCAACCACCTCGCCCCAGACAAGCTTGCTTGTCATCCATGTTTGAGGCACTTGCAGTGGGTTGGTGGCATCAAGCTTCCCCCCTGGGGCAGGAGGAGATCGGCCCGCATGCTAGGAACAACGGAGGCTCGTCTTCCTAGCCATCGGCGTCGGCTTCGCCCACGCGGCATACACGCGCAGCCGTTCCTCGTACCGATTAGCCTGGCCCTCGTCGACAACCAGCCTCGAGGCTGTTATGGGGTATCGCCATAATTTGCCTTCAACAGAGGCCCCCGCCCCTCAGGATGCTTCCCTGGACGCAAAGACTCACTCCGAAGACGATCGAGAACCGTTGGTAGCGATCAAAACCAAGCACAGCTAAGAGCCGCCAAATCCACCCGCGGTGGTTCGATGCACGCATCTACCAGCTCGGGTTTCTCCCAAAAGCCGCGACGCATCCGCCACGTAGGACGCCCGCCTGGGCCTCAGGTTCACTCGCGCCACGCTCCATCGCTAGCAACCGATCCCCGGAAGGGAGCGAGGGGTGGATCCTCCCCGGCAAGCTTGCCGTAGAAGGGGGTAACTATTCGTTGTTCCCTCCGGCTCACGCGCGGGCCGCGACAACCGCACGCCCGCGACCTCGGTCGCGGCGCAAGACCTGCATGATAGTGCTCCCCAAAAACAACAGCACTGCCGTGCCATTACCGAGGACGCCCCAGGTTCGCACGAAGGCGTTGCCGCTGAGATCTCCAGTGACCCGAAGAATCAATGATCCGTGGAGCACGGCCCAATGCACGTAGAACAGCCAGTGGTAAGGAATGGGAACATGCAAAATCGCTGGAAAGATCATGGGGGCATGAGCGAAAATCATAGAGAACACAAAGCCAAGAAGTACCGCATGTAAAATGCTGTCATACACGGGCCCCGCTGCTGCCACCGGTTGCGTGGCCGCGAGAACACCTGCCAGAGCAAGCCAAGCAAATCCCGAAAGCAAGCCGACCGCCACAAAGCGTGGCAAACCCTGGTGGCGCAAGGTGCGCCAAGCCACATCGAAGCGCAGGAGCCACAA
This sequence comes from Candidatus Binatia bacterium, assembly GCA_937925685.1. Taxonomy (GTDB): domain Bacteria; phylum Desulfobacterota; class Binatia; order HRBIN30; family HRBIN30; genus HRBIN30. Next base: position 84,905 of record CALAMI010000002.1, on the reverse strand, counting down.
AGCAATGCCAAGGAGCGCGATGCCCATCGTCGTGGCGCCCGCTCTATGCCCCAATCCTCCCCAGAGGTTACCCACCACAAGCACGACGAAAACCAGGACAAGTGCTGGCTGGGCCCACGCTGGGGGCGACGCAACACGGCTCAGCTCCATGCGCTCCGCGGCGATCGTCGCGACCAAAAAGGAAAGCCACCAGGGGGTCGCGTGAGCTGGCGCCAGCGTTGCCAACCACACCAAGTTCCCCACGAACAGGCAAGCTGCACCGACAACGAACAGAAACGTGTACCAAGCTCGGTGGTGGAACCACAGAGTTGCCATGCTGATTGTTAGAAAAAACGCCGCAAGCGAGTACACACTTCCCACCGCAACCACCGCTGCTCCGGCAAACAAGAGGCACGTGCCGAGTGCACTTGTCGCCGGACTTAGATAGAGCCAGGCACGACCCACCCCCACGGCTCGCTCGAGTCCAATTAAGGTGCCGAGAAAACCGGGAATCATTAAAGGCCCGTGGAAGGCAAGGAGTTCAGGCCAAGGTATAGGAACAGGGAGCCCTGCGCGTGCTAACCCTATCCACACCCCTGCGAGTAGGCTGACCCCCGCGGCGAGCAGAAAGGGAAGCCGCCAGTAACGTTGCGCCGCGCGTCGGCTACTGCCACCCATGGACAAGCTCGGCTTGCCCTGCGCGCTCGCTGCGGATCTCGACCGGCCGGTTACGCTCGTCGACGAAAACACATCGCGGCTGCCACGTGCGGGCCTCGTTGTCTGGCACCGTGGCAAATGCCGCAATGATGACAATGTCTCCCTTACGAGCCTTGTGGGCCGCGGCGCCATTGATACACACAACGCCGGAACCTCGCTGCCCCGCGATGGCGTAAGTGGAAAAGCGCTCACCGTTGGTCACATTCCAAATCTCCACCTGCTCGTAAGGCAAAATGTCGGCACGCTCGAGAAGTTCCGCGTCGACGGTCACACTCCCCTCGTAGTGCAACTCGGCGCCAGTGACCGTAGCCCGATGAATTTTCCCACGAAGCATGGTCCTCATCCGTTTCCCTCCGTCACACATTGCTCGAAGTGGCTGACTGCGATTGGCTGTTGTGTGGCCGGCTGCGCGACCCCCGCTGGGTCGAGCAGGCAGTTGTCGATCAAGCGGGTGGAGCCGACAAATGCTGCAACCGCGACCACTGCAGGACGCTCCACGGTTTGCACGGGTTCTAGCGTCTCGGCATCCACGACCTCGACGTAATCAATGCGCGTCAGTGGCGCGGCCGACAAATGGTCGGCAGCCACATCGCGCAGCCGCTGCGCGGCACGCTCCCCAGCCGCAAATGCCGCATGAGCACGAGTAAGCGCTTCGAAGATCCCCCGTGCTGCGTGGCGCTCCTCCGGGGAGAGGTAGGCATTGCGCGAGCTCATGGCCAATCCATCCGGCTCGCGAACAATCGGGGCAGGCACAATCTCGACATCGAAGTTCAAGTCCCGAACCATTCGACGGATGGTGACCAACTGTTGGAAGTCCTTGAGCCCAAAAACAGCCACGTGCGGTTTTACCGCAAGAAACAACTTCGCCACCACGGTGGTCACTCCGCGAAAGTGCGTAGGCCGCGACACTCCGCAAAGCCCGCGCGTGACTCGCTCGACTTCCACTTGCGTTTGGAACCCTGGCGGATAAAACTCATCGCTTCGAGGCAAAAAAAGCGCATCCACTGCAACCGATTCGAGCTTGCAGCGATCCCCTTCAAGGTCACGTGGGTAACGTTGAAAATCTTCGTTGGCACCAAACTGAAGCGGGTTGACGAAAATCGACACGACCACGGAGTCCGCGCGGGACCGTGCTATCTCGACTAAGCTTAAGTGGCCTCGATGTAAGTAACCCATCGTCGGCACAAAACCGATGCGTCGGCCGTGACCGCGCTGCTGATCCGCCCAACGCTGCATCTCCAAAACACTCTCGATCACTTGCATATCCGCGCAACTAAGGGGACCGCTTAGGAGGCGCCGCTAACGGCTCTTTCTCGGGGCACGCCAACTAACATGTGGAACGAGTGGTCCTCCGTAGGGAAAAGGCCGCCGCGGACTTCTTCCACATAGGATCGCAAGGCGGCGCTCACGATGCCGTGCAAGTCTGCATATCGCTTGGCGAACTTCGGGCTCCGCCCCTCGGTCAACCCTAAAACGTCGTGCAAAACCAGGATTTGGCCGTCGCACTCGGGGCCAGCGCCGATGCCAATGGTGGGGATAGAGAGTTTCCTGGTGATGTCGGCGGCAAGTTCTCGAGGAATGCCCTCGAGCACCACGGCAAACGCCCCGGCTTCCTCCACGGCCAAAGCATCTTCCACTAATCGATCTTGTTCACCCGGGCGCCGTCCTTGGACCTTGTGGCCACCCATCCGATGCACGGATTGTGGTGTCAGGCCAATGTGGCCCATGACGGGGATATCCACTTCCGCCAGTGCCCGGATCGTGCGCGCCATATGGGTACCACCCTCCAGCTTGACCGCCTCGGCGCCGCCTTCCTTCAGCAATCGCGCTGCGCTCGACAGCGCCGCCCGTGCAGACACCTGGTACGAGCCAAAGGGCAGGTCGGCCACCAAAAGAGCGCGTTGGCAGCCCCGAGCGACCATGCGGCAATGGTAAACAATCTCTTCCAGAGTCACTGGCAGAGTCGTGTGAAGCCCTTGGATAACCATGCCCAAGGAGTCGCCAACCAGCATCAGGTCGACTCCCGCTTCATCGACCAAGCGCGCAAACGGGTAGTCGTAAGCCGTCAAGGCAACGATGGGCGCGCCACCTTTGCGGCTGCGAATGTCAGGAACGGTAACCTTGCCCTGCATCGAAAGCACCTCCTGGGACCGAACCCGGAGGGCTTTCGTGCACGAGGGCGTGAAAAGCCGAGAACATCGTCCTTCCCGGGTCGGCGCCATACGTGGTCACCGCGCGGACGACTACACTGGGCTTCTTCCTCATCCCTGGCTCTAAGGCGCTCCGTCTCGGTCCGCACCACCGACCGAATCGGCCGGAGTTATCTGGATCCAAGCGGAATGTAATGCTGCACTCCTTTTCCCATCGAGCGAATCTCACGGACGAGATCGAGAAAATCCTCTCGGTTCTCCACGAAGTCCACTTCGGAAACATCGGCCACCAGCAAGGAAGTTTCTCTGTAGTCGAAGAAAAACTTCCGGTAAGCCACCGCCAGCGCTTCGATGTAGTCCCGTGATATTCGCCGTTCGTAGTCACGATCTCGTCTACGCAACCGCTCGATTAAAATTTCTGGACGTGCTTCAAGGTATACTACAAGATCCGGTTTCGGCAAGCGGGAATCGAGCAACTGATAAATTTGACGGTACAGAGCAAGCTCTTCCCCTTCCAAATTGAGCTGAGCAAAAATTTGGTCCTTAGCGAACAAGTAATCTGCCACGATACCAGCTTCGGCTGACTGGCTCTGGCACAGCACGCTCTGCTGCCGATAGCGGGAGAGCAGAAAGGATAGTTGGGTCTGGAAGGACCAGACACCCGGCTGTTCATAAAAGCGGCGCAGAAACGGGTTTTCCTCAATCGGCTCGAGCACGGCCCGAGCACCTAACTCCGCAGCCAATAAACATGCCAAGGAAGTTTTCCCGACTCCGATAGGACCTTCCACAGCAATGTAGCCAGGCACAGCCATAAGTTGCGGCGTTACGGCCGCTGTTACCACAGAACTGGAAAGAAAAAAAAGTCCACCACGCTGAGCACTTGGACTGCCGCCACAACTGTGCCAGGAAAGGGCCATGCTTCGAGTTTGCTCGCACTGTGGGCGGAGCAACCGGGTGCCGGCGCAGCATCTTGCCGACCAAGGTCGTTGCGGCGCTTGCCGTGCCCCACTGCCGCCGGTCGCCGAGCCCATCGATGTCGATCCGCAAAGTTTCGAGGAAATCGTTCGCGTGGCGAAGGTACCCGTGCTCGTAGACTTTTGGGCGGTTTGGTGCGGCCCCTGTCGTCGTGCGGCAGTTGAAGTTGCGGAACTCGCGCGCGCCCTCGCGGGAAAAGCCCTCGTCCTCAAAGTCGACACCGACCGTTATCCGGAGCTTGCTGCTCGTTACGGCGTCATGGGCATCCCTCATTTCATCGTCTTTCACCGTGGCTCTGTGGTCTTCGAGCATTCCGGTGTCGCCCCGGCTCGAGAGATGCAACGTTGGCTGACATCCCTCGACCCCACCCGATAATGCTGCCTTATGACTGTCCGGGCCGTGCTGCATGTTGTACCTTCCATTTGCGAGTGTTGCGATCTTGCGGGTAGCCGGTCCGATCGCTGAGGGGCACCTTCTCTACACTCTTGTAGAACGGCGCGCTCACCACTGCCGCGCCGTCGCTACCGATGTCGGCATCGCGGTCGTTGTGCCAATAGGGGAAAGGGCACAGCAGCTAACGATGGACGCTCACACCTCCCCACCTATCTTCCGTCCGCACACGGCCCCTCGTGTGCTTGTTGCACGCATGCGGCCATCAACGCGCAGCGATTGCTGTACGTTCGACCGTCGCACCCGCAAACCGGCATCCACACGGCTGGGCATGTCGCGGAAGGATGAGGCGTGCAATCTGGGGCACGCCCCGAACCCGAACAGGTTTCGCACAGGGGCAAACTCGCCGGGTCGCAGACGGCGTTGGGAGGGCAGCATTTTCTTTCACACGGTGGAATCTCTGGCAAGCAACGTGCATCGAGCGGACAACAAGCAAGTTCCGCGTCGCATGGAGGCCTACAAGACTGCGGGTCGCACGTTCCGTCGGCACTGGAGTCACACCAAACAACCGCTACTGGAAGCAAGTTGACGCGGGCGTAGGAGCAACAAGAGGCACGATCAGGAAATCCGGGAAGGAGCCCCCCACAACCTCCCACAAAGCATCCTCCGGCCAATGGCAAGGGAGCAGGCGTGGGCTGGGCCGCAGGGGTTCCCACCGTAATATCGAGGAAGACCACAGGGTCGTAATACAAGAAGAACCGCCCGTAAATCCGATATACACCAGGCGGAACCAGATTGCCTTGTTGGTCACGCAAGTCCCAAAACGCCAAGGTTTGATAACGCACAACGGCATCCTCGCGACCCGGAGCGGCGCTCGACAGAAACGGCTGACCACAGCCTTCCTCACGCAACACACGAACCAGTTCAGCGCCGCGGAGGACGTAGAGGTCGAGACACGGGTCGAAAATCCCTCCGTGCGGTTGCGTCTCGGTAACGGTGTAGCGGAGGGTTACCGTGCTTGGAATATCGTAACGATCGCAGTCCGACTCCAGCACCACCCGGTTAAATGCGTCGGACCAAACGGCTCGGTTGACAAGAGAGGGATCGCAGTACTGGATGTCCCGCGTTTCGTAAACTTCCAGCGCAATCCGGTTGCTCGCCGTTCCAGCGAATTCCGCCCATACCTCGGTGGTGCCGACGGCCAGAGCGTGGAACTCGCCTGGCCGTACAAAACGGCCCGTGGCATCGTTCCGGCTACGCCACGACGCCTCATCGGTCACGTCGCGGACAAAGCCCAGGTCATACATCGCATGGGCACGGAGAAAGAGGCTCTGGCCCCTAGCCACAACGCGGTCGTTGCTTTCCACGTACACGTAGACCGCCGTAACAGAGGCTTCTGCAACCACGCGGACACCGACGGCATTGCTCTTCAGCACACCCAGGCTCGCATCGACGCGCACCTCGCCCGGAGTTTTCCCCTGCAAGACACCTGGGTCCGTAAAGGCAGCAACCCCTTCGTCGGATACGCGCCAAGTAACGCGCGCGGTTACGTCTTCCCACTCCCCGGTGTCGTACTCGAGGGAAGCTTGGAACGGCACCGTGTCCCCAACCAATATGGGAACGACGTAATCGCACTCGACGCACGTCTCCACCTGGGGCGGAGTCGAGGCATCCGCTCCGCCTTGGACAAGCGCGGAAACAGGCCCCTGCGCGAAAATGCGTAACGCGACGGGTGTCGGCTGGTCGACGACGCGGATTCGCAAAGGCTCGCTAACGAGTCCGCCAAACTGCGCACGAATCGTTAACTCTGCTGCCGCTAAGGTCCTCAGCATGCCCCGCTCGATCGCCGCCGCTATCGCCGGTTCGAGGAGCCAACTTACCTGATCGGTGAGATCCTCAATGGAACCGTCGGCATATTCCCCAATGGCCGCAAGTTGAAGAGAGCGCCCCACGAGCACGACATCGCGACACCATGGCACGGGAATCAGGTCTAAGGTAGGTCGATCGAGGAGTACGCAGGGAGGCATGATCCCGTCCGGCGCACCAAGCAGGACAGGCCGCGTCGGAACGGGACAAGAGCAAGAAACGTTACGCACGACTAGCCGTTCCAACGAACTGCGCTCCACCACCCGCACCGTAAAGGGCGAACTGGCTGCAGCTCCCAGCGTGACCGTGATATCGACTGCGGCAACAGACTTTGCGTAGAGCCGGCCCCAGGAATCGACCGTAGCCACGCTCTCGTCGGAGACCCGCCAGGAGACGAGGCGGGACACGTCTAACACCGTTCCATTTGACAGGTACGCGACAGCTTGCAGTTGGACAGACCGACCAACAACCACTTCGCGGCCGCCAGAAATCTCCAGCCCCTTAATTTCCACTGGACCACACTCGGGCACGCAGACGCGGCGGTTGCAGTCATCACAGTTCGGGCAACTCGCCACACACACGCAAACATCTCCCGGTCCCATGCAACTGCCGTCGTCATGGCACCGGTACACATACCGAGTATCTGCTGCACCGCAGACTCCCGGCCCGCAATCTTCGCACATGGGGCAACTCGAGGTACATCGACACTGGCTGCCATCTTCACAAACAAAATCCTCCCCACACTCCCACAGCACGCGATTACAACGAACTGGCTCCAGTACTCCATCACCGTCTTCATCCCGCCAGGTCGAGCTGCCATCAGTGAACTCGACCAACCGGCCATCTTCCAAGCCCACGGACACCCGCTGCGGGGCCACAACTTGGATCACCTGAGTCTGCCCATCCCGGCTCTCGACCCGAACCCGCAACTCCCCCCAACCGATTTGAACGAGAATTCGTGCAGGCACGCCTTTCACGGGACTCAGTGGCACCGCAGCCTGCACGAGATTGCCGTTGAGAACCTTTTCGATCTCTAACCGGTACAAGCCAGGCGGAACTCGGGGAACGGAAAACGAGCCGTCTGCACTGCTTTCAACGGTAATTGTCTCCTCGCCGATCAGCCGAAGTGTTGCACGGCCGAAGCCGCGGTCGAATGCCGTGGCATCGGCCCCTTCGACCCATCCCGGGGGTGGAGGGACCAAGGTGTCTTGCGGACCCGTGGGCACATCGCGGCCAACCACCAACAGACCTTGTAAAGATTCTCCTGCAACCGTCGGTGTCATCATGGGAGTCGGGGTGGGCCGAAAAGCGGTGGGCGTCGGCGTGGGAGTTCCACCCCACGTCCGGGTACGGCTCGGAGTGAGGGTAAACGTGGGACGAGAGCTGCTGCCGTTACCGTTATCGTTTCCCCCACAACCGCTCAGGGCTGCCAACGCAACCATCGCCAGCGACATCGCCGGGCGAGAGAATCGAATCGTCATTGCGCGCCTCCGTTGGTTTCTTCTCAAAACAACTTTTGTTTGCCACACGATCGCCGAGGTTGTCAAGCAACGAATTTCTCAGCAGGTTTTCCTGGAGCCCCGCCCGTCTCTTCACCGTGCCAAATTTCCCTCAGAGCCGCCACCTCCAGAATGGGCCCGCATACGAGCGGGGGCACCATGGCTCCGCTGTCAAGCTTCGAAGTCCTGTCTCCGTCCCTTAGCGCCGTTCGACCCGCAGCAACCGCCTGTGCACCTCGCGCCCCTGCACCGTTGGTTCCTGCTCGCGGCGCCTCACTGAGGCGCAACGACGAAAAAGATCGCTGACAAGGCCGCGAGGAGCCATAGCCCTGCAGGCACTTCGCGAGCCCGCCCGGCTGCGAGTTTCATCAGGGGATAGGAAACGAAACCCGCGGTCATTCCAACCCCGAGGTGGAACGTGAACACCATGAAAGCGATAGTCACGAAGGAGGGAACGAGTTCTGTCCAGTCGTCGAACCTCACGTCGCGGATCGCCTCGAGCATCAGTAGCCCGACGAAAATTAGCGCTGGACCATAAGCATGACTCGGAATGGCGGTCACCAGAGGCCAGAAAAACAAACTGATCAAAAACAACAGTGCGACCACGCAGGCCACGAGCCCGGTACGCCCCCCGGCTGCAATTCCGGCGGCTGACTCCACGTACGCCCCCGCCGTTGTTGTTCCCAAAAGCGCGGCCAGGGCAGTGGTCAAGGCATCGACGAGCATCGGCCGCTCCATCTGGGGTAGCTGGCCGCGGGCATCCAGCAAGCGCGCTCGGACCGACAGACCGTACAAAGTGGCCAGTGTATCCACGAACACCATCACGAAGATCGTCAGCACAACCGGCCATAACCGTGGAGACAGACTGGCCGCAAAGTTCAGCTGTCCCAAGATGGGATCCAGGCTAGCAGGCCAAGCCACAACGGACTCCGGCCATGCTGTGAGCCCCAACGGCACGGAAACTGCGGTGATGCAGAGAATGCCGACGATGATTCCTCCCGGCACCCGGTGAAGCATCAGCACACATATCAGGAGAAAGCCAGTGGCAGCCAGTACCACACGGGGATCGTGGATGTTCCCCAAACGTACAGGCGGCCCACTTGTGCTTGCGACCACCAACCCCGCGCTGTGCAATCCGATGAAGGTCAGAAACAACCCAATGCCAGCGGCCATTGCCTGTTTAAGCGACGCTGGAATGGCCTCGGCCAAGTAGCGACGTGCGCCCAGAAGCGTGAGCACGGCAAACGTCACACCGCTCCAAAACACCGCTCCCAAAGCCACGGGCCACGGTTCGCCAAGCAGGGCCACCACGGTCATGGCCACAAACGCATTTTCGCCCATGAGGGGGGCTACAGCGAACGGCCGCCGTGCATAGATCCCCATCGCCAACGAGCCAAGTGCAGCCACTAAGACCGTGGCGGTCACCGAAGCTTCCCGAGGAATACCTGCTTCGGCCAAGATGGCGGGGTTTACCACGATAATATACGCCATGGTCACGAAAGTCGTCGCACCCCCCACTAGTTCGCGAGACCACGTGGTCTCGTGGGTCGAAAACGCGAAGTACCGTTCGAGCAACTGCTTCACGACGTCTTTTCTACGCCAAGCAAAGCCGGCGGGCGAGATAACGCTGGCAGAGCTTGCACTCTGGATCGACGCAGCCTGCGGGACTAGAGACAGTTCGGCATGCACGCGGTGTGGCTGCAGTCCGGGAGGGGGTGGATGTGGACATTGGCGGTGGCTGTCACCCTTGGGGCCGTCATCGGCTGCCAATCCGGCGAACAACATGAACCAACTTTGCGGATCTGGGCTATGGGTAAAGAAGCAGAGTTTCTTATCTCCCGGATTCATGGCATCGTCCTTGACGGGCGTCGTGTCGAGGTGCAGCGGATTCCTTGGAGTGCCGCTCACGAGAAACTCTTGACTGCATTTGTCGCCGGCACCCTGCCCGACGTCATCCAGATGGGCAGCACATGGATCCCGGAGTTCGCAGCTGTGGGAGCCCTGCACTGTACGGAGGTAGACGAAGAGGTCGTTCAAGACATTTTTCCGGGCGCAGTGGCAGCGAACCTCGTCGATCACCGTTGGTGCGGCACCCCTTGGTACGTCGACACACGGGTACTCTTCTACCGACGAGACCTCCTAAGCCGTGCTGGTTTTTCCCTGCCCCCGCGCACCTGGGACGACTGGCGGCAGGCAATGCGGCAGATCAAGCAGCTCGGGCCGCAGCACTATGGTTTGCTCCTGCCTCTTGACGACTGGCACTTGCTCGTTGCCTTGGCATTCCAAGCTGGTGCAGATTTGCTCCGTGATCGGGACCAATACGGCAACTTCCAAAGCCCAGAGTTTCGCCGCGCATTCTCTTTCTACGTTTCCTTGTTTCACGATGGCCTCGCCCCCTTTGAAGGACCGGGGCAGGTGGCCAACGTTTATCAAGACTTCGCCGCGGGCCTCTTCACCTTTTACGTTACCGGCCCGTGGAATCTAGGAGAGTTCCGCCGCCGCTTACCTGCGGCCTTGCAAAGTGAATGGGCCACTGCCGTGCTCCCTACGCCCGAGGTCGACAGTCCTTCGGTATCCGTCATGGGAGGGGCAAGCCTTGCCATAACCGCGGCCAGCGACAAGCGCGCCGCCGCGCGCCGGCTCCTCCAACGCTTACTGAGCCCGGATGAGCTTGTGCACTTGTATCACGCCACCGGAGACCTACCAGCTCGCCGCAGCGTCTGGCATCGATTCAGCGAACACGACCCTCTTCGTTTAGCTGCTTTTCGCGAACAACTCGAACAGGCGCGCAGTACCCCCAAGATCCCCGAGTGGGAGCGGATTGCGGGTTTACTCACACGGTACACCGAACTCGTGGTGCGCAGGCAACTGGCGGTGGACGCTGCGTTGGCGCGGCTCGATGAAGAAACGGACCGTGTACTGGCCAAGCGCCGCTGGTTGTTGCAACGCACGCCTACTCGCCCCTAAAGAAAAATGCGCCGACCAATGCACCGAACACGGACCGTCGCCGCTTGCGTCTTTCTCGCCCCAGCCTTAGCGGCAATTGGTGCGTTTTTCGTCGGGCCGGTGCTTGCCGGGCTGGTGCTCAGCTTGACCGATTTCGACATTTACACCATAGCCGATTCGAGCAATCTCCGTTGGGTAGGATTGGAACAATACCAGACTCTACTTCGTGACCCGTTATTTTGGCAGGCGCTTCAGAATACCGTCACGTTCGTGGTCGTTGGTGGCTCACTGACCATCCTGACCGCGTTAGGGGCTGCCCTCGCCGTGTGGCGTGCTGCCCGAACGGTGCAAGCCTTTTTTCGGACCGTGTACTTTCTCCCCGTGGTGACCACGATCGTGGCCGCAGCGGTGGTTTGGCGCGCATGGTACCATCCGCGTGTCGGCTTGCTTAATGTGGCTTTGCGCTGGATTGGCCTACCCGCAATCGATTGGCTGGGCGACCCACGCTGGGCCATGCTGGCCATTGTCGCGTTTTCGGTTTGGAAAAACTTTGGCTTCCACATGGTCATTTTCCTCGCTGCGCTCCAAAGCATTCCCCAGCGGTTGTACGAAGCTGCAGCCATCGACGGAGCTACCGGCTGGCAGCAGTTCCGTTGCGTGACGCTACCGATGCTGAGGCCTGCGCTGTCCTTTGTCGTGCTCATCACGGTCATTGGCTCCTTCCAACTGTTTGCGGAGCCTTACGTGATGACACAAGGTGGCCCGGCGAACGCCACGCTCAGTCTCGTGCTGCTCATGTACCGGAATGGATTTCAATGGTGGAATGTTGGTTATGGCGCGGCGGTGGCGTGGGTACTTTTCGCCTTACTTGTGATCGCCACCCTGACACTGAGGCGCTTACGGGCGCGCCCAGGGCAATGAGACGACTAATTCTGCGTCACTTGCCGCAATTGCAACCATGCGTCCGCTGTCTGCGTCGGCTCGTTTTGCACGGAATCTTGTTTGTCGGCGGAGCGGTGGTGCTGGCGCCACTGATATGGATGTGCGTGGCGTCCGTCATGCCGGAGGGCGAGGCCAGTCAATTGCCGCCACGATGGTGGCCGAGCCGGCCCACGGTGGAGCATTACGCAGTACTATTTTCCTCATTGCATCTTGGGCGGAACTTCCTCAATAGTTTGTTCCTTGCTGCCGCGGCCACCGTACTCTCCCTTTGTTTCAATTCGTTAGCCGGGTATGCGTTGGCCAAACTTCCTTTCGTGGGCCGGGATCGTGTGTTTGCCTTCTTGCTCGCGCTGCTCGTCGTACCCGGGCAAGTGGGTATGTTACCTCTGTTCCTCTTACTCCGGAGTTTCGGGTGGGTTGACACCTACTGGGGTGTTCTCGTGCCCAGCTTAGCCAGCGTGTTCGGGATTTTTTTAGTGCACCAGTACGCCCAATCGATCCCCGATGCACTCCTGGATGCCGCTCGAGTGGACGGAGCCAGTGAACTCAGAGTGTTTTGGTCGGTCGCTTTGCCCCTTTGCCGCCCCATTTTGGTGACCCTCGGGGTGTTCACCTTTCTCGGCACTTGGAACGACTTCTTGTGGCCGCTCATTGTCCTCAGCGACAGCAGCAAGCAAACCCTTCCGGTTGCACTCGCCAGCCTAGCGGCCGAGCACGTGCAAGATACGGAGCTGATGATGGCGAGTGCCGTTCTGACCATGTTGCCCGCGGTGTTGCTGTTTCTCGTCGCTCAGCGAGCCTACGTCGCTGGGATCCTTAGCGGTGCCCTCAAATTCTGATACAAGAGCGAGTCACGGTATCGGTACGCACGCAGAACGGTTACCTTTGTTTCTCGATCCAGGTGGTCTCGAGGATCGACATGGCTGGCAACGCGGAAACGGGGCAAAAAAAAGACGTAGTGGTCAACCGTCGTGCTCGGCACGACTATCACATTGAAGAAACTCTCGAGGCCGGGTTGGTATTAACCGGCAGCGAGGTCAAGTCGTTGCGCGCCGGCAAAGGCCAGCTCAAAGATAGTTACGCCCGAGTGAAGGATGGCGAGGTGTGGCTCTTGCAGTCCCACATCAGCGAGTACGCTCCTGCGGCCCGGTTCGGTCATGACCCCATGCGGCCCCGCAAGTTACTGCTCCACAAGCGCGAAATCGCCCGGTTGGCAGGAAAAGTACGCGAGAAAGGACTGACGTTGATTCCTCTGAGGATTTACTTCAAAAACGGGCGCGCCAAGGTCGAACTCGGATTGGCCCGCGGCAAAAAATTGTACGACAAGCGGGCTGCGATGCGCGAGCGGGATGCCCAACGTGAGATCGAGCGCGCACTGCGACCACGCAAAGGATGACTACGAAGGAAGCGCTATCTCAGTGTTACGGCATGGAGCCGGAGCGTTGACGAGATGTTTTCCCTGTGTTCGGCCGCCACACCCTTGGGTCGGCTTTACCTCGTCGTGGATGATCGCGAGGCGATTCACGTAGCTTTCTGGGAAGAGCAGCAACTTGCCGCCCGGCAGCATTGGCACCGCTGGTATCGGAACGTTCCTTGGCCAGCCGAGGGCCAAGGAACGATGATCACCGAACAGGTTCAAAGGTATTTTTCCGTGCATCCGACGTGCCTCGACGGCGTGGCGGTGAAGCCTCGCGGCACCACGTTCCAACAAAAAGTATGGGCTGCCTTAAGGGCCGTTCCATTTGGGCATCCCATCCGGTACGGCGAACTTGGCGAACGAGTGGCTACCCGGGCTGCAGCCCGCGCCGTTGGCGCCGCTTTGCATCGGAACCCAATCACGCTCATCGTGCCCTGCCACCGGGTGATCGCGGCCAACGGTTGGATCGGCGGCTACGCGGGCGGCGTGCAGCGCAAACTCTGGCTTCTGGACTACGAAGCGCGCGTTTCTTCTCAAGCACGAGGGTGATATTTGCGGTGCACCGCTCGTAAATGTTCCATCGCCACGTGGGTATAAATTTGCGTGGTGCTAATGTTGGCATGACCGAGCATGCCTTGCACGGCCCGCAAGTCTGCCCCCCGCTCCACCAGATGGGTTGCGAACGCGTGCCGCAGCGTGTGTGGGCTCAGCTTGCCGGTTAAGCCTGCTCTTCGGACTAGCAACATAAGCCGGCGAGCCACGTGCCAGCGTCGCAAGGGCCGCCCACGTCGGCTCAGGAATAGGAAGTTAGTGGCCTTACCTCGTGCCAAGTGCGGACGGACTTCGCTCAAATACGATCGAATCCGCTCTTGGGCGTACAGCCCGATGGGCACAACCCGTTGTTTCGATCCCTTACCCGTAACAACGACGAACCCCGCTTCCAGGTTGACTTCCGCAAGGCGTAACCGCACCGCTTCGGAAACGCGCAGGCCAGCCGCGTAAATGAGCTCCACCATGGTTTTATCGCGCCGCAGGAATAAGTCGTCCCGCGGATCGTCGCGCAAGAGCTCGAGGATTTCTTCTACAGAGCGACTGCGCGGCAGTGTCCGAGGTAACCGCGGGGGGCGGACGTCCTCGAGTGGATTTTGCGGCAGCCAGCCCTCGCGAACAAGAAAACGGCAAAAGCTGCGGATCGCGGAAAGGCGGCGGGCACGGGTGCGCACGCTGAGGCCTCGCCCATGCAACACCTGCAGGAAGCTCGAGGCATCGGCGGCAACGAGCTGCTCTGGTTGCCCGATTTGCCGCCGCTCCAGGTGCACGACAAAATCTCTAAGATCGTGACCGTACGCCTCCAGCGTGTGCGGTGAGGCACCGCGCTCGATCGCCAAATAGGCCAAGAAGCGGTCGATCGCGGCGTGCCAGCCAGCCGATGGTTGGTGTTCTGTCGTTCTATGTTCTGTCGTTTTGCCCATCCTCGCCTTCACGCACCTGCAGTAGCTCGGACCACTTCGCCAGAAGCTTGGGGGGTATCGGCAGTGAGCCGCTCGTACAATGCCAGCCGAATCCGCTCGAGGAACTCCTGGTCGAGGATTTTTTGACCGTTGCCGTCCGTAACGTAAAAGACGTCAAGGACCTGGTCCACGTTGGTCGTGATTTTGGCCAAATGGATGGACAGCCCCAGGTGATAGAGCGTGTTGGTAATCGTAAACAGCAAGCCGACGCGATCGTGCGTGTACACGTCGAGCACGGTGTAGTGTTCCGACACGTGGTTATCGATCTCAATTTGTGTGGAGACACGTGGTGTGTAGCGTCGTGGTAATCGCAGCTGTGGCCGTGCACGCTCCACCAACTCCTCTACGTCCACCGCACCCTGCAGTACCTTTCGCAAATTAGCCTCTGCACGTTCCCAGCGCTCGGGGGCGACGACGGTGTCCGGATTGTCCCCATGAGAAATGCGGAAGACGTCCAGGGCCACACCGGCTGTACTGGTGTGGATGTTAGCGGTGAGGATATTCATACCCTCGGCGAGAAGCACCCCGGTAATCATGGAAAAGAGACCGGGTCGGTCAGCAGTAACCACGGTCCATTCGCTGAACGCGCGCTCTCGGTAGTGTCGCACGGAGCAAACGACCTCCCCGTTGTGGTAGTCGCGATAGAGCTCCAAGTGGTGCAGAATCGTTTCCTCCGCGGTGGATAAGAAGTAGCGGTCAGGCATGCCCGCAAGGAAGCGTTCACGGATCGCTTCCGGTACTGTGCTAGCCGCTGCCACCCGCTGCCGGATTCGGGCGGCGCGCTCGCGGTACTCCTCCTCGATGAACTCCTCCCGCTCGAAGACTTCGGCCGTGCGTAAATAAAGCTCGGCCAGCAGCATGTCATGCCAACTGTTCCAGATCTTCGGCCCTACAGCCCGCATGTCAGCAAATGTGAGTAGGTACAAGCGCTTGAGGTTGTCCAACGTCTCCACGCGGCGCGCGAAATCGATGATCAATCGCGGGTCATGGATGTCGCGGCGTTGGGCCAAGTGCGCCATGTTCAAGTGCTGAGCCACCAGGAATTTCACCTGTGCGGCCTCATCCGCATTCAGGTGCAAGCGTGCGGCAATGCCGTCGCACATGGCTGCTCCTCGTTCAGAATGGCCGCTTCCCCGTCCCTTTCCAATGTCGTGCAGCAGCATTCCCAAAAGCAAAAGGTCGACCCGGTCGATGTCTCGCATCACATGGGTGAGCAAGGGTACGGAGTCGCGGTATTTGCCCGCTCTCAACCATTCGAGTTCTTGCACAGCGCGGAGCGAATGCTCATCCACGGTGTAAATGTGGTAGGCGTCGTGGAGAACCATACACGTCAGTGCGCCGAATTCCGGTAAAAACGCACCGAGGACCCCAGCTTGGTGCATATCCCGCAAGGTCTCCGCAACATTCTTCCCTTTCAGGACCTGAAAAAATGCTGCCACCGTCGCCGGGTGGCTGCGCCAGGTATCGTCAAGCAAGTGGAGGTGGGCACGCAAAATGCGCTTCGTCGCCCGGGAAATCTTTACCTCGTGTCGCTGCGCATCGAGAAAGACGCGAAGCAAATTGCTCGGATCGGCGTGCAAAATTTCCGGTCCTGCGATGCTGAGCAAGCCCTGGGCGATCGTCACCCCCGGGCGAATGCGCCGCGCACGGGTGCGAAAAAAAGAAAAATACGATCGCGGTTGCCGGACGCACCGTTCGATCATGTCCGCAGCAAAGCGATCGAGTGTGGCCGCGGCCATGTAGTAGGCGCGCATGAAGTGTTCCACCCCTTTCATTTGTGGGGTGTCCGCAAAGCCGAGCATCGGAGCGATGCGCTCCTGATATTCGAAGGTGAGTTGGTCTTGGTGGGACCGAGCCAAGAAGTGCAAGGCGTTACGCACCCGAAACAAAAAATTTCGCGCCTCCTCGACCTCTGCGCGTTCCCGCTCAGTCAGGATGCCCTTTTGCACGAGCTCGCCGAGCCGGTTGGTTTTGAACTTCACTTTGGCAAGCCACAATGCCGAATGCAGTTCCCGCAGCCCGCCTTGTCCCTCTTTAATTTGGGGTTCGAGCAGGTATACCGAATCCCCGTAGCGGTGGTGGCGCGTCGAAACTTCTGCCAGCACGTTTTCGAAAAAACGATCCACATCGCGGTTCAAAACTTCCTTTTCCATGCGCTGGGCGAAATCGTCATACAAGGACTTGTCGCCACACACGTACCGCGCATCCAGCAGTGCGGTTTTGACCTTAAAGTCCTTGGTGGCCAAGCGTAGGCACTCGCGCACCCCGCGCAGGGCGTTGCCCACCGTCAGTCGTGCATCCCAGAGGGTGTACAAAATGCGTTCGGCAACGTACTCGATGTAGGGCTCGCTCTTGAACGGAAAGAGAAACAACAGGTCTAAATCGGAATAGGGATTGAGCTCGCCCCGGCCGTAGCCCCCTTGAGCCACCAAAGAGAAACTCTGATTCAACAAGGGGAATCTCTGTTGGGCCTCATTTGCCGACGCGTCGAAGAGCACTTGAATCAAACCGTCGACAGCAGCGGTGTATGCTTGTACGATGGCCGAGCCGCTTGCTCCATCGCAATGCCAAGCGAACAAACGCTCGCGCGTTGCATCGAGATACTCGCGGGCAGCGCGGCCCCAGTCGCCCTCCAGGCGGAGAACGACCATGGGCGCGCCAGCAGAACCGCCAGTAATTGTCTCGGTTCGATTCATCGCTCTCGGATCTGTCGTCATTTCTCTACCGCTCACGCACCGCCACGCAAGGGCGACCCGCCAAACCCTCGCGGCAAGGAGCTGCCCGCGCGGAACCAGGGAAAGAGCCATCCAGCACCTGAATTGCGGCATGGCAACCTTTGCGTCGCCTGAGAAGAGCAAAGCCATCCTGGTCCCGCCACTGCCCCGAAAATTTCTTCGTGCCCCTACACCACGGCCACAGACGGTTAGGACGAGCGACGCGCTCGTTCCACCAGCGCATGCAACCGCAGCAGCGCCTCCATCGGGCTTAGATGGTCAATGTCGATGCCCGCGAGCTCTTCGCGCCAGCAATCAGCCGCTGAGGCAAATAACGGCATCTGCGCTGGGGCTGTCTCCTCCCGTTTAGCTCGAGCAAGTCGCGGGCGACCTGCGGCATCGAGTTCGCTCTGCTCAAGGTTGTGCAAAATCTCCTTCGCCCGCTGTATGACCGGGTCTGGGACTCCGGCGAGGCGGGCTACTTCAATGCCGTAACTGCGCGAGGCGGCACCCGGAACAACCCGGCGCAGGAAGATCACCTCTCCCTTCCACTCCCGTACAGCCACCGAGTAATTACGAATCCGGGGGTGTACGCGGGCGAGATCGGTGAGTTCGTGGTAGTGCGTGGCAAACAAAACCAGCGGCCGTTGTGCGGCCTCGTGTAAGTACTCCGCCACTGCCCAAGCGATGGAAATGCCGTCGAATGTGCTGGTACCCCGGCCGATTTCATCCAAGATAACTAAGCTTCGTTGCGTCAAGTGGGAAAGGATGTTCGCCGTTTCTTTCATCTCCACCATGAACGTAGACTCGCCTTCGGCGAGATTGTCTGACGCCCCGACCCGGGTAAACAACCGATCGACAATACCGATTTCGGCTTCTGCGGCCGGTACAAAGCTTCCCGTCTGTGCGAGCAAAACAATCAAAGCCACCTGACGGAGGTAAGTTGACTTGCCGGCCATGTTCGGTCCGGTCAGGGTGACGATCTGAAACTCGTCGGGGTCGAGCACGGTATCGTTCGGAACAAACCCTCTTCGCCCACTCATTGCCTCCACAACAGGGTGCCGTCCTTCGCGAATACGGATCGAGCGACCGTGGTGCAACTGCGGTCGCACGTACCCCTGCTTCTGGGCCACGGTAGCCAAGGAACACAACACATCGAGCGCAGCCAAGGCTCTTGCCGAGCGGCTCAACTGCGCCTGGGCGGCAGCGGCTTCGTCGACAAGCTGTGCAAAAAGCTGCGCCTCGTGCTGGCGTAAGCGCTCCTCCGCGCCGAGGATCCGATGCTCGTACTCCTCAAGTTCACGGGTAACGAAGCGTTCGGCGTTGGCGGTGGTTTGCTTGCGGCGGTAGTCTGCCGGCACCAGGTGAAGGTTCGGTTTCGTGACCTCGATGTAATAGCCGAACACGTTATTGTAACGGACTTTGAGGGAAGAAATTCCGGTGCGGGCCCGCTCCTGGCTTTCGAACTTCGCCAGCACCTCTCGCCCACTGTGGGCCAGGCGACGCAGCTCATCGATGACAGGATCGAAGGAAGGGCGTATCGTCGGAGCCTGGTGAAGTTGGAGGGGCGGTTCGTCGACCAGGGCGCATTCCAAACGCGCACGCAGCGCGGGCAGAGGATCCATCTCTTCACTGCAGGTATGCAAAAGGCTCGAACCGCTGCCCGCCAATTCTCTTTTGAGTCGTTCTACCCGGCGCAAGGCTTCCCGCAGCCGCCCTAGTTCGCGCGGCGATACACGGCGCACGGACAGGCGAGCGCTCAACCGCTCCAAGTCTCCCAAGGCAGCCAACTCGCGCTCGAGCTCCTGCCGCCAGGTGCCTTTGTCCAAGAGTTCCTCCACTGCGTCCAAACGTGCGCCAATGGCTCGCAGGTCAGTTAACGGCGCCAGCAGCCAACGGCGGAGCAATCGGCTCCCCATGGCAGTACGCGTTTGATCTAGCACCCAAAACAAAGACCCCCGCGACTCTCCTCGAAGATTGCTGACGAGCTCCAAATTTCGCTGAGTGGCGCGGTCAATGTAGAGAATCGAGGGTGTTTCCTGGCGTGCTGGCGGCTGGAGGTGGGAAAGTTCGGCGCGGTAAGTTCTTTGCAGGTACCGCAGCAGACCACCCAGTGCAGCCAAGAAGCTCTCCGACTCCGTGCTTGGATCTCGCCCAAGTTGCGCCAACCAAGCGCTTGCGGTGTCTCGATCGAAGGTGAACGAGGGCTCGCGGGTCACCACGAGTCGGGGAAGGCGCTGACCAAGTTCCTCTGCCAGCGCTGCGTTTCGTTCTTCCACCACGACCTCCCGGGGGTCGAGGCGGAACAGGGCATCCCACAGCGCCGTGCGGTCCCCGAAATGGAAATCCTGCATGTCCCCCGTCGACACGTCCACTGCAACCATGGTGCAGACATCACCATCACAAACCACGGCCACGAGATAGTTCGGCAAGTGGGGGTCGAGGCATTCTTCCTCGGTCACTGTGCCAGGGGTGACCACGCGCACCACAGCGCGTTGCACCAAGCCCTTGGCGGTGGCTGGGTCTTCCATCTGCTCGCAAATGGCAACCTTGAGCCCTGCCGCCAGCAGCTTGGCAATGTAGCTTTGCACCGCAAAATGGGGCACCCCGCACATGGGGATCGGTACTTCGTCCTTGCGGCTCCGCGTTGTCAGTGCCACGTCGAGAATTGGTGCCGCTCGCTCGGCGTCGTCGAAAAATAGCTCGTAAAAATCCCCCAGGCGAAAGAACAACAAAGCGTCTGGATATTCCGCCTTGAGGCGCAAGTATTGTTCCATCATTGGCGTGAGCTTCGGCTGATCACGCTCCATGGCCGTGGGATAATGGCAGTCATGAGGAGTGGGGGCAACGCAACCGACCGCTCTCCAAAACGCATCCCGACCTTTCACCCTTGCCACTCGCGAGCGCTCGAACACGCCAGGAGGAAACCACCCTCTTGCCAGCAGGAGCGCCCGTGTGGTTGTAAGAGGGACGATGACGAACAATCGTTCAGCGTTGTCGTCCTGGGATGACTACCCGGTACACCAAATCGCCGAGGTTGTGCGACACGTAGGAACTAGCGACCGGAACTTCTACGACCGTTACTACTTCAACGTGCACGCCTGCGACGATTCACTGTTCGTCATTTTCGGCATCGGGCAGTACCCCAATCTTGCCGTGCAAGACGCCTTCGCGTGCGCCACGTTCGACGGCAAACACCACGTGGTGCGCGCCTCGAAAATCTTAGGCGATCGGATGGACACTAGCGTCGGGCCCTTTCGCGTGGAGGTTCAGGAACCTCTTAAAAGGCTGCGCTTCGTCTTGGAACCTGGCGAGTATTCTCTTGCCTGTGATTTGCAGTGGCTCGGGCATACACCCGCATACCTCGAACCGCGGCAGTTCATACGAAAATACGGTCGGGTCCTGTTTGACACGCAGCGGTTCATGCAGACCGGGTTTTGGACCGGTTGGCTGCAAATCGCCGGACATAGATTCCGGGTCAGCACAGACCGCTGGTGGGGAACACGGGATCGCTCCTGGGGGGTACGTCCCGTGGGAGAACCTGAGCATCCAGGAATTCGGCAGAACGAGGCACAACTGACGGGGCTGTGGAATTACGCACCGATGCAATTTGCTGACTATGCCATTCTCTACATGGTGAATGAAAACGACGATGGTCAACGTCCGCTAGAGGAAGCCGTCCGTATCTGGGTGGATCCGCAACGTCCTCCAGAGGCTCTGGGTCGGCCGGAACACGAGCATACGCTCAGCCCAGGAACGCGCCTAATTCAGGCATCACGCTTAAGCTTTCCGCAGGCGCCGGGCGGGCCGCTCACGATTACGGTCACTCCATTGTTGAACGCCTTTGTGGCCGTGGGCACGGGCTACGGCATGGAACCCGACTGGCGACACGGGATGTACCAAGGTCCCCTAGTGGTCCAAGGTTTCCATCGCGACGTCGAAGAGGTAGCATCCTTCGGGCAATATGGCCTTGTGGACCAGGTAGCCCGTTTCACCACGGACAGCGGGGATGTCGGGTACGGTCTGCATGAGTTTGGATTTTGGGGGCCGTTTCGCCGGTATGGTTTGAAGGATGCGTTCTCCGGAGCGCCGCCAACGACGGGAGAAGCCTGAGGCAAATCACCCAGCGAACAACAGCCGATATGCCGCCTCCCCGACGTGATCTAGCGGCAATGCGCCGCGCTTTGACACGATGGCTCCAGGGCAAACTTCCTGCCTTCGAGAGCTTGACCGTGGTGAACCTCCGTGGCCCGACGGCAACAGGTTACTCCAGCGACACTTTGTTGTTCGACGTAACCATCGGGAGCCAGCAACAGCTCTGGATCACTTTCGTCGCCAAATTACGTCCCCAAGGGGTTACGGTATTCCCGGACTACGACATGGAGCGGCAGTATCGCCTTCTCGCTTGGATCGGCCGTTCCACCGAAGCCCCCGTGCCTAAAGTCTTATGGCTGGAAACCCGCCCCGAGATTTTGGGCAACGATTTTTACATTATGGAGTTCATCCCTGGGCAGGTTCCACCGGATAACCCACCTTATCACTCTTCAGGTTGGCTCCTTGAACTCAACGCGAGCGAACGGGGCCAACTCTGGAATGCGGGGATTGCTGCCATGGCTGCTGTGCACCGCGCTCCGTGGCTGGACCTCGTTGGATCGCTATTTTCTGCGCCCGACCCGGGGCGAACGTACCTTGATTTGCAACTCGATGATTACCGCCGGTTCATCGATTGGGGTTTAAATCGCAGTCGTTATCCACTGCTCGAACGAGCCGAGGTGTGGCTGCAAACGCACAAGCCCGCAGAGGACCAGCTCGCGCTTTGCTGGGGCGACGCGCGCTTCGGAAACCAGTTATTCCGGGAGGGACGGTGTGTCGCCCTGCTGGATTGGGAAATGGCACGGTTAGGCGATCCGGTTCAAGACCTTGCTTGGTGGTGGGCGATCGATCGCTGCTTCAGTGAGGGACTCGGGATCTCCCGGCTCGAGGGTCTGCCTCCACGTGAACGAACCATCGCTCTTTGGGAGGCAGCTTCGGGATTTTCCGCGAAGTACTTCGATTACTACGAAATGCTCGCGCTCTACAAATTCACGGCAATTATGGCAAGGGTTGTACGGCAACTCTGTCACTACGAGGTTTTTCCAGACGATACGGAAATGGATCGAGAGAACCTAGCCTCGGTAATCCTCGAGCGTGAGCTCAAGCTAAAAGGTGGGTAGTGCGCGTAACTCTGTGGGGCTAGACTTCGTGGCGGAGGATACAAACCGATGCTCAAGAGTTTCGATCGGCTTTTCATTGGTGGTCGATGGGTAGAGCCCGCCGGTTCTGGGCAAATATCAGTTGTTTCTCCGCACACGGAGGAAGTGGTCGCTCGAGTCCCCGCTGGGGAAAAAGCTGACATGGATCGCGCGGTTGCGGCGGCACGGTGGGCATTCGATCATGGAGATTGGCCCCACATGAGCGCGGCGGCGCGAGCTACCTACTTGGAACGGTTGCTCCAGCTCGTGCAAGAACAGCAGGAAAATTTCGCCCAGATGATTACTCTAGAGATGGGTTCTCCCATCAGCTTTTCTCGGCTCGGTCAGACGTTGGCAGCCACCATGGTGCTCCACTACTACATCGACCTCGCGAGCAGTTTTGCCTTCGAAGAAGTGCGCGAGGGGATGATGGGGCCTGTGTTGGTACGTAGGGAAGCCGTAGGTGTGGCTGCGTGCATCGTGCCCTGGAACGTCCCCTTGTTTACCACGATGCTGAAGTTAGCGCCTGCTTTGACTGCCGGGGCCACGGTCGTGCTGAAGCCAGCACCAGAAACGCCTATAGACGGGCTCTTTCTCGCCGAGTTGATCGAGCAAGCGGAATTTCCGCCCGGGGTAGTCAATGTCGTTCCCGCTGATCGCGATGTCGGGGAGTATCTCGTATGCCACCCCGGGGTCGACAAGGTCGCCTTCACCGGCAGCACGGCAGCAGGACGTCGGATTGCGGCATTGTGTGGTGAGCGGCTCAAGCGCTGTACCCTCGAGCTCGGCGGGAAGTCGGCGGCGATTATCTTAGACGACGCCCCTCTGGAACAAACCATCGGTGGCCTCGTTCCGGCAGTGTTGATGAACAACGGGCAAGCCTGCGTAGCTCAAACCCGCGTGTTGGCGTCGAAGCGACGCTACGATGATGTCGTTCAGGCGCTCGCTCACGCTCTCCAGCGTGTCCCTGTTGGCGACCCGTGCGATCCCTCCACAGTGGTAGGCCCGCTGGTATCGGCCCGGCAGCGGGAGCGGGTCGAAGGCTACATCCGTATCGGCCGCGAAGAAGGCGCCCAGGTCGTCTGTGGCGGAGGTCGCCCAAAGCACCTTTCCCGGGGTTGGTACGTCGAGCCCACGGTGTTCGCCAACGTCAAAAACGACATGCGGATAGCCCGAGAGGAAATTTTCGGACCCGTGGTTGCAGTCATTCCCTACGAGACGGAGGAGGAAGCCATCCGAATCGCCAACGACTCGGAATACGGCCTCTCCGGCACTGTATGGACGAGTGACCTTAACCGTGGACTGGAAATCGCCCGACAGGTGCGCACCGGAACGTATACCGTCAATGGCTTTGCCTTAGAATTCCGGGCACCGTTTGGTGGGTTCAAAGCCAGCGGCCTCGGTCGCGAGCTCGGTCCCGAGGGTCTGCTGGCCTACTTAGAGGTCAAATCTATCAGCCTGCCGGCTGGCGCCCACGTTGAGCCGAAGAACTGAATCGTTGCTGTTCTTTGGCTCCGTGTCACCGGATGCAATCTGCATTTGCCCTGAACCTGTAAAGGGTCTAGAATTGTTTTTGGCGTTAACTGCGCGAAACGTGATCTACACTGCCGAGTACACGGTCGGAATGGTGAAGGCGTGGAAGGGTGGACAGCGGTCATTTGGCGGTCTCCTCCGAGCCTAGGGCGGCGAGGTTAAAGCTATGACACAAGCCCCCTCAGGTAAGCTACGTGTTGTTCCGCTCGGCGGCTTAGGAGAAATCGGGCTGAATTGCTTAGTCCTCGACTGGAACGGTTACGCTCTAGCAATTGACTGTGGGGTCATGTTTCCAGAACCACACATGCTAGGGATCGATTTGGTCATTCCGGACCTCTCGTACCTCGAACAGTTTGGGGATCGCTTCCTCGGTTTTGTTCTGACACACGGTCACGAAGATCATCAAGGAGCGCTGCCGTTTGCCCTGCGAACTTTTTCCGTTCCAGTGTACGCCACGCCTATGGCCCAGGGATTGGTAGCCGAACGACTCAAAGAGCATGGTCTCAGCGCCGAGTTTCGCGTGTTCCGGGCAGGAGAATCTTGGGATTTAGGTCCATTTTCTATCGAAGCCATTCACGTCACCCACTCTTTGGTCGATACGGTAGCACTGGCGATCCGCACCCCAGTCGGGGTGGTCATACACAGCGGCGATTTTAAATTCGACCAAACCCCGATCGACGGAAAACCTTCGGACCTCCACCGTTTAGCACAGTATGGTGAACTCGGGGTGCTTCTCCTCCTATCGGATTCCACGAATGCCGAGCGGCCCGGGCACACGCCATCAGAACGCTCGCTTCGCGAGCCGCTAGCTGAGATCTTTGCACACACCCCGGGAAAGGTATTCTTTTCTACGTTCGCCTCGCACATCCATCGCATCACCCAAGCCATCGAACTTTCGCTCGCTCATGGGCGGCGCATCGCCGTTGTGGGACGCAGCCTCCTCAACAGCATCAAGATCGCCACCCAGCTCCGCTATTTAGACTGTCCAGCCTCGCTGTTGCTCGACGCCAAAGATTTACCATCGAACGAGAGCGATCGGGTCACGATTCTAACGACGGGGAGTCAAGGCGAGGCGATGTCGGCTCTCATTCGCATTGCCGAAGGCGGGCACCCGCAATTTACTATGGGTCCGGGAGATGCTGTCATTTTGTCTTCGCGGGTCATCCCAGGCAACGAGAAGCAAATCAGCAATTTGATTAACCATGCCTTGCGCCGAGGAGCCGAGGTGTATCACTCGCAGAATACACCGGTGCATGTATCTGGTCATGGAAGCCAAGAAGAGCTCAAACTTTTTCTCCGCCTTTGCAAGCCCAAGTTTTTTGTGCCCATTCACGGGGAGCTTCGCCACCTCATAGCGCACAGACGAATCGCTCTTGAGCTCGGGATCCCGCCGGAGAACACGTTTTTGCTCGAGAATGGCAAAGTTCTGGAGATCGATGCCTATGGCGCAAGGGAGACAGGTCGAACGACAGCGGGGCGAGTGTTTGTCGACGGCAAAGGTGTCGGTGACGTCGTCGAGGTTGTGCTCAGAGACCGCCGCCACTTATCCTCTGACGGGCTAGTACTCGCGGTTGTGGTGTTAGACCAACAGACAGGCAGTGTCATCGCTGGCCCGGATCTCGTCTCCCGCGGGTTCTTACCAGAGGCAGGCGCAGACTTAGTCATGGAGCAAGCCCGCCAGCTTGTCCTGGACAGCTTAGCGGAGCTACCTCTGGAATCGCGCACTGACTCTCAAGAGGTGAAGGAGCAGGTACGGCGGGTGTTACGTCGGTATTTTGCACGGACTCTCGATCGGCGCCCGGTTATTCTGCCGTTTGTGTTGGAGATGTAGCCATGGCCCTAGTAGGCAGCAAAGCCCCCCACCGCCTAGCCTCCAGCGACCGGTACTCCCGGTACGTCACCGAGCTCTCAGGGCTGCTCACACTTGGCGCGGCTCTATTTGTGCTTCTCAGTTTCGGCTCCTACCATCTCGGTTCCGGAGGAACGTGGGGTGGTTTCTTAGGAGCAACGTTGGCTCGTGGCCTGGCAGGTTTATTTGGCTACGCGGTGTACGTACTTCCAGTCGCTCTTGTTGTGCTCGCTCTCCATTTCTTCCGTGGCGGCTTGGATGAGTTTCCGCTGTCACGGTTCGGCGCTTGGGGAGTCGTGCTGCTTCTTCTGTCCGCCATGCTGGGCTTGATCGATCCCTTAGGAACGAAAGGAGCCGCCGGGTGGGTTGGTGGGTTTTTTGCCACGTTGCTTCTAAACGGGTGCGGCCAGGTTGGCGCCTGGCTGATTTTGTCCATCGGGACACTAACCATCTTGAGTTATATTGCCGGCACGACGCCTTTGCGATTGCTTTACCGGGTATGGCCAACGCATCTTCTGACTACTTTCTCGACACTCGTTGGGGGCACCCGAAACGCCCGCCCACTCAGGGAACTGATCTTGCCGTCAAGGCGAGAGGAGCGGCATCTAATCATCCCCGCACCAACTCCAGACGAGGAACGGCCCAGGCCTTCTAATGGGAGTTCTCAACCTCGGCTGCAATTGGTCGAGAAAAACAAATATCAGCCACCACCGCTGTCCCTTCTCGAGAGACCGCGACCGGCAGAGCACCCAATCTTCGATGAAGAAACCCTGCGCAAAAATGCCAAGATCCTCGAAGAAAAGTTGGCGCATTTTGCCATTGACGCAGAAGTGGTTGCCGTCGGAACGGGACCGGTCATTACGACCTTCGAAATTCAACTTGGAGTCGGAATCAAAGTTAACCGGGTGCTCTCACTACAGGATGACTTGTCGATGGCGCTGTGCTCTCCGGTGCGCATCCTTGCCCCTGTGCCCGGGAAGTCTGTGGTGGGCATCGAAGTGGCCAATGAGCAACGGGAGCCCGTATACCTGAGCGAAATCCTCGGCAGTCCAGCGTTCCAAAAGGCTTCCTCGGATTTAACGCTAGCGTTAGGAAAGAATAGCGTCGGAGTACCGCGTGTGGAGGACCTCGCCCGCATGCCGCATTTGCTCATCGCCGGTGCGACGGGGACGGGCAAGTCGGTTTTTCTCAATGCTTTAGTCATGAGCATTCTCAGTAAAGCCTCACCGCGCCAAGTACGTTTCGTGATGATCGACCTCAAGATGCTGGAACTGTGCCTTTACGAAGGACTGCCCCATCAGATCGTCCCGGTCGTAACGAATCCCAACGCGGCAATCCGCGTATTGAACAACTTATGCCGCGAGATGGACCAACGGTATCAGTTGCTTCGTGATAAGGGGGTTCGCAACATTGATGCCTACAACGCCTTGCTCGCCGAAGAGGAATGTAGAAGCGTAATCGACCTCGAAAAAGTTGCCGAAGAACAAACGCCGCCGGAACACCCGCCCCTCAGTTTCGACCAGTCGCCTGACGAATTGGCCGAAGGCAAGCTACAGCACGAACACATGCCGAAGATCGTGGTCATCATCGACGAGCTTGCGGATCTCATGGTGACTTCTAGCCGAAGAGTCGAGGAGCCCATCATCCGCTTGGCACAAAAGGGTCGGGCTTGCGGGATCCACCTGATTGTGGCTACCCAGAGGCCCTCTGTGGACGTGGTCACTGGCCTCATTAAGGCCAACTTCCCCGCAAGGGTTTCTTTCCAAGTGCCTACGCGTACCGACTCCCGCACCATCCTGGATTGCAGCGGGGCCGAGCGTCTCTTGGGAGAGGGCGACATGCTCTTTTCCTTTCCTGGCAAAGCTTTGGAGCGGATACACGGCGCTTTCGTGGGAGAGAGGGAAATTCACCGGTTTACCGAGTTCGTCAAGCAACAGTGTGCGCCGCAGTATGCGCTCAGCTTGCTTGAGGACAGTGAGAATGAGGACCACGACAGCGTCCCCGGTCCCGGGGGGAATTCTGAGGAGGACGAGCTGTACGACGAAGCCGTTCGGATCGTTGCCGAATCGCGAATTGCTTCCATTTCTTACTTGCAGCGACGCTTACGGATCGGTTTCAACCGGGCAGCGCGGTTGATCGAGCGGATGGAAACCGACGGGGTGGTGAGCAAGAGCGAAAATGGACGTCCGCGCGAAGTGCTGGTTCCACCGCCGCCAGAACCATGAACTACTCGTGGAAGTCCGTCTGCTGGTTCTGGAGCCTGGTGCTTGCGTTACCAACCCCAGCAATCCCTGCGAGTGGTGAGGCTGACCCACAATCCATCGAACAACTGATCACTCAGGTGCAAAAGCGTTACGATTCCACACTCGACTTGAGTGGCGAGGTGGTGCAAGAAACCTTGCTCCTGCGGTTGAACAAGCGCGTTGCCGCCCATGGCACCTTTGCCTTTCGGAAGCCAGGGAAAATGCGGTGGGACCTAGCAAACGGTATGCGCGAAACCATTGTCAGCGATGGCCAAACGCTATGGATCTACCGCCCTGAGGACCAACAGGTAATCCGTATGCCGTTCCAGCAAGCATTTCGATCGACTACGCCTGTATCCTTCCTGACCGGTGTCGGTCGCATCGCTGAGGACTTCGACGTCGCCCTCGAGCCCTCCCAAGGCTCGTCCTTGCGGCTGCGACTCGTACCAAAACGGAACAACGCCGACGTAGGCACTCTATGGCTCGAGGTAGATAAGACGACATACGACATCACGGGCGCTGAGATACAGGACCCACTCGGGAATACCAGCAAAGTCACGCTGAGAAATGTTCGGCGGAATACAGGGCTGGGCAACGACCTCTTTCGGTTCGAGATTCCGCCAGGGGCCGATGTGCTGGACGCCAGTGGCAATTAAAGTAGAGGATTATGGCATCCTTCGATGTCGTCTCTCGAGTCGACGTTCAAGAAGTGGAAAACGCAGTCAACCAGGCTCGCAAAGAAATCGCGCAACGGTACGACTTCAAGGACACTGGAAGCGAGATTCTATGGGATCGAAAAAGCATAACGATTGTGTCTGCCAACGACTTCAAGGTGCGAGCCATAGTCGACGTCCTGCAGTCGAAGCTGGCCCGGCGCGGAGTGCCGCTCAAAGCCCTGAAGCACCGAACCGTTGAGCCAGCGGCCGGTGGTCGAGCGCGTCTGACCATCGAGCTGCAACAAGGAATCGACGCGGAACGTGCTCGAACAGTGGTCAAAGTGCTCAAGGAGAGTAAGCTCAAGATCCAGATGCAGATTCTGGACGAGCAAATACGCGTCCAGGGAAAGAAGAAGGATGACTTGCAGGCGGCAATCCGGATTCTACGGGAACATGACTTTGAGATTCCTCTTCAATTCGTAAACTTTCGCGACTGATAAGCAGGCAACTCTTGCGTCCCGAGAGCGAGCTGGCCCTCGAGGATCAAGTGCTCTCGGGAGCTTTCAACGGCATTCGGTTAGATCCAACAACGGCCCAATCGGTTCAACGACACCATCCGACCCAGCCAGCCCGACGCACCCGCGCCGAACCAGAGACAAGAACAGTCCTGCCAAAGAGCCCTCCCTCTACGACCGCCCGTCGCCGGACGACAATCCTGTCGCCACCCATCAAAGTTCCAGGTAAGTGTGCAGAACCACCAATGATCGTTCGTCCATCGACCGCCAGTACCACTTGATTAGGTTGCAAGCCTGCCAGGAGCAGCTTTGCGCGCCGCCCTAAGCGCAAGTGGTTTCGCACTCGGATAACCACGTCCTCCGTGGCCGCTGACCCGACAAGCTCCAAAGTTCCACTGGAGCCTATTTTGAGATCTTCGAAATCCACGACCACGGTACCCCCATCGAGCTCACCCGCCGGTGGTAAGCGTAGTGTCTTACGGGCCCTTACCTTCGTCACGCCAAAAGAAAATCCAGCGCTGTTGGGCAAGCTCAAAAGGTTCTGCCGTGCTTGCAGGGTCCGCGCTCTCGCCTCCGCACAGTCTTGTACCGGGGGTGTCGATCCGGTTGAGTCTGCACCTAAAAACTCCCCCATGGACGCGTTCTCCGCGCCAACGACTGCGCCCCCTAAAGTGACAACCTTTCCTGCCACCTGGGTGCGCTTACCGAAATATAGTGCATTTCCACTCGGCGCGAGCGCCACAAGGTCGCCAAGCACCCGTGATTGGCGCGCTAACCGCACGACGTCAGAACAAACATGGCCACCGATCAACGATCGGCGCATCAAGGCTGTGGTGAAACTGCCCACCGGATCCGTCGGAGCCCAACGGAGAATTGCGTACTGTCCCGTTGACGGCTCGCTTCGGCAAACGCCAAAGGCATCACAAGCGTCACCTTCGGTACAATCTAACCCGTCTTCACAAGGTGCCCCCGGGGGATCGAGGCGACAAGTCGCACTGCAACAATCGCCGTTGACATTGTTCCCATCGTCACATTCTTCTCCCGGATCGAGCTCTCCATTACCACAAGGATTAGGAGTGAAGGTCGGCGTGGCGCTGAACAACGGCACGGGATCGGTCACCTGCGGCGTGGCACTCCGAGTCGGCGTGGCACTGTACAACGGCACGGGATCGGTCACCTGCGGCGTGGCACTCCGAGTCGGCGTGGCACTGTACAACGGTACGGGATCGGTCACCTGCGGCGTGGCACTCCGAGTCGGCGTGGCGCTGTACAACGGCACGGGATCGGTCACCTGCGGCGTGGCACTCCGAGTCGGCGTGGCGCTGTACAACGGCACGGGATCGGTCACCTGTGGCGTGGCACTCCGAGTCGGCGTGGGAGTCGGAATGTCGAAACCACAACTTGCCGGACGCCTTGCTGGGTGAAAAACCGCGTTCAGGTACATGCGGCGACCGTTTATTTCCTCCAATGACGAACCCGGGTATTCGTGACCGGCAAGGTAGAAAACCAACGACCCTACCCCACTGCCGAGCTTTGACACACTCGCCTTGTAACGACCGGCTCCGCTACCAGAGTGTTCCACGTGCACGTGGCCACCATGGTGAAAAGCCGACCCGCTTGCGAGGGCATAGCGCGGAATTGCCCCTCCACGATCTGCTAAAGGACCGACAAATTGACTAAAGCCCATATCAGGAGCCAGGTAACTGAAGGGTGTACCTGGATTGCCGGGCTTGATCACTCCGCCAGACGTCTGGAACCGGCCGTACGTCGAATGGTTTTCGTAACTCTCGATCGCCTTGCATTGGGCCAACACATTGCCGCCCGAAAGCACAAACTCTCGAACGGCGGCCACCACTGTTCCCCAATTTGCATCCTGCAGCCCGTCATAGTGAGGTTCGGTTACAATCGTCGCACAGAGGTTGCCATTGAGCTGGGTACTCGTGGTTGGTCGATCGAGCACTGAGTAGTCTTCGCCCGAGACAAACCCGGCCGCAGATAGAACAGCAGTGTGTACGTCTGCCGTTCCACCGTCGTTGGCCACAAAAACAAAGGCTCTTTGCATCAATGTGTAGCGAACATCAACTTGAGCTGGTTCGACTAACCGATACAAGGCAACATTGTTGCCGTAACTCGATGCAATCTCTAGCGCTGCAGACGCAGAACTTGCCTCAACAACGAATGGGCCCCCGCGGAAGTCTAAAAGTGAAGCCGGCCGAGCGGTAGGCAGCACACGCTCGGCACGCGCCGAGAAGTCGATGCCATCTTTAGACTTCCCTGCGCGAATAGCCCACTTGACTGGAATTTGAGCCTTCAAAAGGCGCTGCACTAACCCATATGCCCTCAGGTTGAACGGTGCGCCGATGTTTTGGTTGTCATTATCCATCGGGATGACTAACGAGCCGGCGGCAATGGTCTCGATGTTGGGTGTCGCAGGGGGGAGATCCGAGGCATTTGCGCGCCCCAACAGCGCCGCCAACAAGCACGGCGCTAGGAAAAGCGGCGCGGCGAAGTGCCACCCGCGCTGCCGAGCCGCGCGGATGCGTTGCGATCGGACGCCACGGTCGTGAACGTTGCTTTCTGACCGAGCTAATTGGGAGATCTCTCGCCCTTTGAGCTCATCGACGTTTGACTTCCCCCACCGGGAAGACCGCCGGTGGTGCAAAGTGACGCTCGCCACAACGAACCCTCGAGCAAGCGGAAAACTCAGGGACCACTGCCTGAGCCGCGCTTTGTTGTAACATCTTTGTTTTAATTCCAAACACATATTTCTATTTCCTTTCAGTGCACTGCGCGTGCCCCTCAATGCCCCACACAACAACAACCTAAGCGTATACCACTCGGAATGAAGGCAGTCAACAGAAAATTCACTGTTGGGCAGCGGCGCAGTAAGGGCTTAACCAGGCGCTGCACCACGGAGCATTAGGCCAAAGAGCACGGCATTTTGCGCGGGGACGCGGCGCCTTGTGGTGCCTTGGGACGGCCTGCACAACCGCCGGCGCAGTGTGCACGCCGGTTTCCTATATGGCAGGCCAACACCCTCTAAGGCTCAGCGAGCCACGCCTAGCCGAGCGCGCCAAAGAACTTAGTAAAGCCCTGCTCAGGGTTAACTTCACACGGCCGGAAGGTCAGCGAGCAACTGCGCGGCACACAGGGAGTCCCTCGTATCGTCCCTGACGCCGTGGCCGTCAGCACGCCGAGCTGGTAACCAGTAAGGCTGAACCAACAGTGGAACCGAAGTGTACCAGCTCTTTCCTCTTTGACAATAAGCACATGCGAAATCTTTCGTGGGGAACCCTCACAATGGCGTGTTCCGAAGTGCCTTGGAGGAGTTGATGTTTCCTATCCCCATCAGGACCCGTAGCGGCAATGCTCAAAGTGCCTCCCCCATTTCCACGCTGTAAAAGACGACGTCCCAAGACCGACACTCCAGCCGCCCCAGCAACGCCCTCGTGGTAGTCTTCTGGATCACGCAAGCCGTGCGATCCTACCCTGCGATCCTACCCATTGTGGGGTAAACACCTGCCAGGGTCCATCGTAACCGCGAGCCTCGTCTGTTTGCGGCCGCCTCAAGCAACCTCGGCAACAGGTGAGCCAGAGCCATGGCGTTGGCGCGGCCACGAGGAGAAGATACTCCAGCGGTTGCGAAACTGCGCATACCGCCCGCGGTAGGGCTTGCTCGCTCCGTGCAAGCTAAAGGTTGGGCCAGACACAGCTTCGGCTGGGATAATAAAAACTTCGTCTTCCGCCCGTCGCTGCTTCGCTATGCACACAAAGACGTCACAGTAGCGACGATCCCAACGGCCGTGACGATGGAAATTAAAGTTCCAACTCCTATAGTCGTAAGCGTAGCGGCGACCGTTGACCGTAACCGTGTGGGCATACCTCCCTGGAAAGGCCACGCGTAAAGCCACCCGGATATGCCCGTCAACTAACAAGTCGTACTTGCCGTTCCGCGGCACATCTTGCACGTCAAAACCCATGCGGCGCAGCTTGGCCGCGACGGCTGCCCTTTCTACCTGGTGCTTGAGTTGTCGGTTCATGCGGCGCAGCCTGCTGATGGAGAGAACCGGCTGTTCGGCCTCCCTCTACCCGACCTCCGGATTCCACCGCCCCACCACTCGGGATCAGTGGCTGTGAACCGCTCTATAGCGTCAGTTTATACAGCTAGCAACCGTCTTTTTCATTGCGCCGGCCCGAGACACAGTGACCGTGACCGCTATTCGATCCGGTACATGACGAACTTCCCTGGCGTGATCACGGGAACGACTCCCATTCCCGCAACCAGGGTCAAACCATGAATATCCCCCTCCATCTGGTCCTTCTGTATCTTCTTTACGTAAAACGACACCGCCGACAACGTGGAAGTACGCTCGGTTCGCTCAAGGAACTCGATCACCAACTTAGCCCCTGCAGCCGCCGGTGGTGGCGGTGGTTGTGAAGGAATCTCTTCTGCGGTCCGCAGGTGCACCACTTGAAAAGTAGCTACTTCCGGGTAAGCCGTGAGCGCCGCTAGCCGAGCGCGATCAGCTCTCACCTTCCTCAATTGTCCTTCGGTGGGCCAAAACGGCCGCGGGTCGTCTTGTGCTGCAACAAAGGGAGCAAGGCTTTGCAAATTGTTTGGCTTTTCCAATCGCTGAAAGGTCCAGCGATTTCCCCAGTGACGGATACGGTAGAAGTGAAAGTTGTTACGCACCCTGTCCGGCGCGACTTGGGCGTGCGTGACCATCAACCAAAGGCCTGCAAGGTCTTCCGGGATTGCTCCAAACGCTTGGGTGACAGACTCTGGAGTAGAGGTCGCGATTGGAGGACTTCCCGGGTTC
Source organism: Candidatus Binatia bacterium (assembly GCA_937925685.1). Taxonomy (GTDB): domain Bacteria; phylum Desulfobacterota; class Binatia; order HRBIN30; family HRBIN30; genus HRBIN30. Next base: position 50,952 of record CALAMI010000002.1, on the reverse strand, counting down.
AGCGAGATTTCTGGGCTCGCAGTCCGAGACAATACGGTGGATGAAGTTGTCAGCAGAATTATTCCGAAAACCAGCCTCCACACAACGTCAATCGTGTTCTTGTCGCGCTCGAACAACACGTCCTCTCCTACTCTGCCTCTCCCGGACTGCAAAACGCTGATCGACGCCGCCCTCCATTGCTGTCCGAGACCCGGGCCTTGGACCTGAACACCGAGCAACTGGCCAGCAAACGGCTCGGGATCCGCAGATTCGTCATCAAGCTCTCAATTTGTGCGCTGCTAGCAAGTCGCGTAGCATCTTCAAGGGAGCCCTTGCTCCACTCAACGTGCCTCAACCGAGAACCTCGATCTAGCCGCCCATCGACCTGCAATCTCTGCCTTGAACCAGGGCGCACCCGGCTACCGGCCACGATGCACCGCCCCTCGCTCGCTGGGAAACGGAAATCGGCGCCGACGTTCCGGAGACGAGGGAGCAGCATCCGAGCCTTCGGCCATCGAGCCAAGGCCGGACGGGGCCTGAACCGCTTCGGAGGTGATGGGGTGGAAAGGTCTTCTGGGAACCAGGTCCTCCGGGTTTCGCCCGCGCTCAGTGACCGGCAAAGGCGGAGGGAAGTGAATCGGCGGCTGGCGGCGGATCCCAACTTTGGGAAACGCACTTCCTCTTTCTGGCAAAGTAGGCTGTCCGGCTGGTAGGCCAGGCCGTTCGAAAGGGCCGCGAGGGTGCTGGCCCCGGCTCGACTCGTCGAATGTACCGGCTCCAGAAACGCCCCGGGGCAACGGAGCACGGTCCCGTGCAAATCCCCGCGGATCGACTCGCTTTCGTTGGACACCCAGACCCTCATCCAGCCTCTCCCCAACGTCACCGCGTTGGATATTTGGTGCAAACGGCCCCCATCGCTCCGGCGAGGGTTGCAACGGTGTATCTCCGGCCGTACCTGGGGCTGACCAGGCACCCGCCGCGCTGCGGGACGGACGCCGCGGCACCCTGCCAATGTCTCCACTCAACTCGGGGGCGGGCGCTGGTCTTCGCTCCGGGGCGTCTTTCGCGCCTGGGAAAGGCTTCCGTTTCACGTCAGAGCGCTGCTTGGGGAGGTCACGGCCGTCAGGCACGGTACCCAGCTCCCCTGCCTCAGGAGTACGGCTACCTGGGCGGCGAGGTAAATCACGGTGGGGTAGTGCTAAGCGATCAATTTGCACAGGCTCCGTTCGTGCCGTTGTCACGGGGAAAAGGCCAAAGCGATCCGACCTGATACCGCGAAGGCCACGACGAGCGCGTACATGTTCAAAATCATCTTTCTGAAGCGCATCGGCTCCGTGGCGCCCTACTTCCTGGTCTTCACCAGCCAGCCGGCGTCGTGGGCCATGCCATCCTCCCCACCACGGCTTGCCGACAAACCACGCTGGTCCCCACCACGGAAGACAAGGTTCACCCCAACCAAGCGGCGCCCAAGCAACGAACGCAGGGCGGCTCGCTACACCGACGAAAAATCCCTTACCCACAAAGAACGCCACTAAAGCCGGGGCATACACATACCTGGGGCCGGGAGGGCCGAGCACCCAACCCCAGCTGCCGTCGACCCAAACCCAGCGCCCATAATGAAAGGGAACCCAACCCCAAGGCGCAAAATCAATCCACGTCCAACCGTACACTGGGTCCCAAATCCATCTTCCGGTGCTGTATGGTGCCCACACTCGCGGCACACGGGGGAACCAAACCAGCCCATACGCTGGCACTGTGCGCCACTCGCCGTAAGCTTCGAGTTCTTCAACGCCAGCAAGGTCGCTAGCAAAAAGGCGGCCTCGCTCTCGGACTAACTGCGCCGACCGGTGAAAATTCCACTGGTCCCAGTCGTCTGGTGGGGGAGCCAAACCGGCAACCGGCAACGTACCAGGCTTGGAAAGGTCCAACGTAAGTTCCAGGTCGCTTGCCAGTTCGCGCTGTGCGTAGCCCCGAGCTAGCCAGGCGCGAGCGCCTCGCCGCGTAATCACGCGCGCTTGTTGCTCCCGGCGTTCGACACGGTAAAAGCCTTGTCGCAGAGGCCGCATTTCGACATCCCCAAGAACGATTTCAATCGGTTCGCCGGCTACCGACGCCCGCACATCCAAAGCCACCACGCCCCTGCCCAGCTCGAAGCGATACCGAGAATCCGTCTGCTCCACGAGTTGAAGCTCGCTTTCCGATCCAACTCGCAAGTAAACACCGCGGCGCAATTGTAGTTCCGCTCGGCTGCTTTGCCCTGTCGCCACGACATCGCCCTCTGCGAGCGGAAGATTCACAGGGGCCTTCTGCCAATCCCCCAACGAGGGCCTCCAAAATGAGACGTCGCCCTCCAAAAGAGCAAGTCGCGGAGGCGTGTGTGTCGGGACCTCGTACGAAGGCGCAGCCTTAGACGCCGTTGAACCCATGAGCGCAGCTGTTAACACCCACGGTGCGAGCCCTGTGAGCCGGTAAGTCATGTCAACAGTGTAGCAGCTACCAGGGCCAAGGGGCTATGCTCAAACCTGAGCTGCATGCCCTCCTCGCAACCAGGGCTAGCTTCGCTTACGAGACGGCTTCAAGGGTAACTATCGAGGAACCTTATCGGCAAGAAAGGAGGATAACCATGGAGTACATTCAACTCGGTCGCACCGGGCTTCGTGTCAGTCGGCTTTGCCTTGGCACGATGAACTTCGGTCCAGTGACGACAGAGCAGGAAAGCTTCGCCATCATGGACCGCGCCTTGGATTCAGGGATCCAGTTCTTCGACACGGCCAACGTTTACGGCTGGAAAACCGGCGAAGGTGTCACCGAGCGAATCATCGGCCGCTGGTTGGCGCAAGACAAAAGCCGTCGCCAGCAAGTTGTCGTTGCCACCAAAGTGTTCGGACGCATGGGAACTGGCCCGAACGACCGAGGGCTGTCGGCGCGCCACATTCTGCTCGCGTGCGAAGAAAGCTTACGGCGTCTGCAGACCGACTACATTGACTTGTATCAAATGCACCATGTCGATCGCGACACCCCGTGGGAAGAGATTTGGCAGGCCATGGAAATACTGATTCGGCAAGGGAAAGTCCTGTACGTCGGTAGCAGCAACTTTGCCGCTTGGCATATCGTGCAAGCTAACGCCCTTGCCAAGGAGCGCCACCTCCTCGGCATTGTCAGCGAACAAAGCCTCTATAATCTCGCGCAGCGAACGGCGGAACTTGAAGTGATTCCCGCCTGCCAAGCGCAGGGAATCGCCTTGATACCGTGGAGCCCGCTCGCCGGCGGTTTGCTCGCTGGCACAAGCGACCCACAGGGGCTTGCCCGCCGGGCGAACGACCGAATTCGTCAGGCAGCCCAAAAGCACGAAGCCGCTTTGGCGCGTTACGAAGCATTTTGCAAAGCCATGGGGCTTGCTCCCGCAAAAGTCGCTTTGGCGTGGCTCTTACATCGGCCCGGAGTCACTGCCCCGATCATTGGACCAAGAACCGTCGAGCAATTGCTGAGCGCGCTCGATGCCTTGAGCGTACAGCTCGACGCTACTCAGCTCGCTCAACTCGACGAAATTTGGCCTGGCCCTGGGGGCCCTGCGCCTGAAGCCTACGCATGGTAGCATGATTTGAAAATTGCTTGACAATGTAATATGTAAAATGTAAGGTCAAGCTACAGATGGTTGGGCGCAAGCGGTCAGGTCGTTGAGCAAAGGAGGAAGCAGCTATGAAACGAGCAGGGCTAGTACGATTGAGCAGAGCGATCCCGGTTCTCTTGCTGCTCTTGTGGTTCACCGTGCCCACTTGGGCAGCGGAAACTAAACCCATCAATGTCAACACAGCCTCGATGGCAGAACTCATGTCCATCAAGGGCATCGGTGAGGCCAAAGCGCGGGCCATCATCGAACACCGGGAAAAGCACGGGCCATTCAAAACAGTCGACGAACTCAAGAACGTCAGCGGGATCGGTGACAAGTTGCTTGCCACACTAAAGCCGCACGTCACGGTCGGAGAGGCCGCAGCCCCTAGCTCGGGTACTGGGCAGGTGCCGGCAGGCAAATAAGAAAGCCAAGGTGGAAAACTTCGCTTTGCGCCCTACCATCTGTGGCCGCACGGGTAAGCTTGGAAGCTCACCCGAACAGTGAAATTTCAAGGCAATTCACCGGCGGGACGGAAGGTTAACGTTGCTTCGCGAGCAGCGGCAGAAAGACGAACAAAGGTGCGCTCCCCTTCTTGATGCCACCCCTCCTGTGCTGTTTCCAGTGCCGCTACCGAGGCTTCCTCGGGGAAAAGCCTACCGCCGATTCTTACGCTTTCGACGGTCAGTCCTTGGAGGCCCAGGCACTCAAGTAAGGCACCGTAGCGGAAATCGGAGCCTGGTTGGTAACGAAGGTTCACCGTGACAGGAGTGTTCTGTCGAGAGTCGAGAGCCTGTGTTAACCGCGTTCCATCGAAAACCTCGAAGACCGTCTGTCCTCCGGGGAAGACTCGCACGTAAAGCAGCCCAGGGGTAGTGGCAAGTGAGTCGACCACCGTGGGCTCGTCAGTCGGCAGAAGAGTATCGATGGTCGGGCGTAGCAGGGGAACGATGCCGCCGCGGCGCAGAAAAAAAGGTGCATCCTCAAGGGGCGCGGGTACTTGGTAGCTACCTGGACCGGTGTATTTCCGTCCCGTCCACCACTCGATCCATTCCCCCTCCGGAAATAACACCGAGCGCTGCCGCTCCCCTCGGTTCACCACTGGTGCAACAAGAAGAAAGTCACCGAGCATGTATTGATCCCACGGATGCGCACCGAGCCCCGGATCCACTAGACCCAAGGGGCGTTGGATCGGCCGCCCGTCTTCACGCACACGGTGCAAGTACGTCCACAGATAGGGGAACAACCGCAAGTGCAGACGGGTATATTTCCGGTACCACTCAAGCATTTCCTCGTCGAATCCGTTTTGCGGTGTCGGTTCCCAGGCAACGTCGTTTGTGCTCGTGCCAATCTGCATCGCGGGACTTAACGCCGTGTGTTGGAACCAGCGGGTGAACAGTTCCTTGTCTGGTGGGGAATGACGATAACCGCCAGTGTCGGATGCAAACAAAGGGAAGCCTGATACACCGAGCCCCGAGCCCGCAATGACCGCCGCTGGTAAACCTCCAACGGCGACATAGGACGTTCCCTTCTCCGACACACGCTCGCGGTGGCGTGCAAAGCTCGCATCCAAGTCGCCGGGCCAGATCACTGGTCCGAACACCTGGCCCCCGAACGTGGAGTGCCGCACCAGCAACAGACCTCCTTCTGGCGGGAGCACGTCAGCATAAGTTCGATGATAAAAAAGCTGATACCGCGCATGCATCGTGCGCTCATCGCTGCCGTCGGTAAAAAGCCAGCGGTTGCGTTGCGAGCTAAGCCCAACGACGACGTCTTCGCCGTAGTCCAACTTAAACCCACTCACCCCCAGTCGCAGGTAACCTTGGAGCAATTCCTGCCACCACGCGCGCGCCGCGCTTTGAGTAAAATCCAGCGGACGACCCCAGGGATTCAACAGAAGGCCCGTCCGGGGCGGAAAGAAACCCCGCGTCGCCGCCTCTTCTCGCAGCCTGCGCGTGGCCTCCGCACGAGTATCCAGGTACGGAGTATGCCAAAGAGCTACACTGTACCCCAACCGGCGTGCTAGCTCGAACATCCGGCGTGGATCGGGAAAGCGCTTGGCCTCGAAGTCAAAGGAATTCACTGCAGAAGCATACGGGCGATCGATCCAAACACCGGTTGCAGCCAGGTCGAGTTCTCGCATCTTGATGAGATCGTTCTCGAACTGTGCCTGGTCGCGATTCTCGTCGCGCCAGACTAGAGGGCCAAAGACCCACGGCGGCGGCAATCGTGGGTAGCCCGTGACATTGTAATAATGACGCGTGACATCCAGCCCGCTAGCAGCGGCGAATAGGTAAAACTCCAGCCCCAAGGTGCTTGCCTCGCCAGTGCCATACACAACCTCAATCAATTGCCGATCGCTTCGTTGGACGTCGAAAATCGCCGGGTAGTACGACTCGACGAACACTCCCCAACCACTCGCACCGACCAAGAACGGCACGGGGACGTGTGCCTCGTTGTAAAAGCTCTCGAGCTCGGGATCGACCTCGATCTGCATCGCTCGCAGTCTTCCGCGGTGGTTCACGTCGTCGAAGTACTCGCCCAGGCCGTAAAATCCCTGTTCCTCTGGGCTACGAAACTGCAGGCGAAAGTAAGCGAGTGGGGCACCGCTTTGCGGCCTCCAGAGAAGTTTGAACGCGCCGTTATCGACTTCTGCGATCAAGAGCCGAGCTTCGAACCCTTCGTCGTAGGACAGGGCGAGCTCCCATGTTCTGCTCGTTCGGGAAACCAAATTCATTTCCACGGGCCGCAACCACCGCAACCCTGCAGGAGCGTTATAGACACCGTTGGGAACGAAAAGCGGATACGGATCGTAATTAAACCCCGGATCCACGGTTTCTACCAAACCTAGTTGCCACCCTGACAGGGGAACGTCGATCAACACACGGCCCCCGCGAACCAGAGCAAGAACCCCTGTCGGCAAATCCAACCTCATGCCATACTCCGAGCCAAGGGCAATCTCTTGCATCGCACCCACGGGCTCTCCATCGTCACCACACGCGCTCAATAACCCAAGCGCAGCCGCCCCCACCCAAAAAACAAAGCCGATTCTCCAGCGCAACACTGCGAGTATCCTCTCGCAGCCGAGAATGCTTTTCAGCGCCAAATGACCTGAGCCTCCTCGCCAGCTCCAGCTCAAGCACGACCGCCTCATGACCATCTTTATGTCGGGATGGAGGGAGGTGGTCAACGCGGGCCCGTGCCCATGGTCATGGGGCATCGACAGGGGTCGCACCGAAGCCACCGTTCGGCTTGCATTGCTCAGGCAACTTCGCTTTCCGAGCCAAAGAAAATTCAGTGGGCGAGACTACCTATGGGGAGAGTGTGAAACGATGGCCAAGCTGGATCCGCGTCAATGCATTTTATTCAGTGGAGGGCTCAAAGGCAGTGAAGCCTGTTTCGGCACCACGGCCGAGCGATATGGAATCGAGGAGGTGGCGTTTACTTTCGAGGGACACGAAGTCGAACGTCAACGCGGTTTGCGCGTGCTCACACATGAGGAGTTGCAAAAAGGCGACGTGAGCCTCGCTTATGTGTCCAAGCTGATGCACCGCCGCTATCCGGAGACCGAGTATTTCAAAAGAGTGTTGCAGACTATCTGGTACCAAGTGAACAGCGCCCAACAAGTTTTCGTCGTCGGCACCATCCTGCCCGACGCTACGGTTAAGGGTGGCACCGGGTGGGGCGCGGAGTTCGCGAAACTGTGCAACAAACCAGTTTTCGTCTTCGATCAAGTTCGCAATGGCTGGTTTCACTGGAGCAACGAACGTTGGGTCGAAGCATTACCTCAAATTTCTCATCATCATTTTTGCGGCACGGGTACGCGCTACCTCGAGCCAAACGGTCGCCAAGCCATTGAGGAGCTGTTTGCCCGGTCCTTCGCTTAGGCACCGTCTTCAACCAAAGCAGCGCTCGCACACCCGAGCCAAGGTCCAACCCTTGAGCAAAGCACGCTTGGCACCGTAATGACTCACCAAGTGAGCAGGCTCCTTCGCTAGCCTGGAGACTCCAGGCTAAGTTAGCGCCCGGGAGCTTTCTCCCACACGGGCACCACTTTGGGCTAGGCCTCTTAGGAACGCCGGCCACCGCCGGCGCGACCGCCTCGGCCACCCGACCGCCCTGGTCCGCCCCTGCCTTGTTCCCGTGCTTCGCTCACAGTGATCGGCCGTCCCATGAGGGGGTAACCATTCAGTTGTTCGATCGCCTGGGCTGCTTCGGCGGCTGAACCCATCTCGACGAAACCGAAGCCTCGGGAACGCCCTGTGTACCGGTCGGTAACAACTGCGGCTGACTCGCAGTGCCCTGCACGAGAGAACAAAGCCAACAAGTCGGCATCGGTGGCATCAAACGGTAGATTCCCAACGTAAAGTTTCCGACCCATCTATACCTCCTTTATCGCTCTAGCGATTTGGCAGTTCCCTCGTTCCGGGTCGGACGGCTTACAGCAACCACGCCAACGCCGCAGTGGTCGCGTCGAGCCTCTCCATGTAACCACACGGCCAGCGAAGGGATTGCATTGGACCCATGCGTCCCGGGCACCTATTGTGTCCCGACGTTTACCAGGGATCTTCGTGCTGCACAACCCGATTGCAGCAGCGACCGTCGTCCTTGACCGTAGGTATCGTGCTTCAAAGCTTTGCACTGCTTTGCAATCTACGCCGGGCCCACAAGCCTAAGGGAAGCGAAGTGCCCAAGACGGACACCCACGGTAGCCAAGCGCCCCATTTTACCCAAAACGTTGCATTTCCTGGACCCAGTTCGACGCGGGCCAACGCCGCCCCCTCCACCCCCTGGGGGACGAGCACATGGACATCACCAGAAGGCTGAATCACCGCAGAAATTCCAGTGGGGGTTACACGTACCTGAGGTTTCCTGGTCTCGATGCTCCGAAAAGCGCTCGCCACCAGGGCCCAGCGCTTCCCCGTGCCACTTTCAAACCAGGAGTCATTGGACAAAGATAGGAGCACATCTGCGCCAGCTCCCGCTGCAAGCCGTGCCGGCTCTCGGAGAATCGCATCGTAACAAAGAAGTATCGCAACCGCGAATCTTGTTCCGTCCCGGCCGCGCATCTCTACCACGTCAAGCTCGGTTCCTGGGCTCCACGTCCCTAACCACGGAAAGCGCTCCCGCAACCAGCCGCTGTCGAGCCACTGCGGCACGTGTTCGGTAAAGGGAAAAGGGTGCAGTTTGCGCTGGACCTGGATGCGCATTCCTCCGCCCGGCTCTGGAAGCAAAGCGAACGCGGCGTTGTACTCACGGAGATCGTCGCGATCATATGCACCAAAAATGAGTGGCCGTTGATGCCTCTGGACGAATGCAGCGATTTCCCGGTCAAACAGAAGGCCATCGTGACTCTTAGGCTTGGCAAAAGTGGTTGGATACACCGTCTCGGGCCAGGCCCACAGATCGGCTTCCACGGGTAAGGTTTGGGTCAAGCCTAGGTATCGATCCAAAATATACCTCACTGCCCCAAAGGTTCCCATCTGCTCCCGCAGGCGATCGTAGTGCGAAATATTCCCTTGCACGAGCCCGATCCGGAATTCATATGGGCGATCAACCCTTGACGCGGCTACTTCTACCGTTCGCAGACGCCACGTTCCATAAAGCCACAACGATGCGGGAGTCGCTGCGGCCAGCGCCAGGGTGAGGATCGCCCCTCGACACCACCGCCGGCTCATCAGATCTTCCCACGTACAAGCAATGCACGCGTTGGCAAACAACAAAGCAAACGTGAGCAGAGGAACGCCACCCAGATCTGCAGCCTGGGCCCACTCGAGCACCGGCCACAAACCGAGCCCGAGGCTGTCGGCTAGAATCTTGGTCGGGGCAATCTCCTCGCTAGCCACATAAGCTGCAGCAGCAAACAAGGCCAAGCTGGGCGGAGTCGTCCTGGCCACGGAAGAGGGGCAACGACGCAGGCAATACCACACCGCAGCTAATACGAAGAACTGCGGTTCTAAAAACACGCTTGCCGCACTTAAAACTGCTGTAGCGAGGAAAGGGGGCCAGCCCGTGTAAGCGCTCACCGCCGCTGAAAACCACGGGAAGGCCAGGCCCATGAACGCAGCGGAACCGACCGCTACCAGCGTGAACAGTTCTTTCATCGTTCGGCATCGGCCCCACACAACGAGCCAAGGCACAAGGCAAAACCAGCCCGCATACACGTATGGCCGCTCCCCCTTTGCGTACGCGGCAAGCAACAACACCCCTGCAACCATACCGCCCAAGCGGCACCATGCGAATCTTTTCCACCGCGCTCCAACTCGCGGCGGGCAGTGGCTCTTTTGCTGGCCACGGAGGCTGTCACTTGTCAGTGGCCACGGAATCCCCATCGTTCGGGGCTGGCTCAAAGAACGGCACGGCCTGCTCTGGTACCTGGAGAAACTCTTGGGGGAAACCAGGTGGGGCCAACTCCGGCGGCACTACAAGGTCAGGAGGCAAGGGAATGCGATTTCCTTCGGCATCGTACAGCACAGCATCTGGATGAAACATCAAAATGGGGGGGAGGGGTTTGCCGTCATCTGTCACCTGGTAGTGCCGCACATAGCCGGGGGGCAATTCGAAATCATCGGGCACAATTAGACCGCTCTTGGGCGGATTCGTCCCAGGCGGAGGGAAAAGGGCAATACCACTCACGCCTTCCTCTTCTTCTCGATGGGCCCCGAGGTCTTGCGGCGCTTCGCCGGATCTCTCCAGTCCATCCTGTGGTTTCTCATTCTCGGCCTCACCGGTACCTTGCACTTCGGCCGCGCTGTTCTGCCGGCGCTGCTCGCTTCGCCCCATCTCGAGCCGTAACGGGCGTCCGACAACCCTAGAGGATCCTTCCGGAGGTTGGCGCCGGTTCGACGCCGCAAGATCGTTACCTTGTCCATACCCTCGCGTAGGGCCCGTTGGGGGTTCAAGGCTCCCAAAAGGGAAAAAGGCGAAACGCCACCAAGCCAAGCTCCCAGCCAGGAGCGTGATCGTTGCCAGCGCAAGTGCTCGCCGCTGCCACCACCGCGGCGAGACCCTGCGCCAGACGCGCACGCCGTCAGCCCTGTGCTTGACAACGGGAGACACAGCAACTCCGATCCTAGGGCAGATGCGCGTTCGGGGGCAAGCCCCGCTTCCCTTTCGCTTCGGTCACCCCGAAAAGCCTGTCACCAACGGCATTCCTGAGCAACACGCTCGCGATGCCATTCGGGACTCCCAAATGCGAACCGATTCCATTGCGCACGCTTGAACCAAATGTGGAGGTCATGTTCCCATGTAAAACCGATCCCGCCGAGCACCCGCAAAGCATTTTCTGCTACCTGGCTAAATACCTCGGACAGGTGTCCTTTTGCCAACGAGGCAGCATAAGTGGCGTGGCGCGGCAGCGCATCGACCGCATGGGCCGCATACCACAGGAGAGAACGCGCTGGCTCTATCTGTGCAACCATCTCGGCGCAGCGGTGTTTGACGGCTTGAAACGAGCCAATCGGCCGCCCGAACTGATACCGAACCTTCGCGTACTCCACTGCCATCTCTAACAGTCGCTCGGCGCCCCCGAGGCAATCGGCGGCTAAGAAAACAGCGGCAGCATTTTGTAAACGCGCCAGCAACTTTTCTGCTTGGCTGCCTATGGCAATCACCGAACGCCGAGGCACGATAACGTCCTCCAAGACAACTTCGCAGGGCCGACGTGTGCGATCCACATCGTTCATGGGATGAATTGTCACGCCCCGTCGGTCCTTCGGTACCAAGGCAATCGCTGTCAACCGTGTCTGCCTCACTGGGATTGTGCAAACGACGAGCAGCCCATCCGCCACGTGAGCGTCCAACACGAAGCGCTTCGTACCGTTGAGACGCAAGCCGAAGCGTCCGATGGATCCGCGAGTTTGCGGGCGGAACGGCCACGCGAAGGCGTTCTCCTCGAACCATGCTAGCGTGAGGACTGCCGCCCCCTTCGCCAGCAAGGGTAACCACTGCCGCCTTACGCTCGCGGCCCCGATCTGGCGCAAAACCAGGATCGACAATGTGTTCGCAAGATAAGGGCCGGGCACTGCTGCGCGCCCCAACTCCTCTGCCAAAAGCGCAGCGTCTAGGCACGTTCCCCCGACACCACCAAACTCGACCGGAGCCAGCAACCCCAACCAACCAAGCTGCGCCATGTTCTCGTAGAGCTTTCGGGGGTAGCCGTCATGATCAGGGTGAAAGACAGTATGGGCAGCCGCCGCCGGCCACTGATGCGCAAGGAAATCGCGCGCACCCCGTTGCAATAACTCCTGCTCCGGTGACAATGCGAAGTTCATCGTTCGACCCCCTTCACCCCGCAGGCGTTCACCCGGGAGCCACGCGCGGCTCACGAGGGAGTCCAAGTCCGCGCTCTGCGATGATGTTTTTTTGAATCTCTGATGTGCCCCCACCGATGATCATTCCTAACGTAAACATGAACTCGCGAATCCATTTTCCTCTATCGACTGCAAATTTCGACTCGGAAGTCTGTGTGGCATAGCTCGCCAGTAAGTCGAGGGCACACCCAGTGATGTCGTGATTAAGCTCCGTCGACACCAGCTTGTTTACCGAGGCCTCAATCCCCCGCGGGCGGCCTAAAACTGTCGTGGTCAACTGCCGATAGGCGTGGAAGCGCATGGCTTCCACGCGCATCGCCAGCGCCCCGAGGCGCTGCCGCACAACTGGGTCCTCCACGGCCGGTCGCCCCTGACGGGTACACAATTTCGCTAGCCGCACGAGTCTAGCGAATAATTCCTGGGTAGTGGTGGCGGCGCCCAGCATGTTCCGTTCATGAAGCAATGTCGCTTGAGCTACCTGCCAACCCTGATTCAGCTCGCCCACGAGGTTTTCACAAGGCACCCGTACGTTTTCGAAGCAAACTTCGTTGAACCCACGCTCTCCGGTCATTTGCACCAACGGCCGCACGCGAATGCCGGGCGACTTCATCTCGATCAAGAGGTAAGAAATCCCCCGATGTTTGGGGGCTTGGGGGTCGGTGCGAACCAAACAAAACATCCAGTCGGCAAATTGCGCATTCGACGTCCAAATCTTCTGACCGTTGACGATAAATTCGTCGCCAACGAGTTCCGCGCGCGTTTGCAGTGAAGCCAAGTCCGAGCCGGCGTTCGGTTCTGAATAGCCTTGGCACCAGATTTCCTCCGCTGTGAGAATCTTCGGCAGGAAGCGGCGTTTTTGCTCCTCGCTGCCAAACTGAATCAGGGTAGGCCCAACCATTTGGATGCCCATTTGGCCAATAAGAGGCGGGGCTTGAGCGCGAACGAGTTCTTCATGGACAATCGCCTGGGTCAGCACGTCAGCCCCCTGGCCGCCGTATTCTTTCGGCCAAGTCATCGCCACGTATCCTGCCCCGTACAATTTCCGCTGCCATTGTTTCGCGCGCTCGACGCGGCGAGGATCGTCGTATTCCAGCCCTCCAAGCCCGTGACCTCGAGCGGGGAGATTGCGCCGCAACCAGGCTCGCACCTCGCGGCGAAAGTCTTCGTACTGCGGTGGGTAGGTCAAATCCATGCGTACCCTCTCGGTCTGACAGCTTCGAAGCTATGGATGATCGTCCACTCTTGTGGACAAATCAACTCGAGGCACCGCCGAAAAGCGTACTGTCTATTTCCTAACTCGTTAGCTAGAAAGACCAGCGTGTTGCCGGCGTCGGAGGAATGAGCATGCGAAACTTGGCCGTTCCCGCGTTTCTCACGAGCTTGGTGGTCGTTGCCGCCATGGGCTGGTACATCGTGGAACTCCGGGCGGAAATCGATCGACTCAAACGAGAAGCACAGGTGGGCCGTTCAATGGTTGCACGACCGCGAGACAACCAGCCTCCGTCGACCCAAGGGAGTGGCGTGGCCACCCGTTCTGGGGGCTCGGCACGCGCCCTCACGGAAGACCAAAGGGCAGCGATGGTCCGTGCCTTAGGTGGTCCCAACTCGAGTCTGGCCAACCCGGTGTGGTTTGCCACGGTGCCAAATGACCCAGAGGCAGCCGCCTTTCAGAAACAAATCCAAAGCGCTTTCGAGGAAGCTGGTTGGATCGTTAAGGGGAACGCCACTGTTCGCTTCCGCATGAAGCCCGGGGTTTACGTATTTGCAGCAGACGAAGACCCGCCGGCTTACGTGGCCAGTGCCCAGCAAGCTCTGGAAGACGCGGGAATCGAGATCACGCAATCGGGCCGTGGTTATCGAGAATTCTACCGCCAAAAAAAGGCTGAAAATCCCAATTGGGTCGGCTTTGAATTCGCTGAAGACCAAACCTACGTCATCGTCATCGGTCGCAAACCAGAACCAACTCCTCCCGGATCGTAAAACGATTTGGAATGGCTGACGCGGCGACGCAACCATATCCCATAGAGGTGCGCAGAGACGGTGGGGAAGAGTGCATGCAGGTGACTTGGAGCGACGGCCATGTGAGTCGCTACCCGTGGAGCTACCTCCGCGGCTGGTGTCCCTGCGCGCAGTGCCAAGGGCACAGCGGAGTGCGCCGTTTTCGCAAGGTCACCCAGGTGCGGCTGGAACACGTGTCCGTCGTCGGACGGTACGCACTCAGCTTGCGCTGGGGCGATGGGCACGAAACGGGGATCTATACTTACACCTACTTGCGCGAGCTTTGCCCTTGCTGCAGGGAGGGAAATTCGCTCGGGCCAACGGAAAGCTCTCCTTGAAGTTCAACCCTGAGGAGGTCGAGACAAGCGGTAACGCTCGCAGTAGTAACGCTGCCGCACCTCCGAGTACTCCATCGGCTCAGCAACCAGCTCTGGAGCGCGTTCTTCAGGATCCACAAGGCGGTCGTAGCGCTCGAGCCGTTTGCGCTTCAGATGGTAAACATACTTCTCTGTTGCACGTTGAATGACAATCGCCCCCCCGCCATAGGGCTGCACCAACAAGTGGCACCACTCGCTGTTTTTCTGCACGTCCGCGTCCCCCCCTTTGTACAGGATCCCCGCAAACGAGCCCGCTCGTGGCTTGCCATCCAGGAGCTCCAAAACTGTCGGCGGTAAGTCCGCTAAGCTAGGACGCACGTCAAGGATCTCGCCGGTGCGGAACTCGGCCGCACGTTGGCGCGGCGGGACGTACACGAAAGGCACTGCAAAGTTTTCGTCGAACCAACCGTAGTCGTTGAGGTGGTTCCCATGCATCCCGACGGGCCAAGAGTGATCCGGCGTGACGATGAGGTGCGCTTGGCCATGCGTGAGCCTCTGGAATCCGGCGGAGAACGTCTCCAGACAGTGATCTTGCTCCACCCAGGAGTTCAAATACCACTCGATCGGGGCCTGGGGCAAAACAAACGGGTGAAGGTGAGCGTACTCCGCCCGACCCGCAAAGGGATAATGGTGGGCGCTGACCGCAATATAGACGAAGCGTTTCTCGTTTACTGGACGCCGAGTTAGATCCTGGAATACCGCATCGTAAAAGCGACAATCATCGATTCCCCAAGAGGTCACATCCACCGGCATGCCAAGAGAACGAGCATCACGGAATTCTTCGAACCCGATGAAGCGAATGAAATTGCGGTAATTCATGAAATCCGGGTCATCGAAAGCCACGTAAAACAGCGTACGATACCCTGCACGCCGCAGCACTGCCGGGAGGCATTCGCTGACGATCTTGGCGGGATTATAAGAAAGTGCCTGGCCTACGTTGTTTGTGATCGCGCACAGAATATTTTCCAAGGCTCGGTTCGACTGTACGCTGTTGCTCCAAAAAAACGGGAAGAACACCCCTTCCTTTGCCAGGCGGCGGAGGTTCGGGGCATAATCACCATCGTAACGGCGGCCGTGTAACTCTACGGACCCACTCAGGGCGTGGGCGCTGCCTGACTCGAGTTGCAACACATACACGCTCTCCTCCCCTTGCACCGGCCAGCTTGCGGTATCCGGAAAAATTGGCGCGACCACGGGCTCGTTCCAAACCCGCGCCAGGCCTACAGCAAGCTCCGGCCAAACCAGGCGCTGTTCATGAGCACATAAGCCCCAAATCACCCCCAGCAAGCTGAGGGGCAATGCGATTGCCCACGAACGAAAGACTTCCACCGAGCGAGATCGAAGCCAGAGCGCACCAAGCCTCCAATATCCCCACAAGGTTGCTCCGAAGAGGAACAGCCCCACTACCATCGCCACCAGTTGCCACCCGAGCGTGGCCAGCAACGTTCGCACCACATCACCGCCGACATCGAGGGCAAAGCGCGCGTCGAATTGGTGCCCCGACCATAGCCAGTACCCAATCAGCCCCCACAAAAGAGCCCCGTAAACTGCCCCCAGGAAGCCAACCATCCCCATCGCCCACTCGCGCAAGCGTCCGGCTCGGCTAGCCATGAGCAGCAGGGTGAGTGCAAGCGCGAAGGTTACAGCATGGTCGGCAACTGTCCGCAAGAGCTCATAACCATGCGGGCGTTGCAAAAGAGCGGTGGCGACTGATGGACCAGCGGCGTATACCGCGGCCCCCAACGCTAGCCATGCACTCACTCGCGAACGCAACACGGCACCAGCAAAGTCAGATGCCCCAGGAGGGACTTGAACCCCCACCCGGTTGCCCGGAGCAGATTTTGAGTCTGCCGTGTCTGCCATTCCACCACTGGGGCACCCACCGGCCAGCTTCCCTAACGAATTAGACTCACTGGATGCAACCGCTTTTGTAAACGATGCAGTTACCTTGGCTGCTGTGGTGGTGGCTTGGGGAGAAAGGTGTCTGTGGGCCCTTTTGCTTCTCGCGCTTTTGCCGACTGGTAGTACTCGATTTTCGCCGTTGCCTCCTGCGCTAACCGACGAATGGTGGGGTCTTCGTCCCCCAAGGCAATCTGGTGCAAAATCTCGAGCCCCTCCGCAGCGCCAATCTCTCCGAGAGCATAAACGGCTGTACCTCGCGTGGATTGATCGAGATCCAACTGCAAGAACTCCACGATGGGACGGGCGGCCCGCGGATCGCCAATTTTCCCGAGCGCCGCGAGAATGCGCTGTTTCATCGCTGGTTCGCTCGAGCGCAAAAACAGTTGCTGCACTAGCACCTGCGTAGCATCGGCGGCGCGCATTTCCCCCAGCGCTTCCACTGCTTTTGCGCGAATGCGCGTGTCACCATCGCCCAGGGCTTGGATCAAATATTCCACCGCCTTGCGATCGCGCGAACTCGCTAGCTGGCGCACTGCCTCGAGCCGGGTATCCGGGTCCGGGTTATTCAGTTTGCGAATGTGCTCGTCTAATGAGCCTGCTTGCGCTCGATTACGCTGCTGCAAGGTGCGATTGGTAAACTGGGCGGAAGCTGGCAGCACAACGACGCCAGACAACGCCACGAGTACCAACACCCACCCGAAAATGCGCCGCGGTCGGCTCTGCAACAGCTGCGTGCCCTCCATATTGAGACCCCCGCCTCAACTACTCGGCACCAACGAGCCGAAACGAATCAAGATCCAGTCGGCCATTTCCTGCACTGCGTAGGGGGGGGGCTCATCGCGCGAGAGCTCGAGAGTGACGCGGAGCACTCCCTTTTTGCGCGCCACGCGCACCCCTTTGAGCTCCACGTCTGCTTGTGGCATGGCCCGCTCGGAGAAGTCTTCGCCGGCGTTCGTTGCTGCCGCCTCGATAACCACACGTGCCGGGCGCGACTTCCCCTCGTGCCGTACAAAATCAGGCGGCCGCGACAACCTCAGCAAAACCGCACGACTAAACCCCTGCCCGACCTCGACCACTTGCACGTGCCGCAAAAGAAGGGGCGTCGTTGCCGCCCCGGGTTCGACTCGCGACCCCACCGGGTTAAGATTCGCGCATCCCAAGAAACAAGATAAACAAAGCGCCGCGCAGCAGGTAAGAAGGAACTTCGCACCGTTGCTCATGTTATGCTGCTGGCGCTTAGCCCAGGCTAGCAGTGTCGGCAAGCAGAACGCGAAACAAGCGAACGAAGGCAAGCGCAGGCAACGAAGCATCAACCCACCATGGTCAGTCCGCCGCTGACACTCAGCACCTGCCCGGTGACGAAACTTGCGTCAGGGCTGGTAAAAAACACAATGGCCGCGGCAACTTCCTCGGCTTTCGCAAGCCTCCCGAGGGGGATAGCTCTGGTCATGGCCGCAACAATCTTGGCTCCGACCTCGCTCGTTCTCACTTGGTCGAGCAGAGGGGTCTCGGTTGGTCCGGGACACACCACGTTCGCTGTAATCCGGTAGCGAGCTAGCTCACGCGCCAATGTCTTGGCAAACGAAAGCAAGCCACCTTTTGCCGCCGCGTACACCGCTTCCCCGCTACTGCCCACGCGCGCCGCGTCGGAACTGACGAACACCAGCCTTCCACGCTGCGCCTGGATCATATCGTCGATCACGGCCCGGGTCACGTAAATCGGCCCCAAAAGGTTAACAGCAATCAATTCTTCCCAAAGCTCTGGAGGGTTATCGACAAACAATTGAATCCGATCCCAGCCCGCAGCACTCACGAGAATTGTCATGGGTCCCAGTGCATTTCTTGCCCGCTCCACCCCGGCTAAAATGCTTTCCCGCTTTGTCACATCCATCTTCACGGCCAAGGCCACGTTGCCCGCTTCACGCAAGCATTGGGCCAAGTGTTCCGCTCCCTCCTCGTTACGGTCTGCAATGACCACCGCCGCACCCAAAGCTGCCAACTTTTCTGCCGTGGCACGGCCAATGCCGCTTGCTGCTCCGGTTACCAACGCCACTTGACCAGCCAAGCGCTTCATAGCCCGTGTTTACAATGCCTACATTACCTCGGCAATTGCGTGGACAGCCTTCGAGAGACTCCCTAAAAGTTCACCCCACCTCATGCAGAATCGAGCCTACACCCAAGGCATTTTGATTTGTGGAGTTGTCCTTCAGAGTCTGGCGCTCGGCGGATGCGCATGGGTCGGGGTGCCCACTGTCCTGGGCTGCTGGCCTCAGCCAACGCATTCCACACCGTGGCTTGCAACCCCTTTAATCCAAAGGCTTATCGTCATCGGGGACTTCGGCGCAAACTATGAGGACCGTAACGTCCTTCTCGCCCAAGCCTTACAACGCCTTCTTGCCGCAGCCCCAGAGGCTCGAGCGGTCACCCACGTCGTGCTTTTGGGGGACAACTTTTATCCGCGCGGACTTGTCGGGACAAATGGCCGCTGTGATCCGACAGAGGCAAACTCCGCAGCGATCGCGCAACAATTGGAAGCGGTGCTCGAGCCGTTTGCCTTTTTGCGTGACATGCACATTCCCATCACCGCGATTCCAGGCAACCACGACCATGGCTGTGGAAGCCTGGGCCTCAAAAACCAAGAAAATCCCGACCGCTTCGTGCCGCCACACCAGCAATGGCGATCCCTTTGGAACTTCCACTCCGGGCAACCTAGAGCCGTCACCTTCGCGCCCGCCCGACTGCAGCTGCTGCTTCTCGATAGCGAGCCCATGTTACAAGACCGGAAGTTTCTTCAAGCCTCGACCCAAGGGCTGAAACAGCTGATTCAAGAAGGACTGGGCCGCTATCAATGGCAACTTGTCGCGGCGCATCACCCATTGCGAACTTTCGGAGAACACGACGGGGCATTCCCCGGGGGCATACGCAAACCTCTCACGTTTCTGTTCTTTCCGCTTCACTTTTTGGCGGCAGCGGGCTTACCGCCATTTTCCGCACTTTCCCAGGATGCGTACTCTTTCCGGTACCAACGCTACCGCCGCGCCATCGAACGAGTGTGGAGGAGCTACCCAGGTGCCGTCGATCTTTTCCTGGCCGGACACGACCACAGCTTGCAGCTTCTCGAGCCTCGGGAACAAGGCTTTCCGTTCGAACTCATAGTCGGCAGTGGTGCTTATTGTTCGCCTGTTCGCCAGGACCCCGCCTTGAGATTTGCCGCCGCCAAGCATGGTTTTGCCGTCCTGGACTTCACCATAGACTCTTTGACCATCACCCTATATGCTACGAGCGAGTGCACCGAGAAACGGATTTGCCCTGTAGGAACGAACGAGGCATACGTGCTTCACCAGACAAGGTTCCACCGCCAGAACACCGGAAAACAGGGTCTCCCTGAAGCACTACTCACTGACGGCGGTGGGAGGAGGGATGAGCCGTGAGCGAAGCGTTTTTTCACGACGACATGCGTTGGTTTTTGGAGCATCGTGTCGATTGGGCTAGTCTGCTGCGCTTTCAAGGGCGGCCTCAGACGTCCGTGGAAGAGGAAATACAAACGTACACCGCCATCTTAGAGACTGCCGACCAAGTCTGCCGCGGTTTGGAAGAACAGTCGCGCTTACATTGGCACGAGGAAGCGGAGCTGGCGGATGGAGAAGTCAAAGTTCCCTTACATATCGCGCAGGGGTACGAACAGTTGCGTCAAGCGGGGCTCCTGTGTCTCCCCATCTCCCCAGCCTACGGCGGCTACGGGCTGCCTTTTCTCATCAATACCTTCTACTTGGAAATGCTGGCTCGAGCAAACTCGAGCCTCATGACCATCGTCGGACTGCAGACTGGGGTTGCCGGCGACATCGAGCGTTACGGTTCAGAAGACATCAAGCAACGGTATCTCCCAAAACTGACCAGTGGCGAGTGGCAAGGGAGCATGGACCTTACCGAGCCAAATGCCGGCTCGGATTTGGGAAGCATCGTCACTAGGGTGACGGAGGACCAAGGGCGGTTTTACGTAGACGGGGAAAAGATCTTCATTACCAATGGCGGGTCGCAAGTGCATTTAGTCCTTGCTCGCGACGCGGCAACCTTTCAGAAGACGCGCGGAACCACCTTGGGCTTAAGCTTGGTCTTGGTCCCCGCATTTTTGCCTGACGGCACGCGCAATCGCATGCGCGTCACGAAAGTAGAGCGCAAGATGGGATTGCATGGATCCCCTACCTGTGCCGTGGAGTTTGACCATGCAGAGGGCTTTATCTTGAGTCGCCCTGGTCAAGGGTTCCGTGCCATGCTCGATCTCATGAACAGTGCTCGGCTCGGCGTCGCTGCGCAAGCGCTGGGGGTGGCGCAAGCCGCTTTCGAAGAAGCCTTGGCCTATGCGAAGCAGCGCGTCCAATTCGATGCCCCGATTATCGAGCAACCCTTGGTGAAATCGATGTTGACGCAAATGACCATCAATTTACAGGCTGCACGCGCTTTGCTCTACCGCACGGCCGCACTAGTCGACCGCCTGGAAGCACTCCGCAACTTCCTGTCGGGGGAACCGAGCGAATCGCACGAAGCGCTGCGACGAGAACTGGGACTGTTGCGCCAAACCGTCCAGCTCCTGACCCCTCTTTGCAAATACTACGCAACGGAGATCAGTAACGACGTTACCCGCAAAGCCGTCCAAATCCACGGTGGCATTGGCTACATGGCGTCCTCGGCGGTCGCCCATTTCCACTGCGACTCGATTATTACAACGATCTACGAAGGAACGTCGGAAATCCAGGCGAGCTTTGCCCTCAAAGAGATGAGCAAGGGAAGTCTATTCACCCTTTTCGATCAAGTCGTGTCTGACGTACAGGCCTTGCGCAACTCGTACTTGGAGGAGTCGCAACGAATCGAGGAAATCGTCGACCGGTGGATCCGCGCCTCGCTCCCCTCGTTGCTCCCGGATCCACGTTATGCCTTGTTGAATGCCAAACGACTGGCTGAAATGGTCATCGATGTTGTCGCTGCGGTGGAGCTTTTACACCAAGCCAACCGCTCGGAGGGGAAGCGGCTCGCAGCACGAAGCTTCCTCGAACGACGTGCCTTGGCCATCGAAATGGGAGCGCGGCGCATTCAAAGCGGTGACGCACGGCGACTCGAGCGCTACGACAAAATTCTTGGGATCCTCACTCAACCCCCGTCCAACCCGACATGAGCCACGCCATCCCCACCCGCCAGGCCGACGCCCAGGAGAACGGCCATCGCGCATCCCCGTACTCCGACATGGACAGAGTCTCCCTTCGAAGCCTGGTGGTATACGGCGCCCCGAGCTTTGCCGGCGCAGCCATGCTCGTGCCGATTTTGATTCACATGCCCAAGTTTTACTCAGACGTGATTCTGGTTCCGCTCGGGTACCTAGCGTTGGCCATCGCCATTGCGCGGGCGATCGATGCTCTTGCTGATCCATTTTTCGGCTGGCTCACCGATCACCGCACCCGCTTCGGACGCCGTTTGCCGTATATCGCCCTGTGGTCACCACTTTGTGCTTTAGCATTTTGGGGTCTGTTCGATCCGCCTCGCGGCTTGTCCCCGCAAGCCGCAGCGGTGTGGTTCGGCACGATGTTCGTCCTGTACTCGATTTTTCACACGGCTTATGCCTTACCCTACTGGGCGCTCGGGGCGGAACTCACGTTGGATTATCACGAACGATCCAAGCTGTTCGGCGTCCGCGAAGGTTTCAGCATCCTCGGGACGATTTGTGCCTCAGCCGCTCCGGGGTTACTCGTGGCTTATTTTCACGTAGACGAGCGGCAAGCCTTCGCTTGGATCGGCCTCGTCTTTGGCGCTGCCTTGGTTCTCACGTGCTATGGCGTGGTGGCGTTCCTTCGGGAACGCCCGGGCTTTGCAGAGCGCACCTCTAACCCGTTCGCTCCTGGGGTGCGACGGGCACTGCGTAATCGGCCGTTTCGCATTTTACTGGCCACGTATGTTGTCTCCAGCATTACCGGTGCGATCCCAGGAACGCTCATGCCGTATTACAACGCCTACGTCCTCCAACCGGAAAATGCGGCCGGCTGGTTGTCGATCTTGTTAGGGGTGTACTTCTCCGCTGCCTTTGTTTGCCTCCCGGGCTGGGTCATGCTGGCGCGCCGCGTCGGAAAAAAGAAGGCTTGGCTGGCTAGTTTTTTCCTCGGGATTAGCGGTGGCGCCGGGCTTTTTTTTCTGGGCCCTGGCGACCTGGCTCCCGCCGCCTGCCTTATTGCTTGGGCAGGGGCAAGCTTCGGTGCAGGCTTGTTTCTTGGCCCTGCCATGCAAGCCGACGTTATCGACTACGATGAACTTCATACAGGCCGCCGCCGCGAGGCCCAGTACTCAGCCTTTTGGGGGATGTTGCCAAAGCTCGTCGCGATCCCTAGTGCTGCGGTCCCAATCGCCATTCTGGGGTCAATTGGCTACGTACCGAATCAACCACAGACGCCAGAGGTCGTGTTCGCGATCAAGGCGATTTTTGCCCTTACCCCGGCGGCGTTTGCTCTTCTGGCATTCTTTATCGCTC
This sequence comes from Candidatus Binatia bacterium, assembly GCA_937925685.1. GTDB lineage: Bacteria > Desulfobacterota > Binatia > HRBIN30 > HRBIN30 > HRBIN30. The sequence continues at coordinate 28,263 of CALAMI010000002.1, read as the reverse complement.
TGCGCTTCCCCATCTCGGAACAAGTTCACCGCGAAATTCTGAAGGGAATAGCCTGCCACCGCGAAGGCTTCGTGGTCATCGATCCCATTACGGGTCGGACCGTGCCGCCTCCTCAAAACCGCGAAGTAGACGAAGAAACCGGCTGGTTTCTAGATCACTTCTCTGCACGTGAGCTGAAACATTACCTCAAAGGAGCCTCGAGAGCTGCGGTGAAGTCAGCCTGGCGATCTGCACTGGCCGCCTTTTCCGGAGCGGTGGCTTCCCTGGTGTTTGCGTTCACCCAGGTGCGCAGCTTCGAAGTCGACCCCGGTGCGCTGCCGGTCCTGCTCGTGGTCACAAGTGGCTTTTGTGTTGCTTTGGCAGGCTTTCATTTGTCGCGCTTGCCCGCCGCGCGGGAACTGGCGCGGAACTCGACGCCCGCTCACATCATTGAAGCACACCTGCGAGCACACCAGGACACGTAACAAGATAGTCAGCGTCAAAGGCAGCCGTACGTCGCGATCACAACGACCCGCGTCCAGGACCGCTTCCCCCGCTGGAGAACCCCTCGGTCGAGCGGGCCTCATCCGTGCGGCCAACGGCTGCCTCCGGCAGCCACGCCAACGGATTGGCCGGTCCGCACCCTTGGCCCAAAGGCAACGCCTTCTCGATCGCTCGCTGAATAAACTGCTTGGCAAGATGGACGGCACTGTGCAACTCATGGCCCTTTGCCAAAGCAGCAACGATGGCGGCAGAAAGTTGACAACCCGTGCCATGAGTATGCCGCGTCGGCAGACGCGGCCCTTCGAGAAGCACGGATTGACTGCCGTCATCGAAAACATCGACAGCCCGCTCACCTTCGAGATGGCCACCTTTCAACAAACAACTTCGTGCACCTAGGGAGATGAACGCTCGAGCGGCGCCACGCATGTCGTCCACCGAGCAAATGCGCTCGCCAAGCAACGCTTCTGCTTCTGGTACATTCGGGGTCAGCACCGTGGCCAACGGAAGCAAGCAGCGGCGAAGCGTCTCCACAGCATCGGGCTCCAGTAGCGGCGCTCCGCTTTGTGCCACCATCACGGGGTCTACCACCAAAGGCTCGAGGCCGTAGCGACGAACGGCAGCAGCGACAACCTCGATAATCTCTGCGTTCGCTAACATGCCCGTTTTCGTCGGCCCCGATCCGATATCCGTCACCACCACCCGGATTTGCGCCTCCACGAACTTGGCAGGCACAGCCAAGACATCCTCGACGCCGCACGTGTTCTGGGCAGTGAGCGCCGTCACCGCAGTCATGCCGTACACCCCGAACACGGTAAATGTCTTCAGATCCGCCTGAATTCCTGCACCACCACTCGAGTCGGATCCTGCAATGGAAAGAGCAAGCGCAACCATACCTGTTAGCTAACCGCCCCGGCGGCGGATTCCAGTCAAGCTCGAAGCCACTAGCCTAAACCCATCCGGAGGAGCCGCGAGTGCAACACCGAGCAGCGCAACGGCCACACCCAACGCGTCAGTGGGGTCAAGCGTCGGGCGCAGTGGCCACTCCCATCCTCGATCACCGTGTTGACAACCCGCCGCTCCAGGGCGGCATGCTCGGCCGACTGCGTTGGTTCGTGCTGCCGAAGAGCAGTCGATCCCGGATCGATGCACCATTGCCTGTTCGATTCGCTTATGTCAGGAAACGTTCACTTTCCATGAGGGAGGGCGCTCATTGTGTCTTTTGAAGGCCTATTATCGCGAGAGTTTCTGCGGGTCGTAGAGGAGGCGGCCATTGCCGCGGCGCGCACGATGGGACAGGGGGACCGCAAGCTTTCCGATCGCGTCGCCGTCGAGGCGATGCGGAAGTGCATGGACGCGCTACCCATGCGGGGGACGGTCGTCATCGGAGAAGGAGAACGAGACGAAGCTCCGATGCTCTACATCGGAGAGGCAGTCGGCCGGCAGCGAGACGAAGATCCCGAGGTCGACATTGCCGTGGATCCTTTAGAAGGGACCAACTTGTGCGCCACGGGTGCTCCGGGTGCGATTGCCGTTTTAGCGGCCGCCAACAAGGGGGGCCTCTTACACGCACCCGACTGTTACATGGAGAAAATTATCGTCGGACCCGCAGCTCGCGGCGCTGTACATCTCGATGCCACAGTGAAAGATAACCTCACGGCAATCGCCAAACGACTCGATCGAGCGGTGAAGGATCTCGTCGTCATCGTGCTCGATCGTCCCCGGCATGAAAAACTCATCGAAGACATCCGCAGCGCCGGGGCTCGCATTCGGCTGATCAGTGACGGCGATCTTTCCGCCGGCATTTCTGCAGCCATCCGCCGGACCAATGTGCACGCGGTGATGGGTATTGGCGGAGCGCCGGAGGGGGTTCTCACCGCGGCCGCGCTGCGCTGCTTAAACGGTGGCATGGAAGCTCGTCTCGTCCCTGCAAAACCAGGAGACGAGGAGCGCCGTCGCTTTGAAGAACGCCTGCGCGGGATGGGAATCAGCGACCCGCACCGCTTGTACACGGAGCGCGATCTCGCCCCGGGACCAGATATCCTCTTTGCGGCAACGGGCGTTACCGACGGCGCGTTGCTTCGCGGGGTACGCTTCTTCGGCCATGGTGCGCGCACCTACTCCGTCGTCATGACCCTGCGGGAACGCATCATTCGCTTTGTCGATACCGTGCATTTGGACGGATCACCAGACGCCGTCGTCGAATTTTAATCGTGGCTCAGCTCTCGTGCTTGCACCCGTCAGGGAGTTGACTAAACATGGGCCTATGCAGAATCGCTCGGCAGACATACCCGTGTTCGATGAAACACTCGGAGAGCAGGTACGTGAACTCGCGCACCGCGTGAACACCCTCGGGAGCTATCTTTGACGTCGCTCAGCGCGAGCGCCGACTTAGCGAACTTGACGCACAAGCCGCAGCCCCGGAGTTCTGGAGCGACCGCGAGCGGGCGCGGGCAGCGCAACGTGAACGCGCGGAGATCTTACGGCTGCTCGATGTTTACCGCCAGTTGACGCGCAAACTCGACGACGCCCGCGTTTTGGTGGAATTCGCTCGCCAGGGCGACGCCGAATCCGTGGGTGAGCTCAAACGCCTTGTCGCGGAACTCCGCGAACAACTCGAGCGACTCGAGCTCGAACGCTTGCTTTCCGGTGAACACGATAGCGGAAACGCCATCCTGACTATTCACCCCGGTGCCGGCGGCCTCGAAGCTCAAGACTGGGCAGAAATGTTGTTCCGCATGTATTTGCGGTGGGCGGAACGTCGGGGTTTCAAAACAGAAATCCTCGACTTGCAGCCGGGCGAAGGCGCCGGAATCAAAAGTGCCACGGTTGCTGTCGAGGGACCTTATGCGTACGGCTACCTCAAGGCCGAAGTCGGCGTGCATCGCCTCGTTCGCATTTCCCCGTTCGATGCCAATGCGCGCCGACATACGTCCTTTGCCTCAGTATTCGTTTACCCAGACCTCGACGAAGACATCGAGGTCGCCATCGAAGAGAAAGACTTACGGATCGACACTTTCCGAGCCAGTGGCGCTGGCGGGCAACACGTCAACAAAACGGACTCCGCTGTCCGGATTACCCACATCCCCACGGGCATCGTGGTAACGTGTCAAAACGAGCGCTCGCAGTACAAGAACAAATCCATGGCAATGCGGATTTTGCGCGCGCGCCTGTATGAATTGGAACTGAAAAAACGCCACGAGCAACTTGCCGAACTTGCCGAGTCGCAACGCGAAATTGCCTGGGGCAATCAGATCCGTTCCTATGTGTTACAACCTTATCGGTTGGTCAAAGATCACCGCACAGGTGTCGAAGTCGGCAATGCCGATGCAGTACTCGATGGTGAGATCGACTCCTTCATCGAGGCATACTTACGCCAGCAAGCTCGCATGTCCACGCCAAAGAGCGGATGAAGGCCGTTTTCGAGCACGAGGAGCGCAGCTTCAGCATGCGCGACAAGGTTTATGCTTATCTCCAACAACGACCTGCAGGCGCCACTGCCGACGAACTGCTCCACTTGATGTTCACTTCTCCCGGGTCCGATGCTGAGCTGCAGCCATATCTCATCCGGCTGCTCCTCGAACCTGACCCGCGGTTCGTCTTCGACCCCCACCTCGGTCGCTGGAAGCTGCGAGAATACGCCCTTCTTGGCCAGCCTTTGGACGACGCCAGCTTTGTCGTTGTCGACCTCGAAACGACGGGCCTAACTCCCGACGTCGGCGGCATCATGGAGATTGGGGCAGCGCGGGTAGAGCGCGGGCGCGTCGTAAGCTGCTTCGAGCGCTTGGTGCGACCGAGCAAGCGTCCACCGCCCTTTATCGTTCATCTGACCGGGATCGACTGGGCGATGTTGCGCGATCAACCTTCCATTGCGGAAGTCTGGCCGGAGTTTCGCGAGTTCGTGCGCGATGCTGTGCTTGTCGCCCACAATGCCAGCTTTGACCTGGGCTACCTCAATCTTGCTTCTCGCCAGCTTACCGGTGCTCCACTAACGGACACGCACGTGTGTACGCTCAAACTGGCTCGTCGCTTGGTTCCCGAAGTACGCAAACGCGGGCTCGACACATTAGCAGAATTTTTCGGCATCCGGCCCGAACGGCGTCACCGCGCTCTCGGTGACGCACTGATCACCGTGGAGATCCTTTTCCATCTCATGCAACGCGCTAAATCCACAGGGATCCAGCGAGTCGATCAGCTTCTCGCCCTCCAAAACGAAGCACGCGATGGCCGGCCATTCTTTTGTCCACTGCCGCGCGCGGCGGTGGAGGAATTGCCCGATAGCCCTGGCATTTATCGCTTTTATGACGAGGCTGATCGGCTGTTATACATTGGCCGGGCAAAAGATGTGCGCCGACGGGTGTTCTCTTACCTCGTCAATGCGGAGCACCACTCCAATAAAACTCTCGACCTTATTCGTCATGTTCATCGCGTGCGCGTGGAACGTTGTTCCTCAGAGCTCGAGGCTGCTCTCCTAGAAGCCGAAGAGATCCGTCGTGCCAAGCCGCCATACAACCAACGGTTCAAGCACTTACCGCAAGTGGCCTATTTGAAGATCGGCTGTGAACCAGGCTTCCCACGCGTCTCCATCGCATCACGCCCGGGCAGACAAGTGCATCGACTCATCGGACCCTTGCGCTCGCGTCAAGAGGCAGAGCGGCTGTTGAAGATTTGGCTGCGCATGTACGGGCTAAGGACGTGCCGAGGCCGGCTCGTGCCATCGCCAGAGATCACACCGTGTTTTCAAGGGCAAACTGGTCTCTGCACAATGCCGTGTGCTGCCCGAATCGAAAGCGAGGCGTATCAAGAAAGAGTGGCGGCTCTGTTGGCCGATCTTGCTCGGAACGGCGAAGCTACCCGGACTCACCTTCTTGCTGAGCGGGATCGTTTCGTCGAACTCGAGCGCTTCGAGGCAGCGCAAAGAGTTCAACAAGAGCTGGTTTTTTTCGAACGCCTCTGCGCCCGCTTTCGCTTTTTGGGATGGCTGAACTCCGACCAAAATTTCTTGCTACTTTTGCCCGAGGGTCATGGCGCGGCCATTCGCGCCTATTTGCTGCTTGCCGGAGAACTAGTCGCGCGAGCCGTTATCCTTCAGCCGTTCGAAATCGAGCCCTGGGTGCTGCAACACGCCCAGGACCCCCCACGCCAAAGACCCCGGGCAGACCGTGTTGAGGCGGGCGTGATTATCGCTGCTTGGCTGCGCGACCGCCGAGCAAGGGGCGGGGTAGTCTTCCGCTTACCGCACCCAAATACGCATTGGCCCGCCACTCTAGGAGAAGAGTGGCGGGCCGCCTGCGAGCAACTTCTTGCTGCGCCTCAACTAGTGCCCTCGTCCTAAGCGCCTCTGCCGTCGCATCCAAGCGAGAGCAGCCACAGCAAGGAAGGGCCACCCCGGTAGACCACTGCCCGTCGTCACCACATGGCAACCACCGCTCCGGTCAACCCTCGTCTCGATTTCTGGTGTCGGACTCGCTGGCAACGGAGTCGGCGGCGTCGGTGGCAAAGTCGGTGGAGGCTGGCAAAAGCCAGACAAGCAGAGGTTCGTGATGCAATCCGAGTTTTTCTGGCACGCCTCACCAACGTCAAACGGGGGCACGCAGAACCCGCGGAACCCTGTGATGTCGCATCGTTCACCAGGGTCGCACACCTCAACTTCGCAACAGACGTTATGCACGCAGAAATCCGACTCACACTGCTCTGGACGCGAGCACGGCTCCCCTATCCCCTTACGGGGTGTAGGCGTGGGGGGAATTGGCTGACAGAAGCCAGCATTGCCCGGAACGCGGCAAGATTGGCCCGGTGGACACTCCGGCTGGTTGCAGCACACCCCGCCCTCTACCGTGTTACAAAAGAAGAACGATTCGCACTGTGAAGTGTCTGAGCACGAACCACCCCGCGGCACCTTCGTCGGCGTCGGGGTGGGGGGAGGAATGTCACACACGCCCATTCCGCCGCCAGTGAGGCGACAGAAACCGCTTTCACAGTCGTCATTGCTGTCGCACTGATCGCCGTTTGGCCGCCTGAGTTGACAAGTACCAGCGAACCCCGGAATACCACATGATTGCCCAGCTGGGCAAAGGCGCTCGCGACAGCAAACACCGTCTACGCAAAACCCGCTGATGCAGCGAGCATCGGAAGTACATGGGAACCCGATGGGCAGCGGCGTTGGGGTGAAGATCGGCGTTGGGGTTGCTGTCGGCTTGGGCACGCACTGTCCCTCGCGCCCAGGCGCGGCGCAGGTCTCACTACTGGAGCATTGCCGCTCGCAACAGAACCCGTCGATGCAAAACGAGGGGTCACACTGCGTCGGGTCGTCGATGCTGGTACAACACTGAGCTGGGTCTGTACATGGGCTTCCTGGTGGCAGCCGAGTGGTACAGGTTCCTTCAAAGCCGGGGATGTTGCAGGCAGCATTCACAGCGCACAGCGGATCACTGCAGCAGACTCCGTCCGTGCAGAATCCGGAAGCACACTGTTCAGGGGCATTGCACGGCACGCCGTTGCCTGCCGGTGGACCACAGGTTCCCGTGTTACAATATTGCCCTTCCGGACAGGATGCCGATGCGCAGCAGAAGCCGTCCACGCAGCGGCCAGATTCGCACTGCGCCCCTAGCGTGCAGCGGCTCCCGTTGGGTGCCGGTGGCCGGCAAACACCGTCCAAACTCGTTGCTCGCGGAGGCAAGATGTCACACCGCTCTCCCTGCGGGCAACTCGCAGTGCTGCAACAAACATTGTTCACGCAGTTACCAGACTCACATTGTCTACCTACCGTGCAAGCAGCTCCGTTCGGACGGGGTGGTATCTCACGGGCACGCAACACCCGAACGGAATTATTCGAAAACTCCGCTACGGCAATGTCCGGAATAGCATCACCGGTGAAGTCCATGGCCGCGATCCGGCGCGGACCCAACCCAACGATGACCTGGGTACCGAACTCGAAGCGACCATCACCTAATCCAGTGTAAACATTCACAAATCCGGCAAACACCGCATTGTTGTCGGCCGCTCGCGTACTGAACGAAACCGCAAGATCTTGGCGCGTGTCTAAATCGAAATCTGCCGCAGCAATATCTTGCGGGGTGCAAACCACAGCCACTCCACTGATCCGCGATGGGCACGATAAGCGCAAAGGCGGTAAGACGCGAAACAACGGACTCTCCCCGCCGATCAAGATGGAAATCGAGAATTGATTCACAGCGCGAAGCTCGCGGTTGACAACAGCCAAATCGATTCGGCCATCATTATTGAAGTCCCCCTTGGTGATGCCAAAGGCCTCCGTGCCGACGACGTACCGCTGGGGAACAACCCCACTGAACGTCCCCGTACCCGTGTTGAGAAACACCGAAACCTCGTCGGTTCCGCGAGTTCCGGTATCGAGCAAGATCACGTCGTCCAGGCGATCGCCGTTTAAGTCATGGGCCAAGATCACACGCGGGTTGGCGTTCGCTCCAACGGGGAACGTGCCCACCCGGGCCAAGCCACGATTCCCACCTTGGTTCACCAAGACGGTGAACGAATCCGCAGCGCCGTTGGCGGTTGCCGCATCGAGACGGGTTCGGTTGTCGCTATCGAAGTAACCCGTAGCTACCCACACCGGACCACGCCGGGTAACGTCAAATGGCTGCGGCGCAGCAAAGCGCCCGTCGTTGCGACCACCAGTTCCCTCGCCACGAATAACGAACAACTTGCCCACGTTCGGATCGGTGACGGCAATGTCGTTAATGTTGTCACCGTTGAAGTCTCCGACGGCTACACCGCGCAGCAACGTCCCCACCGGGATTTCCACAACGGACGAGAAGATCCCCGTGGGGCTACCGAACAAAACCGTAATCCTATCGCGAACCGTACTGGCAACCACAACATCATTGATGCCGTCTCCATTAAAATCGCCACCGGCAACATACGTGGGGCCGTTGGGAACTTGTCGTTGTTCCCCGGGGATAAACGAAACTTGCGCGGCGAGGGGACTGAGCCCTCCCAATCCCACTACAAGCGCGAAAAAACCACTGATCGTGCACCTCATGAACCGTTCTCCTCGTGTGGATCGCGACCGGCTTATCAAAATCCTTTGCCTCAAGCCATTGCAGATTGCGGGCTCCTTTCTTCAACCCCGCACCAGGTTTGTCAAATGGAAAGATACCCAACAGTCGAAGCAGCCTTTAGCGCACAACTGCCACCGTAAAGCAAGCACCTTTGTCGTTGCCCTGGATTGCCGTCGAGTCCCCGTGCTAGTGGCCTCCGTGCAGAAGTTTGCAGCGTGCCCTTATAGCGACGAGGAGGTGCCTGATGTTCTCGTTCGAAATGAGCCCGGAGCAACGCGAAATGAAAGAACTCGCACGCAAGTTTGCGGCCGAGGAAATTATTCCCGTTGCCGCCCACTGCGACGAGACAGAAACGTTCCCCGTCGACGTTTGCCGAAAGGCCTGGGAGCTTGGTTTGATGAATTTCGAGGTCCCCAAGGAGTATGGCGGGCCTGGGCTAGGCGTTTTGGATACCATTTTGATCCTCGAGGAACTCAACTACGGGTGTGCGGGGATTACTAACGCGGTGGCCGCCAACGGGCTGGCCGCTGTACCTTTGATCAAAGCGGGAACCGAGGAGCAAAAGAAGAAATATCTCGGTATGTTGGCGCACGAATTTACGTTCGCGGCTTTTTGCACAACCGAACCGGGAGCGGGGTCAGATGTCGCTGGCATGTCGACGACCTACCGGCGAGTGGGTGACGACTTTGTCATCAATGGCGTGAAGCACTTCATCTCGAATGGATCCGTCGCCCACTGGTACACGGTGTTTGCCACGCGCGACCGCAACCTCCGCCATCAAGGCATTTCCTGCTTCGTTCTGCCCGCCGACATGCCTGGAATTAAACGTCGGCGCATGCACGGCAAACTTGGGCAACGTGCTGCCGATACTGCGGAAGTTGTGTTCGAGGAGGTCGTGGTTCCCAAAAATGCCCTGGTGGGGGAAGAAGGGCAGGGGTTCAGGCTTGCCATGCAAACCTTTGACCATACTCGCCCGGAAATTGGCGCCATTGCTATCGGGATTTCTCAGCGCGCGCTGGACGAGGCAAAGAAGTATGCGCTCGAACGGCAAGCCTTTGGCCAACCGATTGCCAATTTTCAAGCGATCCAGTTTATGCTCGCCGACATGGCCATCGAAGTGGAGGCCATGCGCTTGTTAACTTACAAGGCGGCTTGGCTGCTCGATCAAGGAGCGGGGGCACCGATCGTTTCCAGTTACGCAAAAGCTTTTGGGGCGGATGCTTGTATGCGCATCACCACCGACGCGGTGCAAATTTTCGGTGGATATGGTTACATGCGCGAGTACCCGGTGGAAAAACTGATGCGCGATGCCAAACTGCTGCAAATTTACGAAGGGACCTCGCAAATCCAACGCGTGGTCATTGCCCGTAACCTTTTGAAGTCTTGAGCCCGACGACGCGCGTCCACAATACGACTACCGCTCCTGCGGCTCCAATGACGCTTGCACCCCTCACAAGTCGCTAGGTTAGTTCACCTTCCCGGCATAGATGTCCATAACCGTGTGCAAAAAGTCGATCGCCTCTTTGCGCGGGCGCTGAAAAGAATTCCGCCCGATAATCGACCCAAACCCCCCACCGTCGCGGATCGCACGGATCTCATCCAAAATTGCACTCGTTTCTTTGGCCTCGCCACCCGAGAAAATCACGATGCGACGGCCATGGAAAGCACTTTGAACCACGTGCCGCACGCGATCGGCTAGCGTCTCCACAGGGATGCGCTGCTTTTCATAAACTTTACGCGCCGCATCCTGCTCGATGTGGCTCGTCGGGGGCTTAACCTTGATCAAGTGGGCGCCAAGTTGGGCAGCGATCTGCGCGGCATACGCCACAACATCCACCGCCGTCTCCCCTGCTTTGGACAATCCTGAGCCGCGCGGATACGACCAAACAACCACAGCCAACCCTTTACGCTTGGCCTCCTCCGCTAGGGCGCGCAACTGCCCGTACATCTCGTTGCGTGCCGCCGAGCCAGGGTAAATCGTGAATCCAATCGCCACACATCCAAGACGCAAGGCATCCTCCACGCTTGCCGTCACCGCTGGACAAGGGTCAGAGCCACTGTACAAGGTGTCCGAGTTGTTCAGCTTGAGAATCAGCGGCACCTCACCGGCAAACTCTGCTGCACCAGCCTCGAGGAATCCCAGCGGCGCCGCGTAAGCGTTGCACCCCGCCTCGATCGCTAGTTCGAAGTGATACCGCGGGTCGTAACCAGCAGGATTGGGGGCAAAACTGCGCGCGGGCCCATGTTCAAAGCCTTGATCGACCGGCAGAATCACCAATTTCCCGGTTCCGCTCAAGCGGCCATGGTTCAACAGCCGGGCCAAATTCGTCAGCACTCCCGGGTTCTCACTTCGGTACCAACTAAGAATTTCACGCACGCGTTCGGTCATCCTCGCTCCTCCTCCGTGCTTACGAGAAACCATGCCCACGTTAGAAGGCTTCTAGGAGCGAAGTCAACGTCATGGTTCTCTCGTCTCCTTGGAGCTGGGCTCGCTGGAAAGCAGGTGGGGCTCCGGCGTACCTTCACTCGAGGCGCGGTGCCCCACCCTGGGGTAGGCACAGCCCCAAGCCGAGCTTAAAGGTACACTCGGACGCGGGTTGTAAGGGGGGGCCAAAGTATTTGTTGGGGCATCTACGAGATTTTGGCAGCGGTCGCGGCAGTCAAGCTTCCAGGTTTGGGCCCGAACCGGAGCAAAGATCTTTCTGCAAAACCGCCTGCAAGCCCAGTGAGCGTAACAGGCGGTTGAAATTACTCTTGGTGAGCCCGAGCACCCGCGCTGCAAGGCAGGCATCGCCATGGTTAGCCCACAGTGCCGCCGTGACGTGCGCCCGTTTATAGGCGCGTACCGCGTGCGCCAGCGGGTGATGCAAGTCAAGGCGAAAGGTGTATGCATTGCCGAGGCGGACGAGATTGTAAGAGGGGGCGGACAACCGCTCTCGCAGGGCAGATTCGATCATTTCCACCGTAGCTCGGCCCCCCTCGCAAAGACCGGCAACGGAGAGCACGAGGCTTCGCAGTTCTCGGATATTACCTGGCCAGGAGTAACTCATCAGCAGTTTGAATGCTTCCTCGGGCCAGGGGGTGACAGGCGCGCCCTGCACCTCTCGCAGAAAGTGCTCGACCAACAGAGGGATATCTTCCAAGCGCTCACGCAAGGGCGGCACGGCAATGACGATGCCGCGCAAGCGATGGTACAAGTCTTCGCGAAACCTTTGCTCCTGCACCATCTGCTCGAGCGAGCGGCTGGTGGCAGCTATGACGCGCACGTCGACGTGGTGCGTCTCGGTGCTGCCCAACGGGGTCACCTCGCCGTACTCCAGGACTCGCAGCAGTTTCGCCTGCAGAGGCAGCGGCATCTCCGCCACCTCGTCAAGAAACAGCACACCCCCCGAAAGCTTCGTCAGCCAACCGGGACGCGTTTGAACGGCTCCCGTGTAAGCGCCGCGCTCGTGGCCAAACAATTCATTTTCCGCCAATTCCGAGGGAATAGCTGCGCAATTGATGGCCTGAAATGGAGCATCTTTGCGTGGCCCAAGAGCATGAAGGGCGCGGGCAAAAAGCTCTTTGCCCGTGCCAGTCTCTCCCACGAGGAGCACGGGTAAGGGCAAATTAGCCGCTTTCCGCAAAAGATCGAGCGCCTGCAGCAGCACCTGACTCTGGCCCACAATTGCTCGGAGTGCCGGAGCCTCCTCAGGCAGACGATGGGAAAGTGCTGTCATCCCCAAGGCCGTCTTCCCCCCGATTGGAAGCCCTGGAAACGGCTTGAGAGGCAGTTGACGCTGCGGGGGCTCGGCCCACGACGACGAGGAGGGAACGGCGACCGGGGCAGGCGCCTGCTTCCCGCGACTCCGGAGCTCCAGATTGTGCCACAGGGCTCCTAACGCCAGGGCTAGGGAGGAAACGGGAAGGTGGTCCAAGAGGTCGACGGACCCCTTGGAGAGTTGTGCAACCACATAGCCCTCGAATTGACCTAGCCGCGGGATCGGCCAAGAAACTAAAAGGGAGGATTGGGGCTGGCTGATCAGCAGTTGGCCCAAACCGCTCACGGTGTCGGCCAGGGCACGCCGGCAACCAACGCGCTCACGAAAAGGCTGGGGCGATTGCCGCTGGCTTGCCTCCCGATCCGCGCTCTTGCTGAAATGCGAAGCCAACTCCCCGTCGCTCGCGTACAAAGGGAAAAAACCCAAACCCCGGTGGGCATCGATCCGAAAGAGCTTCGCTCCGGGCGCACGACGGTATATGGCAGCTGAGTGAACGTGGGGCAAAGCTTGGATGACATCGACCACAAGCTCAGAGAGCTCTTGCTGCCTGGTTGACCCTTGGAGTCTCGCGACGTTCGACAACTCGGCAAGCAGTCGGTGGGGCTCCCGCCTTGCCTCCTTCGGCGCAGAGGGCACCGTGTTTTCCCTCTGCAAGAACAAGCCGTAGCCCAGCAGGATGGCGCCACCAGCGCCCGCTGCTGCGAGCTCGACGCTGACCCACCGCGCCGAGAGAAGGGGTGGGCTAACCAACGCAAACCACAGGCTGGCCAGAAGCCACACGCAAACCATCCCGAGGGTTACCCCAGCCGCCAGGCGGCGCACTTCGCCACGGACGTGAAGAAAACCGCGGCGCGTAACAAAGAAGGCCAAGACACAAAGAAACAGGAGGTTGCCCAGAGAACCTGCCGGCAGCACCGGGAACCCAAAGACAACTAGGTAGTTCGACACCGTCGGAGCGACAAACGCCAGGGCACTAGCTAGCCACACGCGGGCGCCCAGCTTTTGTTCCGCGGGAGCACCGAACCAAAGGCGAGCCCAACACCAAAAGCCACCCACTGCGATACAGACGAGCGTCAGTAACCCGTGCACGGCGAACGCCAACCAAGCATTGCTTCCCCCACGCATGACCCCCCACCCGTGGTCCGTGGGACCTCCGAGAGGCAAGAGTCCCATAGCTTGCGCGCCAAACCCAAGCCCTCCAACCCCGTAGGCCACAAGCAACAACGAACGGGACAAGCGACAGTCGTGATGATGGGTCCAACGACAGGCGACATGCAGGGCGGTGGGCGGGATCCAAAACAACGCAAGCGTGGCGATTTCGAGCAAGGGCCCGAAGCTTGCGAGAACCTCAGGCACGCTCTGCAAGGCTACAGCCAAGCTCCATGGAAAAACCGTAAGCAACAACAGAAGCGTCACCAGTGCGGCCGCTCGATCCTGAGCACCGAAAAGCAATACCCCGACGAGCACGAGATTTCCGGCCGCTGCCGCCAAGCCAAGCTGCACCAGTACCACGCGCACGCCCTCCATCGATGCGCCCTCCATGACCTTGCCCCTTGCAGGAGGAGATCCCCCCTCACGCAACCCCCCGCCCGTGGGGCTAATGGCTGATCCCTGATGGTCTACCGCGCTGCTCGGATCTTTACGCTAACTCCTTCGGCGTTGGTTGTCCCCCCCACCAACCCCACCGAGCACCGCAAGAGCTTATCCTGCAAAACAGTCTTGCAAGTCAAGGCCGCGTACCTGCTCGACCATCGAGCTCGGCGATGCAACCATAACCCAACGGGGAAGAGCAAACTGCACGTTGCCTTGCAGCACGGCCGCTCACGAGCGCTGCGCGATCCGAAGAAGTAAGTGGCTGGAGGTAGAGCTTCGCAACGCTGCGGTGCATGCATCTTGCCGCGGCCCGCACACGGCTTGGCACCCCGGTATGGGGCACAAAGCTTCGCCCCATGCGAGCACCTGGGACCAAGCCCCCGTGGCTCATCTCAGTTCGCAAAGGCATCTGACCCGCACACTGCCCGCTCGCACCCACTCGCAACCTTCCCGAGTCTGCATCGCCAACACCCCTAGGTGGCCTTTGCAACTCTCCGGTTCCCCACGGATCGACACAGGCAAACATGAAGCCCTCCGTGGCTTGGGCACGCTTCTCTCAGGTGCAACGTGGCTCTCTCGGTGCTCCCGCGCACTTGCCAACCTCGAATAAGTGCTTACCGGCAATGCCGTTTGCTGAGATTATGCTTCCATGCGGTAGATCTTGCGTGCGCGATCTTGTCCGCCGTACGATCTACACCGGTTAGCACAGGCACCGGGATGCGGCCTGTGCTTACCATCGTTGCAACGCTCAAGCGCGCCAGCGCGCGTTTACCTACCGTTACTCAGCAGGTCCGCCGCCGTTGGGCAGCACCGCAAATTCCGGCACGCGTTGCTGGGCACCAACAGAAGAAAACGTTCGATCGTGAAACCGGTATACGGAACGAACCAGCTACGGGCTACCAGCGGCAAAAACCAAGCTCCACCCCCCAAGACGCCACCCGCACCTCTGGGAGGAAGACGTCCCTTCCGGCCAAGCGATCATACGAGCGAGAACTGAACGACACCAGAGCAGGCAAACAAATCCGGTAGGCCGCATTCCCGTTGGGCCTTCCCGGCCGCGCTGCCTCATCCAAAGCATTTAGAAATGACCAAAAAGTGCACATCGCCCGGAGTCCTGAAGCCTCATGGAGGCCGAACCACGATCTCGCACCATGGGGAACCAAAACCGAGAAGTTCAACCTAGCTTGCGTCCACTGCGACATGGTCCAATTTTGGGCTGCCGTGATCACCGCAACGCTAACCCTTGCCTTGTTGTCAGAATTCGCCTTGGCAGCGTTCCCAACGAACCATCGGGCCAGTGAGCCCTGCCCGGAGTCATCGAACGGGGTTACTTTCGACTTTGCCGCACTATTCCAGTCGCCGCAGCGACCGAACTGCTTCGACTGGAATGGCGACGGTATCGTCTCTGCGGCCGACTGGGTGGTAGTGGCCATGCACCTCCTGGGGGCAGAGGTGTTTCCCACTCCGTGGCTGGGTACACCCACCCAAACCAGCACCCCCACAAACACCCCGACACCGTCGATCACCCCGACCCCTTCCGGCACCCCCACCCGCACACCCACACCAACTCCTTCCCGTACACCAACACAAACTCCGACAGCTACGATTACGCCGACACCGCTGCTCTGCCCTGCAGACACTGCGGCCACTGTGGAAATCGATTTCCAAAACGGTGACCTGCTGATTGGTGCGGTCGCACAGGTAAATGGGGAACTTCTCTCTCCCAGTTGCCAAGCCGATATGCCGCTTGCAACGCATTACTCCGGCCAGCTCTCCGCCACTGGTTCCGTGCGCTTCGCGGGCCTGGCACCTGGAGTTTGGGTTCACCACCTTACAGTCATCGAGCCCACCACGGGGCAAATTCAGCATCGCCAAGGGCTGGTGGTTGCCGGCCCAAAAGCGAACCGTGTGCGCTGGCGCTTGTTTCCTTCAGTGTTCACGGTCACAACACCTGAAGACCGCGGAGGGTCTGGAACGTCTCTCCGCGATGCCCTGGAACAAGCGAACCTTGCGCCCGGGCCGGCGCTTGTTCGTTTCGACGATGTCATCTTCCCGCCAGGAGCGTCCGTCACCATTTCCCTCCGTTCTGCGCTACCGGCGCTAACCGGCGGCGATATTACCATTGACGGTCACGACGCTCTCGGAAACGCCACTCTGCGCATCATCGATGCCAATGCGGGTGCCTATCCTGCCCTCGCACTTCGCAGCGCACGCAACCGCGTGCTTGGACTTACATTACGCAATGTCGGTGGAACAGACCGCGATGTGGTCTCCATCGCTGGACCGAACGCTTACAGCAACCTTGTGGAACACTGCCTCATCGAGGGGTCGGCCACGGGCGATGCCGTAGGAATCGACAACCAGGCGGGAGGCGACTTTGCAGGCAGCGCAAACCTCATACGCAATTGCGTCATCCGCGGTGCCAACGACAAAGGCGTCAAGGTCACCACCGGGGCTTACGCCCGCGTGGAACACAGTTGGGTGCTCCACAATGGAAATGGTGGCGTTCAAGCTACACTGGGGGGCCGGGTGATGGTGCGCGACAGCCTCATTGAACGCAACGAAGGGGCGTCCGCCCAGAATGGCCTCGCTGTCAACGGCGCTCACCCTTCTGCCCCGGACGATCCTGCGCTGCTCGTTGCCGAAGGCAACCTCGTCCGCCACAACGCCGGAGCAGGCATCCTGGTTCGCGCTCACTCTGCGGCTTACCTCCGCGCTAACGTTTTCGTCCACAACACCCGTGACGGAGGCCGGCTGCAATCCACCAGCGCAGGGGAGGCCCCAGTACTACGGGCCGAGGATAACGCCTTCGTGTGTAACAGCGCTGCTGGCTTCGTGGCTGAGGCAGAGACGCGCGTCGATTTTGGGGGCGGGCCGTTCGGAGCAACAGGCGGAAACCTGTTCGCGTGGAACGGTGGGAATCAGCCGCGCCGCAACCTCGTGTACGCAGCCAGTCAGCCGCTGTTCGCCCGCGGAAACTATTGGGAACACTGCAACGTCGAGCCTGGCTGCGAGAGTCGGGTCATAGGGGCGGACATTGTTGGCACTGTGAGCCCTGCCTCGTTGCTGCCAGCTTTTCCCGTTTCTCGGGCTCAACCGCCACGCATCAACGCAGTGCGACCCCTGATCGCTGCCGCGGGGGATCTGATACGCATCTTTGGCTCGGGGTTCTTTCCGCAAGCTTGGTCTGCTGTTTGTGGACGAACATACTGGCCTTGCGACGACCTCCTCTGCGTTCAGGTAAACGGAATACCTGCCACCGTGGCAGCAGCAACGCCCACAAGCCTTTTTGTAAGGATGCCGTTTACCTGCTCCTACCCGAGTGTGCTCGAGATTAGAACTCCGATGGGCAGCGCCGTCGTCAAGTTCTGCGTCCCTTCGTGAGCGCCTGCAAACCAAACCGGCTAGTCATTGGGAGCTCCACGTTCGATCCAAGCCGTCAGTGCTTCTAACCATGGAGTGTCCAGTCGTGGACCCGATAATGGCATCGGGCTCCCCCAACGGGGGTCAAAACTCGTCAACTTTACCTTTGTTAAGAGGAAACTGGCCTCGGGCCGACCCGGAGTCACCCGGAGCCAGCCAGCCTCGCGGGCTTCAGTATTTGTCGGAAGCACCCCCACGAGTGCCGGGTAAGGAGTGGTCAAATCGAGCCCGCTCGCGCGGGTGGTACTGTCGTGGCAAAACGCGACGGCGCATCGAGGGCGGAACAACTCTTCTTGCAGACGCCTAAAAGAGCTTTGCGAGGGCGTGACCTCCGCAGTCACTGTGGCCGTAGGGGAAGGGCTCGGTGAGGGAACAACTACCGGATCCTCGCCTCGCGGAGCACCCAAGAGGATCCAACGTTCGATGCGCGCCAGCGCATCCTGGTCCAATGGTGGAGCACCCAAAGGCATCCGGCTGCCTTGCCCCGGAGCCGGACCAGTAAGTTTTACCCATAAAAAGCTGCGCTCCGGGGAGAACGGCGTAACCCGCAACCATCCAGCCAGCCGGGCAGCGGCGTTTTGCGGAGCAACGTCCACTAACTCGTCGTACACGTCTGGCCCCTCCAAGACTAAGCCACCGGCCGCAACGGCCGCCGAGTGGCAGGGGCCAAGTGCACAGTGGCGAGCAAACACTTCCGTTTGCAACGCCGCAAATGTTTCGCCACCCAAAGCCGCCGGCGGGGGCCCGTCACCGGCGCAACTCGCCACCGTGCTCACAACGCACACCACGATGGCGTGCCTGAGCCAACGCTCGCTTAAACTAGCCACCGATGCGCGACAACGCCCCGAGGCTAAAGGCTCAAAGGCCTTTCACCCCACCAACAACAATGCTGGGCAGATTGTTACGAATGTACTTCTTACCGGTGACTTCGGCCCTTTCGCCCGCAAGCTTTCTCGCCTCGTTGTACGGGGCTTCGTTGTTATGATCGTCGACCAGTAAGTAGAGTTCGCCCGAGTCGGTCAGCAGCCCCAACGGAACGCCCTTTTTCGCGCACATTTGCGCGCAGCTTTTGTGCGCGGCACCCTTCGCACCCTTCGCCACATAGCAGGCAAGGTCGACAACCTCGCCCTGGAGTTTTACGTCCTCCTGAGCAACCCCCATCGATACCGGGGCAGCCACCAGCAGTCCAGACACAAGAGCCAGCCAACCTACTTTCTTTGCGTTCATGGGTCAACTAGTATCCGTGCGGCCTCGGTTATGTCAACTTCACTTCAGGGCGTACGGGAACAACGAGCGGTCCAAAGCGAAGATTCCCTCTTCGAAACGACCCGCCAGCAAACCGGTGACCGCAGCGAAACCCCGCATGCCCCAGGCTCGCTCATCGATACAGCTGCCGTGGTCGATACCATGGCGGTCCATCCCATTTCGTCGGCGGCCTCACCGTTACTGCAAATTGGCTTTCTTTACCTTGCTGGACTTGCCATCGGCCTGCACCTGGCCCTCGTGCACCTCTATCTATGGGGCTCGCCCCGAGCCTTTTTCTTTTTCCTCGGCGCCACTTTGTTGTCGTGTACCGTCATCCTCGCACTCTGGATTTGGGTTCTGCCACGTTTTGCCCACCTTACCTTCCCCATCCGGCTTGTGGCCCAAGTGTTCACCTCGTCCTTCGCCATCGCAGCGCTTTCGTTTCTCACCGTAGAGGCCAATTCCTTTCTCTTTGGCGGCCACTCCATTTTAAACCCATATCACGGGCCGGACCGCACGATTACCATTCCCGCCAGTGCGCTGCGCCACGCTCCCGTCATTTACTTCCTCATCCCAATCGTGCCCACGGCCATCCTTTGCGTGGTGGGATTTAACCTGCACTGGTGGCGCATTCTGGTCATGCAGGCTAAGGCCCGGGCCTTGGAGAACGTAGCTACATCGGCACAGCTCGCAGCCTTGAGGGCACAAATCCATCCGCATTTTTTCTTCAACAGCTTAAATTCCATTGCGCAACTCATTCGCAGCGATCCGGACCAGGCCGAGCGTTGCGTGGAACGTTTGGCCGAGGTGTTTCGCTACCTGCTGTCGCGCTCGGGAACGGAATTCGTTCCGCTCGAAGAAGAATTGCGTTTTGCCCACGCTTACTTAGAAATCGAGAAGGCACGGTTTGGGGATGAACTTGGGGTGGAATGGGACGTGGACCCTGCGGCGAGGCATCGCTTGGTGCCAAGCTTAATCCTGCAACCTTTGGTGGAGAACGCCGTGAAACACGGCATTTCCAAGAAAATTGATGGAGGCACTCTCACCGTGCGAGCACATGTGGAAAGCAAAGAGCTGCTCGTCGAGGTTGAGGACAGCGGCGTTGGCTTCAGCGATGGCACTCGACTGTACGAGCAGGGGTTGGGGCTGCGCAGCGTTCGGGACCGGCTGGTGCGCCTATACGGCGAGACATATCGTCCTCAGGTCGAGTCGGCTCCAGGCCAAGGGACCGTCGTGCGACTGCGCTTTCCACTCACGGTGAACCGGGTAACATCACAATGATCCGAGCGCTCATTGTCGACGACGAGAAACTCGCGCGCGAGCGGTTGCAAACGTTTCTCCGGGATTTTGCGGAGGTCGAAGTCGTAGGAACGGCTAGAAATGGCCCCCAGGCAATCCAAGCCATCGATACCCTGAAGCCCGACGTGGTCTTCCTCGATGTCCAGATGCCAGGGGTGGATGGCTTCGGCGTACTCAAAGCCATCCGTCACCGGCCGCAAATCGTCTTTGCCACGGCCTACGACCAATATGCGATCCGGGCCTTCGAGGTTTGCGCTGTCGACTACTTGCTCAAGCCCATTTCGCGCGAACGACTGACCGAAACCATGCGCCGCGTACGCGATCGTTTAGCGAACCGAACCGTGCCACCGGCAATCGAAGAAGTCCTCCGTGCATTCGAAGCCCGAGAGCGGCGTTACTTGCAGCAAATCCCTGTACAACGTGGCCGGAGTATCCTCGTACTGTCTACTGACCAAATCCTCTGGTTCGAGGTGGAGGACCGCATCGTCTTCGCTTACATCGACGGCGACCGATTCATGACCAATTTCACCCTCCGCGAACTCGAGGAGAAGCTCGACCCCAACATCTTCTTTCGAGCGCACAAATCGCGGCTGGTCAACCTCCGCTATGTGAAGGCTATCGTGCCCTGGTTTGCTGGCCGGTACAAACTCGTTATGAAGGACCAAAAGGGCTCCGAGCTCGAACTCAGTCGCGCACAAACCCGGCTGCTACGCTCGCGCATGCACTGGTAAGCCACGCGCCGCGGTTCCGGCACTTTACGCTATTTTTGAGGCCACTCGGGGCTCGGGTGGTTGCGCTAGTCCGCGCAAGCGTGTAGCAGCCTCGTATTCTCGACAGCGTGAGGGGTACCATCATGCAACTTTGGTTCTTCGTCGCCATCACCGCTTGGGTGGTGGGAGGGTCTGCAGCGTCGCTGGCACAATGCGTCGGCGACTGCAATGGCGATGGCGAAGTCACCGTGGACGAAGTTGTCACCATGGTGAACATTGCTCTCGGAAACCAAAATATCGAGTCGTGCACAGTGGGGGACCGCGACGGGGACAGGGTGATTACCGTCGACGAAATTGTCGCTGCGGTCAACTATCTGCTCGCTTCCTGCCCTACCACGGGTACGCCAACCCCTACGCCAGCCTCCACGCCGACCCCAACCAGCGGCCCTACGGGCGGCACGCTCGGAGACCGCCGCTTCACCTTTAGTCAGCGCAGTCAGTTTAGTGCAGTGTTGAACTCTGGATTCCGCCTCCCGTTAGGATCATTCCGGGGACAAAAAAATGGGGTCACGCAGGACGCGTACCTGGTGCTTCGTGCTGGTGAGCCCGACTCCAACGGCGTTGCCACCATCGATGTTGTCGATGGCTCTGACTATTTCTTCGTCCAAGCACAAGTCGCCAACCTGCTCGTCTGCATTCGCCCCCTGATCCCGGTGAGCAGCGCCGGAGTCGTTCAGTGCAGCGGCGGCCAAGACTACAGCATTGTCCTGCAAACTAACCACCACGTCGGCCAACTTGGGCTAAACGGGTTTACCTTGGTCGACTGCCTCTCCACTTGCAGTGGACCCGTATGCGGCCAGATCGAAGGTTTCACTCAGATTTGTGGAGCCGGTGCCGTTGGCGAAGTTTGTCGGGCAGACAGCGACTGCGACACTGCCTCCAACGCCGGCGACGGCCGATGCGGCCTAGGGCGGTACTGTACTTCCGGACGACTGGGTGAGGCCTGTTCTACCGACGACGATTGCCGTAGTGCCGACACCGAGGGACGTTGCAGCCCTGAGCCCACCTGCACGCAAGGGCGCAATGGCTTGCCCTGTCGCAACGATGCCGACTGCGACACCGCAACTGGTTCCGGGGACGGGCAATGCGGCAACCGCGCCTTCCACCCGGGCGTTTGCAACGGCCCCTTGACGGTCAGTTCCATCGGCGAAGACAGTGGCCCTGGCTCGGCTGTGCTAGCACCGGTGCTAGGATTAAACGGTTTGCCGGTGGAACTCTCGTTCGAACAATCCTTGCCTTGCGGAGATGAGCCGATATCGAGCGGCTTTAGTCAGTCCTTTGCATTTACCACCGGCACGGCACGCGCCATCGTGCAAAACGTGAGCAACGAATTCGGCGTGTGCAGCGACAACGCTGCATGCACGCGAGACAGCGACTGCGACCATGTCGATGGACCCGGTCGCGGGGTGTGCGGGCATCAACTCGTGCACACCGTCAAAGGTGAGAACTTTTCCTGCCAAGATTGGCGGAACTCCAATGGGCCGGGTTGCTTCGTGCTGGCAGCTCCAATACTTCATGCCTTCCAAGGAGCCGACTTGGTCACCGAGTTCCAGTTCTGTGGCCGTTAGCCATAGCGCTAAAGTTCGTCGGTAGCGCACCGCAGGAAAACGGTGTATGGAAGCTGCCCACGCATGGCAGCGGCTTTGGGGAGTGTGGCAAAAGTTCTTTGGGTGGCACTCGGTTTCCTCGTATTTTCGCCCACGGCGTCTCCAGCTCAGGTAAAGCTGCTTACCCCTGTGCTCCTCCCCGCGAGCGCGCAAATGCATTGGGCCAGTGGCAGCGACGGCAGTTCGATTTTGCCCGGAGACGCCAATTGCGATGGCCACATCGATTTTGACGATGTAGCCGCTTTCCTTGACGAGCTGTTCGCTGGCTTTTCCTCGTGCATCGGCGTCGACGCTAACGCTGACGGCAGCGTAAGTAGCGCTGACGTCGTAGCCCTGTTGTCCCTTCTTGGGTCGACGCCTCCTCCGCGTGTGACCGCTACGGCTACCCCCTTGCTGTCAGCGACATCGACACCAAGCGCAACGGCAACCGAGAGCCCCCGACCGACGGTAGCGTTCTCGCCCACCCTATCGCCCACCGCAACCGCGACGCAGAGCCCCACAACTTCCCCCCAAGACACAACCGCGCCAACTCCCACGCTAAGCCCAACCTCGTCGCCCAGAACGGCCCTCCCTACGCCCTCGAGTACGTTCACCCCCCGAGCAGAAAGCCCGACACCATCCGCGAGCCCGTCGAGCACTCCCAGTGTTTCGCCCTCGGCCACAGCCACGCACACCACAGTGCTTAGCGCCTCGGCCACAGCGACTCCCAGCACCACGAGTACGATCTCACGGACGCCGAGCCCAACGCTGAGCGCAACGCGCTCTCCCACTTCCACACCGTCAAGCACCGCCGTACCCACGGCAACGTTCACGACAGCTTTATCGCCGACTCGCACCCCCACGACCACTCGCTCGCCCACACAAACAGCAACGCAAACTCCTTCGGTGACACCTTCGCGGACGGCCTCACCGTCACGTACCCGAACGTCTACACCCACGACGACAGCCACTGCCTCCACCACGGCCACCCCGAGCGCAACGTTCACCCGCACGCCCTCGCTTACCCGAACACCTTCACCCACGGCGAGCCCTACACCAACGGCTACGATCACCGCCACAACGACACCCACACGCACGCGCACGAGCACACGAACTCCCACTGCTACGGGCACGGCTTCCTTTACGCCGACCGAAACCGCCACGCGCACCGTGACCCGCACTCCAACCCAAACCCGTACGCCCACGAACACTCCTACAATCACCCAGACCGGCACGCCCACCCGCACTCCAACGGTTACCCGCACGCCAACCCCCACGTTGCCGCCCCTGGCAGGACCCGTCATCACGTACTTCGGGATTACAACCGCGGACAATCACGTGATCCCACCTTCCGGTACGGACGAAAACGGTGTACCCGTTTTCGAGCGCTCCTTTGGCGCCGGCTTCTTTCTCGTCATCGAAGCCAAACCGGGTACGAGCAACAGCGCGCCAGACACTCGCAATTTTTACAACCCGTCGGACCCCAGCTCGCGCCCCGACGTGCAAATCTTGTCCTCGCGCCCTCTGGGCAACGGTAGCGCCGAGGTGTGCGACAAAGGGCCGCCGCCATTTCCGATTGGCGGTGTTCCCGGCTTCCCGTCGCTCAATCTCGACGATCCCTCGCAAGCAGTCACCGACGCACTCAACGACTTCGCCTGTCGGCTTGCCAACAACACCGTCGATCCGTGCACGCTCGACGATCGCGAGCGCCCTGCTTACGTGGCTTCGGACTCGACAACGCAAGTGTGCAGCGAAGGTGTCATCGGCACAGAATTGCGTTTCCCTTCGGGAAGTACCACGCTCATCGCTCGCTGGCGCGATCGTAACGGCAACTACGGTCGCCCTGCAAAGATCATCGTCCGCGTACCCTGAGGGAGCCTTGCCTTGCGGTACCCCGGCCTTTGTGTCAAGCGCTGAGCCTGCGACCATGCAGGTAAGCGTTCTCGGTGCCGGAAGCTTCGGGACAGCATTGGCCAAGTTATTAAGTGAAAACGGCCATGGCGTGCGCTTGTGGTGTCACCGCGAGGACCTTGCAGAGGAGCTTCGCACGCGCAGGGAAAACGCGCTTTACCTACCTAAAATCCCGCTGCCGGCGACGATCGCGCCCACTGCCGACCTCGAAGAGGCCGCCTCTGCGGCAGAAATGCTCGTTGTTGCCGTTCCCTCTCATGTGGTTCGCGAGGTCGTAAAAACCGCGCGCTCCTGGGTGCGCGAGACCGCGTGGATCGTGAGCGCGGCTAAAGGGGTGGAAGAAAGGTCGCTCCTGCGCATGTCGCAAGTGATCGAGCAGGTGCTCGGACCAGAATACGCCAGCCGCATTGCGGTGCTGTCAGGCCCAAGTTTCGCCAAGGAAGTGGCCGCAGGGAAACCCACTGCGGTCACCGTTGCCAGTACGAATCCCCACGCAGCGAAAGCGACCCAAACCACTTTCCAAGGCAAGAGCTTCCGGGTGTATACGCACGACGACGTGATTGGCGTCGAAATTGGTGGTGCCAGCAAAAACGTGATTGCCATAGCCGCGGGAGTGAGCGACGGACTCGGCCTTGGACACAGCAGCCGAGCTGCTCTGATCACTCGTGGGGTGGCGGAGATTTCTCGATTGGTCGTTCGCCTTGGCGGCAAGGCCCAAACGGTTTCGGGTCTTTCCGGCGTCGGCGATTTGGTTCTCACCTGCACCGGCGACTTGAGCCGGAACCGAACACTGGGCCTTCGCCTCGGCCGCGGCGAGCCCTTGAAGGAGATCCTCGGCAGCATGCACGAGGTTGCCGAAGGTGTGCGCAATAGCATCAGTGTATCGGAACTGGCACGCAAAGCTGGCGTCGAAATGCCAATTGCCGAGCAGGTGCGGTTGTTACTGCACGAAAACAAGCCTGCACTGCAGGTGCTGAACGACTTGCTGCGCCGAGAAGCCAAACCGGAATTCTGGAGCTAAGGGAGAAACCCATGGGAAGAGGAGTGTGCCGCGTAGAAGGTTGCAATGGTGCAGTGCGGGGCAAACACTATTGCGCCAGGCATTACCGCTTGTGGCGGAAGGGAAAAATGCCGAAACCGCGTTACAAAACTTGCAACGCCGAGGGCTGCCGGAAACGCCAGGAGCGACGCGGGCTTTGCCCGGAACACTTTGCCAAGGAATACGGAAGGCAACCGCCGGGAGAAGCGGGAGCTTGACTCCACCGCCGGTTGCGCCCGTTGAAATTAGCGCTCAACGACCAACCAAGTATCAGCCAAAGCCTTGGTGGTATGCGCTACTTCCGGAGCGATGCGGAGCCCGGCCGAATCGGGGCTAAGCAGCGCAACGTTCCTCTCCAAGCGGACCTCGAGCCTGCCGGCAATAACGCGCAGTGTTTGCCCCCGAGGATGAGTATGTTCTGATTCGACATGTCCGGCCGGCTTGAAGACGAGCCAGAGTCCCGGGTTGAGCTCGTACACGGTATGCCCCCGGGGCAATAATCTCCTTTTCTTCAATGGGCGCACAGGCGACCTCATGCGGTGCGAGCCTTTCGGTAGGGGAGGGCGCACCGCCCATACTGCCGGCAAATCGCTGTGCGATGACGCGTTTTCATGCACGACCTGTTTGCGCGCCAGATGGTCGGCGAGAAGAGGGAGCGAGTCGGCAACCCGCAGGCTGTTCACGCCTGCGGATGGCGCAAGAGCAAGTAGGCGTTAACTCCGCCATAGCCGTAGCTACTCACCAAAATATGTTCGAGGGCGGCTGCCCGAGCGACATTAGGCACGTAATCCAAGTCGCAGCCTTCAGCCGGTTGCTCGAGAAAGTGCGTCGGTGGAATCAATTGATGGCGAAATGCCAGACAGGCGGCGGCGGTTTGAAACGCGCCAGAGGCGCCGAAGGGATGCCCCAGCACTGCCTTGATGGAACTCACTGGCACTTTCACTGCCCACTCCCCGAAGGCCGCTTTCGCCACCCTCGTTTCCTTGCTGTCGAACGCGGGCGAGGAGTTGGCATGCGCGCACAACCACTGCACGTTCGCTGGTCCCAACCCATGCTGGCGCAAGAGTGCGCGAATGGCGCTCGCGCCGGTTTCTCCGATTGGGTCGGTGTGAAAGAGCCCGCGCGCGTCGCACGAACTCGTTCCGCCCAGCACTTCGGCATACACCCGCGCGCCCCGAGCCAACGCTCTCTCGCGAGGTTCGAGGATCACCATACAAGCACCCTCACTGAGCACAATGCCGTTATGGCTGCGGTCGAACGGGCGCGAGGCACGAGCAGGATCGGCGCTCTCACGTGCCAGCTCCATCGTGCGGCCCATCGAAGCGAACACGAACACCGCCAACGGGCTTTCCGCGCCACCCGCGATCACCACCTCAGCGTCGCCGGCAGCAACCAACCTCTGCCCCAGGGCGATGGCCTGGGTACTCGCCGTACAGCCCGTGGTGATCGTGAGCTGCGGTCCCTGGGCTCTCGCCGCAGCCGCCATTTCCGCCGCGGTGGCAAAGGGCAACGATCCGTTGGCCAAAAACGGGTTCACGCGCCGGGCTCCACGCTCGAGCAAAATGCCGTACTGTTGCTCACCCGCTCTCAAACCAGCCACTGCCGTACCGATCAGCAGGGCGACGGCGTGCGGGTCTTCCCAAGCATCGGGGAGAAGCCCAGCATCCGCGAGCGCACGACCGATTGCCACCAGGCCAAGCTGCGTCGCATGGCTCACGATGCGGAAGTAGCGGGGGTCCAGCGACTCTAGCTGTTCATCGTCCACTTGCCCGCCCACGCGGCAGGTAAACGGGGAAGGATCGAAACGATCCACAATGCGCAAGCCAGAGCGCCCTTCGATCAACGCAGACCAAAAGCGCTCGAAACTTGAGCCACACGGGCTGACAAAGCCGATCCCCGTAATGACGACGCGACGCTCCAACGGCCACCGTGCCCCTTTACAGTCGCAAGTAGCCAGCCACCAAATCTTTCATGGCTTCGGACACGCCACCGCCAATAGTAAAAACCCTCGTGTCACGAAAGACCCGGGAAACCCAATGATCTTCCAGAAAGCCCTCTGCGCCATGCAACTGCAAGCACTGCGCAATCACCCGTTGAACGCTTTCCATCACGTGGAACTTGATCATGCAAATTTCTTTTCCTTCCACCCGCCCGTCGCGATAGGACTCGGCCACGGAACGCACGAACCGCCGGTTCGCCTCGATTTCTGCCGCCATTTCCGCAATGCGGTGGCGCACAGCCTGGAGTTCTCCCAACGGATGTCCAAAAATCATCCGCGAACGTACACGCGCAATCGTTTCCTGCAGCACCAAAGCGGCAAGGGCCACTGCACTCACTGCCAGCACGAGGCGTTCGCGCTGCAGTCCGTTCATAAGGTACAGGAAACCCAGGTTCGGTTTCCCGACAGTCATCGACTTCGGTACACGGCATTCGCGAAACTTGAGCCAGCCAGTGGGCGACGCTTTGATTCCCATGGTCCGCAAGGTGGACACCTCGAAACCCGGAATGTCCGTGGGAACCAAAACCAGAGCGAAACTAGTGCTTCCGCCGTTTGGCGACGTGCGCACCAATGCGAGCACGTAATCTGCGATCGGCCCATTCGTGATAAATTTCTTCTCGCCCGAAATCACCCAAAAATCACCGTCGTCCATCGCAGAGCACTGGACTGACCGCACCAGGTCCGTGCCTCCTGTTGGTTCCGTCGCAGCGATCCCGGCGACTTTCTCCCCTCGGACCAAAACTGGCACTATTTGCCGCCGCTGGGTCTCGGTGCCATGGCTTAACAAATGGGGGACCACGAACTGCGAATGCACCCCCAGGCTCAGCGCGAGGCCCATAGCACGTGCACGGGGCATTTCTTCAGCCAGGACAATGTCATAGGCGAAATCCCCACCTCGACCCCCATACTCGGTTGGCACCGAAAGCCCCAACCACCCCCAGGAGCCAAGACGGCGAAACCACGTACGGACCACTTGTGGATCTTCGAACTCCGCAGCTCTCGGTGCCAACTCGGCCTCGATAATGCTACGGACCTCGCGGCGGAACTTCTCGTGCTCTTGGTTGAACAGCGCCATCAGGGCACCTCCTCGCCCCGAGCACGCCGATAAATGTACTCGA
>CALAMI010000001.1 GCA_937925685.1 Candidatus Binatia bacterium | reverse complement strand
CGAGGTCATGGGCACAGCCGAGGCTCCTGTGGTGTTTACCAGCCTGCAGGACGACCAGTACGGCGGCGACACCAATGGTGATGGCCCAAGCTTCGGCGAGCCCGGGCAGTGGTCGGCCATCACCTTCGCCAGCGGCAGCCGCGGCCGCATCAGTCATGCCATCATTCGCTACGGCGGCGGCTACTACTATCATTACAGCACCAAGGCATTGATTCGAAACTTCAGCAACGATGTCGCGCTCGACCACGTCGAGCTGTCCCGCAGTAGGCTACACGGGGTGTATACCGAAAATGGTCCCATGGCACTGCGGAACTGCAAAATCACTGGCAATGCCGGGCACGGCATCCTCAACTACACTCCACGGTTTACGGTGGATGCCCGCTACAACTGGTGGGGCGATGCCAGCGGACCACTGCACACGAGGAACAACCCCAATGGTAGCGGCGATCGAGTGAGCGATGGCGTATTGTTTTTCCCGTGGGCGGTGGACGAATATGGCGCGATACCCACACAAGTCCTCATCCAGGGGCCCACGCGCATCAGCCCGGGCGACACCGTGGAATACGCCGTTTCCTACTTCGTCACGCAGCCGCTGCAGGAAGCAGTACTGGTCGTCGACCTCCCAGCCATGGCCCGCTACCTCGATGCCACCGGCGATGCAGTGCTCTGGCCCGAGCGAAACCAGGTTTACTGGCGCCTAGGCGACCGTGGACCGGCCGAGGGCTCGCGCTCGCTCCGGCTCCTGTACGAATGGGGACTGCCAGACGGCAGCAGCGACAATATTCTCGCCCGCCTTCTTGCACTGAACCTTCCCGCGGAAGCGCATCTCGATGTGAACGAGTACCTCCAACATAACCCGCGCCTTGTTACCGCCGAGGTCTTGCTCTCCGACTCCGAGCTGCGCACCCAGCTTACCGCTCATGGCGATCTTTCCCACCTCTTCGAGGCTGCCATCGGCGACGGTTTCCTCGCACCGCGCGCCCGCTGGCTCACCACCAATCTCGGCGAAAGAGTGCTCGAGGTCATGCTCATCGCTCCAGAACGCGGAGCCGTGATCTATCTGGCTCTTCACGACGGTACGGTCGCTGCTTTGCGTTACGACCGCTCCACGTTCCAAGTTTACGATGTCCACGGTGGCCTAGAGTGGGACGTGGAACTCGACCGTTTCACTTTTCGGGGATCGTGGCGTAGCGAGGCAAGCCCGACCCGAGGGAGCCGAGCTGTGGCTTCCTTCAGCCGTTGTTTCTTCAACTGTGCAGCACCAAAACTAAGCTTGGCCGTGATCAAAAAAACCTTCAAAAGCGTCGGTGTGGCGTTCAAACTCAGCTCCTGCTTTTCTTGCGGGTTCAGCCAGGGAGCCAACGTCGAGGCCTGTGCGAAGTGCGAGAACGCCATCAAACCCTTGCTCCGGGTCGATTACTTGCCCGGGCTCGGGGAAAATGTGCCGGTGCTCGGCGAGTTGATCGACGTGACCAAGTGCGCTTCCTCCTGTGCTGGGCAACAAGGGGTCGTCTTTCCTTGCACCGCTCCCTTGCTCACGTGCGACACCAGCGTGACACGCCATATATGGACCCACGTGTTCGAGCAGTGCAGCTACCGGAGAATTCCCTGCGAAAGTGGCGTGCTCGTGCCCGAGAAATCCCACGTCGTCAACAGCGGCTGTGCCACGGACTTCTGCAAGTGCGTGGAAGGAAAAGGTTGCCAACGTTGCTCCGGAGCGCCACGGTCTTATTTGCCCCTGGAAACACGAACATGCGATGGCACAGCCGAGCGAGCTGGGAGCGAAGCTGCGTCCACTGGCAAGGATCGCGCCACGACGCAGGCCGACTCCGCCTGCAGCATGGCGCGCACAGCCATTCGCGTCGCCCACGACCCGAACGCCAAGCACAGTCCTGCAGGGGACGTAGTACCCGGTCAAGAACTCGTTTACTCAGTGGAGTACGAGAACACTGGAGCCGGCCGGGCATACGGGGTGTACATTGTGGATCAACTCGATCCTCACCTGGACGAGACCACGCTCGACCTGGCGGGCAACGGATCTTTTTCCCCGGCAACTCGGACGATCGTTTGGGACATCGGCGAGCTGCCTGCGGCTGGCGAGGAAGGGGCGAAGGGAGAGGTGACGTTCCGTGTGCGGGTACGCTCTGACGTCCCAGCCGGTACGGTGATCACCAACCAAGCGACTGTTCACTTCCCGAGTGTTCCCGAGGAGACGCGAACCAACGCCACGGTCAACGTGGTCCAACCGCTCGTCGCGATTCCACAAACTCTCGAGACCTTTTACCGCACCGCTCTGCCGCTCGATCTCTCGGGTGGCGATCTCTTTGGGTCCCCGCTGAGATACTCCATCATCGATGGGCCCCTCAACGGCACGCTAAGCGGGTTACCACCGACCCTCGTCTACATGCCGTTCGAGAACTTCACCGGTCCCGACTGGTTTGCCTTTGTCGTCGCCAACGAAACGAAACGAAGTCGGCCCGCGCGGGTGACCATTTTCGTGCATCCCTCCTCGGCCGACCGCGTACCGCCACAAGTGCTTTGGACCTATCCCGAACACGGCTCTTTCTTGCACGAGGTACCAACCACGCCGTTTCTCCAAGACGAACACGGGCCCCTTTATGCGCCCTCGGTCCGCGTTGGCTTCTCGGAAGCCATGGACCCGAACACGATCACCGAGGCATCGGTTACGGTGACAACGACGACGGGCCGACAGGTTGCAACCCTGGTGCGCTGGGACGACGTGTCGAACCAAGCGGTGGCGCTACCCCGCGAGCCGTGGCAGGACGGCAGCTACGTCGCCACAGTGAACACCGCTGTTCGTGACGCCAGCGGCAACGCCCTGCCAGCGGAGCACTCGTGGAGCTTTGGTATCCTGACGGCTTCCTCATGTGTTGGCGACTGCAATGGCGACAAGGAAGTCACGATCGACGAACTCGTCAAAGGCGTCAACATCGCGCTCGGCATCGCTTCGCTCGCAGACTGCGTGGCGTTCGAAACGAACGACGATGGCACCGTCACCGTCGACGAGCTGATTCAAGGGGTGAACGCCGCTCTGACGGGATGCGGCGCGTAGTTTGCCGTTGGCACGCAACGCTGGGCACGGGGAACCTTGCCCGCCGCACCGCCGTTGCCGGAGCCGCGTGCTGCCAGCCCTGCACTAAGGAACGCGACGAAGACTCTGCGGGAGCGCCGTCGCTCGCGAGAGCAGCCGTGCCGCCACACGCCCGCTCTCATCGTGCCGATGCCGCCGATGCCTGCGTCTGCGTCACTTGGGCACGGGCAACGGGATTTTCTTCCACCACGGGGCGCCGGGCTGGTCGTACTTCGACGCTGCTGGCGCTGCTTTCTGCTGTATCTTCGTCGGCGGTTTCGCGGAAGAGGACTTACCGGCACTCTTCTTCGTCTTGCCCGTAGATTTTCCTCTCGCCTTTCCCATCGCCTTTTTGCTCGCCATAACCGGAACCTTTCACCACCGAAATTGCGGCTATTAACAACCACGGTGCCGACGCCCGCGCAAGGCCGCAATGCGCAGCTCTGCGTAGGGTTGCGCAGCCCTGCCGAGCTGGCTAGCAACTGGAACCTGCGTTGCCGCGGAGTACGTCCCCGTCGTCTAGCCAGGCTTAGGACACCGGCCTTTCACGCCGGCAACACGGGTTCAAATCCCGTCGGGGACGTTCACACCACCACCGCACACCGTAGGCGCGCATCGCCGGGCGCCCCCAACGGTGTGCGGTGCCGTCGGTAGCGATGGGAACCAAGGGCGCACTGCCGTGCGCCCCTACTGGAGCGGGGACCTCGGTGGTGATAACAAGGGGACCGAGTTGGCCGGGCGCAACTTGGCCAGATTAGGGAAGGAATGCACACATGAGCTCAGGAGACGTGTCCTCGCTCGAACTCCATGCCATCGAACGTTTAGTGAACGCGGCCGCTTCGGTGGTTGACGACGCCCTCGTCGTGGCGCGCCAACGTACCGAACACGGCAAAGGCATCGACGAAGAACAAGTCCATTGCGAACGCCTCGCTTACACGGCCACCGAGGTAGAGACAGCCAAGAACTTGCTCGCTTATGCCCAACGAGCCCGAGGGCAAACACCCGAAGCCCCGGTGTATGGCGACATGGCTGCAATCTTCGCGGGGGAAACCGTGCAAAAGCTCAGCGCCGCTATCGACGCCCACTTCGCCGACTTTGGCGTCAGCTCGGAACGCTTGAACTCGACCATCGGCAACGCGGAAATCAAAACCATCCTCCGGGCTGCCGTCGACGACACCCGTGTGCGCGCCGTCGGCCGGCGCACGATCGAGCAACGGGGTGCGAACCATTGCTGGCTAGAAAACGACTTGGCAGCCATGACCCGCGACTCGGTCCGTCAGTTTGCAGAAGCAGAGGTATTGCCCATCGCCGAACACATTCACCGCCACGACGAACTCGTGCCCGACGAGCTCATCGGAAAGATGGCCGAACTCGGTTTTTTCGGCATGTCCATTCCCGAGCAATACGGCGGCGGCGGCATGGGCAACCTCCCCATGATCATCACCACCGAGGAACTCTCCCGTTGCTCGCTTGCCGCCGCTGGTAGCCTGATCACCCGCCCAGAAATCCTCACCAAGGCTTTGCTCAAAGGCGGCACCGAACGGCAAAAGCAACGCTGGCTGCCACCTATCGCCCGCGGCGAAATCATGGTCGCCATCTCGGTTACGGAGCCGGACACCGGTTCCGACGTGGCCTCCATTAAATGCCGGGCCTCCGAAGCGGTGGTCGATGGCCAAAAAGGCTACGTCATCGACGGTGCCAAAGCATGGTGCACCTTTGCCGGCCGGGCCAATGTCCTGGCACTGTTGGCTCGCACCGACCCGGACCCGAAAAAAGGCGCACGGGGGCTCTCCCTGTTCATCGTTCCCAAGGACCCCTTTTACGGCCACGCCTTCGAAATGCGGCAACCCACGGGTGGCATCCTGGTGGGCAAGGCAGATCGCACCCCAGGTTATCGCGGCATGCATTCTTTCACCTTGAGCTTCGAACGCTACTTCGTTGCGGCCGAGAACCTGGTTGGCGAGGAGCAGCAGAAAAACAAGGGCTTTTATTTGCAAATGGCGGGATTCGCTGCAGGCCGGCTGCAAACCGGTGGACGGGCAACGGGCCTTGCCCAAGCGGCTTTGGAACGTACAGCGGAATACGCCAACGACCGCAAGCAATTCGGCCAACCGATCGGCCAGTTCCAACTCACTCAATACAAGCTCGGCCGCATGGCCACTTACACCATGGCGGCTCGCCAACTCACCTACGCCGCCGCCTTGGCCATGGATCGCGACGAGTCGGTATCGCTAGAACCGGCCATGGCAAAACTCTTTGCCTCCGATGTGGCGGTGTGGGTGACACAGGAGGGCCAACTTCTCCACGGCGGCTGGGGTTACGCGGAGGAGTTTCCCATTTCCCGCTACGTGGTCGATGCCACGGTACTGCCTATCTTCGAGGGAGTGAAGCCCATTCTCGAACTCAAGGTGATCGCCCGCCAATTGCTGGGATGAGGATAGCGAGGACCAATTTTGCCGCTACCAAATATCTCCCGCTCCTGGCCGGTGCCGTGCCGTCCAGCGGGCGTGCCTCGGGTACCCACTCCTGCTCCAGGCAGCCTCGAGGCTCCCTCCCGCCAACACCTGACGGCAGGGTGACCAAGACGCGGCGCCGGCCCGCCGATGTTCGCTGGCCCAGGCGAGCACGCATCCAAGCCCACGTACTTCCGCTCCGGCCACCTGGGAACGCCTGCGTTGCCGACACTCTGTTGCCAGG
Source organism: Candidatus Binatia bacterium (assembly GCA_937925685.1). Taxonomy (GTDB): domain Bacteria; phylum Desulfobacterota; class Binatia; order HRBIN30; family HRBIN30; genus HRBIN30. Next base: position 4,787 of record CALAMI010000001.1, on the reverse strand, counting down.
CGCGCAACATGTTAAAAGGAGAATTGTATGAGCCAGCAAGGAGATCGAGCCGACCTCGAACGATGGCGGCAACTAGCTACCGAAGAACGTAAGGGCCGCGACCCCGACGAACTCTTGTGGCACACACCCGAAGGTATCGATGTAAAGCCGCTGTACACGCGCGCAGACGTGGAGGGATTGGACTTCCTCGACACCATCCCGGGCGACTTCCCCTTCCTCCGTGGCCCTCGCGCCACCATGTACGCGGAAAAACCGTGGACCATCCGTCAATACGCTGGCTTTTCCACGGCGGAAGAATCCAATGCCTTTTACCGCGCCTGCTTGGCACAAGGCCAGATGGGTCTCTCCGTAGCCTTCGACCTCGCCACCCACCGCGGGTACGATAGCGACCACCCGCGCGTGGTCGGCGACGTCGGTAAGGCCGGGGTGGCCATCGATTCGGTCGAAGACATGAAAATCCTTTTCGACGGCGTGCCCCTCGACAAAATGTCGGTGTCGATGACCATGAACGGTGCGGTGCTGCCCGTGCTCGCCAGTTTCATCGTCGCTGGAGAGGAACAAGGAGTGCCGCGGGCAAAGCTCACCGGCACGATCCAAAACGACATCCTGAAAGAGTTCATGGTGCGCAACACTTACATCTACCCGCCGGCTCCGTCGATGCGCATCGTTGCCGACATCATCGAGTACACCGCCAAGGAAATGCCCCGTTTCAACTCCATCTCGATTTCTGGCTACCACATGCAAGAAGCCGGTGCGACTTGCGATCTCGAGCTTGCCTTCACTCTTGCCGATGGGCTCGAATACGTGCGCGCCGCCCTGTCGAAGGGACTCGATATCGATGCCTTCGCTGGCCGCCTCTCGTTCTTTTTCGCGATCGGTATGAACTTCTACATGGAAATCGCCAAACTGCGGGCGGCGCGACTGCTTTGGGCCACCCTGATGAAGCGCCTGTTCCAGCCGAAAAAGCGCGAATCCCTGATGTTGCGCACCCATTGCCAAACCTCGGGAGCCAGCCTCACGGAGCAGGACCCCTTCAACAACATCGTGCGCACCACGATCGAGGCCATGGCTGCGGTGTTCGGAGGCACGCAAAGCTTACATACCAATTCTTACGACGAGGCCATCGCCTTGCCCAGCGACACCGCCGCCCGCATTGCCCGCAACACTCAGCTGATCCTGCAGTTGGAAACGGGCATCCCGAAAGTGATCGATCCGTGGGGGGGGTCGTACTTCATGGAGTCGCTCACCCACGCGCTCGCCCGCAAGGCCATGAATATCATCGAAGAAGTAGAAGCGATGGGAGGGATGGTCAAAGCCATCGAGGCGGGCATGCCCAAGCTGCGCATCGAAGAAACCGCCGCTCGCCGCCAAGCTCGCATCGACCGCGGCGAAGACATTATCGTGGGGGTGAACAAATACCGCCTGCCAGAAGAGCCGGAAATCGAGATTCGCGAAATCGACAATACCGCCGTGCGGGAACGGCAAATCGAGCGCCTCGAGAAGATTCGCGCCACGCGCGACCCTGCGAAGGTGGAAGCGGCATTGAACGCGCTCACGCGCGCTGCCGAAACCGGGCAAGGCAACCTGCTCGCGCTCGCCGTGGAGGCGGCCCGGGCCCGCGCCACGGTGGGAGAGATTTCCACCGCCCTGGAGAAAGTCTGGGGCCGCTACCAAGCCGAGGTGCGTTCCATTTCCGGTGTTTACGGTGGCCAGTACGATGACGACCCCGAGTGGCAACAACTTCGGTCGGAAGTCGATGCGTTCGCGCGGGAACACGGCCGCCGTCCGCGAATTCTGGTGGCCAAGGTGGGGCAAGACGGCCACGACCGCGGCGCCAAGGTGATTGCCACTGCCTTCGCCGACCTGGGTTTCGATGTGGACATTGGCAGTTTGTTCCAAACTCCGGAAGAGGTGGCACGCCAAGCGGTGGAAAACGACGTCCACGTCATCGGCATTTCCACGCAAGCCGGTGGGCACAAAACCCTAGTGCCTCAGCTCATTCGCGAACTCGAGCGCCTGGGAGCAAGCGATATTATCGTCACCGTGGGTGGCATCGTTCCGCAAAAAGACTACAAGTTCCTCGAACAAGCTGGAGTGAAAGCCATTTTCGGGCCGGGCACGCACGTGCTCGAGGCCGCGCGGCGCGTGCTGGAACTCGTGCGCCAGGCCACCCAGCCTACTCCCAAGGTCGCCACTGCGTGAATCGAGCGTTGTCAGCGGTCGAAGCACTGGCTCACGGGATTCTTAGCGGGAACCGTCGTGCGCTCGCCAAAGGGATTACGCTGGTCGAGAGCACTCGACCCGACCATCAAGAGCAAGCCCACCGCCTGCTGGAACTGATTTTGCCACACACCGGCGCTGGCTATCGTATCGGTGTGAGCGGTGTGCCCGGAGTGGGCAAAAGTACGTTCATCGAGGCGTTCGGACTACACCTCATCGCCCAAGGCGAGCGAGTCGCCGTGCTGGCGGTGGACCCTTCCAGCGCCATTTCCGGTGGCAGCATCCTCGGCGACAAAACCCGCATGGCGCGGCTATCCGTAGCGCCCGAAGCGTTTATTCGGCCAAGCCCATCGGGAGGCTCGCTCGGCGGCGTGGCGCGCCACACGCGCGAGGCGATTTTGCTGTGCGAAGCGGCAGGCTTCGGTATTGTGCTTGTCGAGACCGTCGGAGTGGGACAATCGGAGTTCGCTGTCGCTTCGATGGTGGATTTCTTCCTGGTGCTGTTGCTCGCGGGTGCCGGCGACGAGCTGCAGGGCATCAAGAAAGGCATCCTCGAACTCGTCGATGCGCTGGCCATCACTAAGGCCGACGGCGACAATCTGCTGCCGGCCGAGCGCGCTGCCGCCGAGTATCGCAAGGCACTGAGGCTGTTTCGCCACCGTTCGGCGGTGTGGGAGCCTCCGGTAATCACGGTCAGTGCCGTGACCGGCCACGGCATCGACCGGGTGTGGGACATCGTGCGCGACCACCGCGCGCGACTCGCTGCGGCGAGCGAACTCACGCGCAAGCGCGAAGCGCAGCAACAAAAGTGGTTCTGGGACATGCTACGCGAGGGCATCTTGGAGCATTTCCTCGCGCGCGCCGACGTGCAAACACTGCTGCCCGAGTTGGAACGCGCGGTGCGGCAACACCGCTTGAGCCCGACGGAAGCTGCTCGCCGCCTACTGGCCCTCCTGGACACCCCCCGCACACCGTAGGGGCGCACGGCAGTGCGCCCGAGGTCGCTACGGGCACGTCAGATTCAATCCAAGCACGGTATCGTCCGCCCCGCTCGTCGTCGTCCGCGGCAAATCCACGATCGGCACGGTACCAACCAAGGATATGCCGCTCAACTGGTTGGCGACGACGTTGCCACAGCCCCCACCCACGACACTGCCGGAAAGCGACCCGAGCGAAAGCGTCACCAAGGTCGGGCTCGGGCTCGTACAGGTTTGCCCACTCGGGCAATTGGCATCCTCCACACAGGCGGTCATGCTCCCGCTACAGGCGCCCGGGGTGTGCACGGCATCCTCGACCGTACCGTTCACCGTACCCGTAGTCAGCGGAGCACTGGCGATCACTGTGATCGGGTTGAAGTCGTCCGAGGTGCAAGCCACCCCATCGCTACCCTCGTTCCCGCTGGCGACAACCGTCAGCCGCAGCGTCGCCCACAGGACGCAGTCGTTGTTCACCCCTGCGTTGCTCGCTTGGACGAACGTGGCACTGTTCGTAGTCCCACTGTGCTGGCCATCCGCACCGCTGGTACCCTCCACCGGCGAGCCGCCACAGGCCAACCCGCTGCCTTCCACGTGGTCACGACAATCGTTGAAATCGATCGGTGCGCCCGTAAATGGCGGGGTACAGCCGCAGTATCCCGTGGTGCGGACCACATCGACACAAACAGTGCTGTCGGCGATGCCCAGCGTACTCGTGTTGGGAATGGCCACGGGCACCAGCGTGCGGCTCGGTCCGCCACCGATCAGCACCCCCTCTCCCGCATTGCCGAAGGGATAACTCCACCCAGACAAAGAGCACACGCTGAGCGGCAGCAAACCCTGCACGGGATACGACTCGCTGACTCCGGGCTGCGCCAGTTGCAACCCACTGCTCCCACCCAGCGCACAGCCTTGTCGCAAACAAGGGGGCCGGAAGCGGCATAGATCCGGTCGGCAGCCGTGGGTCGTGGTCGGGTCGCAAGTTACCGGGAGCGTGCAATTCGTCGCGGCCGTGCTCACGCTGGTTCCCGGGGGCTTGGGCGGCGCTCCGAGGATCTCCTGCAGCCGTGCGAGGAAATCCGCCTGCACAGCCAACTGCCCGTCGAGAGCACGTTGCACTTGCATGACCGCAAGCCACACTTTGGCGAAGTCCCATGCATTGCTTCCCACCGAAGGGGCGAAACCCAGGCCGCCGGTTCCGCTGTGCATCAACCCTTGCCACTCGAGGTCGCTTACGTTGCACTTGGGCGTGGTGCCCGCCGTAAACGCTTTGTCCACGGCATCGAAAAACTTTTGCCGCTCGCTCTTGCCCCCGAGCACGTTGGGCAAGTCGAAAATGCGGTTGAGCTCTTTTTGGCACAAGTGGGCCGCGGTCACGAGAAATCCCGAGCCCGCCTTCGCAAGGTTCTTCGCTTGCTCTCGCCGGATTGCATCGCCGCACTTTTGCAGCGCGTTGGCCACCTTGGCGTGGAACAACGAACTTCGCTTGGCCAATTCACTTTGGCACTTGTCCGGCGCAGCCATCGCCGGCAGGACCCACAGCAGGCCCACGAAGCCCGCTGCCGTCACAACGGCGACGGTTCTTTTCACGCA